>CAVRGL010000001.1:0-871513 GCA_963720735.1 uncultured Actinomycetes bacterium
GCCCCCTGAGCGCCCGGGCGGCGACGATCAGGCCCCAAGGGGACTGGCGCGGACGGTGGTCAGGGGCGCCAGCATGGCGGCCGGCGGCTACGCGCTCGCCCAGGGGCTCAACCTCGTCGTCTACCTGGTCCTCGCCCGCCTCCTCACCCCGGAGGAGTTCGGGGTCTATGCCGCCGCGACGATCCTGCTCGGCTTCATGGGGCTGATCAGCGAATCCGGGATCACCTCGGCCCTGATCCACCGCAAGGACCGGATCGAGGAGGCGATGAGCACCGGTGCGGTCTGGACGGTGGCCGCCGGCCTCGGCCTCAGCATCGCCGCGCTGGCGCTCTCGCCGGCGATCGGCGCCTTCTTCGACGACTCGACGACGGGCGAGATCGCCGCCGTGATGTCCGGGGTGGTCCTCCTTCAAACGCTCACCTCGGTGCCTTCGGCGATCCTCCAACGGAGCTTCTCCTTCAGGCGCAGGATGATCATCGAGCCGGTCCAGGTGGTCGTATTCGGGGCGGTGGCGATCGTCGCCGCGGCCAAGGGCCTCGGGGCCTGGGCCCTGGTGGTCGGGCAGTACGCCGGCGTCCTGATCGACACCATCCTCTCCTGGGCGCTGGTCAGCTTCCGCCCCAAGCTGCGCCTCGCCTCGGTGGCGATGTGGAGGGAGCTGGCCGGCTACGGGCGGCATGTCTTCGCCGGCTCGATGGCGCTGCGGATCGGCGAGCAATCGGACACGGCGATCGTCGGCAAGTTCCTCGGCGCGGCCCCGCTGGGCCAGTTCCGCTACGCGTTCCGTCTGGCGATGACGCCGTTCCAGATGCTGCTCTCCGCAGCCGCCTACGTCCTCTTCCCGGCCTTCGCCCGGATCACCGGCGACCGTGGGCGCTTCCAGGCCGCGTTCCTGCGGTCGCTTCGCTGGATGTGCGTGTTGGGGTTCCCCGGCGGTCTGATCCTCGTCCCCCTCGGGGTGCCGATCGCGGTCCTCGTCTTCGGCGACGTCTGGAGGCAAGCGGGCTACGCCGCGATGGGCATGGGCCTCTACACGGGCGCCATGGCGCTCAATTCGATCGCCTCGGAGGGGCTGAAGGCCGACGGTCGGCCCGAGTTCGCCACCCGGATGAACGTGGTCACCGCGGCGGTCACGATCGTCGCCATGCTCGCCCTCGTCCCCCTCGGGCTCGCGGCCGTCGCGGTCGGCCTCTCGATCGGGGCGATCTGCGGCGCCGCCGTCGGCCTCCGTCACGCGATCAGGGTGATCGGCCTGCGCCGCCGCGACGTCCTGGCTGAGCTCTGGCCTCCGCTGCTCGCCGCGCTCGCGATGGTCGCCGTGATCACGCCGCTGGAGTTTCTCGTCGTCCAGGCGGACACTCGCGGCACCGCGGCGGGCCTGGCGCTGCTCGCGCTCGAGGGCGCGGCCGCGGCGGTGATCTATGGCGCCGCGCTCGCCGCGCTGGCTCCGGAGACCGGCCGGGAGCTGCTGCGAGGAGCGACGAGCGCCCGCCGCTCCCTCGCTCGCGCGATCCGCGGCACACCGGACGAGGAGGCGCTGGCCGAAGCCGAGGCGCCCCTCCCGGGGAGCAGCGTCCGGTGAGCCGGCCTGCCTTCAGCGTCGTCGTCCCCGCCTACGACGCAACCCGAACCCTGCCCTCCACGCTCCGCTCCGTCCTCGCCCAGACCTACGCCGAGTTCGAGCTGATCGTCGTCGACGACGGCTCAGCCGAGCCGCTGGAGCCGCTGGTCGCCTCGGTGTGCGGAGGAGATCCCCGGGTGCGGGTCATCCGCCAGCGGAACGCCGGCCCGGCGGCGGCGCGGAACACCGGGATCCGCAGCGCCGCGGCCGACCTGGTCAGCGTCCTCGACAGCGACGACCTCTACATGCCGGAGTACCTCAGCTCGGTGCGGGCGGCGCTGCAGCGTTCCCCGGAGGCGGGCATCGCCTTCACCGATTGCTGGATCCTCAACGGCGAGAGCAAGCGGATCTACCGCGAGACCGGCCTCTCCACATACGGTGTCGATGCCACCGAGCTCAGCGGCGAGGAGTTGCTGCAGGCGCTGCTCGCGCTCAACTTCATCACCGCATCGACGGTGACAATCCGCAAGCGGGCCGTGGAGGAGGCGGGCGGCTACGCCACCCAGCTGCAGGGATCGGAGGACTACGACCTCTGGCTGCGAATCGCGGCGGCCGGCTTCGGAGCCGTGCGGCCCCCCGGCCGCCTCGTCGTCCTTCGCGACCGCCCCGGGTCCCAGTCGAAGGACCGGCTGCTGATGGCGCGCGGCCTTCGCGATGTGCTCTCCCGGGCGAGCACCGATCCGAGCCTTCCGGGGCCGGTGCGAGAGTTGGTCGAGACCAGGGTCCGCGGGCAGGAGGTCGCAATTCGCGCCTTCGCCGGGAAGCACGACCGGGCCGCGCTCGGATTCCTCGTGCGCCACCGTCTGGCGCTGCTGAAGACGCGGCTGGCGACGCCGCTCGAGTGGCGCCGCCGGCCCCCGCCGGAGGTTCTGACCGCCTTCGGAGACCTGGAGGCGTTATGAAGACGGGGAACGAAGGCGGTGCGCTGAGGGTCGTCTACATGGTCTCGCGCTTTCCCAACGTCTCGGAGACCTTCGTCCTGCGCGAGCTGAACGAGGTCGCCGCGACCGCCGGTGTCGAAGCAGAGCTCGCCTCCCTGTTTCCCCCCTCCGACCCGTTCATTCACCCCGCGGCCCGGAGCTGGATCCCGCGCCTGCATCGCCCCGGCGCGGCGCAGTCCGCGGCCGCCCTGATCTGGTGGGGGCTCCGCAGGCCGCTGCGGCTGCTCTCCTCGACGCTCGCCGTACTCCGTGGCTACGCCTCGCGGCCGAAGCTGTTGCTGCGGGCGGTGGCGACGATCCCGGTGGCGGCGGCCCACGCCCGCTGGATCGCCCGCAGCCGGCCCGACCACGTCCACGCCCATTTCGCCAGCTACCCGGCGCTCGCCGCCTGGCTCAGCGCTCGGCTCACCGGGGTGAGCTACAGCTTCACCGCGCACGCGCACGACATCTTCGTCCAGCAGTGCTTCCTCGGCGCCAAGCTCGACGGCGCCGGCTTCGTCGCGACGATCTCCGATTACAACCGGCGCTTCCTGACCCCCTACCGCTCCGGCCCGGCCCCGGCGATCGAGGTGGTCCACTGCGGGATCGATCCCGACGCCTACCGCTTCGAGGCGCGCACCCTCCCCGAGCGCGGACCGGTGCGGATGCTCTGCGTCGCGAGCCTCCAGGAGTACAAGGGTCACCGGGTGCTGTTCGACGCCCTCGCCGAGGGCGGCGAGGCGCTTGCCCGGGTCGAGCTCGACCTGGTCGGCGCCGGGAAGCTGGAGGACGAGCTGCGGGCGCTCGCCCGCAGCCTCCGGATCGACGGCCGCGTCAGGTTCCACGGGAACCTGCCCGAGCAGGAGGTCGCCAGCCTGCTCGGCGAGGCCGACGCCTTCGTCCTGCCCAGCCTGAGGGCCGCCGACGGTCGCCAGGACGGCATCCCCGTTGCCCTGATGGAGGCGATCGCCAGCGGCCTGCCGGTGATCGCCAGCCGGCTCTCGGGGATTCCGGAGCTGGTCCGGGAGGGCGAGTCCGGAGCCCTGGCCGAGCCCGGAGATCCCTCCGATCTCGCGCTCGCCCTGGTGCGGCTGGTCGAAGGCCGCCTCGAGCTCGACCCGGTCGCCGCGAGGCAGCGGGTCGAGCGCGACTTCAACATCGCCCGGACCTCGGCCAGGATGGTCGAGCTGTTCAGGGAATAGCCGCGGTGAGCGGCCGCAGGGCCTCCTCGTAGATCGCCACGAGGCGCTCCGTGTTGGCCGCGTAACCGAGGTGGCCGGCGATCCACTCCCGCGCCTCGATAGCCTCCGCCCGCGCGACGCTTGGATCGCGGGAGAGCATCTCGGAGATCGCCCGCGCCAGCGCCGCGGGGTCCCGGTCGCTGATCCGGCAGGCCGCGACGTGATCGCCGACGTATTGGTGCCCGGGGACGTCGGTGGCGACCACCGGGGTGCCGCAGCTGAGCGCCTCGAGCACCGTGTAGGCCATGCCCTCGTCGCGGCTTGAGGAGACCAGCAGGTCGGCGGCCCCGAAGAGGACCGTTATGTCCTCGATCATCGGTTGCACCCGGACCACCTCGCCGAGGCCGAGCTCGGCGATCTCGCGCCCGGCGTCCTCGGCGGAGCCCCGCTCGATCGCAACCAGGCCTTCGGCGCCGCGATCGAGCAGCTCCCTGACCGTCGCCATGAAGATGTCGCCGCCCTTCAGGTGCCAGTGCCAGCCGAAGTGCAGAAGGACGGTCGCGCCGGGTTCGATCCCCAGACGGCGGCGGCGCTCCAGGCGCTGGTCGCCGTCGAGCAGGGGGAACTCGTCGGTGTCGACCACCGAGGGGAGGAAGTGGACCCGCCCCTTCGGCGCGAGCCGCCGGCTGACGTCCTCGGCGATGTTCGGCGCCGGGCAGAGGATCGCCGCGACCCCACGCCCGAGGGTCGCGAACTTCGCCGCGTTTCGCAGCACCGCGGCCGGCGTCTTGCCGAGGGTCGTGTGCACGTGCCAGACGACCGCGGCGCGGTCGAGGCGTCGAGCCGCCAGCGCCGCCGGCACGTCCCAGCCGGTGAAGTGGGTGTGGAGGATGGTCGGCCCCGGATCCTTGCCGAGCTCGGCTTCGAGCCACCTGGAGCGGGCGGATCGGCCCTCTGCGGTGGCGAAGATCGGCGTCGCCCCAATCTCGGCGAAGTCCTCGATCCACGGCGCCTCCCGAGCCTGCTCGGGGAAGACGGCGCCCACACGCCAGCCACGCTCCCTTGCCGCCTCCAGGGTGGCGAGCAGCATCGGCACGAACGACCCGCCCTTGCTGCGCGCGTACTCGGCCACCTGGATCAGGCGGGGCGAGCTCACCCGGCACCCCCCGCGGCCGGCAGCGCGCCCGCGAGCACGGCCTCCATCCTCGCCACGCCGTCCTCTCTGAGGTGCGCGGCGGCGAAGTCGCGGGCGGCGAGACCGAGGCGGTCGCCAAGCGAGCTGTCATCGCGCAGGCCGCGGATCGCTTCCGCGAGCGCCTCGGGGTCCCCCGGGGCCACGGTCAGCGCCGCCCCGGTCTCCTCCGAGATCCTCCTCGCCTCGCCCGGGGCCGCGACGACGACCGGCCTTCCCAGCGCCGCCGAGTCATAGAGCTTGACCGGCACCGTCTTTCCGAGCGCGGGCTTGTCGGCGAGGCTGACGAGCAGCGCGTCCGATGCCCTCATCAGGCGCGCAGCCTCCATCGGGGGCAGCGGATCGCGGAAGACGACCGTCCCCGATGGCGCCGAGGCTGCGACCCGCTCGAGCTGCTGCCGGGAGGCGCCGTCACCGAGGATCAGCAGCTGGAAGCCGCCCCCCAGCCGGCCGGCCGCGTCGACCGCCACCTCAAGCCCCTGTGAGAGTCCGATGTTCCCCGCGTAGGTCCAGACGAAGCGGTCGGGCTCGAGACCGACCGAGGACCGGTCGACTTCCTCCTCCCCCATCCGCATCCAGTCCCGGGTCGTCCCGTTCGCGATCACCGTCACCTTCTCCGGGTCGGTGTAGCGGCCGACGTGCTCGCGGAAGGGCTCCGTGGCGGTGGTTATCGCAGTGGCCCCCCGGTAGAGGCGGCGCTCCAGCGCCGCGGCCGCCGACAGGGCACGACCGCTTCGCACCTTGCCGAGCTCGCCCGCCACCTGCGGCCAGAGGTCGCGGATGTCGAAGACCCAGGGAGCGCGATGGCGGCGGGCGATGATCGAGCCGACCACCCCGACGCTGAGCGGCGGTGAGGACGCGAGGACGACGTCCGGCCTGCCGGCGAGGACTCCGGCGATCGTCGCGGTTGCCGCGTAGGAGGCGTAGGCCGCAAGGCGGCTGGGGGCCGACTTCGAGCGCGCCGGCCAGGCCCAGACGTAGGAGACGCTGCAGCCGTCGAGCTCGCGCCGCTGGACCGGCTTCGACGCGAACCCCGGGTAGATCACCCCGCCCGGATGGCTGGGCAGCTCGCAGATCACCTCGACCCGGTGCCCGCGGGCGGAGAGGCCGGAGGCGAGCGGAAGCAGCCGCAGCGGGGCCGCCGTGATCTCCGGGGCGAAGTACTGACTGATCAGCAGGATCCGCATCGTCTCGGTATCGGCAGGCGTGGCCACGCCGATGAATAGTGCGGGAGAGCTTCCTCGACAGGTCGGTCAGACGGCGCGGCCACCGCCGCGGATCAGCTCCGGGTGCGGACGGCCCCTCCGCGATGCGAGAGGTGCCGCCTCCGATGGCGCTTGGCGCGCCGGCGGCCGCTGTGGCGAGCCGGCTGCAGCACGACCCGCTTCGGGGCGGCGGCCGGAGGCGTCGAAGTCGTCGCGGGCGGCGGGGGCGCGGTGTCGGGAGGCGGAGGGCTGGTCGCGGGCGGCGGGGTCGTGCTCGTCACAGGCGGGGCCGGATCCGCGCTCGCGGCGGCGGCGAGCGGACCGGGCACCGTGCCGTCGTCGGCGGGATCGAGCACCGCGCCGCAGGGGTTTCCCGCAGGGATCCGCAGATCGCCGGCACCCGGATCGGCGAACTGCGGCGCGGCGTTGACGTTGTCGGTGGCGCTGAAGCCGATCTGCGGGGATTGCAGGCCACTGCCGTCGGGACCGGCGTAGTAGCCGGCGGGGGCCCCGTGGATGCAGTTGGAGCGGACGAGGTTGTCGCTGCCGTGAGGAGCCCCGTCGGGGTAGAAGGACTCGACATTGCGGCGGATCCGGGAGCCCGCGATCACGTTCCCGGTGACCCGGTTCCCGCTCGAGGCCACGCTCTCGTCTCCGGAGAAGATGATCCCCTCGCCGTTCCCGTAGATCACGTTCCCGGTGATCACGGTCCGCTGGGCATCGGGATAGAGCTGGATGCCGCGATCGGTGTTGTCGTAGATCCAGTTGCCGCGGATCACGGTGTCGTCCGCGGCAGAGAGGTAGATCCCGTGCTCCTGGTTGGTGGAGGGCGTCTCGCCGCAAGCGTGGATGCGGCTATCGGCGATCAGCGTCCCCCGGGCGCGCCCCCAGACGCTGTTGCCGATCACGAAGCAGATGCCGGTGTGGCGGTTGGTGACGTCGTCGTGTCGGAACTGGGCCCGGTCGGCGTTGACGGTGGGGCTTGGCAGATCGCGTGAGTTCGCTCCGTCGAGATAGAGGTTGGTGACGCTCACATCATCGGCCCCCCGCGCGATCCAGAGCCGCGCGTCGATCTCGGCCTGCTCCCCGGGAGCGCTGGTCAGGGTGATCCCCGGCCGGCTGATCTTCAGCTCCCGGTAGGAGTCGCCCGGGTCTCCGGACCCTTCGTAGGCTCCCGCCCGCAGACAGCCGACCTGGCCGGGGGAGAGCGCGTCGGCCAGTCGCTGGACGGAGCGCAACGGAGCGTCGAGCGAGCCGGCGGCCGAGTCCGATCCGCCCGGCGACGCGTAGAGGTCGCAGGAGGGCGTCGCGCCGTACCCGCCGGCGGCGATCGCCAGGGTTAGGGTGAGGGTGAGAAGGCCCACAAGGGGAAGGAAGAGGCGTCGGAGCATCACAGTGTGACGCTCGGCATCCGCCGGGCTGGAGCGGATCGCCGCCTGCCTTCCTGGACGTACCTACGAGACTAGTACTACCGATTCCTCGCGGGAGCGATCCGCTCACCGCCGGAATCCCGGACTCGCACCCTGGCTCCCGGGGGCGCTCGGACCTCTCCCCGCTCGAACACCACCTGGTCGTGGTCGGCGAGAGCCCGGGCGAGATCCGCCGCACCGACCCAGCTGAGGCCATCGACCTCGGGCAGCCGGCTCAGGTCACGGCGCAGGACGAGGCGCAGCGCCGTGGCCGGATCCTTGCCCAGCGCCCCGGTCCGCGCGTCGAGCATCGTCCCGTGCAGGACCAGGATGGGCGGCAGGCCGAGCGCCGCCAGCGCCGCCAGCGGGCGGTAGTCGAGGGCGCGGATCCCGAGCCCGCCCTTCAGCGTCTCGCTGATCCGCCCCGGGGAGTGGAGATGCCCGGGCTCGCAGCGGGTGAAGCAGGCCAGGCCCCGGCTCGCCGCTGCGGCAAGAGCCCCCTCGCTGTAGGCCCAGGCAGGCGCCACGAAGGTGCCGGGGGGCGCGATCGCCTTCTCCTGCCACTCGCTTGCCGCGTCGATCCGCCGGCCCGCCTCCTCCTCGCCGAGGTGGGCGAACTCCCTGAACTCGACCGCGCCGTGCTCGAGCTGCTCGGTGTCGAGGTGGAGCAGGCCGTGGCAGACCGCCTCCACCGCCCCTGCGGCCGCCCCCTCGCGAAGCGCCGCGATCGAATCGGGCCATACCCGGTCGAGCGGCACCCGGTGGCCCCCCTCGAAGGCCTGCGCCGGGACCGCCACGTTGAGGACCGCGCCGGCTCGCTCGAAGGCACGCACGTAGCGGCGCAGGCGGCGGCGCTGGCGGCGATCTCCCTTGGCGCGTCCCTCGAGCTGGTGCTGGGCGGTCCCGGGCAGATCGTCGAGGCGCAGCATCCCGATCGGGGGAAGGAGCAGAAGCGGGCGGTCGAGTCGCTCGACCAGGTAGGAGGCGACAGGCTCCAGCAGCCGCTCGAAGCCGAGCAGTCCCCACTCGGCGTCGGGGTCGGCCTCGAGCCACAGCAGCCCCTCCCCGGCCCCGCGGGGTTGCTCCCCGGTCCCGCCGAAGACCACGGCTCCGGCCAGCTGCCCCTGGTCGACCAGCCCCGAAAGTGCCACCTCGTCTCCGCGCCCGCCGAAGCCGACCGCCGCGGACCGCGGCTCGGTGAGCAGCGGTCCGAGGCGCCAGAGCCAGGCGAGCACCTCCGCGAGCCGCGCGGCCCGCGGGTCGGCCGCCGCGAACAGCGCCCCCGCGCTCACCCAGCGGCTCTCGGGCCGAACCGTCCTGCGTGCGCGTCGAACTCGACCATCGCCCGCTCGTGCTCGTCGCGGGTCCCGATGTCGAACCACTCTCCGCCGTAGGGGTATGTCAGCACCCTCTCGCCCGCGTCGAGCAGAGCGAGCACCACGTCGGGGAAGTCAAAGCGCCCATCCGGGATGTGGTCGAGCGCCGCGGGGTCGTAGACGTAGATCCCCATGCTGACCTCGTAGTGCAGGGTGGGCTTCTCGACGAAGCCCCTCACCTCGTTGCCGCCGCCCGCCGTCTCGATCACCCCGAGTGCGAGCTGGACCTCCTTCTGGTGGGAGGCGATCGTCAGCGCCGGGCGCTCGCGCTGGTGGAAGCGCATCAGCTCGGCGTAGTCGAGGGTCGTCAGGATGTCGCCGTTCATCACCAGGAAGGGCTCCTGCGGGGGCGGGTCGATCAGCTTCAGGGCCCCCGCGGTCCCCAGCGGCTCGTCCTCGTAGAGGTAGCCGATCTCGAGCTCGCCCTCCAGCGCCCCGCTCTCCGTCAGGTAGGCGCGGATCAGCCCCCCCAGGTGTCCGACGCTGAGGTCGGCGCGCTCGAATCCTGCGCCGGCCAGCTGATGGAGGATCAGCTCGAGGATCGGCTGCTCGCCGAGCGGCATCAGCGGCTTCGGGAGCACGGTCGTGTACGGGCGCAGGCGGGTTCCCTTCCCGCCCGCCAGGATCACCGCATGCATCAGTCCGCTCCGTTCGCCTCGGGCTCGACCCCCGCCAGGGTGTGGGAGGAATAGAACTGCTCGCGGTCATCGACGTCGGGGAAGGCGCCGGCCTCGATCGCCCGGACCAGGTTCCCGACCGAGACCGGCACCCTTAGATCGGGCTCGAAGCCGATCCGCTCGCGGATCTTCTCGAAGGAGACCCTGTAGTTGCGTGGGTCGACGCCGCCCTCGTGGAAGCTCAGCTTGCCCCTGCCACCGAGATGCTCCTGGACGGCGTCCACGACCATCCGCTTGGTGAAGTTCTCGTCGGCGTGGCCGACGTTGAACACCTCGCCGCGGACGGCGTCGGCGGGGGCCGCCATCGCGGTCGAGATCGCCTTCGAGATGTCACGGACGTGGCAGTAGGGGCGCCAGGTATCTGCGTCGTAGACGAGCAGCTCGTCCCCGATCGTCAGGGTCCTCGTGAACTCCGAGATCGTCAGGTCGAAGCGCATCCGCTGGGAGATCCCGTAGGCGGTGGAGATCCGCAGCACCGTCGGGCAGAAGTCAACCTCCTTGACCCGGCCGACCACGAACTGCTCGAACTCGACCTTGGTCTCGGCATAGAGCGAGACCGGGGCCAGCTCGGATTCCTCGGTCGCCGGTTCGTCCGTCTGGCGAAGGCCGTAGTTGGAGCAGGTCGAGGTGAAGATGAACCGGTCGATGCCGCGGCCCTCCAGCGCATCGAAGACCCCCTGCGCTCCATCGACATTGACCCGGCGGGTCAGCTCGGGGAACTTCTTCGAGACCGGATCGCCGACCATCGCCGCCAGCAGGACCACGTCGCTGACCCCGTCGAGGGCGCGGTCCAGGTCGGCGCGATCGCAGAGGTCGCCGTGGACGAAGGAGAAGCCAGGCTCCTCGAAGACCCCGGCGATCGCGGCTCCCTGGTCGTAGATCAGCTTGTCGAGGACGCGCACCCGCACCCCCTCGGCGAGCAGCCTGCGCACCAGCACGTTGCCGATGTAGCCGGCCCCGCCGATCACCAGCACGTGACGGGCCCCATCCCCTCCCGATTTCGGCTCTGCGGCCATCACGTCAGCCATGTTCGCGGTGGCTGCATCCAGTCCTTTGAGCTCAGCCGTGCCGCTCGGGCCTCAGCGGTGCCGCCTCAGCCTCAGGGTCACCGAGCGCGAAGGTGCGTGCCCGGGTGCCTCGGCGCGGACGTGCAGGCGCTTCGTCTTCAAGCGGCGGGGGACCCGGACCTTCATCTTGAAGGCGGAGTCCCTGACCCGCTTGCGGGTCAGCGTCTTCCAGTGCCCGTGGCGCTTGAACTGGACCCTGACCTTGCCGACCGGGGGACCCGGCAGCTTGCCGCGCAGCCGCACCCTGCGCCCGTGGAGGCGCGGTGCCCGCAGCGAGACCTTGCCGCCGAGGTCGGTGCAGGGGCTGTCGTCGCGGAGATTGAAGTTGCCGTGCGCCGGGTCGACGAAGCGCGGGTTCGCGGCGACGTTGTAAGCGGCGTTGAAGCCGATCTCGCCCTCCTGGATGCCGCTGTCATCGGCCCCGGCGTAGTAGTCGGAGGATGCGCCGTGGACGCAGTTGAAGCGGACGACGTTGCGGCGGCCGACGGGACCACCGGGCTCGTAGTAGGACTCCACGTTGCTGCGGATCTTCGAGTCGGCGATGATGTTCTCGGCGACCAGGTTGTGGTTGGCCGCGACACGGCGGTCACCGGAGAAGATGATTCCCTCGCCGTTTCCGTAGAGGACGTTGTCGATCACCCGTGTGTACTGGGCGTCCGGGTAGAGCTGGATGCCGCGATCGGCGTTGCGGTAGATCCAGTTGTGGCGGATCACGGTGTGGCTGGCGGCGGAGAGGTAGATGCCGTGGTCCTGGTTCTCGGACGGGAGGCGTCCGCAGTCGTGGATCTTGCTGCGCTTGATCACCGTGCCGGTCGCCCGGCCCCAGACGCTGCTGCCGAGCACGAAGCAGATCCCGGTGTGGTGATTGGTGACGTCGAGGTCCTCGAACGTCGCCCGGTTGGCGTTCACGGTGGGGCTCGGGAGGTCGTGGTTGCCGGAGCGGCCGTCGAGGTCGAGGCTGGAGACGGTCACCCGGTTGGCGCCCCGGGCGATCCAGATGCGGCCGCGGAGCTTGGCCCGCTGTCCGGGGACGCTGGTCAGCTCGACCCGGGGACGCGAGATCTTCAGCTCGCGGAATCGGTAGGTGCCCGAGGCGAAGCAGCCGACCTGGCCGGGGCGGAGGGCGTCGACCAGCTGGTGGGCTCCGGCGAGCGGATCGGCGAGGGTTCCGGTGGCGGAGGCCGACCCGGAGGGCGAGGCGACCAGGTCGCAGCTCGTCTCGGCGCCGGCGCCACCCGGTCCCGCGGCCAGGAGGAAGAGCGCGGAGAGGGCGAGGACTGCGGCTGCGGGACGGCAAGAACTCATCGCTCGGGGCATCGTCAGCGGGGCGCGCCGACTTGCCCCGGCGCCGCCTGAATGGACGTCCGTACCACCCAGTTCTTGGTATTCGCATGATCCCTTTCAAAACCGGTTGCGGGGCTGCCGGGACGACCCCCGGTTAGGGTCCGCCGGGATGCCCGCCGGCGCCAGACTCGCCGCCCATGCGAAGCGATCCCGGTCGGCGGTGATCGCCGTCCGCGTCGCCAAGGACCGGATGGCAGCGGTGGGAATGCGCCTGCGGCGACCGATCAAGCGCCAGGGAGCGACCCATCGCGGCCTGCCGATCGACCAGAGCTTGCGCTACATCGATGAGGTCTTCTCGGACTATCTGCGCTATGGCGGGCTGACCGAGGAGAGGCTCGCCGGCGCCTCGGCGCTGGAGCTCGGGCCGGGGGACAATTTCGGGGTCGCGCTGCGGCTGATCGCGGCGGGGGCGGAGCGGGTGACGACCCTTGACCGCTTCATCACCTGGCGCGATCCCGAGCAGCAGAGGCGCATCCACCGGGCGCTGATCGCCTCCCTTCCCGCGGCGCAGGCTAAACGGGCCGAGGTGGCGCTCTCCGATCACGCCGAGCTTGGGGTCGACCCGTCGCGGATCCGGGTGATCCAGGGGGTCGCCGCCGAGGATGCTCCGGCTTCGCTGGGCGAGGACAGCTTCGAGCTGATCGTCTCGCGGGCAGTTCTCGAGCACGTCAACGATCTCTCGGGGGCGTTCGCCGCGATGGACCGGATGCTCGCCCCCGGGGGGCTGATCACGCACAAGGTCGACCTGCGCGACCACGGCCTGTTCACCTACGGCGGCCATAACCCGCTGACCTTCCTGACCATCGGCGATCGCCTCTACCGCTGGATGGGAGCGCATTCCGGCCTACCGAACCGGCGCCTGGCCAACTCCTACCGCGAGGAGATGGCCCTCCGGGGCTACGACTCCCGACTCCTCGTCACCCACGTGATCGGCCATGAGCCCGACATCCTCCCCCACCCCGCCGAGCCGCCGGAGTCGTTGCTGGAGCCCGCCCGCCGGCTGATCGCCGAGATCCGTCCGCAGCTCCTGCCCCGCTACCGGGCACTCTCCGATCACGACCTGGCGACGGCCGGGGTCTTCCTGACTGCGGCGAAGCCGGGTTAGGCGCCCTCGCCAAGGGCGGCTGCGAGGATCTCCAGGCCCCGATCGATCTCCTCGTCGGAGACCGTCAGCGGCGGCAGCAGCCGGATCGTCCCCGGCTCGGGAATGTTGACGACCAGGCCCCGCTCGAGGGCCCGCCCTCCCGCCGCGGCTGCGTCGAGGCCCTCGGCGAGCCCGGCGCCGAGCATCAGGCCCCGCCCCCGCACCTCGCTGACCCCGCTCAGCCCCGCGAGGCCCTCGGCGAGCCTCGCCCCCGCCTCCCGCACCCGGCGCAGGAACCCGGGCTCATCGATGATCTCGAGAACGGCGAGGCCGGCGACCCCCGCCAGCGTGCCCCCGGCAAAGGTCGAGCCATGATCGCCCGCCCCGAGCACCTCGCCCGCCTCCGGGGAGGTGACACAGGCCGCCACCGGCAGGCCCCCGCCGAGCGCCTTCGCCGCGGTCAGCACGTCGGGGCGAACCGGGGTCTGCTCGTAGGCCCACAACGACCCCGTCCGCCCCATCCCGGTCTGGATCTCGTCGAGGATCAGCAGCGCTCCGCTTCGATCGCAGGCCTCGCGCGCCGCGAGCAGCGCCTCCTCGCCGACTGGATAGATGCCGGCCTCGCCCTGGATCGACTCGATCAGGACCGCCGCCGTGCTCTCCCCCACCGCGACGCGCAGCGCCTCGGCGTCGCCGCGGGCGACCGAGCGGAAGCCGGGGAGCATCGGCGCGAAGTCGGGATTGCGTGCCATCGCCGGAGTGGCGGACAGCGCCCCGTAGGTGCGCCCGTGGAAATCGCCCTCGAAGCTGACGATCTCCGGCTCGGAGATGCCCCGGGAGCGGGCGTGCTTGCGGGCGATCTTGATCGCGCACTCGTTCGCCTCAGTCCCCGAGTTGGCGAAGAAGACGCGGCCACCGAGGCTCGACTCCGAGAGCCGCTCGGCGAGCCGCACCATCGGCTCGGTGTAGAAGAGATTGGAGACGTGGATCAGCCTCTCCGCCTGCTCGCGCACGGCCGCGACGACCCGCGGATGGCAGTGACCGACGGAGCAGACGGAGATCCCGGTGAGGAAGTCGAGGTACTCCTTGCCCTCGGAGTCCCAGAGCCGCGTCCCCTCGCCGCGGACGAACTCCACCGGCGCCCGCGCATACGTCTGCATCAGGTAGCGGTGCTCCAGCGCCTCGAGAGCCTCGAAGCCCACCGTGTCCGCCCGCTCGCTCACGGGGACACCATCGTCCCGATTCCGGCATCGGTGAACAGCTCCAGCAACAGGGAGTGGGGCTTTCGGCCGTCGATGATGTGGGCGTACTGGGTGCCCCCGTCGATCGCCTCGACGCAGGCCGCGAGCTTGGGGCGCATGCCGCCGCCGACCGTGGCGAGGGCTTCGCGCACCTGCTCCACCCCCGCGCTTGAGATCAGCGAGGAGGGGTCGCCGGGATCCGAGAGCCAGCCCTCGACGTCGGTGATGAACACCGCCTTGTAGGCCCCGAGGGCGGAGGCGACCTTGCCGGCCGCCTCGTCGGCGTTGACGTTGTAGGAGTTGCCCTCCCGATCGGAGGCCGCCGAGGCGATCACCGGGATGTAATCAGCGGCGATGTGGTTGAGGACGTTGACGTCGACCCGCTCGATCTTCCCGACGAACCCGACCTCGGCGGCGTTGGAGACGGGAGCGACCTCGAACAGCGAACCGTCCTCACCCGAGAGGCCGACCGCCGGCTGCCCGTGCTTGCCCAGCCGCTGCACGATGTCGGAATTGAGCTTGCCGAGGAGGACCATCTTCGCCACCTCGACAGTCTCCGGA
Organism: uncultured Actinomycetes bacterium; assembly: GCA_963720735.1. Lineage (GTDB taxonomy): Bacteria > Actinomycetota > Thermoleophilia > Solirubrobacterales > 70-9 > JBBRHQ01. The sequence continues at coordinate 14,879 of CAVRGL010000001.1, forward strand.
TCGGAGACCCGGAGCCCCTCGTGGAAGCGCACCTCCATACCCAGCCGCTCCATGTAGGAGGTGATCTCGGGGCCGCCCCCGTGGACGATCACCGGGTTGAGACCGACGTACTTGAGCAAGACGACGTCGGTGGCGAAGGCTTCGCGCAGCGACTCCTCGCGCATCGCCGCCCCCCCGTACTTGATCACCAGCGTCCGGCCGTGGAACTCGCGGATGTAGGGCAGCGCCTCGAGGAGGACATCAATGCCTCGCATGTCCTCCGCTTCGCGTCCGGGAACACCACCGCCTCGCATGTCCTCCGCTTCGCGTCCGGGCATGCTCGGGTTGTCTGGGGGTCGATCGGTCATCGCTTCAGGTCGTGTACTCCGAGTTGATCCGCACGTACTCGTAGCCGAGGTCGGAGAAGAACACGTGCGCGCGGCCATCGCCGCGCTCGAGCCGGACTCCGATCTCCGCTTCCGGGGTGTCCTCGGCAAGCTCGGCGGCGTCGATCGCCCCGGTGCCGATCTCCTCCAGGTCCTCTCCGGCGAGTGCCATCCCCGCCGCCTGGGCGATCCGGCCCCAGTTCGGATCGCGGCCAAACAGAGCCGTCTTGACCAGCGGGGAGTTGGCGATCGCGCGGGCGACCCGCTCGGCCTCCGCCTCGCCGGCGGCCCCGCTGACCTCGACCCTCCCGACCCGGGTCGCGCCTTCGCCGTCGGCGACAACCGCCAGGGCGAGCTGGAGCAGCACAGCCTCGAGCAGTCCCTCGGGCAGGGGAGCGCCGGAGGCGCCGCTCGCCTGAAGCAGCACCGTGTCATTGGTGCTCATCTGCCCGTCGACCGTGATCCGCTCGAAGGAATCCGCGACCGCGGCGCGCAGCGCAGCCTGCGGATCGGGAACGGCAGCATCGGTCTGCACGAAGCAGAGCATCGTCGCCAGATCCGGCTCGATCATCCCGGCGCCCTTCGCCTGGGCGGAGATCGTCACCTCCCCGGCGCGCAGCGCGCAGCGCTTCGGGAAGCGGTCGGTGGTCATGATCGCCTCCGCGAAGCGATCGCCGCCTGAGGTCGAGAGCGCCCCGGCAGCCTCGCCGATCCCCGCCTTCACCTTGCCGAGGTCCAGCGGCACGCCGATCGTGCCCGTCTCCGCGACCGCCACGGACTCCGGGGCGAACCCGAGCCGCTCCGCCGCCTCGTCGCGCATCGCGAGGGCGTCGCGGTAGCCCGCCTCCCCGGTCTCCGCATTGGCGTTGCCGGAGTTGACGACGACGGCGGCGATCGCCGAGCCCTCGCAGCGATGCCGGCAGACCCGCACCGGCGCGGCGGCCGAGGCGTTTCGGGTGAGCAGCAGCGCCGAGGGAACCGGGCCGCGCTCGCAGGCGAGCAGGCCGACGTCGGTCCCGCCGCTCGCCTTCAGCCCGCACGGCACCCCTGCGGCCCGGAAGCCGGGGGTCAGCGCGCCCGAATCGAGCTCGATGACGCCGTCGGGCGGGGGAACCCAACGTGAGCTGAAGAATCCGCCCTGGCCGGCCTCCACCGGCTTCGCCTGCGGCCCGCTCACCTCAGCCCCGCCTCCTCGTCGAGGCCGAGCATCAGGTTGAGGTTCTGGATCGCCTGGCTCGCCGCCCCCTTCCAGAGGTTGTCGATCGCCGAGAAGGCGAGGACGCGGCCGCGCTCCTCGACCGTGACGAAGACATGGCACTCGTTGGTGTCGCGGACGTCCCGCAGGCCGGGTGGCCGGTCGACGATCCGGACGAAGGGCTCGTCCTCGTAGCGGGCGCGGTAGAGGTCCAGCGCAGAGGTCGCGCTCAGCGGCTCGGAGGTGCGGGCGTAGCAGCTGACCAGCTCCCCCTGGTCGAGCGGCAGCAGATGGGGGACGAAGGCAACCTCGACTTCGCAGCCGAGCCCAGCCAGCTCCTGCTCGATCTCGGGCCGATGGCGGTGTCCCTCGACCTTGTAGGCGAAGGCGTTCTCGTCCATCGATACGTACTGGGTCTCCTCCTCACCGCCCCGCCCGGCGCCGGAGACACCCTGCTTGGCGTCGATCACCACATCCGCGAGCAGGCCCTCGGCGGCGAGCGGCGCCAGCGCCAGCAGCGACGCGGTCGGGTAGCAGCCGGGGTTGGCGACGAGCTCCGCCTCGCGGACCGCCTCGCGGTGCAGCTCGGGCAGGCCGTAGGCTGCGCCGTCGAGCAGATCGGGCTCACCGTGGGGCCCGTACCACTTCTCATATGTCGGCAGGTCGCGGAGCCGGAAGTCGGCGGAGAGGTCGACCACCTGCGCCCCTAGCCCCCGCAGCGCGGCGACCACCGGCGCCGAGGCGGCGTGCGGGTAGGCGACGATCGCCGCGTCGGCCTCCTCGATCCGTTCGAGGTCGAGCTCGGTCAGGGTTATCGGCGCCCGGTAGCGCGGGTAGAGCCGGTCGAGGCGCGTCCCTGCGTCGCTTCGGCTTGTCGCCAGCACCAGCTCGAGCTTCGGGTGCCGCCAGACCAACTCGGCGCTGAGCGCCCCGGCATAGCCGGAGGCCCCGGCGACCAGCACTCTGGCCGCCGGGGCTCCGTCGATCGGCTGTACCGGGTCATTCACGCAGCGAGCCCCCGATCGCCTTCAGCTCCGCCTCGATCCCGCCGCGCAGTCCCGCGACCTCCTCGTCGGTTAGAGTGCGATCCGCGGCGCCGAACTCGAGCCGCATCGCCAGACTCTTGCGGCCCTCGCCGAGCTGCTCGCCGCGGTAGAGGTCGAAGACGCGGGCCGAGCGCAGAAGCTCGCCGCCCCCCTCGCGGACGGCCGCCACGACCTCCGCGGCCGCTGTCTCCTCGGCGACCACCGCGGCGATGTCCTGGATCACAGCGGGGAAGGTGGTGACGTCCTCATAGATCTCCTCGCCAGCCGGCGAAGCTTCGATCAGCTCCGCCAGCCCGATCTCGAATGCGACCGCCGACTCGACGTCCCAGCTGCGGCAGACCAGGGGGTGGACCTCGCCAATCCAGCCCGCGTCGCCCGCCTCCCCGAGCCGCACCGCCGCGCTGCGGCCGGGGTGAAGGTACGGCTCGGCTCGCGGCTCGAGCGCCAGCTCGGCGCCGAGACCGGCGGCCACAGCTTCGAGCACGCCCTTCAGCACATAGAAGTCGGTCCCCCCGTCACCGCCGCGCCAGCTCTCCGCCTCCGGCGAGCCGACCGCGAGGCAGGCGAGCCGGTGGGGCTCGCTGAACGGCGCCGGGCGCTCTCCGGGGAAGCGGCCCGCCAGCGCCCCCTCCCCCGCTTCGTCGCCGGGCTCCGGCAGGTGGACCCTGCCCGACTCGAACAGGGCGACGCCGCCTGCCCCGCGGGCCAGGTTGCCTCTGGCGGCGTCGAGGAGTGAGCCGAGCAGGGTGGTGCGCATCACGGACTGCTCCTCGGAGAGCGGGTTGGAGATCGGGATCGGGCGGGCCCGCGGGTCTCCTTCCCCGAGCCTCAGCCGTGTCGTCTCCCCCGGGTCGGTGAAGCTCCAGCCGATCACCTCGTCGAAGCCGAGGTCGCGAACCGAGTCCTCGGCGCGGCGCCTCAGCCGCTGCTCGCGGGTCAGGCCGCCGGCCTGGCCGGCCGTCCCCGGCAGCGTCGTCGGCAGGTTCTCGTCGAGGCCGTGGACCCGAGCCACCTCCTCGATCAGGTCGGCCTCGCGGGTGACGTCGTAGTAGCGGTCTGCGGGAACCGTCACCGCAAGGTCGCCTTCGTCCGGTTCGACCCCGAACCCGAGGCGCTCGAGATAGGCGGTCTGGTCGGATTGGGAGATCTCCATCCCGAGCAGGCCGCGGACCCGTTCGTCCCGGAGCCGGAGCGTCCGCGGCGGTGGGGCCTCGGCGGCGACGTCGATCGTCCCGGGGACGAGCCTGGCTCCGCAGAGCTCGACCATCAACCGCGAGGCGACCCGCTGGGCGCGGATGCAGAGGTCTGGATGAAGCTGCTTCTCGAACCTGGAGGACGCCTCGGAGCGGAGCCCGAGCATCCGGGACGTCCGCAGGATGTTTGTGCCGTTCCAGTTCGCCACCTCGAGCAATACGCAGTTGGTGGAACCCGAGACCTCGGTGCGCTGACCGCCCATGATCCCGGCGATCCCCGAAGGCCCCTGCTCGTCGCAGACCAGGACCGTCTCATTGTCGAAGACCCGTTCGACCCCGTCCAGGGTGGTCATCGCCTCGCCGTCGGCGGCGGCCCGAATAGTCAGCGCCGCCCCCTCCACCCGGTCGAGGTCGAAGGCATGAAGCGGCTGGGCGGTGAGCAGCATCACGTAGTTGGTGATGTCGACGACGTTGTTGATCGGCCGCTGGCCGGCGGCCATCAGGCGGGCCTTCAGCCACGGCGGCGAGGGCCCCGCCTCGACCCCGGTGAACACTCGGGCGGTGAACCGAGGGCAGAGCTCGGGCACCTCCACAGCGACCGAGGCCAGCTCGCCGGCCTCCCCCTCGCCGCTCGCGGCGGCGTCCTCGGCCCACGGGTCGGCGGCGAGCGGCGCGGCGGTGATCGCGTGCACCTCCCGGGCGACTCCATGGACTCCGAAGCAGTCGACCCGGTTCGGGGTCACCTCGAGCTCGAGCACCGGATCGGCGACCGCGATCACCTCGCTCAGCGCGGTCCCGGGCGCCGGGCCTTCGTCGAGGACCATGATCCTGTCGCCGTCATCGCCGATCTCGACCTCGGTCTCGGAGAGGATCATCCCGTCTGACGTGACCCCGCGCAGCCTCGCCTTGCGCAGCTTCTCGCCTCCCGGCATGCGGGCCCCCGGGAGGGCCACCGCGACGGTCTGCCCGGCCGCGACGTTCGGCGCACCGCAGACGATCGTCCGCTCGCCCGCGCCGGTGTCAACGGTGCAGACTCGCAGCCGATCGGCGTCGGGATGCTTCTCGGCCGCCTTCACCAGGCCGACTACGAACCCCTCCGACGACGGCGGGCCGGCCAGCGTCACCCGCTCGACCTCGGTACCGGTCATCGCCAGGCGCTCGGCCAGCTCTTCGGGCCCGATCCCGGGGTCGCAGAGCTCCCGCAGCCAGGAGTACGGGACCTTCATGAGAACTGCCCGATCATCCGAACGTCGTTGTCGAAGAAGCGCCGCAGGTCGGGCACACCGTGGCGCAGCAGCGCAATCCGCTCGACCCCCATGCCGAAGGCGAACCCCTGCACGCGCTCCGGGTCATAGCCGTTCTCGGCGACGAAGCCGAGCACGTTCGGGTCGACCATCCCGGCTCCTCCGACCTCGATCCAGCCGATCCCCTTGCAGAGCCCGCAGCGGGAGCCGTCCGGGAGGGAGCCGCTTCCCTCGCAGGCGAAGCAGGAGACGTCGAACTCGACGCTGGGCTCGGTGAAGGGGAAGTAGTGCGGCCGCATCCTGGCCTCGCGGCCCTCGCCGAAGATCGCCCGCAAGAGCTCGACCAGAGTGCCCTGGAGATCGGCGAGGGTGATGTCCTCGGCGATCGCCAGTCCCTCGATCTGATGGAACATCGGGCTGTGGGTGGCGTCCGAATCCCGCCGGAAGACCTTGCCCGGGACGATGATGAAGATCGGCGGCGGCTGCGCCTCCATCGCCCGTACCTGCATCGGCGAGGTATGCGTGCGCAGAAGGAGTTGCTCCGACCCTGCCAGCAACCCCGGCACGCCCGGACGAATCCCGGCGGAGCCGGGATCACCGGTCGCTGACGCTCCCTGGGAGGACGTGCCGGGCGGTGATTCCACGTAAAACGTGTCCTGGAGCATCCTCGCCGGGTGCCCCGGCGGATGATTGAGGGCCGTGAAGTTGTAGTAGTCGTGCTCGATCTCAGGGCCCTCAATCACCCGGTAGCCGAGCCCCGCCATCACGTCCTCGATCAGCCGGCGGGTCCGGGTCACCAGGTGAAGGTGGCCGATCCGGCGAGCCGGTGCCCCGGGCAGGGTGACGTCGATCCGGTCAACCGCCAGCCGCGCCTCGAGCTCGCTCCCGTCGAGCTCGGCGGCCCGCGCGTCGAGCTGCGCCTCGAGCGCCTGCCGTGCATCGTTCGCGCTCTTGCCGACCGGCCCGCGCTCCGCGGGCTCGAGCTCGCCAATGCCCCGGAGGATCGCGGTCAGCTCGGAGCGACGGCCCAGGAAACGGACCCGCAGTTGCTCGAGCTCGGCGCTCTCCTGAGCGGAGGCGATCGCGGACTCCGCCTCGGTGCGCAGCTCCGATATCCGCTCTGAAACGCTCACTCGCCTTCCTTCCGACTGGCGGGCGACGATATCCGCTCGCAGGCGATCGCCGCCGCCGCGGCCACGTTGAGGGACTCGGCTCCGCCCGGGCGCAGCGGAATGGTCAGCAGCGCGTCGCATCCCTCGAGCACTTCCGGCGCCAGACCGTCGCGCTCGGCGCCGAGGCAGAGGGTCAGCGGCGGTTCGAGCCTTCTCAGCGGCTCCCCACCATGCGCGACGAGACCGTGCCGCGGCCTCGGAGTTGCCTCGACCCCGGCCCGGGCGAGCGGCTGGGAGAAGATCGATCCCATGCTGGCTCGGGTCGCCTTCGGCGAGAACGGGTCCGCGCAGCCGGGGCCGAGCACGACCACACTGTCGATCAACGCGTCGGCCACCCGGATCACCGCGCCGACGTTGCCGGGATCGCCGAGCCGGTCGAGGTAGATGCAGGCGGGGCCGCCTGGCTCCGAGAGGCGCTGCGGCCAGACCGCGATCGCCCGCGTGCCCGATCCGAGAGCGGAGACCTCGGCCAGAAGCCCCGGATCGACCTCGTCGCCACCCAGCCCCGAGCCCGCCGCGCTGAGCTGGACCTCCGGCCGGCGCCCGCAGCGGAGCCCGGCGCTGAGCAGGTCCTCTCCCTCGGTCACGAACAGCCCGAGGCGATCACGGTGCCTGCGGTCGCGCAACTTGCGCACCAGCTTCAGCTTCTCGTTCTGGGGGCTTCTGATCATCTCTCTCATCTTCTTCGCGCTCCCGGCGGCAGCGAGGCGATCACCACAAAAAAAGGCGGCTTCGCTTCCGCGAGCCGCCCGGGTCGATGTGGATGCGCCTGGCCTCAAGCGGCAGCGGCACCCTCCCGGGCGAGCTCGACGAATCGGCGGAAAGCGTCACGGTCGTTGACCGCGATCTCGGCCAGCATCTTGCGGTTGACCTCGACCCCCGCCGCCTTCAGCCCGCCGACAAGCTCCGAGTAGCTCAAGCCCTCGGCGCGGGCGGCTGCGTTGATGCGGACGATCCAGAGCCGCCTGAAGTCGCGCTTGCGGTTGCGCCGGTCACGGTAAGCGTAGGCGCCGGAGCGCTGCACCTGCTCCTTGGCGAAGCGGTAGGAGGAGTGCTTGCGGCCGTAGTAGCCCTTCGCCTCCTTCAGCACCTTGCGGCGCTTCTTGCGCGCGTGGACGGAGCGCTTGACGCGGCTCACTTGCCACCCCCGAGCAGGGTGCGGACCCGCTTCGAGTCCTTCGGCGAGATCTCCACGGGGCGCGCCATCCTGCGCTTTCGCTTCGGCGACTTCTTCTCGAGGATGTGGCTGGAGAAGGCGCGCTTGCCGCGCAGCTTGCCGGTGGCGGTCTTGCGGAAGCGCTTCTTGGCGCCGGAGTGTGTCTTCATCTTCGGCATCGGAGCGAGTATTGAAGCAGACGCCCAGTGGTGATCGCCGGCGCGGCAATTGCGCCGGCACATGCATGTCAGGCGGCGAAGCCGCCGCAATTGGTGTTGGAGCCGCCTGACGCGCCCATTAGGGTTCCGCGATGCCCGTCTTCCTCCGGAAAGCCGCCGCATACGCGCGCAGCCTCGGCAACCAGCTCGGAGTCGCCGAGGGAGTACGGGGGAAGCTGGCGGTGCTGCGGGTGATCGCCGCGGGACGTCGCTCGAAGCCGCCCGAGGCTCCAATTCCGGTGGAGATGAAGGCGCTGGGCGGCCACCGCCTCTACGTGCGGGCGGGGACCAGTGACCTGAGGAACACCGGCTACTACTACCGGGGGGATCTGTTCCTGCCGCCTCCCGAGGTGGCGGACGAGGATTTGCGCCGGATCGTCGAACTCGGCTCGAACATGGGTGCGGCGCTGACCGCGCTTGCGGTGCGCTACCCGGCGGCGAGCCTGCTCGGGGTGGAGCCCGACCCCGGCAATGCGGCGCTCGCGGCCCGCAACCTCGCCGCCTTCGGCGACCGGGCCAGGATCGTCGAGGCCGGCATCTGGGACACCGACGCCGACCTCGTGGTCGACCGCGACACCCGCTACGGAGAGCACGGCTTCAGCGTCCGCCCGCGCACCCCCGAGGACCCTGAGGGGATGGCGGGGATCAAGGCGCTCGGGATCGACTCGGTCCTGGCCGAGAACCTCCCGGAGGACGAGCAGGTCGATTACATGCATCTGACGATCGAGGGAACCGAGCCGCGGGTGCTCCGCGCCGGCGGCCGGTGGGCGCAGCGCGTGCGCTCGCTCCGGGTCGAGGCACACCCGGAGCTGGGCTATCCGGCCGCCGACTGCATCGCCGATCTCGAGGCGCTCGGATACCGCGCCTGGCCCGGCGACCGGCTGCCCGAGAAGTGGATCTACGCGGTCCGCCGCGCCGGCTGAACCCGATCCACGGCTGCGGCCAGCTCCCCGGCGACCAGCTCGACCTGCCCGGCGTCGAGCAGGTTGTGTATCGGCAGGGCGAGGTGGCGCTCGCCGATCGCCGCGGCGATCGGCAGGCCGGCGTCGTCACCGCGGTCGCGGTACTCGCTGAGGGTGTGCAGCGGCGGGTAGAAGGTCGTCTGCACGCCGCGCTCCCGCAGCTCCAAACGGACCCGGTTGCGGGTCTCGCCGTCACGGAGGAGCACCGGAAAGGCGAAGTGCGAGGAACGCTCGACCTGCTCGTCGTCGAAGGGGATCTCCAGCCCCTCGACGCCCGAGAGCTGCTCGCGGTAGGCGCGCGCGACCCGCCGGCGCGCCTCGATGTCCTCGCCGAGGCGCTCCAGCCGGCTCAGCGCCAGCGCCGCGCGGGGCTCGTCGATGCGGTAGTTGAAGCCGACGTCGGTGATGTCATAGCCAAGGCCGTGGCCGCGGTGGCGCTCCCAGGTGACCGAGGTCATCGCGTGGGAGCGAAGCGAGCGGACGCTCGCCGCGAGGTCGTCGTCGTCGGTGGTCACGGCGCCGCCCTCGCCGACCGCCAGCTGCTTCTTCGAGAAGAAGCTGAAGCAGCCGAGCTCGCCGACCGAGCCGACCTGGCCACCGCCGGCGAGCCCCGCACAGATCGCCTCGGCGCAATCCTCGATCAGGGCGAGCCCGCGGCTGTCGCAGAGGCGGCGCAGCTCCTCGACGGGGGCCGGATAGCCCCACATGTGGACCGCGATCACCGCCTTCGTCCGCGGCCCGATCTGCGCTTCGACCACGGCTGGATCGAGGTTCGCGTCGAGCGGCGAGGCCGAGTCGCAGAGCACCACGTCTGCCCCCTCGTAGCGCGGCGCGTGGGCGCTGGCCGCGAAGGTCATCGAGGGGACGATCGCTTCCTCGCCGGGGCCGAGGCCGAGGGCCCGGCATGCCAGGTGGAGGGCGGCGGTCCCGCTGGAAACTGCGATCGCGTGCTTGGTGCCGACCATCTCCGCGATCGCCTCCTCGAAGGCCTGGGTTCGCGGGCCCATCGTCAGCCAGCCCGAGCGCAGGCAGTCGAGCACCGAGTCGACGTCGGCGTCGGTCACCTCGATCTCGACCAGCGGCACCTCCCAGGCCATCAGAGCACCTCGTCCAAGGTCGAGGCGACTCTCTCCAACTCCTCCTCGGTGAGGTGCGGGAAGAGCGGCAGGTTGAACTGGGTCTGAGAGGCAAGCTCGGTGCGGGGCAGCGAGACCTCCGGGAAGCGCTCGCGGTACGCGCTGAACTCGTGCACGCCCGTGTACATCGTCGTCGTCTGCACCCCGCGCTCGCCCAGCGCCGTGCGGACCTCGTCCTTGCGGCCCGGCTCGTCGAGCATCACACTCATCGAGTAGGCGGAGGAGTGCTCGACCTGCTCGTCGCTGAAGGGCACCGAGATACCTTCGATCCGGCCGAGGCGCTCGCGGTACAGGCGGGTCAGGTGCCGGCGGCGATCGATCTCGCCGGCGAGCCGGGCGAAGCGGGAGAGGAGAAGGGCCGCACGGGGCTCGTCCATGCGGTAGTTGAAGCCGAGGGCCGTGACGTCGTAGCCTTCGGCGCGCCCCCGGTGACGGTCGAGGGTGCCGGCGGTCATCCCCTGGGAGCGCAGCAGCCGGGCCCGGGACGCAACCTCGTCGCTGTCCGTGCTCAGGGCGCCCCCCTCGCCGATCCCGAGCACCTTGTTCGGAAAGAAGCTGTAGGCCCCGGCGAGCCCGATCGTCCCGAGCCGCCGACCACCCTCCTCCGAGAAGGGAGCGTGGGCGCAGTCCTCGAGCAGGGCGATGTCGCGCTCGCCGCATAGCCGCTCGAGCAGCTCGGGCGATGCCGCGTAGCCCCCGTAGTGGACAGGCAGGACCGCCTTGGTGCGAGGCCCGATCAACGACTCGGCGTGATCGGGATCCATGCAGAGGTCGTGCTGGCCGCCGATCTCGGCGAACACCGGGGTCGCCCCGGCCTGGATCACCGTTGCGACGGTGGCGACGAACGTGAAGGAGGGCACGATCACCTCGTCTCCCGGGCCGACCCCGGCGCAGAGCAGCGCGAGGTGAAGTGCGGTGGTGCAGCTTGAGGTGGCGACAACATGGGCGCAGCCGAGGTGGTCGGCGAAGCGGCGCTCGAACTCCTCGACCCGGGGGCCCATGGTCCACCATCCGGACCGCAGGGTCTCCTCGACCGCATCGAGGTCCTCCTGCTCGATCCGCAGGTCGAAGACCGGGATCGAGGGAGCCGCCGCGGCGATCTCCTCGTTCAGGGTCTCGGGGTCAGCGCCGGTCTCGGTCTTGGTCTGCTGGGGCGGGGTCATGCTGGGATTCAAGCAGGGGCCGGCGGGGGACCGGGCGCTCCGTGGCTGCGGATAGTCTGGCTCGTCCATGCACGTCGCCTACGTTGTCGGCACGCGGCCGAATTTCGTGAAGACCGCACCGGTCGTCGCCGAGATGCGCCGGCGCTTCCCCGGTTATCGCCACACGATCATCCACACCGGGCAGCACTACGACCGGATGATGTCGCAGGTCTTCCTCGAGGAGCTCGGGGTGCCGGCGCCGGACCACATGCTCGAGGTCGGATCCGGTAGCCACGCGCAGCAGACAGCGCGGGTGATGGAGCGGATCGAGCCGGTGCTGATCGGCGAGCAGCCGGATCTGGTGATGGTTCCCGGCGACGTCAACTCGACCCTCGCCGCCGCCCTGACCGCGGCGAAGCTGGAGCTCCCGGTGGCCCACATCGAGTCGGGCCTTCGCAGCTTCGACCGTTCGATGCCGGAGGAGATCAACAGGATCGTCGCCGACGAGCTATCGGCGCACCTCTTTCTTCACTGCGAGGAGGCGATCGAGAACCTCAGGGCCGAGGGGATCGCGGAGGAGCGCATGCACTTCGTCGGCAACACGATGATCGACAGCCTGATCGCAGTTGAGAGCCGCTTCCGGGACGCGGGGGCCGCCGAGCGGATCGGTGTCGAGCCCGGCGCCTACCTGCTGGTCACCCTGCACCGCCCGGCTCTTGTCGACGGGCCCCTTCTCGGCGAGGCGATGGCCCGGCTCGCCGAGGTCGCGACGGAGATGCCCGTCGTCTTTCCGATCCACCCACGGACGCGGAAGATGCTCGATTCGGGGTCGATCGATGCCGGGGACGCCCGGCTGATCGACCCGGTCGGCTACCTGGACTTCCTCTCGCTCGAGGCGGACTCCGCTGCGGTGCTCACGGACTCGGGGGGGATCCAGGAGGAGACGACCTTCCTCGGCGTCCCCTGCTTCACGCTGCGCGACAACACCGAGCGCCCGATCACGATCCGCGCCGGGACGAACACCCTCCTGGGCCTCGATCCGGCCCGGATCAGCGCGATCCCCGCCCTCCTGGCCGAGCAGCCGGGCGAGCGGCCGCAGTCGCCGCCGAAGTGGGACGGGAGGGCCTCGGAGCGGATCGCCGAGGTGTTCGAGGCCGAGGCATAGGCCTGGCGCTCGGCTAGCCCGCCGCGGCCGAGTCCTGGCCGCCGTCACCAGCGGCCTCCTTCCCGGCCTCCCGGGTCGGCGCCAGCAGCATGCTCATGTTGCGGCCCTCCTGCAGCGGCTGTGACTCGACCGAGGTCAGCTCGCCCAGATCCTCGACCAGGCGCTGGAGCAGCGTCCTGCCGCGCTCGGGATGGGCCTGCTCGCGACCGCGGAACATGATCGTGATCTTCACCTTGTCCCCGCCCCGCAGGAAACGCTCCACGTGGCCCTTCTTCGTCTCATAGTCGTGGACTGCGATCTTCGGCCGCAGCTTGATCTCGCGGACGTTGACCTGCTGCTGGTGCTTGCGGGCGGCCTTCTGCTTCTGCTCCTGCTCGTACTTGTACTTGGAGTAGTCGAGCAGCCGGGTGACCGGGGGCTTGGCGTCGGCCGCGACCTCGACCAGGTCGAGGTCGGCGTCCTGGGCGCGCTTCAGGGCGTCGTCGATGTCGATGATCCCGACCTGCTCACCGTCGGCCCCGATCAGGCGAACCTGGGGCACGCGGATGCGCTCGTTGATCCGAGTGGTGTCGCGCTCGGGCGGGCGCCGATCGAACCTGCGCGGAATCGGCACTAGGTGGAGGAGAGGTCGATCTTCAAATGATCAGGAGGTAGGAACAGGGGCACGGCGGGCGCTCAGTGGCGCGGGGTGTGTGGCGTGCCTGCGTTCAACTGGCGGGCAGTATAGACCGAGCGGGGATCAACCTGCCGAGACTTCGCTTCGCAGCCGCTCCTCGAACTCCGCGATCTCCACCGACCCGAGGTCGCCCTGATCGTGCGAGCGGACCGAGACGGCGCCATTGCGCTGCTCGCGGTCTCCTAGGACGAGCATGTAGGGAACCCGGGAGAGCTCGGCGTCGCGAACCTTGCGGCCGACCGACTCGGAGCGCTCGTCGATCTCGACCCTGAAGTCCCCGCCGCGAAGGCGCCCGGCCAGCTCCTGGGCGTAATCCGCGTGGCGGTCTGCCACCGGCAGCAGCTTCACCTGCACCGGCGCCAGCCAGGTCGGGAAGCGGCCGGCGTAGTGCTCGATCAGGATCCCGGCGAAGCGCTCCATCGAGCCGAGCAGGGCACGATGGATCATCACCGGCCGGTGCGGGGCGTCGTCGGTGCCGGTGTAGGAGAGGTCGAAGCGCTCGGGCATCTGGAAGTCGAGCTGGCAGGTCCCGCACTGCCATGAGCGCCCCAGGGCGTCGGTGATGTGAAAGTCGATCTTCGGCCCGTAGAAGGCGCCGTCGCCCGGGTTGAGCTGGTACTCGCGACCCTGGCGCTCGAGCGCGTCGGTCAGCGCCGCCTCGGCCTTCGCCCACTGCTCCTCGCTTCCCATCGACTTCTCGGGGCGGGTCGAGAGCTCGACCCGGACGTCGGTGAAGCCGAAGCGGGCATAGAGCTCGTCGATCGCCTCGCAGATGTCGATCACCTCGTCGGCGATCTGGTCCTCGGTGCAGAAGACGTGGGCGTCGTCCTGGGTGAAGGCGCGGACCCGCAGCAGCCCGTGCAGAACGCCCTCGCGCTCGTTGCGCGAGACCCGGCCGAACTCGGCGAGGCGCAGCGGCAGCTCCCGGTAGGAGTGGCGGCGCGAGCCGAAGACGAGGCAGGCGCCCGGGCAGTTCATCGGCCGCAGGGCGAAGCGGCGCTCGTCGGATTCCATGAAGTACATGTCGTCGCGGTAGTTCTCCCAGTGCCCGGAGCGGTGCCAGAGCTCCTCGTCGAGGACCTGCGGCGTGGCGATCTCCTGGTACCCGCGGCGGCGAAGCTGTTCGCGGACCTCGGCCTCGATCAGCCCCAGCAGCACGGTGCCGTTGGGCAGCCAGAAGGGCATCCCGGGCGCTTCGGGGCGCAGCATGAAGATCCCCAGCTCCGGCCCCAGCCGCCGGTGGTCGCGGGCCTTCGCCTGCTCGATCCGCTCCAGGTGGGCCTCGAGGTCGGTCTTGGAGAAGAAGGCGGTGCCGTAGATCCGGGTCAGCATCCGGCGGCTCTCGTCACCTCGCCAGTAGGCGCCGGCGAGCGAATTCAGCTTCAGCGCCTTGATCCGCCCGGTCGAGGGACCATGCGGGCCCCGGCAGAGGTCCTCGAAGGGCCCGTTGCGATACAGCGAGACCATCTCGACGCCCTCGTCGCGGATCAGGTCCTCGATCAGCTCGACCTTGTAGTCCTGGTCCTGCCCGCGGAACAGCTCGACCGCCTCGCCGGCCGGCAGCTCGCGGCGCTCGAAGGGCTCGTCCGCGGCGACGTGGGCGCGCATCGCCTCCTCGATCCTGGGCAGGTCCTCCTCCCCCGGGCCGCTCCCGTCGGGGAACTCGAAGTCGTAGTAGAAGCCGTCGTCGATCGGCGGGCCGATCGTCACCTGGGCGCCCGGAAAGAGCTCCAGTACAGCTTCTGCCATCACGTGGGCCGCGTCGTGGCGGATCAGCTCCAGGGCCTCGGGATCGCGGTCGGTGAGGATCGAGATCTCCTCCCCGTCGCGCAGGCCGAAGGAGAGATCGCAAAGCTCGCCGTCGGCCCGCACGGCGAGCGCCGCCCTGGCGAGGCCCGGGCCGATTGCCTCGGCGGCATCGGCCCCGGTGGCGCCTTCGGGCAGCTCCAGGGACGTCCCGTCGGGCAGCTTCACGGTGATCTCGGCCATCGCGCCCATGCTAACCACGCCCCCCAACGCCCACGTGGGACCTTTCAACCGCCCTATTGGCGGTTCAGAAGCCCCACGTCGCCGGCGCTCAGTCGCGGGCCGGGCCCTGGCGGGCCTGGCGGACGGCGACCAGCGGGCAGTTGCTGGCGCCGCGGACCGGCCCGACCCGCTCCCAGAGGATGTAGGGGCCGGCGTGGCGGACGAGGCGCAGGCTCCGGTAGGGCGTGCCGCCGCGGTCCGCCGAGGCAATCACGAACCGGACCCCGGGCGGCGGCGCGGGGCCGAGCAGGCCGCCGGGGTCGGGATCGATGCAGACCCGCCCGCCCCGCAACTCCCAGGCGAGGAACGGCACGCCGTGCTCCTGGTCGAGCAGCTCCGCCGGGGCGAGGACCTGGGCCGCTGAAGCGGCGATCGTCGGGCGCAGCTCGGTCAGCTTCGGCGTGTAGGAGGTCGGCCCGACCGGGGCCCTGGCCAGGACGATCAGGGTGCAGGCGCCGGCGGCGACGATGAAGAGCGCGGCCGCCAGCGGAGCGAGAATCCCCACCGGGCCGGGCTCACCCCCGGCGGAGGGCTTCAGGTCGAGCAGGGGGCGGACGATCAGCAGCATCGCCACCGGCGCGATCATCGCCACGGCCTTGGCGGCGGTGTAGGGGGTTCCGCTGATGCGAGCCGCAGCGTAGGCGCCGAGCGCCGCCAGCAGCGCCGCCGGGATCGCGTAGTCGCCGCGCCGCAGCGCCCAGCGCAACCCGACCAGGAGCAGCGCCAGCGCCAGCGCGACCCCGGCGTAGTAGCCGAAGGCCGGAACCGCTCCCGCTCCCGGGGTGAGGCGGAAGTCGCCGGATGGCCAGATCCCCAGCGCCTCGAAGGGAGAGATCTGGCCGAACAGGTTGCCGAGGCCGGCGCCGGCGGGGGCGAACGTCTCGAAGCCGCCGAAGTCGACCATGCGGCCGATCTCCGGGGCCGCGAGGACGAAGAAGGTGAGCAGTGCCAGCGCGGCCGGCCGCGCGGCTGCGGCCAGCGCATCGCGGACCGAGCCGGCGCGCATCCGCAGGTCGATCAGGACCGCCCCGCCCCAGAACGCCGCCGTTGCCAGCAGCCAGGTGAGGCCCGGGAAGCTGTAGACGTAGACGCTGCCGACTCCGATCAGCGCCAGGGGGACGGCGAACAGCGCAGAGTCCCCCCAGGCGGCCCGCCTATCGCCCGTCGCGGAGCGCCAGCAGCCCGACCGCGAATGCGAGGAGGAAGAGCGCCTGGGTGGTCTCCTTGAAAGCGCCCTGGGCGAGGTAGGAGGCGACCATGTAGGGGAGACCGACCAGCAGCGAGCCGAGCAGCCGCCGTCCGGGCGAGAAGGAGCCGAGCGCACCCAGGGCGGTCAGGCAGGCGAGCACGGCGACCGCGAGGGTGAAGCCGCCGAAGCCCTGGACGACGCCGACCCCGAGGCCCTGGTGAAGAGCCACCACCACCGAGTGCGGCCCCAGCGGGTAGCCCTGCTCGAGAAGCGGCGAGCCGGCGCCCGCGGCGAGCCGGTCCGCGGCGAGCAGGTGCTGCGACATGTCCGGGTCGAAGCTGGTCCCGAGGATGCCGAAGCGTCCCTCCGCGATGAAGGGCAGCGAGGCGGCGAGCAGCGCCAGGATCGCCACCGGCCCCCCGGCCCGCACGGCCTCGCGGCCGCCATCGGGCCTGCGGCGCCGCAGGTAGAGGGCCGCGGCGGCTGAGAGCAGAAGGGCTGCGAGCGCCGAGACCGTCCCATTCCCGGGAAGCCGGACGGTCGCCCAGCAGAGTGCACAGAGCAGCGCCAGGCCAACGGCCGGCGCCGACCATGCGACCCGGCGGCAACCGCAGAGGGAGATCGCCGTCTGACCGAGAAGCAGCGACGCAGCGCAGACGGCGAGCACCGATACGTAGGTGGCGATCACGAGTCGGCGAGGATATGCGCCCCGCAGGCTCCTCTCGCGGGCGCGGGCGCCCGCCGGTGCGCGGGTGGCGACATCCGGCCGGGATCGGTAGTAGAAACGCGGGGCATGCGACCGCAACGGAAGCCCGCCGGGGCGCTCGCCGTCGCGATCAGCGCGATCCTCCTCGCCGCGATCGCCCTCCCCTCCTCCACCCCGGCGAAGCCCCGCTACGGCCACTGGCTGCGCAACGTCAGGATCACCCAGTACTGGCCGGTGCCCGAATCGTGGTTCAACGGCAGGCGGGTGCGCACCCCCGGGATCTCCGGCCGCCATCGCGTCGACTGGCTCTACTCGGCGAGCGGGCTCTGCATGGAGGGCGACGGCTACGGGCTGGACGGCCACCGCTATCACCTCGAATCCCCCGGCTCGCAGGGCTGGGTCGACATCCACGGCCACCTGACCACCGACTGGGCGGCGCGGCCTCCCTACTGGCGAGCGGTCGGCTGGCGCAACAAGCACGGCGGGGTCACCTATCCCCTGGCCGCCGGAGGCTGGTCGAACGGGCGCCCGAGGCGGTATCGCCCCCCGAACGGGATCAGCTTCGCCCGCGGGCCCTCACGCCACCTGCGCTTCTGGTACAGCATCGCCACCGACCGCCGCACGATCCCCAAGGGCCGCTGGGTCTACATCCGCGCCTATCGCCACACCGCCGGCCCGCGGCTGGTTCCGCGCCCAGGACACCGGCGGCGCCGTCAACGGGCACCACATCGACGTCTACCGCCCGCCCCCCGGACAGCCGAGCCCGGGCAGGACCCTCACCGGCCGCCCGGTCTGGGTCGCCCCCCGGGGGTTCCGGCCGGTGAGGGGCGCCGGTCCCGGCGGCGGGGGCGGGGTCGGCCCCGGCTAGAGACGGGACCCGAGTCCGGGATTGACACTTGCGCTCCCGGCCGGGACCGGTTTAGACTCGGCCGAGGAGGGATTCGACGGTATGGCAAAGGGATCACCCGGCAAGCGCAGTGGGGCCGCCTGGAGAGCGGCCGCGATCCTGGTCGGCGCTCTCATCCTGTTGCTGATCGCGACCGCCGGTACCGCGACTCCCAAGGGGCAGGTCGCCAAGCAACAGGTGACGGTCTCCGGCGGAAACCGCAGCGCCCACGTGCGGATCTACGTACAGCGCGGCTACCTCGAAGTCACCGGGGGCGACGTCAAGGGTTGCGAGCAGTCGACCCGGGCGGGCTGCTGGCTCGGCGCCGTCAGCTCGCTGATGGTCCAGATGGGCCCCTACAACGACAAGGTCGAGGTCAAGGATCCGCTTCCGCTCCCGCTCACCGTCCATCTCGGGAACGGGTCGGACAAGTTCATCGGCAACAACGAACCGGACCGCTGCTATTCCGAGGGCGCCAAGCGCAACCGCTGCTACGGCATGGGTGGCGACGACGTCTGCATCACGGGACAGCGGAACAGCGACTGCGTCGGCGGCCCGGGCAATGACGTCTGCAGGCACGGCGCCGGCAGCGATGGCTGCTGGGGGGACGCCGGCAACGACGTCTGCTACATGGGGCCCGGCGAGGACGGCTGCCACGGCGGCACCGGCAACGACCGCCTCTACGGCGGCCCCGATCCCGACCAGCTCTACGGCGGTCCAGGAAGGGACTACTGCAACGGAGGGCCGGGCCGGGGCAAGTCCCACACCTGCGAGTACGGCCCCGGGCACTGAACCCGCACCCGCGCCGCCTGGCTGTCAAAGGCGAGATTCTGGCCATTTCCGGCACCAGCGCCCATTGACCAGTCCCCTTCGCGCCTCTAGCTTGCGGCCAATCACCCCTGGCACACGGATCGGAAGGGCTCCGTGCGTCGCCTAGTCGCAGCGCTGCTCTCGGCTGCGGCGCTGCTGGCGGCGGGGAGCATGGCGGCGGTCACCACGGCCTCGGCTGCGCCCGCCGGGACCCGCATCTCCCGGACCTGCAGACGATCATCCCCACGGACTCGTTCTCGATTGCCCAGGGAGTGGACGGGCCGGAGTTCCGCTACACGCACCTCGTCTACAACAACGGGCCGGGACCACTGGAGATCCAGCCGCAGTACAACCCGGCGAGCGGCACCTACCAGGGGATGCAGCAGCTGTTCACCCACAACGCCGCCGGAGCCTGGTCGCTGGTCAGCCAGCGCCGCGTGCCCGACGCGTTCATCTTCCACGCCGAGCACGGCCACTTCCACTTCCCGCTCGCCTCCTTCGGTCTCTACAAGGTGGCCTCCGGAGGTGGCATCGGTGCCCCGGTGACGGCCTCGCCGAAGAACGGATTCTGCATCTCGGACTCCTACATCTACAACTCGACGGTGGAGCACAGCGGGGCGTTCGTCGGCACGCAGGGGAGCTGCGCAGACCCGACGACCCTGCGCGGCCTGTCCGTCGGCGGCGCCGACGAGTACGACTACCGCGACCCGGGTCAGGCCATCCCCTTCAGCGGAGTGCCGGACGGCACCTACTGGTTCCGCGCCGTCACCGACCCGAACAACGACTTCGTCGAGGCGAACGAGTCCAACAACGAGACCGACGTCCTGGTGACCATCGCCAACGGGCAGGTCACGCCGCTCGTCACGGCCCACGCCGACACCACCCCGCCGGCGATCAGCATGACCGCCCCCACAGACGGCGCCTCGGTGAGTGGCAACGTCAATCTGACAGCGACTACGCCGGTCACCGGCGCCAACCGGGTCACCTTCATCGTCGATGGCACTCCGGTCGGCACCTCGTCGGACGCGGCAGCGCCGTACCGCTTCAGCTGGAACAGCACTACCGTCCCCGACGGGCAGCACTGGGTCGCCGCCCGGGTCACCGACGACCAGGGCCGCACCAGCACCTCGGGCGTCGTGGCGCTGAACGTCGCCAACACGGGGCCGACATCGGGTCCCCTGGCGATCGATTCTTCCTCGAGCGCCGACGGCCGCGGGACGGTCTCCAGTTCGACCCAGGTCCCGCATGGCGGCGATCTCCTCCTTGCCTTCGTCTCCTCGGATGGCCCGACCAGCGGCGCGCAGACCGCGACCGTGTCGGGCGGTGGGCTTGCCTGGTCCCTAGTCCGCCGCGCCAACGGGCGGCTGGGGACGTCCGAGATCTGGAAGGCGAACGGGCCCTCCGCCCCGGGCAGCGTAAATGTCACTTCAACACCGAACTCGTCGGGCTTCGACCAGTCACTCAGCGTGGTCGCGTTCTCGGGGGCGGGCGGCGTCGGGGCATCCTCCGCCGCCTCCGCGGCGAGCGGCGCACCGACGACGAGCCTGACCACCACCCGGAACGGATCCTGGGTGTTCGGCGCCGGAAACGATTGGGATGGCGCGGTTCAGAGGACCGTGGGCTCCGGGCAGGTGATGCGCCACCAGTGGATCGACTCACAGGTCGGCGACACGTTCTGGATGCAGTCGCAGAGCTCACCGACTCCTTCGAGCGGCACGGCCGTGCCGATCAACGACACCGCGCCTACCAACCATCAATGGAACCTGGCCGCGGTCGAGATCCTGCCGTCCACCTCGGGTCCACCGCCACCCCCGGACACCTCCCCGCCGCAGGTGACCATCTCCGATCCATCTCAGGGCGCTACGGTCAGCGGGATCGTCAACCTCGGGGCGGTCGCGGCCGACAACGTCGGCGTCACCAGCCTTCGGTTCAAGGTCGACGGCCAGCCGCTCGGCTCGCCGATCACCTCGCCGCCGTTCATGACCCAGTGGGACACACGCAGCTTCTCGGCCGGTCAGCACACGATCACGGCCGAGGCCTCAGATGCGGCGGGCAACGTCGGTACCTCGCCTCCGGTCACGGTGACGGTCAACAACAGCGCACCCCCGCCGGCAACGATCACGATCGACACGCAGAAATCCGCCCACGGGACCAACAAGCTGACCAGTCCCGCGGTGACCACTACCGCGAGCGACGTCGTCGTCGCCTACGTCGGCTTCGATGGCCCCAACGCTCCGGGAGCTCAGACCGCGACCGTCGCCGGCGGAGGCCTCACCTGGACGCTGGTCAAGCGCTCGAACACCCAGGCGGGAGATGCCGAGATCTGGACGGCCAAGGCGTCGGGCCCACTGACCAACTCGGTAATCACCGCAACGCCCGCGAGCAGCGGCTTCTCGGGCAACCTCACGGTGATCGCCTACAAGGGCGCCTCGGGCGTCGGGGTAGCGGGCGCCGCCGGCGCACCGTCAGGCGCGCCTGACATCTACCTCCCGGGCATCGGCACGGGTTCGTGGGTGTTCGCCGTAGGCAACGACTGGGATCGCGCCGTGGCGCGCACCCCGATCGCCGGCCAGGTGCTGCGGGATCAGTGGCTCGCCACCAGTGTCGGAGACTCCTTCTGGGTCCAATCGACGGCGGCGCCCAACACCGCGCCGGGGCTGGTCACGATCCACGACAACGCCCCGACCAACGATCGCTGGAACTACGCGGCGGTCGAGGTGCTTCCCGCGCCGGGAGGGTAGGGCTCGAAGTCCTCCCGATGGGCGCCGGGCTGTGTCCGGCTGACCAAACGGAGGATGAAAAGCGACTGATTGCCGCTGATACAGGACGCCCGGGGGCGTTGACTCTGTAGATGATCGAGTTGATCGTGGAAGGCAAGGGGCTGGAGCCGATGCTCCGGCAGATGGAGCGCTCGCCGGACATCAGGGTGATCGGCCCGCACATATCCGGTCACTACCCCGGCGCCGGGGTCAACGGCCAGCGGTTCGCGATCGCGGTGGCGGCCGAAGACGCCGCTGAAGCGCGCGAGCTGGTCAGCCACTACCTGCCGCCGGATGGCGGCTACACGATTCGGCCAGCACTCGGCTGAAGCGGCGGCGGCGTCGCCGTGTCAGTGCTGGCCGCTGTCTCCAAATTGCCCCTGTTGAAGGTGGACCAAGGTCGCCGAACGATCTCGACGTTCTCCTCCGACATCGCCTACGCCTGAAGCCCAGCGGCCCTCAGAGCGGCGCCAGGCTCGTCGACGAAGGTCTCGAAGCGGACAAGTTGCCCAGCTCGGATCTCAAACAGAATCCCAACGGTCTGGTCAAACGCGACCCCGCTTCGCCTGCCGTGGAGGCGGAAGTGGCCAAGCGCTGCGACGTAATCTCCCTCATCCCGCCAGTCCTCGATCGCCATCGTCCACTCGTCGAACTGCTCATCGATCTCTCGCAGGTAACGACGGACGCCCGCTCGACCACGCACTGGCTTCCCCAGGAGCCGGCTGACCAGCACGACGTCGGGGTGGATTTCCTCATCAAGGAATCTTCGCTCCCCGGCGTTCCATCGACTGAACACGCTGCGAGCGAACTCCACGTTCTCCCGAGACATCGCCTCAATCCGAGAGCCCGGCGGCTTCGAGGGCAGCTTCCCGGGAGAAGAACATGTCAATGCGGGTGGCTAGGCCATTCCTGATCGTGTGCAGGTAGGCGACCTCCTGCTCGACCTCCATGTCCCTGGCCTTCATTCGATGGAGGCTCACCGCACCCAGGTCGCCGAACCCAGGGACCGATGCGCTGCCAGATGATCGTCACGGGACCGCTAACGACGCCAAAGGCCAAGCAGGGCGAGGACTGGCCGGGAGATTGCCGCAACCCATGCAGACCCAATCGAGGGTGTCACGGTGACGCCGTTTACGGTCCCCTCCGCGTCGCGAGTGAGGGTGGCGTCGCCGATTTGGAGCGAGATGATCTTGCCGTTCTTGTGCACCGCAGGAACCTTGAGGGTCTTACCGGGGCGCTTCAGTTGACCGGAGGCGACCGCCCTGTTGAAGCCACGCCAGTGATGCTTCTGGAGGGCGGGAGGAACGACCAGATCGAGCGTCTGCCCAACTGCCTCCTCCGGGGAGTAGCCGAAAACGTTGACACAAGCACCCTCCCAACGGCGAATGACTCCCTCGCGGTCGGTCGCAAGCGCTTGATCAGCACCCATGCCCCGACCCCTATCCGGCCGTTGCCGTCCCCCGCAAGGGTGCCAAAGGGGCAGTTCCGAGCCCGTGTCCACTCCGACGGCGACCGACCCCGGCCACGAAAAAACCCCGCATTAGCGGGGCATTCCGGCGATGGGCGCTACTGGGCTCGAACCAGTGACCTCCAGCTTGTCGAGCTGGCGCTCTCCCAACTGAGCTAAGCGCCCGTGGAGCGGCAGCGTAGCAACGGCCCGGCCGAGGAACGCGGGGCGTCAGCCCTTTAGGAGGCGGGCCACCAGGCGGTTGTCCCCGCTCTGATTGTCGTATGTCTCGCCCATCACGACGATGCGCTGGTTGGGCTGGATGAGGACGCCGTAGCCGTAGTCGGAGCGGTCTTTGCTGCCGAGAGTGACGAGACCGTGCTTCCCGAAACCGCGGTCGAGAGATCCCCGGGGACCGAGCCGCCAGACCGCAGCCAGGTCGGGCTTGGTCGGTCGATTGATCCCGCCGACGACGACCAGGCGACCTTCGCGGTCGCGGACCATCGCCGCGCCGTAGCCGCCGTACTTGAGCGGGATCCGCTTGACACCGTCGCCGGAGAAGCTGCGGTCGAATCCGCCGCGCTTGCGCAGGCGCACCACCACGACCCTCGAGGCGAGGGTGAATGCCTGGTTTGCAAGCAGGATCACCTTGCCGCTGCGGAGGGCGAGGATGCGGACGGCGGTTCGGATCGAGCCTCCCGCCCGGCCGAGCCGCAGTAGCCCGTCACCGCCGCCGAACGAATGATCCCGGGCGCCGTTCGGGCGGAGCGCGAGCATTACCAGCTTCCCATCGGAAACGCCGCTGACCAGGATCCTGCCCGATCGCCTGACGGCAAGGTCGCCACCCTCGTCGTAGGTCCCGAGGTTTGCGACCACGACTCCGGTTCCGTTGAAGCTCGGGTCGAGCGAGCCGTCCTTTCGATAGCGGGCGACGAAGAGATCGTTCTCTCCTCCCGCCATCCCGTCGCCCGTGCGCCCGGTGACCAAGACTCTTCCGGCCCGATCTACCGCCATCTCATCGACCACGTCCTGACCCCCCAGGCTGGTCAGGGAGAGCCCGTCGGCGAGCGGGTTGGGAGGATCGTTGCCGAAGGTCGGGTCCAGCGCCCCACCGGCCGTGAAGCGTGCGACCAGGATGTCGAAGGTCGAGGGGTTTTCCTCAGACCCCGCAACCGCGATCAGGCCAGAGCCGGCGCGACCGGTGTCGGCACCGTAGGAGTAGTTGAGGGGATCCCGGTAGGTCGCGATCCCGTCCCCGTTGTAGGAGGAATCGAGCCTTCCGTTGCGCTTGTAGCGCACCAGGCCTATGCCGTTGCCGCCGTAACCCCCGACGGTGAGGATGCGCCCGTGGGAGAGCAGCAGGCCGGCGTTTGCCGCGTCAACCCCGCTG
The DNA here is from genome assembly GCA_963720735.1 of uncultured Actinomycetes bacterium. Lineage (GTDB taxonomy): Bacteria > Actinomycetota > Thermoleophilia > Solirubrobacterales > 70-9 > JBBRHQ01. The sequence goes on from CAVRGL010000001.1 coordinate 38,764, forward strand.
CCGGGCTGGAGATCGGTGTAGACGACCCCGTGAAGGCCGAAGCTCGGATCGAGCCGACCATCTGAGGCGAGCGCCGGGGCGGGGACCAGCAGGGCCAGCAGGGCCGCGGTCAACAGAGACGGTCGGAGCCTCCGCATGCAGCAAAATTACCAGCGGCGCCTCCGGGGTCAACCACCCGTCCAACCTTGCCTCAAGCCCATTGTCCACAACGGCCCAGTGGCGTTCTGCCGTTCGTCCAATTTGCGGAATTCGCAGCCACCATGTGCATTTCGGCTCGTTCGCCTGCTACAAGTATTCGAAACCTTCTCTCAGTCTGAGTGTTAGGTTGGCTGAGGCGGCGCCGCAGGAAGGAGTCAGCGCCTCCGGAAGACTTCAAGGCTTAAGGACCGACGAGCCAGTGGTTTCGATTGCTGGTGGTACGTCCTTCGGAACCAAGGGGCCCCGTTCAGGGGCCCTTTTCCGTTCCCGAGGCGACCTCTGCCTGCGGAAGGGGCTCGACCGAGAGCGTCAGCCCCTCCACCCGTGCGACCCGGACCTTCTGCCCGACGCCGATCGGCTGGCGCGAGCGCGCCCTCCAGCTCTCCCCCCGCAGCCGCACCGTGCCGCGGTCGGAGCCCACCGGCTCGATCACCTCTGCAAGCTCGCCGGGCATCGCCTCGCTGCCCGTCTCAGCGCGCCGGTCCCGCATCCACTTCCGCCAGAAGGCGAGCTCGCCGATCTCCAGGAATAGCGCGACGGCGACGACGATGATCCCGACCGTCGGCGAGAGCACGAAGACCAGAAGCAGAACTGCGATTAGCAACAGCATGGCTCTTCGACCAGATTAGCTCCGCCTGGGAGGGCGCGGTAGCGCCGGCCGTCGACGAACTACCTCTATGCCGATGGCGCGCCGACCGCCTCGAGGGCCTCGGGGCGCTCCTGGTACATGGTGAGGCGCGTGATCTTCTCCTCGCGGAAGGTGCAGACATAGGCCGGCCGGCTGATCACCTCCACGCCGCCCCTCCCGATCACGCGCAAAGGGAGCGAGGCAACCACGTGGTCACCAACCTCGACGACGTCCTCCGCCCCGAGCTGGAAGGACTCCCACTCGTCGAGGAACTCCGTCCAGAACCGTTCCATGTCCTCCCTGCCGAAGACGCCATGCAAGGGCCCGGTCGCACGCGTGAAGTCGAGCTCGAAATCCGGTGCCGCATCTGCCAGCGCGGCATCCCAATCCCGCCGGTTGAAGGCCTCGATCGCCGCGAGAAGGATCTCGGTCCTATCCTGCGCCACGCTTCCAGCTACTCCGCAAGTCCGGCGGCCCGCAGGGCTAACCCTGCCTCGCCGTAGTCCTTGAAGCGCCAGACCAGTCCGTCTCGGTACTCCGCTATCACCGCGGTCGGTATCTCGGTCTCCACACCGCTCTCGCGCCCTCGCACCCGGATCAGCCCGATCGCCAGCACCCGATCGCCGAGGTCGCGTATGTCGCCGTACTCGGTCCGGAACAGGTCGAACGTGGCTGCCGTGTCGGCGATGAAGTCCCTGGTTCCCTGGTGGCCGACGTAGGCCCCCTCGGTCTTCGCTCTCAGGGGCTCCGCCACCATCTCGGGGTGGACCAAGTCGGGGATCAGCCTGGGATCGCCGCGATTGATCGCCTCGGCCAGGCGCATGAAGTTGTCGACGTTCCCCTGCGACATCGGGCCGGAGTATCGCGCAGCGCCTTGCCGCGTGGCACTCGCCCCTGGGCCGTCCGGAGCGTCATTTCGGTCGACTACGGTGCCGCCTCGATGACTGTCTTCCTGATGACGCTCGCGGGTGCGCTCGGGGTCCTGGCCCGCTATGAGCTCTCCTCGTTCTCCCACGGCGATGTCCTGCCCTGGGTCACCGTGGCGATCAACGTCACCGGCTCGCTGCTCCTCGGCGTGCTCGTCTCGAGCCACGTATTCGGCGAGAGCACCCGGACCGTCGTCGGCGTCGGCTTCCTGGGCGGCTTCACCACCTTCTCCACCTTCTCCGTCCAGGCCTTCCTCGACCTCGAGGCCGGGGAGCCGGGGCGCGCTCTGCTCTACGTCGGCGCATCGGTCGTGCTCGGCCTCGGTGCGGCTGCGAGCGGCTACTACTTGGGCAAGGCGCTTCTCTAAAGGCGCTCCCTGAAGTGAACGCGTCTACCGGCGTCCAATCCTGATCTGCCGCGAAAGCTGGCGCGGCGGGTTGGTCGGGGCCGGCGGCGGACCGGACCCGTCAGCCGATCTGCTCCGCCAGCTCGACGATGATCCCCTCGGGGCCGCGGACGTAGCAGAGCCGGTAGCTGTCCTCGTAGCGCTCCAGCTCGCCGACGAGCTCCGCGCCACGGGCTCGCAGGCCGGCGACTGCGGCGTCGATGTCTTCGACGACGAAGGCGACATGGCGGATGCCCCGTGTGTTCGCCGGAGCGTGCCGGTTGTCGCCTTGATCCGAGGGCGTGGGCGTGTGAAACCTCGTCAGCTCGAGTCGTCCGTGGCCGTCGGGGGCCTGCAGCATCGCGATCTCCGCCCGGACGCCGGCGAGCCCCACGACGCGGTCCACCCAGCTTCCCTCGACCGACCCCTCGCCCTGCAATTCGAGTCCGAGCTCGACGAAGAACTCAGTTGCGGCCGCGAGGTCGTCGACGACGATGCCCACGTGGTCCATCCGTTGGATCGTCATGTGCTCGATCGTAAGGAATCCAGTTCGAGCCACGGCGCCAGGCGCCGGAAAGACCCCGACCCCGTCTTCATTTCGACCACCGCTCGTCCGACATCCACGCCCCGCGAGGCGATCAGTTTTCGAGCCGGCGAAGGGGTTCACACCACCCCGGCGCGGGATACTGCGCAGGCGATGTCGCAGGAGAATGTGGAGATCGTGCGAGACTGCGCTCGCCCCTTTCGACGATCAGGTCGAGTGGATCGGCCCGCCGGATATCTCCCGTGATGAGTGGGGACATGCCCACGGCATCGAGGGGATGATCCGATCGTTGGATGCTTGGCTGAGCAACTGGACCGAGCACCACTTCGAGCTGCGCGAGCTGATCGACGGCGGCGATCACGTGTTGGCGGCGGCTGGCAGAGCGGACGGGGGCGAGAGAGCGGAGTGGAGGTCTCCGAGGAGATCCTCAGCGTTTGGACATTGCAGGCGGGCAAGGTGATCCGGCAGCGGATGTTTCGCGACAAAATTCAGGCCCTCGAAGCCGCCGGGCTTGAGGAGTAGGCAGGAGCCGGCATGCGCTGCCGCCTAGGTGGGCTCCTATGGGAGGTGTGCACGGGACCAGGGGCGCCGCGCCGCTGCTCAAAGGGGTGGGCGGCCGGGATGCCCCGCGGGACACAACTGTGAGGGCAAGGCCGGGACGCGGATCGACACGACGCCCGCAACGATGTCGGAATGTCGCCGGAGTCAAGAGGCCAGGTGGCGGAGGTTTACGAGAGGATGGGCGACCGCTTCCAACCAAGGAGGACAAATGGCCGCCGTAGCTTTCGCGCTTCCGATCCTTTCCGGCAAGGAGGAGATGGACCGGGACGCATTCGAGGAGATGAGCGGCTCACGTCGCGAGGAGTACAGGTGCACGGCATCGATCTCGCTGAGCCCGCCCCTCCGCCCCAGCTGATCATGGACGCCAGTTTCTAGCCGCGATTACCGCCGATTGCGGTATCGAGTCCCTGCGCCGAAAACCCCCGCATTAGCGGGGCATTCGTCAAGGCGCCTACCGGAGTCGAACCGGTGTAAACGGCTTTGCAGGCCGCTGCGTAGCCACTCCGCCAAGGCGCCGAGCCGCAACAGCGTAGCGGCGCGCCGGGGTGCTTCCGGCGTTACTGCTGGTAGTGCTCGACCGTGTCCGGGGCGCGGCGGCTGGCCTCTTCAGGGTCGAACCCGTACTGGCGCAGCGAACGGCGCTGGCGCAGGAAGTCCCAGGCCTGGTCGAGCTGGAGCTTCACCTGCTCGAGGCGGGCGTGCTCCTCCTTGGTCAGGCCGTCCCCTTCGTGGGCGTGGAGGAGGTGCTCCTCCTCCTTGACGAGCTCGTCGATCCGCGTCAGCACCTGTTGGTCGTCCATCTGCTTCCTACTCTAGCTGGCCTGGGGGCGGTTCCGGCTGTGGTCGTGGTAATGCTCGAGGGTCGCCTGGGTCGTCTCCCCGGGGACCTCGAGACGGTCGCGGAGTGTCTCGGCGAAATCATCGATCGCCATCCCCAGGGCCGCGGCGCGCACCTGCAGGGCGAGTGGCCGGCCCTCCGCCCTGCCCTCCTCGACCGCCTCTCGCAGGAACGGCAGCATGTTCGAGAGCGCGTGCTCGTCGTCCTCGGCTCGGAACCAGTAGGTGATCGGGAAGTGGATCAGGTCACGGCGGGCGACGATCAGCTGCTCGGTGAAGGTGGCGAGCATCCGCTCCAGCAGCTCCGGGTCGGAGTCGGCGAGCTTCCCCACCCGGTCCACGGCCCTCCTGGTGAGGCGGACCTCATGGGCGAAGGAGTCGCGACGGGAGATCGCCGCCTGGATGGAGATCAGCCAGGAGACGCTCGCGGTCAGCAGGCCGAGGCCGAACAGGGCCTCGACCGGCGAGAGGATGCGCAGCAGAGTGGCCTCGGGAGAGATGTCGCCGTAGCCGAGGCTGGTCAGGTTGACCAGGGAGAGGTAGACGGCGTCGGCGAAGCCCGAATGATCGGCCGGGTTCAGGCCGGGGTCAAAGCGAAAGCCCTCGGGGAGGTGCGGCAAGAAGACGAGCGCCCAGCCGACGATCAGAAGCGCCGCCCAGACGGCGATCACGGTGATGAAGCTGAGGGGGCCGGCCAGCGCGTTCGCCGCCTGGCGCCGGTTCGCGATCCGCAGACAGGCCGAGGAGACGGCGCGGATCACGACCCGGCCGATCCTGCCGCGACCGAGGGGATGGAAGAGCATCTCGAAGATGTCCCGCAGGGTGAGGGCGATCAGCCCCACCCCGAGGGCGGTCCAGATCAGGTCCACCGTCGCTTCCTAGGTCCGGTCGCCGCTCATCGACCGACCATAACCGAGACCTCCCGGGCCCTCCATCCGTTCAAAGCCGACGTACCGGCGAGCCGAAGGACGGAGCCGCTCGGGCGTGCCCGGCGGTGGGACGGGTATGTGAAAGACTGTCCGAGGCGTTCTTGGCAGCAAGGGAAGGGAGAACCGTGAAGCGCTGGCTTTCGTCGCTCGTCGTAGCCGCCGTCGTCCTCGCCGCTCTGCCGGCTGCCGCAGCCGCTCACTGGGGGGATGGGCACGACAACAGCCGGGGGGACGTCGCCCGCTACATCCTGCCGCCCGGCAACTACGGGGGCATCCCCTTCACGACGAACTCGACCGACCAGCTGCCGCTCTACTCCGGCCTGACGCCGCTTCGCGACAACGTCACCAGTGATGACATCAACCGGCTCTACCTGCCCGAGAACTTCCAGCCGATCGGGCAGACGCACGAAGAGCAGACCGGGCGACCCGGCCTTCGACTGATCTACGACTCCTACGGAATCCCCCACATCTACGGCCAGACCCGGGCCGACGTCGACTTCGGCGCCGGCTGGGCGATCGCCCGGGACCGGTCCCTGCTGCTCGTCGCTCGGGCGCGGTCGCGGCGCGGGCCGCCGTCGCCGACATCCCCAACCTCAACGCCTTCAGCCTGGTGACCAGCGGCCAGACCTTCGTGCCCAGCGCCTCCACCGAGGCGCTCGTCACCCGCCAGCAGAAGCTCCTCGTCGACACCTACGGCGACAAGGGGCGACAGATCCTCGTCGACGCCCAGAACTACGCGGACGGAATCAACGCCTTCAACACCGCCCACAACCTCGGGCAGCCTCCGGCGACGGTCAACGACGTCATCGCGGTGACCGCCTTCATCGGCTCGATCTTCGGCGCCGGCGGCGGCGGCGAGGCCGCCAACGCGGACCTGCTGGCGAATCTGCAACAGCAGCTGGGAACGGTGAAGGGCTACAGGGCGTGGGACGACGTGATGCTCGCCGACGATCCGGAGGCGCCGACGACGATCGACAAGCGCTTCAACTATCCGGTCTTCACCGGCGGCGCCGTCAAGGGCTCGGTGGTGATCGACGCCAACTCGGTGCAGAGCATCGACCCAACCGTGCCGCCGGCCCAGGCGGAGGCGGCGCCTCCCCGCAAGCAGGCCTCCAACTTCCTGGTGACCGCCCCGTGGCGATCGGCTTCCGGCGACTCCCAGGCGGTGATGGGCCCGCAGCTCGGCTACTACTACCCCGAGATCGTCTACCAGGAGGACCTGCACGGGCCCGGCATCAACGCCCAGGGAGTGGGCGTGCCGGGCCTCTCGATGTACCTCCTGATCGGGCGCACCAAGGACTACGCCTGGAGCCTCACCTCGGCCGGGCATGACGTCCGCGACGTCTATGCCGAGCAGCTCTGCGAGCCCGACGGCTCGACCCCGACGCGGAACTCGGACCACTACCTGTTCAAGGGTCAGTGCATTCCCTACAAGGTCACCAACGCCGGCACCCTGAACGGCACCCCGGTGATCTACAACACCTCGATCCACGGCAACGTGTTCGCCACGGCGACGGTCCACGGCAAGCCCTACGCGCTCTCGCGGCGCCGCTCGACCTTCGGCCGCGACGGACTCAACCTGGCCGCGCTGAAGGACATGACCGAGGGCAAGGCGACCACACCACAGAAGTTCTGGGACACAGCCAACGAGTTCGGATTCACTTTCAACTGGGCCTACGTCTCCCGCAAAGCGACCGCCTACTTCAGCTCGGGATTCCTGCCGAAGCGTGCACCGCACCTCGACCGCCGACTGCCGACGCTCGGTAACGGCGATTACGAGTGGCGCGGCTACCTCAGCGAGAACGAGCACCCGCACGACGTCTTCGGGCCCGGCGGGCTGCTGCTCAACTGGAACAACCAGTCGGCGCCCGGCTTCATGCATGGTGACGACGAGCCATACGGATCCGTCCACCGAGTTGAGCTGTTCGACAAGTGGCCGCGACGGCCCAAGGTCACCGACAACGTCGGGATCATGAACCGCGCCGCCACCGAGGACGTGCGCTCACCCGTCTGGCCGGTGGTCAGCAGGGTTCTGCACGGAGGACCGGCGCCCAGCGCCCGCGACCAGCAGGTCGTCGACATCCTCGACGACTGGGTCAACCGCGACGCGCCACGGCTCGACGCCAACGGCGATGGCCTCTACGACGAGCCGGGCCCGGCGATCATGGACGCCGCCTGGCGACCGATGGCCAACGCGGTGATGTCGCCGGTGTTCACCGGCAGCCTGTTGGGCCACCTCAACAGCGTCCGCGACCTCGGCGGCCTCTCCGGTGAGTCCTACGTCGACAAGGACCTCCGCACGCTGCTGGGCGATCGGGTCCGGGGGCGCTTCAACCTCAACTACTGCGGAAACGGCTCGCTGACGGCGTGCCGCGCATCGCTTTGGGCGGCGGTCCACCAGGCCGACGAGGGCCTCGCCGCGCAGTTCGGGCCGGATCCGACCAAGTGGCTGAAGACGGCATCGAGGACCGGCTTCATCCCGGGTCTGCTGCCGAACACCTTCCCGACCACCAACCGCCCGACCTTCCAGCAGGTGATCCAGTTCCAGAACGACTGGGGCCACGGCGGCTGGTCGGGGTGGGGTCACTGAGGGGTCGGGTCGCCCCGAGGGCTGCTAGCCGAGTGAGAGACCGGCCCGCGCCAGGGTGGCGCGGATCTGCTCGATCGTCTTCGGCCCGACCCCGCTGATCGAGCGCAGCGTCCGCTCGTCGGCCGTGGCCAGCTGCTCCACCCGCCAGTAGCCGGCGTCGACCAAGGCCTTGCTCTGCGCGAACGGGAGGCCGGTCTCATGGATGTCGGACTCCCTCCAGCGCCGTCGCCATTCCGCCGAGCCCACCGGGACCCGGCGATCGTCCTCGGCGGGGCGCTCGACCAGGACCCAGCGCAGGCGAGGATCGTCGGGGTCCTCGACGTGGGCCCAGCGCTCAAGGTCGCGGAGCCCGCGGATCACCCGTGCGTAGCAGCTCCGCTCGACGTCGTGGCCGGGGATGCCGCCGTGATAGTGGAATATCTCGGCGCCGATGTGTCCCGGGCTCGGCCATGCCCCGGCCTCGATGCTGACCGGTGCATCGCGGATCTCCTCGCCGCAGTAATCACAGAAGGTCACGGTGGACACAAGGCGCCTTTTCGACCCCGCCGTACCCGTCGCGAACGCGTTGAAACCCGCCCGCCGTGCGCAAATTTCGCGGTCGATGAATGGAGGCCGCGCGGCCGGGTAGACGGCAGCCATGAACAAGTTCGACGTGTTGATACGGGACCACCTCGACGAGCTCGGGTCCGCCCGGCTCGAGGCCGCCGGGATGCCCGTGACTCGGGCGGGCGAGGATGACGCTCCCAGCAGGGCCCACCGCCCGACCACGATGGTCCGGGTGTCAGCCCAGAGCGAGCCGATGGCCCGCGCCCAGGTCGCCGCGGTCCTCGGGACGACCGGAGAGGAGCTTCGCGTCTACCACTCACCCGAGTAGCGGCGCGCTCTCGGCGAGGACGAGAAAAGTACGAACCGGGTAAAGGTCCGGGCTGCCCCGTCGAGAACCCGGGTAGGAGGATTCCGATGGCGAGATTCATGGTTCCGGTGAGATGCTTCGAGGGCGCGATTGACGCGCTGAGCCGCAGCGGCCTGCAGGCGGGCCCGCCGATGGCCTGGATCGCCTCCGGCAGCAGCGCCTGGGTCGCCTATCCGGTCTTCGTCGAGGCCGACAGCGAGACCGAGGCCGGGCACAGGGTCCGCGCGCTGCTTCCCCTGGTCGGCTACGAGGTGGCCGAGCCCGAGCGCCTGCCGCGCGCCGCCTGAACGGCGATCCGCCAGCTCTCAAGTCGACGGGTGTTCGGGTCCGATTTCGCTCCCCGAGCGGGAAACAAATCTATAGTGGCCGGGGATGCGTCGCTTTGGGGGGTCGATACTCGCGCTCGTCTTCTTGCTCGTTCCAGCGAGCGGCGCGTCGGCAGCGATCAGTTTCGCCAAGCATCCGATCTCGATGGGCGGAAACCCCTCGAGCGTCGCGATCGGCAACCTGGACGGGAAGAAAGGGCCCGACCTCGTAGCCGCCCTCTATGAGGGCTCGGTGTCGGTCCGCCTCAACCGCGGCAACGGGACCTTCGGCGCCGCCAAGCTCTATCCGACCGGCTGCCCCACCTACCAGGTCGAGCTCGGCGACGTGACCAGCAACGGGACCGACCTGAAGCGGGACGGCAAGCTCGACGCCACCGTCCTCTGCGAGGCGAACGCCGGGGACGTCAAGTACATGGGGCGCCTGCGGGGCAAGGGCAACGGCGCCCTCGGCCCGATGGTGCCCAGCGGTGGCCTAAACCCCGGTGCGTTTTGGATCAACGGCGAGGCCCAGAACTTCACCCTTGCCCGTATGCGCAAGTCCGGCCCACCGGTGCTGATCCTGCCGCGCTCCGGCTCGATCCTCGGTCCTCCTCCCTACTACATCCGCCAGTACTACAACGAGCTCTGCGCCAGCTATGACTGGGCGACGCTCGACTGCCTCCCCTTCCCAGGCGGCAAGTGGCCGAGCGTCGCCGCCCCGATCATCTCCAGCGACGTCAGCGGCGGCGGCCTCGAAGAGGTGATCACCAGGGGCGGCGCCAAGGGGCTGCTGGTCTTCGGGGTGGAATCCGGCCACTGGGCGGTCTCGACCCGCGATTTCGGGCCGATCCCGGCGGACACCGAGATCACCGACGTGGCAACGGGGGACCTCGGCTCCGACGGACACCCCGACATCATCACCTCGGCCAGCGCCACGGGCGCGGTTCCCGGCCACTCGCGTTTCGGCCGGGTCAGCATCCTCCCCGGCACTTCCAGGGGCATCCCCAACCAGAAGGCGAAGACCTTCAAGTCGGCAGCCGGGACCTTCAGCGTCGCGGTGGCCGATTTCGACCGCGACGGGAAGCGTGACCTGATCGGCAGCAGGTGGATCTACGACGGCAGCAAGGCGACCGCGGCGGTCTTCGTGCAACGCGGAAACGGCGCCGACAAGCTCAGCCCCCCGAGGATCGTGCCGCTGGCGACCACCAATTCGTTCAGCCGTGCGCCGATCCGCGTCGCCGACCTCGACTCTGACGGCAGGCCCGACGCGGTTGCGGTAGCCAACCTCCAGCTCCAGGTCCTGCTCGACCGCTCCAAGCGCCCGTAGGCGGGGCTACTCGGCCAGATCGGCGCTCGCCGCGAACTGGAAACCGCAGCGCGGGCAATCGCCGGCCCCCCTCGCGACGCGCTCGGCGCAGATCGGGCAGGTCATCTTCGCGCCCCGCTTGACAAGCAGGACGGCAACCAGGATGACGACCGCGAGCCCGGCCAGACCGGTGACGATCGCCGGTTCGAGCACCGCCAGTGACGTCAATGAAGCATCAACCCCGCCGAGCATCTGCGGCGATCCTATCCGGGATACCGGGGATCTGTGGGGGGTCGGTTTCCTACCGGGTCTTACCGGGTCTTACCTTCCGCGCCAGCGGTGCCGTGTCGTTCGCACGACCCCGCGAATCGCTTTCGTGACCAGTCCTGGCTGGTCGAGCTGTATGTAGTGGCCGCTCTTGGAGGCGATCACATGCCGCGCCGTCCCGACCAAAGCGGCCAACCGGTTCTGCGACTTCTGAAACGCCTTCCCCAGCGCCTCGAGTGGCCAGTCCTCGGGGAAGCCGAACGGGTTCGGTAGGTCTCGTGAGTGCTCGAGGACGACGAGGGGCATTGGGCGCAGCGGGGTATCCGCCTGCGCCTGGCGAACCTGGGCAGCACTTGCTTCGAGGTCGAGCCGTTCCCGTGCGGCGTAGTCCTCCAGCCCCGGTGGAGGTGGTGGGTTGAGCGCGGCCTCATATTGCATCGGGGTGAGCAGCCGTTTGTAGGCTGCGGCGAACCACTCGGTCTGAGCGTCGACCGAGATCAGCCCGGCGACGGCCCGCGGATACGTCGTTGCGTAGAGACGAGCCACCATGCCGCCAAACGAGTGTCCGGCCAGGACGTAGGGGCCGGGGAGATCTGCGGCCTTCAGCAGAGCGTGCAGATCGCGAACGATGTCCAGCGCGGTCCTGGGCATCGCCACGGGATCGCTTCGGCTCAGCTCGTGGGGAAGCAGGTAGGTTCCGGGTCGGTCGTACGCGCAAACGCGGGTGAAACCCGCCACGGCAGGGAGAACCGCCTGTTTGGGCCCCGAAGGCGGCAACCTCCAGATCTTCCCGAGATCGCCGGTGCCGGCTTCGAGGATCACGGTGGGGCGGCCCCTGCCGCGACACTCGAGGAAGATCCGGCGGCCGCCGCGAATCGCAACGCGCCCCTTGAAGCGGCCAGGACCCGCAGGGGTGGTTGCCGGGGCCCCTGCGCGCCCGCCCGCCTCAGCGGTCTGACTCGCAGTCCCGCCGAGCAGGGTGAGGGCCCCAGCGGCGAGCAGGCACAGCATCACCAGCGCCGGCCGCGTCGGGTCCCCCCTGGGTCGAAGTCGCCGTCTCCCCCTGATCGGCCCACTCTACTGCGGCGGTGCTCGCATCGTTTAGGCGATGCTCGCATGGGTTAGTGTCCAAGGCACCAGTCCACGTGGAGGTCGCCATGCCGGAACCTCGTCCCCGAGTCGAAGACCTGACCCGTGAAAGCACGCCCCGCGGGGTGGCCAGCCGGGCTGGCGTCTGGAGCGCCAAGCACCGCAAGACCGCCATCTGGGGGTGGCTTGCCTTCGTTGTCGTTGCCTTCATGGTCGGCGGCGCAGCCGGGACCAAGACCCTGGAGCACACCCAGACCGGGGTCGGGGAGTCCGGACGGGCCGATCAGGCAATCGCGGATGCCGCTCCGGAGCACGCCCAGGAGATGGTGCTGATCCAGAGCAGCACCGCAACCGCCGGGATCCCGCCTTCCGAGCGGTGGCGGTAGACGTGCACCGGCGGCTTGCGGCGCTGCCAGATACCCAGAGCTTCGAGAGCCCGCTGGCCCCGGCGAACGCGAGCCAGATCTCGAGCGACGGGCACTCGGCTCTTCTTCGCTTCCAGATAGCCGGCAACGACACCGAGGTAATGGACCGGGTCAAGCCGGCCGTTCAGGCGGTCGCCGCCGTGCAGCAGGCGCATCCGGGCTTCACGCTCGGCGAGTTCGGCGACGCCAGCACCCAGCAGCAGATCAACAAGGTCGTTCAGGACGATTTCGGCAAGGCCCTGATCACGTCTCTGCCCGTCACCCTGATCATCCTGCTGATCGCCTTCGGGGCGCTGGTCGCCGCCGGGGTGCCGCTGCTGCTCGCGCTGACAGCGGTTATCGCCACGATCGGCATCATGGGCCCGCTGAGCCACGTCATCGGCGGAGTCGACAACTCGATCAACGAGGTGATCCTGCTGATCGGCCTCGCTGTGGGCGTGGATTACTCGATGTTCTATCTGCGGCGCGAGCGCGAGGAGCGGGAGGACGGCCGAAGCGAGGAGGCGGCGCTCGCCGCCGCCGCGGCGACCTCGGGCCGTGCGGTGATGGTCTCCGGCTTCACGGTGATGATCGCCATGGCCGGGATGTATCTGGCGGGGACGCCGACGTTCGAATCGTTTGCCACCGGCACGATCCTCGTCGTCGCCGTGGCATGGTGGGCTCGCTGACCGTGCTGCCGGCGATCCTGTCCTGGCTCGGGGACCGGGTGGAGAAGGGCGGCGTACCGATCCTCAAGCACCATCCATGGAAAGCAGACGAGAGCCGCGTGTGGTCGCCGATTCTCGACCCGGTTCTCCGCCATCCGGTGATCTCCCTCGTCCTGTGCGCGGGCCTGCTGGTCTTCCTCGCGCTGCCGGCGTTCCGCCTGCACACCGCGAACGAGAGCGTCGAGTCGCTGCCCCAGGACGTCGCCTCGATCCAGACGTACAACCGGATGCAGAAGGTCTTCCCGGGGGGTGGAATTCCCGCCGTGGTCGTGGTCAGCTCTCCGAACGGGGCTACGCCGCAGGTCAGGCGGGGGATAGCCGCCATGGTGGCGCGGGCGAAGGCCAGCTCGCTGTTCCAGCCTCCGATCACCCTCGACACCTTTCCCGACCGCAGCGTCGTCCAGGTGAACATCCCGATCGTGGGCAATGGCACCGACTCGAGGTCGAATGCCGCGCTGGCCGAGCTGCGCGACAGCATCGTCCCGGCAACGATCGGGGCCGTGCCGGGTGTCAGCGCCGACGTGACCGGCTTCACGGCCGAATCGAAGGACTTCAAGGACACCACCAAGTCACACGCTCCCGCTCGTCTTCGCCTTCGTCCTGACGGCGGCGTTCCTGCTGCTGCTGTTCACCTTCCGCTCGATCGTCATCCCGATCAAGGCGATCATCCTCAACCTGCTGTCGGTTGGGGCCGCCTACGGGGTGATCGTCTGGATCTTCCAGGACGGCCACCTCCAGTCGTTCCTGGGCTTCCACTCGACCGGCGCGATCATCTCCTGGATGCCGCTGTTCCTCTTCGTCGTCCTCTTCGGCCTCTCGATGGACTACCACGTCTTCATCCTCACCCGAATCCGCGAGGCCTACGACCGCGGCATGCCGACCGATGAGGCCGTCTCGCACGGGATCAAGACCACGGCCGGCGTGGTGACCAGCGCCGCCGTCGTCATGGTCGCGGTCTTCGCCGTGTTCGCGACGTTGTCGCTGGTCTTCTTCAAGGAGCTGGGCGTCGGGCTCGGCGTCGCGGTGCTGATCGACGCCACCCTGGTGCGCGCTGTCCTCCTGCCCGCATCGATGAAGCTGCTCGGTGACTGGAACTGGTACCTGCCGCGCTGGCTCGAATGGCTTCCGCGCATCGGCCCGGTTGGCGCCCCCGCGTTGCCGCCGGCGCAGGGAAAGGTGGGCGAGGGCCTTACGGCCCTGGCCCCGAATCCCCGGCACGCCAAGTAGGACAAACAAGAAGCGGGTGAACCGACAACCTCGCTCGGGATCGTGCGGCTGCGTCGGGCCTACGAGGCCTTCAACAGAGGGGACTTTGACGGGGCCCTCACGTTCGCGCATCCCGATGTCGAGGTTCCCAGGGGGCGATCTGACCCATATAGGGGCATCGAGAAGTTCCGCGCCTGGATGGAACCCGACGCGTTCGAGGAGCAGCTGCTCGAACCGCTGGAGTTCATCGTCTCGGGCAACGAGATCAGCGTCAGACAACGCATGAGCCCGCGGGGCATCGAGTGGAATCGAGTTGGAAGGTCCTCACCTGGACCCTGTGGACCCTCGACGAAGACGGCCTGGCCACGCGGGTGGAGTCGTACGGATCAGGAGGAGGCCGAGGCCCGCGAGGCCGCCGGGCTGTTGGAGTAGGCCTGGAGCCGAGGCAAGGGGCCGACTGTGCGCTCAGTTCGGGCGGACCCGGTCGGGCGGCGTCGGCGGGCAGAACTCAGCAGGCAGATTCCGGAATGGCTGCGGTGATCGGGTCCCTACTCCGATAGCCCGGCGGCTTCGAGGCCCTCGGAGTGGCTTCGAAAATCCCGAAAACGGATGGCCCCTCCGCCGCGAACGGTGACGAGCTGCGCGATCTCTCCGCTGACATCCAACCCCGTGGTTCGTCCGGTTCCGGTGATTTCCCCGAGGGCGAGCACGGAGTCCCCGAGATCACGAATCTCGTCAAATCGAATCTTCAGCTGCATGTCTCCCTTGAAGCTCTCCCAAGCACGCCGCGCTCCGGCATGCCCGCAAAACACCTCCATCAGTGCAAACCACTCGATCTCTGGATCGAAGCCGTCGATCCAGAGATCGAAGTCGTCACGGTTCCAAGCCTCGAAGCCCCGCTTGAACTTCTCCACGTTCTCCTGCGACATCGCCTACTCCGACAGCCCGGCGGCTTCGAGGGCAACTGCTCGGCTGACATGAACCTCAAGGCGCACCGCTTTCCCATCGCGCATCGTCCAGACATGCCCGCCGTGCAACTCCACACGAACGCCGCTGGTTCGGCCGGTGCCGGTCATGTGGTAGGTCGCGACGATGCGGTCACCGGCGGGGATCAGGTCCTCCAGCTCGAATCGGAGCTCCCGCCAGCTGTCGAGCCAGCCTCGAAATCCCCGTCCCAACTCTTTGATGCCGGTGTAGACACCGGGGTCGGGGAGGCTGTCGCCGAGAACGAAAACGATCGCAGGGTCGTAAACGGCGACGCTCCAGAACTCCCCGCGAGCCCACTCGTCGTAGACGCCTCGTAGTGTCTCAATGTCCTCTTGCTGCGACATCGCCCGCGCAGTATCTCGCGCCGAGGGCGGGAGGCAATCGGCGCGTGTTTCAAGACCGCCGGGAGATCTTGCCGTGGTCTTTACGGGATTGAGCGACCCGGCCTGACGGCGGAGATCGTGTCGCTACTCGGACCGCCCGGCGGCTTGGAGGGTCTCATCACCGAGGCCGAGCGCGTGAAGCGCACCTTCGGCGGTCAGATGATCCTCGACCCTGGTGAATCGTCCATGCCGGAGCCAGAAGCAGTGGTAGAGATCGCCTTCCAGCGCCACCCCGCTCTCGGTCCCCTCTGCCGATATGCGCCCCCTCACAAAAAGGCGATCATCGGCAATCGCCCTCGCGTCCTCGATTACGTATCGGTAATGCCATGCCGCTCGGTACCTGGTGAAGAATCGCGCGATCTCCTCGCGTCCGTGGCATGGCCGAGGCGTACTGCGCTCGCACGATCTCCACGTTCTCCTGCGACATCGCCTACTCCGACAACCCGGCGGCTTGGAGGGCGTCTCGCTAGCAGAACACCGCCAAGTGGAAGGACTGGTCGGCCTCAAGCCCGGCGCTGTCCCGGGTCTTCACGTAAACGCTGTTTGCGCTGCCGTGCCTGTACGCCACGCCGACCTCCCCGGAGTTCGGATCGAGGCTGGCGGAGTTGGTCCGGCCGAGGGTCGCTATGAGAGCGCAGCCGCTGACCGGGCGATTGAACGTCACCTGATAGGAGCCCTGGATTCCGGGCGTGAAGAGCTGTTTCGCCGAGATCGCGCCACTTCCCCGGACCAAATTCCCGTGAGCGCCTACGACGGCCCAACGCTGACGGGGAGTGGAGGACTTGGAGTGGATCGCTGCGACGGCTCCGCCGCCAAGCGCGATGAAGACGGCGAATGCCGCCAGGGCGTTGGCGAACGTGAGGTGGCGACGGATACGGCTCAATGGCTCCTCCTCCGTGAGTCGGCTGCTAATTCGATCCTACCTCGGCCAGCGGGGTTAGACACCAGCGAACGGCTGCAACACCGACGGGACAATCTCCACGTCCTCCTGCGACATCGCCTACTCCTCAAGCCCGGCGGCTTCGAGGGCTTCGGTTCCGTCGCCGAACAGACCCGACGCGGTGACCTTGCCGTCCCGCAGTGTCACCAGGTAGGCCAACGGGCCATCGACGGGAACTCCGCTGCTGTTCCCCATCCGCCGCCACTCAAAAGGCTCCCTAGAGGCGCTCTGTCGCCATCTGTCGCGGGTTGACGTAGAGACTGAGTAGAAGCGGCTGATGGGATTCGAACCCACGACCTTCTGCATGGCAAGCAGACGCTCTAGCCAACTGAGCTACAGCCGCGCGGTGGCGGATTCTAGCTTCGCGACCGCGGATCCGACTTTCCCCTCAGGGGTTGGTCACCTGAGCTGGGCCTGGCTCGGGCGGGGTCTCCCTGACCATCCCGTGATGACAAGCGCGGACGATCTCGCTCGGCGTCATACCGGACCCGAAGAGCCGGTACATCGCCGATCGCTGCTCGCTGGAGTATTTCCGGGGCACTGACATTGAATCCGCTTCGACTGAATTTAGGAGTCGCGGCGGGTTCTTTATGCCCAGCCAGCGGCCTGGCGGGATTTGTGAGGCCGGTGTGTCGCAATCGGGGGTGCGACGCTCGTCTTCATGAATCACAAACGCCGGCGGACGCGGCCAGATTCGGGTGGGAGCGGGTTGTTGCCTGGTTCCATGAATCGCATTGCTCGAAAGCTACGGTGGCCCTGGGACGCGCCGCACTCTCCAGAATGCGCTTGGGCAGCCGGTCTTGGGTGCGGTTATCGCCCGTAACGCCCGCCGCCATACCCAGACTGGATCGCATGTACATACCTAAGAACATCCAGAGCTTCATCGACAAGAACGCAGACGAGGCCCCCGCGAAATACGACGATCTGCGGGCCATCGTCTTCAATGGCACCCTCAAGCGCTCACCCGAGCCGAGCCAGACCGAGGCCTTGCTGGCGATACCCAGGGGAATCATGGAACGCGTGGGCGTCACGTTCGACCTGATCCGCAGCGTCGACCATGTGATTCCGCCCGGCGTGTGGCCCGACATGACCGAGCACGGCTACGAGCAGGACGACTTCCCGAAGATCTATCGCGAGCTGGTCGAGCCGGCCGACATCTTGATGATCGCGGGCCCGATCTGGCTGGGCGATCAGGCCTCACCGACGCGGCTGATCATTGAGCGCCTCTATGCCTACTCCGGAGACGTCAACGACGCCGGCCAGTGGTCCTACTACGGAAAGGTCGGCGGCGCGATCACGACCGGCAACGAGGACGGGGGCAAGCACGTCAGCGCCCAGGTCCTCTACGCGCTTCAGCACATCGGCGTCACGGTCCCTCCCCAGACGGACTCATACTGGAACGGCGAGGCTGGCCCCGGTGATTCCTACGCTGACCCGGGAAGCGGCGGCCCCGAGAACGCCTGGACTACCCGCAACACGACGTTCATGACCTGGAACATCCTCCACTTCGCGCGCATGCTCAAGGATGCGGGCGGCGTCCCGACCCACGGCAATTCCACCTACGAGTGGGATCTCTCCATGCCCGACCATCCCAACCCCGAGTACCGGGCGCCTAGCGAGCCGTCTTCCACCCCCTGAAGACCGCGAGCAGCTCTCCGCGCGTAACAGAGAGAGACCTCTCGGTACTGCTCGCCATGCGCTTCAGGCTCCTTCCCCTCGCCCCGGTGCCCGGTGTGGGTTCGTCTGGCGACTCAGTGTTCGCGGTCCAACTCGGAGAGCAGGTCGCGCAGATCGAGCGGGGCCGTGAACATCTCGACGCCCTCGCCGTTCTCGCCTCGGGGCCACTCTTCCCTGGGGCGGTCCCAGTAGAGCTCGACCCCATTTCCGTCCGGATCGTTGAGGTAGAGCGCCTCGCTGACTCCGTGATCGGATGCGCCGGTGAGGTGGATCCCCGCCTCGCTGACTCGCCGCAGGGCGTCTGCAAGCGCGCGACGGGTCGGGTAGAGGATCGCCGTGTGGAAGAGGCCCGTGGTCCCTGCGGGCGGAGGCGGGCCGCCCTTCGACTGCCACGAGTTCAACCCGATGTGATGGTGGTAGCCCCCTGCCGAGATGAACGCGGCGTCGGGGCCCCAGCGCTGCTGTAACTCGAGCCCTAGGACCCCGACGTAGAAGTCGAGGGCTCGGTCGACGTCAGAGACCTTGAGGTGAACATGGCCGATCCGGACTCCCGGGTCGATCGGGGTGGCGGCAGATGACTCCACGGGCGAAGTGAATCAGACTCGCTACCTCAGCACTGCAGATAGAGAAACGGATCCAGGTGGGCCTCGCCGCTCAGCTTGATCGAGCCCGTCGGCTTGACCGAGATCTGCGCGACCGTGGTGGGATCGCCGCCGTTCTCGGCGTTTTCCGCCCGTCGGCGGGAAGGGGTCTTGGTCTTCAGGCGCCGTCGAGCGTCTCGTTGACGAGCAGGTCGGCGTCCTCGTTCTGCTCGCGCTTCACATGGCGGATCGACCAGCCGTCGAACTCGCGGAGCGCGTCGCGTACCTGCGCGTGCAGTTCGCGAAGTGCGCCGTGCTTGACCTTGTACTCGCCCTTGAGCTGCCGGACCACGAGCTCGGAGTCGCCGATCAGCTCCACCTCGCTCGCTCCCAGCTCGGCGGCGCGGGAGATCCCCAGCAGCATCGCCCGGTACTCGGCGACGTTGTTGGTGGCCTCGCCGATCAGCTCGCCACGGCGCTCGAGCAGCTTGCCCTCGCCGTCGCGAACCACGGCCGCGACCGCTGCCGGTCCGGGATTCCCCCTGGCGCCGCCGTCGACGTTGACGACGAGGCGGCTGCCCACTAGGCGCTCGCCCGACCGGGCGCGGCGACCGAGCTGACCCGGATCTGACCGCCCTCGTCCGCGACAGCGTTCCACTGGCGCGCGGAGTTGTCGAGCTCGTTTATCTCGTGGCCCTTGTCGATCGCGTGGACGGGGCGTCCCTCGTCGCGGAGGTCCACCCCCCACTGGTACCAGGAGAGCTCCCAGGCGACCGTGATCCGCACCTCGCTCGGCGAGCCGGCGGCGGCGCCCACCGAGACCCATGGCGAGCCCAGGGAGCGGATCAGCCCGGCCACCGTGCGCGACTCGGGGCTGCCGTTGAAGCGCGCTGCCGCCCTCTCCAGGCGGGTCCCCGGCGTCTCGGCGATCGGCTCGGGCTTTCCGACCCCGGCACCCGGCGCGGCCGGGTCGGGGCTGCGACGCAGCTCGGGAGCCTCCGCGGGCGGATCCTCGTCGGAAGTGGGCTCTTCTTGCTGCTCGCCCCGGTCCCTGCGGGACTCGCCGCGACCGCGGAACAGCCCGCCGAGGCCTCCGCGGCGCCGCTTCGGAGGCTCTGCCGAGACCTCGCCCGCGAGCTCCTCCCAGACCCAGCCGAGCTGCTCTGCGCGCGGGCGGCAGAGGTCGCAGACGGCACGGCGCTCACCGTCGGGCGAGATGTAGCTCCGGGTGCGCTCGCCGGAGAGGATCGAACGCCCGCAGACCGCGCAGTTCTCAGCCAGGGCCACTGCCTGAAGGTAGCAGCGGAACTGGCGGCGTCAGCGCGGCTGACAGCAGCGTTTCAGGCCCGGACCTCGGCCCCCTCCCGTCCCTCGCCGACGACCTTGGCGGTCAGATGCCCGGGGATCTCCTCGTAGCGCTCGAACTCCATGGTGAAATCGGCCCGCCCGCCGCTGATCGAGCGCAGGTCGGGCGCGTAGTCCAGGACCTCCGCCATCGGCACCTCGGCCTTCACCTCGGTGGCAGAGCCCTTCGGCTCCATCCCCAGCGGGCGGCCCCGACGCGAGTTGAGATCCCCGATCACGTCACCGACGACGTCCTCGGGGCAGGAGACGGTGAGCTTGACGATCGGCTCGAGCAGCACCGGGTCGGCCTCCGCCATCGCCTGCTTGAAGGCCATCGAGCCTGCGATCTTGAAGGCCATTTCCGAGGAGTCGACCGAGTGGTGCTGGCCGTCGTAGAGGCGGACCTGGACGTCCTTCACCGGGTAGCCGGCGACCGTCCCGTGCTCCATCGCCTCGCTTACCCCCTTCTCGACCGCCGGGATGAAGCCACCGGGGATCACCCCGCCCTTGATCGCGTTGACGAACTCGAGCCCGGTCCCCGCCTCGCCCGGGGCGATCTCGATGTGGCAATCGGCGAACTGACCGCGGCCGCCGGTCTGCTTCTTGTAGCGGGCGTGCGCCTTGGCGGGCTTGCGGATCGACTCGTGGTAGGGCACCCGCGGCGGGTGCAGCTCGATCTCGGCACCGAAGCGGCGCTTCATCCGCTCGACGATCACCTCGACGTGGACCTGGGTCAGGCCGGCGATGATCTGCTCCCCGGTCTGCGGGTCGCGATGGACGTCGAGGGTTGGGTCCTCCTCGGTCAGCCGCCGCACCGCCGCGGCCGCCTTCTCCTCATCGCCCTTCGACTTGGCCTCGTAGGCGAAGGCCATCACCGGCGCGGGCAGATCGAGCGCCGGGAAGGAGATATCCGCCTGCTTCTCGCAGAGCACGTCGCCGGCGCTCGTCTCCTTGAGCTTCGCCACCGCGCCGATGTCACCCGCGCCGAGCTCCGCCGCCGGCTTCAGCTCCTTGCCGAGCGGCTCGCCTAGCTGGCCGACCCGCTCCTTCTGTCGCTTCGAGACGTTGACCACATGCGAATCGGAGCGCATCGTGCCGCGATAGACCCGGAACAGGTTGATCCGCCCCGTGTAGGGGTCTGCGACCGTCTTGAACACGTAAGCGACCAGGGGGCCGTCCTCGTCGGGCTCGATCTCGATCTCCTCGCCCTCGGTGTCGTGGGCCGTCACCGCGCCGCGCATCGCCGGCGAGGGCAGGTCCTCGACCAGAGCCTCCAGGAGACGGCTGGTACCGAGGTTCTTGGTCGCCACGCCGCAGGCCACCGGGAAGATCTTGCCGTCGGTCACCCCCTGCTTCAGCACCCTGACGATCTCGTCGTGGTCGATCTCCTCCCCCTCGAGGTAGCGCTCCATCAGCTCGTCGGAGTTCTCCGCGACCTCGTCCATCAGCTTCTCGCGGTACTCCTCCGCCTGGGCCTGGAGCTCGTCGGGGATCTCCTGCTCATCCGCTGCGCCGCGACCGGTCCCCGAGGCGACGAAGGCCCTCATGTCGATCAGGTCGATCACCCCGCTGACCTCGTGCTCGGAGCCGATCGGGATCTCGGTCGCGACCACGTGCGCCCCGAAGGCGTCCTTGAGCGAGTCGAGCGCGCGGAAGAAGTCGGCCCGCTCGCGGTCGAGCATGTTGACGAAGACCAGCCGGGCGAGACCCTCGCGCTGGGCCCTCTCCCAGAGACGCTCGGTGTGTACCTCCACCCCCATGACTCCGTTGACTACGACCACCGCCGCGTCAGCGACGTGAAGAGCGGCCGCCGCGTCGGCGACGAAGCTCGGCTCGCCGGGGGTATCGATCAGGTTGATCTTGCGCCCGTCGTGCTCGAAGGAGGCGACCGAGGCGCCGATCGACATCTCCCGCTCGTGCTCATCTGACTCGTAGTCGGAGGTGGTCGAGCCGTCGCCGACCGTGCCCAGCCGGTTGACGGCCCCGGCCTCGAACAGCAGCGCCTCGTGGAGGCTCGTCTTGCCGCTGCCCCGGTGACCGATCAGCGCAACATTGCGAATCCGGTCGGCGGCCTTGTGCGGCATCGGCGATGCTCCTCTCCTCGTTTGCCTCTCCCGCCGGACTATATGCGAGGCGGCCCGACCACTTTCGGGGTCCGGCGCGGGAGGATCAGTCGCGCTCGAGCATCTGGGTCTTCAACCGCATCACCGCCTTGGTGTGCAGCTGGGAGACCCGGGACTCGGTGACGTCGAGGACGTCGCCGATCTCGCGCAGGGTGAGGTTCTCGTAGTAGTAGAGGGCGATCACGACCTGCTCGCGCTCGGGCAGGGTCCCGATCGCCTCGGTGAGACGCTCCTTGACCTCGCCGGAGTCGAGCGCCTGCTGGGGATCGGCGGCATCGGTGTCGGGAATCGTGTCGAGCAGCGAGACCTGATCGCCCGAGGAGTCCGAGATCGCCCAGAGCTCATCGAGCGCGTAGACCGACGAGTTGGCGATCTCGAGCAGCGAGCTCTGCAGCTCCTCCTCGCTGCAGCCCAGCTTCTCCGCCAGCTCCGCCTCGGTCGGGGCTCGCTGCAGCTCGTGCTCTAGCTTCGCCTGCGTGGTCTCGATCTCCCTGGCCCGGGCGCGGACAGATCTCGGAACCCAGTCGAGGGAACGGAGCTCGTCGATGATCGCGCCGCGGATCCTGGTCATCGCGAAGGTCTCGAACTTGATCCCCCGCTCCGGCTCGAAGCGCTCTATCGCCCCGATCAGCCCCATCAGGCCGTAGGAGATCAGGTCGGCGTCCTCGACGTGCGAGGGCAGGCCGGCGCCCAGTCGCCCGGCGACGAACTTGACCATCGGCGAGTAGGCGACGACGAGCCGCTCGCGGGCTCCCGAGTCGCCCTCGTCCTTGTAGCGGCGCCATAGCTCGCGCAGCTCGATCTCTTTGACCCCGGTTTCCATATCCCCTACTCGATTCTATGTCTGGTCATCTCGATCGCGCGCAACTGCGCGCTCAGGCCCTCGGATGGCTCCCCGCATACTGATCGCGCAGCCGAGTCGCGTCCACCCGAGTGTAGATCTGCGTGGTCGAGATCGATGAATGGCCCAGCAGCTCCTGGATCGAGCGCAGATCGGCGCCTCCCTCCAGCAGGTGGGTGGCGAACGAGTGCCGCAGCGCGTGAGGTGATACCCCCGCCTCGAGCGCGGCCTCACGAACCCACAGCGAGAGCCGCCGCGAGACGTCCGATGGGGACAGCCGCCGACCGGTCTTCGAGAGGAACAGGGCGGGCTCGCGGCGATCCGCCCGAAGTGCCCCGCGGCCCCGGGCGAGGTAGCGCTCCAGGGCCCGCTGGGCCGGCTCGCCGACCGGCAGGATGCGGTCCTTCGACCCCTTGCCCCGGACCCTGAGCTGCTCGGACTCGAAGTCGATCGCGTCGGTGTTCAGATTGACGATTTCCTCGCACCGCAAGCCGCATGAATAGGCCAATTCGAGCATCGCACGGTCGCGCAGCTCAAGCGGCTTCGAGCCGGGGATCCGCTCCAGCAGCCCCGCCACCTGCTCGGAGGAGAGCACCTTGGGCAGCTTGCCCTCGCGCTTCGGGCTGCTGACCAGATCGGCCGGGTTGGCCGCAAGCCGCTCGGTGCGCACCAGGAAGTCGTAGAGGCCCCTGATCGCCGCCAGCTTGCGCGCCACCGTCGCCGCGGTCGCCCCGCTCGCCGAGAGACCGGAGGCGTAGCGGCGAACGTCGCGATGGCGGACGCCGTCGGGCTCCAGTCCCCGTTCGGAGCACCAGGCCGAGAACTGGCCCAGGTCGACGCCATAGGCGCTCCGGGTCCGCTCCGCCGCGCCCCGCGCCACCAGGTCGCGGTCGTAGGTGATCAGTGCCTCAGACCAGCTCACGCTGTGGGATTCGGCCCATCGAACAAACGTCCTCTCCCTGCAAAGCGACCCGCAGGACGACGGCGCCCGAGAATCCCGCTACCTGGGACCTTTCAACCGTCTATATGGCGGCTCAAAGGTCCCACGTCGGCCGGGGCGTGACCAAACTGTGCCGATCGGCGAGCCTCTCGCTCAGCCGATGTAGATCGGCGTGCCGACGTTGACCCGGTCGTAGAGGTCGATCACGTCGGGGATCGACATCCGCACGCAGCCGTGGGAGGCGGCCGTGCCCAGGGACCAGGTTTCGTCGGTGCCGTGGATGCCGGCCCCGTCGAATATCCCCAACCAGCGGGCCTTGATCGGGTCCTCGGGCCCCGGCGGGATCACCTGTCCGGCGATGCTCCCCGCCCAGGCCGAGTTCGGCACGTGCCAGGAGGGGTTCACCTGCTTGTCCTGGATGTGGTAGAGGCCGGCGGGCGTCTCCAGGCCCTGCTGCCCGACGGCGACGGTGTAGCTCTTGGCCAGCTTCAGGTTCCGCCAGAAGCGCAGGGTGAAGTTGGCACGATCCAGGGTCAGGAAGGTCGGGTACTGGGAGGCCACCTTGTTGGTGCCCACCTCCGGCTTGGTCGAATGGACCACGGCCTTGATCGTTCGCGAACCGCTGTCGCCTGTGGCCGCGCGGTTCAGCTCGGCGGTCAGCGCGACGTCGCGCACCTTGCGCCCCGCCTTCCCGGGGACCACGTTCAGCGAGTCGCCGCTGGGGCTGACCGAGGCGTTCTGCGGATCCCGGTCGATCTTCGAGGCGACCCCGCGCACGAAACGGTTGATCGCCGGCTGCGAGTAGGTGACCTCCGGCTGGATCTGCTTGTCGACCGAGCCGCCGGTGACGTAGCGGACGAGGCGGCCCGGCAGGCCGCCGTCACGGCTGGCGTCGAGGGCGCGGTCGACCATGCCGTTGATGTTGGCGTGGATCTTCAGCCTGGCGCCGGGCAGGGTGTAGGTCTGGCCGTCGAAGCTGACCGTCAGTGGCTTGCTGAGTGGCTTGACCAGGCGCCGGTGCAGGAGCGCCGTTGCTTCGGCGCGGCTCAACCCGCCGATCTCGACGCCGCCGACCGTGATCCCGTCGGCGACCTGGTTCTTGCGCGAGTTGTCGTAGGCGTAGGCGCCCACGGCTCCTCCGACCAGGAGGAGGACCACGACGATGATCCCGATCTGTGCCTTGCGTCCCATCTGCGCGGTTGCCTAGCTGGAGTGCTTCTCGGCCAATCCCCCCGGAGAGTTTAGGCATGCCCCTCCCCGTCCCTGCACGCACCCGGGGGTGCAAGCGGGCGTGCGGGCTCAGCCGCCCTCGACCGGGGGCGAGGGATCGAACATCGCCGCGTCCTCCCTGCCGACCTCCTTCGGAGAAGCGCCGCGGTGGACGTGAGGGCTCCAGCGCAGGAACTCCTCGACCTCGCGCTCGTAGCGGTAGGGCTCCCTGACCCCCGCCATCACCGGGCTGAGACGCTGGTGCTCGCCGAGCTTCAGCACCGCTTCCCGCGAGGTGTAGGAGTACTTGAAGCCGGTCGCCTTGAAGCGACGGTTGTCGAGACCGCGACCGAAGCGCATCTGGGCCAGCATCTCGTCGGGGATGCGGACCCCGAGCTGGCGCAGCGGAGCCGCCATCAGACCGGTCCCCCAGGGCGGCAGGATCGGCAGCGGCCGCTTGCCCAGCAGGCCGATCACCTCGGAGAGGGCCAGAACGCCGTCGGCGGCGACGTTGAAGGCGCCGGGAAGCTCGTTGAAGGCAGCGTGCTCGAGGGCATGCACGACGTCGTCGGAGTGGACGAACTGGTAGCGGGGGTCGAAGCCGAGGATCATCGGCACCATCGGCAGGGCGAAGACGCGGACGTGCGGGGTGTCGATGTCGGGGCCGAGGACGTTGGCGCAGCGCAGGATCGTCACCGTCGTCTCCGGGCGCTTCTCGGCGAATTCGGCGACCGAGCCCTCGGCCTCGACGATGTCTCGCTCGATCGGGGTCTTGGGCGGATGCTTGCGCCTCATCCCCTCGGTGAAGAAGGCCGGGTCGTCCTGCTCGCACCCGTACCAGTGGGCCGAGCTCTTGAAGACCAGGCGGCGGACCGGCGAGTCCTCTCCGGTGCAGGCGGCGAGGATGTTGAGGGTTCCGATCACGTTGTTCTCGTGCGCGCGGGCCCGCGACGTCTCGCCCGAGTTGACCACCAGGCGGGTGTCGATCACGGTGTCGACGTTGGCGGCCTTGACGATCCGCTCGATCAGCGAGTGCTGGGTGCCGACCTTGACGTACTCGGTGCGGTGCAGCTCCCGGGTCGGCTCCGAAGGGTCGACCCCGATGATCGCCTCGACCTCGGGGAAGGACTCCAGCGCCTCGGCCAGCCGTCCTCCCCAGTAGCTGGCCAGACCCGTGATCAGCACCCTGCGCGCCGGCGCGGTGTGCAGGGTCATCCGAACCAGACCGACTTGCGGGCGCCGAGCATCTCGTGGAGGTTCTCCTGGATCCGGGCTCGCACCTCCTGCGCCACGGTCTGCACCAGCGCCCGGTCGGCGTCGGGGTCGGCGCCGAGCTCGGCGGTGTCGATCGGCTCCAGGAAGCGGATCCGGAATTTCGCCGGCAGGTAGCCGAGCATCCCCGCCGGCCCCAGCCACGGAAAGGTCGGGGTGAGCGGGAAGTAGAGGAGCCCCGTCAGCCTCTTCATCAGGCCGACCTGGGCGAAGATCGGCGCCGCCTCCTCGGCGCCGACCACGCAGACCGGGACGAGCTTCGCCTCCGCCCGCATCGCCGCGGCGACGAAGCCCCCTCGCCCGAATCGCCGCAGCCGGTAGCGCTCGCTGTACACCTTCTCCGTCCCCTTTCTCCCCTCCGGGAAGACCAGCACCAAGCTCCGCTCGTCGTGCAGGAGGCGATGGACGTTGGCGGGATGGGCGGCGACGCAGCCGATCTTCGGGGCGAGCATCGAGAAGAGGGGGTAGCCCTTGAAGAAATGCTCGACGGTGATGTTGAGCGGGCGCGGAGCCGGGTGCTCCTCGCGGATCGCCCGGCCGATCATCGCCGCGTCGGGGGGCAGGGCGCCGGAATGGTTGGAGACGAGCAGGGCGCCTCCCTCTCGGGGAACGTTCTCGATCCCCTCGACCTCGACCCGGAACCAGTAGCGGTAGAAGAACTCGACCACGGTGCGGTCGAAGGCGCCCTCGATCCGCTCGGAGCGCCCCCAGTCGTCGATCCTCCGGTCGGGCTCGATCGCGGGCAGCAGCGAGCGGTCCTCGAGCGCCGGCAGCGCGGGACGCTCGTCGGGGCGCTCCGGAAGCTCTGCGAGTGGCGTGCGCTCCGGCATGGGCCCATTCTGCCAGGGGGGATCGGCACAGGCGCGGCAAACCACTTGCGGCGGCTTCGCCGCCTGACCTGCCTGTGCCGGCGCTAACGCCGCGCCGGCCTGAAGATATGTTTGGGCGATGCGCTCAAAGGAGCAGGTGCGCAAGGAGGTCTGGAAGGCGATGGAGCGCGAGGGCGTCTCCCGCTTCCCGGGGGCGGAGGGACGGATCCCGAACTTCGCCGGCGCCAAGCTCGCCGCCCAGAAGCTCGCCGCCCACCGCCTCTGGAAGCGGGCGCGCGTGGTCAAGGCGAACCCGGACTCTCCTCAGACCCACGCTCGCCGAGCCGCCCTGGAGGACGGCAAGACGCTGATCATGGCGGTGCCTCGCCTCCGTGACCAGCACCCGTTCAGGGTGCTCGAGCCGAAGCGGCTCTCGAAGGCCGCGATCAAGGAGGCGGCGACGATCAAGGGCGCCCTGCGACACGGCCGGGTGGTCGCGCTCGACGAAATGCCCGAGGTCGACCTGGTGCTCTGCGGGGCCGTGGCGGTCAACCTCAGCGGCGCCCGGATCGGCAAGGGCGGTGGCTTCTCCGATCTCGAGTACGGGATCCTGATCGACGCCGGCAAGATCGACGACCACACCACGGTCGCGACCACCGTGCACCCGATCCAGATCGTCCGCGAGCACTTGCAGTCGACCGCCCACGACCTCCCGGTCGACGTGATCGCAACGCCGCGGGCCGTGATCGACGTCGAGCGCACCCACGAGCGCCCCCGGGGGATCCTCTGGGACCATCTCCAGCCGCCTCAGATCCGCGAGATCCCGATCCTCGAGCGGATGGGCTATGCGTGAAGCGACCACCCTGACCGGGCCGCCCGACCGGCCCGCCGGCGACTACGGGAACCCAAATCCGGAGTGGCGAGAGATCGAGTGGCGCCGGCACCTGCGGCGGGTCGAGCTGCCCGGCTCGTCGGTCAACTACGTCGAGATCGGCGCCGGAGAGCCGCTGCTCTTCGTCCACGGGCTCTCCGGCTGCTGGCAGAACTGGCTCGAGAACCTGCCCCACTTCGGGCGCAGCCACCGGGCGATCGCGCTCGATCTGCCCGGCTTCGGTGACAGCCCGATGCCCGCCTGGCAGATCGACATCCCCGCCTACGGCCGGCTGCTGCACGATTTCTGCGAGAAGCTCGGGATCGAGCGCTGCGCGGGGGTGATCGGCAACTCGATGGGCGGATTCGTCTCGACCGAGGCGGTGATCCAGCAGCCGCGGCGCTTCGAGCGGCTGGCGCTGATCTCCGCCGCGGGGATGACCCGGGCCCAGGCCCGCAGCGAGCCGGCGGCGCTTCTCGGAAGGCTCGCGCAGATGAGCGGGCCCGCGATCGCCCGCTTCAACCGGGCCGGGCTGGTCCGGCCGAGAGCGCGCTACTTCGCCTTCCGCGGGCTCTTCCGCCATCCCAACCGGCTCAGCCCCGAGCTGCTCTACGAGCAGGTCGAGCCGGCGATGCGCAGCCCCGGCTTCGCCGACGCGCTGCGCAGGCTGGTCGGCTACGACCTCCGCGACCGGGCCGGCGAGATCGAGATCCCCACCCTGGTGCTGTGGGGGTTCAACGACCGCATCGTCCCGGTCGAGGCCGCCCTCAGCTATCACCGCCGCATCGCCCATTCGCAGCTGGAGATCTTCGAGCGCACCGGCCACCTTCCCCAGCTCGAGCGCCCCTCGCGCTTCAACCGCGTGCTCGACGAGTTCCTCGAAAGCTGAGCGCACCGGGCGTGAGGCTCAATCACGTCACCCTGGCGGTCTCCGACCTCGACCGCTCGGTCGCCTACTTCCGCCTGCTGGGCCTGCGCCAGATCGTCGCCGACGACGGCTATGCGCGCTTCGTCTCGCCCGCCGGGGACACCACCCTCTCGCTCGAGTCCCGTGGGCGGGCGGTGAGTGAGGAGGGGTTCAGCGTCCACTTCGAGTGTGATGAACTCGACGCGACCGTCGCGCAGTTGAAGGGACGCGGGATCGAGTTCGAGCAGGAGCCGACCGAGATGCCGTATCTCTGGCGTGAGGCGGTCTCCCGCGACCCCGACGGCCACGCCGTCTACCTCTACAGCGCGGGTCCCAACCGCCTCGATCCGCCCTGGAAGCTCAGACAGTGACCGCGCCCAGCGAGGCGCTGGAGACCGTCGCCGCGTACTTGGCCATCACCCCGCGCTCATAGGGCGGCTCCGGGGCCTCGTAGGCGGCGATCCGCGCGGCGATCTCCTCGTCGGAGAGGGCGACGTCGATAGTCCTTCCGTCGATATCTATGGTGATCTCGTCACCATCGCGGATCGCCGCGATCGCGCCGCCCTTGATCGCCTCGGGGGCGACGTGGCCGACCATCAGGCCGCGGGTGGCGCCGGAGAATCGCCCGTCGGTGAGCAGCGCCACTTCCTCGCCGAGGCCCTCGCCGACGATCGCCGCGGTCACCTGGAGCATCTCGCGCATCCCGGGGCCGCCCGCCGGCCCTTCGTTGCGGATCACGATCACGTCGCCGGCCCGGATCTGCTGCTCCCTGACCGCGCGGAAGCATTCCTCCTCGGACTCGAACACCCTCGCCGGCCCGCTCTGGCCGCGGCGCTCGGTTCCGGCGAGCTTGACCACCGAGCCCTCGGGGGCGACGTTGCCGCGCAGGATCGCCAGCCCGCCCTCGCTCTTCAGCGGGTCCGAGAGCGGCCTCACCACCTCCTGGCCGGGCGCCTCGGTGGCGCCGGCCGCGATCTCGCCGATCGTCTCGCCGGTCACGGTGAGGGCGTCGGTGTGGAGGATCCCCGCCTCGGCCAGGCGGTTGAGGATCAGCGGCACGCCGCCGGCCCGGTAGAGATCGGTGGCGACGAAGCGCCCCCCGGGCTTCAGGTCGGCGAGCAGCGGCGTGCGCCGCGAGATCGCCTCGAAGTCGTCGATGTCGAGCTCGACCCCGGCCTCGCGGGCGACCGCGAGCAGGTGAAGGACGCCGTTGGTCGAGCCGCCCGAGGCGCAGACGCAGGCGATCGCGTTCTCGATCGACTCGCGGCTGATGATCCGGCTGGGCCGCAGGTCATCGGCGAGCACCCGCACCGCCAGCTCGCCGATTCGCTCGGCGACGGTCATCTTGTCGGGGTCCTCGGCCGGGACCATCGCCGACCCCCCCGGCGAGACCCCCAGCGCCTCGAACGCACAGGCCATCGTGTTGGCGGTGAACTGGCCGCCGCAGGCCCCGGCGCCCGGGCTGGCGACGTCCTCGAGGCTGCGCAGGTCCTCGTCGCTCATCTCACCGGCCGCGTTGGCGCCGACCGCCTCGAACACGTCGAGGATGGTGACGTCGCGCCCGTGCCACCTGCCTGGCGCGATCGAGCCCCCGTAGAGCATCAGCGAGGGGATGTCGAGGCGGATCATCGCCATCACGCACCCGGGGATGGTCTTGTCGCAGGCGGAGAGCGCCACCAGCGAGTCGAACTGATACCCGCGGGCGGTCAGCTCGATCGAGTCGGCGATCACCTCGCGGCTGACAAGCGAGGTCTTCATCCCCCGGGTCCCCATGGTGATCCCGTCCGAGATCGCCACCGTGTTGAACTCCATCGGGGTCCCGCCGGCCGCCCGGACGCCCTCCTTGATCGGGCCGGCGAGGCCGCGCAGGTGGTAGTTGCAGGGCATCGCCTCGATCCAGGTGTTGGCGACGCCGATCGTCGGCCGGCTCAGCGCCTCGTCATCGAACCCGATTCCCTTCATGTAGGCGCGGGCGTGGGCGCGCTCCGGGCCGTCGAAGACGCCCGCCGAGCGCGGGCGGGGCAGGCCGTTGGCTTTCGCGGTGCCGTCGCTCATCTTCCCCAGCCTATTGGGGGAGGCGCCGCCGCCGGCTCTCCCAGGCCCGCAGCCGCAGCAGGTCGCGCCGCACCTGGCCCGGGTCCACATGGCGCCCTGGCAGGTGCATGTTGGCGTCGGCGATCAGCCGGCGCTCGTCGCCCTGCAACGCCATCCACTTGGCGAGGACGTCGTCGGAATCTGGCAGCCTGGTCCCCGCGGCAGGATCGCTGGCGTCGGGGAAGCCGACGCAGTACTCGTTCAGCAGCGCGCCGCTGCGCTGGTCGAAGGCGATGATCGAGCGGTGGGGATAGAGCAGGTAGCCGTAGCCACGGTGCCCTCCGTCGACCCGGATGAAGCCGAGCTCCGAGTACATCGCGAACGCCTCCTCGCCGACGACGGAGCGCAGCAGCCGGCGCGCCTTGACCTCGGCGCGTCGCTCGCGCCCCGGGTCATAGGCGGCCTGGCGGGGGCGCGATGCGGCGATCCGCGATCGGCGGCGCCGCAGCGTTCTACGAAGGTCGGGTGTGAAGGCGACCGCCCCGAGGCAGGCGAGGACGACCAGCATCGCCATGGCAATCAGCTGCACGGAACCAATTGCGGCGGCTTCGCCGCCTGACATGCCTCTGCCGGCGCTAACACCGCGCCAGCCCTGAACCACCTGCGGCCCGTGGGAAGAAGATCACCCGCTCGGCGTCTCGGGGGATCTCCTCGAAGCTGTGAACCATCGCCGCCTCGTGACGGCCGGCGCGGTCGCTGGTGGGCACCGCCGCCCACATTCCTTCGTCGAGCTGGCGGCGGAACTCGGCGATCAGCCTCTCCTCGTCCTCGGCCAGCTCGATGTCGCCCTCGGCGAGGAGGACGTCACCGTGACCGGGCTTCATGCGGACGAATCTCATTGCCTTGTTGATTATTGCCGACCGCCGTCGCCGCCGGGGGGAGCTTCGGGCCAGAGGCCGACGGCATCGACGGGTCCCGGCCCGGCGCCGACCGAGCGTAGCCCGCGCCCGACAGCCTCCGAGGCGACCGCGGCCGCTCCGCGCGCCGCCTCCAGGGGGCTGCGGCCCCGGGCGAGCAGGGCCGCGAGGACAGAGGAATGGGTGCAACCCGACCCGTGGGCCGCACCGCCCGGGAACTCTTCGACCGGGATGCTCACGACCTCCGAGCCATCGAAGAAGAGATCCGCCATCTCGCCGGCGCCGTGCCCGCCGGTGACGACCACGGCGTCCGGGCCGAGCGCCTGCACCTCGCGCGCCAGCCGTTCCGGGTCCGCGTCCTCGCCGGCTCCGCTCAGCGCCCGGGCTTCGGGGATGTTGGGGGTGGCGACGGCGGCGAGCGGCAGCAACTCGGCGACCAGGGCCGCCCGCGCCTCGTCGTCGAGTAGGACCGCCCCGCTCTCGGCCACCATCACCGGGTCGACCACGATCGGGGCGTCGCCGAGCAGCGAGAGCGCCTCGACCACCGCGGCGACGGTCTCCGCGGTTCCCAGCATCCCGATCTTGGCGGCGTCGACACCGATGTCGGTTGCGACCGCCCGGACCTGCTCAATGATCATCGCCGGGGGGACCTGCTCCACCGCACTCACCCCGACCGTGTTCTGCGCGGTGAGCGCCGTGATCGCGGTCATCCCGTGGACGCCGCACCTCGCGAACGCCTTCAGGTCCGCCTGGATCCCCGCTCCGCCGCCGGAGTCCGAGCCGGCGATCGCCAGCACCGCCGGGATCCGTCCTGGCCCGCGCGTCTCGTCTCGGCTGCCGCTCACGGCGGGCAGGTTAGGTGTTCGCCTCCCCGGGAGGGACCAGCGCGGTGCGGGTGTACTCGCCGAGCACCGAGCAGCTGACGTAGCCGAGCAGCTCGAGCCGGGCCAGCGCTTCGCAGACCGAGCTAGCCGGGAGATCGAGCTCGCGGGCCAGCGCGTCGGGTGCCCCGGCTCGCTCCAGGCCGGCAAGGACCTTCGCCAGGCCGGGCTCCAGCACCTCCCCTGTCGGCCTCACCTCCACCGCGCCGGGCCCGAGGACAGCGTCGAGCACATCCTGGGCGCCGCGGACCACGCACGCCCCGCGCGCCAGCAACTCGTTGGTCCCTGCCGAGGCGCGCGCGCTGACCGGGCCCGGGACCGCGCCGACGTCGCGCCCGCTCTCAGCGGCCAGCTCCGCGGTGATCAGCGAGCCGGAGCGCCTCGCGGCCTCGACGACGATCGTCATCCGGCCGAGCGCAGCCATGATCCGGTTGCGCGCCGGAAAGCTCCAGCGCCAGGGCGTCGCCCCCGGGGCCATCTCGGAGACCACCAGCCCGTGCACGGCGATCCGCCGGTGAAGCCCCCGGTGGGCTGCCGGGTAGGCGATATCCGCGCCACCGCCGAGGACGGCGACCGTGAGGCCTCGACCGAGCGCGCCTCGGTGCGCCGCGGCATCGATCCCGTAGGCCATCCCGCTGATCACCGCGAGGCCGGCGCCGGCCAGCTCGGCCGCCAGGATGCCGGCGGTCTCGCGGCCGTAGCCGCTGGCGCGGCGCGAGCCGACGATGGTCACCGCCTCGTCGGTCTCGAATCGTCTCAGGTGGGAGGCGTCGCCGCGGCAGATCAGCGACCTCGGCCCGTCGGCCTGCCTGCGCAGCGCTTCCGGGAACCGGTCCTCGTGGCGACAGATAGCCCAGCAGCCCGCCACCTCGAGCCGGCGGTGCATCTCGGACTCGCCGATCGCGGCGACCCGCCCGCCGAGCCGCTCGGCCTCGCGGGGAGCGGCGGCGCGCAGGAGATCGGCGTCGGAGAGGCCCAGCAGCTCCGCGGTTCGCGAGCCGGGGCTGGAGCTCGCCATCCGCTCGATGAACGGCGAGAGGGCGAGCAGCAGCCAGGCCCGCCGCAGGCAGGCCTGACAAGCGCGCGGCGCGCCCGCGCTCAGGCCGCCTCCCGCCGGCGCAGGCCGAGCGCCCGGCCGAGCGCGGATGCCTCGACCTCCTCGCAGCCTTCGAGATCGGCGATCGTGCGGGCGAGGCGAAGTATCCGGTCGTGGGCGCGCCCGCTGAGACGCTGCGACTCGTACGCCCCCGACAGCAGCCGCGCCGCCTCGCCGCTGAGGTTGGCCGACCTCGCCTCCGCGGGGGTCATCGCCGCATTGCAGCGCCCCGCGCCGAGGCGCTCGTGCTGGCGCCGCCGCGCCGCCTCCACCCGCCGGCGGACATCGGCCGA
Source organism: uncultured Actinomycetes bacterium (assembly GCA_963720735.1). Classification (GTDB taxonomy): domain Bacteria; phylum Actinomycetota; class Thermoleophilia; order Solirubrobacterales; family 70-9; genus JBBRHQ01. The sequence continues at coordinate 72,686 of CAVRGL010000001.1, forward strand.
GCGCTCCCCCTCCCCACCGCCGATCTCGGCTGGGTCCGGCTGCGCGAGCGAGATGACGATGTCGATGCGGTCGGCGAGGGCGCCGCTGAGGCGCCCCTGGTAGCGGCGTACCTGATTCGCGGCGCAGGTGCATCGCTCGTCCTCCTCACCGCGGCCGCAGGGACAGGGGTTGGCGGCGGCGATCAGCATGAAGCGACAGGGAAGCCGCCGGCGCGCTCCCGAGCGGCCGATCGCGACCGAGCCCGCTTCCAGCGGCGCCCGCAGGGCCTCGAGCGCGTCGCGGCGGAACTCGCAGAGCTCGTCGAGGAAGAGCACGCCGCCGTGCGCCAGGGTCACCTCACCCGCTCGCGGCGGGTTGCCGCCCCCGATCAGACCGGCGGCGGAGACGGTGTGATGGGGAGCGCGGAAGGGACGGCTCCCGGGCGCTTCCCGGAGAGGTCCGCAGGCACTCCAGATCCGGGCTATCTCCAGCGCCTCCTCGGACGCCGGCGGCGGCAGAATCGAGGGAAGGCGGCGAGCCGCGAGCGACTTGCCCGCCCCGGGTGGCCCGATCATCAGCAGGCTGTGGCCGCCGGCGGCGGCGACCTCGAGCACGTAGCGAAGCTGCGGCTGGCCACGCAAGTCGGCGAGGTCTGGGCCCTCCCCACCGGCGTAGCGCGACAACTCCAGGGCCGCCGGGACGGGTGGCTCCCACTCCCCGGAGGCGAGGGGACGGAGCTGGGCGAGGCTCTCGACCGGCATCACACGGACGCCGTCGGCCATCGCCGCCTCCGGGCCGTTTCCCGCCGGCAGGATCAGGGCGACATCGCCGCGGCGGGCGGCTGCCTCGGCCATCGCGAGGGCGCCCGGGACCGGGCGGACGCCGCCATCGAGGGCGAGCTCGCCGGCGATCGAGATCCCCGCAAGCGCATCCCAGCGGATCTGCCCCGAGGCGGCCAGCAGCGCCGTCGCGATCGCCAGGTCGAAACCCGGGCCGGCCTTGCGGAGGCTGGCCGGGGCGAGATTGATCGTGATCCGCCGCAGTGGGAAGGTGAAGCCGCAGTTGTCCATCGCCGCGCGAACCCGCTCGCGCGCCTCGCGCACCGCCGCGTCGGGCAGGCCGACGATCGCGAAGCCGGGCAGGCCGCGATGCACGTCCGCCTCCACCCTGACCGGCCTTGCGTCGATCCCGTCCATGGCGAATGTCCTCGAGGTTGCGAGCACGCGGCCAAGCTAGGCGGGCCCGTTCGCCGCGTTGCGCGCCGCCCGTCAGGAAATCGTCACAACCGGCGCGCCACCGGGGCGGGCCGCCGGGTCAGGCTCCACCGCGATGACCGGCACCCGGAGACGGCGGTGATGAGCGAGGCGCGGCAGCGTACGGGGCGAGCCGGGGAAGACCTGGTCGCCTCACGGCTGCACGCGCAGGGCTGGGAGATCCTCGAGCGGAACGCGCGCACGAGCCGCGGCGAGATCGACATCGTCGCCCTCGATCGCGGCGACCTCGTCTTCGTCGAGGTGAAGGCCGCTCGCGAGGGCGCCTCGGCGGGGCCCGAGCGCCCTGTGCTCGCGATCGGGCCGCGCAAGCAGCGCCGCTTGCGTGGGCTCGCCGCCGCCTGGCTCAGTGCGAACCGCCCGCCGGCGCAGTTCGAGCAGGTCCGCTTCGACGCGGTAGGCGTCACCTTCGCCGCCGACGGCTCCCTGCGCGGCTACGAGCACATCCGCGGCGCCTGGTGAGAATCAGCCCGCCAGCTCGAGCTGGCGGTAGGCGACCGACTGGAAGGAGCGCCGGTGCTGTGGGGATATGCCGATCTCGGCGATCGCCTCCCGGTGTTCCGGCGTCGAGTAGCCGACGTTCTCGTCGAATCCCCAGCCGGGGTGCGCGGTGGCGAGGCGCTTCATGTAACGGTCGCGGCTCACCTTGGCGATCACCGAGGCGGCGGCGATTGCGGCGCTTGTCCCGTCGCCCTCGACCACCGGCCGGTGCTGGAGCGGGCACGGTGGCAGGCGGAAGCCGTCGACCAGGTGGGTCGCCCCATCGGCGTCGAGCGCCACCAGGGCCGCCGAGAGGGCCTCGATGTTGGTCACGTGCAGGCCGCGCGAGTCGATGCCGTGGACGCAGCGGAAGACGACGCTGACCCGCGCCGCGGCGCGCAGCACGCATGGGTAGAGCGTCTCGCGCTGCTCCTCGGTCATCTGCTTGGAGTCGTGCAGCCCGGTCAGGGCGCGGCGATCGGCGAGGCCGAGGCCCTGGTAGTCGATCAGCACCCCGGCGGCGACCAGGGGGCCGGCGAGCGAGCCGCGACCGGCCTCGTCGGCGCCGGCGACGAAGCGGCTCTCGAGCGAGCGGTCGAAGGCGAAAAGGCGCCGGGTCCGCGCCGCCCTGCGCTTCCTAGAGGAGGCCGATGCGGTCCGGCGGCCAGTAGGTGGCGAAGGCCTTGCCAATGATCCAGTCCCTCGGGACGGGCCCCCAGAAGCGGCTGTCGTCGCTCGAGCCACGGTTGTCTCCCATCATGAAGTAGTGATCGGGTGGAATGGTTATCGGCTTCGAGAGGTTGCAGGCGCCACCGCCCGGTTCGCAGGGATTGATGTAGCTCTCATCCTTCTTCTCCACCCCGTTGACCACCGGATGCCCGTTGCGGACGCTGAGCGTGTCTCCGGGGCCGGCGACGATCCGCTTGATGAAGTTCTGGTCCGACTCGGCCTTGGTCGGCTCCGGACAGGCCTGGTTGGGCGCGTGGCGGGCCCCGCACTCGGTGCCCTGGTCCGCCCCCGCCGGGGGATGGAAGACGACGACGTCGCCGATCGCAGGATCGGTGAAGTGGTAGATGAAGCGGTTGACCAGGACCCGCTGTCCGACATCGAGGGTGGGCTCCATCGACTCGGACGGGATCTGGTACGGCTTGACGATGAAGGCCTGGATGCCGAGCGCCAGGCCGAGCGCGAGCAGGACGATTACCACGAGCTCGACGAACCCGCCGAGCCTGGTCTTCGGCTTTGGGATCGAAGGGGTCAGTCCGAGTCCTCGTCGGACTCGGCCTCGGTCTCCTCGTCTCCCCCAGCCTCGGCTTCCGCCTCCTGCTCCCCTGCCTCGGCCTCCGGCGTCTCCGCCTCAGCCTCGGGCGTCTCCGCCTCGGCCTCAGGGGCGCTCTCCCCGTCCCCGTCCTCGGGCGCCTCGGCCTCCGGCTCCTCGACCGGCACCACTTCGTCCTGGCCGACACCCTCGGGATCGAGCGCCTCGCTCTCGGCGCCGCTCGGGGCGGCGATCACCTCCTCATCGATGCCCCAGCGTCGCTCCGCGACCCGGGCCGCCTTGCCGACCCGGCCCCGCAGGTAGTAGAGCTTCGCCCTGCGGACGGCACCGCGGCCGGCCACCTCGAGACGCTCGATCTTCGGCGAGTGCAGGGGAAAGGTCCGTTCCACCCCGACCCCGAAGGACTGCTTGCGAACCGTGAAGGTCTCGCGCGCCCCGGAGCCCTGCCGCTTCAGCACGACTCCCTCGAAGACCTGGGTGCGGCGGCGGTTTCCCTCGACGACCTGGAAGTGGACCCGGACGCGATCGCCGGGAGCGAACCCGGGCAGCCCGTCCTGCAGTTGGCTGCGCTCGATGCTGTCGATGATCGTGCTCATAGCGAGGGAGTCGGAATCGGCCCGAAAAAACCGCGCAAAGCGGAATCCGGCCCGCGCGGTTGCGGAATGGTAGCGGTCGGGGCCACAAGGATGCCTTGACTAGCCGCCTCCGGACGGGCCGAGCCGCTCGCCACGCTCGCGGCTCCGGGCGACGCGCCATTCCCTGACGCGCTCATGGTCACCGGAGAGCAGAACCTCCGGCACTTCCCATCCTCGGTAGCTGGGCGGGCGGGTGAAATGCGGGTACTCGGGGGCTCCGTCGAGCGCAGCGCTGAACGACTCCTCGACCGCGCTCTCGCCGTGCCCGAGCGCGCCGGGCAGCTTGCGGATCACCGCGTCGGCGAGGACCATCGCGGCAAGCTCCCCGCCGGCGAGGACATAGCGCCCGATCGATACCTCGTCATCGGCGAGGTGGTCGTGCACACGCTGGTCGAACCCCTCGTAGCGCCCGCACATCAGGGCGAGGTGCGGCTCCGCCGCCAGCTCGCTCGCCAGGGAGTCGTCGAGCAGGCGGCCCGAGGGAGCGAGCAGGACGATCCGCGGCCGCGAGCCGTGGGGGTAGGCCGCCTCGAGCGCGGCATCGACCACGTCGACGCGCAGCAGCATGCCGGCGCCGCCGCCGTAGGGCGAGTCGTCGACCTGCCCGGCGCCCAGCGGGGTGGTGTCGCGGTAGCTGAGCAGCCGCAGCTCGGAGCCCTCGCTGAGCGCATTGTGAACCGGCCGCTGCGAGGTGAACCATTCGAAAGCGTCGGGAAAGAGGGTGAAGATGTCGAGCCGCATAGGGAACGCCGGGACCTGTCGGGATGCCTGGGTGGCGAGCCTGGGCTCGCCCCTCAGTCCAAGATATCGACGATCACGCGGCGCTCGATCCGCACCGCCGCCGCCTTCGCCACCGATCGGATCGCGTTCGCCACCCGGCCTCGGCGGCCGATCACCCGGCCGAGGTCCTCCTCGGCGACGGTGATCTCGTAGACGAGGTCGCCGTCCTCCTCCAGCTCCTCGACGACAACCTGGTCGGGATGCTCGACGAGCGCCCTGGTCAGGAACTCGAGCAGATCCCGCACGGGGGCCTACTTGGTCCCCGTCGCCTTGATCCCCTTGGAGCGGAGCAGGCTGGCGACTGTCTCAGAGGGCTGGGCGCCGTGCTCCAGCCAGTGACGCGCGCGGTCCTCATCGATCTCGATCAGCGAGGGATCGGTCTGCGGGTTGTAGCGTCCGATCGTCTCGATCGTGCGGCCGTCGCGCGGAGAGCGCTTGTCGGCGACCACCACGCGCCAGATCGGGTTCTTCTTCGAACCCACCCGCCTGAGTCTGATTCGCACTGCCATCGGCCGCGGAAGGTTAGAGGAATGAATGCCCGAGTTGCTGGCCGGGTTGCATCAGCGACGCTTGAACTTCGGCTTCGCGCCGGCGCCCGCCATCTGCTGGGCGAGCTGCTGGGGATCGGGCATCTGGCCGGAGGCGACCTGCCTCATCAGCTTGCGCATCTGATCGAACTGCTTGACCAGCTGGTTGACGTGCTGGACCCTGGTGCCCGAGCCGCTGGCGATTCGCTTGCGGCGGGAGCCGTTGATCAGGGCGGGATTGGCTCTCTCCTGCGGGGTCATCGAGAGGATGATCGCCTCGACCCGGTCGAGCTCGCGCTCGTCGACGTCGGCGCCGCGCAGCTGCTTCAGCGACCCCATCCCGGGCATCATCCCCATCAGGCTGCCGATCGGACCCATCTTGCGGACCTGCTTCAGCTGACCGAGGAAGTCCTCGAGCGTGAACTGGTCCGTACGCATCTTCTCCTGCAGATCGGCAGCCTGCTCGGCGTCGACCTGCTTCTCGGCCTTCTCGATCAGGCTGAGCACGTCCCCCATCCCGAGGATCCGGCCGGCCATCCGGTCCGGGTGGAAGCGCTCGAACTCCTCGATCTTCTCCCCGGTCGAGGCGTAGATGATCGGCTTGCCCGTCACCGCCTTGACGGAGAGCGCGGCACCGCCGCGGGCATCGCCGTCGAGTTTGGTGATCACCACGCCGTCGAACTCGGCCACGTCGGCAAACGACTCGGCCACCCCGACCGCATCCTGCCCGGTCATCGCATCGACGACCAGCAGGACGTCGTGGGGCCGGACCGCCTTGCGGATCCGGGCGAGCTCATCCATCATCTCGGCGTCGACGTGCAGACGGCCGGCCGTGTCGACGATCAGCACGTCGCGGTCCTCCTCACGGGCCTGCGCGAGCGCCCACTCGGCGATCGCGACCGGGTCCGCATCGGCGCCTCGCTCATAGACCTTTGCGCCGGCCTGCCCGCCGATCTTGACCAGCTGCTCGATGGCCGCCGGGCGGTGGACGTCGCACGCGGCCAGGGCGATCTTGCGCCCTCCCTCCCCCAGGCTGCGTGCCAGCTTCGCGCAGGCCGTCGTCTTGCCCGAACCCTGGAGGCCGGCCATCAGGATCACCGTCGGGCCGCTGGGAGCGAAGGCGATCTCTCGCCCGCTCCCGCCCATCAGCTCGGTGAGCTCCTCGTTGACGATCTTCACCACCTGCTGGCCCGGGTCGAGGCTCCCGAGGACGTCGGCACCCAGGCAGCGCTCCTTGACCGTCGCGGTGAACGCCTTGACGACTTTGAAGTTGACGTCCGCCTCGAGCAGCGCCAGGCGGATCTCGCGCATCGCCCGATCGACGTCTTCCTCGGTCAGCTTGCCGCGGGAGCGGACATCCGAGAGGGCGGACTGCAATCGGTCCGAGAGCTGATCGAACATCGGCTCAGCTTAGTCGTAGCCGGCAGCCGCATCGACCGGGGTGGGCGGCGATCGCCCGTCATTACGATCCTTCAGGACGGGTAGTGAACAGATGCAGACTTCAATGAGACGAGACCATCGAAGAGTTCTCCTGCTGGGGTCGGCGCTCGTCGCCGCCCTGGCGGGGGTCGCGGCCGGCGCGGCCGGCGCCGCCTCATGGGCTGCCGAGGCGCTGGGACTGATCGCCGCGGCGCTGATCGCCTCGGAGATCTACCTGGGCCGGGACGACCGGCGCGCCGAGCTGCTCGCCGCTGAGGAATCCCGATACCGATTCGTCGCCGAGCAGGCGCCGGTGATCGCGTATCTCGCCGAGCCGGGCGAGAAGGCGCGATGGCACTACGTCAGCCCTCACATCACGACGATGCTCGGCTTCACTCCGGAGGAGTGGCGCGACGATCCCGGCCTCTGGCGCCGGCAGGTGCACCCCGACGACGTCGCCCTGGCGATCTCCGATGAGCGCCGAGCGCTGAACTCGGGCGAGCCCAACGCGACCGACTACCGGATGCGCACCAAGTCCGGCGAGGAGATCTGGGTGCGCGACGTCGCCGTCGGTCTGACCGAGAGCGGCCAGCAGATCACCCAGGGCGTGATCTACGACATCACCGGCCTGAAGCGCGCCGAGGAAGGTCTGCGCACCCGGGAGAGGAGGCTCCAGGGCGTCGTCGGCGAGCGTACCCGAGAGCTGGAGCGCTCGCGACTGGAGACGTTGCAGCGCCTCGCGGTCGCTGCCGAGCTGCACGAGAAGGGCACTCACGAGCACACCGTCCGGGTTGGCCGGATCAGCGCCGCGATCGCCAACGAGCTCGGCCTCTCCGACGGGTTCGTGGAACTGATCGGCCAGGCGGCACCGCTCCACGACATCGGCAAGCTCGGGGTCAGCGAGGAGATCCTGCTTCAACCGGGAGAGCTCTCCGAGTCGGACCTGTCCACGATGCGCCAGCACACGGCAATCGGGGCCGACATCCTCGGCGGCAGCGAGTCACCGTCCCTGCGCCTGGCCGAGCAGATCGCCCTCACCCATCACGAGCGCTGGGACGGCGAGGGGTATCCCCGGGGGTTGCGCGGCGAGGAGATACCGATCGGCGGCCGGATCACGATGGTCGCCGACGCCTTCGACACGCTCACCCACGGTCGTCCCCGGTTCGAGCCGTGGACGCTCGAGGAGACCCTCGATGAGATCAGGGCGGGCTCCGGGGCCCGGTTCGATCCGCAGGTTGTCGAGGCATTCCTCCGCCTCGAGCACGCCGAGCTGATGGCGCCGATCAGGGACTGGTCGGCATGGAGGACAGGCGCCTCACCGCGGGCATAGGTGGTGCCCCATACCGGACCGGCAGACGGGAATCACTTGCGGCGGCTTCGCCGCCTGACATGTCTCTGCCAGCGCTAACACCGCGCCGGCAAGGAAACACTTATTCGCCCAAGAGGGCGGTCGAGAACTCCAGCGGGTCGAACGGCCTCAGGTCCTCCAATCCCTCGCCGGTGCCGATCAGCTTCACGGGGATACCCAGCTCGGCGGCGATCGCCAGGGTGATCCCACCCTTCGCTGTGCCGTCGAGCTTGGTCAGGACCACCCCGTCGATCGCGACCGCGTCGGAGAACACCTTCGCCTGGCGCAGGCCGTTCTGTCCGGTCGTGGCGTCGATCGTGATCAGTGTCTCGTGCGGGGCCTCAGGAATCTGCTTGCCGATCACCCGCCGCACCTTCGCCAGTTCGTCCATCAGGTTTCCCTGGGTGTGGAGGCGGCCGGCGGTGTCGACTATGACCACGTCGGCCGAGCGGGCCCTGGCCGCGGCGATCGAGTCGAAGGCGACCGCGCCGGGATCGGCGCCGGCAGCCGAGCGCACCAGGTCGGCTCCCGCCCGCTCCGCCCACTCGGCAAGCTGCTCGGCCGCCGCCGCCCTGTAGGTGTCGGCGGCGCCGAGGACGACCCCGAGCCCGAACTCATTGCTCAGGTGCCAGGCGATCTTGCCGATCGTCGTCGTCTTCCCGGTCCCGTTCACGCCGACCATCAGCAACACCGCGGGCTCGCCGCTGAGGTCGATCCGGCGCTCTCCGGTCGCGGCGATCTCGGCGAGCATCTCGATCAACCGCTGGCGGATCGCGGAACCGTCCGCCCCGACGGCGCCGGACTCGACCTCGCGCTCGAGTCCGCCGACCACCTCGGCGGTGGTCGGCGCGCCGACGTCGGCGAGGATCAGGGCCTCCTCGAGGCGCTCCCAGGTCTGCTCGTCGATCCGGTCGAAGAGGCTGGCCGAGATCTCCTCGCTGAGGGCCCGGCGGCTCCGGGAGAGGCTCTCGCGCAGGCGCCTGAACACCCCGCGGCCCTCTGCGGTCTGCCCCTCCCCGCTGCGGGCGTGCGCCACGGGCGCCTCCCGGCCGCCGAGATCGAGGATCTCCTGCCAGCTGGTTGACAACGGGGCCCCCGCCTCAGGCGGCCTCGATCGCCTCGTCCGGCTCGATGCCGGCGAAGGGAGGCGGCGTACCGGCCGTCCCCTCCTCCTCGCGCGGGAGCCGTCGCGAGACGACCTTGGTGACCCCGTCGCCGCCCATGCTGACGCCGTAGAGGACGTCGGCCGCCTCCATCGTCCTCTTCTGGTGGGTGACGATGACGAACTGGGCGCGGTCGGAGAAGCGCCGGATCAGCTGCAGGAAGCGGTCGATGTTGGCGTCGTCCAGAGCGGCCTCGACCTCGTCGAGGATGTAGAAGGGGCAGGGACGTGCCAGGAAGACCGCAAAGACAAACGCGAGCGCGACGAGCGACTTCTCGCCGCCGGAGAGCAAGGAGAGCTTGCGGGTCGACTTCCCGGCCGGGGTGACCTCGATCTCCACCCCGAGCACCTCGCGCTCGGAACCGTCTTCCTCCTCTTCGGGGCCCTCGGCCTCAGCGCTCTCCGTCTCCTCCTCCGCGACGGGCCGCAACGAGACCCGCCGCAGCTTCCCCCGCCCTCCGGGGAAGAGGTGCTCGACCATCTCCTCGAAGTTCCTGGCGGTCGCCTCGAAGGTCTCCTCGAAAGCGCGCTCGATCTCCCGGTCGATCTCGGCGATCAGCGACTGCAGCTCGCTCAGCGCCCTGGCCGTGTCCTCGCGCTGGCCCTGCAGGTCGGAGACGTGCTCGCGGGCCTCCTCGTACTCGCGCTCGGCGAGTGGGTTGACCGGGCCGATCTGGGAGCGGCGCCGCTCCAAGCGCTCGAGCCGCCGCTCGATCTCGCCGCGCTCGGCATCGCTCAGGGGCCGCTCCGCCGGCCCGATCGCCTCCCCCAGCCTCTCGCCGATCTCGGCCAGCTCCTTGGCTGCCTCCGAGCGCCGGTCGCCGAGGTGAGCGGCATCGACCTCAGCCCGGGTCAGCTCGTCGGAGAGCCCCTTCAACTCTGCCTGAAGCTCGGCCTCGCGCTGTGAGCAGGAGCGCATCTCCTCGGCGATCTCGTCACCCTCGCCCTCGCCGCCGACGACCTTCCCCTCGGTGGCGCCGATCCGCCGCCCAAGCGCCGCGCCGACAGCCTCGACCGCAGATGAGGCGGCACCCACGGCCCCGAGCAGCTCCTCGGCCTCGGCGACCAGCGTCCGCAGCCGCTCGCGGTGGCGCTCGCCGAGCAGGCCCTCGGCACGCCGCGCGTGGCGGGAGGCCCGCTCGGCGCCGGCCTGGACGGCGCCGAGGGCGCTCGCCCTGGCCGCCTCCGATCCCTCGGCGCGGGCGCGACCGAGCCCTTCGGAGGCGGCGGCGAGCCCGCCCTCCACCTCGCCCAGCTCCTGCTTGAGCTTGCGGGCGCGCTCGCCGGGGGCGGTGCCGCCGCCGTCGATGTCGAGGGTCAGCGGCCCGAGCTCGGTGCGGAGGCGCTCCAGCCTCGCCTCCAGCTCGACGACGCGATCGGCGAGACCGGCCTCGCGCACGGCGACCCGCTCAGCGTCGCTGCGCAGGCCGGTGAGAAGTCCCCAGGCGAGGGTGCGCTCGCGGTCGCGCTCGGCAAAGCGCTCCTCGGCGGCCCGGCGGCGAGTGCTCACTTCGGTCAGCCGGCGCTCGATCCCCTGGCGCACCGATCGCGCCTTGCCGGCGACCTGCTCCGCCACCGCAAGCCTCTGCTCGCCGAAGCGAAGCTCCTCCGCGACCACCTGCGCTCGCAGCTCCAGCTCCTCGCGCTCGATTCTCGCGCCCAGCTCGGCCGCCTGGGCCTGGCGCTTCAGCGGGCGCAGCCGCGAGCGCGCCTCGCGCTCGACGTCGAGGGCCCGATCGAGGTTCTCCCCCGTCGCCTTCAGCTTCAGCTCGGCACGGCGCCGGCGCTTTCGGTGCTTGCCGAGCCCAGCCGCCTCCTCGATCAGCATCCGCCTCTCCCTGGGCTTCGAGTGGACGATCGACTCGACCCGCCCCTGACTGATCACCGAGTGCATCTCCCGGCCCATGTTCGTGTCCGAGAGGACTTCGACAACGTCTACCAGGCGGCAGCGGGCGCCGTTCAGCCGGTAGGTGCCCTCGCCGGCACGGTCGAGCCGTCGCTCGATCGAGATCTCCGAGAAGTCGGTCGCCGCCCGGCCCTCGGAGTTGTCGATCACGACCTCGACCTCGGCGCGGCGGCGGCTGCCGACCCCGCTGCCGCCGGCTGAGATCACGTCCTGCATCGAGGAGCCCCGCACCGCCCCCGGGCTCTGCTCGCCAAGTGCCCAGAGCACCGCGTCGGTGATGTTCGACTTGCCCGAGCCGTTGGGGCCGACGATCACGCTGACGCCCGGCGAGAAGCGCAGCTTCGTCCGCTCGGGGAAGGACTTGAACCCCTTGAGGCTGATCGATTTCAGGTACATCTGCGCAGTATCAAGGCTCGCGGTTCGATCGGACGCGTTCGGGCCGGGGAGCCCCTCAGCCCCCAAGCGCCTCGAGGGCCTGCTCGGCGGCGACCTGCTCGGCGGCCTTCTTGCTGCGCCCCGAGCCGCGCCCCATCTCGCTCTCGCCGACGATCGCCGTCACCTCGAAACGCTCGTGAGGCGGTCCCTGCTCGCTGATCACCTCGTAGACGACTCTGTCGCCCTGTCGTGCCAGCGCCTCCTGGAGCGCCGACTTGAAGTCGATCCGCTTTTCGGCCGCAAGCGAGATCCGCGGTTGAAAGGCCTCGGCGACCGCGGCCGCGGTGGGCTCGAATCCGAAGGCGAGGAAGCAGGCGCCGATCAGCGCCTCGGTCACCTCCGGAAGCGGCCGTTCCCCCTCGAGCAGGACGGCGGCGGGAATCGCGTTGGCCCCTCCGGTCTCCGTCGCGCTCAGCATCTCGGCGACACCGAGCGACCGGCCGACGGCGGCGCAGGAGATCCCGCTGACCGCCTGGTTCCTGATCTTCGTCAGTGCGCCGACCCCGTCGTCGGGGAAGCGGGCGAACACCTCCGCTGCGACCGCAAGGCCGAGGACGGTGTCGCCGATGAAGGCGAGGCGCTCATAAGAGGCGGAGCGCTCCGCTGTCCACGAGGAGTGGGTGAGCGCCTGGGTGCGCAGATCGTCGGGCAGGTCGGTGATCAGCGCCTCGAGCGAAGCGACCGGTGGATCGAGCTCCGGTCCCACTGCCCTAGGCGGGAGCGTGCTGGAGGACGAAGTCGACAGCGTCCCCGACCGTCTTGATCCGTGCCGCGTCCTCCTCTGGGACCGATACTCCATAGCGATCCTCGAGCTCCATCACAAGCTCGTAGAGGTCGAGCGAGTCGGCGTCGAGGTCCTCCTTGAAGCGCGACCCCTCGTTGATCCGCTCGATGTCGACCTCGAGCTCCTCGGCCAGGTGCTCGCGGACCAGCGCCGTGACTTCCTCGCGAGTCATCCCGAGCTTCCTATCACGCCGGCGCCTTCTTCTGCGAGCGCCCCACGGGTGGCACCGCCCTCCTCGAGCAGCGCCGAGGTCAGCTCGATCGCCCGCACCTCGACGCTGCGGGCGGCGAGGCGGATCACGTTCGCGACCCCCTCGGGGCCGGAGCTGCCGTGCCCGACGACGGCAATCCGGCGAAGACCGAGCAGGATCGCGCCGCCGGTGGTGTCCGGGTCGAGCTCGCGGCGCACCTCGGCAAGCGCCTGGCGCATCAGCAGGCCGCCGGCCGCAGCCATCGGGTTGGAGCGGGCCGCATTGCGGATCGCCGCGGTCACGGTCCGCGCAGTGCCCTCCATCAGCTTCAGCGAGATGTTGCCGGTGAACCCGTCGGTGACGATCACGTCGGCGGCCCCCTCGGGGATGTCCCGGCCCTCGACGTTGCCGATGAAGTCGATCCCGTGAGCCTTGCTGAGCAGGTCGTGGGCGGTGACCACGTCGGAGGAGCCCTTGCCCGCTTCCTCGCCGACGGAGAGCAGCCCGACCCGCGGTCGCTCGATGCCGAGCACCGCTTCGCTGAAGGCGGCGCCGAGGAAGGCGAACTGGACCAGGTGCTGCGGGCGGACGACGACGTTGGCACCGACATCGAGAAAGAGGACCGGCTTGCCCGGCACCGGCACCCGCACGGCGAGCGCCGGTCGCTGCACCCCGTGCAGGCGCCGAAGGCCGAAGGTGGCGGCGGCCATCGCGGCGCCGGTCGAGCCGACGCTTGCAAGGGCGTCGCTGCCGCCGCCGGCGACGTCGGCCGCGGCGCGGACGATCGAGGCCCCCTCGCGGGAGCGCACCGCCCTCACCGGATCGTCCTGGTTCGAGACCCACTCGCTGGTCGCGATCACCTCGATTCCCTCGGCATCGTCGAGGGAGAGCTCCGCCGGGGGGCCGAACACCCGCACTCCGATTCCGTCCGCGGCGGCCAGCCTGGCGCCTTCGGCGAGCACATTGAAGCCCTGCTCCGCCCCGAAGCCGTCGAGGGCCACGGTGACGCCGGCCTGCTCGGGCATCTACTCCTCCGGGCTGGGTGCCGCCGGCGCCTCGGTGACGGTGTGCGTGATCACCTCACGCCCCGCGTAGGTGCCGCAGGTGGGGCAAACACGGTGCGGCAGGCGCGGGCTGTGGCAGCGCGGGCACTCATTGAGGCGCGGCTTGGACGCCGTGTGCGTGGCGCGCCGCTTGTCACGCCTGGTGCGCGAGGTTCTCTTCTTCGGTACCGCCATCGCGGCGGACATGGTAGCTGCCGGAAGGACGCCCTGCGCGATCAGAGGTCGAGCTCGCGCAGCTTCGCCCAGCGCGGGTCTGCGCCTCCGCCGTGCTCGTGCTCGGCGGGGTCGGCGTCGTTCAGCGAGACCCCGCAGACCGGGCAGAGCCCGGCGCATTCGGCGCGGCAGAGGATGCGCTCGGGCATCGCCAGGGCGATCGCATCGTGGGCCCAGTGACTGATATCGAGCTCGCCTTCACTGACGTACGGGCTGAGCAGCTCCTCGTCGCCGGGCTGGTCGACCTCGCGGGCGTCGATGCTCATCTCCAGGCTCGCCGGCTCCAGGCAGCGCATGCAGGGACCCTCGAGGCTGAGGTCGAAGCGCAGCCGCATCGCGTGCCCGCTGCGGGTGCGGGAGACGTCGAGGCGGGCGGTGGCCGGATTGGGCACCGCACGGTAGAGCTGGCCGCCGATCTCGAGCTCGCCGGTGCGCACCGGTAGCTCGACCGAGCGGCCCTCCCCGTGCGAGAGCTGCAGGCTGGCGAGGTCGAAGGTCGTCTTGGGCTGGGGTGTCATCCGCGGCACCGGGGGGCGACTACGATGGGCGCCCTTCGAGATTAGCCATGAGCGCCCAGTTCCACTGGAAACCGGAGACCTACCTGGAGCGGATCCGCGCCGAGGTCCCCCGCTACGACGAGCTCCAGCGCGAGGCCGTGGCCGCGATCCCCTTCCCGCCCGATCGGGTGCTCGAGCTGGGGATGGGGACGGGCGAAACCACCGACCGCCTCCTGGAGTCCTTCCCGGACGCCTGGGTGATCGGGCTCGACTCGAGCCCGGAGATGGTCTTCCGGGCGCGCGAGACCTACGACGACGTCCAGCTCGCGCGGATGGAGGACCCCCTCCCCGACGGCCCCTGGGACCTGGTCATCTCCGTGCTCTCGATCCACCACCTGGACGACGCGGCCAAGCGGACCCTGTTCAGGCGGGTCCGCGAGCAGTCGCGATCCCTGGTGATCGGCGACTGGTCAAGGCCGAGCCGCAGGTGACCCCGATCGACCCGGCCCACGACTTCCCGGACTCAGCCGCAGACCTGGCCGAGTGGTGCGACGGCGAGGTCGTCTGGGAGGCCGACGACCTGGCGGTGATCCACGCGGTCTACGGGTAGGCCTGAGGCGAGGCCCCGTCCCTGGCTCCAGGCGCAGACCGTCACGGGCCTTTGATTGGCCCGTGACGGTCTTGAGGCGACCCAAGCGCCCGGGGTGAATTTCGTCGCGCCACGGTGCCCCCGTGACCGCCGACGGGCTGAAAACGACGAAATACGGGACGGATTCCGCCCATCGGCCGGTCGACCGCAGGATCGCTGAGCTGGCTAGGCTCAGCACGGGGTCGTATCCCTCGCTCAGCTCCGAGCTCTGGACATGAGCCCCAGCACTGTGCGAAGCCGAGCGAGTGCGGGCCGGCTGCACAGACTGCACAGGGACGTTTATGCGGTCGGTCATCCCCTGGTGACCGTCGAGGGTCGATGGATGGCCGCCGTCCTCGCCTGAGGGAAGGGCGCGCTCCTCTCTCACCGCTCGGCGGCTGCGCTTTAGGGCTTTCTGTGGGAAGACGGCGCCAGGACGGACGTCACATCGCCATGCCGGCGCGGACGTCAACCGGGGCTTGCCATCCATCGCGACAGCTCGCTGACCGGTGCCGACCGGGCTGAGCATCAGGCCATTCCGGTGACCAGCGTCGCCCGTACCCTGCTCGACCTCGCCGGGCGCCGGGGAGTGCGTCGGCTTCGTGCGGTCATCGAGGGGATGCGCGAGCCCGACCTCAGCCGCAGCGAGCTCGAGGATCGCTTTCTCGGGCTCTGCCGCCGCGCGGGCCTGCCGCGGCCCCGGGTGAACATGCTGGTCTCGGTCGGCGGCGAGACGCTCGAGGTGGACTTCGCCTGGCCGGCGAGACGTCTGGTCGTCGAGGTCGACGGGTGGCGTTACCACGGCACCGGGTCCGGCTTCGAGCGCGACCGCCGTCGCGATCGCCTCCTCGCGCTGGGTGGCTGGCGGGTGATCCGGGCGACCTGGCTCCAGCTGAGGCGCGAGGAGGCCGAGCTGGCCGCTGCGATCGGCTCCCTGCTGAGCGCATAGCATCGGGCCCCCCGACGGAAAAGGAGCGGTGGATGTCGAAGGTGCTCTACGAGAAGCGCGGGCGGATCGCCTACGTGACGATCAACCGGCCGGAGGCGCGGAACGCGATCGACCCCGATGTGCACCGGCTGATGATCGAGACCTGGGCGGACTTCCGCGACGACGATGCGGTCGATGTTGCGATCCTCACCGGAGCGGGCGAGGCGTTTTGTGCCGGGGCCGACCTGAAGACCTACATCCCGCCGATCATGGAGGGCGCCAGGCCGGCCGACATCCGAGAGATCGTCGAGCTGGGCCTCAACGGGTTCACCCGCGGCATGCACCGGATCTACAAGCCGATCATCGCCGCGGTCAACGGCTGGGCCCTCGCCGGCGGCCTCGAGACCGCCCTCGCCTGCGACATTCGCATCGCCTCCGAGCGGGCGATGTTCGGCTCGTTCGAGGCCCGTCGTGGCTTTCACCACGGCGACGGCGGCCTCGTGCGGCTCGTCAACTGCCTGCGGCACCGGCGTCGCCTCGCACATGCTGCTGACCGCCGAGCCGGTCGACGCCGAGCAGGCCCTCACCTGGGGACTGGTGACGAAGGTGGTCCCCCACGATCGCCTGATCGAGGAGGCGGAGGCGGTCGCCGCGCAGATCCTCCGCAACTCGCAGCGGGCGGTGCGCTCGGCCAAGCAGACGATCCTCGACACGATCGGCCGGCCGCTCGATGAGCAGCTCCGAAACGAGGCCTGGAACGCATACACCTGCGCCGACCCGTCGGAGACCCTGGAGCTGCTCGGGCGCTTCTACGAGAAGAGCGACGCCGGGCGGGCCGGGGAGCACCGCACCGGGTTGTGAGCGGGCGGCGCGCCCTGGTCACCGGAGCCGGCCGGGGAATCGGCGCGGCGATCGCCGAGCGCCTGCGCGAGGCCGGTTCCGAGGTGATCACCCTCGACCGCGATCCGGGCTGCGATCTGTGCCTCGACCTTGCCGCCGATCCGCTCCCCGACCTCGGCGAGGTCGACATCTGCGTCTCAAATGCCGCGATCACCGACACGATCGCCCCGGCCCACAAGATGAGCGCCGAGCAATGGCACCGGGACATCGACGTCAACCTCAGCGGCGCCTTCCGCGCGGTGCAGGCCTGCCTCGGGGGCATGCGGGAGCGCCGCTGGGGGCGGATCGTGGTGATCTCCAGCGGCGCAGCGACCGGTGGCCTGCCCGGCCAGGTCGCCTACTCCGCCTCGAAGGCGGGCCTGATCGGGATGGTGAAGACGGTCGCCGCCGAGAACGCCGGCCGGGGAATAACCGCCAACGCGATCCTGCCGGGGATGGTCGCGACCGAGAGGGTGAAGGCGATGCCAGCCGAGATCCTCGATCAGCTCGACCGGGCGATCCCTGCGGGGCGGATGGGCGAGCCCGCAGAGATCGCCGAGCTGGTCGCCTACCTCGCCTCGGAGCGGGCCGGCTTCGTCACCGGGCAGGAGATCGGCATCGACGGCGGCTTCGGGCTGAACACCTTCACCCTCGGCTCGCAGAACCGCTAGCGGCGGCGGGCCGCTCAGCCGTCGTAACCCGGACGGGCGATCGCCAGCTTGCGGCGCACGTGCTCGCGCAGGCTTCGGGCGAGCTCGTCGAGGCGACCGTCCAGAGCGCCGCCGCGCAGCCGCCCGACCAACCTCGCCTCGGCCTCACGCACCGCTGCCTCGAGCTCGGCGCCACCCGACGGATCGGCAGGCTGCTCGCCGAGGATCGCGGCGAAGAGCTCCAGGTCCCGGCGGAGCGGCTCCTCGCCGGCGCGCCACTCCCGCGCCAGCACCGCGCAGAGGTTGGCGGCGACAAGTACCCGGAAGCGCTCCTCCCGGGGAACGGAGCCGCGGACGTCCGTGAACAGGTACTCGGCCAGTGCCTCGAGCAGCTCCGGCGCCTCGGGGCGATCCTGGGTCACGCCGCCAGCTCGATCAGCTCGATCATGTCCCACTCGGGCTCGCAGATGCGTCGCCCCAGGGAGGCGAGCTCGTGGCTTCGTCGCAGGCCGCTGCGATGGTCGGCGGCCTGGCGGGCACAGATCGCCGCCCACTTGAGATTTCCGAACAGCTCCCAGTAGCGCAGCCGGGCGGGATCCGGGCGCTCCCCGCCCGCTGCCTCATAGGCGTCGAGCAGCTGCTCGCGGCTGCCGACTCCCGCCACCGGGTGCTCGTCTTGGCCGAAGCGCCAGGAGCGGATGCAGAGCCAGCCCAGGTCCTCGGCCGGGTCGCCGCTGTGGGCCAGCTCCCAGTCGATCACCGCCGCCAGGCCGCGCTGATCGACGATCAGGTTGCCGAGCCGGAAGTCCCCGTGGACCACCCGCGGCTCGACCGGCTCGGGCCGGTGCAGCCGCAGCCAGCGCAGCCCCAGCTCGACCACCGGCAGCGGCTCGCCGATCCGCTCGAGCTCCGACTCCCAGTGCTCGATCTGGGCGAGCACCGGGTCGCCCCCGGGATGCGGCAGGCCCGATCCGTCGAGATCGATCGAGTGGATCCGCGCCGCAGCTTCGCCGAGCTGGGCGGCGAGGCCAGCCCTGGCGCCCTCCAGCTCCTCGCTTCGCAGCACCCTCGGGCCCACAGACTCCCCGGCGATGAAGGAGAGCAGCATCCCGGCCGTGCCGAAGCGCCCTCCGTCGCGCTCCAGCGCCAGAGGCTCGGGAACCGGGACGCCGGCATCGCGGGCGAGCCCGATCAGGCGGAACTCGCCTGACTGCGGGACCAGCGACTCGGCGCCGGGCGGGTCGCGGCGCAACACGAAACGCTCCTGCGCCGCTTCGATCAGCCAGGTCTGCCGGGAGGCGCCGCCGGGGATCTCGCTGAGCTCGGCCTCCTCCGCCCCGGCGACGCCGCGCTCGGCGAGGACCTCACGGACGCCGCGCTCGAGCTCCGGGTCAGCCTTCGCCGGCATCGGCCCCGTTTCCGCCCGGTCCGGAGGCGCCGCGCTGCATCCCGTAGCGCTCCCAATGGCGGTCGGGAATGTCGGCTGTGTCCTTGTACCAGTACCAGGTGCAAGGATCGCGATCGAAGTCGCCGGGCGGATCGGAGGGGTAGACGGGGTGCCCGATCCAGCGGATCGGAAGGGTCTCGTTCATGAAGGCGCAGTGGGTGCAGTAGAGGGGGAATTCCTCCCGCCCGTAGCTCCAGTCGTGGGCCTCCCCCGTAACCCCCCAGCCCCCCTCGCCATAGCGACCCATCCGCCACAGCCGCTGGCCCGATCCGCAGGGGTTCATCGTGAAGACGAGCTTCTCGGCGTCCTCGCTGATCTCGAACGCCCCGGGCACAGGGCCGACCCCGCTGGTCGAGTGGGCCCGCCAGGTCGCCGCCAGCGCCTTCGCCACCTCTCGGCGGTCCATCGAGTCGATCGTCTCCACCGGCGAGCGCCAACTGCGCTCGAGGCTGTACGTCCACGCCTCCTCGACCCCGTCGTCGCCGAGCCGGTCCCCGACGAATGAGATCAGCCCTGCGATCCCGTCGACCAGCAGGTCGTGCATGAACTGCGACTCGTGCTTCATCTCCTCGCAGAGCCGCTTCGCCTCCCCGGCATCGCCGGCCTCGATCGCCTCGATCGCCCTGTCCATCGTCGGCCGGGACATCTCCCCCAGCTCCGAGTCCGAAAACCACCGCTCACCCATTTAGCTCCTCCTCGTGACGCTGCAGAGATCGCAGCGTATTCGGAGGGCGGCAAACGCAAACATTTGCGGCGGCTTCGCCGCCTTACATGCCTGTGCCGGCGCTAACACCGCGCCGGCTGACAACTACTGCTGCTGTTCGAGCTCGACCGGCTGCTGCTCTTCGTCGCGCCCGGCGAGCCGGTCGCGGCCCCGCTGCACGGCGGCCAGGAACTTCTGCAGGTTGACCTCGAGGGTGTTGAGGATCTCGTCCGCGTAGTCCTCGGCTCCGAGGCGGATCTCGCGTTCACGGGTGCGGGCGTCCTCGACGATCTCGTCGGCGGCCCGCTCGGCCTGCTTGGTGACCTCCTCGTCGGAGATCAGCCTGGCCTGCTGCTCACGCGCCTCCCGGACCACCCGCTCGGCCTCGCGCTTGGCCTCGGCCAGCATCTCCTGGCGCTCCTTGACGATCCAGCGGGCCTGCTTGATCTCCTCCGGAATCGTCGCCCGCATCTGGTCGAGGAGGTCGTAGATCTCCTCCCGGTCAACCCTCACCTGGTCCGTCAGGGGAACAGGCCGGGCGTTGTGGACGAGATCGTCCAGCTTGTCTATAAGGACCAGGACGTCCATCAGCAGGTCGTAAGCCTACGGGGAAGGAAAGGGTTCGGTGAAAAAACCGCGATTTCCTCGGCTTCTTGCAAACTCTTGCCCACCCGCGGCATCCCGTGCACCCTACCTGTCTCCGAGGCGCTCTGCC
Organism: uncultured Actinomycetes bacterium; assembly: GCA_963720735.1. Classification (GTDB taxonomy): domain Bacteria; phylum Actinomycetota; class Thermoleophilia; order Solirubrobacterales; family 70-9; genus JBBRHQ01. The sequence goes on from CAVRGL010000001.1 coordinate 92,606, forward strand.
AACGCGGCGGCGACCGAAGCCGGCACGAGGTCGGAGACATCGCCTCCGAAGGTGGCCATCTCCTTGACGCCGGTCGAGGAGAGGAAGCTGTAGTCGGGCGAGGCGATCACGTAGATGCTCTCGATCGAGGGGTCCAGCTTGCGGTTCAGCTGCGCCATCTCGAACTCGTACTCGAAGTCGGAGATCGCCCGCAGGCCCTTGACGATCGCCTCGGCGCCCTGGTCGCGGGCGAAGTCGACCAGCAGGGCGGCGAAGATCTCGACCTCGACGTTGTCGATCCCGGCGGTGGCGTCGGCGATGAACCCGCGGCGCTCCTCGGCCGTGAACAGGGTCGTCTGCTTGCGCATCGGGTTGTTGACGACGCCGACCACGACCCGGTCGAATACCCGCGCCGTGCGGGTGATGATGTCTAGATGACCGTTGGTGACCGGGTCATAGCTCCCCGGGCAGACGACCGTGCGCGGGTCCACGATCACTCGCCCCCTTCCCCCGGCCCACTGCCGGGGGCGCTGAAGAAGCGCACCGCGGTGCCGCCGTAGCGGCGCTCACGGACCTTGACCAGCGAGGCCAGTTCGAGCGGGCGCTTCGCGGCGCTCTCGGCGATCACGCGCCCGCCCTCGGCGAGCCGTGGTGGCAGGAGGCTGTCGAGCTCGGGTCCAATGCGGTCGGCGAGTCTATAGGGGGCGTCGATGAAGATCAGTTCGAAGCGCTCCCCGCCGGCGGCGGGGGACCGCAGCCAGGCGGCCACGTCGGATTTGACCAGCTCGGCTCGCTCGCCGAGCTCCAGCGCCTCGATGTTGCCTCGGGCGGGCCGAGTGTCGCGGTCGACGAGTATCGCCCCGGCAGCGCCCCGGGAAAGGGCCTCGACGGAGAGCGCGCCGGTGCCGCAGTAGAGGTCGAGCACCCGCTTCCCCTCGACATCGCCCAGCGCGGAGAAGACCGCCTCGCGCACCCGGTCGGAGGTGGGCCGCACCCGCCAGCCCCGCGGCGCCAGCAGCCGGCGGCCGCGGAGCTCTCCGGCGATCACTCTCACGCGGGGATCGCGCCGTCCGCGGCCGGCCCGAAGCGCTGGCGCGCCGCATCGAGGAGCGGCCCGAGCGCCGGGGCCTCGAGGCTTCCATGGCGGCGGATCAGGCCGAGCAGCTCCTCCCGGGCCTCGATCAGGGTCGGGGTGTCCTCGGGCAGTGTTGCGACCGCGAACCGCGGCAAGCCGTGCTGACGGGTGCCGAGGACCTCGCCCTCACCGCGCAGCCCGAGGTCGAGCTCGGCGAGCCTGAAGCCGTCGCCCTCCGAGGCAACCGCCTCCAACCGGCGGCGGGCCAGCTCCCCGGCTTCCTCGGCGAACAGCAGGCAGTGCGAGCGGTGCTCGCCACGGCCGACCCGGCCCCGGAGCTGATGGAGCTGGGAGACGCCGTATCGCTCGGCGCCCTCGACCACGATCACGGTCGCGTTGGGGACGTCGATCCCCACCTCGATCACCGTGGTCGCCACCAGGACCTGGGTCTCGCCGGAGGCGAAGGCGCCCATCACCTCGCTCTTCTTCGCGGACGGCATCTGGCCGTGCAGGGCCTCGATCCGGAAGCCGCGCAGCTCGCCGGCAGCGAGGCGGGCCGCCTCCTCGGCCACCGCCTTCGCCTGGAGCTTCTCCGACTCGGAGACCAGGGGACAGACGACGAACGCCTGGCGCCCCTCGCCGAGCCGCTCCCTGATGAACTCGTAGGCCGCGGCGCGGCGCTCCTCTTCGACCAGCCAGGTCCCAACCGGTATCCGCCCCGCCGGGAGCTCGCGAAGCACGCTCGCGTCGAGGTCGCCGTAGACGGTCAGGGAGAGCGTTCTCGGAATCGGGGTCGCGGTCATGTGGAGGAGGTGTGGGGCCATTCCCCCCGGCGACTTGCCGTCGAGCGCTGCGCGCTGGCGCACCCCGAAGCGGTGCTGCTCGTCGACCACGCAGAGCGCCAGCCGGTCGAACTCGACGGCCGGCTCGATCAGGGCGTGGGTCCCCACCACCAGACCGAGCTCGCCCGAGGCCAGCCGGTCGAGGCAGCGCCGCCGCTCGGAGGCCGGGGTCGACCCGGTGAGCAGGCCGAAGCTGAGCGCCTCGGCGCCGAGCAGCCGGTCGAGGGTCGCGGCGTGCTGCTCGGCGAGGGTCTCGGTGGGGGCCATCAGCGCCGCCTGGTAGCCGGCCTCGAGAGCTCTCAGCATCGCGTACAGCGCGACCACCGTCTTGCCCGACCCGACCTCCCCCATCAGCAGCCGCTGCATCGGCTCGCCGGAGTCGAGATCGCGGTCGAGCTCGGCGAACGCCTTGCGCTGGTCTCCGGTCGGCTCGAAGGGCAGCGAGGCCAGCCACCGCTCGACCAGCGCGCCTGGAGCGGCGAGCCTCCGACCGGGCTCCTTCGTCCTGCGGCCCTGGCGGCGGGCGGCGAGGACCGCCTGGTAGAGGAAGAGCTCCTCGAAGGCGATCCGCCTGCGGGCATCCCCCGCCTCGCTCACGCCGGCCGGGAAGTGCACCGCGCGGAGGCTGTCGGCTGCGCCGGCGAGGCGGCGGCGGCTCCGCAGCTCGGCAGGCAGGGGCTCGATCAGCTCGCCGACCCTGGCCAGCGCCTGCCAGACCCATTCCCTGATTCGCTGCGGGCGCAGCCCCTCGGTCGCAGGATGGACCGGGACGAGGCCGGTGGTGTGGATTCCGGATGGAGGCTCGCCCCCGCCCCCGCCGTCAAGGAATTCGTGCTCGGAGACGCGGAACCCCCGCCGATCGAGGTTGCCGACCAGCAGCATCGCGACGCCGGGGCGGAGCCGGTCCACGAGCCACGGCTGGTTGAACCAGGTGGCGCCGATGCTGCCGCTGGCGTCGGCGATCGTCGCCTCGACGATCGTCAGGCCCCGGCGCCGGGTCCGCCGCAGCCGCGCGGAGCGGACCTCGACCATCACCGTCGCCTCCTCGCCGAGCCGGAGATCGGCCAGCGGCCGCGCCTCCGAGCGGTCCCTGTAGCTGTGGGGAATCCGCAGCAGAAGGTCGCCGAGCGTTTCAATCCCCGCCTCGGCGGCGATCGCCCCGAGCTTCGGCCCGACTCCGGGAAGGGTGGTGAGCGGGGCCTCGGTCGAACCGGCGCGCGGAGTGCGGACGGGGGCGGCGATCAGCGCATCGCGGTCAGTCTCACCACCGCCGGCGAACCCAAGCGGGCTCGCGCCCACCCTCCGAGGTTCCGCCGTCGGAGCGGCCCGGGTCATTGCGCTGCCAGCAGCCACCACCACCCGGGCTGGCCGCCGTCGTGGACCTCAAGCTCGACCCGATCCGGAATGTGGGCGCCGATCTCCGCCAGGGTGATCGGCGCCTCCGCACCCCCGATCACCGTGACGATCTCGGCCTCGCGGGCGAGGTGCTCGATCGTCGTCGCCAGGGTCGAGCCGGCGCCGCCCCAGGCGATGATCTCGCCGCCCGCGAAGCCGACCGCGTCGCCGCGCCGGAAGCGGCCGCTTGCGTCATCCCGTGCCGCCGGGGCGACGCCACCGGTGGCGATCGTCTCCAGAGCCGCGCCGAGCCGGACGGCGTTATCCGATGCCCCCGCATCCGGATCGACCTCCACCAAGGCCAGCAGACCGGCCTGCTGCGAGGTCGATGGCAGGACCCGCGCCGGCTTCTCGGAAAGCTCGCAGGCTCGCTCGGCCGCCATGATCACGTTGGAGGAGTTGGGCAGCACCAGGACCTCCTCGGCGGGGACGGTGTGGATCCCGGCCAGGAGCTCATAGGTCGACGGGTTGAGCGTCTCCCCGCCGCCGCCGACGACGTGTGCGCCGAGGTCGGCGAACAGGGTCTCCATGCCCGCTCCCGCCGCCACCGCGACGACGCCGGTGCGGCCGGCGCTAAGCCGGGCCCGGCGCTCGGTGATCTGCTCGCGCATGTCCGCGACGTCGAGGTTGGTGACCGCCGTCCCGTCGAAGAGGGCGACCGCGGCCTCCGGCTCGTCGGTGTGGACATGGACCTTCAGGGTCGCCTCGTCGCCGACCACGAGCACCGAGTCGCCGACCCCCTCGAGCGGGGCGACGAACTCGCGCCCGGCGAGGTTCTCCCCCGAGACGATGAAGTTCGTGCAGTAGCGGTAGCGACTGTCCTCGTGATGGGGGCGGCTGAGGCGGGCCGGGTCGTGGCGGGCGACCTCGGGCAGCTCCGCCTCGTCACCGCGCAACCCGGCGACGATCCCGGCGAGGATCAGCACGAGCCCGTAGCCCCCGGCATCGACGACGTCCGCCTCGCGCAGCACATCGAGCTGCTCGGGGGTCCGCTCCACAGCCCGCTCGCCGTCGGCGATCGCAACCTCGAGGACCGCCGCGAGGATCGCGTCCTGGTCGGCGGCGGTGACGCCGCCATCGAGGCGCTGCTGCTCAGAGGAGAGGTGGGCCAGCTGACGGGCGACCGAGTGGGCCATCTCGCGGAACACGGTCAGCATCGTCCCCTCGGCCGGGTCGCGCACCGACTCGTAGGCGGCGTCGGCCGCCCTGGCGAACGCCGAGGCGACCAGCACCGGGTCGACAAGCTCGCCGGGGCGGCTGGCCAGCTCCTCGGCGACGCCGCGGACGATCTGGCTGAGGATCACACCCGAGTTGCCGCGGGCGCCCATCAGAGCCGCCCTCGCCAGCGCCTGGACCAGCTGGGTGCGGCCGACCTCGTCGACGCTCATCCCATGCAGCCGGTCGAGCTCCTCCATCACCGCCCGCATCGTCATCGCCATGTTGTCCCCCGTGTCGCCATCGGCGACCGGGAAGACGTTGAGGTCATTCACCTCCTGGCGACGGGCCTCGAGCGAGGCGTAGGCGCTCGCGACCACGCGACGGAAGCGCTCGATCGAAGGATCGGCCATCGCCAACTGAATCTAGCTGGGAGGGCGGGCGGCTCAGGCCGCCTTGGTGACCTTGTTCGCCTTCAGGCAACGGGTGCAGACGTAGACGCGCCGAGGTCTGCCGCCGTCATCGATCCGCACCTTCTGCAGGTTGGCGCCGAAGCGCCGCTTGGTGGCGACCAACGAGTGGCTTCGGGAATTGCCGAAGGCCGGACCCTTGCCGCAGTTGTGGCATATCTTTGCCATCGGGATGGAGGATGGTAGCCGGATCGAGATCGCCTCACGCTTCAACGGGCCGGCGAGCAGCGGCCAGGGCGGCTACTCATGCGGCCTGTTTGCGGCGAATGTCTCCGACCCGGCCGAGGTGACCCTGCGACGCCCTGTGCCGCTCGACCGCCCGCTCGATGTCGAGCGCCTTGGCCCGGACGAGGTCGCGATCAACGACGGCGAGGAGCTGGTGGCCGAGGCGAGATCGGCTCCGCTGGAGATCGAGGTCCCGCCACCGGTCGGGATCGACGAGGCGAGAGAGGCGAGCGACCGGTATCGCGGTGCCGATGAGATCTTCGCCGATTGCTTCGTTTGTGGCCTCCGGCGCCAGGACTCGCAGCGGATCTTCGCCGGGGCCGTTCCCGGCAGGGAGCTCGTCGCGAGCCCCTGGACCCCAGAGGCGGCATGGCTCTCCCGCGACGGCACCGTCCTTCCCGAGTTCGTCTGGGCGGTGCTGGACTGCCCGACCTATTTCGCGCTCGAGCTGCGCAGCCCGGGCCTGCTGGCGATGCTGGGGCGGCTCTCGGCCCGGCTGCTCGAGCCGGTCCCCGCGGGGGAGCCCCATGTCGTCATGGCCTGGCCGATCGACAGCAGGCGGCGAAAGCACGAGGCGGGCTGCGCGATCTTCTCCGCGGACGGCGAGCTGAGGGCCGCCGCCCGGGCGATCCAGATCGAGGTCAGCTCGGTGGCGCCAGCCGCCGGCGGAGCAGCGCCATCCGGGCCACGGTGAGCGCAGCGTTGCGGCCCTGATCGCGCCGGTCACCGCCCGCGCGCGCCAGCGCCTGGTCCATCGTCTCGCAGGTGATCACCCCGAAGGCGCAGGGCACGCCGGTGGTGAGCTGGACCTCCTGGACCCCGCGGGAGGTCTCGGTGCAGACATAGTCGTAGTGGTCGGTCTCCCCCCGGATCACCACCCCGAGGCAGGCAATCCCGGCGAAGCGCCCGGTCTCGGCGCAGAGCTTCGCGGCGTAGGGCAGCTCGAAGGAGCCGGGGATGCCGTACTCGTGCACCGAGGCCTCGCTCACTCCGGCGAGGTCGAAGCCCTCGGCTGCCCCATTGCAGAGCCGGTCGGCGATCACCTCGTAGAAGCGGGCGCAGACGACCGCGAACTCGAGTCGCGCAAGCGCCTCGCGGTCGGCCTCTGAGAAGGACTCGTGGAAGGCCGGCGAGTCAGCCATCGCGGCCGGAGTCCCGGCTGCGCTCGCCGTGGATCATCTCCTCGTCGAAGGCGAGGCCCTGGTGGTGCAGGGAGTGGCCGAGCTTGTCGCGCTTCGCCCGCAGGTAGTCCTCGTTGTGGGCGTTGGGCGCCGCCTCGATCGGGACCTGCTCGCTGACCGAGAGCCCGTAGCCCTCGAGCCCGACGATCTTCTTCGGGTTGTTGGTGAGGATCCTGATGCTGGTCAGCCCAAGGTCGCCGAGGATCTGCGCGCCGATCCCGTAGTCGCGGAGGTCCGCCGGGAGGCCGAGCTGGAGATTCGCCTCGACCGTGTCCACCCCTTCCTCCTGAAGCTTGTAGGCGCGGAGCTTGTTGAGCAGGCCGATCCCGCGGCCCTCCTGAGAGAGGTAAAGGAGAACGCCGCGGCCCTCCCGCTCGATCATCCCCAGCGCTGCCTCCAGCTGCTCGCCGCAGTCGCAGCGCAGGCTGTGGAAGACGTCCCCGGTGAGGCACTCGCTGTGGACCCTGACCAGCACGTCCTCGGCGCCCGCGACCTCGCCCTTGACCATCGCCACGTGATGCTTGTCGTCGATCAGCGAGCGGTACCCGACCGCCGAGAACTCCCCGAACGCGGTCGGCAGGATCGTGCCGACGACGCGCTCGACCAGCTTCTCGGTGCGGCGCCGGTAGGCGATCAGGTCGGCGACCGTGATCATCTTCAGCCCGTGCCGCCGGCAGTAGGGGATCAGGTCGGGGACCCGGGCCATGCTGCCGTCGTCGTTCATCACCTCGCAGATCAGCCCGGCGGGGTTCAGCCCCGCGAGACGGGCAAGATCGACGCTCGCCTCGGTGTGGCCGGTCCGCTCCAAAACCCCGCCCTCCTTCGCCTTCAGCGGAAACAGATGGCCGGGGACGACGATGTCCGCCGGGCCCGACTCGGGGTCGACGGCGACCTGGATCGTGTGGGCGCGATCATGGGCGCTGATCCCGGTGGTGACTCCCGAGGCGGCCTCGATCGTCACCGTGAACGCGGTCTGCAGGGGCGCCTCGTTCTTGGCGGTCATCAGCCGCAGGCCGAGCCGGTCACAGCGCTCGGGAGTGAGCGCCAGGCAGATCAGGCCGCGGGCCTCCTTGGCCATGAAGTTGACCGCCTCCGGTGTCGCGAACTGCGCCGCCATCACGAGGTCGCCCTCGTTCTCGCGGTCGGCGCCGTCGCAGACGACCACCATCCGCCCCCGGCGGATCTCGTCTAGGGCCTCCTCGATGGGCGAGAACGGGCTCTCGCCGTCCTCGGCCGCGGGCCGGGCCTGGAGTTGCTGTGTCTCGGTCATTCGCTCACCCTTCGTCATCGCCCGCCAATGGTGACAGCAGACGCTCCACATACTTGGCCAGCAGATCGCACTCGACGTTGACCGCACGGCCACCGGCCGCGGTTCCGAGGCTCGTCCGCTCGATCGTCTCGGGTATGAGCGCCACCTCGATCCAGTCCTCGCCGAGGCCGGCGACGGTGAGGCTCACTCCGTCCAGCGCAACCGATCCCCGCTCGACGACGTAGCGGCAGATCTCCGGGTCGAGGCGAAGGCGGAGCCGCTTCGAGAAGCCGTCCTCGCTGACCGAGACGACCTCGCCGGTGCCGTCGACATGGCCCTGGACGATGTGGCCGCCGAGCCGGTCGGAGGGGCGGAGCGCCAGCTCGAGGTTGACTCGGTCGCCGGGCTCGAGCGACCCCAGGGAGGTGACGGCGAGCGTCTGGTTGATCGCCTCGGCGTCGAAGGCGCCGTCGGCAGTGCCCACCGCGGTCAGGCAGACGCCGTTGACGGCGACCGAGTCGCCGGCTGCGATCTCGCCCGCGAGGGTCGTGGCGATCCGGAAACGGGCGCCCTCGGCCCCGGCTTCGACCGACTCCACGGTGCCGAGATCCGCGATCAGCCCCGAGAACACCGCTACCACTCCCTCAATCTGGCCCGGATCAGGACATCGTCGCCGACCCGCTCGGGTTGTTGGGAGTGCTCGCCGCCGCTCACCTCGACCACCCGCCCCGCCTCCTCGGGCTCGGTGCGAGCCTCTCCGAGCAACACCGGGGCGACGAAGAGGCGGGTCTCGTCGATCTCGCCGGCCGCCGCGAACGCCGCCGCCAACCTGCGGCCCCCCTCGAGGAAGACGCTGGTCAGGCCGCGGCGGCCGAGATCGTCCAGCGCCGCCAGCAGCCGCTCGCGAGGGTCCCGTCCGGCGGCGATCAGGACCTCGGCTCCCGCCTGCCGCAGGGAATCGACCCGGGAGCGCGGAGCGTTGGGCGAGGCGACGACGAGCAGCGGGGACTGGCCGGAGCTGCCGAGCAGCTTCGAGTCGAGGGGAAGCCGCCCGGAGGAGTCGAAGACGACCCGGGCGGGCTGGCGGAAGGCGTCGACGTCGCGCGCGGTGAGCAGGGGATCGTCGGCGAGCACCGTGCCGATCCCGACCGCGACGGCGTCGGCCTCGGAGCGCCAGCGGTGGACCAGCTCACGGCTCTGCGGCCCGGTGATCCACAGCGGCTCGCCGGAGGCCGTCGCGGTGCGGCCGTCGAGGGAGATCGCCATCTTGAGGATGACCAGGGGGCGACCGGTGCGGGCATGCTTTCGGAAAGGCTGGTTGAGCAGCCTCGCCTCAGCCGCCTCGGCGCCGCGCGCGAGCTCGACCTCGACCCCACCGTCGCGGAGGATCCCGGGTCCGCGGCCCGCCGCCTTCTCGGAGGGATCATCCGAGGCGATCACCACCCGCGAGATCCCCGCCTCGAGGATCGCCTCGGTACAGGGAGGCTGTCGGCCCTGATGCGCGCATGGCTCCAGCGTGACGTACATGGTCGCGCCGGCCGGATCGGAGCCCCGGCCGATGCAGTCGGCGATCGCGGCCCGCTCGGCGTGCAGGCCGCCCAGCTCGGCGTGATGACCCTCGCCGATCACCTCGCCGCGGGCGTCGGCGATCACCGCGCCCACCATCGGGTTCGGGCTGACCCGGCCCCTGCCGCCTTCGGCCAGTTCGAGCGCCCGCCGGAGGTGCCTGCCCTCGAGTTGGGGGTCTGTCGCCTGAGCGTCGATCGCGGTTCCTTTCGGAGGTGCGACTCTGGACCTTGATTGACTGGTCAGTCAACCAGTTTACCCGGGCTGGCAAGCGGCTGACCGCTTGGCAGGGACCGGCGCGGCTACGCTTGATCGGCCGGTGAAGCTGATCATCCAGATTCCCTGCCTCAATGAGGAGGCGACCCTGCCTGAGACGATCGCCGACCTGCCCCGCGAGGTCCCCGGTGTGGACTCGATCGAGCTGCTCGTGATCGACGACGGCTCCTCCGACCGCACGGTGGACGTGGCCCGCACCAACGGGGTCGAGCACATCGTCCGCCTCACCAACAACAAGGGCCTGGCGGCCGCCTTTCAGGCCGGCCTCGACGCGAGCCTCAAGCTCGGCGCCGACCTGATCGTCAACACCGACGCCGACAACCAGTACCGGGGCGAGGACATCCCGAAGCTGCTGGTGCCGATCCTCGCCGGCGACGCTGACATGGTGGTCGGGGATCGCCGGGTGAGCAGCATCGACCATTTCTCGGGGGCCAAGAAGTCCCTTCAGAAGCTCGGGAGCTGGGTGGTACGGCGCCTCTCCGGCACGGATATCTCAGATGCGACCTCCGGGTTCCGCGCCTACAACCGCGAGGCGGCGCTTCAGCTTCTCGTCGTCGACAACTTCACCTACACGCTGGAGAGCCTGATCCAGGCCGGGAAGATGCTGGTCGCGGTCGACCAGGTGGAGGTCGCCACCAACGCGAAGACCCGCGACTCGCGGCTGTTCGACTCGACCGGGAGCTACGTACGGCGAAACGGTCTGGCGATCGGCCGCATCTACGCCCGCTACGAGCCGCTGCGGGTCTTCGTCACCCTGGCGATCGTGATCGCTGTGTTGGCGCTCGCCGCCTGGAGCCCTTTCCTGATCGACTGGATCTCCGGCAACGGCTCGGGGCATATCCAGTCGCTGATCCTCGGCGCGGTCCTGTTCATCGCCGCCGTGCAACTCTTCGCGCTCGGGATCATCGGCGACCTGCTCGCCGGCCAGAGGGTGATGACGCAGCGGGTGTTCGAGCGGGTGCGCAGGGTCGAGCTGGTGCTCGGGGTGGCCCCATCGCACTATGAGGAGGCGGGCGCTTCCGCCGTCGACGCGGATCAGGTCGGGAGGGCCCGGGAGCCGGGAACCACCGAGCGGATCGGCGCCTAGCAGCCTTGGGCGAAAGGCGGAAAACGGCCCCGGCCTCCGGGGGCGCCGGCCAAGCGGAGGGATCGACCGCGGGCGCGGTCGACTACGGCAAGACGGCCGGCTTCCTCTCGATCGGGGTCGGGCTTACCGGGGTGATCACCTACCTCTACTTCGTGATCGCCTCGCACGTGCTCTCGAAGCCGGCCTACGGCCAGATCACCGTGCTCTGGTCGGCGGTCTTCATCACCGTTTCCACCCTCTACCGGCCGATCGACCAGCTTCTCTCGCGCCACATCTCCGAGCGGCTGGTCCGCTCCGAGCCGATCGGCGAGCCGATGCGCGTCGCCGCCAAGATCCAGCTCGGCCTCGGCCTGACCTTCGCCGTCCTGGCGCTCGCCCTCCGAGGGCCGCTCCAGAACGATCTGCTCGAGGGCAACGCGTTCCTCTACTGGATCTTCTTCTCGGCGGTCCTCTTCTATGCGGCCAGCTACTTCGCCCGGGGCTACCTCGCCGGCCACCGCCGCTTCGGCCTGTTCACGGCGCTGATCCTCTCGGAGTCGTTCTTCCGGACGATCTTCGCCGTCCTGGTCGCGGTCGGGATCCTCAACGGCCAGGACGCGGTCTCGGTCGGGATCGTCGCCGCCCCCAGCCTCAGCCTCCTCGTAGTCCCATTGGCGTTCGCCCGCCAGGCCACCAAGAGCACCGAACCCACCCGCAACCCCGGCACCCCCCTACGCGAAGCGGGAGGTGGCGGAGACCCTGGCATCCCCGGACGCGAAGCGGAGGAGATGCCAGGCAGTTATTTGGTGGAGGGACTGGGCGACCTAGACTCCGCCGAAGGTCCTGGCGGGGGCCCGGAGGCGGCGCCCGAGTTCAGCCTCTCCCACGGCACCGGGTTTGCGGGGGCGGTGCTGCTGATCATGTTCAGCGAGCAGACCTTCCTCAACGCGGGCCCGCTGATCGTCCGCGGGCTGGAGGGGGCGGCCGCGGCCGGCTTCATCTTCAACGTGCTGATGATCGCCCGCGCTCCGCTGCAGCTCTTCCAGGCGGTGTCGACCAGCATCCTCCCCCACCTGACCAGCCTCCACACCAGCACCGAGGAGTCGAGCGAGGGCGAGTTCCACAGCTCGATCTGGCTGGTGCTGAAGGCGATCGCGGCGTTCACCGGGATCGTCGCGCTGGCCGTGCTGATCGCCGGGCCGGAGCTGATGCAGATCGCCTTCTCGAAGAAGTTCACCTACGAGCGGGTCGGGTTGCTCCTGGTCACGGCCGGGATGGGCCTCTACCTCTCGGCGGTGACCATCAATCAGGCCTGCCTCGCCCAGGGGCAGGTGCGCCGCGCCTCGGCCCGCTGGATCGCCTGCGCGGTCTTCTTCGTCACCTGGAACCTGATCCCGCTGATCTCCGACACCTCGCGCCGGGTCGAGATCGGCTTCGCCCTGACCGCGGCTCTCCTGCTCACGCTGCTGCTGATCATCTTCCGAAACCCGCACGGGCGGGCGGAGGACGTGCCGGAGCACGGTCCGCCCGCCGAGCGGGAGCCCCAGCTCGCGGCAGCCGAAGACAGCGCCTAGCGGCCCCGGGACGGGATGAGCCACCACGACGGCGAGCTGATCCTGCTGGCCGGCGCCCTGATGGCGGCCGGCATCCTCGCCGCCCTGGTCGCCGACCGGGTCCGGGTCCCGGGCCTGCTGCTCTTCCTCGGCCTGGGGATGCTGGCCGGATCCGAGGGCATCGGCGGGATCTCCTTCAACGACGCCGAGCTTGCCCGCACCCTGGGCACGATCGGGCTGGTGCTGATCATCTTCGAGGGCGGTCTCTCTGCAGGCTGGGGGGAGATCCGCCCCGTCCTCGGCACCGCCGTCTCGCTGGCGACGATCGGCACCCTGCTGACCGCCCTGATCGCAGGCCTCGCCGCGAAATGGATCATCGGGCTGGGGACGCTGGAGGCGATGATCGTCGGCTCGGCGATCGCCGCGACCGACAGCGCGGCGATCTTCTCGGTGCTGCGGGGCTCCAACCTCGAGCGTTCGGTGGCCCGCTCGCTGGAGGGGGAGTCCGGGATGAACGACCCGGTCGCCCTGCTGCTGGTGGTCGGGTTCATCGACTGGATCCAGCAGCCCTCATACGGCGCCCTCGACATGATCGGGCTGTTCGCCATCAAGCTCGTCCTCGGAGCCGGCCTCGGCCTCGGCCTCGGCTGGGTCGCGCGCCAGGCTTTCCTGCGGCTCGACGGCGCGACCCCGGGAACCTACCCGGTGGCCTCGATCGCGACCGCGGGCATCAGCTACGGCCTGACCGAGATCCTCGGGGGCTCGGGACTTCTCGCCGTCTACTTCACCGCGCTCACGCTGGGGACGGGCGAGCTTCCCGGGCGGCGGACGGCGGCGACCTTCCACCAGGGCCTAGGCTGGGTCGCCCAGATCGCCCTGTTCTTCATGCTCGGCCTGCTGGTCTTCCCGGGAGACCTCGGCGACCTGGCCACCGAGGGCCTGCTGCTCTCCGCGGTACTGATCGTCATCGCCCGGCCCGCCGCCGCCGTCGCCGCGACCCTGTTCAGCCCGTTCGATCTGCGCGAGCGGCTGATGCTCGGCTGGGCCGGGCTGCGCGGCGCCACCCCGATCTGGCTGGCGACCTTCCCGGTCGTGGCCGGGGTCGCGGCCGGCGAGCGGCTCTTCGACCTCGTCTTCTTCGTGGTCCTCACCTCGACCCTGATCCAGGGGGCGAGCTTCGAGCCGCTGGCCCGGCGCCTGCGCCTGACGACCGCGGAGCCGGCGCTGCCGCGGCGCCTCCACGAATCGGGGCGCATCCGCGAGCTGGGCGGCGACGTCGTCGTCCACCGGGTGCGGCCGGGGGCGGCGATCGACGGCCACATGGTCCGCGAGCTCGAGCTTCCCCGCGAGGCGCTGGTCAACGTGATCGTCCGTGACGGCAGGGCGATCCCGCCCCGCGGCTCCACCGAGATCCACGCCGGCGACGAGCTCCACGTGCTGGTTCGCGGGGAGCTGCGCGACGAGGTCGACGAGCTCACCGGGCGCTGGCACAACGGGCCGATCGGCGAGGCGCCCCCGCCGAGGCGCCCGCTGCGGGGCGCCCCGCAGATCTTCACCGTCCACCCCGCCGGCGAGCTCGCCGACCCCGCCGATCCGGGGGAGGTCGACGGGATCGAGGTGCTGGCGCGCCTGCGCAGCCGGCGTGACCGCCCTGGCGCCCTGGTCGCGCTGGTCGACGGGCGTCACGCGGTGACCGGCGGAGGCCTGATCGCGATCGGCAGCCGCACCGACCTGGAGCGCTGGTGCGTGCGCCGCGGGCAGCGGGAGAGCACCGATCAGGTCGAGCGGTCCTGGTGGCAGGAGGTCGCCGGGGCGCTGAGCGCGCACCGCCCGTAGCCGCCGCGGCTACTCGGCGCCTGCTGCGACGGCGATCGCCGCGTAGGCCTCGGCGGGATCGTCCGCACCGAAGATCGCCGAGCCGGCGACGAACAGCGAGGCGCCCGCCCCGGCCACCGACCCCGCGGTGTCCGGGTCGATCCCGCCGTCCACCTCGACCGGGGCGTCCCCGCAGATCTCGCTCAGCCTGCCGACCTTGTCGGGAGAGCTCTCGATGAACGGCTGGCCCCCCCAGCCCGGGTTGACGGTCATGCAGAGCACGATGTCGGCGCAGCCCCGAAGCTCCGAGACGGCGACCGCAGGGGTGCCGGGGTTCAGCGCGATCCCCGCCAGGCAGCCCAGCTCGCGGATCGCGTGCAGGGTCCGGTTGGCGTGGGGCGTCGCCTCGGCGTGGAAGGTGATCGAGTCGGCGCCGGCGTCGGCGAAGCCGGCCACCTGCGCCTCGGGTCGCTCGATCATCAGATGGACGTCGATCACCCCGCCCGCGGCGTGGACCTGGTCGGCGATCGCCGAGGCGACCAGGGGCCCGATCGTGATCGGCGGGACGAAGTGCCCGTCCATGACGTCAACGTGGATGACCCGGGCGCCCGCGTCCATCACCTCGGCGACCTGCGATCCGAGCCGCGAGAAGTCGGCCGAGAGGATCGACGGGGCGACACGCCGGCCACCGTAGATCTCGCGCCCGCTCATCAGACCGGCTTCAGCATCGAGTTGCCGCAGTGCTGGCAGATCATGTCCTCGGTGCTGCTCATCCGCGCGATCGTCTGATGCTCACCGCAGCTCGGGCATCCCGAGACCAGCTCGTAGCGCCGCAGACAGTAGACGCACCTGTAGCGGCCGGGCAGCTGGGTGGGCCGCAGCCAGGGCTCACCGCAGGCCGGGCAGGCCGGCCGCCGCAGGGGGGCGCCCTCGGGGGCGCCGCTGATCACCTTCTCCTCGCCGGTCTCGCTCATCGGCCTAATCATCGCGGTTCAGTCGGGCGATGAAGAAGCCGCTGGTGCGGTCACGGTCCGGGCGGGTCTGGATGAAGCGCCGATCGAGGGGCGAGCGGAGCCGCGGTGCGCGCGCTCCGAGATCCTCGACGCCGAGGCGCCGAACCCCATCCCCGGCTCCGGAAGCGAGCAGCGCGGCGACCCGGTCCTCGTTCTCGGCGCGCGAGATCGTGCAGGTCGCATAGACGAGCACACCGCCCGGGCGAACCGCGGCGGCGGCGCGCGCCAGGATCGCGTCCTGGGCGGCGGTGAGCCCCCGGATCCTCTCGGGTGACTTCCGCCAGCGGGCGTCGGGCCTCGAGGCGAGCGTCCCCAGGTCCGAGCAGGGAGCATCGACCAGGACCCGGTCGAACTCCCGGCCCAGGTCGAGCCCGGCGGCATCGGTCTCCAGCACCGAGACGCTGCGCAGCCCGAGCCGCCGGGCCTGGTCGGCGACCTCCTCGGCCCGGCCCGGATCCCGCTCCACGCAGATCACTTCGCCGCGGTCCTCCATGCGGGCGGCGATCTGGCCGGTCTTTATCCCGGGGCCGGCGCAGAGGTCGAGAACGCTCTCCCCCGGCAGCGGGTCGAGCACCTCGACAACGGCTGCCGAAGCCCGCGACTGGGGCGTCAGCTCACCGTCCTCGACCATCGGCATGGCCCCTCCGAGGCTGCCTTCGACGACGATCGACTCCGGTGGGCCGAGCGGCCAATCCGAGGACGGCGCGGTGGCCTCGACTCCGGCCGCGCCAAGTCGCTCGATCGCCTCGGGCCGGGCCAAGCGAAGCGTGTTGACCCGGAGGGCCCGCTCCGCCGGCTCGTTGCAGGATCGCAGCAGCGAGCGGGCCCCCTCGGCGCCGAGCTCGCGCCACCACATCTCGGCCAACCAGCCGGGCACCGAATGCGCCACCGACGCCTCGGAGGGGTCCGCGTCCCGCCTCAGCAGCCGGGCGAGCCCGTCGCGTTCACGCAGCGCCCGCCGCATCACCGCGTTGACGAACCCGGTGGCGTGGGCGGCGCCACCCCAGCGAGCGAGCTCGACCGACTGGTCGACCACGGCGTGATCGGCGCCGCCCGCCGAGAAGAACAGCTCGTAGAGGCCGATCCGAAGCGCCGCCAGCACCGGCGGGTCGAGCATGCGCGGCGAGCGCTCCGCAAGCTGACGGATCAGGGCGTCGCTGCTCCCGCGTCGCTGCACCGCCCCGTAGGAGAGCCTCATCGCCTGCGACCGCGTCCGCCCGGAGAGCCCCTCGCGCTCAGCGATCCGGCGAAAGGCGAGGTCCGTGAACGCGCCCTCCTCGAAGGTCTCGCGCAGCACCGTGACGGCGACCCGCCGCGCCGGCGAGACCTCGCTCACGGGACCAGCGCGCGCAGCGGAGGCCGGTGGCCGCGCAAATAGGCGGCGGTGTCCATCGCCCGCGAACCCGGCGGTTGCACGCGCTCGAGCCGCAGCACTCCGTCACCGCATCCCATCAGCAGGGAGTCCTGCGCCGGGCGGATCTCGCCGCTGGCCAGCTCGCCGGCCACGGCCCGGGCCCGGCGAACCCCGAGCCGCTCTCCATCCTCGGTCACGATGTGGGCGCCGATTTGGGGGGTCAGGGCGCGGACCGCCCTGGCGAGGGTCTCGGCGGGGCGCGAGGGGTCCAGCCGGCGCTCGGCCGGGGAGATCTTCTCGGCGTACGTGACCCCATCGGTGGCCTGGGGGCTGAACTCGAGCTCGCCCGCCTCCTCGAGGTCGAGGGCGCCCAGCAGCAGTCGCCCACCGATCTCCGCGAGGCGACCGGAGAGCGACCCGTAGTCCTCCCCCGTGGCGATCGGGGTCCGCTCGCAGACGGCCACCGGGCCCGAATCGAGCCCCTCCTCCACCCTGATCACGCAGACGCCGGTCTCACCGTCGCCGGCCATGATCGCCCGCTCGATCGGCGCCGCGCCCCGCCAGCGCGGGAGCAGCGAGGGATGCAGGTTGAGCATCGGCAGCCGCGAGAGCAGCGGCTCGCGGATCAGCTGGCCGAAGGCGCAGACACAGCCGAGCTCGGGGCCGGAGGCCAGGATCGCCTCCAGCGACTCCGGTTGGTTGACGTCGGCGGCCTCGAGCAGCTCGACGCCGAGCTCGCCCGCCCTGACTGCGACCGGCGCCGGCGCCGGCTTGCGACCCCTGCCTCGCGGCCGCGCAGGGGGCGCGACGACCAGGCAGGGGCGGTGGGGAGAGGCGCAGAGGGCCCCCAGCACCGTCGCCGCGAACTCGGAGGTGCCGAGGAAGACGCTTCGGCTCACGCCTCGGTGGCGGCCGGTCTGGCGGCCTCTCCCGCCTCGGGATCCTCCCCGTCCGCGGGGCTGTAGGTCCCGCCCTCACGCAGGGCACGCAGTGCGCCCTTGCGCTGCTCGCGGGTCGTGCGATCGAGGATCAGGACCCCGTCGAGATGGTCGATCTCGTGCTGGAGCACCCTCGCCTCGAGCCCGGATGCCTCGATCCTGATCGGCTCGCCCTCGATATCGGACCCGCTGATCCGCGCGTAGAGAGGGCGCTCGACGTCGACCGAGACGCGCGGGATGCTGAGGCAGCCCTCCTCTGCGATCACCCCCTGCTCGGATAGCCACTCGATTTCTGGATTGACGATCGCGCTCGGCTCCGAGTCTGGGCCGGCCTGGAAGACGAGCATCCGCCGCAGGATGCCGATCTGGGTCGCCGCCAGCCCGACGCCGAGTCCATCTCGCATGATCGCGACCATCCGCTCCAGGTCGGCGTGCAGCGCATCGCCGAACTCCGAGACCTCCGAGGCCCGGCTCTTCAGCACCGGGTCACCAAACTGCAGCACCTGCGCGAGGGCGGCCTCCCGCCGGGCGAGGACCTCCTCGTCGGGGCCCGGCGCCTGCCCCTCCTTCTCCGCTTCGTCGCTCATCTCGCCTCCAAGACTAGAAGCTGAACCTCACTGCGGATCGACGTCGACCCCGACGGCGACATCGCGGAGCACCCGCTCGCCCGCAAGTCGCTCGACGACCTCCCGCACGGCTTCGATCGTCCCGGCTCGATCCGCGGCCTTCAGCAGCAACCGGCGACGGTGGCGGTTTCGCACCCGGAACATCGGCGCCGGGCCGAGGGTCTCGGTCGTCCCCGGGACCGCTGCCGATAGCGCCTCCCGCAGGCGCGCCGACGCCCTTTCGAGCGGATCCGTCGCCGCGCAGGCGAGGCCGATCCGGATCAGGTGGGAGTAGGGCGGGTAGGCGAGGGCCCGCCTGCGCTCGAGCTCTCCGCTGAGGAAGCCGGCGGTGTCGTGATCCCTGGCGTGAGCGATGCTCGGCGCCTCGGGGGCGAGCGTCTGCACGATCACCTCCCCCCCGGCCTCTCCGCGCCCGCTGCGCCCCGCGAGCTGAGCGACCATCGCGAAGGTCCGCTCCTCGGCGCGGAAGTCCGGGAAGCGCAGGGTCGAGTCGGCGTCGAGGATGACGCTCAGGGTCACGTCGGGGAAGTCGTGGCCCTTTGCGACCATCTGCGTCCCGACCAGCACAGCCGGACCGGGCCGCTCGAATGAGCCGAGGATGCGCTCGTGGGATCCGCGCCGGGCGGCACTGTCGGAATCGAGCCTCAGGACCCGCATCGGCGACAGCCTGCGGGCCAGCAGCTCCTCGATCCGCTCAGTGCCCGCACCGGCGCGCGCCAGGCTGATCGAGCCGCAGTCGGGGCATGCGGTCGGCATCGGCTCGGCGTGGGCGCAGTGATGGCAGACGAGCCGCCCGCCGCGCCGGTGGGTGATCAGCGAGACGTCGCAGTTGGGGCAGTCCCAGTGACGCCCGCAGGAGCGGCAGGTGAGCCAGGGGGCGAAGCCGCGGCGGTTGATCAGCACGATCGCCTTCCCTCCCGCCCGACGAACCCGGTCGAGCGCCTCGAGGGTCGTGGTGTGCAGCGGGCCCGCACGGGGATCGGCGGCACGCATGTCGACGACCTCGACCGCCGGCAGCGGCCGGCCGTCGACCCGCTGTGGCAGCTCCAGCCTGGGCAGGGACTCCCAGCTCTCCGGCCTCGGGGTGGCGCTGCCGGCGAGCAGCACGGCGCCGCGCTCGGCGGCCCTCTTCCTGGCGACGCTGCGGGCGTCGTAGCGGGGATCGCTCTCCTGCTTGTAGGAAGGGTCGTGCTCCTCGTCGATGACGATCAGGCCGAGGTCGCGGACCGGGGCGAAGACGGCGGAGCGCGGTCCGACACAGACGACCGCCTCGCCGCTGCGCAGCCGGCGCCACTCGTCGTACCGCTCCCCCGGCGACATCGCCGAATGGAGCACCGCGACCCTGTCGCCGAGCCTGCTGCTGAAACGGGCCACGGCCTGCGGGGTCAGCCCGATCTCGGGGACGAGCACGACGGCCCCCCTCCCGCGCTCGAGCGCCGCCTCGACCGCGGCCAGGTAGACCTCGGTCTTGCCGGAGCCGGTGACCCCGTGAAGAAGCATCTCCCGGGGCGCCTCGGCCGCCCGGTCGAGGGCGGCGACGACCGTCCCTGTGGCCCGGCGCTGATCGGCGCTCAGCGCCGGGGGGCGGACCGGGCTCCTCAGTCCCGGCCCGGCAGGCCGGCGGCGCAGGACCACCGTGGAGGTCTCGATCAGTCCACGGGCCTCGAGCCGGCGCAGAGCGGCGCGGTCCGCACCCGGCCCGGCCGCGAGGTCGGTCCCGCTGCGCTCCCCGTCGAGCAGCGCCCCGAGCACCGCCGCCTGGCGGTGGCCCAGCCGCTCACCGCCTGCGATCGCCGACCTCCCCGCCTCGGTGATCCGGGCGCGCAGCTCGGTCTTCGCCTTCACGCGCCGTGCCGCCCGTCCCCGTCCCCGGGGGGAGCACCAGCCCCAGGCCCCGGGCGGGGGTCGAGCAGTACTCCTCCCCGACCCAGAGGCCGATACCGACCAGTTCCGCCGGAGCGCCCGCCTCCAGAGCCTCGAGCGGCTCGACGAGTCGTTCGGGATCGATCTCGGTGTGCTCGGCGACTTCGACCACGACCCCTAGGATCCGGCGCCGCCCGAACGGGATCCTCAGCACGCTGCCGACCCCGACCCCTGTCATCGCCGCCGGCAGCCGGTAATCGAAGGGCCCGCGCAGGGCGCGGGCGGTGGTCAGCGGCTCGACCCTGGCGATCGTCATCCCGCCCAACTTAGGGTCCGGCGAGGACATATGCTGCCCGCGATGTCGCTCAACCTCCATCCGGGCGAGAAGGTGATCTTCGAGGGCCACCCCTCGTGGCGTGCGATCCTCGGGTTCTACCTGAAGGGGTTGCTGGTCGCCGTGGTGGCCGGGGTGATCGCCAAGCTGGTCAGCGACAGCAGCGGCACGGTCTTCGCCGTCGTCCTCGTGATCCTCGCGATCACCATCCTCGTCGGCTTCATCAAGCGGGTCGCGACGACCTACACGATCACCGACCGCCGGCTGAACATCAAGCGGGGGATCATCTCCCGCGAGATCCAGGAGACCCGGCTGGAGCGGGTCCAGAACGTCAACTACGAGCAGTCGGTCTACCAGCGGCTGATGCAGATCGGCGACGTCGACTTCGACACCGCGGGCAGTGACGACTACAACTTCGTCTTCGCCGGGGTGGCCGACCCGGCGCAGGTGGTGCACCGCGTCGACGAGGCAACCGCAGCCGGCGCCGCCGGCTCCCACGGCCTCGGCGAGGCCCAGTAGGGCGTCAGGCCGCGGCGCCGGCCTCCGAGGCTTTGCGAAGGGCGTCGGCCCTGTCGATCCGCTCCCAGGTGAAGTCCGGATCGTCGCGACCGAAGTGACCGTAGGCGGCGGTCTTCTGGAAGATCGGCCGGTGCAGGTCGAGGTAACTCCGGAAGGCGCCGGGACGGAGGTCGAACTCCTCGCCGATGATCCTCGAGATCTCCCCGTCGGGGAGGCGCCCGGTGCCGAAGGTATCGACCATGACCGAGACAGGGTGCGCGACGCCGATCGCGTAGGCGACCTGGACCTCACAGCGATCGGCCAGCCCGGCGGCGACGATGTTCTTGGCGACGTGGCGGGTCGCGTAGGCGGCCGAGCGGTCGACCTTCGAGGGGTCCTTTCCCGAGAAGGCGCCGCCGCCGTGCCGTGCGGCCCCGCCGTAGGTGTCGACGATGATCTTGCGGCCGGTCAACCCGGCGTCGCCGACAGGCCCGCCGATCACGAACTTGCCGGTCGGGTTGACCAGGAACTCGCCCTGCAGGCGGCCCTCGTCGAAGACCTCGGCGTAGCCCTGGCCGAGAACGGGTGTGACGACGTGCTCCCAGAGCTGGTCCCGGATCTGGGAGCCGGTCTCGAAGCCGGGGTCGTGCTGGGTGGAGATCAAGAGCTTCTCGACCCCGACCGGGCGGCCGTCCGCGTAGCGCACCGTCACCTGGGTCTTGCCGTCGGGGCGCAGGTAGGGAAGGGTGCCGTCCTTGCGAACCTCGGCGAGCCGCTCGGCCAGCCGGTGGGCGATCTGGATCGGCATCGGCATCAGCGCCTCGGTCTCGTTGGTCGCGTAGCCGAACATCATTCCCTGATCCCCGGCGCCCGCGACATCGAGCTCGTCATCGTCGGAGGGGTCCTCCCGCGTCTCGAGCGCCTTGTCGACGCCCTGGGCGATGTCGGGCGATTGCTCGTCGAGTGAGACCAGGACCGAGATGTGGTCGCAGTCGTAGCCGAGCCCCCCGTGGTCGTAGCCGATCTTGCGAATCGTCTCGCGGACGATGTCCGGGACGTTCAGGTGGGCCGTGGTCGAGATCTCTCCGGAGACGACGGCCATACCGGTATTGACCAGCGTCTCGCAGGCCACCCGGCCCTGCGGGTCCTGCTCCATCACGGCGTCGAGGACGCCATCGGAGATCTGGTCGCAGATCTTGTCGGGGTGTCCCTCGGTCACCGACTCCGAGGTGAACAGGTACTCGCCGTCTGCCAGCGGTCGGGTATCGGACATCTGAAGGCTCTTCTCCTTGCGTTCGAGGCAAGCAGAGACTAGCGAGAGCGGTGCCGCGGGCGGTTGCGACCGCTGTGCGGGACGAAGTCGATCACCAGCGGCACGCCCCGCAGCGAGCCGGCATCCCGCAGCCGGTTCTCGAGGTGGTAGGCCCAATCGCGAGAGATCAGGCGCCGGTCGTTGACCTGGATCGCGATCCGCGGCGGGCGGTCGCCGACCTGGGCCGCGTAGTAGAGGCGCAGCCGCCGCCCCCGCTTCGACGGCGGCGGGGTCTTGGCGGCGACGTCGGCTACCAGGCGGTTGAGCTCCGGGGTGGGGAAGCGGGTCGCGGCGCGGTCCGCGAGGCCGAGGGCCCGGCCGAGCAGGCCACCCACGCCTCGCCCGCTGAGTGCGGAGCAGGTGACGACCTCTGGGCGGAGGCGCAGCTTGCGGGCGACCCTTGCCCTGGCGTCCTCGATGTCCGTCCTGGTGATGTCCCACTTGTTGAGCACGATCAGGGTCGCGCACCCCGAGCGCATCGCCATATCGGCGATCCGCAGGTCCTCGGCGGTCACTCCCTCGGAGGCGTCGCAGACGATGATCGCCACGTCGGCCCTCTCCACGGCCCGCTCGGAGCGCAGCTGGGCGTAATAGTCGACCGTCCCCGCCACCTTCGAGCGACGACGCAGCCCGGCGGTGTCGACGAGCACCGCGGGCCGGCCCTCGTAGGCGACCTCGGTGTCGATCGCGTCCCTGGTCGTGCCGGCCTTCTCCGAGACGATCACCCGCTCCGCGCCGAGCAGGGCGTTGAGCAGCGAGGACTTGCCGACGTTGGGCCGGCCGATGATCGCCAGGCGCGGCGCCGCCCCGTCGCCCTCGGCTCGGGGGGCGGCGGCGCCCAGGCCGGAGACGATGCGATCCAGCAGGTCCCCGGTGCCCAGACCGTGGGTGGCCGAGACGGGCGAAGGCTCACCGAGGCCGAGCCCGTGAAACTCCGCGGCCAGGTGGGAGCCCTCGGGACGGTCAACCTTGTTCGCGGCGACCAGCACCGGGGTCGCCGAGCCACGCAGCGTTGCGGCCAACTCGGCGTCGCCGCCCCGCAGGCCCGCCCTCGCATCGACCACCATCACCACCAGATCGGCTTCGTCCATCGCCTCGCTCGCCTGGCGGCGGACGTCACGGGCGAGCTCGGCCTCGTCGGCGAGGTCGATCCCGCCGGTGTCGATCAGGTCGAAGGAGACGCCGTTCCACTCGCAGCGCACCCGCTTTCGGTCCCTGGTCACCCCGGGCTCGGAGTGGGTGACCGCCTCGCGGCCGCCGGCAAGCCGGTTGACCAGGGCGCTCTTGCCGACGTTCGGGAAGCCGACAACCGCGACCGCCGGGCGGGCACCCGCCTGCGTCATGCGAGGCCTCTCTCGCGCGCCAGACCGACCACCTTCCCGATCACCTCGTCGAGGGAGAGAGAGGATGTGTCGAGCTCGACCGCGTCCGCAGCCGGCCTCAGCGTGCCGTGCTTGCGCTCACGGTCACGCCGGTCGCGGCGGCGCTGCGCTGCGAGCACCCGGTCGGCGTCCGCGCCGCTCTCAGCGGCGCGGCGGCGGGCCCGTTCCCGCTCCGATGCGGTGAGGTAGACCTTCAGCGGGGCATCCGGGCAGACGACGGTGCCGATGTCCCTGCCCTCGGCGACGAAGTCGCCGGCCGCGATCAGCTCTCGCTGCCGGGCGACCATCGCCTCGCGGACCTGGGGGTGGACCGAGACCCGCGAGGCGCCATCCGAGACCTCGGGGGCCCGCAGCTCCTCGCTCTCGAGGTCGAGCTCGACCTCCGCGGCGATCCGCCCGACCGCCTCGGCGTCGTCGAAGTCGACCCCGCGCTGCAGCGCTTCGAGAGCAACGCAGCGGTACATCGCCCCTGAGTCGAGATAGGTGATGCCGAGCGCCGCAGCGACCCCCCTCGCAACAGACGACTTGCCGGCGCCCGCGGGGCCGTCGATCGCGATCACCATGGCAAAGAAACTACCTATGGATATGTTTGGGTCCCACAACCACCGCGAAGGGGTGAAGATGCAGACCTGGGACCTCGCCGCCCTCGATGTCAAGCCACACCAACCGGAGGTGATCACCTCCGACGACGAGGGAAGGGCAATCGTGATCGAGCTGCCCGCAGGCGAGGAGATGGGCGAGCACCAGGTCCACGAGCGCGCCTGGCTGCTGGTCGTCTCGGGAGAGATCGAGCTGTCCCGAGCCGGTGGGGAGAGCGTCTCCGGCGGCCCCGGCCTGCTGGCCGCCTTCGAGCCGAACGAGCGACACGAGGTGCGGGCGCGGGCCGACTCGAGGCTGCTGTTGATGCTCTCCCCGTGGCCCGGGGTCGGGCATCCGAGCACTACCGATCGCGCAGCGACCTGAGGTCGGCGGTGAATCCGGGATAGCTGATCGCGGCAGCCTCGATCCCGTCGACCTCGACCCCCCGGCGGGAGGCGAGGCCCGCAATCGCACCGAGCATCGCGATCCGGTGATCGCCACCGGCGTCGACCGTACCCCCGTCGATCCCCCCGCCGCCCGAGATCACCATGCCGTCGGGAGTGGGCTCGATCCCGGCGCCGAGCCCCGCCAGGGCACCGGTCACCGTCTCGATCCGGTCGGACTCCTTGCGGCGCAGCTCGGCGGCCCCCGCGATCACGGTCTCCCCCTCGGCGAAGCAGGCGGCGAGGGCGATCAGCGGTAGCTCGTCTATCGCCAGGGGGATCTCGTCCCCCTCCAACCGGGTGCCGGTCAGCCCGGCCGCCGATACCTCGATCGTCCCGACCGGCTCCCCCCCGCGGCCCCGCTCCTCGGTGACTTCGATGCTCGCACCCATCCGCCGCAGGACCGTGATCACGCCGCAGCGGGTGGGGTTGAGGCCGACCCCGTCGAGACGCACCCGGCTGCCGGGCACGACCGTCGCTGCGACGATGAAGAAGGCGGCGGATGAGAGATCGCCGGGGACGACGATCTCGCCCGGCTCGAGCCGGTCCGCGGCACGGATCGTCACGGCGTCGCCGTCGCGACCAACCTCCGCTCCGGCGGCGGCCAGCATCCGCTCGGAGTGATCACGCGTCGGTGAGGTCTCGATCACCCGGGTCTCGCCCTCGGCCAGCAACCCGGCGAAAAGCAGACAGGACTTGACCTGGGCGCTGGCCACGGGCAACTGGTAGGAAATGCCGCTGAGCGGCGACGCCTCGACCCGGATCGGCGCAAGGTCCCCGTCGCGACACTCGATTCGCGCCCCCATCAGCCGCAGCGGCTCGGCCACCCTCCCGACCGGGCGCCGCCTGATCGAATCGTCCCCGTCAATCGTCCAGCGCCCCTCCTCCTGCCCCGCCAGCCAACCGGGCAGCAGCCGCAGCAGGGTGCCGGCGTTGCCGACGTCGATCTCCACGCCCGGGGCGGGACCGCGCAGCCCGACCCCCCCGATCGTCAATCTCCCCGGCAGCGGGGTGGAGCTTCCGGCGGCGGCGCCGACGGCGGCGCCGAGAGCGCCCACCGCCCTCAGGGTGGAGCGGGTGTCGGCCGAGTCGAGAAACCCCTCGATCGCGGTCTCGCCCTCCCCCATCGCGGCGATCAGCGCCGCCCGGTGGGAGATCGACTTGTCGGGCGGCGGCCGCAGGGCGCCGGTGAGGGGCCCCGACGGGTTGAAGCGAGCGACGCTAATCGCCGGCCCCGAGCACGGACACCGTGTGACCCATCTCCCGCACCAGCGCCACCGCCCGCTCGGCCTCGGCCTCGCCGGCGACCCAGAGCGCGATCGCCCCGGTCGAGCCGTCCTGCGCCGGGTAGAGCGCCATGTCCTCGATGTTGATCCCGGCGTCCCCGAGGGCGAGCGCCAGGCCGGCGACGATGCCCGGCCGGTTCGGGACCACCAGCCGCAGCTCCTGGACGGGGCCTGTGGTGCTCTCGGACTCGAGCAGGGCCCGGCGCGAGTGGCCCGCCTCCCGCTGCCAGGCGGCAAGCCCCGGGCCATCCGCTTCGCGGATCAGGCGTGACGCGTGCTCCAGCCGTGCGATCACCGAGTCGACCGCATCGGCGACCGAATCGCGGTTGCTGGCGAAGATGTCGGCCCAGACCTCCGGGTTCGCTCCGGCGACACGGGTGGCGTCCCGCAAGCTCGGACCCATCTCCCCGAGCCGCTCCGAGTCCCTCCTCAGCTCGGCGGCCGCCTCATCCGCGACGGCGTTGGCGATCACGTGGGGAAGATGGCTGGCGGTGGCCATGAGGCGATCGTGGGCCTCCGCGTCGATCGCCTGCGGCCGGGCGCCGAGGCCGGCGATGGCTCGCTGCAGGCGGTCGTAGAGGACACCGGCCGAGATCGCGGACGGCGCCAGGTACCACCGCGCGCCCTCGAACAGCTCCGCCCGCGCGTTCTCCACCCCGGCCGTCTCGGCGCCGGCAAGCGGATGACCGCCCACGAAGCGCTCATCGCCTCCGAGCACAGCGACGATCTCGCGCTTGGTCGAACCGGCGTCCGTGACGACGGTCTCCGGCCCTGACGCGGCGAGCGCCGCGCCGGCCACCTCGACCAGATCTCCTACGGGCGCCGCGCAGAAGACGATCTCGGCTCCGTCACAGGCTTCGCCCGGCCCGTCTGCGGCGCTATCGATCGCGCCGCCCTCGAGCGCCGCCCTCAGCGTTGCCGGGTCGGGATCGTAGCCGACCACCTGCGCGCCAAGCCGCCCTCTCGCAGCCAGCCCGATCGAGCCGCCGATCAGCCCGACGCCGAGGACGGCGACCCTCATCGAGAGCGGCGCGTCCTGACCGCTTCCGAGAGCCCGCCGAGGACGTCGAGCGTCGTATCCCAGCCCATGCAGGCATCGGTGATCGACTGCCCGTAGGTGAGCGCCGCGCCACTGGAGAGGTCCTGCCTTCCCGCCTCGATGAAGGACTCCAGCATGACGCCGGTGATCGAGTCGCTGCCCGCGGCCACCTGGGCGCCGATCTCCCCAGCCGCCTTCACCTGCAGCTCGGGGTCCTTGTTGCTGTTGCCGTGGGAGGCGTCGACGACGACGCGGCGCGGCAGGCCGGCGGCATCGAGCCGCCGCAGCGCCCCCGCGATCTCCTCCGCCCCGTAGTTGGGGCCGGCGTTGCCGCCGCGCAGGATGATGTGGCAGTCGGGGTTGCCGGTCGTGTGCAGGATCGCCGGCGCGCCGGCGTCGTCGATCCCGGCGAAGGCGTGCGGCACCGAGGCGGCCCGCACGGCGTCGACCGCTACCTGGACGTCGCCGTCGGTGCGGTTCTTGAAGCCGACCGGCATCGACAGGCCGGAGCCCAGCTGCCGGTGGATCTGGCTCTCGGTTGTCCGCGCGCCGATCGCGCCCCAGGCGACCGCGTCCGAGATGTACTGGGGAGTGATCGGGTCGAGGAACTCGCAGCCGATCCGCAGTCCCAGGTCGAGGACCTCGAGCAGCAGCTCCCGGGCCACCCGCAGGCCGGCGTTGACGTCGCCGGAGCCGTCGAGATGGGGATCGTTGATCAGCCCCTTCCAGCCCGTCGTCGTACGCGGTTTCTCGAAGTAGACCCGCATCGCCACCAGCAGGTCCTCGTCCAGGTCGCCGGCGGCTTCGCTGAGCCGGCCGGCGTAGTCGAGGGCCGCCTCGGGGTCATGGACGCTGCACGGGCCCACCACGACCAGCAGCCTGTCGTCCTCGCCGCCGAGCACTGCGGTGACCGCTGAGCGGCCCTCGACCACCGCCTGCTCGCGCCGCTCTCCCAGCGGCAGCTCCTCGAGCAGGGTCAGTGGCGAAACCAGCTCCACCACCCGCTCGATCCGCAGGTCGCGAACCCGGTCCTTGGCCTGCTCTTTCACCCCAATCATCATCTTGTCGCTGCCTCTCTGCACGGTTTGAAGATCGTACTTTCTGCCCGCCCGCGCGCACAGGCGCGCGAAGCGGAGGTCGGCGCCCGGTCCGGTCGGATCTGGATGCGGCCGGGGAAGGCCGCGGGGCCGGACGCCTAGCTAAATCGCCAGTAGGTAAAGCGGGAAGGGCGGAGCGCGGCGCTCGCGGCGCCGGAGCTGCTCGTCTTGCTGCTGCCGCCCGTCATTCCCCCCAGGTTTTAGCAGCTGGACCCGGTCTAGTCGAGCACCGCGTCGAGACCGGCAAGGAAGCGCTCATTCTCCTCCCGGGTCCCGTAGCTGACCCTGATGTGGCCGGGGCTTCCCAGCGGAGTCCCTCCCCTGACGTGGACGCCGCGCTCCGAGAGCCCCTCGACCACCGCCCGCTCGTCCTCGGCATCGGTGAGGGCGACCCAGGAGAAGTTGGCTTCGGTACGCGCCGTGGCGAGATCGAGCTCGGCCAGACCGTCCTCGACCCGGACCCGCTCGACGATCGTCTGCTCGACCCTGCGGAACACGTCGTCGGAGTGCCTGATCGCCTCTGCCGCCGCCGCCTGGGCGATCGCGTTGACGTCGAAGGGCTGGCGCACCGCGTCGACCGCGGCCCGGAAAGCAGCCGAGCCCAGCCCGTATCCGACCCGCAGGCCGGCGAGGCCGTAGCACTTGCTGAAGGTGCGCAGCAGGACGAGGTTGGGGAACTCGGGCAGCAGGTCCACGGTCGCGTCGGGATCGTCGGTCTGCTGGAACTCGACGTACGCCTCGTCGAGGATCACCGTGACGTGGTCCGGGACCTGCTCGCAGAAGGCGCCGATCTCCGCGACGGGAATCCACGTCCCGGTCGGGTTGTTCGGGTTGCAGACGACCAGCAGCTGGGTGGCCGCGGTCACCTCGCTCAGCATCGCCTCGAGGTCGTGGACGTAGCCCTCCGCGAGCGGGACGCGGATCTCCCGCGCTCCCGAGAGCGGCGCCAGGTACGGGTAGATAGAGAAGGAGGGCCAGGCGAAGACGATCTCGGCGCCCGGCTCGCAGAGCGCCGCCGCAGCGGCCAGGAGGATCTCGCAGGAGCCGTTCCCGACCGCGATCTTGCCGGGCTCGACCTCGAAGCGCTCGGCCAGGCGGCGGCGCAGCAGGGTTGCGCCTGGGTCCGGGTAGCGGTTCATCGCCGGGGCGGCACGCTCGATCGCCGCGATCACCTCCGGGTGGGGCGGGAAGGGCGACTCGTTCGAGGCAAGCTGGGCGATCTCCCCGGCAGCGATCTGCTCGGGCGCCTGGCCGGCCGGCACACCCGCCTGATACCCGGGGATGCGGGCGAGCTTCTCGGCGAAGGTGATGCTCACCGGGCCCTCACCCGACCTATTGTGCCGCGCCCAGGTCGGAGCGCAGCTCCTGGGCGGCGCCGAGATAGGTATGTGCCGGCTGGTGATCGCCGGCAGCGTAGTAGTGGACCATCACCCTGACCACGCGCTGCATCGAGCCTGGGACGTCGATCTCCCGGGTGCAGAGCAGAGGCACCGAGTCGAGCCCGATCTCCCGGGCGGCGACCGCCGGGAACTCGGCGTCGAGGTCGTTCGTGGTGGTGAAGAGGCAGCTGACCATCGCCTCCGATCGGAGCTCGTTGCGGTCCATCAGCTCGCGCATCAGCTCTGCGGTGGCGGCGACGATCGCGCCCGCCTCGTTGGCGGGCGCCTGGACGGCGCCACGTACCGCGAAGAGTCGCTGCTCGCTCACGGTCGGGCATCTTCCCAGAGCCGCGAGACCTCGGCCCGGTCGAGGCGGCGGCTCTGGCCGGGAGCCAGATCGCCGAGCTCGAGCGGGCCGAGCCGGATCCTGCTCAGCGCCACCACCTCGTTCCCGACCGCCTCGAACATCCTCCGCACCTGCCGGTTTCGGCCCTCGCGGAGGGTCACCTCGACCCGGCGCTCGCCTTGCCGGGAGACCCGCGCCGGGGCGGTCGGCCCGTCATCGAGCTGCAGACCCTCGGCGAGGCGCCCCAGGTCGCGCTCCGCCGGCGGGCGGCGCAGCTCGGCGACGTAGGTCTTGGTGACGCCATAGCGGGGGTGGGTGAGCCGGTTGGCGAGCTCCCCGTCGTTGGTCAGCAGGATGAGCCCGGTGGAGTCGGCGTCGAGGCGGCCCACCGGGTAGAGCCGCGCCCGAGAGGCGACGAGCTCGACCACGGCCTTTCGGCTGCCCGGCTCGCGGGCGGTCGAGACCACCCCGGCGGGCTTGTTCAGCGCCCAGACCTCGCGCGGCTCGCCTCTGACGGGCCTGCCGTCGACCCGGACGTCATCGGCGTCGCCGACCTCACGGGCCGGGTCGGTGACCACCTCGCCGCCGACGGTCACCCGCCCGTCGGCGACGATCCGCTCCGAGGCGCGCCTCGAGGCGACGCCACCGTGGGCGAGATACTTGGCGAGCCTCACGGCCCCGGGCTCAGGGAGCCGCGCGTTGCTCCCCGGCGCGCATCAGCCGCTCTCGCAGGTCGCGCTCGTCCTCCGCGGTCGGGTCGAACCGGGATGGGTCGGGAAGCGCGTCGAGGCCGGAGAGACCGAACAGCCTCTCGAACAGCTCGGTGGTCCGGTAGATCGCCGCACCGAAGCGCGAGCGTCCCGACTCCTCGATCAGGCCGCGCTCGCCGAGGGTCTGCACGGCCGACTCGGAGGCGACACCGCGGATCCGCGCGATCTCCGGCCTGGATACGGGCTGCAGGTAGGCGACGATCGCCAGGGTCTCGGCCTGCGCCTGGGTCAGCGGCGGGGTGCGAGGCCTCGAGAGCATCCGCCTTGCGGCGCCCTCGGCCTCGGGAGCCGAGGCCAGGGCGTAGCCACCCGCCACCTCGCGCATGACGATGCCGCGGCTGCCCTCGGCGAGCGCCGCGCCGAGCTCGGAGAGCGCCACGCCGACCTCTTCCTCGCTCGCTTCACAGGCAAGCGCCAGATCGCCCGCAGTGACCGGTTGGGCGGAGAGGAAGAGCAGCGCCTCCAGCTTTCTCGCCAGCTCGCTCATCCGACCTCGGCCTTCTGGCGCGGCGCCCTCACCGTGATCGCCCCGAAGGGCCTGCGCTGGACCCAATCCGCCTCTCCCTTCCGGTAGAGCTCGAGCAGCGCGAACAGGGTCACCGCCTGGGTGAAGCGGTCCTCGCCGCCGAACTCGTCGTCGAAATCGAAGCTCGGGCGCCTCGAGAGTGCCTCGCGCAGCGCCATCAGGCGCCGCTCGATCGAGACGGTGGTGCGAATGTGGCTGGTGTCGACCTCGGGCGGCAGCTCGAGCAGGTCGCCGATCGCGGCCGCGAGCACTTCGGGGTCATACCAGGCGACCGCCGCGTCGAGCGAGACCCGCCGCAGGGCCGCGGGGAGGGGCGCACTGCGGAAGAGACGGCGATGCGAGTCCTCAAAGCGCTCGGAGAACATCGCCGCGGCATCACGGTAGCGCCGGTATTCGAGCATCCGCGCGACCAGCTCCTCGACCGCCTCCTCGGGCGCCAGCTCGTCGAGGTCCTCCTCCGCTCCCGGCAACATCATCCGCGACTTCAGCTCGAGCAGGGCGGCGATCAGCACCAGGAACTCGGTTGCGACGTCGAGCTCGAGGTCTCCCTCGCGCTCGAGATGCTCGATGTAGGCGACGACGACCTCGCCCAGCTCGACCTCGAGCAGGCTGACCTCCTCCCGCAGCAGGACGGCCAGGAGCAGGTCGAAGGGACCCGCGAAGACTTCCAGGTCGAGGTCGAGATCGCGCACCGCCATCGCCGCAAGCCTAGAGGCCGCCCCCGTCGCACTCCTGATAGCCGGCGCGGTGTTAGCGCCGGCACATGCATGTAAGGCGGCGACGCCGCCGCAATCTATTGCCTCTGCGCGTCCTTCCCGGGGCCGCCGTGCAACTCGTCCCTACCCGGCCCGCCCAGCAGGCGGTCGCGGCCCTTGCCGCCGAAGAGCTTGTCCCTTCCCCTGCCGCCGCAGAGCAGGTCGTTGCCGGCGAGTCCCTTCAGCGTGTCGTCACCGCCGAGCCCGGCGATCACGTCGCGGCCGCGGGTGCCGGTGAGGACGTCGTGCTTCGCCGTCCCGACCTTGGTCGCGACCCGCCCTCCGCACCTCGGCTTCGCCGGCGGGGGCGGAGGCGGGCAGCCGGTCGGCGTGTAGCTGTCCTCGGCCGTGCTCGTGTGGGAGGGGTCCTCGTAGCTGCTGACCAGGAATCGCGTCCTCGCCGGATCGCAGATCCCGGGATTTCGCAGGAAAGACTTCACGAGGATGATGTCGATCGAGTCGATCCGGATAGCGACCGGCACGCCCATCACGTTGGTGGTCTGCGGGAAATTCTTGATCGTCGTCTTCACGCCCTGCGGGGTGAGGTCGGCCTTGCCCTTCTGAAAGACCTTCCCGGTCGAGGCGTCGAGCACGATGCCGAGCTGCGGCAGCGCCTCGCCGGGGTCGGGGCCGAGGAAGAAGATCCGCCCGCTTATCGTCTGCTGGGTGAGCGGGTTGGGCACCACAGGCCCCACGGTCGCAAGCACGGTCGTCGTCCCGATCCGGGTATTCGCCGGGCAGGCGTCGCCGGGTTCGAAGGTCGCCGGATCGCAGGTGGGTTGCGCAAGGTCCGGCACCATCCCGAACGGCAGGGCCTGGGTCATGTCCTTGATGTGTTGGACGCCGCCGAGATCAATGTGGATGTGGAAGCGGGTGTTGGCGTTGGTCACCTTGGTGTCGAGCGGCTCGCCCTTGGCGCCGCTCAGCGGGATCGAGGCCTCGGCGGCAGCCGGCGGGAGCGCGGCGAGCGCTGCCGCGATTGCCAACATCGTCCATCTCCGACCTCTGCCCCGCATTCCCAGCCTCCGGGTCGATTCAACGCGCTACTACCCGTACCCAACGGCACTCCAAACGGATCGCTCGCATCCTGGGCGGAATCGCCCGATTGGACGAATGGACTAGCGCTGAGCGCCGACGCCCATCTTCTCCCGAACGTCGGCGAGGGTCTCAGAGGCGAGCGAGCGCGCCTTCGCCGCGCCCGACTCGAGCACCGCCTCCAACCGGCCGGGGTCGGGGCGAAGCTCGGCATAGCGCTCGCGGACGGGCGCCAGGTACTCGACCGTCGCCTCCGCCACCGCCTTCTTGAAGTCGCCGTACCCGGTCTCCGCGAACTCGGCCTCCACCGCCTCGGGCTCGATCCCGCGGGCCGCTGCGAGGATGTCGATCAGGTTGGTCACCCCGGGCTTCTCCTCTGCCCGGACGACCTCGCGACCGGAGTCGGTCACCGCGGAGGCGAGCTTCTTGCGGACCGTCCCCGGCTCGTCGAGCACGTAGACGGTCCCGGCCTCGCTGCTCCCGGTCGTCGACATCTTCCGCTCCGGCTCCTGCAGGTCCATGATCCGCGCCCCGACCTCCGGGATCCGGTGCTCGGGGACCACCAGGGTCTCGCCGAAGCGCTCGTTGAAGCGACGGGCGATCTCCCGCATCAGCTCGACGTGCTGGCGCTGGTCCTCTCCGACCGGGACCTCCTCTGCACGGTAGGCGAGCACGTCGGCGGCCTGCAGCACCGGGTAGAAGAAGAGCCCGGCCGAGACCAGCTCCCGCTGCGCCGCCGACTTCTCCTTGAACTGTGTCATCCGGTTGAGATCCCCGTGAGCCGTGACCGATGCGAGCAGCCAGCAGAGCTCGGTGTGCTCGCGGACGTCGGACTGGCGGAAGAGGATGCATCGCTCGGGATCGAGCCCGGCGGCGAGCAGCAGCGCGGTGGTGTCGTGAAGCCGCTCGCGGAGCTCGGCCGGGTCATAGGCGACGGTGGTCGCGTGCAGGTCGACGATGCAAAAGATCGCCGGGTCGCCGCGGTCCTGGCCATCGACGTACTGGCGGATCGCGCCGATGTAGTTGCCGAGGTGCTTGCGGCCGGTCGGCTGGATTCCCGAGAAGATCCTCACGGCACGGGGAGACTATGCGGGCTCGGGGGCAGGCGCCTCGGCGACCCCGGCCGGGACCCGCTCGTCGCAGTCGGCACTGTGCCCGCACTCGCCCGCGGTCGCCGCGCCTCGGGTCGGATGAGCCTCCACCCGCCGCTCAGGGTTCCGTATCCCGACACCGGCGACGATCCCGCCGCAGATCATCAGCAGCCCGCCGATCCCGATGCCGAGATGGAAGGCGGAGGTCGAGGCGTCGGCGGCGGCTGAGTCGATCGCCGCCGCATCGGCCGCGGCGAGATCGGCGGTCCTCGGGAACGGCGAGCGGCTTCGACTTCGCGTCCTCGACGGCGCGGGCGGCCTGTGGCGAGAGCTGCCGGGTACCGAGCGATCCGTCCAAGGAGGCGCCGAACTGGGCAGAGATCACCGCGCCAAGCACGGCTATGGCCAACAGCCCGGCGACCCTCGAGATGCCGTTGTTGACCCCGGAAGCAATCCCCGCCCGGTTCTCCGGGACGGAGTCCAGAACCGTCGCGGTCAGTGGCGCGACCATCGCCGAGAGGCCGAGGCCGAAGACGAGGACCGCCGGCAGGATGTCGGTGAGATAGCTCGCGTCGGCGTCGATCCGCAACATCAGCAGCAGCCCGACGCCGCCGACCAGCGGTCCCAGCGTCATCGGAATGCGTGGGCCGGTCCCCGAGGTGATTCGCCCGAATCGCGGAGAGAGGACGAACATGATCAAAGAGATCGGCGTCGTCGCGAGACCCGCCTCGAGCGGGGTATAGCCGACCACCTGCTGCAGGAACAGCCCGAGGAAGAAGAGGCCGCCGATCAGCCCGGCGTAGGCGGTCAGCGTCGTCAGGTTGGCGACCCGGAAGTTGCGGATCCGGAACAGCCCCAGGTCGAGCATCGGGTGCTTCGCCCTAGCCTCCCAGACGATGAACCCAACGAAGCAGACCACCCCGGCGAGCAGGGGGATCCAGACCAGCGGGCTCCCCCAGCCGTGGGTCGGCTGCTCGATCAGGGCGAACACCGGCCCCCCGAGGCCGAGTGCGGAGAGCAGGATCCCGACCCAGTCGATGCCGCGGTAGGCGTCCGGGTCACGGCTTTCGCTGACCGAGCGCAGGGTGAGCGCGACGGTGGCCGCGATCAGCGGCAGGTTGACCCAGAAGACCCAGCGCCAGGAGAGCGCCGAGACCAGGGCGCCGCCGCCTGCCGGGCCGAGCACCGTCGCGATCCCGGTCCAGGCGGTCCAGGTGCCGACCGCCTTCCCACGGCTCTCGCCCTCGAAGGTGGCGGCGACGATCGCCAGCGATCCGGGGACCAGCAGCGCGCCGGCGATCCCCTGGAGGGCGCGGGCGGCGATTAGGAAGCCATCGGAGGGCGCAATCGCGCAGAGGGCCGAGGTCGCGCCGAACCCGATCAACCCGGCGACGAACATCCGCCGCCGGCCGAACTGATCCCCCATCGAGCCTCCCACGAGGAGCAGCGAGACCAGCGCCAGCAGATAGGCCTCGACCACCCACTGCTGTCCCGCGAGGCCGGCATTCAACCCTTGGCTGATCGCCGGCAGGGCGACGTTGACGACGGTCGCGTCAAGGAAGACGACGGTCGAGCCGAGAATCGTCGCGACCAGCGTCAGGCGCTGCGAGCGGGACACCCGCCCCAGTCTAGGAGGGCGGGTTCGTCCGCCTCATGGCGTCGGCGGTCCCTGCCGATAGCGCCGCAATGAGGATCAAGCCCCCGCGGCTTCGGGCGATCACGATCGCCTCGCTTCTGGCCTCGCTGCTGTTCGCCGCCGCAGCTTTCGGCTTCGGCCATTTCAAGCCGGCGCGGCACCCCACGATCGTCGGCGGCGACCCCTACCCGGTCGCGATCGCAGACTTCAACCGCGACGGGCGCAAGGACGTCGCTGTCGGTAGCGAGAGCGACGACATCGTCAACGTCCTCTACGGGAAGCAGGGCGGGTTCAAGCCCGCCCGCCAATTCCCGGCCGGTGACTACCCCTTCGGCATCGCCGCCCGGGACTTCAACCGCGACGGCCGCACCGACATGGCGGTTGTCGACTACGAGAGCGACAAGATCGCTCTGCTGCGATCCAAGCCGGGTGGCTTCCGGGCCCCGCTGTTCTTCGCCACCGGCCCGATGACCGGCGACGAGAATCCCTACTCGGTGGCGGTGGCGGACTTCAACCGCGACGGTCGCCCCGATCTCGCGGTCGCCAACTCGGGGAGGGGGACCGTCGGCATCCTGATCGGCAAGCCCGGAGGCTTCAGGGCGCCGCACACGGTCAGCACCGGCGGCTCGGACACCTTCCCCGCCGCCGTCACCACCGCCGATTTCAACCGCGACGGCAAGTCCGACGTCGCCGCACTCAATTACTACCGCCCCGGCGGAGGGGCGGGCGCTCAGGCGGCGATCCTGCTGGGCCGCGGCGACGGCAGCTTCCGCGCCGCGGTTCGCAGCGACGCCGGCACCGAGGGCGCCTACGGGTTCGTCAAGGGACGCTTCAACCCCGGCAGCAAGCTCGACCTCGTCGTCTCCGACTGCGACGGGAACGACAAGCTCTACCTGCTCAAGGGCAAGGGGAACGGGCGCTTCCGCGCCCCAGTCGCTTCACCAACCGTGACGGGCTCCTGTGCTTATGAGCCCACTGCCGCCGACTTCAACCTCGACGGTCGCCTCGACGTGGCCAACGTCAGCGAGGACAACGGCAAGGTCGCGATCAGCTTCCAGAAGCGCACCGGAGGCTTCGGCACTCCCCGCAAGCTAGCCGCAGTCGACGAGGCCTACTCAGTGGCGGCCGGCCGGTTCAACGGGGATCGGGCCCCCGATCTCGCCGTCCCGGACTTCGCCAACCCGGACACCGCGATCCTGATCAACCGCTAGCCCTCGCCTCGCCGCCGAGCTCGCGCAGCTGCTGTGCCGGGGTGAAGAAGTTGCGATAGGCGAGGCCTGTCGCGACCAGCGCCGCGATCGAGACGCTTCCGAGGAGCACGTAGAGGAGGATCAGCTGGAGGCGGACCGCGTCGGTGGGGCTGGCGCCGGCCAGCAACATCCCGACCATCGTCCCGGGGAAGAAGATCAGCCCGGTGGTCTTGGTCGAGTCGATCAGGGTGATCATGCCGCTGCGAAGCGAACGCCGCACGATCGGCAGCGCCGCCTCGTGGGCGGTCGCCCCGAGCGCGAGGGTGGCCTCGATCCGGGCGCGCGAGTCGGCGACGTCGTCGCCGAGCCGGTTCAGCGCCACCGCCGAGGCGGTCATCGCGTTGCCGATCACCATGCCCCCGACCGGGACCAGGTAGCGCGGGGTCGGGTTGAAGACGCCGAGGGCGACGACCAGGCCGAGGGTCGTCGCGGCGGCCAGCGCCAGGGCGATCAGCAAAGGCCAGAACGCCCCCGGGACCTTCTTCGCCCGCGAGCGCGCCGTGAACGCTCCGAACAGGACCATCACCGCCAGCAGGGCGATCACCAGGGCGATCGAGTCGGTGTCGAAGATCAGCTTGATCACGTAGCCGATCGCCGTCAACTGGATGATCGAGCGGACCACGGCGATGCCGATGTCGCGCTCCAGGTCGGCCTCGCGCCAGAAGGAGATCGCCGCGGCGAGGGCGACCAGTGCCAGCGAGGCCGCCACCTGGCCCAGCGAGAGGTGGATCGAGGTGCTCAGGCGATCAGCTCCTCGACCGGGCCGCAGCCGGCCAGGCAGCCGTCTTCGAGCCGGATCACGTAGTCGCCGAGGCGGCGCGCCTGGGCCGGGTCGTGAGTGACCAGGACGATCGAGATGTCGATCTCCCGCCGCAGCCGCACGAAGGTCTGCTCGATCGCGTCGCGAGTGGCCTCGTCGAGGGCCGATGTCGGCTCGTCGAGCAGCAGCACCCGGGGCTCCTGCGCCAGGGAGCGGGCCAGCATCGCGCGCTGCTGCTCGCCGACCGAGAGAGCGGAGACGTCGCGCTCGGCGAAGCCCGGATCGAGGCCGGCGAGGGCGAGGCAGCGAGCGGCGTCGGTCTCCCGCCCGGCCAGCCGGGCCGCGAACTCGAGGTTCGAGCCGACGCTCCCATCGAGCAGGGCCGGCAGCTGGGGCACCAGCGAGACCTCCCGCCGCAGCTCGAGCGGCTCGTAATCCGGCAGCGGCCGGCTGCGGTAGGCGATCTCGCCGGACTGCGGATCGGCGAGCCGGTTGAGCAGGCGCAGCAGGGTCGACTTCCCGGCCCCCGAGGGCCCGACCAGCGCGCTCGCCCCGGTGGGGATCCCGACCGAGACGTCGCGCAGCACGGCCCGCCCCCCACGCTCACAACACACCTCACGAAGCTCGAACAACACGCCCAAATCATCCCAACGCCAGGGGCGCCCCTTTGCCGAACTGCACATTGGGTCCGATATGCGGCCCAAACGTGAAGTTCGGCCCGTGAAGGGGCGGGAGGTTGCGCGGATCGCGGAGCGACAGCACGGGGTGATCTCGCTGCGGCAGCTGCGGGCGATCGGTTTCAGCGACGGAGCGGTGAAGCGATGGCTGCTCAGCGGGCGGCTGCACCAGATCCACCGGGGCGTGTACTCGGTCGGCCACGCCGGAATATCCGAGCGCGGCCTCTGGCTTGCGACCGTCCTCGCCGGCCCGCCTGGAACCGTCCTCAGCCATCGCTCGGCGGCGACGCTCTGGGGACTTCTGCCCAAAGGCACGGCGAGGGTCGATGTGATCGCGCCGGCCCATCTCCGTTCGAACGGCAGGCATCGAGTCCATCACTGCTGGGTAGGCACCGAGGAGGTCACGCGGAGATTCGGCATTCCGGTCACCGCGATTCCCCGCACCCTGATCGACGTCGGCGCGGTCGCTCCCCACCTGCTTGCACGTGCTTTCAACGAGGCCCAGGTCCAGGGTCTGCTCAGCACGGCCACGCTCTCGGAGTCGATCGCGACCAACCGGGGCAGGCGCGGGGTCGCGCGCCTGCGGGCGATCGCCGAGATCGGCGAGGTCGGCCCGGGCCGCAGCGAGCTCGAGCGCCGCTTCCTGGCCCTGATCGGCCGCGAGGGGTTGCCGCGACCCGAAACCGGCGTGCTGCTCGAGGCCGGCGCGGAGCTCTTGGAGTGCGACTGCCTGTGGCGCCGGCAGCGCCTGATCGTCGAGCTCGACGGCCGCCGTTACCACGACACCGCGATCGCCTTCGAGCGAGACCGCGCCCGCGACCGCCGACTGCAAGCCGCCGGCTGGCAGGTCGTGCGGGTCACCTGGAGTCAGCTCCGCGACCCCGAGCCCCTTCTGACCGATCTCCGCCAGCTCCTCCTCGGCCGAACGCAACC
Organism: uncultured Actinomycetes bacterium; assembly: GCA_963720735.1. Taxonomy (GTDB): domain Bacteria; phylum Actinomycetota; class Thermoleophilia; order Solirubrobacterales; family 70-9; genus JBBRHQ01. The sequence continues at coordinate 131,375 of CAVRGL010000001.1, forward strand.
TTAGGGCTCCCATGCCGGCCGATCATTGCGTTCGGCGGGCGGGCGGGGCTGAAAGACGGCTGGCGGTTGCCATAACGGCGCAGGGCCGCGAGGCGTTCCCTGGAAGAATCCGGGTAGGTGATGGACTGATGGCGCGCGCAATATGGTCGGGGACGATCTCTTTCGGGCTGCTCAACGTGCCCGTGAAGCTCTACAGCGCGGTCTCGCGCAAGACGATCCGCTTCAACGACCTGCGCGCCTCCGACGGCGTCCGGGTCCGCAACCGCCGCGTCGCCGAGGGCACCGACGAGGAGGTCCCCTACGAGGAGATCGTCAAGGGCTATGAGATCTCGCCCGACCGCTACGTGGTGATGACCCGCGATGAGCTGGCCAAGCTCGACCCTAAGAAGACCCGCTCGATCGAGATCCAGGATTTCGTCGAGATCGGCGAGGTCGATCCGATCTACTTCGAGAACCCCTACTACCTCGGACCTGCGGAGGGGGCGGAGAAGGCCTACTCGCTGCTCGCCGAGGCGATGCAGTCCTCCGGCAAGGCGGCGATCGCCCGCTTCGTGCTTCGCAACCGCGAGCACCTGGCGGCGATCCGGGCCTCGGACGGGGTGCTGACGATGACGACGATGCGCTTCGCCGACGAGGTCGTCTCCCCGGGCGAGCTCGACGACGTCCTGCCGCAGTCGAAGCCGCGCACCCAGCGCAAGGAGGTCGAGATGGCCGAGAAGCTGATCGACTCGCTGGCGTCCGACTTCGACCCCGCCAGCTACCGCGACGAGTACCGCGAGGAGCTGCTCTCGCTGATCGAGCAGAAGGCAGAGGGCAAGGAGGTCGTCACCTCCGCCTCGGAGGAGCCGGAGGCGACCAAGGCCCCCGACCTGATGGCGGCGCTGGAGGAGAGCATCGCCGCGGTCCGCGGCTCGGAGATGGCGAAGGAGAAGCCGAAGCGGAGCTCGAAAGCGTCGTCCTCGAAGACCAAGTCGAAGTCGTCGGGCTCGAAGCGCACGCCGGCCAGCAAGTCGAAGTCGCGCTCTTCGAAGTCGCGCGCCTAGTTGGCGACCGATCGAATCGTCGAGGTCGATGGGCGTGAGCTGAAGCTCACCAACCTCGACAAGGTCCTCTACCCGATGGCCGGGTTCACCAAGGGCGAGGTGATCGACTACTACGCGAAGATCGCTCCGGCGATCATCCCCCACCTCACCGGACGGGCGCTGACCCTGCGCCGCTTCCCCGAGGGAGTCGACCGCAGCGACGCCGCCTTCTTCGAGAAGCGCTGCCCCAAGCACCGCCCGGACTGGGTGAAGACCGCTCGGATACCGATCGGCGGACGCACCGGGGAGATCGACTTCTGCGTCTGCGAGGACCTGGCGACGCTGGTCTGGATGGCGCAGCTCGCCTCGGTCGAGCTACACCCGTCGCTCTCCCTGGCCCCGAAGCCCGAGCGCCCCACCGTGCTCGCCTTCGACCTCGACCCCGGCCCCCCGGCGGACGTGATCGAGTGCTGCCGGGTGGCGCTGCGGTTGCGTGAGATGTTCGGGCACCTCGGGCTCGAGTGCTTCCCGAAGACCTCGGGCTCGAAGGGGATGCAGGTATACCTGCCGCTCAACGTCGAGACCAGCTACGACGAGACGAAGCCGTTCGCCCGCGCGATCGCCCAGCTGCTCGAGAAGCAGACGCCCGGCGACGTGGTATCGAAGATGAAGAAGGCCGACCGCAAGGGCAAGGTCTTCGTCGACTGGTCGCAGAACCACCAGCGCAAGACGACGATCGCGGTCTACTCGCTGCGGGCCCGCGAGCAGCCCACCGCCTCGACCCCGGTCAGCTGGGACGAGGTGACGAAGGCGGCCGAGGGCGATGACCCCGGCTCGCTCGCCTTCGAGGCAGGCGAGGTGCTGGAGCGGGTCGACCGGGACGGCGATCTCTTCGCCCCGGTGCTCGAGCTCGAGCAGGAGCTTCCCGACTTCGCCGGACTCAGCAGCTAGCCACCGTCCGCTCAGGCGGCGACGATTGCGTCGATCTCGACCAGCGCCCCCTTCGGCAGCGCAGAGACCCCGACCGCGGCCCGGGCCGGCGGCGAGTCGCCGAAGAAGGCGGCGTAGGCCTCGTTGATCGACCCGAACTCGTCCAGCTCGGTGGTGTAGACGGTGAGGCGCAGAGCGCGATCGAGTCTGGTCCCCGCCGCCTCGCAGACAGCGGTGAGGTTGTTCAGGCACTGGGTCGCCTGCTCCGCCGGTGTCTCCCCGACCAGCTCGCCGCTCCCCGGGTCCAGCGGCACCTGGCCTGAGCAGACCAGCAGCCCGCCGTGGAGGATCGCCTGACTGTAGGGGCCGATCGCCTCCGGGGCGTCGCCGGTCTCGACCACGGACCTCTCGCTGCTCATCGCTTCCTCCTCCTAATCGGGATGGGTGATGTCGCGCATCTCGTATCCGGCCTCGGTGAGCGCGGCGACGATCCTCTTGCCGTGCGCCGAGCCCCGCGTCTCGAGGATCATCTCCACCCCGGTCTCGGCGATCCCGAGGTTGACCCCCTCGCGGATGTGGCGCACGTCGGAGACGTTGGCGCCGGTGCCGGCGACCGCCGCCAGCAGCTTGGCCAGCGCCCCGGGGCGATCGCCGATCGTCGTGAAGATGATCAGGCCCCTGCCCTGCTGCGCCTCTCTGCGCCGGGCGACGGCGACCAGCCACTCCTCGTCGATGTTGCCGCCGGAGAGGACGATCGCCGTGACCCCGGTCTCGACCGGCGCCTCGCGCCCGCTGATCAGCGCCGCCAGTCCGACCGCCCCGGCCCCCTCGACGACCAGCTTCGCCCCCCCGAGCAGCAGCGCCATCGCGTCGCCGACCTGGTCCTCGCCGACCACCACGATCCGGTCGACGTAGCGCTCGATCAGCGGCAGGGTGAGCCGCCCCGGCCGCTTCACGGCGATCCCGTCGGCGACGGTCTGCGAGGCATCGACGGCGACCGGCCGGCCTGCGTCCAGCGATCCCGGGTAGGCCGCGCAGGCCTCGGCCTGGACCGCGACCACCTCGGTCCCCGGCCGGCGGTCCTTGACCACCTTGGCGATCCCTCCGGCGAGGCCCCCTCCACCAAGCGGGATCACCACCCGGGCGAGATCGGCGATCTCCTCCAGCAGCTCGAGGCCGATCGTCCCCTGGCCGGCGATCACGGCGGGGTCGTCGAAGGGATGGATCAGCTCGGCCCCGCGCTCCTCGGAGAACTCGCGCGCCGCCTCGACGCAATCGTCGACGGTGCCCGCCCTGGTGTGCAGCCGCGCCCCCAGCCGCTCCGCCGGAGAGGTCTTCGAGACCGGCGCGTCAGTGGGGACGAAGAGGTCGCAGGAGACGCCCAGCCGCCGTGCCGCAAGCGCCACCGCGTGTCCGTGATTGCCCGCCGTGCCGGCGGTCACGCCGTGGCTGCGGGCCCGCTCGGAACCGAGCATCTTGTTGCTGGCGCCGCGCAGCTTGAAGGAGCCGCTCTGCTGCAGGCTCTCGGCCTTCAGGGCGATCGGGCAGCCGCAGCGCGAGTCGATCTCCGGCACCCGCAGGGCGGGGGTTCGGGTGACGAGGCCCTCGATCGCCCCCGCGGCGCGCTCGACATCCCCGATCGATATCGCGTCCTCCGCCATCCCACGGCCACCCTACCGCCGGGGACGGGGCCGCCGGCTCAGTCCAGGGCCTGGCGCAAAACGGGCCGGCGGGTGGCCTTGACCTCGTCGAGGCGGCGAACCGGGGTCGAGTACGGGGCCTGGCGGGCGATCTCGGGATCGTCCTCGGCCTCCTCGAGGATCTGCTCGACCGCGTCGGCGAAGGCATCGAGCGACTCCTTGGTCTCCGTCTCGGTCGGCTCGATCATCAGCGCCTCATCGACCAGCAGCGGGAAGTAGACCGTCGGCGGGTGGAAGCCGAAGTCGAGCAGGCGCTTGGCGAGGTCGAGCGTCTTCAGCCCGAGCTGCTTTCGCATCGGCGCGCCGGAGAGCACGAACTCGTGCATGCAGTGCCGGTCGAAGGCGACCGGGAGGCGCTCCCCGGCGCGGCTCTCGGAGAGCCTCGCCTTCAGGTAGTTGGCGTTCAGCACCGCGGTCTCCGATGCCTCGGCGAGACCGTCGGCCCCGAGGCTGAGGATGTAGGCGTAGGAGCGGACGAAGACCCCGAAGTTGCCCTGGAACCCGCGCAGCCGCCCGATCGACTTCGGCCGATCGGAGTCGAGCTCGAAGAAGTGGCTGGTCGAGCCGTTGGCGCTCTCGCGGCAGACCACCTGCGGCCGCGGCAGGTAGGGCTCGATCCGCTCGGAGACGGCGATCGGGCCCGAGCCGGGACCGCCGCCGCCATGGGGCTGGGAGAACGTCTTGTGCAGGTTGAGGTGGACGATGTCGAAACCCATGTCGCCGGGCCGCGACTGCCCCATCACCGCGTTCAGGTTGGCACCGTCGTAATAGAGGGTGCCGCCGATCTCGTGGATCAGCGCGCCGATCTCGGCGATGTTCTCGTCGAATACACCGAGCGTGTTGGGGTTGGTCAGCATCAGGCAGGCGACGTCCTCGGAGACCTTGGCCCGGAGGTCGTCCATCTCGACACCGCCGCGCTCGTTGGTCGCCACCTTGACCACCTCGTAGCCGGCCATCGTCACCGAGGCGGGATTGGTCCCGTGGGCGGTGTCCGGGGTGAGCACCTTGGAGGGGCGCTCGCCGCGATCGGCGTGGTAGGCGCGGGTCAGCAGCAGCCCGGCGAGCTCGCCGTGGGAGCCGGCGGAGGGCTGCAGGCTGACGTGCGGGAGCCCGCAGATCTCCGCCAGCGACTCCTGCAGCAGCCACATCAGCTCCAGGGCCCCCTGGGCCCGGCGCGGGTCCTGGGCCGGGTGGAGGCGGGCGTGCCCGGGCAGAGCCGCAACCCGCTCGTTGAGGCGCGGGTTGTGCTTCATCGTGCAGGAGCCAAGCGGGTAGAGGCCGGTGTCGAGGTCGAAGTTGCGGCGGGAGAGGCGGTTGTAGTGGCGGACGATCTCCGGCTCGGACACCTCGGGCAGCCGCGGCGGCTCCGAGCGCAGCAGCTCGGCCGGGATCAGCTCGTCCAGGGGCCGCTCCGGCACCCCCGACTCGGGGATCACGGCGGCCCGCCGGCCCGGCTTCGACTTCTCGAAGATCGTCACGGCGCGGTCTCTCTGCTGGGGTGTCTCGGTCAGCGTCATGCCGCCACCCTCGCGGCCGCCTCCGCCCGCACCGCTGCACCCAGGGTCTCGGCCAGGGCGTCGATCTGCTCACGGTTGCGGCGCTCGGTGAGCGCCACCAGCAGCCCGTTCGCAAATTCCGGGTAGTCGCGCCCGAGCGGGTAGCCGGCGGCGATGCCGCGCTCCGCGCAGCGCTCCAGCACCGGCTCCACAGGTGCATCGAGCGAGACGGCGAACTCGCGCACGACCGGCGAGTCGTGGAGCAGCTCGACGCCCTCGACCGCCGCCAGCCGCTCGCGGGCGTACGCGGTGCGCTGGACCAACAGCTCGCCGAGCTCGCGGAACCCGGCGCGTCCCAGCCAGGCGAGGTGGACGATCGCGCCGAGCGCGTTCAGCGCCTGCGCGGTGCAGATGTTGTGGGTCGCCTTCTCGCGGCGGATGTGCTGCTCGCGGGTCTGCAGCGCGAGGACGAAGCCGCGGCGCCCGTCCAGGTCGGTGGTCTCGCCGGCGATCCGCCCCGGCATCCGCCTGATGTGCTCCTCGGCGGCGCAGAAGAACCCGAACGACGGCCCGCCGAAGTCGAGCCGGTTGCCGAGCGGCTGGCCCTCGCCGAGGGCGATGTCGGCCCCGCACTCGCCCGGCGGGCGCAGGATGCCGAGGGTCATCGGGTCGACCGCGACGACCAGCAGCGCGCCGCGCTCCCTGGCGATCGCCCCCAGCGCCTCGACCTCCTCGACCGAGCCGAGGAAGTTCGGGTTCTGAAGGATCACCGCGGCGGTCTCATCGCCCACCGCCGCCGAGAGCTCGTCCGCGTCGGTGCGGCCGCCGTCGAGACCGACCTCGGCCACCTCGGCCCCGAACCCCTCAGAGTAGGTCCGCAGGGTCTCGCGGCTGTGCGGGTGGACCCCTCGGGAGATCACGAAGCCCTTGCGCCCGGTGGCGGCCATCGCCAGGTAGCCGGCCGAGGCGACCGAGGAAGGGCCCTCGTAGAGGCCGGCGTTGGCGACCGGGAGCGCGGTCAGCTCCGAGATCGCCGTCTGGAACTCGAACATCACCTGCAACCCCCCCTGCGAGATCTCCGGCTGATACGGCGTGTAGGGGGTGAGGAACTCGGAGCGGCCGGTGATCGCGTCGACCAGCGCCGGCACGTAGTGGTCATACATCCCGGCCCCGATGAAGCAGACCTGCGACTCGCAGTCGGCGTTTTGATCGGCGAGGGCGCGGAGGCGGTCGAAGACCTCGGCCTCGCCGAGCCCGCCGGGCAGCGCCAGCGGCCGATCCAGGCGCAGTGGCTCGGGGATCTGCTCGAACAGCTCGTCGGTGTGCCCGACGCCGATCGCATCGAGCATCTCGGCGCGGTCGGAATCGGTTGCCGAGGTGTAGCGGGTCACGGAGCTGAGGTTAGAGATGCGCCGAGCGGAGCCCTCAGCCCTCGAGCAGCGCGACGTAGTCGTCCCTGCTGAGCAGCTGCTCCGCTTCGGAGGGGTCGGAGAGCTTCAGCTTCACCAGCCAGCCCTCGCCGTAGGGGTCCTGGTTGATCTTCGCCGGGTCCTCGCCGGCTGCTGCGTTGACCGCGGTGATCTCGCCGGAGAGCGGCGCGATCACCTCGGACACCGCCTTCACCGACTCGACCTCGGCATAGGTCGAGTCCTTGCTGACCTCGGCGCCGACCTCGGGCGGGTCGAAGAAGACCACCTCGCCGAGCGAGTCCTGTGCGTACCAGGTGATCCCGAGCGTCGCCTCGCCTCCCTCGACCCGGGCCCAGTCGTGGGCGGAGTGGTAGAGGAGATCGTCGGGGTAGCTGCCTTCGGCCAAACTCAGTCCTTCCTGTAGAGGGGCTTGGAGCCTACGCGGGCCGCCCGTTGTCTTCCCCGCACGTCGATCTCCAGCTCGGTGCCGGGCTCGGCCGCCTCGGCCGCCACGTAGCCCATCCCGATCCCGACCTCGAGCGAGGGCGAGAAGGTGCCGCTGGTCACCTCGCCCAGCTGCTCGCCGCCGGCGAGGATCCCGTTCCCGGGCCTCGGGATGCCGGCCCCCTCGATCGTGAACGCAGCCAGCTTCTGCGCCGGGCCCGCGGCTCGCTGCGCGGCGATCGGCTCGGAGCCGACGAACCCGGTCTCCTCCGTGCAGCACCAGCCGAGGCCGGCCTCGATCGGGTTGCGCTCCGGGCTGAGGTCGTTGCCGTGCAGGGGGAAGCAGACCTCGAGCCGCAGCGTGTCGCGGGCCCCGAGGCCGGCGGGGACGACGCCGCCGTCGAGCAGCCGTGACCAGACGTCGGGCGCGCGCCCGGGATCGACCAGCAGCTCGACTCCGTCCTCGCCGGTGTAGCCGGTGCCGCAGGCGACCCCCGGCGCCCCGTCGATCACGCCGGCCAGCACGTGCATGCGCTCGGGCAGCGGGATGCCCAGGGCGCTGGTGACGATCTGACGAGCGTGCGGCCCCTGCACGGCTAGCATCGCCCAGCGGTCGGCGACGTCGCGAAGGACGCAGTCGTAGTCGCCGATCCAGCGCGCCATCCAACGCAGGTCGGAGCCGTGGTTGGCGGCGTTGGTGACGAGCAGAAAGTGCTCCTCGGCGAGCCGGTAGGTGAAGAGGTCGTCGAGGACGCCGCCGTGCTCGTTGCAGAGGCACGAGTACTGGGCTCCCCCGATCTGCAATCGCGAAACGTCGTTGGAGAGGACCCGCTGCAGGAAGAGGTCCGCCTCCGGCCCCTCGGCCTCGACCTCGCCCATGTGGGAGACGTCGAACATCCCGGCGTGGGTGCGGACCGCTAGGTGCTCCTCGCGGATCCCCTCGTAGGAGATCGGCATCTCCCACCCGGCGAAGGGGGCCATCTTGGCGCCGGCGGCGAGGTGCGCGGCGTGTAGCGGCGTCTGCTTTGGGGCCTCGCTCACGAGGCCGCAGGCTAGCGATCGTGCCTGTAGCGACCCTCGGCGTGGTCGAGCCGGAAGACCGGGCGTCCCGGCGCGGCCTTGGGGATGCCCTGCTCCCGCAGCTCGCCGGTCAGCGGCCTGTACCAGCTGCTGGTCGGTATCCGCTCGACCACCCGGACGGCCTCCGGGCGGCGTTCGGGAGCGAGCCCCCCGAGGGCGGCGTCGAGGTCGGTTGCCGAGAGCTCGCCGCCACCGATCAGCGTCACCGCCGAGACAACCGACTCGGCATCCCCCGCCGGGACGCCGTAGGTGACGGCAAGGTCGACCTGGTCCAGCTCGCCGAGCGCCTGGGTGACGAGCAGCGAGGGGACGAAGCCCTCGGCGGTGCGGATCACGGTCGCCAGCGAGTCGATCAGCCAGTGATCGCCGTCAGCGTCGCGGCTGAACAGGCTCTCAGAGCTGATCCATGCGTCGCCGCGCTCGAACACGCCGCGGAGCATCCTCGGGCCCGACTCGCCCTCGCCGCGGGAGCGGGCCAGCAGCAGGCCCTCTTCGTTGGGCCCGCAGCGGAGCGCCAGCCCGTCGGGGCCCTCGAGCAGGCGCCCGGCGCCGATGTCGTACCGGGCGATAGCGATCTCGGCGCTTCCGGGGAGCGGACGGCCCACCGAGCCCGGCTTGGCGCCGCTGAGGTTGGCGAGGATCGCCTCCGAGGTGGTCGCTGCCCAGAACTCGAGGATCCCGGCGGGCGCGAAGCGCTCGGTGATCCGCTCCCAGAGGCTGCGGGGCATCCCCGAGCCGATGAAAAGACGCACCGGGTGGTGGCGCTCATTGGGGTGCGGCGGCGCCTCGAGCAGGCCGTGCAGCTGGGTCCAGGTGTAGGAGGCGACCGTCACTCCGTAGCGGCGGGCCTCGTCCCAGAAGGTCTCGGGGTCGAAGCGTCTCGCCATCGCCAGGCGGGACCCGCCGGCGACCGCTCCGCCGAGGCTCATCAGCAGCCCGGAGGGATGGTGCAGTGGATTGACGCTGAACACCGTGTCGTCGGCGCTCAGCGCGGCGGAGGAGGCGGTGCCGAAGGCGGAGAGTGCCCAGCGCCCGTTGCTGATCCGGTTGACCCGGGTCCGCTCCGCCTCGCCGGCGAAGAGGATGAAACCAAGCTCCCCTGCCCGACCGGGGTTGGGCTCATACCAGGCCGGTGGCTCGACCTTCTCCGGGTCGACCCGCTCGAGATCGGTGAGACCGCCCGGGTCGCGCGGCTCGGCGCCGCCGCCGAGCAGGACCGCGTCGACCGGCCGCACCTGCTTCGCCGCCGGGGCGTTGTCCGGGTCGGCGATGATCCTGGTCACGCCCCCGAGCTCGGCCTCACGGGCGACGTCGCCGCCGGGGCGCAGGAGGACGACGACCGCGCCGAGCCGGTTGAGCGCGGCGACCACCGCCAGGGCGCTCGGCCGGGTGCCCATCAGCACCCCGACGTGCTCGCCCTCGCGGATCCCAAGCGAGATCAGCCCGCGAACGACGCTGTCGATCCGGTGCTTGACCGCGGCGTTCGAGTGGCCGCGGTCCTCGAACAGGAAGCAGACCTCCTCCGGGGCTCGCTCGGCGCGCTCGTCGAGCAGCAGACCAAGGGAGATCCGCGTGCGAGGCTCCATCCGCTGCAGCCGTCCCAGCCGCGGGAACTGGGCCGCCGCCTGCCTCCCGACCTCGGGGATGGTTCGCACCGACTGCGCCGTCGCCTCGGCCAGGCCGCGGGCGGTGCGGGCCCCGAGGCCCGCGATCAGCTCGACCCCGTAGCCGATTCGCTCGCCGAGGCCGCCCCCCGCCTCCTGGAGCGCCTCCTCGGGCATCGATCTGACGGTCTCGGGCAGCCCGCCGTCCCCGTCGCGCCACCGGGCCCACCCGGCGACCACGGGCCAGGTCGTCTCCGTCGCTGCGCTGCCGACCACGAGGCCGAAGTGGCCGGCCCGCAGCGAGACCTCGTAGGCCTCGGCGCGCGGCGCCGCCCGCTGGATGGCGCGGACCGTCGCCGGAGGGGCGATCTCATCCACCTCGCCGACGAAGCAGAGAAGCGGGCAGTCGATGTCGGCCAGGGTCACAGCAGTGCCGTCTATCGTGAAGCCGCCGGCGAGCATCCTGTTGTGGACCAGGAACTGCTCGGTGAAGTCGGCCAGCGCCGGCCCCGGCCAGGCCACCCAGCCCTCGCCCATCAGGAAGCGCCGCTGGCGCTCCCGCGGCAGCAGCGCCTCGCGATCGTGAAGCTGCAGGACGAACTCGATCCTCTGGCGCAGCGACTTGACCGGGTCGAGCAGCGCGAAGCCGGTTCGCGTCGCCCAGGCGGGGACCGAGCGCCCGGCGAGGACTCGATCGGCGATGAAACCGGCGCCTTCGGCGACCAGCTGGTCGGGGAGGCCGAGCGGGGACGCGGCGCGGAGGTCGACGGGCGAGCCGAAGGTGACGACGCTGGCGACCCCGTCGTTGCGGCGGTGGGCGGCGGCCTGGTAGCAGAACATCCCTCCCTGCGAGTAGCCGCCGAGGTGGACGTCGCGCCCCCTGTTCTCGCGGACGCGCTCGAGCGCGTCACCGACCGCGACGACGTGATCGGCGAGGTTTCGCTCCAGGCCGCCCTCCTCGCGTTCGGGCGAGCCGAAGTCCAAGACCCAGGGGTCGGCGCCGTGCTGGCGCAGGATCCGCACGGCGCTCGCCGACGGGGAGACGTCGTAGACCTCGGCCGAGAGCATCAGGGGCGGCACCAGCAGGACCGGTGGCGCCGTCTCGGTCACCGCCCCGTCAGCCAGATAGCGGCGCAGCCTGTAGATCCGCCCGCGGGCCACGACCTCGTAGGGCGTCGCCTCCTCGTCGGTTTCGAGCCCACCGAAGCGGGCCACCTCGAGGGCGTTCTGGGCGGTGCTCCCCAGCCGCCCCAGCTGTCCGCCGATCGCTGCCGGGAGTCCCAGCGGGCCCAAGCGCATCGGCTCAGGCGCTGCTAATCCTGAAGGAAGGGCGGCACGTCGATCTCGTCGTCGTCAACCCTGAGGCTGCGGATGTCGGTGTCGTCGGCGGAGATCCGGGGCCGGCTCTCATAGCGGCGCCGGACCCGCTGGGGCGAGCGGGCCAGCAGCTCGAAGCCCTCGAAGCCGGTGGCGATCACGGTGACCCGGATCTCGTCGCGCATCGACTGGTCGACCACCGAGCCGAAGATGATGTTGGCGTTGTCGTCAGCCTCGGATTGGACGAGCTGGGCGGCCTCGTTGACCTCGAACAGGCCGAGGTCCTCCGGGCCGGTGATGTTGAGCAGCATTCCCGTCGCGCCCTTGATCGATTCCTCGATCAACGGCGAGGTGATCGCGGCCTTGGCGGCGTCCACGGCCCGGGCCTCGCCCGAGGCGGAGCCGACCCCCATCAGGGCCGAGCCCGCGTCGCGCATGATCGTCCGCACGTCGGCGAAGTCGAGGTTGATCAGGCCGGGGATGGTGATCAGGTCGGTGATCCCCTGGACGCCCTGGCGAAGGATGTCGTCGGCCTGGCGGAAGGCCTCGAGCACGCTGGTGCGGCGCTCGACCGCCTGCAGGAGCTTCTCGTTCGGGACGATGATCAGGGTGTCGACGTTGTTGCGGAGCTTCTCGATCCCCTCGAGCGCCTGCTGCATCCGCCGCTTGCCCTCGAACTCGAACGGCTTGGTTACGGCGCCGACGGTCAGCGCTCCGATCTCCTCCTTGGCGATCTCGGCGATCACCGGCGCGGCCCCGGTCCCGGTGCCGCCGCCCTCGCCCGCGGTGACGAAGACCATGTCGGCGCCCTTCAGCGCCTCCTTGATCTCGTCGCGGCTCTCGGCCGCGGCTCCTGCGCCGACCTCCGGGTTGCCGCCGGCGCCGAGCCCGCGGGTCAGCTCCTGCCCGATCGAGAGCTTGATGTCGGCGTCACAGGCCTGAAGCGCCTGCGCATCGGTGTTGACGGCGACGAACTCGACACCGCGGATGCCCGCGTCGACCATCCGGCTGACGGCGTTGGTGCCGCCACCGCCGGCGCCGACCACCTTGATCACCGCGAGGTAAGTGGATTCCATCTCCCGAATTCCTATCGACTGACCTACGGAGTTAGTTGAGCCTTGGTTCCGTCCGAGGCTTCAGCGATGCTTGAAGGTTCCACTCATCCGCTGAAACCAGGGGAATCGCGCTCAACGTAGGGTATCCGGGGTGCTCTGTCAATGCCGCGAATCGCATCCTGCACACCAGATCTCTCGACCCCCGATCGAGGGTTTTCCGAATCTCACCCTCAGGTCGAGGCTTGGCGGAGAGGGCCTGGAAGAAGGGGCGTGAGGCGACGGATACGGCTTCACAGAGCGGATCGCCGGAGGGGTGGCCGGTCCGGGTGAGCCCTTCCGGAGCTCCCCCTCCCGGCTCAGGGCACCGAGGGAAGCGGGTGCCCGGCCCCGCCGACCGCGGGCCGGTCGGCTGAGCTTAGGTCTACATAATCGAGCGCGGTCAGGGAGGGATCGGCGAGTACGGCCGCCGCGGAGCGCCACTTGCGTGCCGCCCGTGCGGGGGTTCCGAAGCGCAGCTCGATGCCGCCGCGAAGCTCCACCACCACCCCGCTTCCGCTGTCGTACCAGCTGCGGTCGAGGTGGGGCTGAAGCGCCTTCGGAACCGCCCCCAGGACCCGGGCCTGGTCCAGCGCGGTGCCGGCCAGCAGCCCTCGCTTCGGCGGCTTGGCGAGCGGCAGCGAGGGCAGCTCGAGCCCGTGGGGGGACAGTGAGCTGAGGAGGCCGCCGTCGGCCGCGACCACCGTGGCGCCGGAGCCGCTGCCGATCAGCGCCGCCGGGCGGCGCTCGACGACCCGCACCGAGAGCGTGTGGGGGAAGTCCGGATCGGCGCTGACCGAGCGCACCAGCGGGAACGCGGATGCAGCCCGCTCGAGCTGCTGCTGCTGCACGTGCAGGGTGGTCATCTTCCGCCCCGCCCGCTCGAGTGCCCGCTCTAGCGCGGCGCCGCCGGGAGACCCCGCCGGGATCCCCTCGACCTTGACCCTGCTGACGGCGACCAGGCCGGAGTCCCGAAACCAGAACCAGTAGCCCAGTGCCAGGATGAGCGCCGCGACGGCGCCGATCGCGGCCGGGCGCCGCCACTCGCGCCGCGCCCGGGAACGGCGTCTCGCCCCGGGACGGACGCGGCTGATCGCCTCGACCAGGGCGCTCATCCCTCCTCCCCGCCCCCCTCGATCTCCCAGCCCTCGGGCCACTCGACCCGGCCGAGCACCTGGACCTCGGGCTCGAGCAGGACGTCGAAGCGCTGCTTGACGCGGGCTCGCCCCTCGGCCATCAGCGCCAGCACGTCGGCGGTGCTCGCCTCGCCGGTGTTCTCGACGAAGTTGGCGTGCTTCTCGGCGAAGCGGGCTCCCCCGCGCCGCAGGCCGCGGCATCCGGCGGCCTCCAGCAGCTGGCCCGCGGTTCGCCCGCCCGCCTCCGCGGCGTCGGGGTTCTTGAAGGTCGAGCCGAAGGTCTTGATCCCGGATGGCTGGGCCTCACGACGGCGGCCGCGCATCCCCTCCAGGGTGGCGCGGATCGACTCCGGCTCGGCGGGCGTCAGCCGGAACGAGGCCCTGGAGACGACCTCGCCGGGCTCCAGGTTCGAGCTGCGGTAGGCGAAGCCGAGCTGATCAGGGCGGCGGCGGCTCGCACCGGAGGCATCGCATACGTCGACCCACTCAAGCACCCGCGCCAGCTCGCCGCCATAGGCGTTCGCGTTCATCCGCACCGCGCCCCCCGCGCTGCCCGGGATGTTGACCCCGAACTCGATTCCCGAGAGCCCCCAGCCGGCGGCCTTGGCCGAGACCGAGGGCAGGCGGGCGCCGCCGCCGCAGACGATCCGATCGTCCTGGCGCCCGATCGCCGCAAGCTCCCCGTCGAGCTTGATCGCGAGTCCTCTGAATCCTTCATCGGCTACCAGCAGGTTCGATCCCGAGCCGATCACTCCTACCGCGACCCCCTCGCCGGCGGCCCAGGCGAGGAGCTCCAGGAGACGCTCCTGGTCGGCGGGGCGGGCGAAGTAGTCGGCAGGGCCGCCGGTGCGCACGGTGGTGAGGCGCTCGAGCGGGTGGGAGCGCTCGACCCCGTCCGGCGGCCCGACGGCGCTCAAGACGACCCGCTCTCCACCAGACGCCCCGCCAGCTCGGTGATGTCGCCGGCGCCGATCGTCACCAGGATCTCGCCCTCGCGCAGGGTCGGGCCGAGCGCCGCCGCGGCGCGATCTGCGTCGACCAGCCACCAGACCGGGCGGCCGCCGGCCCGGTCGGCGGCCGCCTCCGCGACCTGCAGGCCGCTGACCCCGGCGAGCGGGCCGACCGGCTCCTCCCGGGCGGGGTAGACATCGAGGACGCCAACCTCGTCGGCGAGCGCCAGCGCCGCCCCGAACTGATCGGCGAGGGCCTTGGTCCGCGAGTAGAGGTGGGGCTGGAAGACGGCGACCAGGCGGCTCGGCCCAAGCTCCCGCAGGGCTTCGAGCGCGGCGCGCAGCTCGGTCGGATGGTGGGCGTAGTCGTCGTAGACGCGCGCCCCCCGGCACCTCCCCCGGAGCTCGAGCCGTCTCCTCACCCCCGGGAAGTCGCCGAGCCCGGAGGCCGCGGCTGCGAGGTCGGCGCCGGCCAGCTCCAGCGCCGCCAGGGCCGCGCGCGCGTCGAGCAGGTTGTGGTTCCCCGGTACGGCCAGCTCCAGCCGCTCGGGCCCCGGCGACCGGTGATCGAAGAAGATCAGCCGGCGGTCCTCGGCCAGCCGCTCGAGGCCGGCTCCGGCGGGCAGCGCCACGCCCCTGGCGGGCGCGGCGAAGCGCTCGAAGGCCTGCTCGAGCTCGGCAAGCGATCCCCAGCGGGAGTGATGGTCCATCTCGAGGTTCGTGACCACAGCGATCTCGGGCTCCAGGCGCAGGAAGCTCGCGTCGCTCTCGTCAGCCTCGGCCACCGCCCACTCCCCCTCCCCCCAGCCGGAGTTGACGGCCTCGCCACCGGGGCCGGCGCCGGGCAGCTCGCCACCGAGGAAGAAGGCGGGATCGAGGCCGAGCGCCCGCATCGCCCAGACGACCATCGCCGTCGTCGTCGTCTTGCCGTGGGTGCCCGAGACAGCGATAAGCCGCTTGCGTCCGCAGAGCTCCGCGAGCAGCTCTCCCCGGTGGATGATCACCGCGCCTCGCGCCCGGGCCGCGGCCAGCTCCGGGTTGTCCTCGCCGATCGCGGTGGAGACGACCACCTCCGCCTCGGCCGGCAGGTTTGCCGTGTCGTGGCCGATCGCCGCCTCGACTCCGGCCTCCCGCAGCCGGCGGGTGTAGCTGGACTCGGCCCGGTCGCTGCCGCTGACCCGGGCGCCGAGCCGGTCGCAGACCAGGGCGAGGCCGCTCATCCCGGCACCGCCGATCCCGATGAAGTGAAGCGTCCTGCCCTTCATCGGCCCGCGGCGGCCAGGACCTCGTCGGCGATCCGGGCGGCGGCATCCGGCCTGGCCAGGGCGCGTGCCGCCGCCGACATCCGCGCGAGGCGCTCGCCGTCATCGAGGATCGCGACGACCTCGCGCCGCAGCCGCTGCGGCGAGAGCTCCTCGTCGGCAAGCACCACCGCGGCCCCGGCCACCTCCATCCAGCGGGCGTTGGAGGTCTGATGATCCGCGGTCGCGTACGGGTAGGGGACGAGCAGCGCCGGCCGCCCCGCGGCGGCGAACTCGAACAGCGAGCCGCCGGAGCGGCCCAGGACGAGGTCGCTGGCCGCCAGGGACTGGCCCAGATTCGGCTCGTAGGGAAGCAGCACGTAGCCGCCCGCGTCGATCCGCTCGAGGCGATCACGAAGCTCGGGGTAGTCGCGCCGGCCTGCCAGGTGGAGCACCTCGAAGCCGCGGCCGGGATCGGCGGCGAATGCATCAAGAGCAGCGAAGTTGACCGAGCGCGCCCCCTGGCTGCCCCCCACCACCAGCAGGCAGCGGGCGGCGGGGTCGATCCCGAACCTCTCGCGTGAGGCGGAGCGGTCGGCCGCGAGGACGGCCGCGGGAACCGGACGCCCGGTGACCAGATAGCGATCGCCGTCGCGGCCGTCGATCGGGAAGGCGAGGCAGACCCGCCGGGCGCGGCCCGCGAGCAACCGGTTGGCGAGCCCGAGACGGCTGTCGGCCTCGGTCAGGACCAGCGGGACCCGCATGGTCAGCGCCGCCAGTCCGACCGGCCCGGCGACGAAGCCACCGCCCCCCATGACGACCTCGGCCTCTCGCGCCCGCAGCATGGCCCGGGCTGAGCCCACGGCCAGCAGGGCCCGGGCCGAGGCGGCCGCCGCGCGCAGCGGGCGCTTGCGGTCGATGCCACCGACCGAGACGTAGTCGATCGGATATCCGGCCGCGGGGACCAGGTCGGCCTCGATCCTCTCCTGGGTGCCAATGAAGCTGACCGAGACGCCCCTACCCCGAAGCTCGTCGGCGACCGCCATGGCGGGCACGACGTGACCGGCTGTCCCGCCGGCCGCTATCACGACTCTTGGCCCGTTTGCGCCCGCCATCGACGACCCGCAGTTTGCCAGCGCGGGCGGGGGGCTTTGCCGCGGCGAGGCTCGCCGTCCCGCCCCGGGCGATGTTGAGAATCAAGCCGACGGCGAAGAGGCTGACCAGGAGGCTGCTGTTGCCGTAGGAGACGAAGGGCAGCGGCACCCCGGTCAGCGGCGCGAGCCCCATCACCGCGAAGAGGTTGATCACGGCCTGGGCGAGGACCAGCGCCGTCAATCCCGCGGCGAGCAGCTTGCCGTAGGAGTCCTTCGCAGTCTGGGCGATGCGGAACCCGGCGAAGCCGAAGATCGCGAACAGGGCGGTGATCCCGGCGATCCCCACGAACCCGACCTCCTCGCCGATCACCGCCGCGATCATGTCCGTGTGGGCCTCGGGCAGGTAGTAGGCCTTCTGCACCCCGTTGCCGATCCCCGTGCCGAAGATCCCGCCGGAGCCGAGCGCGATCTTCGCCTGCAGCGCCTGGAACCCCGACCCGGCGGCGTCGGCCCCCGGGTGAAGGAAGCCGATCAGGCGCTCCCGGCGGTAAGGCTCGAACAGCACCACCAGCAGCACCAGGAAGGCGATCACCGCGGCGATCAGCAGCAGGTCGCGGAGGCGCGCGCCGGCCGCGATCAGGGTCGCGGTGGCCGCGAACGTGGTCACCATCGCAGTGCCGAGGTCGGGCTCCACGACGACCAGAAAGCAGGCGAGGCCGACCACCATCAGGTAGGGCATCATCCCGGCGATCGTCCGGGTCATCTTCGGCCTCGCGGCGAGCACGTGGGCTCCATAGAGCACCAGGGTCACCTTGGCCAGCTCCGAGGGCTGGATCTGCAGGGAGCTGGGGCCGATCCAGCGGCTGGCCCCGTTGACCGTGGTGCCGGCGAACATCACCGCGACCAGCAGGAGGAAGGAGAGCACCAGCAGCCCGGGGGTGAGGCGCCGGATCAGCCCCAGCCCGTGACGGGCGACGAGATGCATGACGACCAGGCCGAGCGCGCCGAAGATGATCGTCCGCTTCAAGTAGAAGGCGCTGTTGGAGAGGCCGCCGTCGCTCAGCACCTGGGTGGTCGAGCTGGCCGAGAAGACCATCACCGCGCCGAAGGCGAGCAGCATCAGGGTGACGGTCAGCATCAGGTTGTACTCGGTGGAAAGCGCCGCTCGGGCTCGCTTGCGCTTCGAGCGCCAGCCGGCCAGGGCCCGCGCGCTCACGCCAGCGTCTCGACGATCACGCGGAAGCGCTCCCCGCGCTCCTCGAAGTCGCGGAACGAGTCGAAGCTGGCGCAGGCCGGAGAGAGCAGGACGACCTCGCCCGCCTCGGCGGCCGCCGAGGCGCGGCGGACCGCGTCCTCGAGGTCCCTGCAGCGCTCCAGCCGGACCCCCTCTGCCACCGCCGGCTGCAGCGCCCCCTCGAGCTCCGTCGCGGCTTCGCCGATCAGGTACGCGGCGCGGCAGCGCTCGGCGAGCGGCGCCGCCAACGGCTCGAACGACTCTCCCTTGAGGCTGCCCCCGAGGATCACGTGGACTCCGCCCGCGAAGGCCCGAAGCGCGGTCGTGGCGGCGTTGACGTTGGTCGCCTTCGAGTCGTTGACGTAGAGCACGCCGGCGATCTCGGCGACCCGCTCGAGCCGGTGGGGGACGCCGGCGAAGCTGCGCAGCCCGGCGGCGACCGCATCGCGCTCCAGGCCCATCGCCAGGGCGGCCCCCGCGGCGGCCATAGCGTTGGCGACGTTGTGGGCGCCGATCAGCGGCAGCTCGGCCGCCTCGATCAGCGGCTCGCCCGCGGCGAAGATCGTCCCCCCGGCGAGGGCGACGTCGCAATCCGCGCCCTCGGCGGCGCAGAACCGCACCCGCCGCCCGCAGCCACCGAGGTCCAGACCGGCCAGCGCCTCCTCGTCCCCGTTGCAGACGGCGACGTCCTCGTTCGCCTGGTGGGCGAAGATCCGCAGCTTCGCGGCAAGGTAGGCCTCCATCGTCCCGTGGCGGTCGAGGTGGTCTGGGGCGATGTTGAGTAGCACGGCGCACTCGGGGGCGAACGCCTCGGCGTCCTCGAGCTGGAAGCTCGAGCACTCGCAGACCACAGTCGCCTCCTCCTCGACGCTCCCGGCCAGTGTGGAGAGCGGCGTGCCGACGTTGCCGGCGACGGCGGCCGGCTCCCCTGCGGTGCGGTAGAGGTGGCCGAGCAGCTCGGCGGTGGTCGTCTTGCCGTTGGTCCCGGTGATCGCCGCGAAGCGGTTGGGGATCGCCCGCCAGGCGAGCTCGAGCTCGCCCACCACCCCATTCCCCCGCCGCAGCGCCGCCTCGATCACGGGCGCCTCGCGCGGGACGCCGGGGCTCTTGACGACGGTCCGGGCCCGCTCCAGGTACTCGATTCCTTGCCCATCCAGGCTGACTTCGACGCCCAGCCCCATGAGCCCTTCCGCGGCTTCGGGATGTCCCGAGTCGACCCCGATCACCTCCTCACCGCGCGCCCGGAGCATCTCGGCGACCGCCACCCCGGAACGGGCCAGCCCGACCACCAGGAACGGCCCCGGCGGCAGTGGGGGTCGGGGTTTGCGCGGAGGCGGTTTGCTCACGTGCCTAGCTTCGCGCTTACGCCTGGAGTACCTACCGGCGCGGCCCCCTTGACGTGGCCGACCTGCTCAATGCATGTCGCGGCTGAGGTCGGCCAGGTCCCCTGAGGGTCGGAATTGGTCCCTCTCAGCGGCCGATCGAGTGCTGGTAGAGCGAGAAGCCGATCCCCGAGCAGACCGCGGCGATGATCCAGAAGCGCAGCATGATCTTGGTCTCCGACCAGGCCATCATCTCGAAGTGGTGGTGGAGCGGCGCCATCAGCAGGACCCGGCGCCGGAAGGTCTTGAAGGCAAACACCTGGACCGCGACCGAGAGGGCCTCGATCACGAAGATGCCGCCGATGATCACCAGGAGCACCTCGGTCTGGGTCATCACCGCCAGGGCGCCGATCGCCCCTCCCAGGCCGAGCGAGCCGGTGTCGCCCATGAAGATCGAGGCGGGGAAGGCGTTGAACCAGAGGAAGCCGATGCAGGCGCCGACCAAACACGAGGAGAGCAGCGCCAGGTTCTGCTGGTTGTCGCTGACGAAGGTGATCCCGGTGTAGGCGAGCAGGACGATCGCGCAGGAGCCCGCGGCGAGGCCGTCGAGGCCGTCGGTGAGGTTGACGCCGTTCGAGGTCCCGGAGATGACGAAGAAGATCAGCACGAAGTAGAGGACAGGGCCGAGGTCGATGCTGGCATCACCGATCCGGAAGTAGAGGATCGGCTCGAGCCCGACCTCGTGGCGGGCGACCCACCACAGCGCCAGCGCCAGCAGCATCTGGCAGGCGAGCTTGTAGCGGGCGGAGAGCCCGAGCGAGCGCCGCTTGACGATCTTCACGAAGTCGTCGGCGAAGCCGATCGCCGCGCAGCCGAGGGCGACCCCGAACACGGCCATGCTCTGCGCGTCGCGGTCGGAGAGGACCAGGTAGGGGACGCAGATCGAGGCGAAGATGATCAGCCCGCCCATGGTCGGCGTCCCGGCCTTGGCGTGGTGCTCCTGGGGTCCCTCCTCACGGATGTTCTGCCCGAACTCCCTGCGCCGCAGGTACTCGATGAACTTCGGGCCGAGGAAGATGCAGATCAGCATCGCCGCCATCCCCGAGATCAGCACCTCTCCCATGGCTAGTCCCCGAAGAGCTCTTCGAGCGCCTCCGCGACGGCCTCCAGGCCGGCAGAGCGCGAGCCCTTGACGAGGACCGCGTCACCGGGGCCGAGCTGGGTTGCGAGCAGCTCGGCGGCCTCCTCGGGCGTGCCCACCAGGTCGTCGGGGTCGTAGTCGCGGGCCGGCGCGCCGACCCCGATCAGGCAGTCGACCGCGACCGCCCTGGCGTGCTCGCCCGTCTCCCGGTGGAAGCGGGGCGACTGGGGACCAAGCTCACCCATCTCGCCGAGCACCGCGATCCGCCGGCGAGCGTCGAGCGAGGCGAGGTGGTCGAGCGCCGCGCGCATCGACAACGGGTTGGCGTTGTAGCAGTCGTTCACGAGAACGATCCCGTCGCCGAGCTCGAGGCGCTCGCCGCGCAGGCGGGAGAAGCCTATATCGGCGGTGCGATGGGACATCTGCTCGAGCGGCGTCCCGATCGCCACCCCGGCGGCGATCGCGGCAAGGGCGTTTTCGAGGTTGTGGGCCTCG
Organism: uncultured Actinomycetes bacterium; assembly: GCA_963720735.1. GTDB lineage: Bacteria > Actinomycetota > Thermoleophilia > Solirubrobacterales > 70-9 > JBBRHQ01. The sequence goes on from CAVRGL010000001.1 coordinate 152,081, forward strand.
GTGAAGGGGAAGTGAAAGCGGTGGCTCTCCCCGGGGGCCGAGATCAGCGCCTCCAGCCCGCCCTCGGTGACCCGCGCCTCCGAGGCGCTGACGTCGCCGCCCTCGCCGAAGCGGATCAACCGCGGCGCCGCGTCGAGGTACGCCTCCAGCTCTCCGGCGCGCGCGGGCACGATCGCGGCACCGTCTGCAGGCAGGAATCCGAGCACCTCCGCCTTGGCGGCCGCGACCGCCTCGACCGACCCGAGCAGCTCGACGTGGACCGGGCCGACGTTGGTGATCACCGCCACCTGAGGCTCGGCGATCGCGGCCAGCTCGGCGATCTGCCCGGCCCCCCTCATCGCCATCTCGAGGACCAGCACCTCGGTGCCCTCCGGGGCAGCGAGCACCGTCAGCGGCAGGCCGATCTCGGTGTTGAAGTTCTCCTCGCTGGAGTGCACCCACCCGGGCAGCAGCGATGCGGCGATGTCCTTGACGGAGGTCTTGCCGACCGACCCGGTGACCCCGATCGCGCGGGCGCCGAGCTCGCGGCGCCAGGCGCGGGCCAGGGTCCCGAGGGCCGCGAGCGGGTCCACGACGGCGAGCACCCAGCCGTGTCCCTCGGACCCGATCGCGGCCGCCGCGCCGGGCTCCACCATCACTCCCCAGGCTCCCCCGGCGAGCGCCGCGGCGGCGAACTCCCCGCCGTCCATGGAGCTGCCTCGCAGCCCGAAGAAGAGGTCGCCGACACCGACCTCGCGGGAGTCGATGCGAACCGCGCCCGGCGGTCCGGGCTCCCCGCGACGGATGATCTCCGCCCCGGTCTCGGCGACGATCCGGTCCGGGTCGAGGGTCCTCACCCGGCCAGCCTCCGCAGCTCCTCGCGCGCCACCTCGCGGTCGTCGAAGGGGATCTTCCTGCCGCCCTCGAACTCCTGGCCCTGCTCGTGGCCCTTACCGGCGATCACCACCGTGTCGCCCGGCCCCGCCGCCTCGAGCGCGAGGGCGATCGCCGCGCGGCGGTCCGGCTCGACCTCGATCCCGTCCGCCCCAGCGCCGGCCCGGATCTCGGCGATGATCGCGCCGGGCTCCTCGGAGCGGGGGTTATCGGAGGTGATCACGGTGATGTCGGAGAGCTCGGCTCCGACCTTTCCCATCTTCGGACGCTTGTCGCGGTCGCGGTTCCCGCCGGCGCCGAACACCGCAATCAGGCGGCCCTCGGTGAGCCGCCGCGCCGCGGTCAGCACGTTGGCGAGCGAGTCGGGCGTGTGTGCGTAGTCGACCAGCACCGCGAAGCCCTGCCCCTCGTCGATCGGCTCGAAGCGGCCCGGGACCCGCCCGGCGGTTGCCAGCGCCTCCACGGCGACCTCGGGCGAAACCCCGAGCGCGGCGGCGGCGGCGATCGCGCCGAGCGCGTTGGCGACATTGAAGTGGCCCGGGAGCGGGGTCCGCACCGGCATCGCTCCGGCGGGTCCCTCGAGCACGAAGCTCGAGCCGGCGTCGTCGAACTCGACCTCCAGCGCCCGGAAGTCGGCCGCGGCGCCCGCCGCCGAGATGGTGACGCAGCCGAGCTCCTCTGCGAGCCGGGCGCCGTAGGGATCGTCGAGGTTGACCACCGAGGCCTCCGGGGCCAGCTCGGCGAAGAGGATCCGCTTTGCGAGGAAGTAGTCCTCCATGTCGGCATGGAAGTCGAGGTGGTCCTGCGTGAGGTTGGTGAACAGGGCGACGTCGAAGTGGATCGCGTCGCAGCGGTGCAGCGAGAGCGCGTGGGAGGAGACCTCCATCACGCAGGCGGAGTCGCCGGCCTCCAGCATCCGCCTGAAGGTGGCCTCGAGATCGACCGCCTCGGGAGTGGTGCGGACCACCTCCTCCTCGGCCCCGCCGACCACCTGCTTCACCGTTCCCAGCAGGCCGCAGCTGCGCCCGTCGGCCTCGATGATCTCCCGCAGCAGGAACGCCGTCGTCGTCTTGCCGTTGGTGCCGGTGATCCCCGCCATCGCAAGCGAGGCTGTCGGCTCGCCGAAGAAGCGAGCCGCGACCGGCGCCATCGCCGCCCGCACGTCGCCGACCCGGACCTCGGCCACCGGCAGCTCGAGGTCGCGCTCGACGACCAGCGCGACCGCCCCCGCCTCGACCGCCGCCGGGGCGAAATCGTGCCCGTCCGAGCTGAAGCCCGGCACACAGAAGTAGAGGCCCCCCTCCCCCACCTTTCGGCTGTCGTAGGCAAGGCCGCGGATCTCGACCGAGAGGTCACCGGAGGTGGCCAGCGGTTCCGCGCCCTCGATCAACTCACGAAGCTCCATTCGCGGCCGATTCTAGGCTCGTGCCTGGCGGGCTTTACTGCGGGGCGATTCCCAGGTACGGCAGCGCGAAGCTGGCGATCTTGCCGAAGGCCGGGGCGGCGACGGAGCCGCCGTAGATGTCGCCGTGCGGCTGGTCGACGATCACCGCAACGAGCAGCTTCGGGTCCTTAGCCGGCGCGAAGCCGATGAACGAGGCGACGTACTTGGTGTTCGAGTAGCCCCCGTTCTCGGCCACCTCGGCGGTCCCGGTCTTTCCCGCGAGGGTGTAGCCCGGAATGCTCACCTCCGAGGCGGTCCCCCCCGGGGCGAGCACGCCCTCGAGCATGGTGCGGATCTGCGATGCGACCGATGCCTTGATCACCCGCTTTCCGCGCGGCTCGTGCACCGGCTCATCGCCGATCCGCTCGACCAGCTGGGGACGGCGCAGGATGCCGCCGTTGGCGATCGCGTCATAGCCGGCGACCATCTGCATCGGCGTCACCGAGATCCCCTGCCCGATCGGCAGGTTCCCCATGGTCGAGCCGGAGTAGTCGCCGAGCGCCGGGACGATCCCCCTCTCCTCAGCCGGGAACTGCACCCCGGTCGGCCGCCCGAAGCCGAAGCGGTTGATCCAGCGGCTGAACCGCTTGGCGCCCACTTCGAGCCCGATCGTAACCGCGCCGACGTTCGATGACTGGGAGAGGATCTGGGCGACGCTCATCGTCTCGGTCGGGCGGGCCTCGGCGTCGGAGATCTGCCGGTCGGCGACCTGAATCGTCGGCGGCAGCGTGAAGGTCGTCTCGGGCGTGACCAGCTTGTCCTCGAGCGCGGCCGCGACGCTGAAGGCCTTAAACGTCGAGCCGGGCTCATAGGTGAAGCCGGTGGCGCGGTTCTGCAGGTCCTCCGGGCTGGCGGAGGAGAGGTCGCTGGGGTCGACCGGGGGCCAGTTCGCCATCGCCAGCACCTTCGAGCTGCGCGGGTCCATGACGATCGCGGTCGCGCCCTTCGGCGAGTAGGTGGCGCCAACCTCCGCCAGCACCCGCTCGGTCTCGGCCTGGATCGCGGAGTCGAGGGTGAGCTGGATGCCCTCGCCGTCGCTGGCGCTGCTCACCGTATCCAGCCGGATCGGGTCGCCGAGCGCGTCCATGACGACGCGGCGCTCGCCGTCAGTGCCCTTCAGCACGCCGTTCTCGCCGGCCTCGAGACCGGTCAGGGCCTGGTTGTCGACTCCGACCGCCCCGACCACCTGCGAGGCCAGGTCCCCCTGCGGATAGCTGCGCCGGCTGTCCGGGAGCTGCCCGATCCCGGGCAGCTTCATCCTGGCGATCCGCTGAGCCACCCGTATGTCGACCTTGCGGGCGAGGTAGGCGAACCCCGAGTCCTCGGTCAGCGACTTCAGCACCTGATCGCGGCCGAGGCCGAGCAGGGGCGCGAGCCTCGCCGCTGTCCTCCGCGCATGCTTGACCTGGTAGGGAGTGGCGTAGATCGAGGCGGCGTCCTCGGAGACCGCGAGCTCGTGGCCGCGTCGGTCGAGGATCGGGCCGCGCAGCCCGGGGACGGTGACCGTCGCCTCCTGCTGGCTCACGGCTTGCGAGGCGAGTGAGGATCCCTGGATCCCCTGGAGCCAGAAGGCGCGGCCGAGAACGATCGTGAAGCAGAGGAGGAAGCCGGCGAAGAGGAGCCCGATCCGCCGCTCGATCAGCCGCACCCCGCCCTCCTAGCCCGAGATCGCCGCGAGCCTGCGAGCCGCCGTCGCGATCGCGTCCCGGCCGGCATCCCGGTAGGAGATCTCGCCTGGCGCCGGGGTCGCGAGGCCGATGCTCGCGGCCGCCGATCGCACCCGGTCGTTGGCTAGGAGCCGGGCCTCGTGGGCTCTCAGCACCGAGTTCTCCTGGCTCAGGGTCTCGATGTTCTGCTCGACCTTTCCGGCGGTCGCCGTGAGGCTGAGTGTGGCGACGTTGAGCCCGACGATCCCGATCAGAAGCACACCCAGCAGCAGGATCCAGGCCCGGCTCCGGGTGAGGCGCTTGATCGCGCCGGAGTCGGGGAGGCCGCGAACCGCGACCGCGGTGCGGCCGACCGCCAGGGGAATCAGGTGCCCTCCCGGGGGGGTGGGGATGTTGGCGCCGCGGCGCCGCTGCGGGCGGCGCTGCCGCCTGGGGGCGGTCCTGGGAGCGCGGGCGGGAGCGGCGGCGCCCATCAGGACGCCGCCCGGCCGTCGGCGAGCTTGACCGCGCCCCGCAGGTGTGCGGCGCGGGCGCGCGGGTTGCGGGAGACCTCCTCGGAGTCCGGGGAGATCGCCCGCCGGGTCAGCAGTTCGGCCTCGGGCTCGTGGCCGCAGACGCAGACCGGCAGCTCCGGCGGGCAGATGCAGCCGGTGGCACGCTCGGAGAGGAACCGCTTCACGGGACGGTCCTCGAGCGAGTGAAAGCTGATCGCCGCCAGCCGCCCCCCGGGCCGCAGCAGCTCCCAGGCCTCGGGCAGCGCCCGCTCGAGCGACTCGAGCTCCCCGTTGACCGCGATCCTGACCGCCTGGAAGGTGCGCTTGGCGGGGTGGCCGGCGCCGAACCGCGCCGATGCGGGCATCCCCGCCTTGACCGCAGCGACCAGCTCAGAGGTGGTCTCGAGCGGGCGCCGCCGGACGATCTCCCGGGCGATCCCGGTCGCATGGCGCTCCTCGCCGAAGCGCCGCAGGACGTTGGCGATCCGGGATTCGGGCCACTCGTTGAGGAGATCCGCCGCGGAGAAGGGCTGAGCCGGATCCATCCGCATGTCGAGCGGGGCGTCATAGGAATAGGCGAAGCCGCGCTCCCAGGCGTCGAGCTGCAAGGAGGACATTCCGAGATCGAGGTAGACCATGTCGGCGGGGAGCCCTTCGCCGCGCAGCAGGCGGAGACCTTCCGCGAAGTCGGCGCGCAGGAAGCGCAGCTCGCATGGCGCGCCGGCCTCGAGCTCGGTGAACCGCGCCTCGGCCGCCGGGTCGCGGTCGATGCAGATCAGCGTCCCGGTCGGCCCCAGGCGCTCCGCCACAAGCCGGGCATGCCCTCCGGCCCCGAAGGTGCAATCAACCGCAACCTCCCCCGGCTGCGGGGCGAGCAGGTCGATCAGCTCGGAGGCGAGGACGGGTACGTGTTCGCTCGGCATGTAGCTAAGGGTGGCGGCTGCGCTCATTCCGGTGCTCCCGCGAGCTCCTCGGCGATCCGCGGCGCTTCCTCGTCGAGCTCCGCCTCCTGCGCGGCCCAGGCCTTAGCGTCCCAGATCTCCAGGTACTCCCCGGCGCCGACGACGACGCAGTCCGAGCCGAGGCCGGCGTGCTCGAGCAGCGGCTTCGGGATGCGAACCCGCCCGGCAGAGTCGAGCTTCTCGTCGAAGGAGCCGCCGTGGAAACGGCGCCGCAGGCGGCGGGCATCGGTGCCGAAGGGGCTGTGGGGGGCGAGGAAGCGGTCTGAGAGCCCCTCGAACTCGGTGGTCGTGTGCAACCAGACGCAGGGGTCGAAGCCCTTGGAGAGAACCACTCCATCAGCGAGCGCCGAGCGGAACCGGGCCGGGACCGTGAGCCGGTCCTTGGAGTCGAGGCTGTGCTCGTAGAGGCCCCTGAAAGCCAACTGTTGAGGTCCTTTCCTGGCGCGGGGTGAAGAGTTCGGACCGAGGTGGTGAAGTGGGAGGAGCCTCACCACCCCGGTCCTTTGGCTTCAACTGGGGACCCACGCTATCCCACGGAGCCCCACTTTGCAACACATCACTGGCCGGGCATTTCAGGGGATCCGTCGGACGGAACTGTTAGCCGGGCATCGGGCGCCGGGCATCTGGCGTCGGGGAGCCGTTTGCGGGGCTCGAGCGAGGCCAGCGAAGCGCCTTCGAACTGGCCGTCATCTGCAAGCGGGGTTGCAGCGGGGGGATCGAATAGATTGGCCGCGATGGCCGACCCGGCGCCCTCCGACAGGTTCGTCGATGACTCGCGGGACATGCTGGGCTTCCACCTGAGGCGGATTCTCGGCGCCGCCAGGACCTGGGTGATCATCGGCGTCCTGGTCGTGCTGGCAGGCGGAATCGGGTTCGCGATCCAGCCCCTGATCGGCCTGATCGCCGTCGCGGCCGTGCTGATCGGATCGCTGATCGTCATCTACTCGATGGCCTCCTCCGCCAGCACCGAGTCCTTCTTCGACGTCTATGCCTCGCAGCGGCAGATGGCCCTCTCCGGCAAGGGCTCGCTGCCGGCGACGACGCCGCTGCTGCGAAAGGGCGACGACCGTTACGCCGAGCACGCCCTGCGGGGGCCGCTCGAGGACGGCGTCGCTGGCACCCTCGCCCTCTACACCTACGAGGACACCTACTACGACAGCGACGGCAACCGCCAGACCAACTACTACCGCTACACGGTCGGGATCTGCGACGTTCCCGAGTCGGCGGCGCTCGTCCCCACCCTCTACGCGCACCGCAAGTTCGGGCTGAAGGCGCTGGAGAAGGTCGAGGACGCCTTCAGAAGCGTCGAGCGGGTGAAGCTGGAGAGCGAGGAGCTCGACGACCGCTACGAGATCTTCGTCGCCCCCGAGCAGGACCAGGTCTGGCTGCGGCGGCTGTTCGCCCCAACCTTCATCGTCTGGCTGACCGACTCCGCGCCGGAGAAGTTCGCCTTCGAGTTGGTGGACGGCTCGCTCTGCTGCTACGTCAAGGGGCACCGCAAGAAGGCGGAGGGCCTCGACCGGATGCGGGTCGCGACCGCGGCGGTCGCCAGGCGGCTGCACGAGGAGAGCGCCGACAGCTCCGGCGCCTGAGGAGAGGAATTACTTGCGGTCCCCTGCGGGGACCTGACCTGCCTCTGCGGCGACACGGGTCGCCACCCATCAGAAATCTACAAACAGCATGTCGGCGTTGGCGATCACCGCGGCGACGATGACCAACAGCACCGAGGGGACGAGTATCAGGGCGACGACGAGCTGGATCTTCGGAGCCGCCCTCGCGGCGCGCTCCTCGATCCGCCTGCGCTGATCGACTCGCAGGACGCTCGCCAGGCGGTGGAGCTGCTCGGCAAGGGGGGAGCCGAGGCGGCGGGAGCGCTCGATCGCCGCGCAGAGCTCGGTGAGCTCGGGGCCCGGGACCCGCCCGCGCAACGCCTGGAGCGCCTCGGCCTGCGGCACACCGCAGGAGATCTCGGCGACGGTCACGGCCAGCTCCTCGGAGAGAGCGCCATCTTCCGGCCCGGCGATCTCTTCGAACCCCGCCGCGGTGGCGCGTCCAAGCGCGGCGCTGACCGCCAGCCGATCGAGCGCATCGGGAAGAACGGCGAGAATCTCTGCCCGGCGGCGGCGGGCGGTCCGCTCGAGGATCGCATCCGGGGCCAGGAAGCCGGCCAGCGGGATCCCTGCGGCGACCAGGATCGAAAGCCGTCCGGGTGCAACCGGGGCGAGGGAGAGGGAGATCGGGACCGAGCCCAGCGCGACGGCGAGCTTGGCTGCGAGCACCGCCGCCAGCGATACCCTGCGCTCGAGTCCGGCACGGGCGATCCGCCCCGGCAGCCCGAGGCGCAGCCCCGTGGCAAGGGCGCGACGGTCGAGCGAGGGCAGCCTCCCCGTCTGCAGTCCAACGCCGCCCCCCAGCAGCTCTCGCGCGGCGCCCGCTCCCAGCAGGGCGGATGCTGCCGCCAGCGCCGAGGCCGGACTCAACCCGCCACCCTCGAGAGCCGGCGGATCGTCGCGAAACCCGCCGCCTGGAGGAAGGCCGCCACGGCGATCAGGGCAACCGCGGGCGGAGAGCCCAGCAGCCGCGAGCCGAACCCCGGTTCGATCAGCTCGGCGAACAGGGCGGCCCCGCCGGGCATCGCCACGACGAGCAGGCCGGTGAAGCGGGCCTGTGCGGTGGCGGTTCGGGCGTCCTCCGCGACCCGATCGCGTTCCGCGGCGCCCTCGGCGAAACGGCGCAGCAGCCCGGCGAGATCGCCACCGGCGAGACGCTGGCTGAGCAGGGCGGCGCAGAAGGAATCCACCCTCGGCGAGCCCAGCCGGCTCCGCAGCTCGCCGAGCGCCGCCTGGGTGGGGGTGCCGAGCTCGAGCTCGGCGGCGAGCCTCGATATCTCGGCAGCCACGGCACCATCGAGCGAGTCGGGGGCGGCGGCGAGCGCGGCGCGCAGCGAGCGCCCGGCGGTCAGCGAATCGGCGACGGCGCGTGCAACGTCGGGGATCGCCGACTCGACTGAGCGCCGGAACCGACGGCGGCGGCGGGAGATCGCCGAGCCGGCAAGTGCAGGGGCCGCGAGGGCCAGCGGTATCGCCAGCGAGGCACCGCCGACGAGCCATCCGCCGAGGATCGCCCCGGCGCCGCCCAGCGCGGCGAGACGGCGACGCTCGACACCGGAGGGCAGATAGCCCTCTCGCCCGGCACGGGCAAGCGGCTCTATCGTCATTCGCACCCAGGAGGCCGCCGCTGGTGTCGCCAGCAGCGCTTCCCGCGCCGCAAGGGCGCCCAGGCCGCCGGCGAGGATGCCGAGCAGCAGCGGCAGGGTCCCCGCGCCGCTCATTCCGGATCCCCGAGCGCGATCTCGGCGACCTCGGCGATCTCGGTGACCTTTCGGGAGCCGTCCGCGGCGCGCTCCATGTGGACGATCAGCTCCACCCCGCGCTCGAGCTGCTCGCGGATCGCCCGGTGGGGAAGCCCGACATCCGCCATCAGCGCGAGGGTCTCCAGCCGTCGCAGCGCGTCGGAGGAGGAGTTCGCATGAACGGTCGAGAGCGCGCCCTCGTGGCCTGTGTTGAGCGCCGTCAACAAGTCGAGGGCCTCGCCGCCGCGGACCTCGCCGATGACGATCCTGTCCGGGCGCATCCGCAGGGCGTTTCGGAGCAGGTCGCGGATCGAGACCTCCCCCCTCCCCTCGACGCTCGGAGGCCGGCTCTCGAGCCGGACGACGTGCGGCTGCTGCATGCGCAGCTCAGCCGCGTCCTCGATCGTGACGATCCGCTCGTCGGGCCCGATGAACCCGGAGAGCGCGCCCAGCATCGTCGTCTTCCCGGCCCCGGTGCCACCGCTGACCAGGATGCTGGCGCGGCGCTCGACCGCCAGTCGGAGACGCCCGAGCTGCGCCGAGTCCAGGGTCCCCAGCTCGATCAGGCGCTCCGGCCCCGGGCGCTGGCGGGCGAACCTTCTGATCGAGACCGCCGGCCCGTCAACCGCCAGGGGAGGGATGATCACGTTGACCCGAGAACCGTCGCCGAGCCGAGCGTCGACCATCGGGCTGAGCTCGTCCACGCGGCGCCCGAGCGGCGCCAGGATGCGCTCGATCATGTTCCGCAGCTCCTCGTCGCCGGCGAAGCTGACCCCTGTGGACTCGATCCTGCCGCCGCGCTCGACGTAGACCGAGCCCGATCCGTTGACCATCACCTCCTCCACCCCGGGATCCGCGAGCAACGGCTCGAGCGGCCCGAGGCCGATCGTCTCGTGGAGGATCCTGTCTCGCAGCCGCCCGCGATCCGACTCGCGCAGCACCGCCGCACGCTCCTCGACGATCGCCGCAACCGCCTCCTCGAGCGGCTCGGCGGGGCGCCTGCCGGCGGCGGCCTGCGAGCGGCGGCGCTCGACCAGCAGGCCTCGCAGCGCCTCCGCCAGCCGGTCGAGGTGGCGATCCCTCGCGCTCATGCACTGCCAAGGGCGCGCCAGGGCCCGGTTCTCCCCCGAGTGACTAGTCTGCTGCGCGGATGGCCCGGATCACGGTCGAGCAGGCAGACATCACGACGCTCGAGGTCGACGCGATCGCTAATGCTGCGAACACGCAGCTGAGCCACGCCGGCGGCGTCGCCGGGGCGATATCCCGCGCCGGCGGAGAGGTGGTCCAGCAGGAGAGCGAAGCCGCCGCCCCGATCGGCCTCGGGGAGGCTGTCGCCACCTCGGCCGGAGAGATGCCGTCGAGGTGGGTGATCCACGCAGCGACGATGGAGCTGGGCGGGCCGACTTCGGCCGAGATCATCCGCAAGGCGACCGCGAACACGCTGCGCGCGGCCGAGGAGCTTGGCGCCTCCTCCCTGGCGCTGGTCGCGTTCGGCACCGGCGTAGGAGGCTTCCCGATCGATCGGGCCGCGCTGATCGAGGTCGAGGAGTGCGAGCGCCACATCGCCGAGGGCAGCGACCTCGAGCTGATCGTCTTCGCGGTCGCCGACCAGCGGGCCAAGCTCGCCTTCGAGGAGGCGCTCGCCGGGGACTGAGCGCCGGCGCTCAGCGGCGCAGCGGCCGCACCGCCACCGCGCCCGATCGCCTTCCCCCGACTGCACCGTAGAGATTGCGGATCGCGGCGCCGAAGTAGGGACCGAAGAGGTAGCCGGGAGCCTGCTGGTAGCTGTAGTCGGTGACGGAGAGGACGGTTGGTGAGCGCCGGCCCACGGTCCAGGGGCCGCCGCTCGCACCGGGGATGAAGTCGCTGGCTATCGCCATCGTCGCCGGCGAGAAGCTTGACCTCGGGCGCGACCAACCCCGCGCGGCTAGCGGCCTCGATCCCCGCCGGCGACCAGCCAAAATCGTCGAACAGTCGGCGAATCCAATCCACGTTCTCCTCCGACATCGCCTACTCCGACAACCCGGCGGCTTCGAGGGCGTCGCTTCGCTCCACATACTCGTCCAGTCGGATGATTTTCCCGTCCTGCACGGTGACCGCGGAGAAGATCACGGCCGCTACGGCGATGTCACTCGACTTGCCCTTCATCGCCACTTCGACCACGGCAAGGACCTTGTCGTTCCCAAGATCGCTGACCTCTTTGAGGCTAATCCCGTACTCCTGGGCAGCGTCCACGAGCTGGTCCCAGCCCTTGGCGATGTTGGCGTAGCCGCGGTAGGTGATGCCAGTGAGGGCGGTCTTCCACTCCATGTTCGGGTGGACGTATCGGGCCATTTCTGCGCCCTCTGGCGCGACATCGCCCGCGTTCCAAGCCTCCTCCGCCGAGCGGGGGTTATCCCAGTACGCCTCGAACGCCCGCTCCACCGCCTCGTAGTAACGGCGGACGATCTCCACGTTCTCCTGCGACATCTCCTACTCCTGAAGCCCGGCGGCTTCGAGGGCTTCTTTCGGGTCGAGGAACTCGAGTACCCGAAGCGCCTTGGCGTCCTTGAAATCCACCAGCCACCCGGCAGGCGAGTCAACCTCTGCGCCGCTTTCCTGGCCACGTGCGTAAAAGTGCCCGGTCGCGACGAGTCGGTCGCCCAGGTCACGGACCTCCGAGACCTCCGCTCGGATCTCGGCGAGAGTGTCGTACCACTCCCGAAATGCCTCTCGGACGCCCTCGTGCCCGCGATAAACGGCAGCTTCCCCGCCAAGCATCACTTGAAAGACCGGGCACCACTCAACCTCTGCGTCAACCTCCTCAAGCAGTGCAGCGATGTCTTTACGGTTCAACGCTTCAAACCCGCGTTGCATCGCAATGAGGTTCTCCTGCGACATCGCCTGCGCAGTATCTCGCTCTGGGCAACTTACGGAACGGCCGGGCAAGCGACCGGATAGCGCGGAGTGAAAGTTGCGAGGACCGCGGCGCGTTGACCCGTTACACGCCCGAGCCAGTCCCTCAACCCCAGGAGGTCATCTTGACGGAGCGACAGCGCCCCCGTGCCTGGGTTGAACAGGACGAGGGAGCGGGGGACCTAATCTTCCAGGCCCTCTGCACATTGTTCGGCCCCGACCTCGCCAACCTCATCATCGGACTGGAGGCGAGCGGGAATCCTCGACCCCTCGCAGGCCTCAGTCCTGAGCAGCTTCGCAGAGTAAGTGGCCAGCTGGGCGAGATGGGGATTGCGATTCGCCAGGCCCTCAACCCCAAGGAACGGGTCGCCTTCGAGGCATCGCTGGATGGGGCGCAGAGGATTGTCAGCGAGGAAATGCGGGGGAAGACTTTGCCCGCGTCATCGGCCTGGACACGGCCCTAAGCCCCAGGACTCGGCCCGACGCTGGCCGTACTCTGGCCAGCGTGAAGCAGCCGACCACTCTCGAAGTGCTCAACCAGGTCACCGAGCTTGCCGGCGACGGCTACGTGGTTGGCGAGAGCGTGATTCAGAACTGGCGTCTACCGCGCCGGGAGGCAGTCCGCGCCCTCCGTCGAGCGATCAGCGGCGGCTACCTGCTGGAGCTCCGAGGGCTGGACATGAGGGCGTACGTGGCCGTCGCTCAGGAGGGTTGGCGGTTGATCGAGGACTCCGAGTCGTCGGTTGCGTAGGCGCTACTCCGACAGCCCGGCGGCTTCGAGGGCCCCGTCTTTGTCGCCGTAGTCCTTGAGATGAGTAATCAGCCCATCTCGGAATCTCGCCACGATCGCTAGTGGTACCTCCGTTTTGATGCCGCTCTCCCCTCCGCGAAGGCCGAAGGTCCCAAGCGCCAATGCCCGATCTCCGAGGTCGCGAATGTCCGGATAGTCGATTCGGAATGCTGGCAAGGTCTCCCAGGCGTCGATGAAGAACGCTCGTACCCCGTCATGGCCTTCGTAGCTCCCCTCCAGCTCCGCGAGCTGGGGTTCGAACTGGACCTTGGGCTCCATGAAGCGAAGCATGCCGGGCAGGTCACGTCGAGCGAACGCATCGAGCGCGGCCCGCATCGTCTCCACTTTCTCCTGCGACATAGTCTTCGCAGACCGGTCAGTAACTCCCCAAGCGGCCGACGATCAGCTGCACCCCTGCCCGGCAATGGAGTTGGGTGGAGCTTCGACTCGGCACGTCGCAAGTAAAGTTCTCGACCTTGCAGACCGTGCCATTCGGCTGGCAATCAGTTCTCTTCCCCCACTCGTCAACGATGCTGCGGGCCTTCGCGCATGCAACCCCACTTGCCTTGAGCCAAACCACAGGCGAGAGGTTCCCCGGCTGGCAGAAATGAAACACCGTTCCGTTCTTCAACAGCCCGCCGGGGCAGACCTTTTGATCGTTAACGACGTTTGTTGCGCACCCCGAGTATTGGGTGCGCCCATCGTGAAATACCCAGCTGCCGATTTGAAAGCCGTTAAGGTCGACTCGCCCACCATGCCAGCTATAGCCGCCCGAATAGCGAGCGATCGAAAAGTGGACATGCGGGCCGTCGGCGTGACCGTCGCAGCCGGTCTTGGTCGAGGTGTGGCCGAGTTTCTCCCCAGCCTTCACGGACTGGCCGGGGGTTAACCGAGGCGGAACGTCAACGAGGTGGTAGTAAGTGGTATGCCAACCGTTGCCATGGTTGATGATCAGGAAATTTGAATTCCTGGCAGGGCAGCTGGTCGTTCCTTCGATTTTGCCGGGGGCTGCGGCGCGAACAATTCCGTCCCCACCACTGAAGTCCAGAGAGTTCCATGGCTTTCCGCCCCTGCAGTTGAATCCATTATCTGGACATCCGAGGGTGCTGTGGGGGCCTCCGACGTATCTCCAGGTCTGACCGGCGGTCCAGGGCAGCTCAAAATAGATCTGTTTCGCAGCCCCCGTCGTGGATGGAAGCAGCAGGGCCACGAACACCGATAGTGGGAGAACGGAGCGACGGAGGAGCCTCCGAGGCATTGCTAGCACTCCAGGGAGGGAGCGAGTCGTATTGACATCCGTGACCTCCTGCCTAAAGCCGAGTTAGCCGAAGGCCGAGCCGATTGCGCGAATCGGCCCCCGTTTGATGATGATGCAGCCTAGATATAACGATCAGCCGCAGGCCAGCTTTCGCCGCCGGCCGTTTGTTTGGCGGGATACTCCGTCGAGTTTCTACTCGCGCAGCCCGGCGGCTTCGAGGGCCTCGTCGCGCTCGTCCTCTTGGTAGTAGCAGACGCGGACTACAGCGCCATCGCGGATCGTCCACACATACAAGCCACGCGCCGCGGCCTCGACCCCATCCCGCCCTCGGGTATAGGCGTGAGCGATACGAGAACGTGTTCGCCCCGCGTCGATGAACTCCCGTGCCTCGTGGCGAACCGATTCGAGAGTACGGGAGAAATCCTCGACGCGGCCCCCACGATCGCCATGGCGAGAACCGGCTTCAGCTTCATGATGGCTCCTCTCGACCCAGGTCTCCCGTGATCACGGCTTACCACTCCGGCGGCGGGGGGTCAAGGAGGGGGAATCGGTCCCCGGGTGGAGGGTCAAAGCACGCGGGGAAATGTCGTCAACTACCCGCGGTAGTTGCGTGTGGAAAAAGGCGCTGCAAAAAAGGGAGGCTCGCGTGTTGCGAAAAGAGCGCCCTTCTACGCCGGGTTGGCCTTGGCCCACTCGATGATGCTGGCGGTCCCATCGATGACGGCGCCGTCATCCAGGACGAGCGTCGGGACCTTGTAGTTGCCGGTCATCCGATTTACTTCCCGCCTCCGGGGGAAGAGCGGATCGCTACGAAAACAGCCTCCGGTCTTGACGACTTTCGGATCGTGGCCAGCGTCGCCCAGGGCCGCTTAAGCGTCGCCGCAAGGGTGGCCACCGGGGGGGTGCGGTAGGTACCCCAGCAGACGTAGAGCTTCACCGCCTACTCCGACAGCCCAGCGGCTTCGAGGGCTTCCTGCTTCGTCTGGTAGAGCGTTAGCGAGGTCTGTTTCCCGTCCCGGAACGTCGTCAGCCAGGCGCTTCGAGCCTGTACTTCGATGCCGTCTCGTCCTCCAAAATATGTGACGTTCTCCGCGATCACGAGGCCGTCCTCGATCTCTACCGGATGATCGACGAGCTCTATTCGGGCGCTCTTGAACGACCGGTTGAAACGCTGCATAAACACCCGGATCTCGTTGTGCCCCCGAAAGACACGCGCATCGAGCCCGTAAGAGTTGGACCAATCCAACACGGCGTCGGGCGCCCAGTCCGCCAACATCCCGTCGACGTCACCGCGGTTGTATGCCTCGATACCCCGGCGCACGATCTCCACGTTCTCCTGCGACATCGCCTGCGCAGTATCGCTCAGGTTGGAGCCGAGGAATGGGCGCTTGTGGGGCTCAGTTCGGGCGGAACGAGTTGGGAGGTGTCGGTGGGCAGAACTTCAGATGGATGCCGTGGCGCTCGAGCGCATCGCAGATTCTCGTCAAGACGACGAAGGCGACGCAGCGGCCCTGGTTCTTGAAGCCGAACTGCTGCGAACCGCCGTTTTTGCATTGGTTGAGGGTCGTCGGTACCCGTGGCGCTGGGCTCACGGCCACGGCCACTGGGCCTTCCCCGTCCGCGACGATGGCGGGATTCTTCGGCGAGAGGGCCCCGTCTGCGCCCACGTCGTACTGGGAGATGATGTTGCTGGCTGAGTTGGCGACGTAGACGCTCTGGCCGTCCGGACTCACCGCCACCCCGATCGGAGTGTTGCCCGTGGCGACCATGGCTGGGCTCTTGGGTGACAGTCTGCCGCCCGTATCGACGTCGAACTGCGAAACGGCGTAGGCCCCCGGGAGGTCGTTGGTGGCATAGACACTTCGACCGTCCGGACTCACCGCCACCTCTTGCAGGAAGTCGTGGGGGGCCGCTGTAGTCGGACTCTTCGGCGAGAGCGCCCCGTCTGCGCCGACGTCGTACTGTGAGATGCCGCCGCCGCGGGGAAGACTTGCTCCAAGGTTCGCGACGTAGACGCTCTCGCCGTCGGGGCTCACCGCCACGCCTTGCGGGTCGTCGCCTGCACCCACCGCGGGAGGACTCTTGGGTTGAAGCACGCCGCCGGGGCCGACGCTGTACTGGGAGACCGTGGCCCCGGAACCTTCGATGCGGTTGGTGACGTAGACGCTTCGACCGTCCGGGCTCACCGCCACGCCGATTGGAAAGACCCCGGCCGGAACCGTTGCGGGACTCTTCGGCGAGAGCGCCCCGTCTGCGCCGACGTCGTATTGGGAGACGTCGAAGCCTTCATTGTTCGTTACGTAGACGCTTCGACCGTCCGGGCTCACCGCCACCCTCCCTGGGACGTCGCCGGCCGACACGCTGGCCGGACTCTTCGGAATGAGCGCCCCATCCGCGGCAATATCGAACTGGGAGACGCCGACTCCGTTTACGACGTAGACGCTCGCGCCGTCGGGGCTCACCGCCAACCCGGCCGGGGAGCCGGCAATGGTCACCGTGGGCGGGTCGAGCGGCACTAACCGCCCCCCTGCGCCGACGCCGAACTGCGACACGGTGCCGCCAAGATGGTTGGTGACGTAGACGAACGGCGCGGCCTGGGCGGGCGCCGCGGTCCATGCGGAGGCCACCGCCACCGTCAGCGCCGCGACTGCCTGACGCAGGAAACTCGTCTTCAACAGGGCCTTCTTTCAACCGGGTGCAGGGCCCCTCAGGGGGTCTAGCACCGCCGGCGCTGCGGGTCAAGCCGGTCGAGCCGCTTGGGACTTCCGGCCTCGCAGGGCTCTGACGGCGCAAAGGACCGAGGCTCGACCAAGCAGCCAGCCGGCCGTTCAGCCATGGGTGACAAACCTGATGCACAGCCCCAGGTTTTCGAACCCAGCCGACTGCCAGCCGCCGTTCAGGCATTGGGCCTTCGACGTCGGCAGGGGTTGCGCGTCGAAGACAACGGCGCGGCCATTCAGCGGTACCGTGCCGCCCGGAGTCGAACAGTCGGAGGATCCGCCGGCGAAGCCGAAACGATCCAGGCCCGAGCCGCCGTGGTCCTCCAATGTGAACTTGACAGGGCCGTAGGGGACGACGAAAGCATCCCCGATCAGCTCGATCGCATTGTCGATCCCGATCACCGCCGTGCTCCCCGTGACCTGCAGGCAGGTTGGGGTCCCTCCAAGTTGAGCTGGAAAAATCTCGCCTCTGATCTCGACGAAGCCGCTCATCCCCGCGGATCCGCCGGGGTCTTCGCCCGACGGACCGCTATGGACATCAATGTTGATGTCCTGGGTAGCGCCCCCGATGATGGCGGTGCCTGTTGCGGTGGCCGTGTCCAGCTGCGGGACGGGAGGCGGTGGAGGTGCCGCAACGGATGTGGTTGGCGCAACGATCAGCGCCAATAGCGCCAATCCGAGAATCAGCTTCAACCAGCCCAGCGGCGCACTGCGAAGGGGTGCGATTGGCATAGAGGCAAACCTCCTCGACCCTACGACCTTCGGATACGCAAACCAATTCAGCCGGTGCAGGGTCCCTCAAAGGGTGTAGCACCGCAGACCTTCCGGGTCAAGGCGGTCGCGTCCGTCGCTTTACGCCACCCCGCCGAGCTCTTGCAGGAGGCACAGATGCGCGTTTGGTGGGGGATTTGCCGCTGACGGACGTATATGAGCGATGGCTCCCAGCCCACGCGTGAGGCTCCCCCCTCCCCCTGGGTGTGATCTCCACGTTCTCCTGCGACATCGCCTAATCCTTGAGCCCTGCGGCTTCAAGAGCCTCGGTCGGGGTGTCATAGGCCCTGAACCGAATCACCCTGGCATCGCGGAAAGTCCATACGTGGCCGGCCGTGCTCTCAATCTCCTGTTTGCTGTCCTTCACCCGTCCGTGCATGCGGACCAGGACAACAACGTCATCGCCTCCCTCGATGAAATCCTCGGCCTCCTGCCGGAACATCTCCCAAGCCTTGAACACATCACGAGTCGCAGCCTCGACGCCCTCGATCCCGTGATAGGTGCCGACCCCAGTCAGACCCGACATGCTGGACGACCACAACCACTCGATCTGGGGGTCAAAGACCTCGCGGGCTGCCCAGAAGTCGCCGCGAGCCATCGCCTCCTAGACCCTGCGCATCGCCTCCACATTCTCCTGCGACATCGCCTGCGCAGTATCTTGCGCCGGGGGGTGTGGGGGCAACCCCTTCGCCGCTTCGCTTTGACGACCGCCGCGAGATCGTCTCCGGGTGGCTGGGGGATGAGAAAGCAAGGTAATCGCCATGCCTGGGCCTCTTCCGAAGCCGAATGCCCGTTGGTTGTGAGCGTTGCTACTCCGACAGCCCGGCGGCTTCGATGGCTTGCGCGTGGCTCAGGAAATCCTGCGAGCGGAGGATCTTCCGGTCTCGGAAGGTGACGAGCTGCCCGAATTCCTGGCCGAGCTCGATCCCGGTCGTCCGGCCGCTCACCTCGAGATGACCGAGGAGAAGAAGCGACTCGCCGAGGTCGCGAATCTCCTGAACCTGACTCGTGAAACCTCCCCACGCCTCACCGCGATACTCCTCCCAGACCTCTCGCATACCGTCGTGGCCCCGATAGGTACTTTCTGTGCCCTCCAAGGCTCGCTCAATGGCGGTATGCCACTCGACCTCGGGATCGGCCTCGGCCAGGAAGGCGTCCAGGTCGTCGGCGTCCCAGGCCTCACGGGCTCGCAGGAGGGTCTCTACGTTCTCCTGCGACATCGCCTACTCCTGAAGCCCGGCGGCTTCGAGGGCCTTCTTGTGGTCCGCATAGATGCGCCACCGGATGCAGGAGTTGTTGTCAAAGACCATCACCCAGGTGAACGGCTGCTCGACTGGAACCCCGCTGGCTGCGCCCAGCCCGGACTGAAGAACGACCACGACGATCGTTTCGCCGAGGTCGCGGACCTCTTGCACCTCGACGCGAAGACCGCCGATCGCTTGTGCGAAGCCTTCGAGAAATGCGCGGACCTCGTCACGGCTGTTGTACGCGCCGATCTCGTCCTCGAACTTGACCTGTGGGTGAATAAGCACGTCGAACTCCGGGCCCAGCTGCCCTGTCGCGTTGGCGTGGTCTATGACGCGTTCCAGCAGCTCGACGTTCTCCTGCGACATCGCCTGCGCAGTATCTCGCGAATAGGCGCTATGTCCGCCCCACTTGCCAGCGTTCGCACCGTGGACGAGGAAGCGATCACTGCGCATCCAGCGTTCAGGGGCCTAATGGACCAACTCGCCCGGCAGATGGAGCATCTCGACCCCTCCGTTGCCCCCAACCGGATCGACTTGCTCCGCGCCCAGCTCCACCGAATGCTTAGAGAGGGCACCGAGCACCGCGACTGGATCGTCGCCTTCCTGGAGCGGCTCGATAAGCACGCATTTCTTCGAGCGCCGCTTGAGCGCCTTGACCAGATTCAACGGGAGCGGGCTGAGATGAGGATCTGGGACGGCTCTGACCCGAGGCGCTAAGGCTCCGCCCCGGCGGCGGAACGGTTCCCGAGCCGCTGCTAACCCTCGGGGCGAAACGGACCTTCGTCGGGTTGGCGATACATAGGGGCTACGCCATCGCCCTCAAGTTGGCCGATATGGGTGTCGATCCGCCGGGCACATTCGCTGCAAACCCGGACGAGCACGTCCAGTTGGCCGATCGGCACCATCCCCGGATCGCAGCCCATCTCCCGCTCGGCGATCACCGCCAATACCCCCGTCGCTTGATCCAAGGAGATACGAGCCTGCGCGGAGACCACGCCAATCACGAACTCTGCCTCGCCTTGGACGGCGAAGCCGGTGGTCGTGTCGCCTCGGCCGCAGACGATGCAGGGTTCGTACGACGCAACTGCCATCCCTCCACCAACGGCGGGACAGGGCGATCGTCAGCGGTCTCGTTCTTTTTTGGTGCCGCATTCCAAAGACCGCTAACCGGGGCGGCTAAGCACCCCGCTGGCCTTGAGGTCCCATCGTCAATCCGTCGAGAGGTGTCGCACGCCTCGCACGCGCGTGCGAGGCTCTGCCGTCGACACGAAAGAGGAGGTCGTTCTTGAGGCATAGGAAGCTTTGCGTGACGATTGGCATGGTGGCCGGTGTGTATCTGTCCGCGCTCGCTCCCATAAGTCAGGCGGGGACCGTCTGCAACGAGGCAGAGAACTCGCACCGCGGCGGCTATGTCGTCTCGGATGGGATCGTTGACCCCGTCCCGCCCGCGTTCCTCCGCGGTTCGCAGATGAGGGTGGGCAACGACAGCGCTGTGGGCCTGGACAACGCGGCGGATCGTTCGCCCGCGCTGCGCCAGTGTGAGCCAGCGGACGGCGATGACGGAGGCCCAACGTAAGCCGCTCCTAGACTAACCCCTCAAAAGCCGGCGGCTTCGAGGGCACTAGGACAGAGGCGCGTTTGTTGGGGGATTTGCGGCTGGCTGGCCTATCTAGTAAATGGCTCCCAGCCGGGCGGGGGGCTCCCCCTCCCCCTGGGTGCCGGATCAGGCTCGCACTTCGGCTTCCGCTCACGCCTCGCCTCGATTTAGGCCAGGGCCGAGCGGCCAGCTGCACCAACAAGCGCAAGGCTTAACCGCCCGGCATGAATACGAGGGTTAGTGATCGAACACCAGGGTGCTGACGAGCCCTGCGTGGTCGGAGTCCCAGTAGCCGTTCACCGGCTGTCGGCCGGTCACCGACGAGGTGACCAGCCCGACCTCGTTCGGCGCGTTGGTAAGCACGTGATCGACCTGGTGGTCGAAATCGCTGACGTTGCCGAGGTTGTCGGTGATGATGCTGGTGTTTAGGCAGCAGCCCAGGGGATCAGCCGTGCTCCGCTCGAAGAAGCCCGCGTTCTGCAGCGCCTGGTAGGCGAGGCGGTCGCCGCCTGAAACTGTGTCGTCGTCGGAGTTCAGATCGCCGATCAGGACCACCGGCTCGTCCCCGGTGGCGGGGCCACCGGGCGCGACCAGCTCCTTGGCCTGCGCCTCGCGGATCGTCGGGTCGCCGAAGGCCTCTAGGTGAGTGTTGACCAGCCGGAACGAATGGGTGCCGCGGACCTTGACGTCGGCGTCGGTCCAACCGCGCAGGACGTGCACGGTGACGAGGCCGGCGACAACGGGCGAGTACCGAGAGGCCGCGGCCTGATCCGTCCACCGGGCCGCCACCCTGGCCGGGGTGGCGTCGATCGGGAGAGTCGCGAGCGGCTCGGCGCGGCGCAGCCGCGCAGGGGTCCAGAACTCCGCGGCGCCACCGGAGGCAGCATGGTGGATTCGAACGCCGGTGGGGTCGGAGACTCGCGCGCCCGAGGGCGCGGCGGCGGCCAGTGCAACCGCGCAGACGAGCACGGTTGAGCATGAGGCTCGCAGCACCTCCTATGTATCGGTCAGCGACCCGAAGGCTTGACCGCGGAGGGCAGGACGGTCACCTGGCGGGCGAAGCTCTCTGCGGCGATCAGCTCCAGTGCCTCGCTGCGCCGAAGGGCGAGGATCGCCTTCCCGGGTTGCAGGGAGATCAGCGGAACCCCCTCGGCAGCCACATAGGTACGGCCGGGCCCGGCGCCGCGAGGCTCGCTGGTGACGATTACGTCGACCCGCGCCCGGGCGGGCAGCGGCCCGCTCGCCTCCAGCGCCTCCGTCCCGGATACCCGGATCTCGACCGGCCGGCGGCCGCCGCCAAGGCCCGGAGGACCAGGGGTCGTCGACCGGGGCCGGCGCAGCTCGGAGGCAGTCAGGTAGGAGCCGGCCGGCAGGTCCGCCACAAGCTCGAGCCCGACCGCCTGGGGCGGCGCCCGCAGCGCTCCGGGCGGGACGAATCGCGCCGGCACGCGGCGAAGCTCGAGCGCTCCGGCAAGGGTCGCGGGATCCAGCGGCCTCCCGGCCCCCAGCGCCTCCCGGGTCACGAGCACCTGGCGCAGCTCGCCGTAGGTGTTGGCGACGCTCGACCCATAGCCATCGACGATCGCCCCTGCCAGCACCGCAGCGAGGACCGCGAGCGTCGCGAACGCCGCCGCTCGCCGGCGTCTGCTCACCGGGTGGGTAGCCGCTCAGGCCGCACGCCTGGGCTGCGCCGCGCCGAGCGGCAGCTCCAGCACGGCGATCGAGCCGCGATCCGAGCGCTCGAGGGCGAAGCGGCCTCCATGGGAGGCGGCGACCCGGCGCACCACATTGAGGCCGTGTCCGTGCCGGCGTCGGCCGCTCAGCCTGGCGACCACCTCGCCAGGGGAATCGCTCCTGTGGGCGGGCCTCGCGGCGAGCCCGTTGTCGGCGACCGCGATCCGCAGATTGCCTCCCCGGGTGATCGCATCAACCGTGATCAGCGGACCGCCGTGCTCGATCGCGTTGACCAGCAGGTTGTCGAGCGCCTGCGAGAGCTCGGCGCGATCTCCCCGCAGGATCGGCACACCCGCCCTCCAGCGCAGCTCGATCCTCCCTCCCGCAATGCCGGCGCGGGAGCGCCAGCGTCCGATCGCCGCCTCGACCAGGGCCCGGCAGGGAACAGGGCCAAGGCGCCGCTCCCGCCGGCCCCCGTTCAGTTCCTCGTCCACCCGGGCCAGGGCCGAGAGAGCGAGCTGGACGGTCCCGGGGATTCGCGCCCCCGCCGCCCCCCTAGCGCCCGGGGCGAACAGCGCCAGGGCCTGGAGGGGTCGCCGCAGCTCGTGGAGGGCCTCGTTGACCGCGTTACGGCGGCGGCCGCCACGGATCGAGATGGCGGCCAGAGCCAGGGCAAGGGCCAGGGAGACGGAGAGCGGCCATCCCGCCGAGACGCTCTCCGAGAGCTGCCTCATCCGTCGATCAGCCTGTAGCCGACGCCCCAGCAGTTGACGATGAACCGGCCCTGCTCGGGGTCGAGCTTTCGCCGCAGGCGGCTGGCGTGCGAGTCGAGCGTCCGGGTGCGCCCCAGGGAGCGATAGCCCCAGACGTCACGCAGCAGCTCCTCCTTGGAGAAGACCCGGGTCGGGTCGGCGGCCAGCGCCCGCAGCAGCGAGAACTCCTTGTTGGAGAGATCGACCTTGCGGCCACCGACCTGGACGCTTCGCCTGGCAGGGTCGATCAGGATCTCGCCGACCCGGCAGGGCCCGCGGCGCCCGTTGCGCCGCCGACGGAGGATCGCGACGATCCGCGATCGCAGCTCCGGATAGTGGATCGGCTTCACCAGGTAGTCGTCCGCCCCGCTCTCGAAGCCGCGGACCCGGTCCTCGCCGCTGCCGCGCCCGGAGACGACAATCACCGGCAGCGAGGGATCGAAGCGGGCGGCGACCCCGTCGGCCTCACGGATCTCGCGCAGCACATCGAGCCCGCCGGCATCGGGGAGGCCGAGGTCGAGGACCATCAGGTCCGGATGGTTGTAGCTGGCAAGGCGCAGCGCATCGGACGCGCAGGGCGCCGCGAGGACCTCGAAGCGGTCGGCGGTCAGGTGATCGCAGAGCAGCTCCAGGGTCGCCTCGTCGTCCTCGCAGACGACCACCGTGGCGATCTCCTTGCGGTCGGGAAGCATGGGGCTTCTAAGGCCCCGAGCGCCGCTCCTCTCCCCCCTCGACGATCCCAGCCCAATTCTCATCGTCTCTGCATAAGTTTTACCTGTGATGCATAAGTTCCGCGCAATCTGGGTACAACCGCCTCACACAGGTCGCATGGATGAGAACCCAAGCGTCCGAGGCGGTGGGGGTAGGAGGAATAAGTATGCGACGAGTTGGATTAGTCGCGACATTGGTTTCGATCGGAACCGCGCTCGTTTTTGCGGGGACCGCGCAGGCGCACCAGGCTGCTTGCACCGAGACCACGAATCCGCACGGCCAGACGACGCCGCCTGCCGGATCAACCACCCTGCCCGGCCCGAACGGTGGCCAGAACGAGGACGGCTTTTATCTGTTGACGACGGACACTGGGGTGAGCTTCGTCTCGATCCGTGACGCCGGCAGCGGCACGGTCTTCGGGCCGTTCCCCGTCGGGACGAAGATCAAGTACACGCAGGCTCCGGGCGCGACCCCCAGCCAGAAGACGATCGGCAGCACACAGGGACAAGCCGGAGCGGTCCAGTACCACATAACCGGCACAGGGGATGCTTTTGCCTTCTCGGACAACAATGTCTTGGTGCCCTGCCTGGTTCCGCCGCCGCCAAAGTAAGCGGTATAGCGGACCGGAGGCCTTAGGCGATCCCGTGCCGGGGGAGGGGGAGAACCCTTTGCCGCCAAGGGGGGCCCCGAGCGAGACCCCTAAGCTCACCCGTGCCTGCCCCAGATGTCGCACCGAGGTGGATGCGGTGAGGGATGGCCTCAGTTCGGCGCCGGGACCGCCGTTCCGGAGAGGGTGCATGAACTGCCGCTCGGACTGATGACACCGTCGAGCGGGATCGTGATCACCCGGCGTCCGTTGCGGAACGTAAAGAGGCCATCGAACTGCTCTGTCGCCACGCCCACTGAAATGGAATCGGCGAGCAGCGTTGGGGTTCTTGAGAGCGGGGCCTGCGCGAGGATCGTGGTGTCGGCGGTCTTGCCTGCCTCACCGGTTGTGTAGCTGCCACGGATCACTCCGCGAGCCGTTGAGGACGCGAAGAGGATCTCCTCATTGCCGGCGCAGCTGAGCCCGAGGGTGAGGCCGTCGAGCTTGAGCACGGTGTGGTGGGGGGCGTTGTCATTCGCGTCGGAGTTCGCGCCGCTGAAATCAATCTTCGGCAGGTCCAGCTTCGGGCTCGTGACCGCCCTGTTGGCAAGGTCGTTCGCCTTTACCTGTCCGTTGACGATGTTCTCCGACCGAACGCTGTTCCTGGGCAGGTGAAAAGCCGCGTAGGCACCGCCTCCGAGAGCGATGAAGACGGCGACGGTCGCCATTACGTTGGCGTAGCTGAGATGCGGGCGAAGCTTGCCCATGGATGAACCCTGTTCGCTTGTTGCCCACCCTACCCCTCTGGGCTGCGAGCGGGGCAAGGCTTCCTGGACATCGCCTACTCCTCAAGCCCGGCGGCTTCGAGGGCATTTCCTTCGTCATAGAACTCCCGAACGCGCACGATCATCCCGTCTCGGATCGTCAGCAGCTCAAGTTGGTCGAGCGAATCTCGGCTCCGCTCATTGCGCCGCGACCAACCTCCGTCGCCGCGACCAAGACCTCATCGTCTCCGCAATCGACGATCCGCTGAATCTCGTATCTGTAGTCATCGAAGCTTCCGAGCCCCTCTTCGAGCCGCTGCCTGACTCCTTCCCGGCCCCGGTAGGTGGTGCCGTCCTCAGGAGCGGTCCATTCGACCTCCGGATGGCAGAACGCCATCGTTCTCGGCATTGCCGCCAACAACTCCGCCTTGCTCGTCGCGGGCTGGTAAAAGCGAGCGGCCAGGTCCACGTTCTCCTGTGACATCGCCTGCGCAGTATCGCTCAGGCTGGAGCCGGGGAAGGGGTGCCTGGGGCGCTCAGTTCGGGCGGAGCCCACGATTCATTTTCTTTCCGCGCGGGCGGCGGCGACCGCCAGTGCTTGGCCGCCGATCAGCCGCTCGAAGTGACCAACGAGCGCCCAAAGGGCACGAAGCCGCATCCCGGCCTGCCGGTCCAGGGGCTGGATCCGACTCTCGCTGACCAGGGCATTGCGCCCACTTGGATCAGGCTCAACCCAATGAGCCAGCAGGACGCGGACGGTGCCCGGCTCTTCCCAGGCGCGAAACTCCTCCGGGCCCTCGAGCCGAGGGTAATCCCGCCGCAGTGTCCACAACCGCCCACATAGCCCCGATGCCGACCAGAGCTCGCCTTCCCCCAGGACCGTGAAGGGGTAGCGTCGGAACAGATCTCGGAAGGAGATCGCTGCCGGGGTGTCGGGAATTCTCCAGCGCACTGCCCTCCCCAACGCGCCCGCGTCGGAAATGCGGACGTCCTGGGCTTCACTCCAAAGACGCTGGGCGTCGGCCCTGGCAAGACGTCGGTGGCGGCTGCGTACCTGCGGATCAGGCAGCCACTCGTCGAGGTCCAGATCCATCCCTTCACCTTGGCAAACCGGCACGCCGGCTGGCTCGATATGCGAAATCGAGCTGCGCACCGACCGCCGCGCCCGCTCCAGCCGCGAAGCTGCTGACCTACAGCACGAATGGGATGATCGCGCGGACGCGCATCTTGTAATCGGCGTAGGCGCCCGGAAAGTGCCTGTTCATCAACCGCTCCTCTTGCCGGGCCTTCCACCACAGACCGCCGCAAAGCGCGAAAAACAGAGCAAAGCCGATAGCCCGCCCGTAGTTGATCGCCGTGCCCAGCGCCATGGCGATGATGCCGGTGTAGATCGGGTGCCGCGCTAGCGCGTATGGGCCAGACTCAATCAGCTCGTGATCTTGCTTGAACGTCACCTCTGCGCTCCAGTTGCGACCCAGCGTGACCCGCGCCCAGACCGTGAAGGCTGCTCCCGCGGCAACTATGCAATCGGTCACAACACCCAACGCGAGCGTCGTCTGCCAAAGCTGTGACTGTGAGGACACGTGCAACAGCCGCCGAGTGGCGACCCATCCAACGATAAGGACGAGCGCCACGAGGCGATACCCAATGACTCCCCTTCGCTCGATCGTACGCTTGGTCGCGAAGGCCATGATCACCCAATAGATCAGCCAGGCTATCCAGCAGCACTCAATGAATAGCCATGTCGAGTCCGTCATCTCTCTGGGCCGGGCCAACGCCAACTGGCCGGTTCAAGCTGATTATCCCGTCAAGTCGCGCGTCTCATCCAGCCCCGGCTTTCAGTTGGTCGACTTCCCTGCCACGGGTCAATCGAAACCACCCGCCCTTGGGTGAGGCGGCTCCCGCGTTCGTCCGAAGGGGTATCTCATCGCTACTCCGACAGCCCGGCGGCTTCGAGGGCCTCGCTACGTTGCCAATACCCCTTCATCGCGACCACTTTGCGATCCCGGAGCGTCACAAGGTTGTAGGTCCGCTCGGGGCCTTCGAACGGCTCACCAGCCGACCTTATTTCACGTCGGAGGCCGACGACGACGACTTGGCCCCCGTCGAGGAGTTCCTCGACCTCCAGCTTCGGGCCTTTCTTGCGCCCGAGCCGCACGAACCTCAATACCTCCTCGCTCCCGCGGCACGCCTTATCGTTATCTCGGACGCCCTCCCAGCGCACGTCTGGAGCGAGCATCGCGCCGACCTCGTGCATATCTCCGTGGACCCAGGCCTCAAAACCACGGCGGACGATCTCCACGTTCTCCCGCGACATCGCCTACTCCTGCAGCCCGGCGGCTTCGCGGGCCTCGGCGCGGTCCATGTATTCGACCGCCCTCGTGGCCCTGCCGTCTCGCATCGTGTAGAGGTGGGCAAGTTCCATATCAAGGGGAATGCCGCTTATCGCTCCATGCCCGATAAAGCGGACCCAGAGGAGGACCTGATCGCCCTTCCCCTGGGCATCCAGGACCTCGACCTTCAGGTCGGGATAGGCCTCCAACCAGCTGGCGAACTGCCGCCTGATGGCGTCGATCCCTCGATGCATGTCGGAGTCTGGGTCCTCGCGGGCGGCGTGATATTCGGCGTCCTCGTGCCAGAACCACAACTCCGGGACCTTCTCCCCTGCGTTGAAACGTGCATAGGCACCGAGGACGATCTCCACGTTCTCCCGCGACATCGCCTACTCCTGCAGCCCGGCGGCTTCGAGGGCTTCGGCGCGGTCCGAGAACCACTGGTCCCGAAGGATCAGCCCCGCACGGAAGGTGACGACCACCCAGTAATCCAGCTCGACCTCCACGCCATTTGCCTTTCCGCGCACCTGATTTCGCTGGTGGACCAAGACCTTGTCGGTCCCAGCCTCGACGATCCCTGCATCGGCATATTCGACGGGATCGAAGGCCTCCGTGGTCTTGATGTAGAAGACCCAGGCGGCCTCGCGCCCCCGAATCGCACCGCCCTCGGGAAAGTTGCCGTCCGTGAAGACTTCGGAGTCCGGATCACGGAGCGCGAGCCAAGCGGGCTTATCGCGCCGATCAAAGTACTCCAGCGAGCGGTGCATCAGCTCCACGTTCTCCTGCGACATCGCCAGCGCAGTATCGCCCAGGTCCGAGGAAGGGGGCGCTGGTGACGCTCAGTTCTGGCGGAGCGGGTTGGGAAGATCCGGGAGGTGCTCTGGCTGACGACGTAGGAGGAACCTGTGGCCGCGGGCCCGGTCCTCGCGGCGCTCCGACCCGGCGATGTGCTCGCCGCTGGCACCGCGAGTCGGTGCGGCGGCTGCTCGATCGGTTGGACGAGTCAGATCGCCTTCCAGACCACCAACGTAACCGCCCCCAAGGCGGCGCAGGCCGGGAGCGTCAAGAGCCAGGCGTATGCGATCGAGCGCACGACCACCCAGTTGACGTGGCTCCAGCGGCGCCGACCGCCGCCGACGCCTACTACCGACGAAGAGACGACCTGGGTAGGGGATAACGGGGCCCCCAAGTAGGTGGCGGGCAGAACCACAGCCGTGGAGGCGCTCTGGCTGGCCAAACCGTCGATCGGCGCGAGGTGGAAGATGCCCCGGCCGATCGTGCGGACGATTCGCCAGCCGCCCATCGCCGTGCCCAGGGTGAGCGCAGCCCCGCATGACAGCTTCACCCACAGCGGCACCGAGAGGGTGTCGATGTGGCCGGTGGCGAGGAGCAGCGCGGCGATCACGCCCATCGCCTTCTGGGCGTTGTTAGCCCCCTGGCCGAAAGAGAATGCAGCCGACATCCCCCACTCGGCGCCGCGGATTGGGTCCTTGATGCGACTGGTCGCACGTCTCAGCAGGTGCCTGCTGAGACGTGCGAAGGCTAGGCCGAAGCCGAAGCCGACCAGGGGGGAGACGGCGAGCACGATCAGTACGCCGAATACCCCGACCGGCTTCCAGCCGTCCAGCCCTCCCCAGTGGATGGCATTGATCCCGGCCTCCGCCAAGCCCGCGCCGACCAGCCCGCCGACCAGCGCATGCGCCGAGCTTGAGGGCAATCCGCGCCACCAGGTGAGGATGTTCCAGACGGTGGCGCTGAGCACTCCTGATCCCATCACGGCGACGGCCTGCGCCGGCTCGACGGTGATGATCCCCGCGATCGTGTTGGCCACGGCGGTGCCCACGACCAGGGCCCCGAGCATGTTGAAGACGGCGGAGAGGATTACCGCCTGCCCGGGCCGGGCGCTGCGAGTCGCCACCAGCGTGGCGATTGCGTTGGCTGCGTCGTGGAATCCGTTCGTCAGTGCGAAGACGATGGAGAAGGCGATCGCGAGCCCGAGTTCCACCAGGCGATCATCCCTCCCACCCCGCCGACACTGCAGGCATGGCGGGAGCCTCGGCGCCCGAGCCTAGCCCGGGGGAAGCTCGAGCACCGATTCAGCCCCGCGGCAGCGGACGAATCGGCCCGGTGGCACAGCCCGGTGCACGGCGAGCACCTCGCCGCCCCCGCCGAGGAAGCACAGGTCAAGGGCGAAGCGCATCCCGAAGGTGTGGACGCTCGAGCAGCTGGGGATCAGAAGCCCCCGGCCGGCCCGTTCCGCGGGCAGCAGCGCCAGGCCGAGAAGGCGGGCGCCGAAGCGCTCCGCGACCGGCACCTCGCGGCCCGCGATCCGCCGCCGGGGCAGACCGCGGAACCTTCTCGGTGGCTTGCCGGAGACCACCCTCCTGCAAGCGGCGCGGCTCCCGGCCTCGCCCCTCCCGGAGGGTGAAGTGGCGCAAAGATCCGCCCGCGGTGCAAACCCTCGTTCAGTGCGTACCTCAGGCACGCACACCAATAGGATGCTCGGCATGATGCGGACCCTGCCCCGGGCGGCGATCGCGTCGGAGCAGACAAGGCTTCGACGTGGATAAGAAGACAACGCGAAGAGGGAACTATGAATCCGGCTCGGACTACGTTCTCGAGTACGGCGAGCTCCGCTTCTCCTTCAACGAGGAGGACTTCGCGCAACGGGTCGAGCAGGCCGCCGTCAAGCTCGGCTTCGTCGATCAGGGACTGAGCCGCTCCGAGCTGGAGGACCTTCTAGACCTCGCGGTCAGCGGTGAGATCGCCGAGCCCTCATCGCCGCTCGGCGAGCACATCAACGAGAACTGGGAGGAGCTGGTCGGCCCCGCAAACCGCAGCCTCGTGCACTGGATCCGCCGTCTCGTCTTCCGCGGCGCCTGGCTCGACCAGCGGGTCAAGGAAGGCGAGCTCGACGTGATCTTCGACGAGGAGAGCCAGACCTTCGGCTACGTCCAGCCGGACCGCAGCTCAGAGCTGATCGAGCTCTCCCGCGAGCCTTCCTGGCGGCGGATCGCCTACCGGCGCTGAGCCCTCCTCACCGTCGGCGCCGAGTAGCTCGGCGTTCGACGGACTGGCCTCGATCCGCTCGCGAAGCAGAGCGGCAGCCTCAGCCGCGGAGCGGCCGTGGAGCTCGCCGCGCAGACGCCGCGCCGCGGCCAGCTCGGGCTCGGTGCGCAGCGACTCCTCGCCCGACACCGCGCAGGCGGCGACGTCTAGTGCCGGGACGATCCCGGCGGCGGCGAGGCCCGCGTCGAGCGCGATCAGCACGTTCTCGGTCGTCTCAACCGCGGCAAGGGCATCGTCTGAGTCCTCGGTCCCGCTGAGGACGGTGGCGATCACGGTGAGCGAGCCGGCGGCGGCGTCCTCGGTCTCCCGCCCGGCCCCGAACACCGGCTTCACCGCGGCGGGATCCCCGTAGGCGACCCCCAGTCGGGTGAGGGAATCGACGATAAGCACGACGTCCTCGCCGGACTCGGCCCGCCGCTTCGCCCGCGCCACCGCGAGCTCCGCATGACGGACCTGGTCGGCCGGCTCGAGGTCGGCCGCGGCGGCGGCGATCTCCGCCTTACCCGCCTGGCGCCTCCACTCGGTGATCTCCTCGGGGCGCTCGTCGACCAGGAGGACGACGATCCTCGGGGGCCCGGTTGCCGCGGAGATCGCCTCGACCAGACCGCGCAGCAGGGTCGTCCGCCCGGAGCGCGGCGCCGCCCGCACCAGCACCCGCTGCCCGTAGGCGAGCGGCGCCAGCAGGTCCGCCGCCCGCACGAGAACATCAGAGGGATCGATCTCGAGCGCGATCCTGCGGTGGGGCGCGACCGGGATAAGCTCCTCGAAATCGGTTCTCCGCTCCTCGCTGGGCTCGGCGCCGTTCACCCGGTCGACCTTGATCAGGGCGCGGTGGCGCTCGCCTCGCCGCGGCCCGCGGACCGGGCCGCTGACCTCGTCTCCGGCGCGCAGCTCACAGCGCCTGATCTGGGAGGCGGAGATGTAGACGTCACCAGGTCTTGGGTCGAGCCCGTCGAGCCTGAGGAAGCCGTGACCCTGGGCGACGATGTCGATCACCCCGGCAACCTCCTCCCCCTCCGCCGCTTCGTCTTCGGCCGGGGGCTCTGCTGATTCCGCCCGGGCGCGGCGACCGCGCCGGCGACGGCGGGCCGGCCGCGGCGCCTCCCCCTCGTCCTCGCCGGGCTCCTCGTCGCCGAGCAGCGCTTCGACCAGCTGCTCGCGTCGCATCCCGCGGTAGCGGGGCACCCCCGCCTCCGCCGCGAGCGCGTGCAACTCGGCGATGTGCTTGGACTCCAGCTCTTCCCAGGTCATCGAGCCGGCAGGATATTTCAACTGGCCATCACCGCGACCGCGTCCCGGATCCCGCGCTCGGCCGTGGGGAACTCGGGCGCCCATCCCAGCTCCTGCTTGATCAGCGCGTTGGATGACCGCGCCGAGCGGGTCACGGCCCTCACCGGGTCGCCTCCGGCGACGATCCGGGCCAACCATGCCGGCACCCGGCGCGGCGGGCGGGCGCCGATCTCCGCCGCGATCAGGGCGACGAAGTCGCCGTAGGCGATCGGCTCGTCGTCGACTACGTGATAGGTGGATCCCGGCGCTGCTTCGTCCACCGCCAATCCGAAGGCCGCGGCGACGTCGACGTCACGGACGACGTCCCAGAGGTTGCGGCCGTCGCCGATCACCGCGAAGCGCCCCGGTGCCCGCAGCCGGGCGAGGAACTCGCTCTCGAACCACCCGCCCGGGCCGTAGACGTGGGATGGCCGCAGGATGACGCCCTCCAGCGAGGACTCGGAGAGCAGGCGCTCGCCCTCCTGCTTGGAGCGCCCGTACGCAGTCTCGACCGGAAGCGCGTTCGTCTCCTCGAGCAGGGACCCGTGGGCGTCGCCGGTGACCACCGTCGAGGCGAAGACGACGCGCCGCACCCCCAACGCCTCGGCTGCATCCAGGAGGCGCCGTGTGCCCCCGACGTTGACCTCCTCGATCCGCTTCTCATCGCGCTGCGATGCGATCTCCGCCGCCAGGTGGACGACCACCTCCGGCCGCGCGGATTCGAGCGCCGCCCGCAGGGCCCCCTGTTCGGCCAGATCGCCGTGCACCTCCTCGATCCCGCCCGGCCCGGAGCCAGGGCGCCGGACGAGCGCAACGGGCTCGTGCCCCCGCTTGCTCAGCTCGCCGCAGACCGCGCCCCCGAGGAACCCGCTCGCGCCCGTGACGAGGACCCGCATCAGCCCGCCGCCCCGATCCCGCGGCCCTTTGCCGGGTCGATGCCCTCCTCGGCCGCCACCGCGGGCCAGGCCTCCGCCTCGGCGGCCATCCGCGACTCCGACCAGCCCAGCTCCGCGCCCATCGCCTCAGCCACGGGACGCACCGATTCCGCGCCCCGAAGCTGCGAGGCGGCGAGCAGGCCGAGGCGGGTGCGGCGCAGGATCACGTCGGCCACCTCGCGGGCCTGCTCGTGCCGGGCAGCGATCGCCGCCTCGGCCAGGAGGTCCGGTCGCCCTTCGACGATCGGCTCCGCCAGGTGGGGGTGCTCGCGGGCCAGTGCGAGGACGTCGCGCGCTGCGTGCCCGTAGCGGAAGGCGAGCTGGCGCACCGCCTCCTCCCCCACCCCGGGCGGCGCTTCGAGATCGTCTGGCCCGGCCTCCATCCCGAGCGGGATCTCCGCGGTCGAGCAGGGCGCCTCGCGGCCCTCACGCTCGACCAGGCGATCGACGGTCTGCTTGGCCATCCGCCGCCAGGTCGTCAGCTTGCCGCCGGTGATCGTCAACATTCCCGAGGAAGTCTCATAAAGCTCCGCCCGCCGCGAGATGTCGACCGACTTGCGCGGGTCGCCGGTAGAGATCAGCGGCCGCACCCCCGCGTAGGCGCCGCTGATGTCGGATTCGCTCAGCGAGGTTGCGAAGAATGAGTTGATCGCCTCGAGCAGGTAGCCGATGTCGTCCTGCGCCGGCTGCGGGTGCGCGATGTCCCCGTCATAGTCGTTGTCGGTCGTGCCGATCAGCGTGCGCCCGTACCAGGGCAGGGCGAAGATCGCCCGGCCCTCGCCCGCCGGGACGACGCAGGCGGCCTCCCCCATCGGCAGACGCTCGCTGTCGACGATCACGTGGCTGCCGCGGCTCGGGGAGATTCGCGGCACGTCCTCCTCGTCGACGACTTCCTCCGGCCGCAGCTGATCCGCCCAGACGCCGGTCGCGTTGACTACGTTCTCGGCCTCGACCTCGATCCGCTCGCCACTCTCGGCCTCGGTGAAGGCCACTCCGCCGGCGCGCCCCGAGCGCTCCAGCACCTCGGTGACCCCGGCCCCGTTCAGCATCACCGCGCCGTAGCGCCCCGCCTCGCCGAGGATCGTCAGCACCAGCCTGGAGTCGTCGGTCTGGCAGTCGTAGAAGAGGTAGGCGGCGGTCGGGTGCCGGTCGCCCAGCGCGGGGACCATCTCGGCCACCTCCTCGCCCTCGATCGTGCGGTGGCGCTCCGGCGACCAGAAGTAGTCCTCATCCCCGTCCTTCGAGGAGCGCATCTCGCGCCGGCTGCGACCGACCCGGGTGGTCGCCATCACGTCGTACATGTTGAGGCCGAGGCCGATCTTGCGATCGCGCCGATCCTCGCCGAGCGCCGGCACCAGGAAGGGAGTCGGGTAGACGAGGTGCGGCGCCAGCTGGACCATCAGCTGGCGCTCGAGCAGCGCCTCGCGGACCAGTCCTAGGTCGAAGTTCTGCAGATAGCGCAGGCCGCCGTGGACCATCTTCGAGGAGCGGCTCGAGGTTCCGAAGGCGTAGTCGTCGCGCTCCAGCAGGGCGACCGAGTAGCCGCGCGAGGCGGCGTCAAGGGCGACCCCCGCGCCGGTGATCCCGCCGCCGATCACCACCACCTCGAAGCGCTCTCCCGCGATCGCCTCGATTGCCTGCGCCCGCGAGAGCATCAGTCCAGATAGGTGACCGCGGCCGAGGCCGGGGGTCGCTCGGGCGGCTTGGGCTGCTGGCGCGCCCGGCCAAGATGGATCAGACCGACGAAGCGCTCGCCTGCGCCGAGGCCGATCGCGCGACGGCCCTCGTCGGAGCGCAGGAACCCGGGAGTCCTCCAGTAGCCGGCGATCCCCCGCCCGTGCGCTGCCAGCAGGACGATGTAGGAGGCGACGGCGGTGGCGTGCAGGTCCTCCTCGTCCTGAACCGGGTCTCCGCTCAGCTCGCAGGAGGCGACGATCAGGGTGGGAGCGCGGTCGAGCTTCGCCGCTCCCTCCGGGCCGGCCGCCGACTTCAGCCGGTCGAGCGCCCCCGGGCCGACGACGCGAAATCGCCAGGGCGCCGTGAGATGGTGGTTTGGCGCCCAGCGCGCCAGGTCGAGCAACTGCTCGAGGTCATGCCGCGAGATCGGCTCTGGCGCGAACGCCTTGTGCGTTCGACGGGTGCGGATCGCGGTCTCGACCTCCACGGGGGACGAGCGTATCGGGGCCGACCGACTTAGCTACACCTGGCGGCGGCGCAGGAGCCACCAGAGCGCCGTCACCACGGCCGCGGCTGCGAGGGCGATCCCGACGGGCACCGCCAGGCCCTCACCGCCGGCAGGTTTGGTCTCCGCCGAGGTCTGCTTACCGCTGACGGTCTTAGATTCGGGGGCCTCGCCATGGGCGGTGCCGGACCCCTCTCCCCCGCGCACTTCGCGCGAGGAAGGCTCCTGGTCTCCGTTGGCCTTGCCGGCGCGCTCATGCTGAGTGCGGTGGAGAGGGGCGCCGGCACCGCCGTGGTCATGCGCCCGGGTCGACACTGTCGGCGGGATCGAGGCCGGCGGTGGCCCCGATGGAGGAGGGCTTGGCGGCGTTTGCGAGGCCCCTGAGCCGTGATGGCCGCGGTGTTGGCTTTTTGAGCTTGCTCTTCTCGGCACCGGCTTCAGCGGGTAGGTCTTTCCGTATAGCGGGACCAGGGCCTGGGCCGTCACCCAGACCGGCGTCTGGTCGCTGTGCCTCGAGTAGCGGTAGTGGCCGTCGCCCGACTGCCTCGCAGCGAGGTAATCGAGAGCGTCGCGGCCGCCTGCGCGGATGCGGCGCGGCCGCACCCCCGCCGCCAGCATTCCCTGGGCCGCCCAGGCGGTCGATTGGGAGTTGACGACGCCCGAGCCGCCGAGGCGAAAGCCGCCCCCGGCCACCTGGGCGCGGTTCAGGTAGCGGATCGCCCGGTGGACGCTGCGGCGGGCGCTGAGCGCCTGTAGCACCGCGCCGGTCGAGTCCGGGTCACTTGGCGCGCCGGGCACGACCCCCCATCCTCCGTCCCGGTTCTGGGCCCGGCGCAGCCAGCGGAGCGATCTTGCCAGCCGGGCCCTCCGCCCGCCCGCAGCGCGCAGGGCGAGCACCGCGAAGGCGGTGGCGTTGGGCCAGTTATCGAAGGAGCCGTTCGCCCGGCGCCGGCGGCGCAGCTGGGCAACCAGGTTTCGCCCCGCGAAGCGGCGGGGATTGAGCCCGGCGCCCTGGAGGGCGAGGATCGTCTTGGCGAGGTCGCCGCTGCTGCCGATCGCCCCCGAGTTGCGCCGCAGGAAGTCGACCGGGGTCCTTCCCCGCCGCTCGAGGTCGAGCGGGTTCCGCCGCGCCGCCTCCAGCCCGAGCATCGCCCAGCCGGTGATCGAGACGCTCGAGTCCCCGCCGGGCGAGGACGGGAAGCCACCGTCGCGATTCTGGGCCGCGGCGAGCCAGGAGAGCCCCTCCGCCCGGCTGGCCGCGCGCGCGGCCGGGACGGAGAGTGCCCCGATCGCGAGGGCGAGCACCAGCATCGTCGCGAGGCCGCCGCGGAGGCCGCCGGCTCGGCCCGCATCTGCGGCGGCTGCCTGCCTCCTCCACTCGAAGCGCTCCCTGAACCGGACCAGCATCCTCACCATCGCCGGGCCTGCGATCAGCGCCAGGGTGATGTTGCCGATCGCGTGGGCGGCGTCGAATGGGATCGCCCTGACCTCGAGCGCCGCGAAGCGGTCGAGGGTCAGCTCGCCCCCGTAGCTCGCCATCAGCGAGAAGTTCATCAACGCCCCGAACGCGACCCCTGCGAAGCCGCAGGCGATCGCCAGGCCGATCCGCCCCATGCGGGCCCCGCGCCAGGCCAAGAGCGCGCCGAAAACTCCGCACAACCCCCAGCCGGCCATCTGCCAAGGGGTCCAGGGACCCTGTCCGAGCCAGAAGTTGGAGACCAGGCCGGCCAGCGCACCGACGGCGAACCCCGGCGCCGGGCCGATCGCGTATCCGGAGAAGATCGCGATGTCGGTGGTGGCGACCACGTTGGGGATCGCCGCGAAGGCGAGGCGCCCGGCGACTGCCAGCGCCGCCAGCGCCGCGACCAGTGCGACTACCTGCGATGGAGGCCGGGAGCGCTCATACCAGGCGAAGCCGCCCAGCAGGACCGCGCCCACGACGACGAAGCTCCAGGCCTCCCAGCTCAACGCCGCTCCTCGGCCAGCACCGCCGCGCCCCGTTCCGGGGTGATCACCCCGGGCAGGTCGAGCACCCTCGCCACCTCGGTGGCGAAGTACCAGCCCCCGGAGAGGATCTCCCCGGCGGCTCCGTCGGCGATAACCACACCGTCGCCGAGCAGAACCACCCGCTCCGCGAAGCTGGCCGCGAACTCGACGTCATGGGTGGCGACGATCACCGCAGCTCCCCGGGACGAGAGGTCGCCGATCAGCGCGACGAGGTCGTCGCGGCGTGCCCGGTCCATTCCCCGGGTCGGCTCGTCGAGGGCGACCACCCCGGGCACCACCCGATCTGTGGTGCGCCCCGCAAGGGCGATCGCCAGCGCCAGCCGCTGGCGCTCGCCTCCGGAGAGATCGCGCGGGTCCGCCTCCGCAGCATGGCCCAGGCCGACCAGCTCCAACGCCTCCCGGCCGGCGGCGCCCGGCAGCTCGTCCCCGACCCGCTCGCGAACCAGGTAGTCGCCGGGGCTCTGGGTGAGCAGCGCCATCTCGCCCGCGACCTCGGTCCGTCCTCGCACCGGATCGATCAATCCGGCGGCGGTCCGAAGCAGGGTGCTCTTCCCGGCCCCGTTTCGGCCCATCAGCGCCACCCGCTCCCCCCGCCCCAGCCTCAGCGAGACCCCGCGGAGCACGTCCCGCAATGCATCTCCTGCGTCCAGCTCCACCCAGACATCCTTGGCGGTGAGTGCGAGCGGCTGGCTCGGCTTGCTCGAGTGCGAGCGGGGAGCGTGTCCGGAGATCGCCGGTGCGCGACCGGTATCGGAGAGCACCTGACGCGCAGCCCGGACGCCGACGGGAAGCGGCTCGATCCCGGCCAGCGAGAACATTCGAGCGGCTGGTGTCGCCAGCACCGGCTCGGAGTCGATCGCCCAGGCGAGAAAATCCCCCGGGACGCCGTCGAAGGCGACCGACCCCGAGTCCATCGCAATCACCCGGTCGGCGGCGGCGAGGCAGCGCTCGAGCCGGTGCTCGGCGAGCATCACCGCGACACCCCACTCCTCGTTGAGCCGGCGCAGCAGCCAGACCAGCTCGTCGCCGGCAACGGGATCGAGCTGCGAGGTCGGCTCGTCGAGCAGGACCAGCGAGGGCCGGGTGACCAGCGCCGCGGCCAGGGCGACCCGCTGCAGCTCCCCGCCGGAGAGGGTGTCGACGGTGCGCCCGAGCAGGTGCGGGATCGCCAGCGCCAGGGCGACCTCCTCGACCGCCCGCGAGCGCGCCGCCGGCGTCTCCCCCCTGAGCTCGAGCGGCAGCTCGATCTCGGCGGCGACCGTGGTCGAGACCACCTGGGCCTCGGGGTCCTGGGCGACGTAGCCGACGGTGCCGGCAAGCACGGCCGGGCCCGCCTCGACGGCGTCGAGCCCGGCCACCTCCACCGATCCGGACAGCTCTCCGCCGTGGAAATGCGGAACGAGGCCGCAGGCGGCGCGAAGCAGCGTCGTCTTGCCGCTCGCCGAGCTTCCGGCGAGAATCGCGAACTCGCCCGCGGCCAGCTCGACCGAGACCCGCTCGAGCGCCGCGCCGGTCGCCCGCGGGTAGGCATAGGTGAGCCGCTGGACTGCCAGCGCCGGGGAAACACCCGCTCGGGCCGCCAGCTCAGGCACGCACCGCCTCCCGTCGCACTCGGAGGCGGGCGCGGGGGCGACGCCGCCAGGGAGCCAGGCCGCTGGAGAGGACGATGAGCGAGAGCACCACCGTCGAAGCAGAGCCCGAGACCTCGAGCGACGGATAGGCGCTGAAGCCGTCGGCGCCCGCGAGCTTCCCGGCGAGCGCCGCGCTGATCAGCGCGAGCCCGGCAAGGCAGAGGCGACGGTCGTGGCGCGAGCGCACCCGGCGGCGGGTGGTGGCGCGCTCGAGGCCATAGCCGCGCAGCTCCAGCGAGGCGGCGGCGTCCACCGCCCGGTCGAGGGTGCCGGCGAGAAGCCTGCGCGCCAGCGGGCCGCGCCCCACCGGAGCCGCTCCCGGGCCGCGCAGAGCGGCCGCCTCGCGCAGCCGGGCTCCGTCGGCAGCCGCGAGCGGCACCATCCGCGAGATCAGCGTCGCGGTCAGCGCCGAGCGCCGGGCGAGCGGACGCAGCGACCGCAGGACGAGGTCGGGGTCGACGCATGCGGAATAGACCGCCAGGGCGACCATCACCACCGCCGCCCGCAGGCCGATCACCGCGCCGGCGGCGAGCGCCTCCGCCGTGACGTTGACCTGGCCGAGCAGCGGCCAATCGCCGAGCCGCGCCAGGACCGTGTCGCCGCGGTCGGTGACCAGCCCGTTGACCGCGACGATCAGGAGAGCAAGCGTCAGGCCCATCCTCGCGGCGACCCTGACCGCGGCGCCGGCGCCGGCCAGGATCCCGGCGAGCGCCGCCGCGATCCCGGTCGCGGCCAGCACCAGCGGGCTCGAGTAGAGGAAGGCGACCACCACCAGCGCGCCGAGGTAGGCGATCGCCGCTCCGGGCGCCGCGGACTGGAGGATCCCCGGCCGCGGCGTGTAGGAGAGCGCCGACCTCATCGCAGCGGCAGGCCGATCGCCGAGTCGCCCCGGGTGGCGACCGCGTAGCGGTTGCGAAGCTCGGCCCCGCCCAGCAGCCTCGCGGCGGCGCGGACACCCTGGCGGTCGGTCCCGGTCACCAACCAGAGCGGCGGCGAGTCGTAGCTGCGGGTGGCGGCGACAAGGCCCGTCCCCGCCGCGAGCTCGCGCACGGGCCGGCCGGTCTGATCGAGAGCGCGGAGCACGTACCCACCCGGGCGCCGCTCGAAGCCGGCGAACACGCCGCTCGTCTGGGGCCCCTGCTCCACCCGGGCGGCGGTCGGATCGGATCGCAGCCGCCTCCAGGGGCCGACCAGAACCGTGATCGGCTCCCCGGAGGCCCTGCCGGTCCCGGCTGAGGCCGCCGCGGCGACCCTGCCGCGGACGATGGCACAGGCCCCTCCCCCGCCCCGGCACTCGACCCTGACCGGATGTCGCCTGCCGTCGTAGCCGCCGGCGAAGGGCTGCGGCCAGGAGCCGACCACCGCGGGGACGTGCATCGCCGCGGTCCAGTCGCGGTAGTCCCACCAGACCCGGTCGCCGCCTTCGAGGGTGCGGTCCGCCGCTCCCTCGGGTGACTCGACCCCGTCGACGTAGAAGAACCAGTCGAGGTAGCGCCCGCCGCTGCTGCCGCCGGCAGTGCCGTCGATCGACTGGACGAAGCCGCCGCCGTAGCGGGTGGAGATCGTGGCGTTGCGGTCGAGCAGCCGGATCACCGTGTCGGATTCCTTGACATCGCCGATCCGCTTGTCGAGGACCACTGTGCGCCCGTAGTCGCGGGTGACCGTGTAGTCGACCGAGCCGACTCCGCTGCCGGCACCGAGCCCGCACCCCCCGCAGGCCGGCGCCGCGGCCAGCGCCACGGCGAGCGCCGCGAATCGGCCCTTCCTCACCCTCTGCGGGCCTCCCTCTCGCAGCGGCGCGCCGTGTCCCCCGGTCCGAGCAGGGCGGTGTCGCGGCCGGGGCCGCAGTCCACCCGGTCCGGCCCGCCGCCACGCGAGTTGACCCGGTCGGCGCCGCCGCGGGCCCAGATCCGGTCCGGGCCCGGAGTGCCGGCCATCCGGTCGGCACCGGAGCTCCCGTAGATGCTCTCGCC
The DNA here is from genome assembly GCA_963720735.1 of uncultured Actinomycetes bacterium. Classification (GTDB taxonomy): domain Bacteria; phylum Actinomycetota; class Thermoleophilia; order Solirubrobacterales; family 70-9; genus JBBRHQ01. The sequence continues at coordinate 192,037 of CAVRGL010000001.1, forward strand.
ACGCTTCGAGGGGCAGGCGGAGGGATCGGCGTCGACGCAGACGAGCATCGGGGGCGAGGGGATCTTGTTCTTGCCCACCGCCCGGATGTGCCGGCTGCCGGTCAGCGCCACCTGGGTGTTGCCCTGGGCATCGGTCGGCAGGTCGGCCCCGCCGACCTTGACGTTGGCGGCCGGGCTCGTCTTGCCCGCGTCGTTGATGCTGACGACGTGGACGCCGAACGGAACCCCCGGCTCGGCCCTGACCGGGGCCCGCAGCACCAGCTCGGGCGGGCAGAAGTAAGGGGGCGAGGGGTCGCACTTCGAGAACGGGATCAGGTACCAGATGACCGAGTTGCCGCTATGCACCTTCGCCTGATCTCCGGAGATCTGGGGATTGCGGTGGTTGACCTTGAGGAACCAGAACTGGGAGCCATGGGCGCGCTGGGAGCCGATCCCGCATAGCCCGAGACCGGGGAACCCGAAGTCGTAGTCGGTCACCGAGAGTGGCCTCAGGCCTGCGTCGAACTCCGACGCATCGCGAAGCGCGCCGAGCGCCGTGGCGCCCGGGACCGCGACCCGCTTGCCGCTGCCGCCGGTTCCGGTGCCGAAGCAGTCGGCGCCGTGGTCGGTGCGAATCCTCACCGCCCCCGTGTACTGGCGCTGGTCGGCGAGCACCTTTCCTTCGACGGTCAGCACGCGCAGCTCGACGGGAACCGTCTTCGCCGCGGCCGTGGCGGCGACGAGCAGGACCAGGAGGCCGCCCAGCGCGCTCGGCGCCAGCAGCCGGAAACGAGTTGATCTGAGCATCAAGCCACCCCTTCCTCGAGGGTCGTCGTTGGCTCGGCCGGGGACAGGTCTCCTGGCTTCCGGGGTCGCCGCCGCGCCTTCCCAGGGAGTCCGTGTCGTCCCCAGTGGCCGGCCCTCTCGGGCCCGCGACGGCCTTCACCCGGTCACAGTGGCGGGACCGCGCCGGCTTCTCACCGGACTTCCCTTGACCACCGGCCGTATCTTGGTGCGAGTCTAGAGGTCGGCGAGGTAGTCGCGCGTGGCGCCCAGGAGGCGGCCGTCGACGGTCTGGGCGACCGCGGTCACCCGGGTCAGGGGCCCCGCCGCGCGCGGCATCGCCACGGGCCGGCCGATCTCGGCGCCCTCGAGCGAGAGCCGGTCCTCGCCGTTGACGGCGAGGGCGAGGCGGCTCAGCCGCTCCCCGGCCGGGGCTTGGGGAGTGAACTCGACCGCGGCGGCACCGGGATTGATCGAGTCGGGCAACCCCAGCGAAATGGGGGCCGAGAGAGCGGGGATCTCGCCGCGGCGCCGGCGCGCCACCTCATCGCCGGTGGGCTGCAGCGCCTGCGTCGCGACCACGTCGTACTGGGTCATCAGCCCGTGGTCCTCGTGGTCGAGCATGTGGCAGTGGATCACGTACTTGCCGACGAAATCGCTGAAGTGCCCCGCGACGCGAATCGTGTCGCCGGGCTCGACGAAGAAGGTCTCCTTGAGGCAGTCCTCCCAGGGCTTCGGCGGCTTGCCGTTGCGGGCCAGCAGGTACCAGTCGGTGTGATGCAGGTGGAAGATGTGGGTGACCTTCGTCTTGTTCGTGATCTGCCAGGTCTCGGTGGTGCCGAGCACGGGATGAGCGTCGGCTCGCCCCGGGTCGAAGGTTTTGCCGTTGATCTCCCAGGTCGGGAAGAACGCCCCGCCGAGCGTGATCACCCAGCTGCGATCAGGCGCCTTCTTCGCGTCCTTGGTCCAGTCGGGCAGCGGGCGCAAACTGCGCGGGATGCGGGTCGTGTCCCTGCGCCTGGCGCCGACCCGGAACTGCATCAGCGGCCCGCGGTAGGGACGCGAGCCGAGCGAGTTCTCGCCGTCGTGGCGCCTGACGCTCTCCAGCACCACCGACCGTCCGGCGGCGCTCGAGAAATCGACGATCACCTCAGCCCTCTCGGCAGGGCCCAGCAGCACCTGGCGCCGCTTCACCGGCCTCGGCATCAGCCCGCTGTCGCTGGCGACCTGCACCATTCGGGCTCCGTTGGAGAGGGCGAGGTTGTAGCTGCGGAAGTTCGAGACGTTGAGGATCCGCAGCCGGTAGCGGCGGGCGCTGACCGGATGATGGGGCCGGTGGGCTCCGTTGACGAGGACGAGCGAGCCGGTGACGCCATCGTCCGGGGGCTGTCGGTTGGTGAACGGGTTGGTCAGCTGGTTGCGGCGGTCGAGCGAGCGATCCGCGATCAGCAGCGGGATGTCACGGCTTCCGGAGGGCAGGTCGAGGGAGTCCTCGAGGTCGTCCTCGATGATCCACATCCCCGCGAGCCCCTTCCAGATGTTTCGCCCGGTGTGATCGAGGCGGTGGTCGTGGTACCACTGGAACGCGGCTCGCTCCGGAGCGCCGTCCTCGATCAGGTCGTAGGTGTAGGTCTTCGATCTCCCCGGGCGAAGAAGCAGGTCGTTCCCGGACTGGCGCTTGGTGAGCCCGGCCGGGATGCGGCAATACAGCGAGAAGCGGTGCAGCGCGGTCAGTCCCCCCGGCTGCCCGTCGAACTCGGAGCGGTTGTGGCCGCCATGCAGGTGCACCGTGAGCTCGCCCGCCTTCTTCGGCAGCTTGTGGACGAAGGTGACCTTGGTCTGCTCGCCGGCCCGGCGACGGATCGTCGGGCCGGGGAAGGTGCCCCCGTAGGTCCACATCCGCGTCTTGCGGCCCGGGAGTATCCGCACCCCGGCCTCGCGGATCGGGATCCGCAGCTCGGCGCCGCGCAGGGTCCGCGGGATCGGCAGCTTGCGCCGGAAGCGCTGCGCCGCAAGCGCCGGCGCAGCCGCCTCGGGGAAGATGCTGCCCGGCCGCACCCGCAGCGGCAGCAGCAGCGCCAGCGCTCCCCCGCCGAGCGCGCCGAGGAAGGCCCGCCGGCCGAACCGGCGGGCCTCCCGGGCCGGATCCGAGGCGTCGCCGCTTAAGGCAGCACCTTGATCGAGTCGTGCATCCAGGGATGGATCGCGCATATGAACGAGAGCCGCTTCTGACCCTTGGTCGGGTCGAAGGTGACCTCCTGCTCGAAGGAGGCGTTCTTCTTGGCGCCCGTGAACCATGAATCCCCAGTGCGCTTCAGTGTCCCCTCCGTGCTCCAGCCGGCGGGGCCCGCCTCCACCGGGTTGATCGTCGGCGGCGAGTTAGGTCCCTTGACGCCGTGCCAGATCGCCACCGCGAAGCAGATGTGATGCGGCGTGAAGCACTTCTTGCGCTGCGGCTTGGTCCGCGGGATGTCCTTGCGGGCGACCATCGAGAAGGTGTGCGGCCCGATCGCCTTGGCGCTCGTCTTGTTGACGATCCGCAGGGTGTCGCCGTCCCTGATCGTCTTCGGCGCGACGAAGTGCGGCAGACCATTGTGGCGGAGCTTGATGTAGACGGTCTTCGTGTGCGCCCTGCTCGCAGAGCCGGTGGAGCCGGTGGAGCCGGTCGCGCTGGTGGCGGCAATCGCGCCCAGCGCCAGCAGCCCCGCCAACATGCAGACGATGGCCACCCTGCCGGGATGGGCTCGCCTGATCAGCTTCTTCATCTGGATCCTTTCCGGGGGTTCACGGATCCCGAAAGTCGGCGAATCCGTTTCCCTGCCCGTTTGCCCTTTGCCAACTCCGGAAACCTACACGCCAAACTAATCCCACGATAAACCGCCGTCAACCCAAGAAACGATGATCCGCGGCTAGGTCGACTCGGCCTGCTCGAGGGCCTCCTCCCACTCGCGGCGCCTGCGAGCGTAACCGGGCGGCAGCGTCAGGTTGAGCTGCTCGGCAACCTCGAGCCAGCGCAGCGCCGTGCGGTAGTCGCGCCAGCGGGCGTCGGCGTCGGCGGCGTTCAGGGCGAGCTCCAACGCCTCCTGGTGATCGCGGGCGCTCTGCTCGCGATCCTCACCATGCAGCGCCGGCAGGTCGGTGAGCGGCGGGGCGGGATCCAGCCCCCCCGCGGCGGCCAGGTACGGAGCCAGGTAACGGGCGGCGATCTTGCCCGGCGGCCACCAGAGGGGCGCGAAGCCGCTCGCCGAAGACCCGTCGCGATCGCCGACCGAGGACCTCAGGTATTGCGGCCCGTCAGCGGTGAGGAGCGCCGCGCGGAGGATCGGCCGGAAGGGCGTCCTGCCGATCTCCGGGTTGATCAGCGATGCGATCGAGGTCGCGGCGACGTCGGCCTGCTGAGCTGCGAGCCCGCCCTGCTTGACGGGGAACCAGGTCGCATCGCCGGCCGCGAGGACCCGGGGCAGACCCTCGACCCTCATGAAGGGGTCCGTGCCGATGAAGCCCCGCGGCCCCTGCGGCAGGCCGGGGATCGGCGCCACCTCGAGCCGCGGCAGCGCCACGACGCGCTCGGCCACCAGCCGCTCCCCGCTGGCGATGACAAGTTGTCCGTCCTCCACCGCACTCGGCGCCGAGGAGCCGCGGAAGCCGATCTCAGCGCTGGCGAGGAGCGCGGAGATCGATTCGCTGGCCCGGCGTCCGAACATCTCCAGCGGCTTGGCCTCCGGGGAGACGACTGTCAGCTCCACCCCCTCGACACCTCGCCGGCCGAGGTGGTCGACGGTCAGCAGGGCCAGCTCGTAGAGCGGCAGCGCCCAGCGGACCGAGGCGGGGACGGCGAATGCGAGCCTCCGCGCCTCGCCGGCCTCCAGCTCGGAGAGCAGCTCCCGATAGGCCTGGTTGGCGCCGGGGCCGCCGTAGGTCAGAGCGCCCGCCAGCTCCTCCGCCTGGCGGACCCCGATCGCGATCAGCAGCGCCTCATAGCTCAGCTCGATCCCGGACTCGGTGAGGATCGTCCGCTGTTCCGGGTTGACGGCGGTGAGGCGGTCCTGGCGGAACTCCGCGCCGTGATCGGAGGCGAGCCGCTCGAGACTCCACCCCCGCACCTCGCCGAGCTCGAACGGCTCGGCCGGGCTGAGGGGCCTGTAGGTGAGCTCGGGCTCGGCCGAGATCAGCGCCACCGAGGCGGCGGCACCGACCAGCTCTCGGAGGCAGAGAAGCGCCTCCGCCCCGGCCACGCCACCGCCGGCGATCAGGACCGTAAATGGTCCGCCGGGGATCTCGGCCTCGAGTGCTTCCACCCACCTATTGGATCTGCTCGCCGGGCCCGCCGCATCCGTAGTCAGGCCGGTACCTGCTGCGGTTTGACCGCAGCTAGGGGAGTCGCTTCACGTAGGCGCGCACCGGTGGTTCGTGTCGGACCTTGGGGGACATCGCGATCTGAGAGCTGACCAGGCCCCCGGCGGCGCCGAGAAGCGCGGTGGTCGTGGACTCGTCGAGGCCGGGGGCGTAGGGGTGCGAGCAGACGCCGGCGGGCAGGCGCGCCACCTCGGCGGGCCCGGGGTGGCGTATCGCGTCGGCGAAGGCGGCGAAGGTCACCGAGTCGAGCGCGGTGCCGATATGGGTGACCTTGCGGCCCGGGCAGACCTTCTGGATCAGGATGTTGGTCGCCCCCTTCAGGGCCGAGGTCGGATGCTTGCCGCCCTGCGGCTGCACGGTCTCGTCGGTGAGCGAGCGCACCGTGGTCCAGCCGACCCTCTTCCCGGGCGATTCGTCGGGCTGGCGATTGAGCGCGTTCAGCAGGTGCGAGCCGGCCTGCTGCTGCCAGTCTGCCGGCGGGCAGGGCGAGATCGCCGAGCAGCTGCCGAGGCCGATCGTCGATCCGTGCTGGGTTCCGGCGGCGGCGAGCACGTCGCTGACTTTGGAGCGCAGCCCGGGCCAGTAGGTGAGCGCGAACCGGGGCAGCAGGCCCCCCTGGCTGATCCCGATCACCGCCACCTTGCGCCCGGCGAGCCTCGCCTCGCGGCGGATGCCGTAGACCAGGTACTGGACCGAGACCTGGATGTCGGCGGTGGTGAAGTCGGGGAAGTCGACGTCGCAGACCGGGTGCCCGAAGGCGTCGAAGGCGGGCTTGCCGATCCCGTAGGCCTGCTCGCCGGTGGCGCCGGTGCCGGTGACGAGCATGACCGGGACCTTCGCGGCGTCGCGGATCGCCGGCCCGTGGCAGTGGAAGGAGGCGGCCAGCTTCTGCTGCGGAACTCGCAGCTTCGGGCCGGGCCTCGCGTTCGCTGCCGGGACGCAGGCGAGCAGCCCGCACAGGGCGGCGAGCAGCGCGATCGGCGCCCGCGTCCTCACCGGTGCCTGTTGAAGGAGATCACCTGCTGGATCCCGGTCGGCCGATTGGTGTAGCGCATCGTCCACGGGACCAGGCCGGGAGCGAAGTGGATCCGCTCAGCCGTCGCATCGGCCCGCCAGGTGCTCGGGTCGGAGCTCCCGTAGGTGATGGTGAGCTCGGCCCCGGCCTGGGCAATCGCGTCCCAGATCGCCTTCTGGCAGGCGGTCTTGCCGCCGTGGCCGCAGTAGCGGTTGGAGAACGGCTGCGGGACGCGGGCGCCGACGAGGCGGCCGATGTCACGCTGGAAATACTGATACCAGCCGTTGTACTGACCGCTGGGCGGCTGGTCGAATCGCGAGAACAGCGAGTTCAGCTCGTCGAGCTGGGGGCCGATCAGCGGCTTCATCGCTGCGTTGGCGATCAGCGGCCAGGCTCCATCCATGATCGCCGCCCCCGGATCATCGATCTTGCCGTCGAGGTTGAGGTCGAGGCGGTTGCCGCCGTGCTGGCGCCAGGCGACCAGCAGATCGAGCATCTGCTGGGCCTGGGGATTCGGCGCCGTCGATCCCTTCAGCAGCTTCGTCAGCAGCGGCACGGTGTCGATCGCCCTCACGTCCTGGGTCGCCGAGGCATTCATCGCCGAGGTCACCGTCGCCAGGCTCCACTTGCCGTTCTTGCGGAGCCGGTCGAGGTTGTGGTTGAGCAGATCAACCCGCGCGGCGGAGCCATTCCCGCCCCAGTTGTTGTCGGCCGCGCCGAAGCCGTGAGCGACGATGTTGTTCCAGTTGACGATCCTGCCGTTCTGCGGGTCGGTGCCATGCGGGTGGCGACTCTTCGAGAGGAAGCCACGCCATTCGTATCGCCCGGTGCCCTTGGTCGGCAGGCCGGGATCCACCTTGGACGGGCGGATCGGCATCAGGCCGCTCGTGTACTCGGCGATGTGGTTGTTGTCGATGTAGTAGGAGTTGAAGGTCTGGGGGGACTTCGCCGCCGCGTCGAAGAAGGTCTTCGGGCTCTTCACCTGGCCGTCGGAGATCCGCCGGTTGAACAGCAGGTCGAGGACGTCCTTGCCGTAGCTTGAGCGCTTCGAGGCAATCGCCACTTTGCGACCGTGCACGGTCGCGTAGCCGACCACCGGCCCGTGGACCGTCGTCAGGAACTTGACCGGCTGGCCGTTCAGGGTTCCGGCGTCGAAATGGCCCATCGCCCGGCAGCGGCCCTTGTAGCGGTAGCGCTCGTCGCTGCCGCCGCAGAGCGTCTCCGCGTACTGGTCGATGATGTCGCCATCGGCCGAGGTCAGCGTCGTGGCGAAATCGGGGCCACGCCCGATCAGCATGTAGCCCGGGAAGGGAGCGGAGGTCGCGCCGCGCCAGTGGAGCCCCGGGGCCTGCATGTCGATCTCGTAGGTGAAGCCCGGGTAGTAGTAGCCGATCTGCGGCCCGCCGACCATCAGCGGGTGGCCGTTGGTCGAGTGCTTTGCGGTGATCATCAGGGTGTTGGAAGCCTGCGTCGGCTCCTTGGGCGGGGCGGCGGAGCGCCCGACCCTTGCCGCCGGGGTCGGCTGGAAGCTGCCCGGGTCGAGGACGACGCTGCCGGGATGACGATTCGGGATCCGCCCGTAGGGGAACCGCCCGTCGATCGAGGTAGGGCTGCCTGCGTTCTTGAACTGGCGCAGGTCGTTGAAGACGCTGAAGCCCTTCTTGGCGCCGAGCCGCTTCTCGAGGCCGCCGAGGAACTGCGCGCGCCGCGCCTCATCGCCGCCACCCTGGCCGACGAACTGACCCTTGAGCGCGTCCAGCGAGTAGACGTCGTTGCGGGTCCAGTGGGCGTTGGAGGAGCCGCTGGCGTCGAGGTAGGCGTTGATCCCCTTGATGAAGGTGTCGATGTCGGCCAGCACCGCCCGCCCCTCCTTGCCGGCGTGCTTCAGCACCTGGGTCTGACGGGAGACGACCGCCTCGGTGCGGGCGCTGGGGACGAAGTTCTTCAGCCCCGAGATCAGGCCAAGGGCGCTGAGTCCGGGGGCGTCGATCGCCGCGACGCGGGCGTTGTAGCGCGCCTGTTGCAAGAGCAGGCCGCGGTCTTCGGCCGCGATCCACCCCGCGGCCCAGACCCCGCCGGCGTGCGTGGTCGCCTTGACATGTGGGACGTCGAACTTGTCGCGGACGATGGTCACGCCGGGGTAGGGCACGCTCTCCGGGGTGCCCGGCCCGTCGCTGCCGAGCGAGCCGAACGCCTCGGACTTGAAGTAGGTGGTGAGATCGCCGCTGGTGACGTGGTCGAAGAGCGGCGTCAGCCCGTCGTACATCAGCTCTTGCGAGTCCGCCCCGGAGGGCGGCGGCAGGCTTCCCGGCTGACCTGAGGGGATGATGTTGAGCGCGGTGCTCGCGTATTCCTTCGCCGCGGCGCCCGGCGCCATCGCGGCGAGCGCCGCCCCCGTGATTGCGATCAAGGCCAATGAACGTCGCACCCTGCCTTCTCCTCTCAGCTCACCCCACACGAGCACTTCCCCAGCCCTTGGACCATATCCGATCTTCTCAGGCTGCCTAGCAGCGGAAGCGCCGGCTGGTGGCGGACGCCTCGTGGATCCAGTTGCCGCCACGACCGACTGCTGCGCCGTCCGCCGTTGTCCGCCAGACGCCCTTCACGCACCCGGGCACGCTCACCCTCGCCTTCACCCGCTTGCCGGAGTCGTAGTCGGTCTGGCACTGGACTGTGAAGAACTGGCCCCCGTAGCGCTTGTTGAGGCAGACGGTGACCCGGATCGCGGCGTGCCTTCGCGAGGTCGCGTAGCCGCCGACGCCCATCAGCTTCAGCGAGGCGCCATCGAAGGAGGGCCGCCGCGCAGCCGCTTCGTAGCTTCCGTGGGCAAGCGCCAGGGCAGGGGTGAGCGCAGCCGCGACCAGCAGCGCCAGGCCGATCCACCGTCGGGCGCGATTTCCGGGTTTGCTCGGTCTCATCTGAACTTGCTTTCTACCTGGCGCCGTGCGCCACGACTAGAGTAGGTCGATCTGCGGGGAAGCCGCAAGGCACCCCAGGGGTAGGAACACCCCTCGCGGGTGTTTGTAGCTATCGCAATGGCAGACGAATCACCCTCGATCGCGAGCTCGACCAGGGACGGGGAGGATCCCCCGGAGCTCTCCGGCGTTCGCCTCACCGACACCCAGCGCTCCATCCTCGTCGCTCTCTGTCGTCCCCGGGCCGACGGCAACCGCTATGCGACCCCGGCGACGAACCAGGAGATAGCGGCGGAGGTCTTCCTCAGCGTCGACGCGGTGAAGGCCCATCTGCGCGCGCTCTACCGCAAGTTCGGCGTCGAGCCCCTTCCCCACAACCAGAAGCGCGCCCGCCTGGTCGAGCTGGTGATGGAGGGGGAGCTGGTCCCGGCGGAGGAAGAGGCCGGCGAGGGCGCCTCGCCCCCTCACGGGCCGGGGCCCGCGCCCGTCCCAGCGCCGCCGCCGTCGGCGGCCGCGGCCGATGATCCCCGTTCCGGCCGACGACCGGCAGGGTGGTGGATTGCGCTGGCCGCTGCCCTGGTCGGCTCGGCCATCCTCGTGCTGCTTCTCACCGGGTTCTTCTCCTCGGGGTCATCCGGCCCGGCGCAGGAGCCCAGCACGCCGGCCGCCTACCGCAGCGCGGTCAACGGCTACTGCCGGCTCGCCCTCGAGGGGCAATCGCGGACCCCCGGTGCCTCGACCGCAGGGCGCGCGCGGGAGTACCTTGGCGTGATCGAGACGATGAGCGGCCGCCTCGAGTCGCTCACCCCGCCTGCCGTCAGCGGCCACGACCTGGCGCTTTTTCGAAACGGGCTCGCCCGTGCGGCCGACTACACCAGCGCGATCGCCCAGGGGCCCCCGGCGTCCGGAAGCCGGGAGGGCGCCAACGCGATCGCCCAGCTGACCCTTGCGGCCGGGCAGGTCCAGGCGGGAGCGATCGGCTATGGCCTCGCCCGCGACTGCTCGGCGATCGGCAGCCGGGTGATAGCGGGCTCGGCGCGCAACGCCGCCCTCGCCCCCTGAGCGCAAAGAGGCGAGGCCTCGCGGCCCCGCCTCCTAGCGGCGATCACGGCCGGGGTCGCGTCAGGCGCCGACCTCGCCGTCGTCGTCGCCGGGCTTCGGAACGCCGATCCGCACCCGCTCGCAGTTGCGAGCTATGACGTCCGTGCTGTCGGCGATCACCACGTCGCGGCCGTCCCCGCAGCTGACCTGGTCGGCCTCGCCGTCGCGGACGTATATGTGGTCGTCGCCGTCACCGCCGCTGACCGTGTCGGCCCCCGGCTGCGAGACGTCCGTCCGCGCCCGGGCGAACAACCTGTCCGGCCCGTCGGCGCCCGCGATCGTATCGACGCCCGGCCCGGCGTAGATCACGTCGGCGCCATCGTCTCCGATCGCGCGGTCATTGCCCTCGCGACCGCGCAGCAGGTCGCGGCCATCGCCACCCGAGAGCTGGTCGTCGCCGGCCTGCCCGAGGATCTCGTCGGCCTTCTCGCCTCCCGAGACCGTGTCGTTGCCGTCACCGGTGGTGATCAGATCGTGACCCTCACCGCCGCGGACGCCGTCGTCGCCGGGGCCCCCGCGGACCCGGTCGTTGCCGGGGCCGGCGTCGACGGTGTCGTTGCCCTCGCCGGCGCGAACCAGGTCGGCTCCGGCCAGCGCGGTGACCGTGTCGTTGCCTCCCTTGGCATCGATCTGGTCGGCCTGCGGCGTCCCGGTGAGCAGGTTGTCGGTGTCGTCGCCGACGATCGTCGCGGCACTCGCCACTCCGACCGAGAGCGCGAGCACCGAGAGCGCTGCGATCACCGCTCCGATCCTGCGTCTGAGCTTCATCGATACCCCTCCCTGCGGTTGATGTTCCCCGGTCGGACTGGAGCCGGTCGTCCGGGCCAATGAACCGCTCACGAGCAGGGGAAACAAGGGACCCGGGGGCTAGGACACGCACACCCGAGGTGGCTGACACCTGGGTGTGTGCCTGGGATGTGGGCCCGGCCCGGCCGGAAAGCGGTGGCGCCGCGGAGCGCCGGCGTTTATCGCGCCAAGTGGCGGGGCAGATCACACTTATGGCGAGCGACGGGAGGCAGACGAGCATAGGCGCGACCATGAGGCGCACCGCGAGCGAGTTCCGGGAGGACAACCTCTCCGACTGGGCGGCGGCGCTCACCTATTACGGACTGCTTTCCCTGTTCCCGGCGCTGATCGCCCTGGTCGCGATCCTCGGCCTGTTCGGCGACCCGAGGTCGACGACCTCGACGATCACCGACATCGTCACCTCGATCGGGCCGGGGTCGGCAGCCCGGACCTTCGCGGACCCGATCAGGTCGATCACCTCGAACCGCGGCGAGGCGGGGGTCGCCTTGATCGTCGGACTCCTCGTCGCGCTGTGGTCGGCCTCCGGCTACGTCGGCGCCTTCATCCGGGCCTCGAACGTGATCTACGAGACCCCCGAGGGCCGTCCTTTCTGGAAGCTCCGACCGCTGCAGATGCTGGTCACCCTGGCGATGATCCTGCTGATGGCGATCGTCGCCCTCGGGCTGGTGTTGACCGGCCCGGTCGTCGAGGCCGTGGCCGAACCCATCGGTGTCTCGAAAACGGCGACGACAGTCTGGGACATCGCCAAGTGGCCGGTGCTGGCCCTCCTCTTCGTGACCATGGTCTCGCTGCTCTACTACGCTTCGCCGAACGTCAAGATCCGCGGCTTCCGGTGGGTCACGCCCGGCAGCCTTGTCGCCCTGGGGACATGGGTCCTCGTCTCTGCGGGCTTCGCCCTCTTCGTAGCCAACTTCGGCTCCTACGACGAGACCTACGGGACCCTTGCCGGGGTTGTCGTGCTACTGATGTGGCTGTGGATCACCAACCTCGCAATCCTTTTCGGCCACCAGCTGAACGCCGAGCGAGAGCGCAGCCTCGAGATCGAGGAGGGCACGCCCGATGCCGAGCACGAGATCCAGCTCGAGCCGCGCTCAGAGCCCACCGAGCAGCACACCGGTTGAGCGAGGAAAGATCATGGTGAAGATCCTGTTCACGCCAGTCAGCATCGTCGCGGGCCTCCTCGCAGGGATGATCGGCAAGAGGGCCTTCGACGGAGTCTGGGGGCTGATCGACGACGAGGAGGCCCCAAAGCCCAAGCACCGAGAGATCGAATGGAAGAAGCTGCTCGCCGCGCTGCTGATCGAGGGCGCGATCTTCAGCCTGGTCAAGGGCCTCGTCGATCACGGCGCCCGGCGCTCCTTTGCCCGGCTGACCGGGAGATGGCCGGGAGAGGAGGAGCCTCAGCCCGAGTAGGAGCGGTTGAGGCGCGCCTCGGTGACGCCGAGGACGACCCCGAAGATCGCGTGGCGCCAGGTCGCCTGGGCGAGCGCGCGGCGGTTTCCGGCCAACCGCTCCAGCTGGCCACGGGCCGGGTGGAGCCGATCGGTGACCCTGACCAGCGGCCAGAGCCCGAGGTTCTCGACCATCGCGCTGCCGAGGCCACGGGCCCAGGGCCGGCCCGGCAATGCGGGCGCCACGAACGCGTAGCAGGCGCCGAATGCCGCACCGTTCGCGAGGTGAATGGCGAGCCCTACGGTCGGCCAGCCCGGCCCCTGGGTGAGGAGCGCGCATCGGCTCAGCCGGGGACGATGAACAGGTCGGCAGCCTCCATCATCGTGGGAGTATCGCGACGGGGATCAGCCGCACTGGGCCGATCAGCCCGGAGGTCTCCAGGGTCCGGCTCGAGTAGCTCGCATAGTCGGGGTCACCCGCCAGCCCTTCGGTCCGGATCGCATTGTTCAGGGTCGTCGAGACCTCGAGGCGCAGCGCGTTGTTGCCGGGATGAAGGAGATCGGAGATCGGCCCGGGCGACTCGCCCGGGACGGTGGGAACCGCCGCCCTGCGCCCGTTCACCCAGACGCCTTCACCACTGAGCGGGGGTGGGCGGCGAGGTCCAAAGCAGGGCTCGCTGCCGCGGCGGGCGCCGCGACGATCAACACCGAGAAGCAAGCGAGGATTGGCAGACGCGCTTTGATCTGTGGGCGTCCGTTCAGCCCAGGCTTACCGGGATGCTCTGGAACTGGTTGAGGAAGGTGGAGCTGACGCGTTGAGTGTCGCCCGCAAGCTCGATCTGCGGGAAGCGCCGCAGCGTCTCCTCGATCCACAGCTTCAGCTCCAGACGCGCGAGGCCGGCGCCCATGCAGAAGTGGCGTCCCCCGCCGCCGAAGCCCTGGTGCGGATTGGGATCGCGCCGTACGTCGAAGCTCTGCGGATCGTCGAAGACCTTGGCGTCGCGATTCGACGAGACATACCAGAGAGCGAGCTTGTCCCCCTTCCTGACCTCCTGACCTGCGACCTCGGTGTCGCGGGTCGCGGTGCGGCGCATGTAGGAGAAGGCGGGGTCATAGCGGACGAACTCCTCGACCACCTGCTCCAGGGGCACCGCGCCCGAGCGGACGATCTCCATCTGGTCGGGATCCTCGATCAGGTTCCTCATCCCCGACGTGAAGACAGCGCGGGTCGAGTCGTTCCCCGCGACCATCAACAGGAAGAAGAACATCAGCACCTCCTCGTGGGAGAGGCGGTCGCCATCGATTTCGGCCTCGATGAAGGCCGTGGTCAGGTCATCGGTGGGATTGGCCTCCCGCTCGGTGATCATCGCGTCCACGTAGGGGATGAACTCCTCCAGGGCCCGCTGCACCTCGCCGAAGTCGGGGACTATCCGGGGGTCCTCGAGGGCGGTGGTGCGGTTGGTCCAGTCGACCAGCCTCTCGGCGTCCGAGCGGGGCGCGCCGAGCATGTCGCCGATCACCATCGCCGGCACGTAGATTCCGACATCCTGGACGATGTCGACTCGACCGTCCGGGTTGGCCTCCAGGGCGCGGTCGTAGACGAGATTGATGATCTCGCGCATCCGCTCGCTGTGGTCGAGCGCCCGTTTCGGAGTGAAGGCCCGCTGGGTGAGCGCCTTGAGGCGGTCGTGGCGCGGTGGATCCTGGGTGATCAGCATGTGCGCCGCGAGGTCCATCGGATCGGGTTTGTCGGGATCCGTCTCGAGCTTGTCGACCAGGATGATCGAGCGCGATGAGGAGAACGTCTCCCAATCGCGACCCACTTCAGCGACGTCCTCATGGCGCACCACCGACCAGAAGCCCGACTCCCAGCCGAAGTCGCCGAGGTCGGACCAGTGAAGCGGCGCCTCCTCTCGCAGCTGGGTGAAGATCTCGTGAGGCGGGCCGCCCCGCCACAGCTCCAGGTTGCTGACGTCGAGCTCGGACAGGTCGGCGGTTGGGGCAGTGCTCATTCTCTTCTCCTTGTTGCGTTCAGGTCGGCTGATCGCCGTAGATGGTGCGGGCCCAGATCAGCTGAAGCGTCTCGACCACCTCCGCCGGGTCGGCCTGCGGACGGCGGCCCAGCATCTCCGAGAGATAGCGCTCGTTCAGCCAGACGAGCGCTCGCGCCGTTCGCGCCGGGTCGACGGCCAGCGCCCGCCCCGCCCGCTGCTCCTTGCGGATGTGCTCGGTCGCGGCCTCGATGAAGCGCTCGACCAGGCCCTGGTATGCCCGTTCGACCTCCTCGTCGTCGGTGGCTGCATCGGCGACCGCCTTCAGGACCGGCCCATGCCGCAGATACACCTCGGCGACACCCTGGAGCGCCCGGTCCATGCTCTCGATCGGCGCATCCTCGTCGTCGAACCACTGCTCGCTCATCTCGAACAGCTCCGCTCCGATCCTGGCGACGATGCGCAGCACGATGTCGTGCCGGTCGCGAAAGTGGACGTAGAAGGACGGCCTGGCCAGCCCGGTGTTCGCCATGATCGCATTGACGCTCAGCTCACGGAAGGGCCTTTGGAGCAGCAGCGATTCGGCCGCGGCGAGGATCTCCCGCTCGGAGTCCTCGGGGGCTCTGGGCTTGCGCCTGGTCGAGGTCGCGGCGGGCATCGATGAGAATGTAACAGGGATTGACGCTATGTCAATGACATCGCGTCACAGAATCCCGTGGGGGAGCGCGGTCACCCGTTGCCCACGACGGCGTGCTCCTTCGGACGTCCTCGCGGATGCAGCCGGTCGGCGACGAACATGCCGTGGAGAAGCTGAATCGCGACCGACCCCTCTCCAACCGCCGAGGCCACGCGCTTCACGGAACCGTGTCGAGCGTCTCCTGCCGCGAAGACCCCCGGCATGCTCGTCTCGAGCAGAAACGGGCTGCGATCGGGCATCCAGCCGCCATCGTCGCTGAGATCGGATCCCGTGAGGACGAAACCCCGCGCATCCCTCTCCACCTCCGCCGGCAGCCACTCGGTGTGCGGGCGCGCTCCGATCATCACGAAGAGCCCGTCGGCGGGCACGGTCTCCAGGCCTCCCTGCGCGCGATCACGAAGTACCAGCTGCTCCAACCATCCGTCGCCTCCGCCGCCCACGATCTCGGTCTGAAGACGGACCTGCAGGTTCGGCGTCGCCTCCACCTCGCGGGTCAGGTAGTGCGACATCCCCGCGCCGAGTGACTGACCACGCACCACAAGCGTCACACGCCGGGCATAGCGGGCGAGGTACAGCGCGGCCTGGCCTGCTGAGTTGGCGCCGCCGAGTACGTAAACGTCCTCATCGGCCATCGCAGGCGCCTCGGAAGCCGGACCGCCGTAAAAGACCCCGGCGCCACTGAGGGCCTCGAGCTCGGGAACGTCGAGGCGACGATACCTCGCGCCGGTGGCCAGGAGCACCGCTCGCGTCTGCACCCGGCCGCTGTCGGCGAGGGTGACGAAGAGCTCGTCCTGCTCGCGCCGGAGATCGGTCACCCTTTGCATGAACGCGAAGTTCGCCCCGAAGACCCACGCCTGCTCGTAGGCCTGCTGGGCCAGACGGCGACCGCTGATCCCTCTCGGGAAGCCGAGGTAGTTGCGAATCATCGAGCTGGAGGTCGCTTGGCCCCCGACACCACCTTCATCGACGACCAGCGTGCTGAATCCTTCTGAGGCCCCGTACACGGCCGCCGAGAGACCGGCAGGCCCGGCACCGACGATCACGAGATCGAAATCCATCCGCTCCGGGTTGACCGGCGTGCCCGTCGCATCCGTGATCTCGGCGTTGCTCGGGTTCGTCAGGACCGTGCCGTCGGGAAGGACGACGACCGGGAGCTCTGCCTCCGCGCCCGCCTCGGCAAGGACGGCGCGCCCATCGCTCGAGTCCGCCAGACAGAACGAGTGCGGCATCGCGCAACGCCCGAGGAGGCTTCTCAGCTCGTAGGCCCTGCCGGTCCAAGACTCGCCAACCACATGAATCGTATGTGGCGAGGTGCGGTGCGCCTCTGCCCACTCGAGGAGCAGGCTCGAGATCGCCTCATGGAAGAGCTCGTCCGGTGACTCTGCCGGCCGCAGTACATAGTGGTCGATGCGACCGTGGGCAATCGAATCGAAGACCGCCCCGCCGGTCGCTCGGTCCCCCAGCTCACCCCAGGCGATCAGCAGCCCGCGCTTTGCGTGGGGGTGAACGCGACGGACCCGTTCCAACAGCTCGCTTCCGGTCATCCCGGAGAGCCACTGTCCCGCGAGGACCAGGGCGACCCGATCCCCGGCGGCGGCGAGCTCTTCGAGAGACGCAAGCGCCTCGTCCGACGACCGCCGGCAGATGACCCGGTAATGCCGCCCGTAGCGGTCGCGCAGTTCTCGCTCGACGTCCCGCAGTGCTCCCTCATCCTCGTCGGCGGCGACAAGCGCGGGACGAGAGAGATCTTGGCCTTGCATGGGAGCACCTCCAGTGGACGATTCCATCGCGGATCAGGCGAGAATATGTGCAGGCACCGCCTCGTCGCGGAAGCGAGCGTCTGGCAGGACGCGATCGAGCCAGCTCGGCAGATACCAGGCCGCCGGTCCGACGAGGCGCAGCAGCACCGGTACCAGCAGCAGCCGAACAAAGAAGGCGTCCAGCAGGACTGCGATGCCGAGGATCACCCCCATCTCCTTCGGGGGCAGGGGCCCCGAGAGGGCAAAGGTGAAGAACACGGCCACCATCACCGCCCCGGCGGCGAGGATCACACGGCCGGAATGGGCCAGTCCGCCGATCATCGCCTGGCGCGCGTCTCCCGTGCGATCCCAGTGCTCTCTTGCGGAGGAGAGCAGGAAGACCGTGTAGTCCATCGAGATCGCGAAGATCATCGCGAAGAAGAAGACGGGCGCCCAGGCATCGAGGAAGCCCTGCGCCTGGAAGCCGAGCAAGCCGGCGAGGTGGCCGTCCTGGAAGATCCACTTGGCGATCCCGAATGCGGCGCCGGTCGCGAGCAGGTTGGTGAGCACGCCGATCGCCGCTGCCAAAGGCGCCCGGAAGGCCACGAGCAGCAGCAGGAAGCCGAGCGTCAGGACGAGCCCGATCACGACCGGTGTCTTTGCGGCAAGCGCGGCCTCGAGGTCGTGGTTCTCGGCCGCCGGGCCCCCGATCAGGGCGCTGGAGGGGAGCTCCGAGCGGAGGCGATCGATCGTCCCGCCCAGCTGGGGACTCGAGGGATCGCTGTTGGGGACGGCCTCGACCAGCACCTGGCCGCCGCCGCCCGGCTGGGGCGGCAGGAGCCGGGTGATGCCCGGGTCGCTCTCTACTGCTGTAACGGTTCGCCGGGCCGCCGAGGCCGGGGCGACGATCTGCAGGACACCCGGTGCGCCCGGCCCGAAGCCCGCCTGGATCTGCTCATAGCCCTGCCGGGATTGGTCGCCGGCCGGGACCACCTTGATCGAGGGCATCCCGGTGCGCAGAGAGAGCACCGGCAGCGCCAGGACGATCAGCGCCCCCGCGGCGAACCCACCGAACAGGTACGGCCGCCGCCACAGCAGTTCGCCCCAGCGGGCGAAGCGCGGAGAGCGATGCTCGCCGCTGTGCACCCAGGGAAGCGACAGGCGGTCGACCCGGGGGCCCAGCTTGGCGAGGGTCGCGGGCAGCAGCGTCAGGGTCGCGGCCAGCGCGAATAGGACCGAGACCATGATGCCCAGGGACGTCGAGCGGAAGGCGGGACTTGGCACCAGCATCACCGCCGAGAGCGAGACCAGCACGGTCAGTCCTGAGAAGAGCACGGCTTTGCCGGCCGTGTCCATCGTGGCCGCCACGGCCTCGACGGGACTGAGCGCCTGGCCGAAGTGGGCCGCCCGGAAGCGAACGACGACGAAGAGGGCGTAGTCGATGCCCAGGGCAAGCGCGAACATCAACGCGAAGTTCATCGCCCAGATCGAGATCGGCGAGACCAGCGTTCCGAGGTAGAGCAGGCCCGCGGAGGCGATCAGCGCGGCGATCGTCAGCATCAGCGGCAGGCCCGCCGCCACCAGCGAGCCGAACGCCAGCACCAGGATCGCCATTGTCACCGGCCAGGAGATGACCTCGGACCTGAGCATCGCGTCGCGGTTCGCCCGGTTGAAGTCCGACCACATTCCGGAAGGGCCGGTCAGGTTGACGGCAACTCCAGGCCCCGCGGCGGCGGCGAGCTGGGCCTCAAGGCGGTCGGCGGCGTCGACCATCGCGTTCGGATCGGCGGTCGCGCCGGCACGGATCACGGCAGTGTGACCGTCGGGTGAGATCGAGAGACCGGGCCGCGGCGATGAGACCCGCCGCACGGCTGGATCCCTCCGCAGGAGCCGCTCCGAACGGGCCACCGTTTGCCGGAACTCGGACGCGACCGCGGTCAGAACCCGCGAGTAGACGACGACCTGCAGCGAGTAGCTGCCGGCGCCGGCGAAGTTGCGATCGATCTGCTTGCGGGCCCTGACCGACTCCGAGCCGTTCGCCTGCCAGCCGGCGCCGGAGAGCGCCGTTTCCACCCGCGGAGCGAGAATCCCGAGACCGACGGCGATCAGCGCCCAGGCGATGAAGACCCCTCGGCGATGCTGGGCCGCCAGCCTGCCGAGGCGGCCGATGGGCCCGAGGGCCCTGTTCAGATCTGTTCCTGTTGCCATGGGTGCCTCCAAGAGTTAGTACGATCGTTCGTGTTAACTACGGCCCGACTATACGAACGGTCGTGCTAACTTGTCAAGGGTGAATGTGACGGATATCCGCAGTGAGCCACAAACGCGCAGGCGGCGCAGCGACGGCGAACGGAGCCGCAACGCGATCCTGCGTGAAGCCGGCCAACTGGCCACTGTCGAGGGGATCAACGGACTCTCGATCGGTCGGTTGGCGGAGGCCGTGGGGATGAGCAAGAGCGGCCTCTTTGCCCACTTCGGATCCAAGGAGGAGCTCCAGGTCGCGACAATCGAGATGGCGCGCGCCGTGTTCACAGAGCAGGTGATCGAACCAGCCTTGGCTTTGCCGACCGGGCTCGAGCGGCTGCGGCAGCTCGCCGAGAACTTCCTGCGCTACGTCGAGGGTGGCCTCTACCCGGGCGGCTGCTTCTTCGCGTCGGTCGCCGCCGAGATGGCGATGCGCCCCGGCCCGGTGCGTGACGGGGCGGTCCAGGTAATAGACGAGTTCTCCGGGCGGCTCGAGCAGGCCGTTCGCGACGCCCAGGCCGAGGGGGCGATCGATCCCTCAGAGGACGCCGAGCAGCTCGCCTTCGAGCTGAGCGCCTACCTCTCCCTCGCCAACGCCCAGTTCGCAGTCAGCCAGGAATCGGCACCGATCGACCGGGCCCGCCGCGTTCTGGAACGGCGCATCACGGCAGTGGCCACGGGCGCCTAGACCGGCTCGATCAGAGGCCGCGGCGGGGATCCCTACTTCTGCCCACCCGCCGCTTCGAGTGCGCTTCCGAGATCGCGACCCCACTCGAACCGGGCGATTCGGCCCTGCCGAAGGCTCCAGCTGTGGGCTTCCTCCTGGACGAGCTCGCTCTCGCTTCCTCGGTTGCGCGTGTACCAGCTCACGGCGGCAACCACGATGTCCCCGCAGTCGAAGAGCTGGTGGAGCTCATGCCGGGACCTCTCCCAGACCTCACCGAAAGCCCGCATCGCGCGAACCACCTCAACGGGTCCATGGCGTACGCCAGGTTCGACCGCATCGGGCGGGTTGACGTATTCGATGTCCGGAGTGGCGAGTTCGAAGAGCCATTCAGGATCCTCGTCGATCATCCCCTCGTCGTAGATGCGGCGAACGATCTCCACGTTCTCCTGTGACATCGCCTGCGCAGTATCCCGCTTCGACGGCCCCCGCCTGAAGGCTGCTAGGCCTGCGGTCTGGCCAAGCTCAAGGAGAAGAGCTCGATCGGCGTCTCGAAGCCGAGCAGAGTCTGCTCTCCCAACGATTCCCAGGCACGCTGGGGCGCCGCCTCGGCGACCCGCGCCGTCGCCACGAGCTGATCGTCCTTGGCGATGCTCAAGAGCCGAGCGGCGAGGTTGACCGCGCGACCGTAGTAGTCGCCGTCTCGGAACAGGCTGCTTCCATGGTGTAGCCCGCCATGTAGTGAGGGGCTTCGGCTGTCGCGCTTCGCGGCGGCTATCGCCAGGGCTGCAGCGACCGCAGCGTCGGGATCCGGGTAGGCCAGCATGTAGCCGTCTCCCAGCTCCTTGACCAAACGGCCCCTTTCTCCCAGATTCGATCTGACCGCTGAGCCGAGGCGGCCGACGACCTCGATCGCCTTCGCGTCCCCCTGACGGTTGGCATACGAGGTGAAGTGGCGCAGGTCCAAGAAGAGCAATGACACGTCGACCGCTCCTGGAACCGGAAGTCCCTCGGTCTCCGACTCCACCTCCCAAGCGGCCGCCTGGGTGATCTCATGCTCGAGCTTTCGCCGGTGCACGGCATGCAGCAGCGGATCGACAAGCGGCAGCAGCCATGCGACCGCTTGCCTGGTCGCGCTGAGGGTGTCGAGCGGATTGGGTGCGGACTCCTTCAGCCGGGCTTGCACGTGAGTGTTGAAGAGATGCAGCTCGGTTTGTGCGATCCGGCCGAGTGCCTGACCGTAGACCCGGGCGATCTCAAGCCGGACCTCGGCGGGCCAGACATCCTCGAGCCGCCCCAGCTCGCGAAACGCTTCCGCTTCTTCGGCGGTGAAGTAGGCCTCGTCCGGGTCAGGTGGTGCCAGGCCAAAGCTCTTGAGCATTTCCTGGATGTCGGAGGCGGGCAGGCCGCCGTTCGCCTCGATCTGGGCGGCGCTCACCGTCCGCCTTTCCCGCTCGGCATCCAGGACTCCCTCGAAGATTGCTCCCTCGAGGCGGCCCTGCTCAGAGGTCGTGCGGATCTGCTCGGCCGTCACCCCGAGCCGCAGCAGGGCAGCAACGAGCTGATGCTCCTCGGCATTCAGCCCCAGTTCGCGCGCGAGGTCCTCAGCGGTCACCGGATGCGCTGGCGAAGGCCGGTTCCCTGAGGCGCTCATCTGTCGATGACTACCACAGCGAGGTTGAGTGAGTCACCGCGTTGCTTGGCCTTGGCGTACCCGGACTGGTTGTCGCCCTTGCGGCCGCTGGGAGTGTCAACGGCTGCCTGGCGTCTCTAGCCTCGCATCGACCCGAGTATCGCCGGCATTGGGCGGTCGAATCCGCGCGATACTGCGCAGGCGATGTCGCAGGAGAACGTGGAGATCGCCTGGAGAGCCTCCAGTGCCTGGAACGAGGGCGGGATCGAAGCGCTGCTGCCGTATCTGGATCCCGATGTCGAGTGGCACGCGCCCAGGGAGTCGATGGAACCGGGGAGCTATCACGGGCACGCCGGGGTGCGTAACTACCTGGGTCGTCTCGCCGAGGTCTTCGAACAGGCGCGAGCGGAGCCGGTCGACGTCATCGATGTGGATGCGGAGCGCGTGATCGCGGTTATCCGGGTGATCGGCAGAAGCGAGAAATTCGGAACAGAGATCCACGCCGAGTGGGCGTGGCTGCTCAGGATGCGCAGCGGGAAGGGCATCTGAAGTAGGGGCTCAAACCCGCAAGGTCGAAATCCCCGCTGAACGAGAAAACCGCGCCGTGGCGCGGTTTCGGTGAGGCACCGCTACGGGGATTCGAACCCCGGTTTCCGGACTGAGAATCCGGCGTCCTAGTCCCCTAGACGATAGCGGCGGGGACGGGCGATTCTAGCGGCAGCCGGCCCATCTCCGTGAGCACCGGAGCGCTAAATTGCCTTGCTCCCGCGGCTGTGGCGGAACTGGTAGACGCGCAGGCTTCAGGTGCCTGTGTCCTTCGGGACGTGGAGGTTCGACTCCTCTCAGCCGCATCGCCCTAAAGAGAAGGGCGGCCCGGAGGCCGCCCTTCTCGGTAACGCCTTGCGAATCGCCTATGCGATCGCTACTTGACCGTGCAGCGCTGGGTCGCCGAGGCCGGCAAGGAACCGGACCGGGCCGGGCCGCCGTTGCTCGAGTAATGGAACGTGCCCTTGTAGAACCACTTGCGGTGGCTGCACTTGGCGCTGACGTAGTAGTGCCTGGTCCTGACCTTGACCTTGTGGCCATGACGACGGACCCTCTTAGTCGTGACCCACGGCTTGTGGGAAACGGTGACGTCGAAGATCGTCGTTGCGGATCCAGCCAAGAGCTGGGGAACCGTCACGTCGAGCTTCCAACCGTACTTGCCGCTGAGCTTGGACAGCTTGCCGACCAGGACTAGCGCCTGAGAGGTACCAAGCACGGGCGAATAGACGTGCAGCAGGATCACAGGCTTACCGCCGATAGGCTTGCCGTTGAACGCAGATATCGTGGTCTCGACAGCACTGGTCGCCGCCGGGTCGCCGGCGATATGGGCCTGGGCCCGGCCAGTACCGAGATACGCCTTGCCGCACTTGGCCTTCGCTTGGTCGGTGGTCAGACCCGTGAGGCTCTGTTTGCACTGGGGCAGGCCCCTGGTGTCGAACTTGATGTCCTTGTCGTAGTAGATGATGGCGCGATCGACCGGGGTGATCGCGAAGGCCCCCGTGCCGGTCGTCCCCGTGGTGGTCACGCTCCGAAGCTTGGCGTTGCCGAACTTGGTCTTGGACTGCTTGCTCGGGCTGAGGGTGACCGCCATCGACTGCGTGTTCAGCGTGTTGCCGCTGCCCAGGGCGATGGATGAAACGCCGACGGCGAGGGCCAGGCCGAGCGCCCAAATCAGATGCTTGCGCTTCCGCATTCTCTAGATTCTCCTTGGTCCTGACGCCTCCTCGGGCGCCTTTTTTCCCGCAGACTCTCCGCGGCTTTCTCTCTCCCGGCTCGAACCTATCAGGCTCGGGCCGCTCTTCCAGAAAACGAGGCGGGCCGCGAAGTTGCGGTGCCTCCATCCCTGCTTGCTACTTATATTCCTACCCGGCGGAGCGCGCCCGGTTACGGACGCGCTCCGCGTCGCGTTGCCCCGGCCTTCAATGGCGCACCGTGCAGCGCTGGCTGCTCGTGGCACCGAGTGAGCCGGTGCGGGCCGGGCCGCCGTTGCTCTTGTAGTGGAACGTGCCCCTGTAGTTCCACTTGCGGTGGCTGCACTTGGCGCTGACGTAGAGATGCCTGACCTTAATCCTTCTGCGGATTCTGCGGCCGTGGCGGCGGATGATCTTGGTCCGCCTCGTGACCCACGGCTTGTGCTGCACGGTGACGTCGAACACGGTCGTCGCCGATCCTGCCAGCAGCTGAGGCACCGTCACATCGAGCTTCCAGCCGTATTTTGCCCCGCGGACCTTGTTGAGCTTCCCGACCAGGACCAGTGCCTGGGAGGTGCCGAGGGCGGGAGAGTAGACGTGGAGCAGGATCACCGGCTTCTTGATCTTGATCGTTCTCTTGACCTTGATCCTTCTGTGGATTCTGTGGCCGTGGCGGCGGATGATCTTGGTCCGGCGGATGATCTTGGTCCGCTTCGCCCACTTGGGCTTGCCGTTGAAGGCCGTGATCGTGGTCGCGATGTCGGGACTCTCGGGAACGCCCGCGATCTTGGCGATCGCCTGGCCCTTACCGACCTTTGCCTTGCGGCACCTGGCCAATGCCTGGGCGGTGGTCAGACCCGCGAGACTCCTCTTGCACTGCGGGAGCCCATTGGTGTCGAACTTGATGTCCCTGTCGTAGTAGATGACCGCATGATCGACCGGGGTGATCGCGTAGGCGCCGGAACCGGTGGATCCGGTGGTCGTGATGCTCCGAAGCTTGGCGTTGCTGAATCGGTGCTTCTTCTGCTTGCTCGGGCTGACCGCGACGGCCATCTTCTGGGTGTTGAGCGTGTTGCCCGCACCCACGGCGACGGCCGAGACGCCCAGCACCAGGGCCAGGCCCAAAATCCAGATCAGATGCTTGCGCTTGCTCATATGCCTTGAACCTCCTCTGCTCTGCCCGGGGCGCTCCGGCCGTCGTTCCCCCCGCCGGCCGTCCTTCCCCCCGCTCTTGCGGCCTGGGACTTCAGTTGCTCGCTACCGGCGCGCCAAGGTCCCCCTCCTCGCGGCCTGGACTTCAACTACCCGCTACGGGTGCGAGAAAACATGCAGGTACTTGGTTGCCGGCTGCCCCGTCTGGCCGAGCGGTGCGTAGGTCCCCTGGGCCGTGCAGGGTGGAGCCGGAAGCGTGTTCGAGTTGGTCTGATTGACGAAGGCGTATAGCTTGATTCGGTTGTAGAGGTCCTCGGCGTCGGCCGCGGTGGCTGAGCCGGTCGAGGTCGTGAAGGTCGACTGCTCGGCCGGAGTCAGGGCGGTCCAGTCACGCAGAATCGCATTGATGCCGGTCGAGCACTGACGCGTCTCGAACGAGCGGAGGCCGCTCTTGACGTCGATGTTGCCGCCCGGCTTGACGTAGGGGTTGGGGCGGTTCACGAGCAGGCGTTTCGGGTACGCGGAGAGCGAGTCGGGGCCGAGAGGCACTCCGGTACGTAGGAGCTTGACCGTACTGTTTCCGGTCTCCGGGCTCAGCTGCACCGCATTGGTCGCGGCCGCCGCATTGCCGAAGAAGGCTGCCAGCTCGCGTTTGTAGAGGCCAACGGCCTGGAGCAGCGGGTCGAGCTCCTGGGAGAAGGGTCCGAGCCGGCCAAGGAAGGGCGGCAGGTCCTCTAGCAGGAACTTGCGGAGAGCCGGGAACTGGGTCGGCGCCGCGCGGATCACCGGCTTCAGACCGATCAGGAAATCCCGCAGGATCGGCGCCAGATGACCGGTGTCCTTGAGTACCGGCGCCAGGTTTCGTGCGGCCGGCCGAAGTTGGGTGATGAGCGGGTTGGTGTTGGCCGCGAAGCGGTCGAGCCGGTTCAGCGTCAGCCGCGATTCGTCGAGGAAGGTGGGCAGAACGAGGAACAGCGCCCGTAGGTCCTGGTTGCGGCGCGCGGTCGTCTGGAAGACGGCGTTGCTGTTGCGGATCAGGCTCGCAAGCTGACCCTGGCGTGCGGTCAACGCATTCAGCACAACGCCCGTGTTTCGGACGAATTGCCGCACCGCCACCCGCTGGGTGTCGAGCACTCGGACTACCTTGTCGGCATTGGTGAGCGTCGGGTCGAGCAGGCCGAGGGCGGTGTTCAAACCCTGGCCCCGCCCCCTGAATGCGACCGCTGCGTCCCTCATCCAGTTCTGGAACGCCACCCGCGTCTTCGCGTTAAAGGTACGGAAGATCTCGTCGAGCTCGACCGATGGGGCGACCTGGGCTGGCGGCAGCTCGCCGCCGTCGGGAAGGTTCGGGTCGTTGCGATCGCCGGGCGTCAGCTCGACGTAGGTCTCCCCCAGGAGCGTCTTCTGCCTCAGGATCGCCCGGGTGTTCTCGGGGATCGGCGCGTAGGTGTTGTTGAGCTCGATCGTCACCACGGCTGAGCCGGCGTCCCCGCCGTGGCCGAGGTTGATGCCGGTCACCTTGCCCACCGAGACCCCAGAGATGCGAACATCGGACTGTTGGGCCAGCTGACCCGCCTCCTTGAACGGGACCTGGAAGGTGTAGCCCTCCGCCTTCAGCGGCGTCGGGCCCCCGAAAGAGATCCACAGGAACAGCAGCAGCCCGAAGCACGACAGGGTGAAGCCGGCGATGATCACGAGCTGGGTTATCGAGGGGGCTTGCTTCTGCATCAGGTCACGGGGGGCAGATCGAGGCCGAGGTCGGGAGCTGAGAGGTCTGCAGGTTGGTCTTGAGCAGGGAGTTCCCGCTGGCGGTGAGCTCTCCTAGGCGGGCCGTGTTGCAGGTGTAGACGAGAAGCCCGCGGCGAAGCGGGCCCTCGGCGTCCTGGGTGAGGAAGATCGAGTTGAAGTTGTGGTTGAGCCATGAGAGCCAGAACAGGTAGCCCTCGTCGGTAGAGCCCGGCGGGTTGTAGGCGAGCATGTTGACCAGCGTGTTGAGGTCGGTGAAGGCGGAGCGGAGGTTGTTCGAGGTCTTGGCCAGCGGCTTCGAGGCCTGGACCAGATGGGTGAGCGGTCGGCCGGATCTGGCGCGTGAAGGGGCGGATCTGGTCGCGGATCGGGACCCTGGTCTCGCGGAAGGTCTGCTGGGTCGCCTGCAGCGCGGGCTTCAGCGCCACCGCGGAGGGGATCAGCGCCAGCAGGGACGGACGCAGCACCACCGAGAGGCGGTCAGATTTCTCCAGGCCGGACTGTGTCGCCCGAAGAGTCGGCGGCAGCTCCCGCAGCGACTCCTGCAATGCCGCCTGCTGGTCTGCGAAGTCGCCGAGTGCCGCATCGGTGGAGTCGACGAACCGCGCCAGGTCGGCGTCGTGGTGGCCCAGCTCCTCGGCGATCAGCCGGAAGTTGTGGATCGAGCGGCGAATATTGCGGCGCCGAACCTCGAGCGCCGTCCCGATCCGGGCGAGGTCGCGGGTGAACGGGTAGAAGCGCTTCAGCGTGGCGGAGAACTGCTTGCCGTTGCCTCCCAGGCCCTTCCCCCCGCCCTCGAGCAGCAGCGCCAGGTACTCGCGGGTGTCGGCGTCCAGCGAGCTGAGAATCTGGTCGGGCTGGACGTTGGGCAGGGTCTGCGCCAGGGGGATCGTCGAGCCGGCCGGCGGGGTCTTCTCCCTTGGTCCCCGGATCGATCTCGATCACCATGTCGTTGAGGCCGGTCTTGGGACGCAGGAGCAGGGTCGAGTCGGTGTGGATCAGCTTCTCGTACTTGGGGTCAATGTCCATGCGGACGACGGCGACGCCGTCCTCGAGGCTGACCGCGCCGACCTTGCCGATCTGGATCCCGGCGATGTCGATTGCCTGTCCCTGGCCGGGGGTCACCGCCTGGGCGGTGGTGAACTTGGCGTTCAGCTGGTAGAAGCTCTGCCCAAGGCCCGGCACCCAGCTTGGCAGCGCCGCCTTCTGGTTGGAGAGGATGACCAGCAGCGTGAACAGCGCCGCGAGGATCAGGACGACGATGCCGATGAAGTCACGCAGGTGGGTTCTGATCGCTCGCTTCATCTAGGGGTACTGCGTCGGGTTGGGCGGCCCGGCGGCGGCCGCGGGTCCGTTGAGGTTGGGGACGGCGTTCTTGAAGCAGGGCTTGCCCGACTTGATCGGCGGCGCCCCATGTCCCTGCGGCCGCATCCCGAGCGGCGCCGAGATCGTGTTCCCGAACATCTCGGCGGCGTCCGCGCCGCTGCCGCTGGGGTTGGGCTGCTTGACGGTGACCGGGCCGCCGCCGGGCTGGAAGCGCACGTAGGAGCCATTGCCGTCGAAGTTCTGGCTCTCCCCGGAGACACCGGTGGCCGCGTAGAAGAACTCGCGGTAGTTGGGCTGGCCGGAGCTGAAGTTGTAGGGACCGAAGGTGTCGTTGAGGACGACGTTTCCGGCCGGGATCAGGTTGTGGGTGACGCAGCGGTTGAAGCGGGTCAGCTGCGGCAGCAGGGCCAGCGTCGCCTGGGTTGACTGGTTGAGCTCGGGGACGCCGCGGGCAAGGAGGGAGGCGATCCCGCCCAGCTCGCGCTTGCTTAGCAGCGGCTTCGCCTGCGTCAGCCAGGGCAGCCCGGCGCTGATCGTCGCCGGCAGCTCTGCGATCCCCGGCCGGGCGGCGATCGCGTAGCCGCGCAGCGCCGGCAGCGCCGCATTAAGGTCGACCAGGGAGCGGTCCGCGGTGTCAAGGGTCGGGGCAAGCAGCCCGATCGACTCCGAGAGGTTGTTCGACTGCGCCGCGAGCGCCCCGGTGAAGGTGTCGAGGTTCGAGATCAGGCCCTTGAGCTGTACCTCGCGGGTGGCCAGGGTCTTGAAGATCCGGTTGCCTCCGACCAGAAGCTGCGAGAGATCGTCGGGCCGGGTGCCGAGCAGCGCCTCGTTGACAATCGCCGAGCCCCGACCTGCTGCGGCTCCGTAATCGAAGGTCTGGTTGAGCGCCGTGGCGGCGCTCTCTCCGCGCACCTGGGGGTCCTGTGTCTGGTCCTCGGCCGGGGTGGGTTGGTAGGTGAGCGCCGTGCCGAAGCCCTCCAGCAGCCGCTGGAGGTTCGCCCGCTCGGGCCGCTGCAGTGCGGTGAGCACCTGGTCGAGCTGGACGGCTGTCGAGGTGCGGGTCACCGGGATCGTCGCCTTGTCCGGCAGGTCTGGCGCGCTGGGGCTGCCGGGATCGAGGTCGATGAAGAAGTTGCCCTCGAGGAAGATCCGCGGCCTGATCGATGCCGAGGCATCGGCGTGGATCGGCCGGCCGGCGTCGCCGACCGTGAAGGTGACCACCGAGTTGTTGCCCTTGCGCTCCAGGCCGGTGACCTGACCAACGTTGACCCCGGCAATCCGCACCGGTGCCTTCTCGGAGATGTTGACGGCGTTGGTGAAGGCGGCCTTCAGCTGATAGCCGGGGCTCTGGAAGGGCAGCTCCTTGGTGAATGCCAGCCAGATGCCGATGATCACCAGGACGACCACGATCGCCCCGATCACGCTCGGCCCCGGTCCGCCCCAGTTGCGGAAGAAGTTCTCGTTGTATTTTGTGGTTCCCGGTTTACGAGGCATCGGTCACTTGAGCTGCTGCGGGATCTGGCCGGAGGTCTTGATCCCTTGGTTGCCGGGCACGTTGCCGATCACCGTCTGGCCCTTGAGGAAGGGCTCATTTCCTGCCTCGCATTCGCGCGGAGACTGCCCCGGCGAGGCGGTGTTCGGGTAGGGGTTGTAGTGGAGGTGGTTGTTGGCGTTGGGCCCGTTGGCTGGAGCGGAGGAGGGACCGGACTCGCCATTGGGATAGGTGCCCACGAAGGGGATCGGCGGCATGATCGTGATCGTCCGCAGCCAGGTGCCGCCGGCATCGCCGAAGCTGTTTTCCTGGCTAAAGTTCTTCAAGAGGATCGTCGCGTAGTTGCAGACCGACTGCGCCGGGGCGACGAAGGCGAGGGTCGGCTTGAGGATCTTCGTCGTCCGCGTCAAAGCGGTCAGCCCGTTGGTCACGTTGGGGTTCCGGGAGAACTTCAGTAGCGCCTCGGAGGTCGGCGGGAGCTGGGCGTTCAGCGCCGGGGATGAGCGCAGGATCGGCGCCCCCACGGTGAAGGCCTGGGCGAGGGCGGGAGCATTCGCCGCCAGTGCCCGCACGCCCGGCTCGAGGTCGTTGAACAGCCCGGTCGAGTTGACCAGGAAGGGCCGGATCCGCGGCAGCGTGTCGATCGTCGTCTGTTCGGTGGCCACGCCCTTGGTGATCGAGTCTTGGATGTATGGCCGGGCGACGGTGGCAAGCGCGCCGAAGGTCTGATCAAGGGCGACGAACATGTCGGCCTGGGTCTGGGCGACCGGCGCGATCTCGCCGTTGATGTCCTCCAGCCCGTGGAGGAACCCGGCGAGGTCGGTCCGCGGCGAGCTGAGGTTGCGCATCGCCGGGATCAGCCGGTCGACCAGCGGCCGCAACACCCCGAGGGCCGCGTTGATCGCCGGCCCCCGCCCGGCGACCGCCCCACCGAACTCGACCTGGTTGCGCTGGATGTTCCGCCGGGTCGACCGCTGGAAGGTGTTGAAGAGCTGGTCGATCTCGACCGGCTCCGGTCGGGCCGCCTTGACACCCAGGGTTCCGCCCTGAGGCAGGCCGTCGCTCGAGTGCCCAGGCGTGATCTGCAGGTACTTCAGCCCCAGAGCCGAGCGCGAGCGCACCACGAAGGTCGAGTCGACCGGCAGCGGGTCGACGCTCTTGTCGAGCTTCAGGTCGAGCTTCGCGTCAACCGACCCGTCCGCATGCTGGACGGGTGTCACCGCCTGGACCGTGCCGACGCGGACCCCACCGACCCTGACGTCGTTGTTGCGGACCAGCGCGTTGGTGTTGGGAACGACCACGGACACCTGGTAGGTGGGTACGAACGGCAGGCCGTTGTTGGCGTTGTAGGCGAGGAACACGGCGACGATCACGATCAGCGTGGTCAGCGCCCCGACCAATACCGGGCTCGCGGTCAGCCTCTGGATCGGCCGGTTGCTCATGGCCCCAGGAGGTATCTGAGGACGGCGCCGCCGCCCTCGCTTGAAGTGGGCCTGCTGGGCTGTTGTTGGGCGGCGCTACCGCCGGGGGTGCCGTTCTCGCGGGTCGGTCCGGGCGGGTTGCTCGATCCGCTCGTGCCCCGCGCCCCGCTCGGCGGGCTCGGATTGGAAGATCCGGAGGGGGCGGAGCCCGTGGGCAGCGCTGGGAGCAGCCCGGTGGTGTCGCCGCTGTCATTGGCCCCCGGGACCGCCGGCGTGCCACCACTGCGACTCAGCGACTTTTGGAGCAGCTGGAGCAGCGCCGCCCGGCTGGCGGCGTTGAAGCGCGCCGTTCCGGTACCGAACTTAGCGCTACAGCTTGGGAGGAACGCTTGTGCGTATTCCACGCATCCGGAGACGAGGATGTTGGTGCGCTGGTAGTGCCCGAACTTGTCGAAGCCGTTCAGCGTGGTGGCGCCGTGCAGGATGAACTCCATCAGCGCCTTGTAGCCACCCGTCTTGCGGAGGGTGAAGAGCAGCTGGCGGAGGTTCCTCGAAGGGCTCTGGGCCACGCTCGCCAGGTTGCGAAGCTGGACGACCACGGGATCCGAAGCGCGGATGTTGGGACCGGCCACCTCGGCCGCATCGCCGAGGCTCTTGAGGCTGATCGTCGAAGCCTCCGCGAACGCCGGAGTGGCCTTGGTCAGCCTGGTGATCGCCGGCGCAGCGCCGAGCAGTTCGCTGAACACCGGGCGGGCGGCGTCGGAGAAGTTGCCGAGGTCGCCCATCGTCGAGCGCACCTCGCGCAGCGTCTGGGGCAGCAGGGCGATGTTGCGCTGCAGGTCGGAGCCGCGCTCGGCGGTCGCGGCGTTGACGGTCGCGGCGCCGCGCAGAAAGCCGGTGAGGTGAGCGCGCACGCGGGCCAGGGGCGCGAGTGAGGTGTCGGTGTCCTGCGCGAGCTTGGCGAGCTGCTTGTTCTGCCTTGCGAGGATCGCCAGAACCTTGTTGGTCTCGAGCAGGGCCGGGTCGGCGTGCAGGACGATCCGGTTGAGATCCTCGCCGCGCGCCGCAAGCCCGGCGCCGAGGTCGTTGAGGATCAGCCGGAGGCGCTGCGCATAGGGCTCGCGCTGGATGTTGTTGACGAGGTCAAGGTCGACGGCCTTGCCGCTGTTCTCGAACGGCAGCATGTACTGACCGGCGCCCGGCTGACCGTCGGGGATCTTCTTCAGCTCGGGCGGCGGCTTCGACTCGGGCGCCCGAGGCTCGGTCGGCTTGCAGTCGACGTACTTCTCGCCGATCAGCGATTGCGGCCGGATCAGGCAGGTCGCGTCTGAGAGGAAGTCCTTAAACCCCGGGTCGCTGATGTCGAGGACGACGACTGCCTTGCCCGGGACCGCCGCGCCGCGGCCGCCGTTGCACTGGCTGACGTCGGTCTTCGAGCCCTGGCAGGAGTCGATCTCGCCGGGCATCGAGACATCGACCGAGGAGACCGAGCCGACGTTCGCCCCGGCGATCCGCACGTCCTCCCCATCGACGACGAAGCTGCCGTTGTCGAAGTAGGCCCGGACCTCGTAGCTTCCCCCCGAGCCGCTGCCGCCGGCGCTGGCCACGACCACCAGCCCCACCATGGCCGCGATCGCCAGGGCTATCAGCGCGATCCGCCTCATGGTCCGGGCGGCACGTCAGCCGGGTTGCACTTGCCGGTCAGCTTGCCCTGGTCGGTAAACGGGTTCGACCCGGTGATCGGCTGCGTGGCGCCGCCTGGGCAGCGGGTCGAGATCGCCGTGGTGAACCCATTGAACTTGTCCGACAGCGGGATCGGGTCAAGGTTGTTGGTGACCGAGTTCCAGTTGAAGAGGTTGAAGGCGGCGTTCTGCACCCGGGCGTAGTGGCCGTTCGCGTCGTAATAGCCGGCGACCTGGCTCAACTTCGAGAATGAGCCGAGCAGGTCGGGGGCGTAGGGGCGGGCGAAGGCAATCACCGGCTGGGAGGCGTTGAGCGCGGCGACCCCGGTCTGGCTGGCTGGGCCACCGCGCTGGTGGAGCGGGACCGAGGCTCGGACCAGGTCGGCGAGCGGGTTGGAGCCGTCCGGTGCCTTCACCGTGCGGCGCAGGTCGGTGAGCACCGGCACGGCCCGGTTGACGACCGGGCGCAGCTTCAGCAGGAACGGATTGAGGTCCTTGGTCGCCTTCTTGGTCGTGTTGACCAGCGGGTCGAGGTCGTCGAGCGCGGCCCGCAGGTTGACGAAGGTCGTGTTCGCCTGCCGCAGGGTCGGGGGCAGCACCTGCAGCGAACGGTCGAGGGAGGCGTTCTGGTCGGCGATCGCCCCCAGGGCGGTGTTCGCGTTGGAGACCAGCGAGGTCAGCTCGTCGCGCTTCTGGGCGACAGCGGTGACGACCTTGCCGCCGTTGACGATGAAGTCGGTCAGAACCCGTTGGTCGGAGCTCAGCTCACGCAGCAGCCGCTCGGTGCTGCTCAGCCCGGGGGCGAAGTACTTGTAGGTCGCGTTGGCCTGCTTGCCCTTCCCCGCGTAGACGGCCGCGAACCCCTGGATCACGTTCTGCAGGCCCTTCCTCGTCTTCGGGGTGAAGGTGCCGAACAGCTGGTCGAGGTCGACCGGGGTCGTGGTCGAGTCGCCGGAGAGGGTCGCTCCGTCCGCGAGCGGCGGATTGTTGTCCGGGCCCGGGGTCAGGGAGACGTAGCGACCGGCGACGGTCGAGAGCGAGGGAGTGCGGATCACCGCCGTCGTCCCCTCGTGGAGCTGGTCGTCGACCGTTATGTCGACCTCGGCCTGGTTGTCCGGGGTGAGCTTGACGCTGTCCACCGAGCCCGCCGGTGCGCCGCCGATCAGCACCTGGTTGTCCGGGACGAGCTGGCCGGCTGTCTGGAACATCAGCTTGTACTTGTGGCCCCCGCCCCCGCCGAACAGCAGGACGGCGACGAGCACCACGGCGGCGATCAGTGCCGCGATCGTGATCAGCCGGGAGATCACCGAGCTTCGTCCGGCAGACGGGCTACCTGACTGTGTTGGTGGATTCGCCGGCGTCGATCCGTCCTTTGACAGTTCCCCGAGCTCTCCCCCTCGGGCAGAGTCTCCTACCTGCTGCCCGGATCCTATCCGAGCCCGGGGCGGCTCCCGGAGGCTCCTAACGCACGGTTAACGAGGCCTGAATATTGGCCTGATCGGCCATTTTCGCCCCGTTTGCGGCTAGGGAACCTCGCGCCCCAGCCAGCCGCGATAGAAGCCCTCGATGTCGGGGAGGAACTCGTGGACCACCGGGTAGCCGGGGGGGACCGCCTCGGTCTCCAGCAGGCGGCCCGAGACCGGGCAGTAGAACTCTCGCAGCTCCATCCACTCGGGATCGCAGTGGGCCATCCGCGGATAGACCTCCTCGAGCAGCTCGTCGCTGTCACGCACCAGGATCGCGGCGCGCATCTTCCAGTTCCGATCGAAACGGCAGAAGTCGTGGCCGGCGTCGCTGCGGACCACCAGCTCGCCGTCCTCGGAGCGGCGCACGACGTTGATTCCCTCCCCGACCGGGAGCACGATCCGATCCTCGTAGGCGACGCGCTCCTGGAGCACCGCGACCCACTTCTCGAAGCGATCGGGGTCCTTGTAGGCGGACTGGATCTCCTTCACCTCGGCCCGCGAGAGCCGCTCCTCGAGCAGGGCGGCGAGGGTCTCCGGCTCGAGCGTCGGCCCGGCCGCCCGGGGTTGTGAGACCTGCGCCACCTCGGAGCGGGCGAGGAAGGTCGCCGCCGACTCCTCCGGGCTGATCCTCCCCGGCTTGGCGCGCGCCTCCGCCGAGACCGTCGGGGTCTCGATCTCGTACTCGAAGTCCTCGGGGAGGTCCCAGAAGCCGCGGAACTCGGCCGCCCAGCGCTCGGAGAGCTTCATCGACTCCGCGTAGGCGACCTTCACCGGGTCGATCAGCCCGCCCTCGAGAACCCGGTCGCGCTGCTCTGCCCACCACTCCTCGGCGGGCCGGGCCCGCTCGAGACGGCGGGTGCGAGCGGCGTCGCGGTCGGAGACCGCGTAGACCGACTCGGCGAAGCGCGGCAGCAGGTGACCCTCTGCGACGTCGCGCTGCACGGCCTCCGGCGGTCGCTCGAGCGGGTCGCCGAGACCGGCGGCGCCCTTCATCACCGAGAGATAGAGGTCGCCGTCGGCGAACGGCTCCAGCAAGGTCCAGTTGTCGAGCTCCAGTTGCCGCTCGCCGCCGATCGCCATCAGCGCGGGATCGTCGAAGGGGCCGTCGGCGACCGGATAGGCCTCGCCCGACTCGGCCAGCCGGCGCAGGTCGTTGCCCTTGATGTTGTGGATATAGGCCGTCGAGCCGGGGTAGCCGCCGAACAGCCCCTGCGAGGTGAACAGCCGGGTGGTCCCGAGGTTCTGGAGCTCCCAGAAGGGTGTGTTCCAGATCATCTGCAGTGACTCGAAGCTGGAGCCGCCGCGGTGGCGTCCGGGCCCCGCGGTGTTCGGCTTGATCCGGCGCGAGAGATAGACCATCGGGCAGATCAGCTCCCACATCTCGACGTCGCCCGCGTCGCCCTCCGGGTTGAACATCGCCGCGCATGTGTCGGTTCCGTCGAGGACGTACTTGGCCCCCATCCCCTGCGCCGCGATCTCGAAGTTCATGATCGCCGAGGAGTTCCCGTACTGGTCCACCCCGCCACCCTGGATCACGTTTCCGGAGACGGAGTAGGGGGCGATCACCTCCTCGATGAAGCCGCGCGACTGCAGCGCCCGCGAGAGGGTGCGGGGATAGCCGGTGAAGGCCGGCTGCAGGAAAGCCCAGGCGATCCCGGTCGAGCCCTCGGCGTCACCCAGGTTGGAGATCGTCCCCTCGGGGAAATTGGTCTCGACCGCGTAGTAGGCGCCATCGTTGACCTTGTCGTTGCAGATCAGGGTCTGGGTGAACATCACCCAGATCGCTCCCTGCATCCCCGAGGGCGTGCAGTTCATCGAGTGCCACCCCCAGGCGGAGGCGCCGTCCATGTCGAGTGCGTAGTCGCCGTCACCGCCGATTCGCACCTCGAAGGGCGCGTGCATGACGAAGTCGCGGCGCGCCCGCGCCGGCAGCTGCGGCTTGTCGGCGAAGGTCGTGTCCATGAAGGCGGCGGCGCGGTAGCGCCCGGGGACGGTCATCTCGCGGATGCGCGCCTTGAACGAGCGCCGGCCCTCCTCGATCACCTCGCGGCTGAACTGCTGGAAGCGATCGAGCCCCTCCTCCAGCACGACCCGCTCGATCGCGTCGCGGATCATGTGGCAGCCGGCGAGCCGGGTGCGCTCGTCGAGCAGGTAGTACATCGGCGCCCGGGTCTGCTTCTGGCAGCGCAGCAGGTGCCAGGCAGCGAGCTCGTCACCCTCGCCGATCTTCATGCAGGGGAGGTCGATTCCGTCGTCGAGCCGGTTGGTCGGCCCCACCGGCACCCCGCCCGGGGTCGAGGCGCCGATGTCGAGCACGTGGGTGACGCCCCCAGCCCAGGCGATCAGCTCGCCCTCCCAGAAGATCGGCACAAAGGTCTGCACGTCGGCGTTGTGGACATCGCCGATCACCGGGTCGTTGTTGGAGAAGATGTCGCCGGGGCGGATCTTCGGGTTGTCCTCCCAGCCGTTTCGGACCATGAACTTGATCGCGTCCGACATCGTGTGGACGTGGACGATGATCCCGGTCGAGAGGGCGATCGAGTCCCCCTCCGGCGTGTAGAGGGCGAAGCAGAGCTCGCCCAGCTCGCGGACGATCGGCGAGGCGGAGATGTTGAGCGCGGTCTCGCGCGCGGAGACCAGCCCCCCGCGGAGTCTGGCGAAGAGCTTCTCGTAGCCGATCGGGTCGGCCTCCATCATCTCCAGCTCGGTGACCCCGCAGTAGTGCCCGGTCTCGGCGAAGAGCCGCTCCGAGGCGGCGAGCATCTCGTCGAGCCGGCGGCCGTCCCAGCCGATCCCCTCGGCCTCGCGGGGCTCGAGCCTGCGCGTCTCCTCGACGATCGGCATCGCTCAGCGGACTCTAACGCGGGGAAGTAGTCACACCAAAGCCTCGAACCGCGCGGCCTGAGCTAATCCGCCGGCGCGACCCTCCCCCGATGAGCCGGGTGGGACCTTTCAAGCGCCAAATAGGCGCCTCAGAGGTCCCACGTCCGATCCGAAACGGCGACTTGGCTCAGCTTGCGACAAGACAGCACGGAATCGTCAGCCATCGCCAGCTGATTGGACTGGGGATTGGGTCGGGGTCGATACGCCGAAGGCTCGAGGCAGGCCAATTGATCCCGATCCATGAGGGTGTGTATTCGGTGGGCCACGCCTCCCTAAGTGCCGAGGCGAGGATGATCGCCGCAGTGCTCGCCTGCGGAGTCGGTGCCGTCCTCTCGCACCGGAGCGCCGCCGAGCTTTGGGGTCTGCGCGCCTCCTCACCGACGGCGATCGACGTGACCGCGATCGGCCGCAGTCGTCACCGCCGGCCAGGGATCGTCGTGCACCGGCCGCGACGGTTCGACCCCGAGGACCGCGCCTCCCTTGACGGCCTCCCGATCACCACCATCGCGCGGACGCTGCTCGACCTTGCCGAGGTGATCCCGAGGCGGGAGCTGGCGAGGGCGATCGAACAGGCGGAGCTGATCGGCGTCTTCGACCTCCAGGCGATAGAGGAGCTGCTGGGGCGAAGTCGCGGCCGGCGTGGGCTGCGGCCGCTGCGATCCGAGCTGGCCAGGGTGCGCGAGATAACGCAGTCAGCCTTCACCCGTTCCGAGCTGGAGCGTGCGTTGCTCGAACTGTGCCGGGGCCAGCGCCTCCCTGCCCCCTCGATGAACATCTCGATCGAGGGTCTCGAGGTCGACGCCGTCTGGCACTCCGCCGGCCTGGCCGTGGAGATGGACGGCTTCGAGTACCACCGCACCGCCGCCGCCTTCGAGCGCGACCGCCGCCGTGACGAGATTCTCCAGCTCGCCGGTTACCGGGTTCTGCGCTTCACCTACCGGAGGCTGAAGACCGACCCCGACGGCGTCGCAAGAACCTTGCGCTCCATGCTGCACTGATCTGAGCATTGGGGCGCATCACATGACGGCAGCCGGGGGTGGGACCTTTCAGCCGCCATATAGGCACTTGAAAGGTCCCACGTCGGCCGAGGGCTGGGTGGGCTGGGCCGCTCAGGCGGGCTGGGCGGCGCCGGCGTTGGCGCTGATCTTCTCGGCGAAGGAGCCCCAGAGGGCCGGCGGGAGGTCGTGGCCCATGCCGGCGATCACCTCGAGGCGGGCGCCCGGGATCGCGCGGGCGGTCGCCTCCCCGCCGCTCAGCGAGATCAGCGGGTCCTCGGCCCCGTGCATGACCAGCGCCGGCAAGTCCAGCCGGCCGAGAGCCTCGGTGCGGTCGGCGGCGGTGGTGGTCGCGTGCAGCTGGCGGGCGATTCCCTCCGGATAGTGGCTGCGGTCATAGCAGCGACGGCCGAGCTCGCGCAGTCGCTCCTCATCGGGCGGATAACCCGGTGAGCCGAGCACGCGGGCGATCCGCACCGAGGCATCTCCGTAGCCCTCCCGGGTCGGCTCCGGCGGCTGGCCCAGCGTCGCGATCGCGGCTGGAGTCGGCCGTCCGACCGCGGGGTCGCCGGTCGTCGACATGATCGAGCAGAGCGAGGCCACCCGCTCGGGCGCCGTTGTCGCGACGATCTGGGAGATCATCCCTCCCATCGAGGCGCCGACCACGTGGGCCCGCTCGATCTCGAGGTGGTCGAGCAATCCGATCGTGTCCGCCGCCATCTCCTCCAGGCCGTAGGCGGGGGTGCCGCCGCCGACGAACATCTCAGGCCCCGGGACCGGCGCGTCGGTCAGCTTCGTCGAGTGCCCGACGTCGCGGTTGTCGAAGCGAATCACCCGGTGACCGCGCTCGGCGAGCATTCCGCAGAACACCTCGTCCCAATGGATCATCTGGCAGGCGAGGCCCATCACCAGCAGCAGCGGCGGCGCGCCGCTGCCCTCGCCGATCTCCTGGTAGGCGATCTCGATCCCGTTCGCGGGTGCGACCTTCTCCTCGCCGATCGCCGGCGCCATGCCTCAGGCCCCGGCCGGGACGACCTGCCGGGCCCGTCTTGCGTTCGAGTCGAGCGCCTCGACTATCCCCGGCCAGAAGGCCGGCGGCAGGTCGTGCCCCATCCCCGGGACGACCTTCAGCCGGGCCCCCGGGATGGCGCGCGCCGTGGCCCTCCCCGCCGCGGGGCGGATCAGCGGGTCGAGAGCGCCGTGGATCACCAGGGCCGGGAGCTGCAGCCGGTGAAGCGCCCGGGTGCGGTTTCCGGAGCAGTTGATCGCGTGCAGCTGGCGGGCCACCCCGTCGGGGCAGAAGCAGCGCTCATAGGAGGCCTGGATCAGCACCCGGAAGGAGTCGTCATCCATGCGCTGGCCGGGGGAGCCGATCACATCGAAGGTGCGCGTGGCCAGGCGCATGTAGGCCTCGGCGTCCGCCGGCGGCTTCGCCATCAGCATCGCCATCGCCTTCCACTTCGGCCAGCGAAGCCAGCGGCTGCCGGTCGTCGACATGATCGAAGCCATCGACCCGACCCGGCCCGGATGCCTGATCGCGATCTCCTGGGAGATCATCCCGCCCATCGAGACTCCGGCCACGTGGGCTCGCTCGATCCCGAGATGGTCGAGCAGGGCGATCGAGTCGGCGGCCATGTCGGAGAGCAGGTAGGGCGGGTGGCCGGTCCCGGAGATCATCGCCGCGCGGCTCGGCACCCCGGCGCGGTCGAACTTCGTGCTGTGCCCGGCGTCGCGGTTGTCGAAGCGGATCACCCGGTAGCCGCGCTCGGTGAGCAGGCCGCAGAAGCGCTCGTCCCAGGCGATCATCTGCATCCCCAGCCCCATCACCAGGAGCAGCGGCTCCCCGCCCGGATCACCGAACTCGTCGTAGGCGATCTCGATCCCGTTGACGGCGACGCGGCGCTCGCGCTGCTCGAGCGAGGCCAGCAGCTCCTCCGCGCTCTGGAGTCCGACCGCTTCGCTCACCCCGGGGACTTTACTTGGCGCAGGTGGCTCAGACGGGGCGGCCGGCCGCGGTCACGGGGATGGGCCGAGGCCTCGGCGCGCCCGCGGGGCGCTCCCAGACAACCCAGGTGCGCTTGCCTGCCCGGCCGGCGGCGCCGGCCTTGCGGCTCAGGTGGTCGGTCTCGATTGCGGCGATCACGAAGCGGGTCATGAGTCTCTCCTCGGTCAGTGGGCTGAATCCCATGTCCCGAGTCTCGGAGAGCCCACCCGGCCCGGCCAGAGGCCGCAGGTCTGGACTTGGCGTGCCCCGGGGGTGGGCCCGATCACACCCAGGTCGCAACCGGCGGGCAGCGCCCGGCGCCCGCGGATCAGCTCTGGGCGCCGCTCAGGTGAAAGATCTGATGCCGATCGAGTCGGGCCGAGCGGCCCGGCGGAATCGCGAAGGTCGTCGCGACCGACTCGACGATCGCCGGCCCCTTGATCTGGTTGCCGGCAGAGATCTCCGAGAGCTCGTAGACATCGGTCTGCGCCGGTTCGGACCCGGAGCCGGGGCGCTGCCACCAGACCCGGCGGCTCGCCTTGGTCGGCGGATCGCCTGGCGCCTCGGCCTGGTCGGGGAGAGCCGGCTTCTCGACCTCGACCGAGCCGAGCACGATCGCGTGGGTGATCAGGTAGCCCAGCTCCGGGGAGCGCGCCGAGCGTGCGAAGACCTTCCCGTATGCCTCCTCGAACACCGCGATCAGGTCATCGACCTCCGACGCTTCCTCGATCTGATCGTGCGGGGAGACGATCTCGATGTCGTTGAGCTGTCCGTAGTACTGCATGCGGACCGCGTGGGTGAAGGTGATCTGCCCTGGCTCGATCCCTGATTTGGCGAACTCCTCCCGGACCCGCTCCTCGAGGCCCTGCCAGTAGCCGGCGACCATCATCCCGACCCCCGCCTTCTCGAGCTCGTCCTGATCGGGCGCGATCGGCATGTCGATCGTCTGGTCGTAGCGGTACTCGAACGGCGCACAAGCGCAGCCGTAAGCGCTGAACCCGGCCGCCCACGCCGGCACCAGCACATCGCGATAAGGGACTCCTTCGGTGTAGCCCGCGACGTGCAGCGGCCCGCCGCCGCCGTAGCAGAGCAAGGCGTAGTCGGCGGGGGAATAGCCCTTGCCGAGTATCCGCCCGACCGCCTCGTTCTTGAGCGTCTGCTCGAAGAGCTCGATCACGCCGGCCGCCGCCTGCTCAACCTCGAGTCCCAGCGGCTCGGCGACCTGCCTTTCGACAGCTGAGCGGGCGCGCTCGGGGTCGAGCTCGACGTCGCCGCCGAGGAAGTAGTCGGGGTTGACCCGTCCGAGAACCAGGTTGAGGTCGGTCACCGAGACCGTCTCCAACCCTCCCTCCGGCCAGCAGACGCCGATCCGTGAGCCGGCCGAGTCCGGCCCGAGCTCGGGCCGGTTGGAGTTCGGGTTGACGCGGACGAAGGAGCCGGTGCCGGCGCCGATCGAGTCGATCTTGACCAGCGGCATCGCCAGCAGGAAGCGGGCGACGTCCGGGGTCTGGGTGATCTCAAATCGGCCGTCGGTGATCAGCGCGATGTCAAAGGAGGTCCCGCCGATGTCGGTGCAGAGCACGTTCGGCAGGTCCATCACCCCGGCGAGCTGGCTGCCGCCGACGACCCCCCCGATCGGCCCCGAGACCAGCGTCCTCGCCAGCTCCCTCGCCTCAATCGAGATCGTGCCCCCATGCGAGGCCATCACGCGCAGCTCGAAGCCGGCGCCCGCACGCTTGGTCATCTCGCGCACCGCCTGCAGCGTCCCTCGCGAGGGCTCGGCGGCGTAGGCCTCGATCAGGGTCGAGTTGAGCCGCGGCAGGTCGCGGCGCATCGGGTAGAGCTGGGAGGAGACGAACACCGGCACCTCACCGTCGAGCCCGCGCTTCGCCTTCTCCTCCTCGACGATCTCGGCGACCCGCAGCTCGTGCTCGGCGCTCCGATAGCTGAACAGCAGCGAGATGCAGATGCCCTCGACCCCGTCGGCGAGCAGCTCGGCGGCGGCCTGCCGCGCGTCCTCCTCGCGCAGCGGCAACACCTCCGTGCCGAGCACGTCGATGCGGCCGCGCACTCCCTTCATTCGCTCGCGCGGGACCAGCGGCTCGTTGTGGAAATGGGTGGCGAGGTGGAGCCGGTCCGAGTAGGAATAGCCGAGGTAGGTCTGGATCCCGCGCTCGATCCGCAGGTAGTCCTCCTGCCCGGCGGTGACGATCGCGCCGATCCGCAGCCCCTGGCGCGAGAGCAGCCGGTTGAGCATCGCG
Source organism: uncultured Actinomycetes bacterium (assembly GCA_963720735.1). Taxonomy (GTDB): domain Bacteria; phylum Actinomycetota; class Thermoleophilia; order Solirubrobacterales; family 70-9; genus JBBRHQ01. The sequence continues at coordinate 233,493 of CAVRGL010000001.1, forward strand.
GTTCCGCTGAAGATGCCCGAGACGATGCTCGGGAAGGAGCGCTCCGGGGTCGAGCCCCACTGCTCGAGGGCGTCCTCGGATGAGCGCATGAAGCCAACCGACTCGTCCTCCGGCGTGGTCTGCGCCTTGCCGACCACGAAGTCGCCGGCGCGATCGACGATGAAGGTGTCGGTCATCGTCCCGCCGGCGTCGATCGCAAGCACCCGCGGATCGCGGCTCTCGCTGGGCTCTGGGGCCATCGCGCCGCGAGTCTATCCCGCCTTCGCGCCAGCGCCGGCGGGGCTCCGGTTGCTCCGAAGGCATAGTTTGGTGCGATGCGAACGGCGATCGTCTCCGATCTGCACATCGGCAGCAATTCCGGCGAGGACCTGCTTCGCGACGCCTCGATCCGCACCAGCCTGTTCGAGGAGATCGGTAGCGCCGAGCGGGTCGTGCTGCTCGGCGACACGATCGAGATGCGGGACCTCCCGCTCGGCGCGGCGCTGGAGGCGGCCCGGCCGTTCTTCGAGGAGCTTGGGGAGGCGATGGCCGGCCGCCAGGTGCTGATGCTGGCCGGCAACCACGACCATCGGCTCGCCGACCCGCTGCTCGACCAGCGCCCCGCGGGCGGGGGGCAGCCGCTGGGCCTCGAGGCTCGCTACGAGCCGCAATCGGGGCCCGCCTCGCGGATCGCCGCCTGGCTTGGCGGCGCCAAGCTGGAGATGTCCTACCCCGGTGTCTGGCTGCGCGAGGACGTCTTCGCGATGCACGGGCACTACATGGACTGTCACCTCTCCCTTCCCCGCGGCGAGTGCATCGGCAGCGCCGCGGTCGCCAGGGTGACGCGGCCGCTGCCCGACCCGGCCGGCCCGGAGGACTACGAGCGCCTGCTGCGCCCGCTCTACGGACTCGCCTTCGGGCTGGCGCAGTCGGGCGATCCGCGCGTCTCCAGCGGATCGGCCGGCCCCGAGGAGCGCGCCTGGAAGTGGCTGTTCGGGAACAGCGCCAAGTCACGGCGGCGGCAGATCGCCACCACCGTGATCTCCCAGGGCGCGGTCCCCGCGGCGACCTGGACCCTGAACCGGCTGCTGGGGACGCGGTTCGAGCCCGATCTCTCGGCGGCGGCGATCACCAGCGCCGGGATCGCGGGCATGACCGAGGCAATCCGCCGGCTACGGATCGAAGCCGAGCACGTGATCGTCGGCCACAGCCATCGCGCCGGGCCCCGCGAGGACGAGGCGCCCTGGACGCTGGCGGGAGGCGGCCGGCTTCACAACACCGGCAACTGGATCTTCGCCTCGGCCTTCCACAGGCCGGACTCCGAGCCGGGGCCCTACTGGCCCGGGACGGTCACCTGGCTCGAGGGAACGGAGCCGCCGCGCCGGGTCTCGGTGCTCGCCGGCCGCTCCGCCGAGGAGCTGGCGAGGATCGCCGGGCCCTCCTTCGGGCACTTCCGGCTCACCGCGCTGGCCTCCAGCGAGGTCGGCTGAGCCGGCGCTAGGGGCCCGTGAAGGTGCCGGAGTAGCAGGGGCCGCCGTTGCAGGTGTCGGTGATGTGACTGACCCCGTCGGGCTGCAGGAAGTCGGAGACCATCTGCTTCTCGGCCGTGGTCCGGCGGGGCAGCTCGTGCGGGTCCTCGCCGGTGCGGTTCGGCGTGTTGGTGAGCGGCGGCGGGCCGTTGCCGAGACTCGGGTTCGACGTGTCCCAGCCGAGCGGCCCGGCGTCCCAGTAGACGATCGCCGAGCCGCTGTACGGGTAGCCGGAGATCCGCGGGATCCCGAACAGCGGGTCGACCCCGGGCCAGCGGCCGTCGAAGACGACCGGGTCGTGAGCCTTGGCGCCGATCGTCCGCGCCTCGACGTCGGCCTGCCAGGTGGTCACCTGCTGGTCGCCGAAGCCGATGTCCATAAGCACCTTGTGCGCCGGCGTGTCGGGCAGCGGGTCGTCGGTCATCCGCCGGGCGTAGCCGTCGGCCTCGCCCGAGTCCCAGAGGATCTGCACCATCGAGAGGATTAGGGCCTGCTTCAGCTTGCTCGGGTAGGCGGGATTGAGGAAAGCCGAGTAGGTGTCGAAGTCCTTGGAGCGGTTGAGCAGCACCGAGTAGTTCATCCCCGAGACGCCGAGCGAGGTCCGGGTCGCGTCGGGCGAGATCGCCGTGAAGGCGCCGCCGAGGATGCCGCCCTGGCTGTTGCCGTTGTAATACAGCTTGGTGGTGTCGATCACCGACGGGTTGGTCGCGTCGCTGGGGCTGATCGTCGTCGTTGGGGTCGTCGTGGGCGGCGGTCTGGTCCTGGTGGAAGGCGGCGACCGATGCGAAGCCGCCCGGGTTGTCCATCAGACGGCCCAGGTAGAGCTCGTTCAGGAGGCCCTGCTGGGTGCGCTCGGCCAGGGTCGGGAACTTGCTCATGTCCTGGAGGGCGAGGATCGCCGAGCCCACATCGGCTTCGGAGAAGCCGATCTCGTCGGTGGCGCAGTGCATCATCTTGTGCTCCTGGGAGAGGCCGCGCTGGGCGTCGGAGTTGACCTCACCGGCGTCGCCGAGCAGGCCGTGGCCGTAGACCACCGGCCGCCCGGGCGAATGATCCGGGTCATCGACGATCGAGTGCGGGACGATGCAGATGAAGTTGGCCGTCCAGGTGCCGTTCTGCTTCGGCTTGCCGTTTGAGTCGAGGTTGTAGACGCTGCCCGGGCCGCAGGGCACGCCGCTGACCGTGGTCATGTAGCAGGGCACCGTGAAGGTCCCGGTCACCCGGCGGGCGAGGTCGGAATCGGGATCGAGGTCGACGCTGGTCGACGTTGAACGTGGGCGCCGTTCCGGTGACCACCCCGTCGGAGAGGTCGGTGTCGCCGAGCTGGGCGAAGGCGTCGTTGCGGATGTCGAGCATCCGGGAGGCGATGTTGAGGTCCGAGCCGACCGTGAAGTCCCAGGCGAGGTAGAGGTTGGCGCGCTGGATGCCGGCCGAGCGCAGGTCCCTGAAGACCCGCTCGAAGCGCCCGCGCTGTTTGTTGATCGCCGCCTTGTTCGAGGGCAGGTCGTCGCGGTAGTAGCGGAAGCCCTCCGGGGCGGCGATCGCCTTGCCCGAGCTGTCCTTGAGGTTGCGCAGGGCGACGATGTAGCGGTGCTTGGCGTTGAAGTTCTTCGCCGGGTGGATCAGCAGCGCCGTGTCATCGGGACTCGAGGCGTTGGAGTCGATCTCGACCCAGATCGGCCAGCGCTTGCCCGTGTTGGCGTCGATCACAACGACCGGCGTGTTGCGGTCCGTGTAGCGGCCGAGGTGGTTGATCGGCACCGCGTTCGTCTTCGCCAGCGCCGTCGGGCTGTCGAGGCCCGGGACCCGCAGGACGATCGTCTGCCCGGGGCTGAAGCCGTCGTTGCGCGCATATGGCGTCGGATCGACGCGGACGTTCGAGGCGTTGGCCGGCATCGCGTCGCTCTTGAAGGCGATCCGGCGGCCGGTGTTCGAGCTCGGGTCCTTGACGGTGTAGAAGTCGTCCGGGAAGGGCAGCATGCAGAGCGAGCCGCTCTGCTGGCCGATGAAGTCGCATTTCGAGGCGTGAGAGAGGTCGATCGGCTTCGGCTTGCAGCTGGGCGTCTGGCGCACCAGGTTCGCCGAGTCGCTGCCGGTGCCGGCGCGGACCCGCAGGGTGCGGGCCTCACAGCTGTCGATCTGGCGCTTTCCGGCGGCGCTCAGCGCCAGCTTCACCGTCTTGGAGCCGGAATGGTGAAAGCGCAGGGTGCGGGTCTCGGTGAGCGCCGTGAAGCGGGGATGGTCGAAGGTGGCCGAGCGTCCGTTCACCGCGACCGCGACGCTGCGGCCGCGTCTCGTCGCGACCGACACCTTGGCTTTGATCGCGCCCGAGGAGAGGATCGCAGCCTGCCCGTCGCCGAGGATCTTCACCTTCGACTTGGCGGCGAGCGCCGCGGGCGCGGTCCATGCCAGCGCGCAGAGCGCGGCCGCAACGAGCAGATACCTGGAGCTTCCTCTCATTCCCAAGCGCCTCCGGTGGTGGTCCCGGCGTGAACGGCCGCGCCGGGGTTGTCCCTGCCCGCGAAACGCTATCAGCCGGCTGGCGGCGCGGCCAGCCCCGGTCTGGGGGGCGTTCCGGGCCACACCGGAGCTTGTTTACCAACACGGTCAGCATTACGCCTCGGACTCTGCTACCTTGGCCGGCTGATGCATTACGGACTAAAAGAATCAAGAAAGAAAGGAACACCCCAGATGAACCATGCTCGCTCGAGCGGGCGCTGGCGTCGGGCCGGTATCGCGGCCGCCGCCACCGCCCTCGCCATCGGGCTCGGAGGAGCCCTCGCAGGTTGCGGAAGCAGCAGCGATACGACCGGGGGTGGATCCTCCGGGAGCGGCGGCAAGGTCGACGTGGTCGGCTACTCGACCCCCGAGACCGTCTACGAGGAGGGCCTCGAACCCGGCTTCAACAAGACTTCGGCCGGGGCAGGGGTCAGCTTCAGCAACTCGTTCGGCGCCTCCGGTGACCAGAGCCGCGCGGTGGAGGCGGGCCAGCCCGCGTCGCTCGTGCATTTCTCGCAGGCCGGTGACATGAGCCGCCTGGTCGACGCCGGGATCGTCGATAAGAACTGGGACAAGCAGAAGTACAACGGGATCGCCCAGAACTCGGTCGTCGTCTTCGTCGTCCGCAAGGGCAACCCGAAGGGGATCAAGACCTTCGACGACCTGATCAACAAGGACGTCAGCGTCGTCACCCCCAACCCGTTCAGCTCCGGATCGGCGCGCTGGAACATCATGGCGATCTACGGCTCGCAGATCGAGGAGGGCAAGTCCCCGAGCCAGGCGCTCGACGCCGTGAAGACGGTGCTCGGCAAGACCGCGGTCCAGCCGGGCAGCGGTCGCGACGCGCTCGCCGCGTTCACCCAGGGCGAGGGCGACGTCCTCCTCTCCTACGAGAACGAGGCGATCGCCGCGCAGAAGGACGGCGAGGACGTCGACTACGTGATCCCCAACGACACGATCCTGATCCAGACCCCGATCGCGGTCACGAAGGGCGCGCCGAAGGCGGCTCAGGACTTCCTCGACTACATCTGGTCGAACGCCGGCCAGAAGGTCTGGGCCGACAACGGCTACCGGCCGGTCAACCCGGCGCTGGTCGACAAGAAGAAGTTCCCGACGCCGAAGGGCCTGTTCACGATCGACAAGTTCGGCGGCTGGGACAAGGTCAACACCGAGTTCTTCGACGAGGCCACCGGCTCGGTGGCCAAGATCGAAGCCGACCTCGGAGTCTCCACCGCCGGCTGAGCATGGAGGCGCGGACGGCGACAGCACCGGCGCCCCGGGCGGGAGTCCGCCTGCCCGGGGTCGGCGCCGGCCTCGGCCGCGGCATGGTCGCGCTCTACTTGAGCGTGATCGTGCTGCTGCCGCTGGCCGCGGTCGTGGACCAGTCGCTGAAGGGCGGGATCGGCGCCTTCTGGGACGCGGTCAGCGGCCCGCAGGCGGTCGCCGCGCTGAAGCTGACCGTGATCGCCTCGCTGATCGTCGTGGTGATCAACGCGGTGTTCGGGACGATCATCGCCTGGGTCCTGGTGCGCGACGACTTCCCCGGCAAGGCGGTTGTCAATGCCGTCATCGATCTGCCCTTCGCCCTGCCGACGATCGTCGCCGGGCTGACCCTGATCGCGCTCTATGGAGCGAACAGCCCGATCGGCGTCGACTTTGCCTTCACCCAGACGGCGGTGGTGGTGGCGCTGCTGTTCGTGACCCTGCCGTTCGTGGTCCGGGCCGTGCAACCGCTGCTGATCGAGCTCGACCGCGATATGGAGGAGGCAGCAGCCTCGCTCGGTGCAGGAGGCCTCACGATCTTCCGTCGGATCATCTTCCCCAACCTCCTCCCCGGCCTCTGCGCCGGGATCGCCCTCGCCTTCGCCCGGGCGCTCGGGGAGTTCGGCTCGCTCGTGCTGATCTCAGGGAACATCCCGTTCAAGACGGAGGTCTCCTCGGTCTTCATCCGCAGCCAGATCGAGTCCGGCAACGTCTCCGGCGCCGCCGCCGTCTCGGTCGTCCTGCTCGGCGCGTCGCTGATCCTGCTCGCGGGAGTGACTCTCGCCCAGAAGTGGGGCAGCCGGCACGAGCGAGGCGATGACTCGGGGCTGACGGTGATGCCGCTCAGCGGCGAGGACTACCGGGCAGAAGGATCGGATCAGAGCGATGACCGGTAGCTCGATAGCGACCCGCTGGACCCTGCGGGGCCTCGCGCTCGGCTACCTCACCCTGCTGCTGCTGGTGCCGCTGGTGATGATCTTCTTCAAGACCTTCGAGCACGGGATCGGCCCACCGCTCGACGCGATCACCTCACCCGACGGCCTTCACGCGCTGAAGCTCACCCTGCTGATGGTCGCGATCGCGGTGCCGCTGAATACGGTGTTCGGGGTCGGCTGCGCCATGCTGCTGGTCCGCCACCGCTGGCGCGGCAACCCGATCATCGACGGGATCATCAACCTCCCGTTCGCGATCTCCCCCGTGGTGATCGGCCTCTCCCTCTTCCTTCTGTACGGGACCGATGGCTGGTTCGGACCGACCCTCGCCGACGCCGGGATCAAGATCCTCTTCTCGGTGCCAGGCATGGTGCTGGCGAGCATCTTCGTCTCGCTGCCTTTCGTGGTGCGCGAGGTGGTGCCGGTGCTCCAGGAGATCGGCACCGAGCAGGAGCAGGCAGCCTCGACCCTCGGCGCCAACGCCTGGCAGACGTTCTGGCGGGTGACCCTGCCGGCGATCCGCTGGGGAGTCGCCTACGGGGTGGTGCTGACCACCGCCCGCGTCCTCGGTGAGTTCGGCGCGGTGACGATCGTCTCCGGGTCGATCTCCGGACAGACACAGACCCTGCCGCTCTTCGTGGCCAAGGAGTTCGAGCAGTTCAACCTCCCCGGCGCCTACGGCGCCTCGATCCTGCTCGCGGTGCTCGCCCTCTCGACCCTGCTGCTGATGAACCTGCTGAAGCGAAAGGAAGACGCCTGATGGGAATCTCGGTGGAGAACGCAACCAAGAGCTTCGGGGACTTCCAGGCGCTGGACGACGTCTCGATCGACGTCCCCGACGGCTCGCTGACCGCGCTGCTGGGGCCGAGCGGCAGCGGCAAGTCGACCCTGCTGCGGGCGATCGCCGGCCTCGAGACCCTCGATCGCGGCAGGGTGCTGATCAACGGCGAGGACGCCACCTCGCGCCCACCGCAGAAGCGGGACGTCGGCTTCGTCTTCCAGCACTACGCGGCCTTCAAGCACATGACCGTGTTCGGGAACGTCGGCTTCGGGCTGAAGATCCGCAAGTGGTCGAAGGCCCAGACCGACGCCCGCGTCCACGAGCTGCTCCGTCTGGTCCAGCTCGACGGCCTCGCCGAGCGCTACCCCTCGCAGCTCTCCGGAGGCCAGCGGCAGCGGATGGCGCTTGCCCGGGCCCTCGCGGTAGAGCCCCAGGTGCTGCTGCTGGACGAGCCGTTCGGCGCGCTCGACGCGAAGGTCCGCAAGGACCTGCGCACCTGGTTGCGCCGGCTGCACGACGAGGTCCACGTGACCACGATCTTCGTCACCCACGACCAGGAGGAGGCGATGGACGTCGCCGAGCAGCTGGTGGTGATGAACGAGGGCCGGGTGGAGCAGAGCGGCAATGCCTCGGACCTCTACGAGCACCCTGCCAACGAGTGGGTGATGGGGTTCGTCGGCGAGGTCAACAGGATCGGCGGCCACCTGGTCCGGCCGCACGACATGGACGTCCTCCGACGGCCGGCGGATGGATCCGAGGAGGCGATGGTCGAGCGGATCGTCCCGCTGGGATTCGAGATCCGGGCAGAGTTCGTGCTCGGCAGCGGTGAGGAGATCTGGGCCCAGCTGACCCGCGCGGAGATCGAGGAGATCGAGCTGCGCGAGGGACAGATCGTCCACGTACGCCCGCGAGCCGCAAAGGTCTTCAACGGCAAGGCGGAAGTTCCAGCCGCCGTCTGAAGGGGTGACGGGCGGGGCGCTCCTTGCCGGGTGGCGCCCCGCCCAACACCACCTCCGGACGCTAAGGCAGCAGGGCGGTGATCTCAGCCGGGAGCTCCCCGGCGACCACGTCGGCGAGGGTCACCGCGTCGAGCACAGCGCGGAGGTTGGTGCGCAGGGCGAGCCAGACATCGCGCAGTGGAACGGCCGTCCCGGTGTAGGAAAGCTCCTCCGGGGGCTCTGAGCGAACGCTCGCCAGGGGCCCGTCGACCGCCCGGATCACCTCTCCGAGGGTGATCTCCGCGGCCGGCCGCGCCAGCTCCGAGCCGCCACCGACCCCGCGCTGGCTGCGCACCAGCCCCGCCTGGCGCAGCTCGGCGAGGATCTTCTCGAGGAAGGGCAGGGGGATCTCCTGGGCGTTGGAGATCGCCTCGCCGGTGATCGGGCCGGGACCGCTGGCGGCCAGCTCGACCGCCGCCCGCACCGCATAGTCAGCTTTCGCCGTGACGTGCACAGGGCGGGATCATCGCGAAACCGGCGGCGTCAGGTGAGCGGCTGCTCGAAAACGCACTCCAGACGTCGCTCATCCGAGTCACCGGCGACGGTCTTCTCGAGCCGCATCACCGCGCCGCGTCCCTCGATCACCAGGCTCGCCACCTGATTGTCAAAGAAGGGCCCGTGTAGGAGCCTCCAGCCGATTCCCGGCGCGGGCGCCCCCGCGGCGCGCGCCAGGGCTCGGGTCGCCGCGGCCATCGGGCGCGAGAAGGCGGCCCGGATCACGGCGCGCTCACGGGTCGAGAGCGGGTTGCGATAGGGCGAGCAGACAGCCTGAAAGACGGAGCTTCGGATCCCCTCGCCGGCCGGGAAGCCGACCTCCGCGAGATAGGCATGGTGGACGTCTCCGGAGAGCACCACAATCGAGGCGGGTGGCCCCCCACGGGCGCCCGAGCCGAGCTCGGCGATCAGCCCCCGCAGCAGATCGAAGGAGTAGCCGAAGGAGGCCCAATGGTCGAAGTCGACGCCGCGCCGCAGCTTCTCACAGGCCTTCGCGGCGCTCTGGCCCCAGACTCCGTCGCAGACGCGTTCGCTCCATGCCTCGAGGTGATGGAGGCCCGGAGCCAGCAGGAAGGGAACCGTGGTTGCTAAGAGCAGGTGGTCGAAGTCGCCCCTCGCGTGATCGGCGATCCATTCCCACTCTTCGCGATCGACGATCGAGCGTCCCCCGGGCTTCAGCACCCTGCCGGCCCGGGAGTCGATGAAGATCGCCCGCATGCCGTTGCCGAAGTCCCGATGGAAGCTCCAGCGGGTTCCCTCGCCCTCGGAGTCGATCCGCTTGGCGAAGTCGCGGAGCTTCCCGGTCGCGTCCCGATCGCCCCTGATGCTCTGGTAGAGCTCATTCCCCGCGAGCTCCGAAGGTGAGAGGTTCCCGATGTGCTGGTAGACCCAATAGCTGACGATCCCGGCGACCGCCCGCTCGTGCCACCAGGCCTTCTGCCGCATCTCCTCCAGCCAGGACGCGGAGATGTTCCAGTCATCGCTCATGTCGTGGTCGTCCCAGAGCATCGAGGTGGAGACCGAGGCGAGCAGCCAGCGGATCAGCGGCTCCCCCCAGGACTCCTGGTACAGCCAGGAGTACTCCTCGAAATCGGTCACCTCCCCTCCCGGGGCGGTCGAGGTGGAGCGCTTGGCGCTGATCCGCTCCCGCGTCCGGGGCGATCCCTCATCGACATAGACCTGGTCGCCGAGCAGCATCAGGACCCTCGGCCAACTGCTCCGCTCCCCCCTCGCCATCTCACCCGCGAGCACGTGCAGGGCGTCGTACTCGAAGCCCTGCTCCGACTGATCGGCGCTCAGCACGTAGGGCTCTGAGTGGGGCAGTGCGACCCGGCAGGAGCCGAAGCTGAGATCGAGGGGCCCCGCACCTCCGAGGGTGCGAATCTGCGGACGGGGAAGGTCTGCGGCGATCGGCGGGCAGCGCTCGCCGTCAAGGGCGACCTCGTAGGGATAGGACCCGCCGGGTTCGAGACCCTCGACGCAGACCAGCGCGTAGTGGTGTCCGGCGACCGTGAAGGTGGGCTCCCGGAAGCCTAGGACCTCGACCTCGCACCGGCGGTCCGTCTCGACCCAGACCGTAGCCTCGGATTCGCTCACATAGCGCAGCAGGGGTCCGAGTAGGAGGCGGGCCACGCCATGACCTTCCCCGCACCGGCCCCCTTCAATCAGCTCAAGGTTATTCAGCCCTTTCGGTCCAGCTCCTTGAGGAAGTGCAGCGGGTCGATCGGGTGACCTCCGCCGTACCAGACCCCCCTCCAGAACTCGAAGTGGAGGTGGCAGCCGGTCGCGTCACCGGTCTCGCCGACGTAGCCGACCTTCTGGCCGGCGCTGACCACCTGGCCCGGGCCCCACTGCCGCCGGCTTGATCAGGTGCATGTAGACGAAGTCGGTGTGGGTCCCGATGTTGTGCAGCACGACGTAGTTGCCGGCCGCGCCTTCGTACGCCCGGTAGCGAACCCGCGCCTTGCGGACCGAGACCAGCTTCGTCCCGCAGGCCGCGGCGATGTCCTGGCCCTGGTGGGTGTGGCCGCTCCGGGCGGCGCCGAACCGCGAGCCGGAGCTTCCGAAGCTGTGCCAGCCGCGTACGGGGAAGACCTCCTCCGGGATCGCGCTCGGGGGGAGGATCTCCAGCTTGTGGCGGGAGCGGTTGGAAACACTTCCGCGGCTGTCGATCACGTAGGGGCGGCTGTCGATCGCTCCCTTGGGGACGACGGCCTTGGCCCGCTTCAGGTCACGCGATCTGTACGGAGTCCGCATCGGGCCGTCCTTTCCACGGAATACGACCTTGGAGACCCGGTCGAGGAAGGCGCCCTTGACCTTGACGATGGCGCCGGGGGTGGCCTGGTGCCCGGAGACGCAGCGGCTGATGCAGACGACGTCGTCCACCTTCGGCTTCGCCGGCGCCCGCACGCCACCCGAGGAGGCGCTGGCGGCAAGGGCAGCCCCCGGCAGGAGCAGTGCCGCTGCGCAGCTCGCTGCCAGGGCAAGGTAGAAGCGGGTATGGGGGAACACGAACGACCTCTCTTTCTCGAGCCTGCGGGGTTAGCTGTCGGGCTCGCGCTGAAAGAGCTGCGCTACGGACTGATCCGATTCGCCCCCGGAGATTGAGAGGTCTCCATTTGGGTCCCCCGCTCCCGCCCGGCGTGCCGGGAGGGATTAGGCATGTATCGTGATTATACGTAAGTCTCCGGCGAGTGCAAGGTTGGCGTTTGCTCACAATTGACAGGACACGAGCCTCAGGCGTGCACCGGTGCGCTAAAGAGGTCGCCATCGCCCGCCCCCTCCCCACCCTCGACCTCGACCTGCCGCGGCTGTCCCTGGGGTCCGCCCCGACCCCGGTGCGCCTGCTCCCCGGAGCCTCGAATGCCGGCGAGGCGCCGGTTTGGATCAAGGACGACGGCGTCTTCGGCCGCTACGCCGGCAACAAGGCTCGAAAGCTGGAGTGGCTGCTCGGCGACGCGCTGGCCCGGCGGCGGCGGACGGTGATCACCGGCGGGGCGATCGGCACCAACCACGGCCTCGCGACGGCACTCTACTGCCGCGACCTCGGGCTCGACGCGGTGCTCGTCCTCGTTCCGCAGCCGGAGGACGAGCACGTTCGCTCACAGCTGCGCAGGATCAGAGCGAGCGGCGCAGAGCTGCGCTTCGCCTCTGGGAAGTGGCGGGCCTTCGCCCTCGCCGGGGCGCTGATCGCCACCCGCACGGTCCGCGAGATGCGTCGCCCTTACCTGATCCTTCCAGGTGGCTCGGTGCCGCTGGGCTGCGTCGGCTACGTCGAGGCCGGCCTCGAGCTGGGACGCCAGGTCGCCGACGGCGAGATCCCGGAGCCATCCCACGTCGTCCTCGCGCTGGGCAGCGGCGGCACCGCCGCCGGTCTGCTGCTGGGGCTGAAGCTGGCCGGGCTACGCTCGCGACTTGTCTGCGTCCTCGTCAACGACCTGACGCCGCTCAGTGCGCGCGGGGTAGCGCGGCTCGCCCGCCGCACCCAGCGGCTGATCCGTCGCCGCTCCGTCGGTCCTTCCCCGCCCCGGACCGACCTGCGCGGCTCCGACCTCGATCTCGAGACCGGATGGCTGGGAGAGGGATACGGGCACCCGACCCCAGCGGGCGCGGAGGCGATCTCGGCCTTCGCCGCGGACGGTGTGGCGCTGGAGCCGGTCTACACGGCTAAGGCGGCGGCCGCCCTGCTGGCGCTCAACGCAAGCGGGCGGTTCGGCCCTGGCCCGGTGCTCTACTGGCACACCTACCGCGCGCCGGCCGACGATCCGGCTTAGATGATGTTCGCCTCGATCCACTCGGCGAGGAAGGGCTCGGCAATCTGCCAGGCGCCATCCCGCCCCCGCAGGATCAGCTCCCTGCGGGCCAGCGCCCGCAGGGCGCTCTGGGTCGTCGGCACCGAGGGCAGGCCGTGTCGGGCCCGGTACTCGGCGCGCAGCGGAGATCCCGGTTCGACCGCGAGGGCGGCCAGGACCGAGCGCTGGCCGGCGGCGGCGCTCTCCCACTTATCGCTCAGGTGGGCATGCTCGGAGCGCAGAACTCCCTCGAGCGCACGCTCGAGATCGGCGCCGGCGGCCGTCGCATCGAAGGGCGTTTGCTCCCAGAGGAAGTAGCAGAGCTCCTGGGTCCCGTACGGGTGGCCGCGGGTGATCCGCAGGGTGGCGTCGAGAGCCTCGTCGTCGATGCCCTTGCTGGTCGCCTCGAACGACTCGCGGACGAAGCGCCGGAAGCTGGCCGGCTCGATCACCGTCAGCTCCATCTGCTTGGCGCTCCTCCAGAACGGCTCGTTCTCGTCATTGAAGATGCGCTCCATCATGTGCCGCTTGCTGCCTAGATAGACGTGCCCGACCTCCGGCTGCTGCTCGAAGATCGTCCGCATCAGCTTCGGCAGGGCCGGGTCGATCATCACGACCTCCTGGAACTCGTCGAAGATCAGCGACACGCGGCCCTCCCTCGCCGCCCCGAGCTCGGCCGGCAGGGCCAGGAGGCGCTCCAGCGTGGCGTCGACGTCGGCCTGCTGGCGGCCCGTCGCGAATGAGAACCGCAGTGACCCGTCGCCTGGATCGATCGTGATCGCCGGCTCGACCCGCAGGCCCCGGAACGGGGCCAGCGCCCGCTCCCTCGCCCTCTCCGCGGGGGAGCTGACGTTCTCGAAGATCGCCCCGGCGAGCTTTTCGGCCAGCCTCTCCTTGGTCGGGGTCATCAGCAGGTTGACGTAGGCGATCAGCACCCGCTCGCCGACCAGTTCCTGCATCGCCCTCCAGACCAGCGACGACTTGCCAAAGCGTCGCGGAGCGAAGATCACCAGGTCCTGGCCGTTGAGGACGTCTCCCTTCAACTCCCGCAACTCGGTCTCGCGGTCCGCGAATGACTCGTCGAGAGCCAGGGCCCCGAAGTAGAAGGGATTGGCGGGAGCATTTATTCCACTCGCCATAATTGTATTGTACATAGTACCAGCTATGCCATTAGCCATTGAACATATGCAACGCAAAGTTATGGAGCCCTGCATATAGCTTCGGCGGAGCGGCGGCTAGGCTGGGCCGATGCGAATTCTGGCGATCGTCTACGAGCGTGACGCGGGCCCCGGCATATGGGAGCAGGAGGCGGAGGCGCGCGGCGTCGAGCTCGACTCCTGGGTTGCCAGCGAGGGCGGCCCGCCCCCCCGGGAGCCGGCCGACTATGACGCCTTGATGGTCTTCGGCGCCTCGATCCACGCCGACCAAGAGGAGACTCATGGCTGGCTGCGCAACCAGAAGGAGCTGATCGCCGAGATGATCGAGCGGCGCACCCCGTTGATCGGAGTCTGTCTCGGCTCGCAGTTCCTGGCCGAGGCGGCCGGGACGCCACCGCAGCGCCTCGAGCGGCCTGAGGTCGGCTGGTTCGAGGTCGAGCTCACCGCCGAGGGGCTCGACGACCCGGTAACCGGGGCCCTGCCTCCGCGCTTCACGGCCCTCGAGTGGCACAGCTACGCCGCTCCCCTGCCGCCCGGGGCGGTGGCACTCGCCCGCAACGATGCCTGCCTGCAGGCCTTCCGGCTGGGCGAGGCAGCCTGGGGCGTCCAGTTCCACCCGGAGGTAAGCCTGGCGGACGCCGAATCCTGGATCGGCGACATCACCCCGGATTCCGAGGCCGCCCAGGTGATCAGCGACACAGCCACCTTCACCCGCCAGACCCGTGAGGCGATGCCGGGCTGGAACCGGATCGGACGCCGGCTCTTCGCCGGGTTCCTGGAGGTCCTCGCTACTCGGGTGTGATGTAGGCGCCGGAGATGCCGCCGTCGACCATGAAGGTGGAGGCGGTGACGAAGGAGGAGTCGTCGCCGGCCAGGAACAGGGCCCCCTGGGCGATCTCCCGGGCCTCGCCGAAGCGCCCCAGCGGAACGTGCACGAGCCGCCGCTGCGCCTTCGCCGGGTCCTTGGCGAACAGCTCGCGGAGCAGCGGCGTGTTGACCGGGCCGGGGCAGAGCGCATTGACGCGCACGCCGCGGGAGCCGAACTCGACCCCGAGCTCGCGCGAGAGCGAGAGCACGGCTCCCTTCGATGCCGTGTAGGAGATCTGCGAGACGGCCGCTCCCATCACCGCGACGAAGGAGGCCGTGTTGACGACCGAGCCGCCCCCGGCGTCGAGCAGGTGGGGAATGCCGTGCTTGCAGCAGAGGAAGACGCTGCGCAGGTTCACGTCCTGGACCCGCTGCCACGCCTCCAACGTGGTCTCCAGGACCGACGTGTCGTCGTTCGGGTTGATGCCGGCGTTGTTGAAGAGGACATCGATGTGGCCGAGCTCACGGCGCGCCTGCGCATACATGTCGCGCACCTGCTCCTCGTCGCTGACGTCGGCCTGGATTGCGAGCTCCCCGGCGGCGCCGGAGTCGAGGTCGACGCCGACCACGGTCGCCCCCTCCTCGGTGAACAGCTCAGCCGTCGCGGCGCCGATCCCGCTCGCGGCCCCGGTGATCACGCAGACCTTTCCCTCGAGTCGTCCGGCCACTGCGTTCAGCTCCCCTCGGTCGAGAAATAGACGTTCTTGACTTCCGTGTAGGCATCGAGGGCGTCGGGGCCCAGCTCGCGTCCGATGCCCGACTGCTTGAAGCCGCCGAAGGGGGTCGAGACGCGCACCGAGCTGTTCGAGTTGATCGAGATCACCCCGGTGTCGATCGCCCTGGCGACGCGTATCGCCCGGGCTCCGTCCCGGGTCCAGATCGACCCCGAGAGGCCGTAGATCGTCTCGTTGGCGATCCTCACCGCCTCCTCCTCGCCCTCGAACGGGATCACGCAGGCGACCGGACCGAAGATCTCCTCCGATGCGGCGCGATCGGAGTTGGCGACCGGGGAGAGCACGGTCGGCGCGAACCAGTAGCCGGGCCCGTCCGGAGCCGAGCCCCGGAAGGCGACCGGGGCGTCCGCGGGGACGAAGGAGGCGACCGTCTCCAGCTGGTCGGCCGAGATCAGCGGTCCCATCTGGGTCGACTCGCGCAGCGGATCGCCGACCTCGATCGCGCTCACCGCCGCCTCGAGCGCTCCCATGAAGCGGTCCATCGCGGAGCGCTCGACCAGGATCCGCGAGCGGGCGCAGCAGTCCTGGCCGGAGTTGGCGAACACAGCCCCCGGGGCGGCCGCGGCAGCCGCCTCGAGGTCGGCGTCCGCGAAGATCAGGTTGGCCGACTTGCCGCCAAGCTCGAGCGTCACCCGCTTGATCGTCGCCGCGGCGCCGGCGGCGATGACACGGCCAACCGCGGTGGAGCCGGTGAAGGCGATCTTGGCGACGTCGGGGTGCTCGACCATGCGGTTGCCGCAGACGCGGCCTGGTCCGGCGACGACGTTGAGGACACCCTCCGGGATTCCCGCCTCGAGGGCGATCTTCTCCAGCTCGAGCGCGGTCAGCGGGGTCAGCTCGGCGGGTTTCAGCACGATCGTGTTGCCCGCCGCCAGCGCCGGCGCCGCCTTCCAGGAGGCGATCACCAGGGGGAAGTTCCAGGGAACGATCAGCCCGACGACGCCGAGCGGCTCGCGGAAGGTCATGTCCACTCCACCGGCGACCGGGATCGTCTGCCCGAGCAGCCGCTCGACCCCGCCCGCGTAGTAGCGGTAGGTCTGCGCGACCATCTCCATCTCCCCGCGGGCATCGGCGATCGGCTTGCCGGCGTTTCGCGCCTCCAGGCGGGCCAGGCCCTCGCCGCGTTCGGCGAGCAGGTCGGCGAGACGGTGAAGGAGCGCCGCCCGCTCGCCGGGTGCCATCGCTCGCCAGCCCGGGAACGCCGACTTGGCGGCGGCGACCGCTTCATCGACCTCCTCGACCCCGGCCCGGGGGACCTCGGCCATCACCTGCTCCGTGGCGGGCTCCAATATCTGAAGGGAACTCACGTGTTTGCCTCGACGTTTGCTCGTGCGCCGGAATGACTGCCCGGCACCTCCTCCGCTTCGCGTCCGGGGGTGCCGGGGTTTCCGGCGGGTATGGGGTCTCGCTGCTTCGACCAGGGCGCCGATCACCCGGCTGTTGACGTCCTCCTCGGGGTGCCAGAGGACACCGAGGACGAAGCCCTCGCCCGGCAGCTCGATCGCCTCGACGATCTCGTCGGCGAGCGACCAGCCGCTGACCGTCAGCCCCTCCCCCACCCTGTCCACCCCCTGGTGATGGTGGGACTTGACGGTGATCCGCTCGGCGCCGGCGGCACGCGCGGCGAGCGAGGAGGGCTCGAGCCGCACCTCGTGGTCGCCGAAGCTCCCCGGGGTGTGACGGTGGTCCTCGTGCCCGACCTGATCCGGCAGGTGCTGGTTGAGTGTCCCGCCGAGGGCGACGTTGAGCATCTGCATCCCGCGGCAGATCCCCAGCAGCGGCATCCCCCGGTCGAGGGCCCGCCGGGCCAGGGCGAGCTCGAAGCGGTCGCGCTCGGGCCAGGTGCCCTTGGTCTCGGGGTGCCGCTCGGCGCCGTAGGTCTCGGGGTCAACGTCGGAGCCGCCGGCGAGGATCAGCCCGTCGATCCGCTCCAGCACCGGTCGGGGTCGTCGGGAACGGCGGCATCGGGCGGCAGCAGCAGCGCGACCGCGCCGGCGGCCTGAACCGCGGTGGCATAGGAGCGCGGCGCCATCGTCACCGTCTCCTCCCAGGCGCCCCAGCGGACCCGCTCGACCGCGGCGCAGATCCCGATCGCGGCGCCGCTCACAGCCGCTCGAAGCCGCGGAAGTGCTCCCAGTCGGTGACGGCGGCCTCGAAGGCGTCGATCTCAACCTGGGCGCGGTTCAGGTAGTGGTCCATCACCTCGGGCCGAACGCCTCGCGCGCGACCTCGCTGGCGGCGAACAGGTCGCGGGAGTCGTAGATGTTGTGGGGAACCCGGGGAGCGTCGGAGGAATAGGCGTTGCCCTCCAGCGGGTCCTCCAAGGGCAGCTCGGCGTCGATCCCGTGCAGGCCCGCGGCGATCATCGCGCTCAGTGCGAGGTAGGGGTTGACGTCGGCGCCCGGGCAGGCGGTTCTCGACCCGCAGCGAGGGCCCGTGACCGACGACGCGCATCGAGCAGGTGCGGTTGTCGTTGCCCCAGGCGACCGCGGTCGGCGCGAAGGAGCCGGGAACGAAGCGCTTGTAGGAGTTGACGTGCGGCGCGTAGAGCAGGGTGAACTCCCGCAGGCAGGCGAGCTGGCCGGCGAGGAAGCGCTCGAACAGCTGGCGGTCGGCGCCGAAGGCGTTGGAGCCGTCCTTGCCGGCCAGCGAGCAGTGGATGTGGCACGAGTTGCCCTCGGCCTCGTTGAACTTGGCCATGAAGGTGATCGAGTAGCCCTCCTGGGCGGCGATCTCCTTGGCGCCGTTCTTGTAGATCGCGTGATCGTCGGCCTTGCGCAGGGCATCCCCGTAGCGGAAGTTGATCTCGTGCTGGCCGAGGTTGCACTCGCCCTTCGAGTTCTCGACCACCATCCCCGCCTCGCCCATCTCGTTGCGGATCCGCCGGATCAGCGGCTCGACCCTGGCGCTGCCGAGCAGCGAGTAGTCGATGTTGTAGAGGTTGGCCGGCTCGAGCTCGCGGAAGCCCTTCTTCCAGGCCTCCTCGTAGGAGTCGTTGAAGACGATGAACTCCAGCTCGGTCCCGGCGCATCGCGCTCAGGCCCCGCTCGGCGAGGCGGCTCAGCTGCCGGCGCAGGATCTGCCGCGGGGAGGCGACCACGTCGGCTCCGTCCTCCCACTGCAGGTCGGCCATCAGCATCACCGTCCCCTCGTGCCAGGGAACCGGCTGCAGGGTCTCGAGGTCCGGCTTCATCACGAAGTCGCCGTAACCCTGCTCCCAGGAGGACATCGCGTAGCCGCCGACCGTCTCCATGTCGACATCGACGGCCAGCAGGTAGTTGCAGCCCTCGGCGCCGTGCTCGAGGACCTCGTCGATGAAGTGCGAGGCGGTCAACCGCTTGCCCTGGAGCCGCCCCTCCATGTCGGCGATCGCGAGGAGCACGGTGTCGACCGTGCCCCCCGCGACTGCCTTCTTCAACTCATCGAGCGTCACGCCCGAATTCTCTCACCACTCCTTCGTAGGTGGCGCGGTTGCTACGGCGCCTCGGGGAACGGTGGCGGGGGGCCGATCTCCTCGTCCACTTCGACCTCGCGGATCGGTCCCTGGAATGTCCGCCGGGCGCTGATCAACCACCAGAGGCCGACCGCCGCGATCACGACCAACACCGTCAAAGGTGCGTAGTTGAAGAACTTCCAATCGAATGAGGAATCCCAGGGCACAGCCACGGGTGCCGTCGGCAGGCTGAAGATGATCACGCAGATGATCACCCAGATCACCGCCGCTGGATTGATCCACTTGTACTTCTTACCCAGCGTCCACGGTCCGGGAACGAAGCTGTCTCCCTGACGCCAACGCAGATAGACCGGAATCACGTAGGCGATGTAGAGGCCGATCACCGCAATCGAAACGACCGCGACGAATGCGTATGTGTAGTTGTTCTCGTCTCCGATCAGCGCCGGCAATGTGACGAGCCAGGCGATGAACGCCATGAACAGAACCGAGAAATGGGGGATTCGGTGGTGGTTCAGGCGGGTCCAGAGCCGGTGCCCGGGCACGGCGCGATCACGGGAGAACGCGTAGTTCATCCGCGAGGCGCTGGTGAGGCAAGACATCCCACAGAAGAGCTGCCCGACCGTCGCGATCAGGATCACCATTTTCGCTGCCCAGGGATCGAGCGAGCTGTCGAAGATCGCCAGCGAAGAACCGAGACCGATACCGTTGGAAGCGTTGTTGACGAACCCGGTGTCAGTCGCCGCGAAGGTGATCGCCAGAAGCACGAGCCAGCCGATGACACCCGCCCAGAAGACCGATCTCCACACCCCCTTTGCGGCGCCGAGCGCAGCACCCTGCGTCTCCTCGCTGATGTGCGCCGAAGCGTCGTAGCCCGTTTGGGTGTACATCGTCAGCAGGAATCCGAGCGGCAGCACATAGAACCAGAACATGCCCTGGCTGAAGCCCGAGTTGTTGATCGTGTGACCGAAGACGAAGCTGACGCTCTGGTGGTGGGAGGGCACGAAGATCAGGATCCCGATGATCACGGCGACCCCGAGCACGTGCCAGCCGACGGAGATGTTGTTCATCATCGCCACCAGCGGCGAGGAGTAGATGTTGATCAGCGAGTGGATGATCAGGAACAGGGTGAACAGGCCAAAGGTCTCGAGCAGCACGTGGCTCGCGTCGCCGAAGTTGACGAAACCGAGGTCGAGGCCGTAAAGGCTCAACAGGGCGTACGCGAACTGGGCCGAGGCATAGACGACCGAGGCGATGATCCCGACCAGGCCGATCAGGTTGAACCACCCGGTGAACCACCCCCACGCCTTGCCTCCGAGATCGGAGGACCAGTAGTAGATGCCACCCGCTGTCGGGTACCTTGAGACAAGCTCGGACATCGAGAACGCGACCAGCAGGATCAGCCCGCAGATGATCGGCCAGCCCCAGGAGATCGCGATCGGTCCGCCGTTGTTCCAGGCGACGAAATAGGTCGTGAAGCAGCCGGCGAGGACCGAGATGATCGTGAACGAGATCGCGAAGTTGGAGAACGAGCTCCACGCCCGGTCCAGGGACTGCTTGTAGCCGAGCTCAGCTAGTCGTTTCTCGTCCGCATCGTGGAGCTCGACCGAACCCGATCCCGTTGCTTCCATGCGACCTCTCCTCTCAGACGACAGCCTGGAAATGGTCTGACTTGCCGACCAATAGCACGCAAAAGACTATGCCCCGCGGCGGACGGCAGTCAAGACGAATTTCCGCCGAAACGCGGAGATTGCAAGCAGGCAGGGTCCCGCCGAGCACAAAGGCGGCCTTCACGGGTATGGCGTCCATCGAGTTCGGTCGGGCCGGCCCCGACCAAGACCTCCGCGATAGGGCCGAACAATGCCACGCTTGAGGACAACATCCTCCCCGAACACCTCGGCGAGACGTATCACCACGCACGCGAAGGGTTCCGAAGGGCCTGGGCCCGTGCGATCGAGCCCTTGGAGGAGATCGACGGGGAGGTCGTCTTCTGCGTGTCGTTCCTCGACCGGGCGGATGCCCTGGGAGCCGCCGGGCTGCCGGGCGATTGACGCCGACCACAGAGGTGGGACCTTTCAGGTGCCTATGTGGCGCTTCAAAGGTCCCACCCGGCCCGCGAGAGGAGTCCCTCGGCCGCCTCCTGGCCGCTGCGCAGGGCGCCCTCCATAAGACCGTGGTAGCGGCCGCCGAGGTGCTCACCGGCGAAGGCGAGCGGACCCAGCGGTTGCCGTAGCGGCTCGACCAGCTGCGGCGGCGGCGAGACCGAGTAGGCGGCACCGGCCCAGGGATCGTCGTCCCAGCGCGAGAGCACCGCCTCGCCGGGCTCCAGCTCGAGCTCGGGGCGCAGGCGGGCAAGCGACTCCAGCCAGCGCTCGGGGCCGGCCGCGACGCCGAGGTCCCGAAGCGCCGGCTCCGAGCCGCCGAAGCAGCTGACCACCGCCATCGGCCGGCCGCCCTCGCCGGTCGCGGTCCAGGCCCAGTAGCGCTCCGGGACCGAGAGCACCGCGCTCGGCTCGACCGCTGAGCGCAGCGGCACGAGCAGCTTCGCCGCCTGACCGTAGGCGATCCCGCGCAGCGCCGCGCCCACCGGTTCCGGGAGGGCCTGCTCGAAGCTGATCTCGGCGGCGAGAGGCGCCGGGACCGCGACGATGCAGACATCGGCCTCGACCTCGCCCGCCACCGTCGCGATACGCACACCGTCGCTCCCCCAGGCGACCCGCCGGACGGGCTCGGAGAGCCGCAGCGCCGGCCCGAGCGGGCTCGCCAGCGCCTCGGCCAGGCCCTGGTTTCCGGCCCCCAGGCTCGAGGCCGGCTCGTCGCCGATGTAGGCGACCCCGGCGAGGTCGGTGGCGGGGACGGCGTCCACCGGGCAGGCCGAGGAGATCTCCACCCGGGCGAGGATCGCCTCGCGGGCGGCGGGGTCGATCTCGAGCCGCGCCAGCAGCGCCGCCGCCGACTCGCGACCAGTCCCCCCGGGCCGCTCGAGCGCGTCCCCCACCGCCGCGACCGCGCGCTCGAAGGCCTCGGGGTCCACCGGCGCGCCGCCGCGCGGCTCGCGACGGCCGTAGCGCATTCCCTTCTCGGCGATCTCCAGCCCGAACCGCTCGGCCATCTCGATCACCAGGGTGTTCCCCGGGAGGATGAACTCCGCCCCGAGCTCGATCACCGCCCCGTTCTCCAGGCGCCGCGAGCAGACGCGGCCACCGATCCGATCACGCGCCTCCAGCACGGTGACTTCGGCGCCCCCCTCACGGAGGCGGTCGGCCGCAGCGAGCCCCGCGAACCCGGCCCCGACCACGACGGCACGCAACCGCCCCGCCCCGCCCTCCACCTCAGATCAGCCCGGCGAGGATGTGCTCCGTGCCCTCGATGTGCTCGCGGACCAGCTCGGCGGCGCCCGGCCCGTTGCCCTTGCGCAGCAGCTTCACCAGCGCCCGGTGCTGGTCGTTGGAGCGCGCCAGCACCTCTTCCGGGTGGGCGATCAGCGAGATCAGCCTGCTCATGTCCCCCTGAACCTCGGTCATCGCGGTGACCAGCCGCGGAGAGCGCGAGGCCTCGGCGACGCCGATGTGGAAGCGGACGTCGGCCCTGCTGTACTCCTCGAACTCATCCGCCTCGGCCATCTTCTCGACCAGCTCGTCGAGGCGGTCGAGATCTTCGGGGCGGGACCGTTCGGCAGCCAGGATCGCCGCCCCCGTCTCGATCGCCACGCGGTAGTCCAGCACCGCCCATGCCTCCTCGCCGAGCGGCTCGGTCGCCTCCTCGCGCTCGCCTATCGGAGGCCTCTCGGCGACGAAGGTGCCGCCGCTGCGGCCCCGGACTGAGACCAGGTGGCCACTCTGCACGAGGGTGGTGAGCGCCTGTCGAAGGGTCGATCGGGAGATTCTCAGCTCTCTTGCCAGCTCGCGCTCGGCGGGCAGCTGGCTCCCCGGAGCGAGCAGGCCGACCCGGATAGCCGTACCCAGCCGCTCGACCGTCTCCTCGAATGTGGTCGGCGGGCGCACCGGCTTGAACACGGCCTCGAGCGCCACGTCCCTGGTCATCGTCCTACCGTAAGCGATGCTGCGCCACGACGCCCTCCCGGGGCCCTTGCAGAGGGGAGAAACGCAAAATGCGAACTTTGGACCTTCGTACAAATGGTCCTGGCCCTCGCATGGGTACGCTTCGAGCCGCCTTTCGTTGGGATGACTCGATTACCGCGTGCCCGGTCCCGGGCGCGCTGCTCTATGTAGGAGGCTTGACACCGGAATGACCAGGATTCGCCAGAAGAACGTGACCGCGGCACAGTGGAGCCCGAACGGGGAGTCGATCGGCGCTCCCGACCTCACCCAGATCGACAACCAGGCTTTCGGCGCCAACGTCTTCTCCCCGGCCGAGCAGAAGAAGCGCCTCCAGCCGGAGGTCTACGAGAAGCTCCAGGCGACCCTCGAGCGCGGCGAGGCCCTCGACCTCTCGCTCGCCGACGCTGTGGCCGAGGCGATGAAGGAGTGGGCCCTGGAGAAGGGCGCCACCCACTACACGCACGTCTTCCAGCCTCTGACCGGGCTGACGGCCGAAAAGCACGACTCCTTCCTCGAGCCGGCCGGCGACGGGACCGCGATCGCCCGCTTCCGCGGCAGCGAGCTGATCCAGGGCGAGCCCGACGCGTCCTCATTCCCGACCGGCGGGATCCGCGCCACCTTCGAGGCGCGTGGCTACACCGCCTGGGACCCGACCAGCCCGGCCTTCATCCTCGAGAACCCGAACGGCGCCCTGCTCTGCATCCCGACCGCCTTCGCCTCCTGGACCGGCGAGGCGCTCGACGCCAAGGTGCCGCTGCTGCGCTCGATGGACGCGCTCTCGCGCTCGGCGATCCGCGCGCTGCGCCTGCTGGGCGACGAGAGCTCGCAGCGCGTCTTCACCACCGTCGGTCCCGAGCAGGAGTACTTCCTGATCGACGAGCAGTACTACTTCGAGCGGCCCGACCTGGTCACCACCGGGCGAACTCTGTTCGGCGCCCAGCCGCCGAAGGGCCACGAGCTCGACGATCACTACTTCGGCTCGATTCCCGAGCGGGTGCTCGCCTACATGATGGATTACGAGCGCGAGCTGCGGAAGCTCGGCGTGCCGGTGAAGACCCGCCACAACGAGGTCGCCCCGGGCCAGTACGAGATCGCGCCGATATTCGAGAACTCCAACGTCGGCTCCGATCACCAGCAGCTGACCATGCAGCTGATGCAGAGCGTCGCCCGGAGGTACGGGCTCGTCTGCCTCCTGCACGAGAAGCCCTTCGCCGGTGTCAACGGCTCCGGCAAGCACAACAACTGGTCGATGGGCACCGACACCGGGACCAACCTGATGGAGCCCGGCGAGACCCCGGCGGAGAACATCAGCTTCCTGTTCTTCTGCGCGGCTGTGATCGAGGCCGTCAACAAGCACCAGGGGCTGCTGCGCGCCTCGGTCGCGAACATCGGCCAGGACCACCGGCTCGGGGCCAACGAGGCACCGCCGGCGATCATCTCGATCTTCCTCGGCGCAGAGCTCGACAGGGTGTTCGAGACGATCTCCGCCGGGGAGGGCGATCCCAACACGCCGGGCTCGACCCTTGAGCTGGGGGCAACGGTGCTCCCGCCGCTGCCGATGCATGGCGGCGACCGCAACCGCACCTCGCCATTCGCCTTCACCGGCAACAAGTTCGAGTTCAGGGCGCTGGGTTCGAGCATGTCGCTCGCCTTCCCCAACACGGTCCTGAACACGATCGTCGCCGAGGCGATCGACAACATGGCCGACTCGCTGGAGAAGCGGCTCGGCGACGGATCCGACCTGGCCGAGGCGGTGACCGCCGTGGTCCGGGACGCCTACGAGGCCAACAAGCAGGTCTGCTTCGGCGGTGACAACTACGCCGAGGAGTGGCACGCCGAGGCCGAGAAGCGGGGGTTGAAGAACCTGCGGACCTCGCCGGACGCGCTGCCGGAGGTGATCTCCGAGCAGACGGTCGCCGCCTTCGAGCACTACAACGTGCTCTCGAAGCGCGAGCTCGAGTCCCGCTACGAGGTCTCGGTCGAGCAGTACACGATTCTCGCCAACATCGAAGCGGAGACGACCGCCTCGATCGCCCGCACGATGCTGCTGCCCGCAGCGTTGCGCTACCTCGCCCTGATGGAGGAGGCCGAGGTCGGCGCCCTCGACGAGGAGATCCGGCCCCTGGTCAGCGAGTTCGTTGACGCGATCCAGGAGCTCGAGGCGGCCAACGCCTATCCCGACGGGCTCGAGGGACTGGAGCTCGCGGTCTTCGCCCGCGACAGCCAGCTGGCGGCGATGGCGAAGGTCCGCGAGGTCGCCGACCGCCTCGAGAAGCTGGTCGCGGACGACCTCTGGCCACTGCCCAAGTACTCGGAGATGCTGTTCATCAAGTAGGCGGCCGGCGCTCGAAAGCCCGGCCCCGTGCCTTTGGGTGAGCTGAGGCAGACTCGGTGCTATTCTTGAGTTTATTGATCGGCTTTAGTTGAAAGGAACTGCGATGGGCACCGCACCGAATCTGTTCAGCTCCGCAAACGTCGATCCCGGCACACGCAGTCAGGACGAGAGCTCCACTCACCGGATCTCCTCCCTGTTCGCCGCTGTCCGCGAGCACCGGGCGCGCACCGGCGGCAGACCGCTGCGACTCCGCAGCCCCGACGACGCGCTGGCTCGCCACGCCCGGAGCCTCTACGAGCGCCCATGACCATCCCGAGCGCAGGGAGCTGACGATGGGCGACCGCACCCCCGACCTTCCCACCGAAGAGCTGATCTGGTTCGCCTGGCCTCCTCAGCCGCCCCGCACGGCGGCCCACGTTGAGGCGGACCAGGAAGCGGCCGATCTGATCGGCCCGGTCACCGCTGAAGAGCCGCCCCCCGATCAGGAGGAGTCCGGGTAGCGCTCCTCAGCCGGTCTGCAGGTTCGCGACCTCGAAGGAACGCTCGTCGGGCGGCCCCTGGAAGCCGCCCTCCGCCCGCTCCAAGCCGGGCAGCAGCTCCTCGTCGCGGAACCACACCCAGTCGGCCTCGGAGTCGAAGATGGCGATGATCTGCCAACCGTCCGCGGTCGGTCCCGCCGCGTGATAGATCTGCCCTGCCGGCAGGCTGCCGTCGGCCGGGTGCACTGCCGCCAGTGACGCCCTGTACTGGTCCTCGGTCCCGCCGGCGAAGTGGTGAGTGATGCCGTAGGCCACCTTTCTGCCTCCTTTGCTCTCGGATCGATCCGCGGCAGCCTATGCCGCCGGCGTGGTGAAGGCAACCACCCGCCGGCCCCTAGACGGCCGGCTCAGATCTGCTCGGGGACCATTTCGATCGCACCGCTTGGGCACTCCGCCACGCACATCCCGCAGCCCTTGCAGAAGTCGAGGTCGATCTCGTAGCCGTTGAGGTTGGCGCTCGCTGCCTCGCTCAGCTTCAGGACAGCGTTGTCGGGGCAGACGCCGTAGCAGTTGTCGCAGGAGAAGCAGTTGCCGCAGGAGAGGCACCGCCGCGCCTCGTACAGCGCGTTTGACTCGCCCAGGGGGTGCTTGACCTCGTCGAAGGTCTGGGTGCGCCGGGCCAGCTCCAGCTCCTCGCGGTGGGTACGGGGAGCGTCGGCGTAATACCAGGTGTTGAGCGTCTCGAAGGAGGCGAGCTGATGGCGCGGCGGCTCCTCGTACTCGCCTCCCCGAAGCCAGACGTCGATGTTGCGGGCCGCCTTCTTGCCGTGGCCGACCCCGACCGTGACGGTGCGCTCCGCCGGCACCATGTCGCCCCCGGCGAAGATCCCGTCGTGGCCGGTCATCATGTTCGGCCCGACCTCGACCACGCCGTCGTCGACCTCGATCTCGGGAACGTCGTCGAGCAGCGAGAGGTCCACGTCCTGGCCCAGCGCCAGCACCACCGAGTCGGCCTCCAGCTCCTCCAGCTCCCCGGTCGGCTGCGGGAAGCCGGTCTCGTCGAGCTCCATCTTCTCCAGCACCAGCTTCCCC
Source organism: uncultured Actinomycetes bacterium (assembly GCA_963720735.1). GTDB lineage: Bacteria > Actinomycetota > Thermoleophilia > Solirubrobacterales > 70-9 > JBBRHQ01. The sequence goes on from CAVRGL010000001.1 coordinate 259,936, forward strand.
TCGTCGGCCTGCTTGATCGTCGAGAGCCACTTCATCATCACCCCCTCCTGCTCGGCCTCTTCGACCTCGAAGTCCTGGGCGGGCATCCGCTCCCGGGTGCGCCTGTAGACGATGATCGCCTCCTCCGCCCCGAGCCGCTTCGCGGTGCGGGCCGCGTCCATCGCCGTGTCGCCGCCGCCGTAGATGACCACCCGCCGCCCCAGCATCGGCTTCTCCTCGCCCTCCATGCTGCGCAGCAGCGAGACCGCGTCGAGGATGTGGGCGGCCTCGCCTGCGGGGATGTAGGCGCGCTTGCCGATGTGGGCGCCGACCGCGAGGAAGGCCGCGTCGAAGCCGCCCTCGCGCATGCTCTCCAGCACGTTGGTGACCTTGCGATTCAGCTCCAGCTCGACGCCCATCTCGAGGATGCGCTTCACTTCGGCGTCGAGCAGGTCGCGCGGCAGGCGGTACTTGGGGATGCCGAAGCGCATCATCCCCCCCGCCATCGGCCCCGCCTCGTGGATCGAAACCTCATGCCCGAGGCGGTTCAGGTGATAGGCGGCCGAGAGCCCGGAGGGCCCGGCTCCGACCACCAGCACCCGCTTTCCGGTCGGCTCGGCATTCACCTCCACCGTCCAGCCCTGGCGGATCGCCTCATCGCCGAGGAAGCCCTCGACCGAGTTGATCCCCACCGCCTCGTCGAGCTTGGCGCGGTTGCACTCGGTCTCGCACGGGTGATAGCAGACCCTCCCCATGATCGCCGGGAACGGGTTCTCCTCCATGATCCGGCGCCAGGCCCGCTCGTATCCCTCCCCCCTCCCTCGGCCTCATATAGCCAGGACTGGATGTTCTCGCCCGCCGGGCAGGCGTGGTTGCAGGGCGGCAGGCGGTCGACATAGACGGCGCGCTCGGTCCGCCAGCTGCCGGTCTTGTTCGCCAGGCTGGAGCCGACGTCGAGGGTGATCGCGAAGGGCTTCTCGCTCATCGCCTCACCCCTATTGCGCCCCATGATGCGTCTCGGCCAGCAGCCGCATCAGGTTGCTCTCGTCCTCGCTCGGCCTCGCCGGCCTGTCCGAGGGTTCCGCCGCGTCCGTGGCGCTGCCGGGCAGCTCCGCCCCCTGATCGGCGTCGGCGAGCAGCCCAAACCGCCGGATGTTGCGGTCGGCGATCGCCTGCAGCCGCGCGATCACGTCGGGGCGGCCGTTCTCGCCGAACAGGTGCGCGTAGCGTCGCTGCAGCTTCAGGTACTCGGAGACCGGGACCGGCTTGCGGATCTTTGAGACCCCGGTCACCTCGCCGTTCTCCGCCTCGAACACCGGGAAGAGGCCGGTCTCCTTGACCAGCCGCGCGATCCGGATCGTGTCGCGCGAGGCGGCGCCCCAGCCGAGCGGGCAGGGTACGAAGACGTGGAGGTAGCGCGCTCCCCGGAACTCCATCGCGCGCTCCACCTTCGCCTCCAAGTCGCGCAGCTCGGAGACGGTCGCCGTCGCCACGTAGGGGATCTCGTGCGCCATCGCGATCAGCGGCGCGTTCTTTCCCTGGCCGAAGACGTTGCCCGGCTCCTCTCCGACCGGCTTGGTGGTCGCCGTGCGGGCGGCGGGTGGCGTCGCTCCGGAGCGCTGTACGCCGGTGTTCATGTAGGCCTCGTTGTCGTAGCAGACATAGAGCACGTCGTCGTTTCGCTCGAACAGGCCGGAGAGGCAGGCGAATCCGATGTCCAGCGTGCCCCCGTCGCCGCCCTGGCCGATCACCCGAACGTCGTCGCGACCCTTGGCCTTCAGCGCCGCCGCGACCCCGGTTGCGACCGCCGGCGCGTTCCCGAACAGCGAGTGGATCCACGGCATCTGCCACGAGGACTCCGGATAGGGGGTCGAGAAGACCTCCAGGCATCCGGTCGCATTGGTGGCGATCAGCCGGTCGCCGGCGGCCCGCATCGCGGCGTCGAGCACGTAGCGTGCCCCCAGCGCCTCGCCGCACCCCTGGCAGGCACGGTGCCCGGAGGTCAGCGCGTTGGAGCGATCGGCGCGCGCCTGGACGGAACGCTCCTCAGGATCGAGCAGCCGGTTGCCGACCACATACGTTCCCGCCTGATACATCTTCAGTTCCTGGTAGGGCATGGCTCCTCCTCGGCTCCGGCTCAGTGAGGTCGGGCGGCGACGACGCCGATGTCGCGCAGCATGTTCTCCTCGTGGGGCCCCGAGGCCTGGCCACCCCGCATCCGCTCGAGTTCTCGCTCGACCAGTTCCCAGTCCAGGTCGAGGAAGGAAAGCGGCCGCAGCCGGTCGGCGACCGCGTCCTCGAACAACCGCCGCAGCGAAGCCCGGGTGATCGCCCGCCCACCGAGGCCGGCGATCACCGTGTAGCCGTGCAGCTGTATCCCCGACAGCGCCGTCCGCACGTTGGCCGAGAGGATGCCGCCGATCCCGACCGCCAGCGCCTTCTCGATCACCACCACCCGCTCAGCGCCGCTCAGCGCCGTGCGGACCTCCTCCAGCGGGAACGGCCGGAACGACTTGATCCCGAGCGCCCCGATCGAGACGCCCTCGTCGCGCAGCGCGTCGATCGTCTCTTCGATCGTCCCCAGCACGGAGCCCAAGGCGACGACGATCGTCTCGGCGTCCTCGGCGCGGTAGGAGCGCACCAGGCCCCCCGACTCGCGCCCGAACGCCTCGGCGAACTCGCCGGCGATCCGCGGGATCAGGTCGAGCGCCTGCATCTGCTTTGCGTGAGCGAGGTACTTGACCTCGAAGAATGCCTCCGGACCGACCATCGCCCCGATCGTCACCGGGTCCGCCGGATCGAGCACCTGGCGCGGCTCGAACGCGGGCAGGAAGGCGTCGACCTGGCCGGGTTCGGGCAGGTCGACCCGCTCGTAGGCGTGGGTGAGGATGAAGCCGTCCATGCAGACCATCACCGGCAGCGAGATCTCCTCCGCAAGCCGGTAGGCCTGGATGTGGAGGTCGAGCGCCTCCTGGTTGGTCTCGGCGTAGAGCTGAACCCAGCCGGAATCTCGCTGGGACATCGCGTCGCTGTGGTCGTTCCAGATGTTGATCGGGGCGCCAATCGCCCGGTTGGCCACGGTCATGACGATCGGCAGGCCGAGCCCGGAGGCGTTGAACAGCGCCTCGGCCATGTAGAGCAGGCCCTGGCTGGCGGTCGCCGTATAGGCGCGCGCTCCCGCCGCCGAGGCGCCGATCGCCACCGACATCGCCGCGAACTCCGACTCGACCGAGACGTACTCACAGGGGTCGAGGTCACGGGTCCTGACCAGGTCGGAGAGATGCTCGACGATGTGCGTCTGGGGGGAGATCGGATAGGCGCAGATCACCTCGGGCCTGCACATCGCGACGGCCTCAGCGACAGCGCGGGAGCCCTCCTCCTGCCTAAGCACCGGCGGTCTCCCGCTGCTCGTCCCGGACGAGGTCGAAGGCGGCCTCGGCGGCGCTGACGTTGCGCTCGCCGATCGAGCCGGCGAACTTCTGGCGGATCGCAGCGGCGACTGCGCCGATCGAGATCAGGCCACTGAGCGCGGCGAAGCCACCGAGCAACACCGCGTTGGGCAGGGGACGCCCGAGGTGCTCCCGGGCCAGGTCGGTCGCCGGAACGGTCAGCAACCGCTCCGGCTGAAAGCGATCCTCGAGCTCGGAGAGCCCGAGCTCGCCGATCCCCCTCGTCGAGTTGATCAGCACGTATCCCTCCGGAGACAGCCCGCTGAACACGTCCACCTGATGCAGCAGGGTCGGGTCCTGGATGATCAGAGCGTCGGGCTCGGAGATCGGCTCGCGGGTGCGGATCTCGCGGTCGTCGATCCGGCAGTAGGAGGTCACCGGGGCTCCGGTGCGCTCGGAGCCGAAGCTGGGGAAGGCCTGAGCGTGGCGCCCCTCGAGGAAGGCGGCGATCGAGAGCATCTCCGCGGCAGTGACGGCGCCCTGCCCGCCGCGGCCGTGGATTCTCACCTCGAAGATCGGGTCCCCTTCCTCACGTCTGCCAATCATCCTCCGACGCCGCCCGGGTCGCAACCGTACGAAACCGCCTCCTCGATGCGGCATTCAGCGAGGCGGCGATCTCCTCGGCGACCTTCGCCGCGGCCCGCGCCACCTGCGGAAGCGGCTTCGACCCCGCCTCGAAGCGCGCACCCTCGATGCCGAAGATCGAGAGCTCCGGCGGCAGCCGCCCCAGGGCCCGCGCCAGCTCAACCGCCTCGGCCAGCCCGAGGGCGTGGGTCGAAGGAGCGGCGAGCATCGCCGGGAGCGGGCCGGCGCCGGCGTCGAGCCGGTGCACGAAGCCCGGCTCGCCGCCGGAGCTGACCGCGTCGGCGACGATCACCGCTCGCTCACCGCCGAACGACTCGATCAGGTCGATCGGCTCCCCGTCGAGCTCGATCACGACCAGGCCCGGCGGGGCGAGGTCGCGCAGCCGGGCCGCGACGATCAGCCCCGCGGCGTCGTCGCCGCGGATCGGGTTGCCGATGCCGACGAAGAGGGTCATTCGCGGTCGACCTGGAGCCGCAGGAAATGGGTCGAGCAGGAGATGCAGGGGTCATAGTTGCGGATCGCCTGCTCGCAGCGCAGCCGCAGATCCTCGTCCTCGAGCTCTGCGTTGGCGGCGATCAACCGCTCCAGGTCCTCCTCGATCGAGCGCTGGTTCTGCGAGGTCGGCGGAACGATCCTCGCCGCCATTATCTCTCCCGCCTCGTTGATCTCGTAGCGGTGGTAGAGGAGCCCCCGGGGCGCCTCGGTCACCCCGTGGCCGACGCCGGCGCGGGGCTCCGCCTCGACCGCCGGGGCGGCCGGCCGCTCGTAGACATCGATGATCCGCAGCGCCTCGTCGAAGGCGTAGAGCAGCTCGACGGCACGGATGATGATGCTCTTGAACGGGTTGAGGGTGCCCTCGCCGATCCCAGCCTCGGCCGCCGCCTCCGCGGCGAGCGGCGAGAGGCGGTCCCGGTTGAGATTGAACCGCGCCATCGGCCCCGCCAGGTAGGCGCCCCGCCCGCGGACCCGGGCATGCAGCGCGGTCGAGTGCTCGACGTGGAGCTCCTCGAAGACCTCGTCGAAACCCCCGGCCTCGATGTCGATCCCCCTCGAGGAGACGATCCGGCCGCGGTCGATCGGGTATTCGTCCGCCCCCGCGGGCCGCAGCGAGACGAACTCGTAGTCGTGCTCGAGCTCCGGAATGGGGAGCTGCGCCGTCCAGCGAACCGTCTCCAGCGCCTCCGCGCGGGCTCGCTCGAGCTTCTCGCGCAGGGCCTCCAGCTTTCGCCGCTCGGGAGCCTTGTAGAAGCCGCCGACCCGGACATTGATCGGATGGACCTCGCGGCCGCCGATCGCCGCGATCAGCTCGTTGCCGGCCTTCTTGGTGCGCAATCCCCGCTCGACGATCTCGGCGTGCTCCTCGGCCATCGCGAAGCCGCTCTCATAGCCGAGGAAGTCCGGAGCGTGCAGCAGGTAGAGGTGCAGGGTGTGGCTCTCGATCCATTCCCCGCAGTAGATCAGCCTCCGCAGGTTTCGGAGCTGGCCGCCGACCTCGATGCCGAGCGCGTCCTCCATCGCCTCGCAGGCGCTCATCTGGTAGGCGACCGGGCAGATGCCGCAGATGCGGGCGGTGATGTCGACCGCCTCGCCCAGCTCGCGACCGCGGAGCAGCGCCTCGAAGAGGCGCGGCGGCTCGTAGATGCGGAGCTGCACGTCGAGCACCTCGGAGCCGCGAAGCCGCACGTACATCTCACCCTCCCCCTCGACCCGGGCGAGGGCGGGGGTGCGGATCGTCCGGGTCGGGCCGCCCCCGGGCTCAGTCACCGGCGGCCTCCTGGCGCTCGCTCTCGGCGCGGAAGGCCGGAGAGTTGGCGTTGAAGGTTCGGAACTCGCGAACCAACTGGGGACGCTCCGAGCCGAGGCGGTCGCGCATCCAGCCGGCCAGCGACGCCGTGTTCGGGGTCTCCATCGGCCCGTAGCAGCCATAGCAACCGCGGTCATAGGAGGGGCACAGCGCGCCGCAGCCGGCGTGGGTCACGGGCCCCAGGCAGGGTGTCCCGTGGGCGACCATCACGCAGACGTTTCCGGCCCGCTTGCACTCCATGCAGACGCTCGAGCCGGGGATCGCCGGGCGCCGCCCGACGAGGTATGCGCCGAGCACCTCGAGCAGCTGCTGCTTGTTGATCGGGCAGCCCTGCAGCTCGTAGTCCACCGGGACGTGGGCGCTGATCGGCGTCGAGGTCTCCAGGGTCGAGATGTAGGACGGCGTCGCGTACACGGCCGAGACGAACTCCTCGGCGTCGGCGAAGTTGCGAAGCGCCTGTATCCCCCCGGCAGTCGCGCAGGCGCCGATCGTGACCAGTCGCTTCGAGACCGCGCGGACCTCCCGGATCCGCTCGGCGTCGTGCGCCGTGGTGATCGAGCCCTCGACCAGGGAGACGTCGTAGGGACCCTCGACCGTGGCGCGCCGCGCCTCCAGGAAATAGGCGATCTCGATCTCCCCGGCCAGCGAGAGGATCTCGTCCTCGCAATCGAGCAGGCTGAGCTGGCATCCGTCGCATGAGGCGAACTTCCAGACCGCGAGCTTCGGGAGGGCACCGCCCTCGGCCGAGCCGCTCACAGCTCCCTCACCTCGAAGATCTCCTCGATGTCGCCGTAGCGCATCACCGCCCCCTCCCGGCAGATGAAGGTCGGTCCGAACTGGCAGCGCCCGCACTGGGTGACCGCGCACTTCATGTTGCGCTCCAGGGAGACGTGGATCCGCTCCGCGCCGATGCCGCGGTCGAGCAGCGCCCGCGCGGCGAAGCGCATCATCACCTCGGGGCCGCAGAGCATCGCCACGGCCCGATCCGGGTCGAAGTCCGCGCGTCCGATCGGCTTGGTCACCACTCCGACCTCGCCGGCCCACGCACCGGTGGCGGTGTCGACGGTCACGGCCAGCTCGATCGCCGGGTCCGCGGTCCAGGCCTGCAACTCCGTCCTGAAGAGGAGCTGCCCGGGCTCCCTGCTGCCGTAGAAGAGCAGGACCCGCTCGAAGCGCCCGCGCCCGGCAAGCGCGGTGAGGACGGTGGAGCGAAGCGGGGCGAGGCCGACGCCGCCGGCGACGATCACCAGGTCGCCGCCCTCGGCCTCGGCAATCGGCCAGGAGCTGCCGTAGGGGCCCCGGACTCCGAGCACCTGGTCCGGCTCGGCCGCACAGATCGCCGCCGATACCGCGCCGACCTCCCTCACCGTGTGGACGAGCGGGCCCTCGCCGGAGGGGTCTCCGCTGATCGAGATCGGCACCTCGCCCACCCCGAAGGCGTAGACCATGTTGAACTGCCCCGGGTCGAAGGCGAAGCCGCGATCACCCCGGGTCGGCTCGAGGTCGAGCGTCCAGGTGTCTGGGGTCTCCTGGCGACGGTCGATGACCCGGAAGGGCTCCGGAATCATCGGCGCGGCCCCACCCGCCCCGGTCAGGGCGGTCTCAGTCTCCGGCAGCGGCTGGGGCATGTCCGTAGACGTCGAGGAGTCGCAGCCGGGTCGCCTGCATCCGCTCGATCAGGACGGTCGCGAACTGCTTCATCAGCTCGTAGCCGAGATCGTGATCGGATTCGCATTTGCCGCGCAGGCAGGCGCCGTCGAAGGCGATCGCCGAGCCGCGCTCGACTATCCGGGCGTCCATGTGCCAGCGGTAGGGCTCGAACAGCCAGGACCAGCCGATCACCTCGCCGGGCCCGATCGTCTCCACCGACACCGGGCCCCGACCCGGCACGAAGATCTCCAGCGCCACCCGTCCGTGGCGGACGACGTAGAAGGTGTCGGCCGGGTCGCCCTCGCGAAAAAGATGCTCCCCCTCGTCAAGGCTGCGGTTGCTGCCGCAGCCGGCGATCAGCTCGAGCTGGTCCTTCCCGAGCTGGTCGAACGGGCCGGTCTCGGCAAGCAGCTCGGCAATTCCCTTCAGCTTCATTGCGGCTCCTTCCCCCGAGTGGCGCCGTCGGTCGCACGGATCGCGGCCGCCTCCTCGGTGATGTCTATCGCGACGGGGCACCAGCTGATGCAGCGGCCACAGCCAACGCACCCCGAGGTCCCGAACTGGTCCCACCAGGTCGACAGCTTGTGAGTCATCCACTGCCGGTACCGGGAGCGCGAGCTGGAGCGGACGCTGCCGCCCCCGAGTTGCGAGAAGTCGAGGGTGAAGCAGGAGTCCCACTCCCTCCATCGCTCCGCCTCCTCACCGCTGACGTCGGTGACGTCCGTGACCGTCGTGCAGAAGCACGTCGGGCAGACCATCGTGCAGTTGCCGCAGGTCAGGCAGCGCTCGGAGACCTCATCCCAGCGGGGATGCTCGAGGTTGCGCTGGAGCAGCTCGGGCAGCCCGTCGGTCTCGAGCTCCCGACCCATCTGGGCCGCCGCCCGGGCGCTGGCGGCATGCGAGGCCTCGCGCTCAACGTCCTCGGCGGCCTTGCTCGGCAGCTCGGCGAGCACCGCTTCCCCGGCCTCGCTTCCGGTCTCGATCGTGAAGTAGTGGCGGCCGTCCCCGATCACCTCGGTCAGGGCCAGATCGAACCCGGACTCGGCGCGCGGCCCGGTGTCCATCGAGACGCAGAAGCAGGTTCCGCCGGCCTCGGCGCAGTTGACGGCGACGATGAAGGCTCCCTCGCGGCGGGATACGTAGGCGGGGTCGGGGAACGATCCCCCGGCCATCACCCGGTCCTGGATCTCGATCGCGTGCAGCTCGCACGAGCGCACGCCGATGAAGGCGTAGCGGGGCGCCTCCTCCTCGGGCTCCTCGCTGACCTCGAAGCCCGGCTCGCCATCGTTGCGGCGCACCCGCATCAGCCGCAACCTCGGCGGGTGCAGGTAACGCTTCCAGGAATGCGGCCCGACCGCGTAGCCGAACAGGGCGGCGTCCGAGCGAGGCTCGACCCGGTACGTCCCGCCATCCTGGCGATCGGTCCAGCCACGCGGGAGGTCGGCCGAGGAGGAGATCTCGTCGTAGACGATCGCCGAGTCGCGCAGCACCGGGCCGACGGTGCGGTAGCCGCGGCGCCGCAGGGCGCCGAGGAGATCGTCAAGTGACTGGGGCTCGATCACCCGCATCGGTTCACCTCCGCGCAGGCAACGTTAGCCTGCCGCGGGTGAGCGCGGTCGAGAAAGTCATCGTCGGCTACGACGGCACCGAGCACAGCGCGGACGCCCTCGCCCTGGGACGGGAGCTCGCCCTGGCGACGAAGACGACGCTGCTCGTCGCGCGGGCCGGCCCCGAGAATGGTGCCCTCGGGCTCGATGCGGTCGCCTCCTCGCTCGGGGAAGTGCACGCCGAGGCGCTGGAGCTGATCGGTGACTCTCCGGCGAAGGCACTCCACGAGCTTGCCGCGGCGAGCCCCGAGGCGATTCTCGTCCTCGGCGCCAGCCACCGCAGCGGGCTCGGGCAGATGATGCGTGGCAGCGTCGTCGAGCCGATGCTCCAAGGCTCTCCGTGCCCGGTGGCGGTGGCTCCCCGGGGACTGGCCCGCTCGGAGTATGGCCTGCGGGTGCTGGCGGTCGCATTCGACGACTCGGCCGAGGCCCGAGCGGCCCTGGAGCTCGCCGGCGAGCTGGCGCTGGGAGCGAGCGCGACCGTGCGGGTGATCGGGGTGCTCGACGCCGGCGCCGGGCCGGAAGGAGCCGCGAGCGGCGTGCAGCAAGCGGCGGCGAGCGCTCGGGGGCACCTCCGCGATGCGATCCACGATGCGGCGGCCGGCCTCCCGCGAGAGGTCAGGGCGCTGCCGGTGGTCTGCCACGGCGGCCCTGTGCCCGAGCTGCTCAGCCAGTGCGAGCAGGGCGTCGATCTCCTGGTGATGGGGTCGCGCGGCTACGGTCCGCTGCGGAGCGTGCTGCTGGGAAGCACGTCCTCGATGATGATCCGGGCAGCCCGCTGCCCGGTGATCGTCGTGCCTCGCCCCCGCAGGCGCGCCGCGCCGGGCGGGGCCGAGGCTCAACTTCCAGCCTGACCGTTCTCGGCCGCTGCCAGCTCGCGCAGCTCCCCCAGTGCGCGCTTCATCCCGTCACGCAGAACGGGCAGATCGGCGACCGTGTCGCGATCGGCGTTGATGCAGAAATAGAGGTCGCCGGCGTAGCTGAACACGGCGATCCCCACCGCGTGCTCGGCTGCGATCGGGACCAGGGGCCAGACTGCCTGAAGCCGCGAGCCGAACGCGTAGAGCGGCACGGGCGAGCCCGGGACGTTGGTGATAGTCACGTTGAAGAGGCGGGTCGCGAACAGCGACCTGGCAAGGAAGCTGTGGATCGCCGGCGGCGCCAGCGCGGCGACGTCGATCAGCGTCTTCGAGCCGACGCCTTGCCGGCCCGCCTTCAGCCCCTCCGCCTCGTCGACCTGGAGCCGGTAGCGGCGCAGCGGATCGGCTTCGGAGACGGGCAGGTGGACGAACAGCGAGCTGACCTTGTTGCCGAGGGCGAGCCGCTCGCTGGCCGACCTGATGTTCATCGGGACCATCGCCCGCAGCCCCTTCTCCGGCAGCGGCTCGCGGCGCTGCCCGAGTAGCTCGCGGAAGCCGCCGGCGGCAATCGCCAGGACGACGTCGTTGAGGGTGCCGCCGAGGCTGCGGTAGATCTGCTTCAGGTCCTCCAGAGGGGCACTCATCGTCGCCAGGCGGCGATGGGCCCCGATCGGCTCGTTGAGGCTGGTGTGGGGGGCGGCGTCGAACTCGTCACGCACCATCAGCTCGACGACCGCCCGCGAGCGCTCGACCGCGTCGCGGGCCCGGTCGGGGTGCCTCACCATGCCAGCGCCGGCTCCGGCCAGCCGGAAGGGGAGCCGGACCGCGCCGCCTGCGACTCCGATCGCCCCGGAGGCAAGCGAGCGCGCCGCGCCGCCGATCCCGCTCCCATCGCCTTCGTCCGCCTCCTCCTCCTCCGGGGAGGGGCCGACGCCGACCCAACGCCCGCCGGGCGGAACCCGCTCGAAGTCGAGCAGGAGATGGGTGGCGTCGACCGAGCCGACGCCGTCCACAAGGCAGTGATGGGTCTTGCTGACCAGCGCCCAGCGCCTACCCGCGAGCCCCTCCAGCACGACCAGGTCCCAGAGCGGGCGGCGGCGGTCGAGTCGCTGTGAGAAGTAGTCGCCGGCCCAGTCGAGGAATTCCGCCTCGCCACCGGGGGCCGGGAGGGCGGCGCGGCGGATATGGGCGCCGATCTCGAAGTCCGGGTCGCTCTCCCAACTCGGCCAGTGGATGCCGCCGGTGCGCGGCTCCGAGAGGCGCTGGTGGTAGCGGGGCATGGCGCCGAGGCGGCGGGTGAGCCGGCGGACCACCTCGTCGGTCGAAGGCGCGCCGCCCTCGGGCAGCGCATCGAAGACCAGCACCCCGCCGATGTGCATGTGGGCGCTGTCGTCGGCCTCCTCGAGCTCGAGAAAGGTGGCGTCGAGCGCGGTCAGGGCCTCCGGCGCTGCCATCGAGACAATCATTACACCCCTCACCCCTCACCCCGCCCGAATCCGTAGCCCGCTGTCAACCCGAAGTGGGTTATCACGATCGTCACCCGGAGCACCGGTTGATCGTCGATGCTGGCGCAGGCGGCCCAGATGCGGTATTGATGGAGCGCAGCCGGCCCGATCCACCGCCGAGAGGAGAGCACCTTGCAGAACCCAGTCACCCAGTCGTCCGCCATCGACTTCGTCCGCAGCTTCGCCGAGCTCTCACATTCCGACGTCGACTACGCGGGCGGCAAGGGCGCCAACTTGGGTGAGCTGACCGGTGCGGGGATACCGGTGCCGGCCGGCTTCGTGATCGGCGCGCCCGCCTACGCCGCCTTCTGCGACGACGGCGGGCTGCGCTCCCGCGTCGCCGACGCGCTCGCCTCGGTGGACGTCGACGACCCGGCCGACCTCGACCGCGCTTCGGCCGAGGTCCGCAAGATGGTCGAGGCCGAGCCCTTTCCCGAGGCCGTCGAGCGCGAGATCCGCGCTGCCTACGCCGCCCTCGTCGGCTCCGACTCCGACGACCCGGTCGCGGTGCGCTCCTCGGCGACGGCCGAGGACACCGAGTCGGCTTCCTTCGCCGGGATGAACGAGACCTTCCTCAACGTGCGCGGCGCCGAGGCGCTGGTCGAGGCGGTCCGGAAGTGCTGGTCCTCGCTGTTCGGGAGCCGCACCCTCTTCTACCGCGCCAAGCGGGGGTTCGGTCAGGCCGACATGGATATCGCCGTCGTCGTCCAGCGCCAGATCCAGTCCACCCGCTCCGGGGTGATGTTCACGATCGACCCCTCCAGCGGCGCGATCGACAGGCTGGTGATCGAGGGGTCCTTCGGCCTCGGTGAGGCGGTCGTCTCCGGCTCGGTCTCCCCCGACCGCTACCTGGTCGAGAAGGAGTCCCTCGGGATCCTCGCCCGTGAGGTGCGCCGCAAGGAGCTGGTGATCGAGTCGCTCCCCGGCGGCGGCACCCGGACCCGAGAGCTGGAGGACGAGGAGTCGTTGCGACCGGTCCTGAGCGACGATGAGGTCCGCACAATCGCCGACCTCGGCCGCCGCATCGAGCAGCACTACGGCTCGCCCCAGGACACCGAGTGGGCCTTCGACGAGGAGGGCTCGGCCTGGATGCTTCAGTCGAGACCCGTCACGTCCTCGGGCGGCACGCCGCAGGTGGCGGGCCCCCCGGAGGAGGCCGGGCCCGTCCTGCTGAAGGGCCTAGGAGCCGCCCCGGGTGCCGGCACCGGCACCGTGAGGATCGTCCGCACGCTCGAGGACGCAAGCGCCTTCTCGGAGGGCGAGATCCTCGTCACCCACATGACCGCCCCGGATTGGGTGCCGCTGATGCGGAAGTCCGCCGCGATCGTCACCGACTCGGGCGGGATGACCTGCCACGCCGCGATCGTCTCCCGCGAGCTCGGGATCCCCTGCGTGGTCGGGACCGCGGACGCGACCAGCAAGCTACGCGACGGCGAGCTGGTGACGGTCGACGCGACCCACGGCTCGATCCACGAGGGCGCCATGACCGCGGCCGAGGAGCATGCGGCTGCCGGGCCGGCGGCGGGCGCCACCACCGTCGCCGCCCCGCCGATCACCGGCACGAAGCTGCTCGTCAACCTCTCCGAGCCGTCGCAGATCGAGCGGGTCGCGGACCTGCCGGTCGACGGCATCGGCCTCCTGCGGGCCGAGCTGATGGTGCTCGAGGCGCTCGAGGGCAGCCACCCAAGGAAGCTGCTCGAGGAGGGCCGGGGCGGCGAGTTCTCCGAGCGCATGGGCCAGGCGCTCTCGAAGTTCTCCGAGGCGTTCGCCCCGCGGCCTATCACCTACCGCACGATCGACTTCCGCACCAACGAGTTCCGCGGGCTCGAGGGCGGCGACAAGTTCGAGCCCGAGGAGGCCAACCCGATGATCGGCTTCCGTGGTGCGCTGCGCTACACCCAGGAGCCCGACCTGTTCAGGCTCGAGCTCGACGCAATCCGCCACGTCTGGGACCGGGGACACACCAACCTGCACGTGATGCTCCCCTTCGTGCGCACCGCCCGTGAGTTGGCGACCTGCCGCCGCATGTTCGAGCAGGCGGGCCTGCTGGAGCGGCGCGGATTCGAGCTCTGGGTGATGGCCGAGGTCCCCTCGGTGCTTTTCAACCTGGAGAGCTACGCCGAGCTCGGGATCGCCGGGATCTCGATCGGCTCCAACGACCTCACCCAGCTGGTCCTCGGCTCCGACCGCGACTCGGAGGTGCTCGCCGAAACCTTCGACGAGCGCGACCCCGCAGTGGTCGCCTACCTGCGGGCGCTGATCCCGCGCGCCCACGAGCTCGGCCTTCAGACCTCGATCTGCGGCCAGGCCCCATCCGTGCACCCGGAGTACGCGCAGATCCTGGTCGAAGCGGGGATCGACGCGATCTCCGTCAACATCGACTCGGTCGACCGCGCCAGGCGGCTGATCGGGGCGGCGGAGCAGAGGCTGCTGCTGGACGCCGCCCGCTGAGCGGGCTCCGCCGCTAGGCACCCTCGGCGCGCCAGGCGACCTCGCCACGGCGGACCGTCATCGCGACCAGGGGAACCCCCGGCCGGTAGACGAGGTCGGTGTGCGAGGCGGCGTCGAGGAGGACGGCGTCGGCTCGCGACCCCGGGGAGAGCCGGCCGATGTCGTCCCGCCGCAGCGCCCTGGCGCCTCCCAGGGTTGCGGCGGCGAGCGCTTCGTCGGTGGTCATCCCCATCTCGCGCACCGCCAGGGCGATGCAGAAGCTCATCGAGGTGGTGTTGCTCGAGCCCGGGTTGGTGTTGGTCGCGATCGCCACCGTCGCCCCGGCGTCGATCACGCGGCGAGCGTCGGCGTAGGGCTGGCGGGTCGAGAAGTCGGTGGCCGGGAGGAAGGTTGCCACCGTCTCGGATGCCGCGAGCGCCTCGACGTCATCATCGGAGAGGTAGGTGCAGTGATCGACCGAGGCGGCGCCGAGCTCGACCGCGAGACCCACACCCGGCCCCTCGCCGAGCTGGTTTCCGTGGACCCGCATCCCCAGCCCGGCCCGCCGGCCGGCCTCGAGCACCGCGCGGGACTGCTCGGCGTCGAACGCGCCCCGCTCGCAGAACACGTCGATCCAGCGGGCGAGCGGCGCGCAGGCCCCGAGCATCTCGCCGCAGACCAGCTCGACGTACTGATCCGCCCGCCCCTCGTACTCGGCCGGGACCACGTGGGCGCCGAGGAAGGTGACGTCATCGGTGAAGCGGCCGGCAATCTCGCAGCACCGCCTCTCGGTCTCGACGTCGAGGCCATAGCCCGACTTGATCTCGGCGTGGGTTATCCCCGCCCGCAGCCCCTCCTCGCGGCGGGCCGCTGTGAGCGCCTCCAGCTCCTCTTCGGGGGCCGCCCGCGTCGCCTCCGTGCTGACCCGGATCCCGCCGGCCTCATACGGCTGCCCCGCCATCCGGGCCGCGAACTCCTCCGAGCGATCGCCGGCGAAGACCAGGTGAGTGTGGCTGTCGACGAATCCCGGGACAACCGCCCGGCCCCCGGCGTCGATCCGCCGGTCGGCATCCGCACCGGCGGCCTCGACGGCCACCACCTCCCCGCCGTCGAGGACCAGGGCGGCGTCGCGGACCGTCCCCAGCACCCCCTTCCCCACCCCGGGATCGTTGGTGACGAGGAGGCCGATGTTGTCGAGGACCGTGGTGCTCATCGGCTCAGGGCCCTGATCGAGCTCGTCAGCTCGCGGCCGGCGTCGATCGACACGTGCCTTCCGTCCCGGACGATCTCCCGTCCGCCGCAGAGGACCGCGCGGACATCGGCGGCGCCGCCGGCAAAGACGAGCGAGGCGAGCGCGTCCGCGGGCTCCGTTCCCGCCAGGCGCACCGAGTCGAGCCCGACAGTGACCAGGTCGGCGATCGCGCCCGGCTCGATCCGCCCCGCCTCGGGCCAGCCGATCGCCGTCTGTCCCGAGCAGGTCGCGGCGCGCAGCAGGGCCGCGGGCCCGTGGTGGCCCCGTGCCCCCGAGACCAGCCGTTCGTCCATCTCCACCGCCCGCGCCTCTTCGAAGAGGTCGATCACCGCGTTCGAGTCGCTGCCCAGGGAGAGCGGAGTCCCCGCTTCAGCCAGCCGCGCCGCGGGGCCGACGCCGTCTGCAAGGTCGCGCTCGGTCGTCGGGCAGAGGCAGACAGTCGAGCCGGCATCGCCGAGGAGGACGAAGTCGTGATCGGCCAGGTGGGTGGCGTGGATCGCCGTGAAGCGTTCGTCCACCGCGCCGGCCTCGGCGAGCAGCGCCGCGGGGGTCATCCCATGCTCGGCGATGCACTGCTCGTTCTCGGTCGGTTGCTCGGAGAGGTGGGCGTGAAGCGGAGCCTCCCAGCGGCGCGCCCATCCCGCTATCTCCGCCGCAGCGGCCGGATCGACGGCACGGACGCTGTGTATCGCCGCCCCGATCCGTACCCCGGGCTCCGGGCGCAAACCCTCGACCCGCTCGGCCCAGGCCGCGGCGCTGCCGTCCGAGAAGCGCAGCTGGGGCGGGTCGGGCACGCGCCGGATGCCGCCGTGCAGGTAGCAGGTGTCGATCAGGGTAAGGCGGATGCCGACCGTCCCGGCGGCCTCGATCACGGCCTCCCCCATCGCGTTGGGATCCGCATAGCGCCGGCCTCCCGGACCGTGGTGGAGGTAGTGGAACTCGCCCACCGCGGTGATCCCGGCCTCCGCCATCTCGGCGAAGGTCGCCCGCGCCAGGGAGTGGTATGAGTCAGGGTCGAGGCGCTCGGCCGCCGCGTACATCCGCTCGCGCCAGCTCCAGAAGTCACCCGGCCCGGCGGATTGGGTGCGACCGCGGATCGCCCGCTGGAAGGCGTGCGAGTGGGCGTTGGCGAGACCGGGGACGGTGAGCCCGGCGAGAGCCTCGGCGCCGGCGGGCGGGGCGGCCGAGCGGCTCACGCCGGTGATCCGATCCCCCTGCGTCTCGACCACCACCCCGGCCTCGGCCTCCTCGGCCCCGCACCAGGCCAGCTCGCACCAGTAGGAGCTCACCCAGGCTGCCTCGCGTAGGGCGCGATCCGCTCGAGGAAAGCCTCGCGCCCATGGCGCTCGAACTGCTCCCAGGTACTCAGGGAGCGGGAGTCGGCGCGGTCGACGATCAGCACCCCGTCGAGGTGGTCGACCTCGTGCTGGAAGGTACCGGCGGTCAACCCCTCGACCACCTGCTCGCGCCGCTCACCGCCGCGGTCGAGGTAGCGGAGGCGGATCGCGAGATGGCGCTCGACGTCGCCCCGCAAGTCGGGGATCGAGAGGCAGCCCTCATTGATCAGCAGGGTCTCGGCGCCGAGCGGCTCGATCTCGGGGTTGACCATCACCGTCAGCGGGAAGGGAGGCTTGTACGGGTAGCGGGGATTCGATCCGTTGACCTCGGCCACCGCCACTCGGACCGACTCTCCGACCTGGTTGGCGGCGAGCCCGGCGCCCCCTGCCGCCCTCATCGCCTCGATCATCTCGTCGATCAGCCCCTGGATCTCGTCGGAGGCGATCTCCGGCGGATCGACCTCGCGGGCGCGCTCCCGCAGCACCGGGTCGCCGATGGTGACGATCTCGCGCACCTAGCCCTCCTCCATCGGCACCCGGACGCCGCGCTCCGCAGCCACCTCACCGGCGCGTTCATAGCCCGCGTCGGCGTGGCGGATCACTCCCGTCCCCGGGTCCGTGGTGAGCACCCGCTCGAGCTTCTGCGCCGCCAGGTCGGTGCCGTCCGCGAGGCAGACCATCCCGGCGTGGATCGAGCGCCCGATGCCGACCCCGCCGCCGTGGTGGATGCTCACCCAGGAGGCGCCGGCCGAGGTGTTGAGGAGGGCGTTCAGCAGGGGCCAGTCGGCGATCGCGTCCGAGCCGTCGGCCATCGACTCGGTCTCGCGGTACGGCGAAGCGACGGAGCCGGAATCGAGGTGGTCCCGCCCGATCACGATCGGCCCCTTGAGCTCGCCGGAGCGGACCATCTCGTTGAAGCGCAGCCCGAGGCGGTGCCGCACGCCGTAGCCCGCCCAGCAGATCCGCGCCGGCAGTCCCTGGAAGGCGATCCGCTCGCCGGCCAGCCGGATCCAGCGCTCCAGCCCCGGGTCTCCGGGTATCTCCTCGAGCACCGCCCGGTCGGTGGCGGCGATGTCCGACTCCTCGCCCGAGAGCGCGACCCAGCGGAACGGTCCCTTGCCCTCGCAGAACAGCGGTCGGATGTAGGCCGGGACGAAGCCCGGGTAGGCGAAGGCGCGCTCGAACCCACCGAGCAGCGCCTCGGCACGGAGGCTGTTGCCGTAGTCGAAGACCTCGGCACCGTCGTCGAGGAAGCCGACCATCGCCGCGCAGTGGGCGGCGATCGCCGCTCGCGAGCGGCGCACGTACTCATCGGGGTCGGCGGCTCGGAGCTGATCCGCCTCGGCCAGCGTGATCAGGTTGGGCACGTAACCGGCGAGCGGGTCGTGGGCGCTGGTCTGGTCGGTGACGATGTCAGCCTCGAAGCCCATCTCCCGCAGGGCCGGAAGCACGTCGGCGGCGTTCGCGCAGAGACCGACGCTCAGCTCCCGGCCCCTCCCCTTGGCGGCCTCGCAGCGCGCCACGGCGTCCTCGAGGTCGCCGGCCTCCTCGTCGAGGTAGCGGGTCTCGAGCCGCCGGTCGATCCGGTGCTGGTCGACCTCGACGCAGAGGACGACGCCACCATTCATGGTCACGGCAAGCGGCTGGGCGCCGCCCATGCCGCCGAGTCCGGCGGTGAGGGTGATCGTCCCCTGCAGGGAGCCGCCGAAGCGGCGGCGGGCGATCTCGGCGAAGCACTCGTAGGTGCCCTGAAGGATCCCCTGGCTGCCGATGTAGATCCAGGAGCCCGCCGTCATCTGCCCGTACATCGTCAGCCCCATCTGCTCGAGCCGGCGGAACTCCTCCCAGGTCGCCCAATCCGGGACGAGGTTCGAGTTGGCGATCAGCACGCGAGGGGCCCACTCGTGGGTGCGGAAGACTCCCACCGGCTTGCCCGACCCGACCAGCATCGTCTCGTCCTCGCCCAGCCCGCGCAGGGTGCGGACGATCGCATCGAAGGCCTCCCACGATCGGGCTGCGCGGCCCGTGCCGCCATAGACGACGAGGTCCTCGGGGCGCTCCGCAACCTCCGGATCGAGGTTGTTCATCAGCATTCTCAGCGCCGCCTCCTGTGGCCAGCCGCGGCAGGACAGCTCGGAGCCCCGCGGCGCCCTGATCTCCCTGGGCGAGGTCATCGCATCCTCCTCATCGCAGCTCCCCGATCTCGGCCTCGACCGCCGCCAGAAAGGCACCGCCGGCGACCAGCGTCTCGACCGCGGCGAGCTCGGGGCCGAGCCAGCGGTCGGGTCCCGGCCCCGGGATCGCGGCACGCACTGCGGCCAGGGCCGCGGCGGTCCCCGGCGCGGGGCGCAACGGAGCCCGCAGGTCGAGGCCGCGGGCCGCGCAAGCCGCCTCCACCGCGACGACCCGGGCCAGATTGACGATCGCGGCGCGCATCTTCCGCGCCGCGCCCCAGCCCATCGAGACATGGTCCTCCTGCATCGCGCTGGTCGGCAGCGAGTCGACGCTGGCAGGCGCCGCCAGCCGCCGGTTCTCGGCGACCACCGCGGCCTGCGTGTACTGGGCGATCATCATCCCGGAGTTCACCCCGGCGTCCTCGGCCAGGAACGGGGGCAGGCCGTGGGAGCGGGTCGCGTCGAGCAGGCGGTCGGTGCGCCGCTCGGCGATCGCGGCGACGTCGGCGGCGGCGATCGCCAGGAAGTCGCAGGCGTGGCCCAGCGGCGCCCCGTGGAAATTGCCGCAGGACTCGACCCTGCCGTCGGGGAGGATCATCGGATTGTCTATCGCCGCGCCCAGCTCGGCGTTGGCGACGCCATCGGCGTGGGCCAGCGCGTCACGAGCGGCGCCGGCCACCTGCGGGGCGCAGCGCAGCGAGTAGGCGTCCTGGACACGGGGATCGCCCTCGCGGTGCGAGGCGACGATCTCGGATCCGGCCAGCAGCGACCGCAGGTTTGCGGCGCTGTCGGCCTGGCCAGGCTGGGGGCGCAGCGCGATCAGGTCCTCGGCGAAGGCGCGGTCGGTGCCGAGCAGCGCCTCGACCGACATCGCCGTGGCGACCTCCGCCGCCCGCAACAGCCGGCGCAGGTCGGCCAGCCCCAGGACGAGCATGCCGAGGATCCCGTCGGTGCCGTTGATCAGGGCCAGGCCCTCCTTCGCCCTCAGGGTGACCGGCTCGATCCCGGCGTCGAGCATCGCGTCCGCAGCGGCGAGCGGCGCTCCGTCGCGGTCCGTCACCTCGCCCTCACCGATCAGGGCGAGGGCGCAGTGGGCGAGTGGTGCCAGGTCGCCGCTGGCGCCGAGCGAGCCATGCTCGGGGACGACCGGGCTGAGCCCGGCCTCGAGCAGCGCCAGGATCGTCTCGGCAAGCACAGGGCGGGCCCCGGAGAAGCCCATCGCCAGGGTGCGGGCGCGCAGCAGCATCATCGCCCGCACCACCTCGGCCTCGACGGGCGGGCCCATACCCGCGGCGTGGGAGCGGATCAGGGCCCGCTGCAACTCCTCGCGCTGCGCCGCCGGAATCTGGGTCAGGGCCAGCGAGCCGAACCCGGTGGAGACGCCGTAAGCGGGTTCGTCGGAGGCGGCGAGCCGCTCGACGATGCCGGCGCTTCGCTCCATCGCCTCCCGCGCTTTGGCCCCCAGGGTCGCGCGGGCACCCTCGCGCGCGACGGCGATCACCTCGCCGGCGGCGAGGCCCCCGGGACCGATCTCCACGCTGGCCGTCACGGGCTTAGTATCTCGCCCGCGCCCGCGAGCGGCGATCAGGCCGGCGGGCCCGAACAAAGGAGAGCGGAGGATGACTGGGAAGGCGGAGTTCACCGAGCAGGAGTGGAAGCAGGTCCTCGAGGCGCCACCGAGCGCAGGGATGATCGTGATCACGGCCCAGAGCGGCGGCTCGATCCGGGAGAGCTTTTCGATGGCCAAGGCCTACACCGAGGCGCGCCGGCACCATGGCGAGAGCGAGCTGCTCGACGAGGTCGTCTCGACCAAGCCCGAGGTCGACCGCACCCGGGTCGGCTCGAGGGAGGAGCTCAAGGAGCACAATCTCCAGAACCTCCGTGACGCGGTCGCGGTGCTCGAGACCAAGGCCGGGCCGGAGGAGGTCGAGGAATACAAGCGCTTCATCGTCGGCCTCGCTGAACGGGTCGCCGAGGCCCACCGCGAAGGCTTCATGGGGCTGAGCGGGGAGCGGGTGAGCGACGCGGAGCGCGCCGCGGTCGAGGAGATCGCCTCCACCCTGGGGGTTCCGGAGACCACGACCTAGACAGAGCCGGAGCAGCGGCCCTGTTTTCCATCGATACCGCATCGTTCTTCGTAATCGTCGCGGTCGCGGCGATCGCGGCCCTGACCGTCGCCGTTATCCCGGGCAGGCTCGTGCCTCCAGTTGTCGTCGTCGAGATTCTGCTCGGAATCTTGGTCGGCCCCGACGTACTCGACATCGCAGACGGAGACAGCTTCATCAAGTTCTTCTCGAACCTCGGGCTCGGCATGCTCTTCTTCTTCGCCGGCTACGAGATCGACTTCGAGCGCATCAGCGGCAGCCCACTTCGACTCGGGGCGTTCGGTTGGGCGTTGTCGGTGGGGCTCGCGTACGGAATCGGCGGGGTCCTGGAGGCCGCCGGAATCGTTATCTCCCTCCTCTATACGGGCTCGGCAATGGCCACGACAGCGATCGGCACCCTGATACCGATCCTTCGCGACACGGGTGAGCTCAGGACTCCCTTCGGAACCAACCTGCTTGGCGCCGGCGCAATGGGCGAGTTCGGTCCCATCCTCCTGATCACCCTGGTTCTCTCGACATCGCATCCGATCGAAGAGGCGCTGATCCTCGCTGCGTTCATCGTGCTCGCGATCGCGATCGCCCTGGCCTCCGTGCGACTTGCCAGCCCCGGCTGGCGGGTGCTCGAGCGGACCCTCGAATCGAGCAGTCAGCTTGCCGTCAGAATCGCCGTTGTCCTCGTCTTCGGCCTTGTCGCGATCGCAGGCAGCCTGGGCCTGGACATCCTGCTTGGAGGGTTCGTCGCGGGCCTGATCACGCGGGTGGCCTTGAAGGGGCAGGAGGTCGAGGTCTTCGAGTCGAAACTCACTGCGGTCGGCTTTGGGTTTCTGATCCCATTCTTCTTCGTCACCAGCGGCCTTACTTTTGATCTCGATGCGCTGCTGTCCAGCAGCTCGGCGCTGCTGAAGCTCCCGCTTTTCCTGGGCTTATTCCTGCTCGTACGAGGATTGCCTGCGCTTCTGCTCTATCGCGGAGCGATGGCGATGCGTGAAAGGTTGGCCTTGGGCTTCTTCTGTGCCACCGAGTTGCCGTTGGTCGTAGCCATCACGACGATTGCCGTTGACGGTGGTCACATGAAGTCGACGACTTCGGCCGCCCTGGTCGGTGCGGCGATCCTCTCGACCCTGGTCTACCCGCAGGTCGGGCTGGCGCTTCGCCGGGGCCGCACCGAGGCTGACCAGCCCCTGGAGCCGGAGGTCACCGCGGCATCCGCCGCCACCGGCTGAGCCCAGGCTCAGCCTGCGAGGTCGCCCTGGCCCGCAGACGTGTCGTCGGCTCCGGCGATCCCTTCGTCGCTGGCGAGGCCGGAGAGCTCCAGCTGTCCGTCCTCGCCGATCGAGGCTGCCGCGTCGACCGACTCGCCCATGGTGAGCTTCGTGAGGTCGATCCCCTCTGCCGCGGAGAAGGTCAGATCGGTCCCCGCTTCGCGGATGTCGTCGGCAGAGAGGACGAGCTTGCCGGTCTCCGGACAGGCGATGACGATTCCTTCGAAGTCGCTGTAGTCGAAGTGGTCCTTGACCAGGAGCGAGCTCTGCCAGAGGCGAGCCACCGGCTCGATCGCGGGCGGCGGAGCCGGATCGGCATCGGGAGTGCACGACTGGGCGGCGTCGGAGGAGCCCCGCCGCGCAGGCCGTTGCCGTGCTTCGGTCTTCTCGATCTTCACGCCGGCCTCGACGTAGCTGCCCAGTGCCGGAGGGACCGGCGCCGCAGCCGGGTCTGCATCCGGATGCACCCCGACCAGGACCGAGATGCCGCGCTTCGAGACGGTGTATGAACCCGTCTGCGGGTCGCGGGCGGTGACGATTCCGGTGATCTTCGCGTTGCCGGCCTGCCCGCTCCCGCTTCGGTCCCGCTCGGCGTAGGTGCCGTTGAAGAGCGGCCGGACCGTGGTCTTGACGATGGCGCCGGGCTCCGGAAGCTGCGAGGAATGGACGGCGGCCATCGCCCCGTTACCGCTCGCCGCAACGGTGTAGCTGCCGGCGGCGGGATTGACGTGGACCACCACGCCGCTGATGTTCTGCTTCTGCGGCGGGGGATGGTGCGGAGGCGAAGTCGGCCTGCTGTGGTGGTGGTCCGGTGGTGCCGGCGCCTTTGGAGCCTCGGGGCTCGCGGGCGGAGGTGAAACGGGACTCACCGGCGGCGCCAAGGGCAGCGCCGCAGGAGGCGCGGGCGGGGGCGCGCCGGCACTCACCGGGATCGCCGCGTTCCCAACCGGGTTTCCCAGCGCCGCGAGGGGGGCGCCGGATGGGCTTGCGCTCGCCCCGCCTCTCGTGCCGCTCCCGGAGCTGCCTCCTCCGAACAGGGAGGCGGGAAGGCGGATGATCTGCCCTGCCCCGCTGGCCAGCCCGCCGGAGGCGCCCGGGCCGATCGCCACTCCGATAAACAGCCCCATGCCCAGCGCGCAGGCGCCCAGCGGACCGGCCCAGCGACGGTCGGTGACGACCCGCGGGGCCCAGGCCAGCCAGGCGGGAAGGCCTGCGGCGGCCGCCTGCTGTCCCGGCCCGGTGGGATCAGCCGCCAACCGGGCCCTCGAACGGCTGCGACGGAGGGAAGGGCGCCGCTGGAGCGGGTGCCGGCGCGGACGGAGCCGCGGCAGGGGCGGCATCCGGCGGCGCGGGTGCCGGATAGCCGCTGGCCGGCGTCGCCGCTTCCATCAGGCCGCCACCGCACTGCCAGCAGAATGCCGCCCCGCGCGCGTAGAGCGCTCCGCAGGACGGGCAGACGCCGGCGGCGCCCGCCTCCTCCAGCTTCAGCAACCGCTCGACCTCGGATAGCTCCGCGTCCACCTGCTGGAGCTTCGCCGCCTGCCTGATCAGGACGTCGAGCCGGAAGTGGTCCCGGCCGGCCATCTCGTAGGCCAGGCCGCCGAGATCCCACTGAAGTTCGGCGAACTCCCTCGCAAGGGCCTCGCGGCGCTCCCGCAGCTCCGACGGCGGCACAGCCTGAGCGGCGGGTGGCGGTGTCTCGGCCGCCGGTTGGGCCGCCTGCGGCAGCGCCGGCCCTGCCGGGCGCCCCTTCCCGAGGCGGAGGCCTCCTCCCCGTCTGCGCGAATCCCCCATCAGCCGCCTATCGTGATCGTTCCGCTGCCGCCGCCCGTCTGCTTGTTCGGGTTCAGTGGCGCCTTCTTGCCCTGGGTCGAGATCTGATCGGGCAGCTTCTTGATCGCGTTCTCATACGCTTGGCCCGACTTGCTGTTGAGACCGTTCAGGGCCTTGTCCGAGGCCTGAACCGGCTGCTTGGAGTTGCGCGCAGCCTGACTGGTTAGGTCGTTGACCGAGTTGGTCGTCGGTCCGCTCCCGGCGGATCCCGAGCCTCCGCCCGCCGAGGTCGACACCCTGACCACGGTGGCGGTGGGGAAGCTCTTCCTCAGCTTCGAGAGCGCCTTCTCGGCCTCAGGCTTGGAGCCGTAGACACCCGAGTAGATCACGTACTTCCCGCCCGGCAGGCTCGCGTACTTGTCCGAGTCGAGGGCCCCGACGCCGGGGGCGCCCTTGTCCTCGGCCTGCTTCTTCTGGGCATCGACGTCGCCCGCGCTGGTCCCGGCCTTCGGCAGCGTCCCCAGCTCTACCGTGTAGCCCGACTTGGCCGTCGGCCAGTCGCTCGTGAACGTCCCTGTGTCGGCGACGTCCTGCGAGGTGCCTCCCCCGCCCGTCGTGCTCGCAGTGTCGGCAGCCGAGCCACCGCCCACCTGGACCACTGGCGCCGGAGGCGAGCTCCCCCCGGAGTTCCCCTTGCCGATCAGCACACCGAGGAGCAGCATCAGGCCGAGGGCGGCGATTCCGAGCACCGCGGCCAGCGGGGACTCCGCCAGGCCGGAGCGCCGAGGCGCCGAGGATGGCGCTTCGCTCGCGGCGCTGCCGTTGCTCGCGCCTGCGAGGAGCGATTCGTAATCGACCCGGTGACCCGCGCGGCGCTGGCCGCAGTTGAGGCAATAACGCTGGTCCTCGGCCAGCGGGGCGCCGCAGGCACTGCAGGGCTCGCCCCGCTCTCCGAGGACCGGTAGGGGCGGGGACTCAGTGCTGGCCATGGCTCCTCCTCACTTGGATTGGTCGAGTGCCGGGAACGAGGTGACGTCGACCTTCGTACCTTTCGGGTCGCCGATGAAGAAGATCGTGTAATGCAGCGGCTTGATGCTGTCCTTTAGGTGGTCGATCGCCCCACGTCCGGCGGCGACGACCTTGCCGCCCTTGCTGCCCACCGCGTAGAGCAGCAGCCTGCCCTGGTCGGTCCCCGTCTTGTTGACGACCGTCCCCCGCACCTCGAGCCCCGAGACCGGGTCGTTCTCGAGCTTCGGCGGGCCGACCTCGATGTCCGGCAGGTCTCCGCTCAGAGTCGAGCTGCTCTGCCCCACCTCCGCCTTCACCGACTTCGGCTTCCCCGTGGCCAGCACCTGGTCGTTGACCCAGTAGGCGGTCTCGTGCGGCTTGAGGATCGGCATCGAGGTGAGCGCCGGCTCCAGCCCAGGGGTGGTGTTTGTGTAGACGGTGCGGCCCTTGGCGTCGAACACTTTGACCTCGACCGGGACGTCCGTCAGCGTCTGGTCCGACTGGTTCTCGAGCCCGAGGACGACGGCGCTCCCGTTGACGTCGGAGATGAGGGTGGTTGAGGTCACCTTGACGTCGGCGCTCTGCTTGGTGACCTTCAGCCCGGTCTCCTCCTTGAGGACCGTCGAGCCCTTCCTCGCCAGCTCGGCGCTGTGCTCCTGGGTCGATTGGCAGGCGGCGAGGAGCAGCGCTACGAGCGCCGCCGCGAGGGCGGCCGGCGCAAAAGGGCGCAGCGCGGCGAGCCTCACCCGAACCCCCCGCTGACGTACTCGCGGGTGCGCTCGGCCCGGGGCATGCTGAAGACCTGATCGGCGCTCCCGTACTCGATCAGGTCGCCCAGATACATGAAGGCGACCTGATCGCCGACCCGCTGCGCCTGCTGCAGGTTGTGAGTGACGATCACGATCGCGATCTCCGAGCGGAGCCGGACGATGGTCTCCTCGATCACCTGGGTCGAGAGGGGGTCGAGCGCCGAGCAGGGCTCGTCGAGGAGGAGGACCTCGGGGTGGATCGCCAGCGAGCGCGCAATGCAGAGGCGCTGCTGCTGGCCGCCCGAGAGGGCCAGGGCCGGGTGATCGAGGTCGTCCTTGACCTCCTCGTAGAGGCCGGCCCGCAACAGGGCATCGACCACTGCGGGCTCGAGCGCTGCCCGCCGGGGCCTCTTCGAGCCCCTTTCCCGCAACCCGTAGGCGATGTTGTCGAAGATGCTCATCGGGAACGGGTTGGGCTGCTGGAAGAGCATCCCCACCCGGCGGCGCAGGTGGGTTTCGTCGAAGCTGTCGACGTCGTAGCCGTCGAGCAGGATGCGACCGCTCCGCATCGCCGTCGGCGTCAGGTCGATGAGGCGGTTGAGCGAGCGCAGCAGGGTGGTCTTGCCGCAGCCTGAAGGCCCGATCAGGGCCAGTACCTCGCCCTGGCGAACCGGCAGCGACACCTGGTTGACGGCGAGCTTGCTGCCGAAGGCGACGCTGAGCTGCTCGGTGCGCATTCTCTCGACCACGTTGGTCGGCGGCTTGTGGACCCTGGGCCGGCCCGCCGCGACGGCGGTTGCGGTCCCATGCCCGTTGCCACCCGATGGGCCAACCTGAGGCGGAGGAGGGGCGGCCACGTTCGGCGGGTCGCCGACGACGATCCTCCGCATCGGAGGAGGAAGCCTGGGGTCGCGGCGACCGCCGCCCTCTACCTGCTCCACACCGGCTTCCTTCTGGAGGCGATCAGGTCGATCGCGAAGTTGAGGCCGATGACGATCAGCAGCAGGACGAAGGCCGCGGCATAGGCCTTGTCGGGCGCCCCACCCTCGCCGGCTGGAGAGTTGTTGTAGACATAGCTGGTCAGGGTGCTCCCGGTCCCCTTCAGGGCGCCGAGGACCGGCGTCCCGCTCTCGGCCTGCAGCGTCTGGGAGCCGCCCAGCAGGATCACGACGATCGCCGTATCGCCGACGATCCGCCCCATGCCGAGAGCCACCCCGGTGCCGATTCCCGGCCGCGAGGCCGGCAGAAGCACACGGCGGATGGTCGAGGCCTTGTCCTTGCCGAGCGAGTAGGAGGCCTCGCGGACGTGCTGCGGGATCGCCTGCAGCGCCTCGCGGGTCGCCCCCACGACAAGCGGGATCGCGATCAGCGACATGATCGCCCCCGCCGTCAGGAACGACTTGCCGAACACCGCCCCCCCGGCGGCGGTGAAGGAGAGGAAGGAGAAGGCGCCGTTCTGGAAGACGATCAGGCCGAAGATCGCCAGCACGATGGTCGGGGTGCCTGCGACTATCTCGACCCCCGACTCGACCGCCCTCGCCAGCCCGGCGGGCCTGCCGTACTCCGAGAGCCAGACGGCGATCGCGATCCCGACCGGTGCGGCTATCAGCGTCCCGATCGTGGTCAGGATCAGGGTGCCAAGGATGGGGTCGAGGAAGCCGCCGCTCCTCTGCTGGTTGAGGCTGGGCAGGGGATGGGTGACCAGCTGGTTCAAATTGAGGAACTGGATCCCGCGAAACAGCATGTAGAGGCAGATCGCCCCCGCGATCACGAGAAGCGAGATCCCGGCGACCCAGGCGGCGGCCGAGGCCGGAGCCCGGTGCGCAAGGTCGGCTGCCAGGACGGGCCGTCGCTCATCGGCTCTGCAGCGTGTAGCGGCGGATCGAGCGCCGGATGAACCAGCCTCCGAAGGAGAGGAAGGCACTGGAGACGAGGAGGATCGCCGCGAACGCGTAGAGAGTCTCCCCGAAGGGCTTCACCGTCAGCCCCTCGGCGTTGGCGACGATGCTTGCGGCGAGCGGGCGGGCCGGCTCGAGGAAGAAGATCGCTCCGTCGAGCGGGTTGGGCGCGAAGCCGATCCCGCCGGTCACCATCGACAGCATGATCGCCTCCCCGAGGGCGCGCGCGGTGGCGAGGACGGCTGCCGCGACGATCGCCGGCCTGGCCGCCCTCACCGTGACGGTCCACATCGCCCGCCAGCGGTTCACGCCGAGGGCGAGCGCCCCCTCCGTCCAGGCGGCCGGAACCGAGCGCAGCCCATCGACGGTGATCGCGATCATGATCGGCGTGATCATCACCGTGAGGACGACAATCCCGACGCCGATGCTCTCCCCGGTCGAGCTGGATCACGTACGCAACCGACTGCTTGGCGTGCTCGCTGATCAGATGCTGGTCGACGAAGGGGACGAGGACCAGCACGCCGATCAGGCCGTAGATGACCGATGGGACGGCGGCAAGCAGCCGCACGATCGGGTCGAGGATCCGCCGGAGCACGGCCGGGGCGAACTCGACGATGAAAATCGCCGAGAGCACCGCGATGATCATCGCCAGGCCCACGGAGATGCCGGTGATCAGCAGCGTCGCCCATATCAGCGGCCAGGCATGGAGCGTGTAGTGATACGCGCTGGGGTCGCCCGGGGAGTTGAAGATGTCGGCGAGCTGCTGGTTGACGTCTCCCCCGGGCCCGAACCAGGAGAGCCCGTTGTGGGCGAAGGACGGCCAGGCCTTGGTGAAGACGAAGACCAGCATGAAGCCGATCAGCGCCAGGACCGCACAGGACAGCGCGCCGAGCAAGAGCTCGACGCGCCGGTCCGTCGGGTCCGTCTCCGCCGCCCCTGTCGCCAGGGGCGGCGGAGACGAGTACTGCTCTGCTGTGGCTAGCTCAGCGGAACCCACTGGGTGGCGATGATCCTGCGGGCCGCCTTGCTGTGCTTGATCCAGCCGATCCACTTCTTCACGGCCCCCTTCGGCTTGCCGCGTGTGACCATGTAGAAGTTGCGCAGCCCGCCGTACTGGCCCGACTTGGCGTTGCGCAGGGTGCAGGGGACACCGGCGTAGGGGATCGCCCAGTTCGTCTTGGCGAAGAACAGGGAGACGTAGCCGACCCCGCTCTTGTCCTTTTGCACCCGCTGCTGGATCAGGCCGTTGGAGCCCTCCTGGGTCGCCCCCGAGAAGATGTGGGCACTGCCCATGAAGATCTTCTGGAAGGCGTCCTGGGTGCCGGAGGCCGGCGTCCGCACATAGACGTCGATCGTCCCGCTACGCGGCGAGCCGGGCACACCGCTCCAGTTGCGGACGTCGCCGCCGAAGATCGCCTGCACACCGTTCTGGCTGATCCCCGGGACCTTGTTGGCCGGATTGGTGGTGATGCAGATCGCGTCATGGGCGATCTTGTTGAACACCAGCCCCCCGGGGTCGCCGGGCTTCGGGTCGCGCGATGAGTTCCCAATCGAGACGGCTCCCGCGGCGACATCGGCGATACCGACGTCCGAGCCGCCCTGCTGCAGCTTGAAGGCGACATGATGGGTTTTCACGTACTTGCGGGCCAGCAGCGCCGCAAGGGGGGCGACCGAGGTCGACCCGCTCATCGTGATCGTCGTCTTGGCCGAGGCCACCGCCGGCACAGCCCCCAGCAGGGCCAGCGCCGCGGCAACGCTCACCAAGCGCATCTTTGCTCTGGACAAGTCAGCACTCCTTTCGAGGCCCAAGGGCCGTAGTTCCCTGGATGGCCCGATGCTCGCCGCCCCGCAGTGCCCCTGTGTGACCAACAGGTGACCGCGATGTAAAAACGGTGCAACAGGGCGCTACCCGGGCGGAGGCGCGAAAATGGCGGCACGGAACAGGTCCGTGCCGCCATCCGCTGGACACCGAGCCTCTGTCTAGCTGGGCGTGCTAGTGGCGATGCCCGCCGTGCTTCTTGTGGCTGGCCTTGCAGGGAATGGTCAGGGCCACCGGCTCGGACTGCGTGTAATACGGCTGATCGGGTGTGGTCGGCTTTACCTCCTGCACCGTCACGGTCGCCCAAACCCTCCAGCGATCCCCTCCCTTGTGGCGGATGCACGGGTTCTTCGCCAGGCCTATCTGCCCGACGATCCGGGACGGCGGGCTTGCCAGTCCGTGGCAGCCGACGCCCTCTCCCGGGAAGAAACCCTCGCACTCGAATGACTCCGCCGTGGGGCTGCTGCCCTGGTAGCCGACCGCGTCGGGCGAGAAGTACTCGACCTGGCGGTTGGAGACGATGCTGAAGGCGTAGACGTCCTCGTTGCAGAAGAACCGGTAGTCGTAGGCGAATCCGTCATACCCGGGCACGTCCTTGTTGGGAATCGTCTTCCCGGCACAGGAAACCTTGGCCGCGGAAGCGCCGCCCGGCAGCGCCATCAACCCGAGGCAGCCGGCGGCAGCCGCCAGCGCGAGAGCCCCCCACCGCGAGTGGCCCGGGCGCCAGCTTCGATCTCTCATCTTCAACACCTAGCGTGCTCCTTAGATTGCGGTTTCGTGCCCAGCTCTTGAGGCCGAGACACTCACACTCGAAGCGCAGTCTCCGTTCGCGTCAGGGCACACCGTGTTGCGATCCTGTTTCTACGGTGTAAAAACGGCGCAACGCGCCGCCGCGCCCTCAGCGGCGCAGGTCGCGGGGCCGGGGGGTGCCGACCGCCGGGTCCGGGGCCCGGTCCTGATCACGCGGGTCCTCGACCCGCATGTATTCGGGCACCACCCGGCAGAGGGCCTCGACGACCACCGGGTCGAACTTTGTCCCGGCGCAGCGGCGCAGCTCGGCCACCGCCTCTTGGTGCGAGTGGGCGCCGTCGTAGGCGCGCTCGGTGCGCATCGCGTTGTAGGCGTCGCAGACGAAGACGATCCGCGAGCCGAGCGGGATCTCCTCCCCCGTCAGCCCGTCCGGGTAGCCCTCGCCGTCGATCCGCTCGTGGGTCGAGCGCACCACGGCGGCCACCGGCCCGAGGGCCGGGACGGAGGCGAGGATGCGCTCGCCGACCACCGTGTGGCGGCGCATGATCTCCCACTCGGACTCGCTCAACGGGCCGGGCTTGCGGAGGACCGAGTCGGGCATCGCCATCTTGCCGATGTCGTGCAGCTCGGCGGCGCGGACGACGACGTCGCGCTCCTCGTTATCGAGGCCGAGCTCCTCGCCGACCAGCTGGGCAAGCCGGGCGACCGCGTGCAGGTGCTCGTCGAGCGTCGGCTCGCGCTCGGAGAGGATGCTGAGCAGGACGGCCCGCGCCTCGCGGGTCACCGAGCCGGGCCTTCCCTGCTTGTGGGCATACATCCTCTGGTCGGCGATGTGCAGTGCCTGCGAGGCGGTCTCGGCGTCCCGCCCGAGGGCGACGGCGCCGAACGAGGGGCGGATCGAGAAGCCGCTGCCACTGTCTGAGAGGGCCTCGCAGGCTCCCGCGACGATCGCCTGCTCCTTGAGCTCGTCGGTGCGCACGATCGCGCAGAACTCATCGCCACCGATCCGGTAGGCAGCTCCGTGCGGGGAGACGGTCGCCCTGAGGTTGGTGCCGAGCCGGCGCAGAAGGGTGTCCCCGGCCGGATGGCCGAAGGTGTCGTTGTAGCGCTTGAAGCCGTCGAGGTCGAAGAGGACCAGGCTGCGCAGCTTCCCGGCCTTCGCCTCCGCCATCGTCTGATCGAGGTCCACCATCAGCTTGCGCCGGTTGCCGAGTCCGGTAAGGCCGTCGGTGAGGGCATCGCGCTGGCGGGCCTCGAGCAGGCGCTGGTTGTCTCGGAATGCCAGCGCGGTGCGGAGCACGACCAGGGCGATCGTCGCCGCGGCGAGCAGCACGGCGACCGGGGCGATCGTCGTGAACGCGGCTGCGCAGAGGAGCGCGAGCGCGAGCACGGCCGAGACCAGCGGGGCGATCACCCGGCGCGCGTCGTCGGCGCGGCGGGTCACCACCGGGCGGATCGGGAACAGGGTCGCCAGCCCGAGCAGAAGCGCCGAGGTCACGTACAGGGTGTCGACCGGGCTGCCCCGCTCGAAGCTGCCCGCGTTGGTCGCCTGCACGAGGGCGACGTTGCCTGCCGTGTTGACGAGGATCCCCGCCGAGATCAGCGCCCAGCAGCGTCCCGGGCGCCAACCCGTGAGGGCGATGCTGACCACGACCAGAGCGAGGATCGCGAGGTCGGCGAGGAGGAAGACGGCGGGCGGACCGGACTGCTCGATCGAGCCTCCCGAGGAGACCGGGAACAGCAGGCTGGCGGCGATCGAGGAGATCGCCAGGCCGCCGATCAGCCCGTCGAGCGCCAGGCCCTTGTGGAACCCGTCGATCCGCTCCCGGGCGAGCAGGACGAGCGTGACCGTTGCGAGGGCGAAGCTGAGCAGCAGCAGACCCTGGGTGAGCGTCGGGTAGGAGGCGGTGGGATCCGGCTCGGCGAGCCGGAAGGAGATCTCGGCGGCGACCCAGAGGACGACGCCCCCGGCGGCGGTCACCCAGGGAAGCGCCCTTCCCCCGCCGCGCCGCTCGCGGACGGCGCGCAGCGCGCAGCCGGCAGCGGCGAGGAGGAACAGCGAGCAGTAGAGCCAATCGGCGATCACGGTGTCGCTCCCCGGATCGGGGACGACCGCTCCGTTCACGGCGTGTACCGCGAGGCCGGCCGCGCCGAGCACCAGCAGGGAAGGCAGGAGTATTCGGGCCACGCCGTTTCATCGGTTGGGGCGATGGCGGGCTTGAGCAATACCCGCGAGCCTGCGAGAGTCGGCATCATCCGAGCCATCCCACGAGTGCCGGGCAGGCCGGCGAGGAGGAGAGATGGAAGCAAGCGTGACCAGTAGCGCCGCCGGGCCAGAGCTGCCCCCGGTCGAGCACACGATCGCCGACATCGCCACCCGCGCCGCGCGTAGCTTCGGTGAGGCGACCGCGATCCGCCACAAGGTCGCGGAGGGCGAGTGGCGCGAGGTCAGCTACGACGAGGTCGAGGTGATCGTGCGCGAGATCGCTCTCGGCCTGATCGACCTCGGGGTCGATCCCGGCGAACGGATCTGCATCCTCGCCGACACCTCTCCCGAATGGACCTACGCCTGCTTCGCCGTCTCGGCGGCCGGTGCCGTCGTAGTACCGATCTACCCGACCAACTCACCCAAGGAGTGCGAGTGGGTCGCGGGCAACTCCGGCGCCGTGATGGCGATCTGCGAGAACGCCGCCCAGACCGCCAAGCTCGACCAGGTTCGCGACGGCCTGCCCGACCTGCGCCACGTGATCGGCTTCGCCGAAGCCGAGATCACCCTCGAGGATCTGCGCGAGCGCGGCCGTGGTGGCGACCCGGCCGAGCTCGACCGGCGCGCCGGGGCCACCGGACTCGACGACCCGTGCGTGATCATCTACACCTCGGGGACCACCGGACCGCCCAAGGGCTGCGTCCTCACCCACCTCAACTGCGCCTCGCTCGGGCCGATGATCCACGAGCTCGAGTTCATCGGCGACGACGAGGTCTCCTACCTCTTCCTGCCGCTGGCCCACGTCTTCGCCCAGACGGTCCAGGTGGGCTCCTTCGAGGTCGGGGCCACGATCGTCTACTTCGGCGGCGACACCAAGGCGGTGATCCCAGAGCTCGCGGAGACCCACCCGACCTACTTCCCCTCGGTCCCGCGGATCTTCGAGAAGCTCTACACCCTCGTCACCTCGCAGGCCGAGCCGGGGCAGATCCAGGGCGCGGTCAAGCTCGGGTTGCGGGTGCGAGAGCTGGAGGCGGCGGGAGAGGAGGTCCCGGAGGACCTTCGCGCCGCCTACGAGGAGGCCGACGCTGCCCTGTTCTCAAAGGTGCGGGCGATCTTCGGCGGCGAGGTCCGCCGTGCGGTCAGCGGCGCCGCCCCGATCGCTCCGGAGATCCTCAGCTTCTTCCTCGCCGCGGGCGTGCCGGTGCTCGAGGGCTACGGGCTGACCGAGACCAACGGGGTGGGAACCGTCAACCGGCTCGAAGCCCAGAGAGTCGGGACGGTCGGCCAGCCGATGCCGGGGGTCGAGATCAGGGTCGCGGACGACGGCGAGGTGCTGATGCGGGGGCCGAACGTGTTCCGCGAGTACTGGGGCAACCCGGAGGCGACCGCGGAGGCCAAGGACCAGGACGGCTGGTTCCACACCGGCGACCTCGGCTCCCTCGACGAGGAGGGTTACCTGCGGATCACCGGCCGCAAGAAGGACATCATCATCACCGCGGGCGGCAAGAACCTCACCCCCGCCAACATCGAGAACGATCTGAAGCAGTCGCGCTGGATCTCCCAGGCGATCATGCACGGCGACCGCCGGCCCTTCCCGACGGCGCTGATCACCCTCGACGAGGAGGAGATCGTGCTCTGGGCGGAGGAGCAGGGGCTGCCGGGGACTGTCGCCGAGCTGGCGGCGGAGCCGCAGGTGATCGAGTTGATCCAGGTCGAGCTCGATCGCGCCAACGCGAACTACGCGCAAGTCGAGCAGATCAAGAAGTTCTTCATCCTCGAGCAGGACCTCTCACAGGAGGCCGGCGAGCTGACCCCGACCCTGAAGGTCAAGCGCAACGTGATCAACGAGCGCTACGCGGAGCGCTTCGAAGCGCTCTACGGCTAGCGGATCGGGCCCCGCTCGAAGACGTCGAAGTCCACGCCGGAGTCGCCGCCGGTGAACTTCCCCTGCGAGGAGAAGGCGATCCAGTGACCGTCGGCCGAGAGTGCCGGCAGCTGGTGCGAGAAACCGTCGACCTGCTTGCGCTTCGTGGTGACGGAGGCCCTGATCGTCTTCTTGGCCTTGCGGTCGCGGACGTAGATGTCCCGGAAGAGGTTGGTATCCGAAGGGACGAGCTGTGCGTAGGACTCGAAGGCGACCCGCTGGCCGTCCCCCGAGATCGCCGACGGGGCGTCGATCCCGCTGTTGTCGCTGGACTCGTCGCCGTTCGTCTTCAGGCTAACCCGGGCGATTGCCCCGCTCGCCAGGTTCTTGATGTAGACGTCATAGCGGTTGTTGGTGTCACCGGTGACGAAGGGTCCGGCCTCGTCAGCGCTGAAGGCGACGAAACGCCCGTTCCCGGAAACGGCCGGGTACTTGTTCGTCTGGTTGTTGGTCGGGTTCGCCTCGCTCCCGTCGGCCTTCAGGCTCACCCTGACGGTGGTGCCCTGCTTGACATTGCGGGCATAGACGTCGGTGTCGCCGAAGAAACCGTAGTCGGTCTGCGGGGTCATCGGACTGTCGGTGGACTCGTAGGCGACCACGTTGCCGTCGGCCGAGATGCTCGGGTTCTCGCTGGCGCCGAAACCGTAGATGTCCATCACGGACTGCGTGCCATCCGAGCGGATATCGACCCGGATCGTCTTCCCGGTCTTCATGTCGTGGCGGAAGACGTCGCTGATCCCGTTCGTGTCGGAGCCGACGAAGGGGCCGCCGGAGTCGAAGGCGACGAAGCGGCCGTTGCCCGAGATAGCCGGGTGGAGGCTGTCGTAGGGGATCTCGGAACCGTTGGAGCGGACGCTGGCGCGCCTCACCTTGCCGGTCTTCATGTCCTTGACGTAGATGTCGTCCTTGCCGTTTCCGTCGCCCGGCACGAACGCTCCGGCGGCATGGAAGGCGACGAAGCGGCCGTCGTTGGAGATCGCGGAGTCGTTCGCAGCCCCGCCGGGCACCTGCTTGCCGTTCGACTTGACGCTGACCCGCCGGGTCTTGCCGGTCCGCCGGTCGTGGCGGAAGACGTCCTCGCTGGCGGAACCATCGCCCTTGGTGAACCTGCCGGTGGACTCGAAGGTGACGAAGCGGCCGTTGCCCGAGACCGCGCCGAAATCGTTGTCCGCGTTGACCTCGGTGCCGTTGGAGCGGACGGAGACCCGCTTGGTCGTTGTCTTCGGCTTGTGAGGCTTCGCCGTGACGATCGTCGCCAACCCGGCGGCGAGCAGAAGCGCCGCGAGTGCCAGCCCGATCCAGAGCCTTCCCCCATGTCCCGTTTCCCTGCGCATCTCTCGCTCCCCAATAGAGGGTAGACGATTTGGCGCGGCCCGCAACCGGTGCGAGTATCGCGCTGTTCGAGCCGTTTCTCGTGCAGGAGGGGTTGGAGAGCGTTTGATGCACCACCGGGGGAAGAAGACGATCGTGGCGACGCTCGCGACCGCAGCACTGGTGGGCGCGGGCTGCGGCTCGGGGGACGACGGCCAACAATCGCTCGACGAGCTGGCCACCTCGGCCGGGGGCATCTGCCAGCAGAGCGAGAAGAGGGCCGACGCCTTCGCCGACGATTGGGACTTCGGCGCCCCGCGAGACGCTTCCGCCGCCGAGTACTACATCGAGCAGCAGCGCCAGGTCTTGCTCGACGCCGACGCCAGGCTGCTTGACAGGACCGTGCGGCGACTGGAGGCGCTGAAGCCCGACGAGGATGCGCGGTCCGACATGAAGGAGTTCCTCGGCGCCCAGCGCGACTACGCCGACCAGTCCCAGGACCTGGCCGACTTCCAGGGCCGCGTCGCGGCGGAGCGCAACTACGGCGCCCGGGAGCTGCGCAAGCGCTTCGGCGACGCCTACGTGGCGGACGTCGACCGGGCTCGCGATGAGGCCGTCAGGACGGCCCACAAGACCCTCGGCGGCAAGGCCGGGAAACGCTGTCCGCCGCGGCCGCCGAGCGAGGCCGTCTTCACCTTCCCGACCGTCGAGCAGGCATACCTGAGCCGGCTGCGCGGGCTCTACGAAGGGACGCTTGCGACAGTTCGGGCCCGGCAAGGTGCGCTCGAGCTTCCCCACACGGCTGCAGCTCACGAGATTGGTGCGTGGACGGCTCGGCGGCTTCATCGACTATCCCTCGTTCCCCTGCTCGGGCAAGTGGGTCTTCGGCGGGTTCAAGGGTCGCCGCTTCTACTACAAGGAGACGATCACCGACGGCCGTCGAGCACTGCGCCTCCGGCAGGGTCTCGATCAGGGTGGTCGACGACCACGTCGACTTCCGCTGGCGTAGCGACGGCGGCACGATCGACGTAGTCGGCACGCTGACCCGCAACAGGAAGCCGGCGTAGCCCGGCTTCGCCTCACGGGCTAACGGTGCCGGCGCAGGTAGGCGCCTTTCTCCTTGCCGACCACCTGCACCAGGTTCCCGAGGGCGATGTTGGCATCGACCAGGTGCAGCCCCCAGGTCGGGTCGGGCACCGGGGTCAGTGTCGGGGCGCCGCCGAGCGGGGTGATCTGCAGGACGTGGGCGCCTCCGGCCGCAGAGCAGGCGCCGCGATAACCGCCCTTCAGCTCGTACCACGGCGTGTTCACGTCCGGAGTCGGGGCCCCCACCGCGAGCGTCGCGTTGCCGATGATCGTCCCGGGAGCGAACGGCTCCGAGGGGAAGACCGAGTCGAGCTTCGCCGAGCCCCCTCCCAGTGCCGCCGGGTTGGCGCAGAGAACGTCGCGGTTCGGATTGCTGGAGATGCCGAAGATCGCGTTGGACGGGACCGGCGCGTCGAAGGTCGAGAAGGCGATCACGCACCCGGTCTGGCTGTCGGACCGGCAGGCACCGATGTGCTTGAAGTCGCCGCCGATCTTCTTGCCCTTGGCGACCTCGACGTTGCCGCCCATGAGGATCGCCGAGATCAGCTTCTTGCGTACCCGGGGCTTCGGGTCGATCTGCTCGCTGACCAGCTTGTCGAGGTGGAAGGTCCCCTGCGAGTGGCCGATCAGCACCACGCCGCGGCCGTGGTTGAACTTCTTCAGGTAGGTCCGCCAGGCCTCGAGCACGTCTGAGTAGGCGATCTGCAGCCTTTTGGGGGTGAATCCGCCACCGCCCAGCAGCGCTGGGACGGTGACCTGCCTATACATCGGAGCGAAGACTCGGCATAGCCGCGAGTAGCGGGCCGCCTGGTAGAGGGCGATCGAGCGCTCCTCGGGGTCGACGCTTCGCGTCGCGTTCGGCCCCATCTGGTCGCTGACGGTCGGGTAGACGTAGAAGCAGTCGATCTTCGGGTGCTTGGCCGGCTTCACGTTCTTGATCCCCTCGATCTCCCCCGTGGGTGAGATCTCGGTCGTCTTCAGGCTCGGCGCACACGGGTTGTCGGCCAGCCCCGGGCGGCAGAGCCACTTGGTGTTGGCGCCGGCGGCAGGTGGCAGCAGGACGATGCAGGCAAGCGCGCTCAGCGCTGCCGCGAATCCGAGAAGGAACCGCCTTCCGATGCCACGATCGATCACATAGGCCATCCCGGCTCCTCTCGTCGAACACCCGCCGGCAGCGACTCTCCCGGCCGTCAATCCCTGAACACGGACCCTAGCGGTTCGGAGCGCACCGCCGGCGTCCCAGACTCGGCGGCCGCGGCGCCCGGGCCGAACCCGCGATAGAGCTCAGGCAGCAGGGTCGCCAGGTTCGCGTACTCCTCGGCGCAGTGGCGTGCCAGCAGCCGCGGGACCTCCGCCGGAAGGGCCCGGCGGCGAACGGCGGGCCGGGTCAGCGCCCACTGGGCGGGCCCGGCCAGGGGACCCGGCAGGTAGGGCCGAAGCGAATCGCCGAGCCAGAAGCGGCTCTTCAGGACCACCCCTCGGTCCGCCGCGGCGAAGACGTGGACCATCGCGGTGTGCCGCACCCTGCGATCCTGATCGCCGGCGAGGCCGCAGATGATCGTCGCCACCCTCGGATCGCTCAGGTGGTCATCGGAGAAGCCGATCGCGCTCGGCCGGCAGAAGTCGATCCGCACCCTGACGTCGCCGAGGCCGAGATCCTCGACCGGGTAGTGGGTGGCATTCCAGTGGGCCTTGGCGCCGAGCGCCGGAGGAGGCTTCCAGCTGATGCCCTTGTGCGCGATGGGGTGCCAGATCCGGTATCTCTCGGGAGAGCGCTGGTGCCAGTCGAACCACCAGTCCACCATCTCGCCGCTCACCTCCGGCATATCCGTCTCCACGGCGACGTAGCCGACCCCGTCGGGCAAGATGCACCAGCCGGTGGGCGCGCCCGGCGCGGCCGGGTCCAGAAGCCGCTCGAGCTCGGATCGAGGCAGCGCCTCATCAGCAGCGATCGCTCCGGACTCGACCGCCTCGAGCATGGCCGCATCTGGTGGCGTCATCGGTCGGCTCAGATAGTCCCGGACGGCATTCGCAGCCATGGCCGGGCGAGCCTATAGCGCCTCCTGACGCCCACGGGCGTAGGGCGCGCGGACCGCGGGTCTAGCTGTGCCGGGGCACGCAGTAGGCGTAGCCGGTGACCTTCGCCGAGCGCGAGTCGGAGATGCTCAGCGCCGAGACGGTCCAAGCGCGGCCGTGGGAGGCCCGCTTCGAGACGATCGCGCCGGAACCGGTCGCGTTCGCCGAAAGGTAGATGTTGCCGTCAAATCCCCCCGACAGCGCCCTCATCCGCCGCGGGCAGCGGATCTTGATCGACTTCAGATGCCCCTTGGTGGCAGTCGACGTGCGCTTGTGGCGCACCGAGATCCTCGGAGCGTCATCGAGGCAGAAGGCGTAGGAAATGAGCGTGCCCGGATGAGGATCGGAGCGATTGCCGTTGTCGTCCCCGACGTTGAACCCCTCGACCCGCCATTCGTTCAGGCCGACACGCTTCGAGGTGAGGGTGATCACCCTTGGGGAGGCGCTGGCGGAGAAGCCGGGGCTCGCGAACCCGCCCCCGACCACCCTGCTGCGGCCTGGGCATGTGGCAACCGCGACACCGGCGGACTGAGGTCCGACGAAGGTCTTGTACGAGGCCACCCGAACCTTCCGCCCCGCGCGGGAGCAGTAGGCGATCGAGTTCAGCACACCGCTCTTGTCGCCGAAGTTGTAGCCGGTCGTGATCAGCTTGCGCTTGCCGACCCGCTTGGAACCGATCCGTGCAACTGCCGGGCCGTTGCTGCCCGGGGTGAAGCCGGGCGATCCGAAGCCGCCTGCGATCACGCCCGTGCCTCGCGGGCATCTGACGGTCGCCGAACCGACCTTGTGGGAGCCGACCGTCACCTTGCCCGAGGCGCCGCCGCTGGCGAGGGCAACAGAGCTGCCGGCGAGCGCCGTCAGGCAGGCGCAGAGCGCGATCAACCGGGGGATCCGTATCTGTCTCGGGCTGAGCATGGGATTCTCTATCGGCCGGCGGCTGGCGCAACTTGAGCGGCAAGGGCGCCCCGCTCGCGGCGCTCTACCCTGGAGGAGTGAGCGACGATCGGGACAAGACGAACGCGATCGAGCTTCGCGGAGTGGTCAAGCGGTTCGGTCAGATCACCGCCGTCGACGGCCTCGACCTCGACGTGCCGGCCGGCATCTGCCTCGGCCTGCTCGGGCCGAACGGCGCCGGCAAGTCGACCACGATGCGCCTGCTGACCGGCCAGGCGATCCCCGATTCGGGCGAGCTGCGGGTGCTCGGGCACGAGCTCCCCGCGGACGCCAAGGCGGCCCGCGCAGAGATGGGCGTGGTCCCCCAGCTCGACAACCTCGACGTGGACGTCACGGTCGAGGACAACCTGGCGGTCTTCGCCCGCCTCTACCGGGTCGCCGACGTCGCCTCCGCGGTGGACCGGGCGCTCGGCCTCGCCCGCCTGCGCGACCGCCGCAAGGACGCCGTCGATGAGCTGTCCGGTGGGATGCGACGGCGCCTGCTGCTCGCCCGCGGGCTCGTCCATCAGCCTCGCCTCGTCCTGCTCGACGAGCCGACGGTCGGCCTCGACCCGCAGATCCGCACCGAGCTGTGGTCGCTGATCGACGGCCTGCGCAGCAGAGGAGCGACGATCCTGATGTCCACCCACTACATCGAGGAGGCGGAGCGCCTCGCCGACGAGGTCGCGGTGATGGCGCAGGGGAAGGTCGTCGCCCGTGGCCATCCGGCGGAGCTGATCGTCAAGCATGCCGGGCGCGAGACGGCCGAGGTCTACGGGCCGCCGGAGCGGCTCGCCGAGGTCAGGGGGCAGGCCGAGGCTGACGGTCTCTCGGTGAGGCCGGCCGGCCCCGCGATCGCGATCGTCGGCGCCGAGCGCTCGAGCAACGGGTCTGTGCCCGATGACGCCGTACGCCGGGCAGCCTCGCTGGAGGACGTCTTCGTCCTGCTCACCGGGGAGGCGGCGGAGTGAGCCGCCGGGAAAGCACCCGCATGCGGCGCCTCGAGCCGGCCGCGATCACCGGGGTGATGAGCCGCGAGGTCGCGAACTTCCGCACCTTCTGGAAGGCGACGACCTTCTCCGCCCTGCTCGAGCCGACCATCTACCTGCTCGCCTTCGGCCTCGGCCTCGGGGCGACGATCGTCAACGGCGTCGACGGTCTCTCCTACGTCGAATACGTCGGAACCGGGATGGTGGCGACGGCGGTGATCTTCTCGGCCGCCTTCCCGGCGATGTTCGGCACCTTCGTCAAGCACCGCTTCCAGAGGACCTACGACGCGATCCTCGCCGCCCCGGTCGACGTCGAGGAGCTGGTCACCGCGGAGATCCTCTGGATCTCGCTGCGCGCCGGCTTCTATGGCTGCTTCCCCTTGATCGTCTCCTTCGCCTTCGGCCTCGACCCGACCCCGGGGATGCTGCTGGTGCCGTTCTTCGGCTTCATCACGGCGCTCGGATTCGCCGCCTTCGGGATCGCCGTCGCCGCCACGGTCGCCAAGATCGACCAGTTCAACTACGTGACCACGGTGGTGATCACCCCGCTGTTCCTGGTCGCCGGGACCTTCTTCCCGATCAACCAGCTGCCGCAGGGGTTCCAGGTGGCGGCGCAGTTCAACCCCCTCTATCAGCTGGTCGAGCTGGTCCGAGGCGCCGCCTTCGGCTTCGAGGCCGTCGACATGTTGCGGGTCCTCGCCCTGCTCGGCTTCTCCCTTGTGATGTGGCGCCTCGCCGTGCGTCGCATGACCCTGCGGCTGGTCGACTGATCAGCTCGCCGGGTTGGCCTCGATCAGCCGCTCGAAGGGCTGGCGCAGGCGCTCCCCCAGCTCCGCCGCGGCCCGGTCCCCGTCGGGGTCCTCGGCGGGCGTGCCCGTGACCAGGATCACCTCGTCGGCGGGATACTCGCGAAGCCGGTCCTCGACCGCCTGGACGAGGTCCTCGTCGCCGACAGCAGCCTCGGCGGCGACGTCGGCCTTGCCCAGCGAGGCCACGCTGAGCACCAGCTTGCGTTGCGCCTCGCTCCGCGCCGGGCCCACGTCGGTCGCCCAGCGGTCAAGCAGCCTGCTCTTCGCCGGAGCCAGGAGGAGGACCTCGGCGCCGCCCGCGGACTGGTCGGCGCGGTGGGACTCCGCGATCCTCTCGATCGCCGCCGGGTCACCGAGGGCCCGGCTGAGAACGATCAGCAGGTGGTGGCGCTCGTCATCGGCGCTGGCCGTCTCGATCGGGCCCCGCGGGGCATCGCGCACGGCGATCCAGACCAGGATCGCCACGGCGAGGAAGCCGAGGGCCACGCCCAGCGCGGGCCCGGCGGTGATGAAGCCCGCGATCAGCGGGACGGCGATCGCCGCGACGATCACGGGTAGGTGCCAGGGCTTCAGTTCGCTCATTCGCCGCCGATCCCCTCCCAAGTTAGCGCGGTGAAAGCAACCTTCGCGCAGCCACCGTCGATGTGCTGGCGATCGTGACCGAGTTGGGTGCGGCCGCCCCCCGGCTCCAGCGCTACCCCGGCTATCACCTGATCGGCTCCGACCTCAGCGGCTATGTCGATAACGTGCGCGGTGCTCTCGCCTACATGAAGCGGCAACGCGCCGCTCGCAGAGCGGCGGGCCGGCACCGATACGGGCGGACGCACTCTCTTTGAGAAGCATCAGGCCAACCTTCGTCATCGTCAGCATCGTCACGCTGGTCGTCGCCGGCGGATTCCTCGCCGAGCTCACCTGGGCGACGACCCTGTGGCCCTGGCCTGCCGCTCCGCTCTCCTACGTGTTCATCGCCTCGATCCTGGCGGCGATCGCGGTCCCGTTGCTCTGGATCGCGCTCAGCGGCGAGCTGGCGGCGATGCAGGCGGGGGCGATCGACCTGGCGGTGATGTACGCGGGGATGTTCATCTACGTCGCCACCCTGGCCGGCGATCCCGGGCAGCCCGCGCTGGTCCCGTACCTGGTCTTCTTCGGGCTGGCCTGTCTCGGGTCGGTCGCCGCCTACGCCGGCTCGCGTCAGATCGAGTGGGTGGATCCGCGCCCGATGCCGGCGGTCCTCCGCGTCTCCTTCGCCGCCTTCGCGGTGATCCTCGTCGGCGCCGGGGCCGCGCTGATCTTCCACGCCGACATCTTCCCCTGGCCCCTTACCGCGGAGTCCTCGGTGCTGTTCGGCTTCGTCTACCTCGGCGCGGCCGTCTACTTCATGCACGGCGTACTGAATCCGCGCTGGAGCAACGCCGCCGGCCAGCTCGCCGGCTTTCTCGCCTACGACGTCATCCTCCTCGCCCCCTTCCTCGATCGCTTCGGCGAGGCCGGCGGGGGCGAGCTGCGCAGCCTGATCATCTACGTCGCCTTCCTCGTCTACAGCGGGGCCCTCGCCGTCTACTACCTGTTCCTCGCCGAGCCCACCCGGATCCAGATCGGCTGGGGTGCGGGAGCCCGGTACTAGGCTCCCCGCATATGGGCGATTGGCGCGCCGACCTCTGCCAGCGGTCCTACGCCGCCTTCCGCAAGCGCGACGCGGATGCGGCGGCGGCACTGTATGACCCCGAGTGCGAGTGGCTGGTCGGGGCGGCGAGCGCCGCTCTCGGGGAGACCTCGTACCACGGCCACATCGGGGTCCAGGCGCTGATGAGCGACATCAACGAGGTCTTCCCCGACTGGGACCCGGTGATCGAGGAGCTGAGGCTGCGGGACGACGGCGCGGCCCTGGTCCGGGCCCGGGTGGAGGGAACCGCGCGCGACACCCGCATCCCGCTCGAGATGCCGCAGCTCGCGCAGGTAATCGAGTTTCGCGACCGCCGCATCCTGCGGGTGACCCAGACCGGCTTCCCGCCGCCGGGGTGGGACGCCGCCGCCAAGATCTCCTGAGCTCCGGTCACGCCTCCCGCCAGCCGACTTCGACCACCTCCCACTGCCCCGGAAGCCCCTTGAGCTCGACCTCACGCCGCTCGATGAGCGGCTGCTCATCGTCCCCGCCGACCGCCTCCCAGGCCTCGGCGGTGACCAGGATCTCGCCTCCGCCTGCCTGATCGGCGACCCGGGCGGCCAGGGCGACGTTGCGGCCGAAGAGGTCGCCGCCCTTCTCCAGGGCGGGCCCGGAGTGGATCCCGATCCTCACCGCCACTCCCGCGCCGCGCAGCCGGCGCGGGCCGGAGGCCATCCCCCGCTGGATCGCCACCGCCGAGCGGGTCGCCTCCCCCGGTGTGGCGAAGGCGGCCATGAATCCGTCCCCCTGCGACTTGACCACGTGCCCACGGTGTTCGGCGACGCACCTGCGGATTATCTGGTCGTGGGCGCCGAGAATCTTCAGCCAGGCCTTGTCGCCGAGCTGCTCGTTGAGCGCGGTCGAGTCCTCGATGTC
This sequence comes from uncultured Actinomycetes bacterium, assembly GCA_963720735.1. Lineage (GTDB taxonomy): Bacteria > Actinomycetota > Thermoleophilia > Solirubrobacterales > 70-9 > JBBRHQ01. Next base: position 303,805 of record CAVRGL010000001.1, read on the forward strand.
GGTGAAGAGGATCGCCACGGTCCCATCCCCCGCCGCCAGCTGGCGAAGCTCGGGCTCCGCCTCCTCCGCCCAGCCGGCCAGGTCCTCGAAAGAGCCCCACAGCACCTCGCTGAGTCCTTCCTGCCTGACTCTCGCAGCTCTCTGAAGAACCGATTTCAGCGGCGCCAGCTGGGCTAGGGTCCGCCCCTGCGGCCTCGCCCGCTCCCGGGCCAGCTCGTCCTCCAGCCGGGCGACGTGCCGCCTCTCCCTCTGCCAGAGGACGCCGACGCCGACGAGGGCCGCGCCGGCGATGACCAGGAGGATGAGGGCGATCTCGGACACGGAGGGCCTGGGAGCGCCGAGTCTATGTCTGAAATAGGCTCCGCCGATGCTCCGGCTCCGCAGTGAGAGGGCGTCGAGACGATGAGCACCGGGGGGGCGATCGCCGTCGGCGCGTGCGCCGGCCTGCTGCTGGGCATCCTGGTCAGCGCCACGACCTGACATCCCCCTGGCGCCGGAGGGCGGGTTGATCCTCGGCGGACTGGCCGGCTGGCTGTCCAGAAGGAGCGCCTGAAGCGGCGATGCCCGCCGCCGAGCGATGAGCGCATCTGTCACCGGCATCGTGATGATCGGGGTGCCGGTCCTCTTCAACGTCGGGTTCGCCCTGCTCGCGCAGCGCTTCGACTATCCCGACATCCTCCGCCGGCCCACCCACGAGGTCCTGGGACGGTTCCGCGAGGGTGGGTCCGCCTTGCTGTTGGTCTGGTGGGCGTTCGCGATGTCAGCCGTCCTCTTTGCTCCCCTCGCGGTACTGCTCGGCGGCCAGATTGGAGGCGCCGACGGGACGCTGATCGCCCTCTCGGTCGTCCTCGGGGTGCTCGCCTCGGCAGTGCAGTTCCTCGGGCTGATCCGCTGGCCGTTCCTTGTCCCCTACCTGGCCCGGGTCGCCGAACAATCCGAGCCGTCCTCGGCCCGCGGCGAGGCCGTCGACGTCGTCTTCCAATCGCTGCACCGCTACCTGGGCGTCGCCGTCGGCGAGCATCTGGGCTACCTGCTCACCGGCGCCTGGTCGGTGATCTCCGGCGCCGCCCTGATCCAGGCGACTTTCGTCCCGGGCTGGCTCGGCGTGATCGGCGTCCTCATCGGACCCCTGTTCCTGATCTCCGCCGCCGAGTTCCTCGGTCCCTTCGAGCCCTCCGGATGGAAGCTCGCCGGCCAGCTCACCCCGATCGCCTACATCCTCTGGTCGCTGTGGCTGGTCGCCGTCGGCGTTGCCCTGCTGATCTAGTCGATCCGCGTCTTAGGGGGATCAGGGTGTCGCGGAACGGCCGGTCACGCGGGTGACCGTCTCGCAATCGCCGAAGATCAGGTCGCGGCGGTCGCCCGTCGCGGTGTCCTGATCGGCGCCGCAGCTCGCCAAGTCGAAGCCGCGGTCCACGGTGTTCACCTGATCGTTGCCGTCGCCCGCGAAGACGCTGTCGAAGCCGCCACCGGGGTCGATCACATCATCGCCGGCGCCTGCAACGAAGCGCATCGAGCTGGAGTCGCCTGTGAGGGTGTCAGCGAACGGCGACCCGATCACCCGCTCGACGCTGCAGGCTGGGCAGGAGTTGAAATCGAGACTGACCCCGCCGCTGGGAAGGGCGTTGGCGAACGAGATCGTGTCGAAGCCCCGACCCGCAGAGACTTCAGGGAGAAATTCGCCGTCGTCTCCGAAGCTGAAGGAGATCGTGTCGTTTCCCTTTCCAGCGTCAAAGGAATGGTCGCCGCCGGGGAAGCCCAGCGGCCCACCGACCTTCAGACTGTCGGCGTCGCTTCCTCCGTCCATGTGGACCTCTGCATTCTCGATCGCAGAGAGCCCGTCCTCGCCCGCACCCCCTCTCAGGGTTGCACTGCCACTGAAGTTCATAGCGGAGGAGAGATCATCATCACCGGGTCCCCCATCCTCGAGGACACGGTTGGGCGAGGTGCCCCCGGCGAAGATCGTGTCGTCGCCACGGCCGCCGAAAATCCGCTGGTCGGTGACGCTCCCCGCGCGGTCATCGAATCTGGCGCTGTCATTGCCATCGCGCAAGCGGAGTTCGACGACCTTTTCATCGCTGATGGGCTCCGGGAATGCGCAGAACACCCCATCGGCCTGCGTCGTGCAGCCGTCGCCTGCATCAAGGGGCGCGGAGGCGTCAGCGAAGAGGACGCCGACGGAGCTGGGCACGGCCTGAACATCGTTGACCTCGCCGGACTGCGCCTTGAAGCTGATCACCGGGCCCTCGACCGAGGCGACCCCCGCGTAGGCGGTGCCGGTGGCGAACAAGAGCACCCCGAGGGCTGCGCTCAGAGCCACGGCGAAGCGTGCAGTGCCAGGGAAGGTCAAACGAAATTCTCGGACGGACATGAGGGCACCCGACCAACGTGGCGGCGACCTCGAACCTCGCACGACAGGCTAATGCGGGAGAGTCCTCGGATCAACCCCTTTGGGTGACGCTCGAGGGCTTTACCCCCCGACAGGTACTGCCGATAGAGCAGCGATGAGCGTGATCGCGCGAGAAGTGGCACCCGGGACCCCGCCGCCCGGGTTGATCCCCCCCAGCGGGCGGAGTCCCTCGGAGAGGGGTCGTCTCGGTGACGTCGTCGTGGCTCTCGGGTTTGCCGACAGGGACACGGTCGAGCGTGCGGTGGCTGAAGCGCGGGCAAGCGGGCTACCGCTGGGTCAAGTGCTGTGCAGCTCGGGTGCGGTGAACACCGAGCAGCTCGCCCGCGCGCTTGCTGAGCGAAACGGCCTCCCCTTCGTCGACCTCGACGCCTTCGAGATCGACAAGCGGGCCCTAAGCCTGCTGAGCAAATCGGACGCCCGTCGCTACCAGGCGATCCCGATCTGCTTCGTCGAGGACGGGATGCTGCTGATCGCCACCTCGAACCCCGCGAACGTGGTGGGGCTCGATGACATCGCGATCATCACCGGCTATAGCGGACGGCTCGCGATGGCCTCCGCGGAGAATCTGAACGCGGTGATCGAGCAGATCGGGGGGCTGTCGGAAACCCTGCCCGTCGTCGAGGACGCCACAATGGACACCGAGGAGCCGAAGGTGATCGAGCTGCGCGACTCGGCCGAGCACGATCCCGTCGTGAAGCTCGTCAACGCATTGATCGCCGAGGCCGTCAGCCGCGGCGCGTCCGACATCCACTTCGACCCGCGCGACGGCGATATGCGCGTCCGCCAGCGGATTGACGGGCTGGTGTCCGATCTGAGCACCGTCCCAGCGGATCTGGTCCCCGGTCTCGTTTCGCGCATCAAGATCATGGCCGAGCTCAACATCGCCGAGCGCAGGATTCCCCAGGACGGTCGCGTCGGCCTGACAATCGAAGGACGGTATATCGATTTTCGAGTCTCGACTCTGCCGATCATGCGGGGGGAGTCCGTGGTGATCCGGATCCTCGACAAGGCCCACCGGGCCATCGATCTGGACCACCTCGGCATGGGCCCCGAGGAGAGGGGTCGCCTGGAGCACGCGATCAAGCAGGTCCACGGAGCGATCCTGGTCACCGGGCCGACCGGCGCCGGTAAGACGACCACCCTTTACGCGGCCCTCGCCAGCGTGAACACACCGGAGCGCACACTGATCGCGATCGAGGACCCGGTTGAGTACGAGCTGGACGGAATCAAGCAGATCCAAGTCAACCCGACTGCGGGCCTCACATTTGCCTCGGGCCTTCGATCAATGATCCGCTCGGACCCCGACGTGCTCATGGTTGGAGAGATCCGCGACCGCGAGACCGCCCAGATCGCGATCGAATCGGCGCTCACGGGACACCTGGTGTTCACCACGCTGCACACGAACGGCGCCCCGATGGCCCCCGCGCGGCTGATCGAAATGGGAATCGAGCCCTTCCTGGTGGCCTCCGGAATCCGCTGCGTGGTCGCCCAGGGACTGGTCCGCCGGCTCTGCGAGGAGTGCCGCACACCGGTTCACATCACCGCCGCCGAGCTCGAGCAGAGCGGCCTCGACTTCTACGGAACCGACATCGACGCCTTCGAGCCGGTTGGCTGCCTCCGCTGCCGGGAAACCGGCTACCTGGACCGCATCGGGATCTACGAGGTGATGGCCCTCGACGGCGAGATACGTTCTCTGATCCTCGAGCGCGGCTCAGCCGCCGAGATTGCCGCGGCGGCGAGGCGAGCCGGCATGCGGAGCCTCAGCGAGGACGGCCTCGACAAGGTCCGCCAGGGCATCACTTCGGTGCCAGAGATCCTGCGCGTCTTCGGAGGCTGAGACGGGACCTTAGGCGCGACCGGCGGCGAGCAGCACAAGGTTCGAAAACCTCACGGCACCATCGCCACCGGCTGCTTGCCGGGTGGCGTCGGTTATCGCCGACCAGGTCTGCTCCTGCACCTCGGGGGGGTGCGGCTCAATGAGCGCCGTGATCGGCGGGGCGATCTCCTTGACGAAGGTCGTGAACTGCTCGGGGGATTGCCACTCGAAGGTGACCCGGATCTCGTCGACCTCCACCTCCGAGAACCCGCCCCCGGCGAGCAAGCCTCCCAGCGCTTCCGGGGTGGGGCGGGAGAGAGGTCCAGGCGTTCCTGGTGGTGGCGCGGGAACCTGGAGCCGCTCCATCGCAGTCCGCATTGGAATCGCAAGGAAAGGCACCTGGTCCGGAGGCCCCCAGGAGCTGATCGCCATTCGCGCACCGGAGGTCAGGAAGCTGCGGATGCGGGATGCGGCAGCCTCAGCGTCTGGCTCGAAGATGATGCCCCATCGGGAGAGCGCGGCGTCGAAACTATCTTTCGGGAAGTCCAGGGACGAAGCGTCCGATTCGACGAACTCGATGTTGGGCAGCCCCTCCGCTGCGGCGCGCTCGTGGCCGTAGGCGATCATCTCAGCCGAGATGTCGGTGGCCACCACGCTGCCCTCTGGGCCCGCTGCCCGGGCTGCAGTCAGTGCCGGTTCGCCATAGCCCGCAGCGACGTCAAGCACGCGGCTCCCTGGCTCGACGCCTGCCATCTCCACCAGCCGCTCGCTGACTGTGCCGGCCGATTCATCGATCAGCTCAGACCACTTCCGCCACCCGGTCGCGGCACTCTGCCACTGCTTCCGCTGCGCGCCGCGAAACTCAGCCGAGTCGATCCCCGTCGATTCCACTTCGCGAACCAGGCTATTGCCCCGCGTCCCAGGGGTCAATCCCGAGCGGGGTCTGCCCCCGGACAGGGGCGAGGGTTCGGCCTGGCATGATCGTAGGCCGCAACCACCGCTTCCCACGTGACAAGGGATGAGAATTGGGCGTCGGTGTTGACGACGACGGTGACCCCTCGTGTCCTGTCGTACCACAGCTCGCTCTCATAGCCGCCGTAACGACCGTTGTGCCCAAGCCACTTTCGCCCGTCGTGGCTCTGCTCATCGATCCCAAGGCGACTGCCGAAGCGATTCGCATGCGTCATCGCCTTCACCGTCCTCGGCTTGACGATCCTCCCGCGGAACAGGGCGTTGCCGAAGCGTGCGAGGTCGGGCGAGGTGGAGGCGAGACCTCCATCCGTCCAGACGGGCCCCCAGTAATCCGCGGGGACACCGATACCGGGAGCGAACGCATCTTGCGAACCACCGCCCTGTCGCAGGTACGGATGAGCGAACAGATTGGACCGCTTCGGTCTATGTAGGTGAGGGTCCGGATTTTCCCCATGTCCCAATTGTGAGCTGTTCCCGTCGGCGTCCGGCGCCTCCCGAGCTCTGCCGCCGGAAGGTCCGGCCGGTTGACCCTTTCCGCCCACGCGGGGCGCGGTTTCACCGCATCGAGACTGTGGCTTACTCTTGATGCGTTCAGGTCAAGATTGGGCCAGACTCCCAAGTTGGGAACTCCGCGGGCCAGTTCCCCCACAGCGACGAAAGGGATGAGAGATGTTCACCCAGGTGCTCGGCGCCACCCGCGCGACCGCCTCGGTGATGGCGCGGGACCTGCTCGGCCCCCGAGCCGAGGACCCGCTGGCCGAGCGCGATCCGCAGTTCATCCGTGAGACCCTGCCGGGCTTAGGCCGCTTGGCGAAGCTCTACTTCCGCCCCAAGGTGCGGGGGCTTGAGCAGATCCCGGCCGAGGGGCCGGTGCTGCTGGTCGGCAATCACTCGGGTGGGACGCTGATCGCCGACACCTTCGCCTTTGCCTACTGCTTCTACGACCACTTCGGGCCCGACCGGCTGTTCCATCAACTCGCCCACGACCTCGTCTTCCAGGTGCGCGGTCTCGCACCCCTGCGCAAGTACGGGACAATCCCCGCCAACCACGAGAACGCGATCGCGGCGCTGGGGAAGGGAGCAGCGCTCCTCGTCTACCCCGGCGGAGACCACGAAACCTATCGCCCCTCCTGGCACTCGGGGGAGATCGACTTCGGCCACCGCAGCGGCTTCGTTCGCCTGGCGCTTGCGGCCGACGTGCCGATCGTCCCCGTGGTGGCGATCGGCGGCCAGGAGACCGCCCTCTTCCTGACCCGTGGCGAGCGGCTCTCTCACCTCCTTGCCCTCGACCGGCTGCTGCGTCTCAAGGTCGTCCCGATCCAGATCGCGCCTCCCTTTGGGGTGACGGTGCTGGACCTGCCGGGCCGGGTCCCGTTGCCCTCCCAGATCACGATCCAGGTCCTGCCCAGGGTCGACCTGCACCGCCGGTTCGGCCCCGACCCCGACGAGGAGGCCGTCTACCACGCGGTCACGGCGATGATGCAGGAGGCGCTCGACGAGCTCTCGGCGGAGCGCGATCTGCCGGTAGTCGGCACGCTCGGTCACCGCGAGGAGGAGAGCGAGGTCGTCGAGGACCTTGAGCACGGCGGTCTCGAGCGCGAGGTCGAGGCCGCGATCGAGGCCGAGAGCCCCCAGGACGGCTAGGTCCCCAGCTCGAAGGCGGTTGTATTCCTACACCAGCATGGCCGGGCCCTGCTTCAGCGAGTCGGCAATCTTCTGGACCGCGACGGCAAGCTGCCGTTCGTCGCCGGAGTCGTTAGTAGAGCGGGCCCGCCCCATCGCTCAACAGCCGGTGCAACATCACCACGCCCTGCGGGCTGACGGGATCCGGGCCTCGCAAGAGCTCGATCACCGCCTTTAGCTCGTGGGCGGCGAGCTGGACTGCATCGTGCTGAACGTTAATTGCCCCGTTGGGGCGCCATCGCGGCTCATCGGGTTGGCTGATCGCCCGGTCCAGCCGGGACGCCAACTCGGCGCGGCCTGAGGCGCTGGTGAGCTGCCTGGCGCGCTCAATCAGGAGCGTGCCGCGGTTGGGATCGAGGCCCGCGAGGAGTTGGCGATCGAATCGGTGGCGCCAGATCCGGACCCGCAGTCGGGTGATCGGACCGGGCCGTGGCTCGACTTGAGTCTCGAAGTAGGCCTCCACTGTCCCTCGCACTTGATTGTCCGCCTTGCGAAGTGAGGGCACATTGAAACCCGGAAACGGATCCCGCTACTGGGACTTGGTCTCGCAGCCGGCGGTGAAGGTGTCCCTGCCGGGGCCGCCGATGCACCTGTCTCCACCGCCGGGACCGCCGTCAAGGTGGTCGTTGCCGCCGCCGCCCCGCAGCAGGTCATGTCCATCGCCGCCGCCGCAGATCTTGTCGCCGCCGCCGCCGCCGTCGGCGGTGTCCCTGCCGCCGAGCGTGGCGATCACGTCGGCCCGCGAGCCTCCTGTGATCTTGTCGGCGAGCCGGGTGCCTTGCCTGGTCGCCGCCGCGCCGGCGCATTTGGCGCCCTCAGCGAGCCGCGTCCCGAAAACGTCGTAGTCCTGGGAGCTGCGGGAGGAGTGCTCGTAGACGGTCAAGTACTCGCCAGTGGTGGTCCCGCGGGCGACATCGTTGCGCAGGGACGCCGACTGCTGGGGCTGGTCACGGGTTATGTGGAAGTCCGAACCGATCTCGTTGCTCCCGGCCCCGAGGCGCTGACCCTGGAGGGCCTCCCATCCATTCTCAATCTCGTCGGAGTCCCAGGTGACCAGATACTGGTTGGCGGGGGCGTCGTAGGCGATCCGCGGCAGGTTCGCGTCGTAGGCCCCGCTGCTGTCGGGATTGCCGGTCGATGAGATACGGAAGTCGTTGTTCCCGACCTCGGCCCCGGCCGCGGTGATCCTCTGGCCGAAGATCTCCTCTTCATTGTTCCCCGGCGTCTCGCCAACACCGCTGAAGGAGTGATCTGCAGTGAACGCCGCCAGGTACTCGTTGTCGTGCGAGTTGTAGGCAAGGGAGACCCGGGTCGCGTCACGATTCGGGTCGGTGTCGAGGCCCGTCTGCGAGACACGGAAATCGTTTGTCCCGACCGGGGCGCCCGCGGCGCTGATCCGCTGACCATGCACCTCGCCCTTACCGTCGAGGACCTCCTCGGCTATGAAGGCAACGAGATACTCGTTCGCCTGTTGGTTGTAGACGACGCTGGCGATCGCTCCGATGCGACCGGCGCCCGTTGCGGATGCGTTTGAGACCTGGAAGTCTCCGCCCAGCGAGGCGCCCGTGGCGTCGAGCCGCTGGCCCCAGACCTCGTTGTCCCCGTTCACCGCTCCTTCGTCCGCATCCCAGACGACGAGGTACTGGTTCGCGGCGGAGTTGAAGGCGACGTCGGGAAGCTCGGCGTCGCTGAGGTTCCCATTGGGCGAGTCGAGAGCATTCGAGATCCTGAAGTCCGACCCGACGGCCACACCTTTGTCGGAGACGAGCTGGCCGAAGATCTCGAACTCGTTGTCGTTGGCGAGGCCGTCCCCCTGCCAGACGACGAGATAGCGGTTGCTCTGCGGGTCATAGGCGACGGCCGGGCCGCCGATCCCCCGGCCACTGCCGGCATCCGTGACGTTCGAGATTCGCACCCGCTGCCCGATCTTCACCCCGGTCGGGCTGAGCCGCTGCCCGTAGGCCTCGTAGGCGTCGTTGGTGGCAACGTCGGAGCGCCAGACGGCGAAGTACTCGTTGCGCTCCGGATTGAAGGCGAGCTTCGGGCCCTCCCCGGTCCGGCCGTCGGATCCTCCACCGGACTTCGAGATCCGGAACTGCTGGTCCACCGGCTTGAAGGCGGCAAGGGCGATTCCGGCAACGACGACGAGACAGAGACAGCAGACGCCGATCAGGGTCGCTGCAAGTGCCCTGCGTGTGCGGCTCCCATTGATAAAGCCTCGGCCCCCCGAGCTTTGTGGACGAGTGGTGCGAGGCTACTCCAGTCGGCCCCCCTCATCGCATCGGGACGAAACTCCAGGACAGATGTTGGGCCGCCGCCGTCTGCCCGACTCAGGCGAAGAGGACTGTCTTCGTCACCGCTGCGCACGTCCTGCGGTGGCGCCTCGGCCCGAAGGACTTCCTGACCACGGTCACCCTTGCCGCCTGAGCTCCCAGATTGGTGCCGGCGCCGGCAAAGAAGCCCCTGGCGCTCGTCACCGCGGTATCTGACTGCTTGGGGCCATCGACGTAGGTGAAAGTGATCTTCACCCGGCGCCCGGCCCGACACTTGGGGTTGGGCGAGCCGACCTCCCCCACCAGCACTCCCAGCCGGCCCGCGTCGGCGAGGACAACCGCGTCGACCTTCACCGAAGTTGCGATCGGCGCCTGCGCCACCGCCTCTCCGGCAAATGCCGCGATGACCGCAAATCCCGCGACTGCGGTTACCAAGAGGTTCTTCAGAGTCATCGATCCTCCTCGGCTCGGTCCCTTATGGCCCGATCTGCGTCCCGACAGTACCGGCTATGGTCGATCCCGAGCACTCGGGGCCCTCGTCAAGAATCGGCCTGGATCGGCCTGGCAAATGCTGATCGGTGGGGTTGATACGTTCACGCAGGGCCATGGACCAACTCTCCCTCGGAGTCTTCGCGGGCTCCCGCAAGGAGCATGAGCGGCGGCTGCCGATCCACCCGCGGCAGATCGCTGACCTCGACACGGACCTGCGGCGGCACATATTCCTCGAGCATGGATACGGCGAGCGCTTCGGCCTCGCAGACGCGGACCTCGCGCCGCTGGTCGGCGGCCTGCGCTCGCATGAGCAGCTGCAGGAGTGCGACGTGCTGCTGCTTCCCAAGCCCACGGCGGATGAGGTCGCCACGATGCGCGCGGGGCAGGTGCTTTGGGGATGGCCGCACTGCGTCCAGGACGAGGCGATCACCCAGCTGGCGATCGATCGGCGGCTGACCCTGATCGCCTGGGAGGCGATGAACTATTGGGCAGACGACGGATCGTTTGGCCTCCACGTCTTCCACAAGAACAACGAGCTCGCGGGGTACTGCTCGACCCTGCACGCGATGGAGCTGATGGGGATCACCGGAGAGTATGGGCGCCGACTGCGAGCCGTGGTGATCAGCTTCGGGTCGACGGGGCGGGGTGCAGTGACGGCACTGGCCGCCATGGGCATTCAGGATGTCTCGTTGCTAACGCGGCGGCAGGTCGCGGCCGTCGTGGCGCCGATCCACTCCGTCAGGATGATCACCTTCGAGCGGGATCCGGATCACCCCAGCCAGACGCTCGAGCTCGACAGCCAGCACGAGTCCGTCGCCGAGTACCTCGCCGAGCACGACATCATCGTCAACTGCGTCCTTCAGGACACAGACGCACCGCTGATGTTCGTTATAAACGACGAGCTGCCGCTCTTCCGGCGCGGGAGCCTCTTCGTCGACGTGGCTTGCGATGCGGGGATGGGCTTCGAATGGGCTCGGCCGACGTCCTTCGCGAATCCGATCTTCACGATCGGCGACGGCCTCTTCTGCTACGGGGTCGATCACAGCCCGTCGTTCCTATGGGACTCGGCCACGTGGGAGATCAGCCAGGCCCTGATGCCCCACCTGCGGACCGTCATCTCGGGACCCCGGGCGTGGGAGGCCGACAAGACCATCGGCCGGGCGATCGAGATCCGCGACGGCGTTATCCAGAACCCGAAGATCCTTTCGTTCCAGGGCCGCTCGGCCACGTTCCCGCACTTCCGGCTGTGACTTCCGGCGGGAAGACGCACCGCCCCCGATCGATTGGAGATGCGCCGTGATCACTCGCTCGCTTGGCAGGCCAGGGTCTGGTCTACGATTTTAGTGGCCTTTCGAGCCACATCCTGAGATGCCACGAGCGAATCCCGAGCACCCCAGCAAGGAGCATGGCGCGGTACTAAGCGCAATCTCCGACGGCATGGTGGCGCTGCTGAAGGAGTACTACGGGGTTGGTCCCACCCAGACCAAGACCTATTACCACGACGACCTCGTCGTCTGCGTGCTGCGCGGCGGCTTCACCAGGGTCGAGCAGACGCTGCTCGACGGCGACCGCGGCGCCGCGGTGATCCAGCAGCGGATGGCGTTCCAGGAGGTCATGCGCGAGCGTTTCGAAGCGGTGATCCAACACGCGACCGGGCGGGCCGTGATCGGGTTCATGAGCGGAAACCAGCAGGATCCCGACATGATCTGCGAGGTTTTCGTGCTCAGCCCTACCGACCTCGTCGACGAATCCCAGATCCTCGCAACCGGTAGATCCTCCGTCGCCGCTGACTAGCAGAGGCCTCGCTTGCCAGGCACCGCCCGCCTGCTCGTTTGAGGGGCCGACGGTGCTACTCTGAAATTTAGGAGGGCATTCGCTCCGGGGTCTGATCCGCCCAACGGACTGGGCAACGCCGCCTGACTTCCTTACCGCTTTGCACGCGACCAAGGAGGTCAATCATGTCCGGAATCCAACTGCGTGCGACAGGGCCTGCGTCTTCTGTACGCCCGTTTGCGATCGACGCTGCGCAGGAAGGCCCCACCTACGTCATCCGGCTCAAGGGCGAACTTGACCTGGACCGGTGCCCCCGCTTGGACCGTGCGTTGGAAGTCGCCGAGTCGAGTCGAGCTAGCCGCATCCTGCTCGACCTCCAGGAGCTGACCATCATCGACGGCGCAGGGCTTCATGCCCTCCGCTCGGCCTGCCGGCGCTCGGCGAGCAACGGCGACCGCCTACGGGTAACTCGCGGGAGGGGAAATGTCGCAGAGATGTTCCGGCTGACGGCCCTCGATGTGAAGCTGCCATTTACCTCGCTCGACTCGATCTGAGCGGTCGCCGCTTGTGCTAAACCGGGCCCGTATTGAACGTGAACAGCGGGACGGCGCCGGAGGTTTACCCGGATCGACGAAATCTCGGCGGCAATTGTGGATTACGCCCCAGGTGTTGATGGGTGCCGGTGCCAAATCGGAAGTCATGGCACGGTTTGGCGGGAGGCACACACCGGCCTAGCGGTCGAGTTTGAGGTCGCACACATTTTGACAAAGCGCAAGAAGAGGGCAACTCGACTGGACTTGTACGCCAACAAGCTCGACGCCCTCGAAGCCGCCGGGCTGTCGGAGTAGGCAATGCCCGGCAGCCGTACCTGGGGGATGGTGAAGTCGCGGAGGATCGCGTCGGCGCACCCGCCCACCGGCGGGGCGGCTCGGTCGTTGGGCGGAGGTTTGCAGGTCGGGGCGCGGGCGCGCGAGTTGGCGCGGGCGCTCCTGGACGGTTTCAAACGGCACGACCTACTGACCTATGCGAGCGCGATCTCGTTCCAGATCCTCACGGCGATCATTCCATTTGCTCTGTTCGTGCTCGCGGTGGCCGGGTTGCTCAATCTCGACAGCGTATGGCGAGACCACCTCGAGCCCCAGATTCAGGGGAACGTTTCTCCCGCCGTGTTCGCGGTGATTTCAGACGCGGTCAACAAGATCTTTTCTGGCAGCCAATGGCTGTGGGCCACCGTCGGCGGCGCCCTGGCGCTGTGGCAGGTGTCCGGGGCGGTGCGGGCGGTGATGGGCGCGCTCGGCAAGATCTACGGGGCACCGCTTGAGCGACCGTTTTTCAAGCGCTACGCGATCTCATTCGTGCTCTCAATCGCGGTGGGGGCGTGCTTCATCGTGGCCGCAATGTGCCTACTGCTTGCGCCGTTCTTCTCGGTGGCACATCAGGGCGTGGCGTGGGGGGTGTTCACATTCGTCGTGCGCTGGGCGCTGGCCGCCGGTCTTCTATTGCTCGCCGTCGGCTTGCTGCTTCGCCACGCTCCGGCGACAGCTCAACCACTGCCGTGGGTCAGTCTCGGAGCGGCGATCGTGGTCGGGTTGTGGGTGATCGTGTCGCTCATCTTCTACTTCTATCTGACGACGATCGCGTCGTATGAGTCAGCATTCGGGAATCTGGCCGCGGTTATCGTCGCAATGGCCTACCTCTACATATCGGCCACCGTGTTTCTTTTCGGGGCGCAGCTCGACGCAATCATCCGCGCGCAGGTAACCGGTGCTCTCTCGGGCAATGAACTTGACTTGGGAGAGCGTTCTTAGCTTGGTTCTGAGCGCCGGGAGACTAGATAACGCGGCCGCGCCGCCGAGACGACGTGGCTGCCCTTGATCCTCATCCGCGCCGCCGATCGAAGCCGCCGGGGTGCGGATGTAGCCCTCAACCAGGGGCTGGATGAACCAGCGAGGATGGAGCGGCCCGTCTAGGCCGCTCCATCTCGGTCTAATTCAGACCGCTACCTAACCCAGAGCCTTCAGAGCCTTGGCGCTGTCGCCTTCGAACTCGCCTCTCACCACCTTGCCGTCGCGGTACTCCATCAGGTGTAGGAAGGGAGCCTCGAAGCTGCCGCCCTTTCCGGTCGCCCGCTGCGTGCCCCTGACGATCACCTTGTCGCCGGCGTCGATGAACTCGGACGGCTCGACGCTGAAGCTCGACCAGTAGTTCGGGATCTGCGCGAAATTCTCCATGATCGCATCGCGGCCGCGCGTCACGCCGCCGAGCGGCAGCTCATCCGAGGTCTGCCATTCGGCGTCCTCGGCGAATCCCGCCTTCAACGTCTCAAGATCGCCGCTGCTGAACGCACGATAGGCGTCCTTTGCTGCATCCGCGTTTCCCATCTCGCCTCCATTGCATCGGGGGGTTGGCGTACTGCCAAGCCTATGACCTCGCTGTCGCAGAGGCAAGGTCATCCGCCGGCAGCTCAGTTGGGCGGGATCCATGAAGTCGAGGCGCCTGGATTTGAACCAGCGCCCGCCCGGCCCCCAGCCGAGGGAGCTTGGTGCTCTATGCGTCCCCAGATAGCCCGGACCAATGTGTCTCGTCACTCCACCGAGCCACGAGAACACCCGCTCAGCACCTACCCGAGTTCCTCCAGGCGCGAGACGGTCATCTCGCAGATCTCGCTCGCCCAGGCGGGCGGGTCCGGGACTCTGTTCGAGACCCAGACCTTTTCGATGCCGAGCTTCGCCATCGCATCCATCTGTGAGAGGAACGCGTCGACGTCGTCAAGGGGATTGCGGCCGAAGAGGATTGTCTTCTCGATCGAGGCGCAATCGCGGTTCTCGGCCTCGCAGTGGGCCTTCAGGACCTCGAGCTTATGGGCGACCACGTCGAGGTCGTTGCCGAAGAGATTGCAGGCGTCGGCGTAGCGGGCGACCATGCGCAGGGTCTTCTTCTCGCCTGCGCCGCCGATCATCAGGGTCGGCCGCGGCTGCTGGACCGGTGGCGGTGAGCACAGGGTTTGGGCGAGGCGATAGTGCTTTCCCTCGTAGGGCCCATCGTCGTCGCTCCACATCTGAAAGCAGATCTGGATTGCCTCCTCGAGCCGCTCGAAGCGCTCGGCGATCGGCGGGTAGGGGACGCCGAGGCCGACATGCTCCTTCTCGAACCAGGCGGCGCCGAGGCCGAGCTGGGCGCGCCCGCCGGAGAGGACGTCGAGCGTCGTCACCGTCTTCGCCAGCAGACCCGGGTGGCGATAGGTGACGCCGGTAACCAGCAGGCCGAGGCGGATCCGCTCGGTCTGGGCGGCGATGTAGCCGAGCGAGGTGTAGCCCTCGAGCATCGGTTCCTCGGGCGAGCCGACCGGGGGGATTTGGAACCAATGGTCCATCAGCGTGTACTGGTCGGCGCCGCCCTCCTCGGCGGCCCGGGCGGTCGCCGCCAGCATCGGCGCGATGCTCTTGGGGCCGCCGGAGTAGGCGAACGAGGGATTGTGGATCGCAAGCTTCAAAGACCTTTTTTCTCCAACCCGGGTTTCCAGCTCCCAGCCTAGTGAGCGGCGCTCGCCGGCCATAGCGGAGGGATATCTAGAATCGTCAGACTGGACCGCCGTCGTAGCCGACCGCAAGGAGATCACGATGTCCGCGCCCGACATGAGCGGTAAGGCGAGCGAAATCACCGACCCGAAGCACCTGATCGAGCGAATCGCTTACCGCGACCAGCTGATGCTCGAGAACATCCACAAGGGAATGGAGAACGCCAAAGCCGAGATCGAAATCATGGTCGGGCACAACGCCGCCGAGCTGCACCAGCTGGCCAAGCTGATCGACTGAGCCGCGGACCGTGTTTACGCCCGCTGCGCCGCGTCGGCCAGTTCGCCCAGCCGTGTCAGCGAATCCTCGATGCCGTCGGCCAGCACGTCGACGTCGGGGACGCTGCCCCTGTCGGCGGCAAGGCCGAAGACAACCTCGCCGTCGTAGCTGGCGACCGCGATCCCAACAGCGTGAAAGGCGAAGATCGGCACCAGCGGGATTACTCGCCGAAGCCGGGCGCCCAGCCCGTATAGCGTGAGCTGCGGGCCTGGCACGTTGGTGATCGTGATGTTGAAAAGGCGCGGCGCGTAGGAGAGCTGGGCAAGGGTGGCGTGCAGCACGGGCGGCGCGACCCCGGCCAGGTCGAGAACGGTCTCGACGCCCGCCGCCTGCCGCCCACCCTTCAGCGACTCGGCCGCCTCGATCGTCTTCCGATAGCGCTCCAGCGGATCGGGCTCTGCCACCGGCAGATCGACGAATAGCGAGCTGACCCGGTTGCCGAGCGCCAGGGATTCGCTGGCCTTTCGCAGGCTCACCGGCACCATCGCCCGCAGGCCTCGCGCGTCGGGCTTCTCGCCGCGGGCCTCGAGCATGTGGCGAAGCCCCCCGGCCGACGCCGCGAGCACGACGTCGTTAACAGTTCCGCCGAGGGTCCGCTTGATCCGCTTCAGTTCCTCCAGCGGCACCGCGACGTCTGCCAGCCGCCGGGTGGCGCCGATCTGCTGGTTGAGGCTGGTGCTCGGCGCGCCCCGCAGTTCGTCGCGCACAAGCTCGGCCAGGCTACGCGAACGCGAAAGCATCCCGCCGAGTTTTCGTGGGTGCAGGGCGAGGTCGAGACCGGCACGGGCCCCCTCGGAGGCCAGCGAACCTGGCCCGTGGATACCGCCCTCGCTATCGGGCGGTGGCTCGAACGTCTCCAGCACGCCACTCGAGCCGCGGTCCGGCTCCGGTTCGGCGTCGAGGATCAGGTTGGTGACAGACGCACCGCTGATCCCGTCCACCAGGCAGTGGTGCACCTTGGCCGCTAAGGCCCAGCGACCCTCGGCGAGCCCGTCGAGCAACGTCATCTCCCAGAGGGGATGGGCGCGGTCGAGCCGGTGCGAGTAGAAGTCGGCGAGCCAGTCGAGCAGCTGCGGCGAGCCGCCCGGTGCCGGGAGGGCCGCGTGGCGCACGTGCGTGGCGATGTCGAAGGCCTCCTCTTCCACCCACGTCGGCCAGCTGAGCCCGCCGGTTCGTGGCTCCGAGAGCCGGCGGCGGAAGCGCGGAAGCAGGGAGAGTCGCGAGTTGAGGAGCTCACGTACGTCCTCGACCTCTGGGGTGCCGCCGTCGGGCAGCGGATCGAAGACCATCGCCCAGCCGACGTGCATGTGCGAGGACTCGTCGTTCTGCTCCAGTTCCAGGAACGATGCGTCGAACGGCGTCAGGTGATCGGTCACGCCAGGGCCACCCCCGGGCCGGGGAACTCCGATCTGCTGGTCACGTGGCGAGACTAGCTTGGCCCCGGCGCAAACGTTCCCTAGCCGATGTGCTCGATTCGTCGGCGCCTTCAGGGTGGTCGCGACGGCAAATACCGGGCCCGATTCGTCTCTCGCGACCACCCGCGGATAGTCGAGCGAATGGCTGCCTGACACCGACGACGCGCAGGTAGCGTCGCGGTGCTGCTGCGGTACTGAGCTCGGCTGACAATCGGTTGCCCCCCGGGCGGACTAGCTTTCGTCAGCGCCCTCGAAGTGCTGGACGAACATGTCCGAGCCGGGAAAGACCTCGGACTCATGGCCGTCTTCCCAGCGCACCAGATAGGGCGGCGCTCCGTCGTCGCCCAGTACCTTGAGGATCTCCCCGTCTCGCGTCGGTTCACCCTGATGGTGTCCTTTGACGACCAAGCGATCGCCGACGCTTGCGCGTAGCACTGACTCATTTTCTGACGACGACATCTTTTCCTTTCTTATCCGTTGGGCCCACAGCCCTCCTCTTCAGCCGATCGTATTTCTGCCGCCCGGAAGCACAGCCGGCCTTTTCCACATCGTGCGTTGTGGTCAATCCTGCGGGCCGAATGGGGCGCGCTGCGGCCAGGGTCGCCACCCTGGTGCACCCCACCTTGCCAACCCGCTCTGTGCCAGCCCTTCCCTTCGCCTGGCGGCGGACAGATTCCACCCCGCCAGGCACGGAAAGTCGATGGGGATCGGCGCACCCGACCTACTGGAGACCTCCTACTGACCCTTGTCGTACTTGAACGAGATGCCGAGCCGCACCCGGAACCCGGACACCTTGCCGTCCTCGATCGTCACATCCTGGCGGACGACCTCGGCTATGCGCAGCTCGCGCACGGACTGGCCCGCAGCCTCGACGGCGTTGCGCGCCGCCTGCTCCCATGATTCCGAGCTGACGCCGATCACTTCAGTGACTCGATAAACGCTGTCTGACATTCTTTCCTCCTTGGTTGGGGATTCTTGGTCCTGCTCCTTCCCCTGGCACTCTCGTTTCGACCACATCCTCGATGCTTTGAGCGAACTCCGGGAAGCCTGCACGGACCTTACGCGAAGAGGATCGGCAGGATCGGCTTGCCGCTCCCGCGAGATGGACCGGAGGTTCTGAATTGATGCCCGCGGTAGACACTGACTTGCGGCCCCAAACAGCGGAGCCGAGTTGCGCCGGGTGCTTCTCCCGGCGCTCGAGGGCTGAGCACGAAGGCTGCGCCTCAGAATGCCCCGAGCAGGTCGCGGGCCTCCTCGACCTCGAGGTCGCAGTCGGCGACCTTGAAGCCGACCGTGTCGACAAAGTCGCCCGATCCGGCCTCAGTTCGGGTCGCGGCCATCTCCGGGGTGACGCCGGCGTCCGCGAGGTCGCGCGCCGCACTCGGATGGAAGCAGCGGGCCTTCAGCCACTCGTCGGCCTCGTCGGCCGAGAAGCCCGACTCGGTCCAGGTCTCGGCGGCGTCGTCGGGGTTGCCGCCGTGGGCGAAGTGCCCGTGCCTCTCGATCACGTCGCGGATCGTCATCGCCGTGACCCTATCCGGCGCAGGGCGGCGGGACCGTGACCGGCCGCAGCCTGCGAATCGGCCACCTCGCGGGAATCCCGATCGGCATCAGCCCGCTCTGGTTGCTGATCGTGGCCCTGATCACGGTCTCGCTTGGCGCCAGCTACTACCCGCAGGAGGTCGACGGCATCGCTCCCGGAGCCGCCTACCTGCTCGGCCTGGCCAGCGCCCTGCTCCTGTTCGCGAGCATCGTCGTGCACGAGCTCGGCCATGCGGTCGTCGCCCGGCGCCGCGGGGTGGCGATCGAGGGGATCGACCTCTGGCTGCTCGGCGGGGTGGCCAAAATGAGGGGCACGCCCCGAAGCGGTGCCGACGAGTTCCGCTTCGCCGCCGCCGGCCCGCTGGTGACCGCCGTCATAGCCGCCCTCTTCGGCGTCGCGGCGGCGGCCCTGCCGGCGGGAGCCCCCGACGCCCTGCGGGCGCTGATCGACTACCAGGTGCTCGTCAACGTCCTGATCCTTGGCTTCAACCTGATCCCGGCCTTCCCCCTCGACGGTGGACGGCTGCTGCGGGCGTTCCTCTGGGCGCGCAGCGGGGACATGGTCCGCGCCACGTCGACCGCCGCCGCGATCGGCCGCGGCTTCGGCTGGGTCCTGATCGCCCTCGGGGCACTGGCACTGCTGGCCGGGGCCCCGACCGGCATCTGGTTCGGGTTGATCGGCTTCTTCCTGATCTTCGCCGGGCGTGCCGAGCTCAGCCAACTCGAGCTGCGCAAGGCCTTCGCCGGGCACGAGGTGGGCTGGCTGGCCTCCTTCCCGGCGGTGACGATCCCGGGCGCGACCTTCGCGGCCGAGGCCGTCGGCGACTACTTCAGCCGCTACCGCTTCCAGTCCTTTCCGGTGCTCGACCCCACCGGCGTGGTCGGCCTGGTAACCATCGACCGCCTCGAGCATGTTCCACGAGACCAGCTCGAACGCACGCCGGTCTCCGCCCTTGCAGATCCCGACCCGACGCTGCTCGTCGACGAGCGCGGCGACATCGCCGAGCTGCTTGCCCGCCCCAGCTTCCAGCGCGTCGGTCGCGCAATCGTCACGGGGGCCGGCGGCCGCATCGGGATCATCTCGGTGACCGAGGTCGAGCGGGCCCTGCGGGCCTCGCGGCTGGCCTCCGCCGGGTCCGATCCCCGGCCCTCGGACCGGCCACAGGGCTGAGCAAGGCACTACTCGCCGTCACCACTCCAAGCCCCAGAGTCTCGTCAAGGGCGTCACCTACCACCACTTGGAGATGGAGCGGCGCGGCGGCCTCTGGAGGGCGCGGGCCATGCTCGACGTCTAGTGTCGACGGCCGCGTCATTCAAAAGTTCTGAGCCCGCCAATCCCACGCCTCTGCGGCGCATGCGGCGGAGTCTTAGAGTGAGCGGAGGGCTACGCGCAAGGAGGAGACATGTCCAAGGAAGGCGTCGAGGCGGTCACCGCCTACCTCGACGAACACGGGGCTGACTACCAGCTGGTCGAGCACGCGGAGCGTTTCACGGCCGCGGGCGAGGCTCAGGCCGCGGGGATCGAGCCGGGCGACGCCGCAAAGGACCTCGTCCTGCGCGATGGCGAGAGCTACGTGATGGCTGTGATCCCCGCCTCTCAGAGGCTGGACCTGGGCAAGGCCCGCCAGCTCTTGGAAGCGGGCAAGTCGCTGCGCCTGGCGACCGAGGCCGAGATCGGCCGTGACTTCGAGCGGTTCGAGGTCGGTGCGATTCCACCGTTCGGGCCCCTGCACGGGATCCCGCAAATCGTCGACCGGCGTCTGCTCGAGCACGACCACGTGCTCTGCAGCGCCGGGGATCACGCGCATGGCTTACTCCTCGAACCCGACGAGATCGTCCGAGTTGCCGAAGCCCGCGTGGCCGACCTCTGCGAAGAGTGATGAGCAGATCGCCTCGGTTTGGGCCGGGCTTAACTTGAACTCGCGAACGCGGCTCACTCGCCCTCGGCCAGCTCGACTCCGCAGCGCCTGAGCGCCTGGGCCAACCGACCCTTTGGATGGCGAAGCATGTCATCGACCTTGTATGGCTCACCCAACCACCACCGTTGCGACGACAAATAAGTACTCACGCCACTCCTATCCGCGCTGACCACGGAGATAGTCCAGGATGGCAGTCGTAGGCTTCTTGAATGCCCGAGAGCACCAGCTTGCCAGAGCTGCCCCAGGTGCCGTGCGCGCTGGCCGTCTTCGCCCCGTCGCCGGCGGTGACGATCACGGTCGAGCCGAGCCCTGGCGAAGAGCCCGACATCCACCTCCACGCCGGCGGCCAGGGCTTCTGGGTTGCGCACATGGCCGCACGGCTCGGCGCCAGGGTGAGTCTCTGCGCCCCACTGGGGGGCGAGACCGGCACCGTGCTCGAGTCGCTGCTGGCGGTGGATGGGATCTCGGTCCTATCGGTCGATACCGAAGGAGCCAATGGCGCGTACCTGCACGATCGGCGCAGTGGGGAGCGCAGGGTGATCGCCGAGACCTCGAGTCCCTCCCTCGCAAGGCATGAGCTCGATGACCTTTACGGCATCACCCTCGCCTCGGGCCTGGACTCGGACGCTGTGCTGGTCACCGGACCGCGCAACGAGGGTGTCCTGCAGGCGGATGTGTTCGAGCGACTCTGCCGGGACCTACGGACCAACGGCCGCCTCGTGCTCGCCGACCTAAGCGGCGAGCCGCTGACCGCCGCGCTTCGAGGCGGCGTCGACTTCCTCAAGGTGAGCGATCAGGAGCTGCTGGACGATCAACGTCTGGACGGCCGAGGTCTGCCGGCAGCGGTCGAAACCGCCGGCGCGCTTCATGCCGAGGGTGCGGCGAACGTGCTGGTCACCCGGTCGGCGGAATCCGCTGTGCTCCATGCGGGAGAGCGTGTGTTCGCCGTCCACGGCCCACATTTCGCGCCGGTCGACGAGCACGGCGCCGGGGATTCGCTGTTCGCCGGGATTGGCGTGGGGATGGGTGCAAGACTGCTGATCGAGGCCGCGGTCAAGCTGGGCGTCGCGGCGGGGGCGCTCAACGTCGCCCGTCACGGGCTCGGGACCGGCCACATGCGCGAGGTAGCGAGGCTCGCCGAGGAGGTCCGCGTGGATTCGCTGCGGCTCGATCAGCTGGAGGCCGGTGGCGAAGCGTCCGCCGCCTCAACCGCCTCCTGAACAAGCGGCAGCAGCTCGTCGACCAGGCCGGGCGTGCAGCAGATGGTGAATTCGGCCTGGGGCGTCCACGGGGAACCGCCATGGTCGAACGCCTCGGCGCCCGCCTCACGGGCGATCAGCACGCCGGCGGTGACGTCCCACGGAAGGCTCGAGAGCATCACCGAGACATCGAGGCGGCCGGCAGCGAGCCAGGCCAGGTCGAGGCACTCCGACCCGTGCACCCGAACCCGCAGGCATCTCGGGACGAAGCGTTCCATCAACTCACGGTGGATCGGATTCTCCACCTTCGCCCTGGGACCCACGGCGAAGTCGGCGAAACCGACCATCGCCTCGTCCAACCCGCCCGGTTCCAGGACGGTGATCGTGCGACCGTTCAGCGAGGCGCCCCCGCCCCGGGTCGCCACGTAGCGCTCCCCGATCAGCGGCAGGTCTATGAGCCCCAGGGTGGGCTCGCCCCGCTCCACCAGCGCGAGTGAGATCGCGCAGAGGGGGCTGCCCTTCGCAAAGTTCACGGTCCCATCGATCGGATCCAGGACCCACATCGCCTCCAGGCTGCCGTCGCGCTCGCCCTCCTCCTCTCCCAGGAAGGCGAGCCCCGGCGCCGCTTCCTCGAGGGTCGCCCGGATCGTCTCCTCGATCCTCAGGTCGACCTCGGTGGCGAAGTCACGATCGCCCTTGGAGATAACGGTGCCAACGCTACGCCGGCCGCGGCGGAGAAGAGCGGCTCCCGAGTCGACGGCCCGCTCGGCGGCCAGCAGCAGTGCGGGATCGACCGTCACCGAGCGGCCTCGGCGGTCTCGCGGCGGCGCAGCAGCCAGCGCCGCAGCTCGTCGGCGCCCCAGACGATGAACGGGAGGGTGAAGAGCAGCATGTGGGGCGCGAGCGCGGCCGTGCCGAGGAGATCTTGGAGCGGCGGCGCGTAGATGATCAGCGCCGAGAGGGCGAGCTCGAAGACGATCCCCCAGAGCAGCAGGCGATTCGAGAGCACGCCGATCGAGCGCAGCGAGGCCCGCCCGGTGCGAGCCGCGAACGCTGTTCCGATCTGTCCCATCACCATGCCCAGGAACGTCATGGTGGTCGCCTGGAGGTAGGCATGGTGCAGGGAATGTCCCGCTCCGGTCGGATCGCCGGGCGACCAGCCAGCGCCCCCCAACACGTAGAAGAAGCCGGCCATCTGCAGGGCGGCGCAGATCAGGCCGAGAAAGAGCCAGGCGCGGACCAGCATCGCCGGCCGGATCACTCCCTCCGATCGCTCTCGCGGCGGCCGGCGCATCAGGCCCGGCTCGGCCGGCTCGCGACGACTAGTTGCCGACCGACGACTCGGCGGTGGTGTAGACGTCGATGAAGCGCAGGTAGTTGTCTGCCACCTCCTCGGCGGCATCCTCGCGCGACAGGCTGCCGTCGATGAATCCCTTGAGCGGGTCGCCCCAGTTCGAGCGACCGATCGCGAAACCCACGTAGCCCTCGACGGGAGCCCCCTGACGCAGCCAGTGATCGACCTTGTCATTGTCTGCCCCGCGCCCGAGCACCACGCAGACCACACCTTCACGTCCGTCCGTGCGGCATTGAGCCGCAATCCTCTCGCAGTCGGCGCGCTCGTCCACGCCTTCGATCTTCCAGACGTCCGGTTCCACGCCGGTTTCCTGCAGTTCGGCGATCGTGCGGAGCATCAACTCGGGGCGCAGTTCCGAGTCGTAGCGGTCGGAGTCACCGTCCACGGAGGCGAGCTGCGACTCCTCGGCCGGGACCAGCAGCTCGAAGAGAAACTTGCGGTCGTGCTCGTGAAGCCAGTCCGACAGGCGTCGCAGTCGCTGAATCTGTCGCTCGTTCATCTCCGCGTTGCCGTCCGGGTTGTAGCGGACGAGCACCTTTGAGAAATCCACGTCGTAATGCTCGATGTGGGCGCCGAACTCTTCCCCGTACTCGAAGTCGAATTCGGTCTGGCCGCTCTTCTCCACCGGCATCGCGAGCTTGATCCCCCTCGCCTTCGCCTGCTCTGGGACCTGGGTCGGGCCTCCAAACTGCTCGTCGACCAGGGCGCCTGTCACCGACGGATCGGCGCCGCGCGCAAGCGCCGCCGCGAGGCCCTCGAAGATCAGGTGTTTGCCGTCGGCAATGCGCTCGATCTGCTTGGGGGTGGCATCGCCCTCGATCCCGAAGCGTTTTGTGAACGATCCGCGATGGTCGAAAGCGAGGATGTAGAGCTTGCTGTCATATCCCAGACTCATGGAGCCTCCGGACTCAGCGTCGTCGCCGTCCAGCGGTCTGAGTTTAGTCTCGGGCGCCCGGGTGCGCGACCTCCCGAAGGCCGGGCGCTATTCGCGGACGCCGGCCCAAACCCCGACACGGCTGCGGCGGGAGATTTTCCGATGAAAGGATCAGACGGTGAGCGATGGGCGCCAGACGTTCGCTGTACCGAGAGGGCGGCGGCTGGCCTTGGCGGCCATTGCGGTCGTCGCAATCCTCAGCGCCCTCTATGTCGTGCTGCCTGCCCTAGCCGGGCTTGAGCACACATGGCACCGGCTCTCCACAGGTGACCCCCGCTGGCTGATAGCCGCCTTTGCCCTTGAGGCCCTCTCGTTTCTCTCCTATGTGATCGCGTTCCGAGCGGTGTTCGCGGGGGGACTCACGCCGATCGGCTGGCGCGAGAGCTATTTGATCACGATGGCCGGCGTCGTCGCCACGCGGTTGCTCGCCACAGCGGGCGCCGGAGGCGTCGTCCTCACGGTGTGGGCGCTTGATCGTGCGGGCATGGCGCGCCGCGAAATCGTCGCCAAGGAGGCCACTCTTCTCGTCTTGCTTTACGGCATCTACATGGCTGCCCTTGTTGCCGGCGGGATCGCCTTGCGAACCGGGGTCCTGTCCGGCCCCTCGGACTTCGGCCTCACGGTGGTTCCGGCGCTATTCGGCGCGGCGGTGATCGTCACCGCGCTCGCCGCAGCGCTCTTCTCGCGCGACCTGGGGAGCGCCGCCGCGAGGTTCGAGCGTGCTCCAGCACCGCCCGCACGGTGGCTCCGTGGCGCGGCAACGGTTCCCGCAACGCTTTCGGAAGGGGTCAGGCGAACTCTGTCTTTGAGTCAGACGGGAAACCCCGCACTGCTCGGTGCGCTGGGATGGTGGGCCTTCGACGTCGGGGTACTTCTGGCCTGCCTGAAGGCGTTCGGGGGCGATCCGGCGATCGCGGTCGTGGTCATGGCCTATTTCGTCGGCATGCTGGCAAACACCCTGCCCGTGCCCGGCGGCGTCGGGGCGGTCGACGGCGGAATGATCGGCGCCCTGATCGGGTTTGGCGTCGACAGCGGGCTGGCGATTGTCGGCGTCCTCAGCTACCGACTGTTCGCTTTTTGGATCCCGATTATTCCTGGCGTTCTCGCATACATTCAGCTCATAAGAGCCGATCCCGCCGAGGGTCCGGGGCATGGCCGCCCGAAGCGACTGACCTGACTTTGATGCGCCGGTGCTCAGGCTCTCGTCGCCACGGGCACCTCGGCAAGGGGTTCTTCAAGAGCGCGGCTCCATTCGAGGAAATGGCGATCGGCGAGGAAACAGATCCGGTCCGCATTCAGCCGCTAGCACCGCCGCGCTAGTTTCCCCACGCCGACGGCTAGAGCGCCGACGGGTAGGTCTCGGGCGGCTCGCCCAGCTCCCATCCGGCGGTCCGCTCGAGCGGTTCTACCGCGCGGGTCTCGTCAAGGTGGATTACCGCGTCGAACTGGGAGGCGATCCGAGCTGCGAAGTAGTGGCTCTGACGCTCGGTCTCGGGTCGGTAGATCACGCCGATCGCCCGCTCCAGGCGCGGTTTGCGCAGGGCGGAGCCCGCCTCGCTGCCGGCAAACCGCAGCAGGAAGCGCGGCTCTCCGAGCTGGTGGAAGAGAGCCTCATAGCTCTCCGGAAGCGCCGGGCGAACCCGCTTGAGCTCGGCTGGGTCGTCCCAGGCGGAAGCCGCCGTAACGGTCCCTCGATATGTGGTGAACCCGACCAAGGCGGCGTCGCCGGGGTGTCGAGCGCGAGTGAGCTGGCCCACATTGAGCTCTCCGCGCGCGCCCATCTCCGTCCGCCGAGCATCCCCAATGTGAGAGTTGTGCTCCCAGACGACCAGCTTGGCGCGCTCGCCGTGGCGCTCCATGTGGGCGATGAGGTTGTCCAGGGTGTCCGCCATGTGGGTATCTCGCAGGTTCCACGAAGAAACGTGTGCGGAAAACATCGTCCTGTAGTACTCCTCGGCGTTGGCGACCAGGAGCGCGTTCTGCTCGGCGTAGAACTGATCGTCCTCGGCCGCGAGCCCGTCGCGCCGCAGGTAGCCGAGCGAGTTGCGGTGCAACTCCACAAGCTGCTCAACGACGCCAAGGCGGCAGGATTCGCTGATCCCGAGGCTGACGGCTCGCCCGTACTCCTGGGCCTCGCCGCCGAAGTGCTCGAAGCACGCATACCTCTCCCGGGCGCGCTCGGCCGCCGACGGATCGACCTTCTCGCAGGTAGGCAACCACCTCCTCGACCGAGGTGTAGAGGCTGTAGAGGTCGAGGCCATAGAACCCAGCCTGCTGCCCAGGCTCGCTACTCTCGTTGTGGGCGCGAAGCCAGCCGACGAAGTCGAGCACTTCGGCGTTGCGCCACATCCAGGTCGGGAAGCGCCGAAACCCGCGCAGCGCTTCCTCCGCGTCGGCGTCCTCGCGAGCGCCGCGGACGTAGCGGTTGACGCGGTAGGCGTCCGGCCAGTCAGCCTCGACCGCCACCCCGGAGAAACCCTTCTCCTCGATCAGCCTGCGTGTGATTAGGGCCCGCTCGCGATAGAACTCATGTGTGCCGTGCGACGCCTCGCCGAGTAGGACGAGTCTCGCCTCGCCGACCTGCTCCAGCAGCGGGTCGTAGTCTCGCGCCGAGCCCGAGAGCGGGTGGGCCAAGCGCAGCAGCGCATCAACCGCTTCCCCGCGATCGCTGCTTGTCGCCGGCCGATCCACGACTCTCAGCCGTCCCTGAGGGCGCCGACGGTCTTGAGCGCCGACAACTTCTCAACGAACCACTCGCCGGCAAGCTCAGCGGCCGCAGCAAGGGTGCCGGGCTCCTCGAAGAGGTGGCCGGCACCGGCGACGACGGCGAGCTCGCAGTGAGCAGGGATCAGGACCTCGGCCTGACGGTTGAGCTTCATGACCTCGGGGTCGTGGCCGCCAACGATCAGCAAGGTGGGGGCGTTGACCTCCCGCAGCGAGGATCCGGCAAGGTCGGGGCGCCCCCCGCGTGAAACGACGGCGCCGACCTCCCGCGGGAGCTGCGCCGCCGCGATCAGGGCCGCGGCGGCCCCGGTGCTGGCGCCAAAGTAGCCCACGGGAAGCGCTTCGAGCGGGTCCTGATTTTGGACCCAGCGGGTGGCCTCCACCAGCCGTTCGCCGAGGAACTCAACAGCGAATACTTTGGCGCGATCCCGCGCTTCCCGTTCGGTAAGCAGGTCGAAGAGCAGAGTCGCCAGCCCGAGACCGTGCAGTCTGCGCGCCACGGCGACGTTACGCGGGCTGTGCCGGCTGCTGCCGCTGCCGTGGGCGAAGAGGACAATGCCGATGGGGTCGAGTGGCACGAAGAGTTCACCCGGCAGGCTCACTCCGCCAGCCTCAACCGTCACCTCACGGGTGTCGGGCCCGCCGTTTCCGTTGGAGGAATGGAGCAGGCGGAGAACCTCCTCGTCGGGCACCTGGGAGAAGTCGCGATACCAGCGGCCGACGCCATCGAGCGAGCGAGGCGTGAGCAGTGTCACGACTTCGTCTGCCTCCGTGCCGAGCCGCTGGGCGACCCCTGAGTCGCACACCGGTACGGCGAGCACGAGCCGCTTCGGCTTGCTGGCCTTGACAGCCCGAAGGGCCGCAGCGTCGGTGACTCCGGTGGCGACGCCATCGTCCACCACGATCACGGTTCGCCCGCTCAGGTCGACGGGTGGCCTTTCGCCTCGGTACAGCGCCACCCGACGCCGGAGCTCGGCTGTCTCGCGGTCGATGATGGCCCGGAGCTCCTCATCGCTGACCCCCAGCGCCCTAACGGTCGCCTGATTGATCACCCCCGTCCCATCCTCAGCGACAGCGCCCATGCCGAGCTCGGGATTGTGGGGTGCTCCCAGCTTGCGGACGGCGAGCACCTCTAACGGCGCCCCCAGGGCGGTTGCGATCTCACGCGCAACGGGCACGCCACCGCGGGGGAGGGCCACGACGATCGGCTGCTCGTTGCGGAGAGGCATCAGGCGCTCGGCGAGCCTGGCGCCCGCTTCGGTGCGGTCGCGAAAGCCGTTGGCTTGGATCATCCGGCGAGCACCATCCTGAGGTCTTTCGGGAAGACGGCCATCACGTCCTCGATCTCTCCCTCGGAGACGTGGCGGCGGAGCACCCGTGCTGCCGCCTCGCATGCGAACGATGCCTCCGTTTCGCCGGGCAATAGCGCCTCCTCGGCTACTCGTCTCAGAAACTCGTCGACCGAGCGGTAGCTCATCGGGGTCCTGCTCGGTACCCATCCCTCGTAATAGATCCCTCGGATCAGCTCAGGCAGCTGGGCTGCGAGTTGAGCCGCCTCGTCCACTGTCAGCCGGTCTCGAACCGCGTGCAGGTAGGCACGCAGGACATGGTAGGCGGACCTTCGGTCCTCGGTTCCGAGCTCACGGGCAAGCTCGTTCAGCCAGACGTTCGTCTTTTCGACGCTGCGATCGATCAGATCGACTTCCGCCATGGCTTCACTCCTCTCACGAAGGTCGATGTTGTGCTTCGACCCTAGGGTCACCCAGGCGAGGTCGCATCAGGTCTCGCCACCTGTCTTCGTGGCGGCAAACTACGTACCGCTCTAGACCGCGATCACGAAAGCTCCGCAGCGCGAGCGAATACGGAGAGATGGACGGCCTGATCGGCCGGTGGAAGGCGGCCAACTACCTCACCGCCGCCCAAGGTGCGGTTCCTACTCTTCTCTTACTGCCCAGGGACTGATCGCTCGCCACGCCGATGTCAGCGCGAAGCATGAAGCTGCCGGTCGGACTCTCGTCGCGGTCCATGACTGGTCGTTCCTGGTTCTTCCAGACGAGCCAGTTCAATCTCAAGCGTCTGCCCATTGGCACCGATGGACGCCGCCAGATCGTCACGCAGCGTCAGTACCGACAGGAGAGCCATGAGGCCGAGGGCGATGGCCCCTGCCTCGACGATGCGCGGGCCGTTGTGCCGCGATTGCCATCACATGGCCACGTTCCCGGCCACCTGACGATCGGCCTACTCCGACAGCCCGGCGGCTTCGAGGGCGTCGGCGTGATCCCAGAAGTGCTCCACGTAGAAGATCCTTCCTTTGCGCACCGTGTAAACGGCCGTCGCCTCGACGTTTGACTCAGGACCGTAGCCCGCACCGCCCAGATGAACCTCACGCCAACCCGGTCCCCGACGTCGATGAAGTCGCTGATCAGTTCAAAGCTGTCGGTGTCCCAGGTCTCGCGCTGCTGTTCGAGCTGGCGCATGACCGCGTCGCGCCCGACGAACGGCCCAGGCTCCGGCCACCCTTCGGGCATCCGCATGATTGCGTCTGGGTCGAAAGCCTCACGGACGGCATCCATTTCGCCCGCGTTCCACGCTGCGAATGCAGCCCGCACGACCTCCACGTTCTCCCGCGACATCGCCTACTCCGACAGCCCGGCGGCTTCGAGGGCTTCGGCCTCCTTGTGGGGAGGGAAACCCTCCAATCGGGTGACGAGGCCGTCGTCCACGGTGAAGACGGCGAACGTGGTGAAGTCAAGCTTCATTCCACTTCCGGCACCTCTGCCGGTGAAATGCTGGCGGACGAAGACCTTGTTGCCGCTGACCCTCAAATCGAGCGGCTCGAATCGTTGGTCCTCGAAGGCATCTGGTTTCATCCACTCGCGCAGCGCAGCCACGCCCCGAATCGGCGATTGGTCACCAACCCGGACGAACTCGAAGTCGGGATGGATAGCACCCGTCGCCGCCTCGAAGTCGCCGCGATTGAACGCGTCAATGGCCCCCCGAACAATCTCCACGTTCTCCTGCGACATCGCCTGCGCAGTATCTCGCCTACGGGAGCACGGCGTTTTTTGGCGGGCGCGGTAGCGGGGTTACCGACGCCCCGCACCCCAAAAGGAGCCCCTCACCCGCCAAAGCGGTCGTCAGCGCACGCGATAGTGTCGCCGAGCCACAACCGTCGCAGTTATGCCGCCGCCCGAACCGTTCGTTCCTCCCTCGTGTGCGCGGGCTTCGCAGGGGAGGAACGGAACGGAGGAACGATGGCAATGGAGACGAGGACTGGCGCGGTACTCCCGACGCCTGGCGAGAGAAGGGCCGCGTCTTGGGCCGGGTGGTTCATGGCGATCACCTTCGTCACGTCGATTCCGGCGTTGCTTCTCTACCACTCGATCCTCCACGACCACAACTACATCCTCGGAGCGGGCAGCGAAGGGCGTGTCGAGCTCGCTGCTTTCCTGGAGGTCCTTCTGCCGATCAGCGGCATCGGTGTGGCGGTCGTGATGTTCCCGATCCTCAAGCGGCAGAACGAACGCATGGCGCTTGGTTACGTCGCCTCCCGGATCGTTGAGTCAACGATGATCTGTGTCGGCTTCATCGCCCTCTTGTCGATCCTGACGCTGCGCGACGATCTGGCGGGCACGGTTGGCGCCCATGGGGGGTCGCTTGTGATCGCCGGTCGAACTCTCGTCGCCATACATGACTGGACGTTCCTGATGGGGCCGGGATTCTGCGTCGGCGTCGACGATCTCCTGCTGGGTTACCTGATGTACACGACCGGCCTGATGCCGCCGAGACTCGCGATGGTCGGCCTCATCGGCGGCCCGCTGATCTTCGCCTCGAAGATCCTGGTGGTGTTCGGCGTCTTCGACATATACAGCAGCGCAGCAGGCATCTTCGCGATTCCGGTGTTCGTCTTCGAAGCGTCGTTCGCGATCTACCTGATCGTGAAGGGGTTCAGGGCTTCCCCGGTTCTCTCCGGAGAGCCAGAGACATAGGCTGGGCCACGCCAGCGGGTCCGGCAAGGCGCGGGCCAGCCGACGGGTGCCATTGGGCGCGACCACGACGCAATCACTTTGGAGGAGAGTAATGGCCGACACCACCTGCCACATGTCGATCTCCCTCGACGGCTTCGTCGCCGGGCCGGATCAAAGCCGCGAAGACCCGCTCGGCAAGCGGGGCCGCGAGCTTCACGGCTGGCACCTTGGCGACGAGCGCGCGAACGAGGCGGACGCCACCGCCGAGCGCCGTTTGCTGCGCCCCCGCGGCGCCTACGTCATGGGCCGCAACATGTTTGGCCCGATCCGCGGCGAATGGGACGAGGAGTGGTCGGGCTGGTGGGGGGCCGAGCCGCCCTACCACGCGCCCGTGTTCGTCCTAACCCATCACACTCACGCGCCGATCGAGATGGAGGGCGGGACGACGTTTCACTTCGTCACCAATGGCTTCGACGCCGCCTACGCCCAGGCCCGCGAGGCTGCCGGCGCAGACGGCATCGACATCGCGGGCGGCGCCTCGACCGTCCGCCAAGCGCTGCTGGCGGACGTCATCGACGAGCTCTGGCTCGACATCGTCCCCGTTTTACTCGGGTCCGGCGAGGGGATATTCAACGGCGTCGCCGAGTTCGATTTCGAGCCCGACGAGGTCCTCCATTCCCCACTGGCGACGCACATCTGCTACCGCCGGGCGAGATGAGATGGATACACGCAACCGTGCAGGCACCTGCGCAGGTGCCTGCGCAGTAGCGGGGCGGGACATCTACAAATGTCAGCGACCGCGTATCGCCTGTTCTCAAAGTGGTACCACGGGCCGGACCAGCTGGCCGCAGGATCGTCGCGCACGCTGACGACCTGCACCTCAGCCCGAGCGAGCGCGCCTGTGTGCTGGGTCATTCCCTAGAAGTGATAGCGGTACGGCGACTCCCCGGGGGGCAGCTCGCGCGTGAAGCGGGATGACCGACTGTCGGCTCGAAGGAGAAGCATCGAGGCAGATCCTGGCGCTGACCAAGGAGATCGCGGACCAGTTCGGGCCCTAAGAGATTCACCGGCGGGGCCGCAAGTTCCGCGAACGAAACGGCCCCTTCCTTGCGCACGGTGAGCGTCTCGAAATCCACGGGAGAATCTCCATCCTTTGTCTAAGGCGACATTCAGCTCCCACGGCGCGATTTTGCGTGGCGCTCGCGCGCTCACACTGCTGCTCCCGCCGCGGCCTCTGCCTCGGCGTCGACCGGGTCCGTGATACGGCCGCCCAGCGCGAGCGCGAGCACCGTACCCACTGCCGCCCAGCCCACCAGCACGAGAACAGGGCCGGCGATCCGCGCGCCGTCGAAGAACAGCGCCGACCGCGCCAGGTCGACGCTCGCGCCGGGCGGCAACAGGCCCCCGATCGTCCTCCACAGACCCGGCAACAGTGGCCGGGCGAACGGCCCGCCGGATGCGGCGTTGCCGAGGATCACGAAGAGGAGGATCACGAACCCCGTCCCTGCCGGGCCGAGCGCGGCCTGGATGCCGGCGGTGGCGGCACCGCTGGCGAAGATGGTCAGCGCTGCGATCCCGCCCAGCGCGATCAGGTGGCCCGAGAACACCCCAAAGCTCGCGCGCAGCATGACCACGCTGAGGATCCCGGCGACGATGCTAAATCCCGCGAGCGCCCCGATTCGGGCTGCCGCGCGGCGGGTACTGCGGCTGCGCGGGCTTCCGATCAACCCGATCAGCGTCGAAGCGATGTAGCCGCCGAACACCCACGCGATCACCGCGTAGAACGCCGCGGTGCCGTTGGGGTCCTTGGGGGGCAGCGGCTTCACGTCGGTGACGCGGACCGCCGGCCTGCGCAGCGCAGCGGCAACGCGGTTGAACGTCCGCTCCAGCGCGATAGCGGTCGCGCGGTTGGCAGCCGACGCGACGAAGAGGCGGTTCGTGGCTGCCTCG
Source organism: uncultured Actinomycetes bacterium (assembly GCA_963720735.1). Classification (GTDB taxonomy): domain Bacteria; phylum Actinomycetota; class Thermoleophilia; order Solirubrobacterales; family 70-9; genus JBBRHQ01. The sequence goes on from CAVRGL010000001.1 coordinate 336,083, forward strand.
TAGGCGCCGTAGACCTCGCGATCGTCGATTTGCGACAGCGCGGCGGGGCGAGAGGTGGCCTGGCGCGCGTCGAGGGGGTCACCCGGCAGCCGGTTGAGTTGCGCCGCAACCGCCGGCGGGCCGACGACGGCCACCGGAACCTCGTGTGGCGTGGGGTCGTGGAAGGCTCCGACGTAGGAGAAGGCGAACGCGAGCGTCAGCACCAAGGCGGGGACCAGCGCGATCGCGACGGCCTTTGGCGTGGGTGCGGCGTTCGCGATCAACGTTCGTGAGCCCTTCTCGATCAGGCTCAAATTTGAATGCTGCCGTCGACCTCTTGCACTCCACCGAACCCCGAGCCGATGATCACCACGTCGCAGTCGAAGCTCGCCATCAGCGCTTTCCTTTTCAAAGCCAGGAGTTGAGGATGACCTTGCCAGCGTCCTCCTCGGGGTTTTCGCGCACGCCATAGAGCGCACGCGCACTCACCCACAGGACCATCCGCCCGAGGTAATCCGGGTAGCGCTCGACCTTGGCGTTGAAGAAGTCGACGGCGCTGCTCTCGCTGCGCAGGAGCTCGTCGGCGTCATCCAGGTACTGCCGGGTTTCCGCGATCGTCCGCCCGCCGTCGTCGTCGAGCCGCTTGTCCTGGTGTCCGCAGACGATGTGCCGTGGCTCAAGCGCCTCGACCTTGTCGATCGCGTCCCTCCACGGCCCAAAGCCTCCGACCGCGCTTTGCCCGAGATACATGTGAACGCGGTTGTAGATCGCGTCACCGGCGACGACCAGCTCGAGATCCGGAACGTGGAGGACGCTGGTGTCGTCGCTGTCCGTGTGGCCTACCTCGGCCATCACGAGGTCGTGTCCTTCGACCGTGAAGCGGTTGCCTGGCACCGTCACTGCCGTGACAGGCGACTCCGGGATCCCCCGGTACAGCTTGTCCCAGAGGAGGGGCCGCGCAGTGACGCTGGCATGCATCTGCGCGATCGTTCCGGCGGTGGCGACGACGCGTGCCCCGAACCTCTCCGCCAGCAGCCCGGCGGCGAACCAGTGATCGCCGTGGCCGTGGGTGATGAAGATGTCAGTGACGTTGCGATCTTTTTCGGCGACCCAGTCGCCGAGCGCGCGAGCCTGATCGGTCGTCAGGCCGGGATCCGTCAGCACCGCATCTTCGCTCCCGTAGATCAGCGTGCTGGCCTCGGGAGAGAAGAGCTTTGGCTCTCCGTTCGGAAGCAGACCGTTGTCCCCTGGCGGCGGTTCGTTGACGAACACGTCGTAGCTGAGGCTCTCGGCCGAGTTCACGGTTGCATCTGCCCTTCCTCTGTCTTAGGGGTCACTCCCTGAGGAACGCGTCGAGGTCGCCGGCGAACTCGGCGTGGTGCTGGAACAGGAACCCGTGCGCCGCGTCGGGGTAGATCTTCACCCGCGCCTGCGGGATCAGGCCGGCGAGCAGGTAGGAGAGGTGCGGCAGGATCATCGGGTCGCCATCGCCGTTGGCCACGAACACGGGCATACCGATCGCGCCGACCCGCTGCAGCTGGCCGTGGTCCGGGATGCCCCAGTCGCACACCGCGTCGTATTGAGCCTGCCGGGTCTGCCAGGTCGTCTGTTTGTCCCGATCGTCGCGCCGTGCGGTCAGCCGCCCCAGGGTTTCCACGCCCGCTTGCCGGCTCTCGGCCGAGCGCGCGAAGAAGACATCGAGGTACCCGTCGGGATTGCGCTCGGGAGCGCCCACAGCTCCGATCACCTCGGGTGCCCAGCCGTGCATCCCGGCGGCGCCCCGCGGGGCTGCCGACGCGAGAGCCAGGCGACGGACTGCCGCTGGCCTGATCAGCGCGATCTCCTGGGCGACGAAGCTGCCTATGGAGAACCCGAGGAGGTCAACCGCGTCGAGCTCGAGGGCCTCGAGGAACGCGATGGCATCGTGCGCCATCTGCGTGATCGTGCTCGGCGTCGTGCCCGTCGATCCGCCCACCCCGGCGTTGTCGAACGTCACGACCCGCCGGTCGCGTGCCAGCGCGTCGACCAGCGCGGGATCCCAGTTGTCGAGGTTCCCGCGGAAATGCTGGAGGAGCACGAGCGGCGGTGTCCCTTCGCCGACCTGGCGATACGCGTAGTCGACCCCGTTCGCGGCGCTGACCATTCTGTTGGGCAGCCGCCAGGTATTCGCTGGTGGGGGCTGACGTCGCGCTCATGTCCGTTCAGCGTCGCCGGCGAGGAAGTGCTCGGCGTGCGGGGTGTCGGCGAGCTTCTCGCGTAGCAGACGGGAGAAGAACATCACCGAGCTCAGCGGCCGGTAGTTGGCTGCGATGTGCTGGGCCTTCCCGTCGGCGTTGAAGGTGATCAGGTGGACGGCCCCGAGCGGCCTGCCGCCAACTTCGGCGGTGTAGTCCTCGATGAAGCTGTTGTCTCCCCAGGGGCCGGCGAAGTTGAAGTCCTGGCGGTCGTACAGCTGGCGGACGCCGCCGATGACGGCGCGGACGGCGTCCGCGCCCTGCACGACGCCGTCGAGCAGCGACCCCTCCAGGGTGATGTCGTCGGCCATCTTGTCCACCCAGGCCGGGTAGTAGTCCGCGAACCTGCCGGCGGGATCGCCCCTTCCCAGGTAGGTGGGAACGCCGTCGGTCGATTTGGTGTCGGGGACGTTGCTCATGGCGTCAGGCTCGCCTTCGCGTGGGGGCGCGTCGCGAGGCCAGAAACCGTTCCGGGGAGAACCTACACCTGAAATGCCGGCATTCAAAACGCTCGATGCGAAGCTAGCCGGCCTGCGCCGCTCCCGCTCCGCCGTTCCGGGTTTCGATGGCCTTGACCGCCCTCTCGAACGCGCCTTTCAGCTTGCCCTTGCCGACGGTCCCGAGCACAACCCCGAGCACCCGCCCCTTCAGGTTCTTCCCGTCGCGCACGACGACGTAGTCCACCTCGGTTGTCCCATCGGGCTGGCGCTTGAAGGTGTAGGTGTGGCTAGGACCATCTGCCCATGTGTTGGAGTCCGTGGTCGTGAGGACGACGTGGTTGGGATCGGACCAGTCGTAGTGCAGCCGTTCCCAGATGCCGCCCGAGCCCTCCGTGACGTCGGCGTCGGTGGGGCCCCGGTCGTGCACCTCGAGGTCGTCGTCGGCGCTGTTTTCGAAGAGCTCCTTGCGACCCGGTCCGAAGTCGGTGAGCCCGGCGATGAACTGCTCGGGCGTCGAGGTGGTCGTCTGGTGGAGGTGAATCGTGGCCATGCGCGCTCCTTGCTTCGGTGTATGAGCCTTCAAGTCATCCAGCAAGCGGTGAGGGCGGGATCCGGGTCTCGCCCTGCACGCTGGCGATCAGCATGGCGACGTCGTCCACGAAACACCACGACCAATCCTCGCCTGGCTCCAGGGATCGGATCAGAGGATGGCCGCTGCTCTCGGCGTGGGCGCTCGCGTGACGGTTGGGTGAGTCGTCACAGCACCCAACCTTGCCGCACTCCAGGCAGATCCGTAGATGCAGCCATCGGCCACCGCTTGCCAGGCACTCCTCGCAACCCTCGACGGATTCGGGAAGCCGCGTGATCTGAACCTGATCGAGGTGGGTGCAGGTGGGCATAGTTTCGGCCTTTCCTTCCTCAGGCTAGAGGGCGGCGAGCCGGTCGTGGATTAACCGGACCGCCATTGACCCCTCGCCGACCGCGGAGGCGACGCGTTTGATCGATCCGGAACGGACATCGCCGACCGCGAAGATCCCGGGTCGGCTGGTCTCCAGGAAGAATGGGGGATCGCCGTTGTGCTCCGCGAGTGCCCCGTCCTGGACATCGCGGCCGGTGCGCAGAAATCCGGCGCCGTCGGTAGCCAGCTGGCCTTCCAGCCACTCGGTATGGGGCGAAGCGCCGATGAAGACGAACAGCGCCCTCGCCGGGACCGCACTCCGCTCTCCGGAGCGGGTGTCGGCAACGGTGACCGTCTCCAGCTCGCGCTCGCCGCCGAGCTCGACCACCTCCGAGTGGAGGCAGACCTGGACCAAGTCGTTGCGCTCGATCTGATCGACGAGATACCGCGACATCGACTTCGCCAGATCACCGCCCCGAATCAGGAGCCGGCATTGCGACGCGTGCCGGGACAGGAACATCGCTGCCTGGCCGGCTGAGTTTCCGCCGCCGACGATCAGAACCGGATCGCCGGTGCAGAGCTGCGCCTCCGCCTGGGTGGCGGCGTAGTAAACCCCGCCCATCTCGAACTCGTCGAGCCGCGGCACATCAAGGCGGCGGTATTGCGCCCCGGTGGCGATGACCACGGTGCGTCCGGTTGCGGCATCGCCGTTCGAGAGCTCGATCTCATGGCGCCCGGGTTCACTGGTCATCCGGACGGCCGCGGCCGGCACAGCCAGGCGCGCACCGAACTTGACCGCCTGGACACCGGCACGCTGGGCCAGCTCGCTGCCCGACACTCCGGCGGGGAAACCGAGGTAGTTCTCGATCCTTGCCGATGTCCCGGCCTGGCCGCCGGTGGCGACTGCCTCCACTCCCTGAATGTCGAGCCCCTCTGAAGCGGCGTATAGCGCCGCCGCCAACCCGGCCGGCCCGGCGCCGACGACCACCAGGTCGCATAGCGCCGGGGCCGCGCCTCTTGACCCGAGGCCGATTGCCCTACCCAACGCGGCATTGGTCGGGTTGCGGAGAATCTCACCTCCGCCGGCGATCACGACCGGGGTCTGCTCGGGCTCAATGGCGAGACCATCCAGAAGGGCGTCCGCGTCGTCGTCCTCTTCCAGATCGATCCATTGGTGTGGCATGCGGTTGCGAGCAAGAAACTCGCGAAGCCGGCGCGAGTCGGGCGAGAACCGTGAGCCGATCAGCTTGATTCCCGTTTCGGCCTCGATCAGGATCGAGCGCCGGGCCATGAAAGCACCGAGGATGATGTCGCTTAGCACCATGTCCTCTGCGACGATCTCGCGCAGCTTCTCCACCGGGACCTGGATCACCTCTCCGCCGTCGCTGACCACCCCGCTCAGATAGAGCCGCTGGCCGGTCAGCATGCTGAGCTCGCCCAGGAACTGGTGCCGGCCGAAGACGGCGACGACCCTGTTCTCCCTTCCGTGTCCCTGAACGATCGCTACGGACCCCGACTCGATGACGAAGAAGTCGGAGCCGGCGTCGCCCTCGGCGAAAAGGACATCACCATGAGCCATGGTGCGGCTGCGGCCGAGCCCCCGAAATCGCGCTATCTGCTCCTCGTCCAAGCGCGGGGAGGAGCCGTCGCGGTCAGGGGTCGCGGGGAGCCCTGGGGCAATTGGCGGGTTATCTCCGCTCACGGCTGCTGCTCCCTCAGCGCAGCGGGGATGCCCTGCGCGAGCTGCCGCCAGTGACCCACTAGCCGCTCGCCGCCGACGAAGAACGTGGACGTGCCGTGAACGCCCGCCTTCCTGCTACCGGCGACATCTTCGAGGAAGCGCTCGCAGTAGGTACGGCCGCGAATCGCCGACCCGACCTCGGCTGGCTCCAGATCGAGCCTTCCTCCCACAGCGCGTGCGCTTGCCAGAATCTCCCAAACTTCCGCAAATTGGGACTTGATAGACGGGCGTGACGGCCACCCTAGTCGGTTCTCAACCTGTTGGCTACCTGCCCCTGGGAGACCCAGGGGAAACATCACCAGCCGTTTACACGGGAGGGCGACGAAGGGGCGAGGCTAGGCCCCTCTCGAACCGCCGATCCTTCGCATTCCCTGACCATGGATCGCAGCGGCCGACTCAAAGCCCACGGCTCGCTCATGGCGGTTCCCAAGGAGGCGCCAGTGTCGAGGAGACGGGCGCCTCCTTGCTTTTCGAGGCGCTCGAGAGCTGCCCGTCGAAGGGGCCTAGACGCCGGAAGCCCGGGCCGATCTGGACGGATCGGACGGGGCATCCGGTACCAAAGTGGTACCCAACCAGAGCCCGGCAAGGCGTTGTGGGCTCGTTTCCGGGCTCGTTTCCCCCCTGCTACGACCCGGGGACAGTGGCGTTCTTCGTTGCTCGAGTCCGGCGCTACCACGAGTGAAGCGCCCGCATCCGTGAGGCCTTCTTGAACTGGTGCCCTTCCATGCGGCCAAGCAGATCATCGAGGAGGTTCACCGCGTCGATCACGAAGGGGCCCTTGTTCAGCATCACGCACTCAGCCCGCTCGGCCATCGCGGCATCGGTGATCTCGGCCCGGGCCCCGACCCCTTTGTGGACGAAGTTGTCCAGGACCTGAGTCGCCCAGATCACCGGAACGTGCGCCGCCTCGCAGAGCCACAGCAGCTCCTCCTCGAGCTCCGCCAGGCGACGGTAGCCCAGTTCGACCGCAAGATCGCCCCGCGCGATCATCACCGCAAGCGGCTGTCGGCCCGCCGCCTGTACGATCAGCTCAGGCAGGTTGCGGATCGCAAGCTTGGTCTCGATCTTCGCCACCAAGGCGATCGAATTGGGCCGTTCGAGGCGCTTGGCCAGCTCCCCTTGGAGGAGCTCGATGTCGCCGGCGCGCTGTGCGAACGAGTAACCAACCATGTCGGCCGTCGCAGCGATCACATCGAGATCGCGCAGGTCCTTCGCAGTCAAAGGGCTGAGGCGGAGTTCCGTGTCGGGGAAGTTCAACCCCTTGTCCGCCCGCAGGCGCCCGCCATTGGGTTTGGTGCGGGTCACTCGAAGAACCGCGCCGGCTACGTCGCGGCGCTCGACGATGGCCCCGAGCTTGCCTTCATCGATCCACACCAAGTCTCCAGGCTTGAGCTGACCGAGCACCTCCGGGAGGGAGACCTCGAATCGGCCAGCGAACCCCCCCTGGACGCGCGGCGCCGCGGCCGCCCGCATCAGCAGGCGATCGCCGTTGTGGAGGCGCAGATCGGCGGGCGCCTCCACCGCAGCGGTGCGGGCGCGAGGACCGCAGATGTCCATGCACACGCCGCATGGCCTCCCCGTCTCCGCCACGGCACGACGCACCTGCGCGGCCATCGCCGTCCAGACCTGGGCATCGGCGTGGGCACAGTTGATTCGTGCCACGTCCATTCCGCTGCGCACGAGGTCCAAGACCAGCCCATGGTCGCTCGCAGCCTCGGAGGGGAGGGTCACCATAATCCGCACCCCCCGGTTTCGCGGCGGCGGCCCGAGCGCTGCCTCGCTCTGCGCGCGCAGCAGATCGTGTCCGCGGAAGAACTCAACGATGCTGGGCGGAGCCGGTGAACCGCGTGTCGAGGATTCGAGACGCTCCAGGACTGAGATCACCGCATCGATGTTTTCAAGCACTCGAGCCTCGCATCGGCCGAGTGAGGAGAGCCCCCACGCCATCAGCTCCAGCTGGAGCTCGCGCAACTCGTGGTGTCGCAGCGCGATGTAGTAGGCGAGGTTCCCCGCGCTTGGCAGAAACGAGGACCGGTGGATGCGGGGTCGCCAGCGTCCGAGGATCTCATCACCCTCGCGAGCAACGTCCGCCCGCAGGGCCCTCAACGCCTCGAGGAGCTGCGCCGCGCTTCTCTCGCCGCCAACCGGTCGTTCCTGCTCCACCGCCGCGTTGGCCACGGTCACCGGCCGCCGGACCGCCATCGGGCGCCGGCCGCGCCCGCGCTCACAGCGCGCCGCTCGCGGCGACGATCGGACCGTCGAGCCAGGCGCAAAGATCAGCAGCCAGCCCGACCCCGACGGTCAGCCGATCGAACAGGGCCGCCGTCGGCACGTCGGGGGCTGTGATCGCCGTCTGGTTCGCTCTGAAGGCCGCTTTCCAATCGGCGGCCGGCGCCCGGGAGCGCAGCCATTCTGGTTCCGGCTCCTCCTCGGCGATCAGTTGGGCCAAGCGGTCTTCGCTCGGGCGGACCTGGGCCAGCAGCTCCTCGCCCTCGAACAACCCTCTTGCCGCCGCCAGGGCCGCGGCTCCGTATTCGATGCAGCGCGAGATCAACTCGGCGCCTCGGCTCGCATCGGGCCGCTCCCCCAGGGCCTCCAGCGCTGCGACGACTCTTACTCCGGCTTCCTCCACGCGAACTCGAGGCGAGGGGTCGCTGCCCGGAGCGCTGTCGAGGTCCGTGCTTCGCTCGAACATCACCGAGAGGGCCTGCTCCTGATTCATGATCTCGGCCGAACCGGCGCGGGCATTCCACACGTCGCCAGCTTCCTGTTGGCATAGCCAGGCTCACCTGTCAACTCTGGGCCCATCCATTCCGGCGGGTCAAACGACTCGCTGAGCTGCTCCGAGCTGAACTCGACCTCTGCGGTGATCAGGCCCTCCAGGGGGCCCTTGTAGACGTCGATCTCGGCCTCCCCCGCGTCAATCGAAACGTAATGGCGCAACTTGCGAAGCCGCCGCCCCTCCGTCAGTGGCCACAGAGCGGCAAACTGCTCGCCGCCAAGCCCGACCTCAGCCTCGGTTCGTCGCTGTCCGCGACCATGCTTGATCGTCAGGTAAGACTGATCGCCGAGTCTTCGCAAGCGCACCTCGACGTCCTCGCTTTCAATCGCCAGATACCCCTGGTCGATTTCCTCAACCCGGCAATCCGCAAGCCAATCGGGAGCACGTGGGACGAGGAACTTTCGCTCGATCTCAAGAGTCAGGGTTCGAGCATAAGGAACGGTTTGCGCCACCTGTGACTACGGTGTGAACGGTCCGATCGGTTGGCTTCTTCCCGTTGTGAAGCTCCCCTTGAAGGTCCCGCTACGGGGCCCGCACCGATCAATTCCGATACGGGAGGCACCGGGTTCTAGCTCCCACTCCGCGCTACAGCGGCACTGTCCAAATGGGGTCGGGCGGTTTCAGGCTGAGAATGCGCGAGCGAGATGTAACAGGCTCGTTACACCCCCGAGGCGCCACGCACCTAGCGTTCCTGCTCTGTCGGACCCTGACAGAGAACTGCCTGCCTTCGTCGAAGGATCAGCCTTGCTTGAGGGCGCCTATCGGATGGCGCGCTCTGCCCACGGCAGACCAGGGCATGGTGCAACCGGCATCGACCATCCGGTGGCCGTTGCTGAGCTACTGAGCGAGCGGGGATTTGAGGAGACGGTCGTCGCGGCCGCCCTGCTCCACGACACCGTCGAGGACACGCCCATGTCGAGCAAGGAGATTTCTGAAGCATTCGGGCTCGAGGTTGCGGAGCTGGTGGCGGAGATGACCGAGAACCCTAGGATTGAGCCCTATCCCGCCCGCAAGGCCGAGGCCCGTAGCCGAGCGATGCGCGATCGACGGGCAGCGGCCATCTATGCGGCCGACAAGCTCGCCAACACCCGCGAGCTTCTCGCCAGCCACGAAGACGTGCGCGGCGAGAGACTCGATCACTACATAAAGACCCTCCGTCTTCTGTCCGACGGTCGCCCGGACCTTCCTTTCCTTTCGGAGTTGTCGGAGGAGCTGACGAAGCTTGTCGACCGGGAGACTGGCTAACGACCAGTCGCCCTTTGTTGAGCACCAACATCAAGCCGTGCCCCTCCTCTCTTTGGAAGCTCGGAACCAGAAAAGCAGCGAGGGTCGTTCACCGAAGGGGCCTAGAGGGCAAGAAACGCGCCTCCGAAAATAGTAGTCGGGGCGACTGGATTTGAACCAGCGACCGCTCGGCCCCCAGCCGAGTGCGCTACCAGACTGCGCCACGCCCCGAGAAGTGCCGAGTCTAGCGGCGATTCCGTCCGGGACTGATGCGAACATGTGTTCGCATTGGGTGATGGAGACGAACATTGCAAATGCGGTAGTTGCGGTGCGGTGAAGCCGGCAAGGGAATTCGCATGGCGCCGGAAGAAGCTGAACCAGCGAGACACCTTCTGCCGACCGTGCCGGGCGGCCTATCACCGGGAGCACTATCTGGCCAACCGGGAGAGGTACATCCAACAAGCGCGCGTGCAGAAGAGGGCGTTGCAACGGGAGCGGACCCATACCTCATCGAATACTTCAAAGAGCACCCCTGCACCGACTGCGGCCAAGCAGACCCCGTCGTGCTCGAGTTCGACCACCTGCGGGACAAGGCCTTTGCGATCGGCCCCTCCCTCTCGCGCCGCAGTTGGCAAAGCATCCTCGATGAAATCGAGAAGTGCGAGGTGGTCTGCGCCAACTGCCACCGGCGTAGGACCGCCCGCCGCAGGGGCTCGCTTCGGGCGGTCATGACCCAGCTCTGACATGACCAGCCGCGTCGGAGAGCGGGCGACGGGACTCGAACCCGCAACCTAGAGCTTGGAAGGCTCTCGTGCGACCGTTACACCACGCCCGCGGCGGGCAGGATTATAGGTCGCTGGTGGCCTTGCCGCGGGAGACTGCAAGGGGCAAGCTGTAAGCGGGGGAGCCGGGATTCGAACCCGGATTCACGGTTTTGGAGACCGTGCGCATAGCCATTAACTCACTCCCCCGGGGAGCGGCGGCCCATGCTACCCGCGGTGCCCGTGATGGTCCACGGCGCTCATCGGCGTCCCTGTTGATGCGGGCGGAGGGACTCGAACCCCCACGGGCCGAAGCCCACCAGGACCTAAACCTGGCGCGTATTCCAATTCCGCCACGCCCGCGTTTGTGATCCGCGCAGCTGCGAAAACCCTGCGCGCATCGTGGGGAGATTCTATGATCGCCGTGATGGCGGTAGGAGAGGCAAGGCCGGGCTACGAGCTCTGGCGGCCCAACAGGGAGAAGCCTCAGTCGGTGACGACCAAGTTCGTCGTCGTCCTGCTGCTGCTGGTCTCGGCAGCGCTAGCGGGCATCGTGACGATCGCCGGCTGGTCGCTGCTCCAGGGCGGAGCCGCGATGGGCGTGATCTGCCTGATCTTCTACGTCTTCCTCTACGTCCTCTTCGCGATCATGGTCGCCCGCTGGCAGCGAGGCGTGCTGCCCGGTGGCCGCCGCCTGGGCTGTGCTGCTGGTGATCTTCTGCGCGGTCGGCGCAAACAGCTGGTTCTCGCGCGACAAGGTCGGCTTCGACGAGGCGCTGATCCCGGTGCCGCTGATCGGCCTCCTGGTGGTGATCCTGATCCCGCTCCAAATCGCCCTGATGGTGATCGCGATGATCGCCTTCAACCAGGAGTGGCACGTCGAGGAGGAGCGGCCGATCGGCTCCGGCGAGGACTACGGGGCCGGCGCCCCACCCGAGGACGGCGAGCCGGCGCCTGCCTGACGGCTCCACTCCCCGGATCGCGATAGGCCCGGGGGCTATGCCGGAGGTGGGAGTCGAACCCACACGCCCTTTCGAGCACGGCCTTTTGAGGACCGAGTGTCTACCGTTCCACCACTCCGGCCGGGACAGCGAAAACGATAGCCCGCGGCCCCGGCGATAATCCGCGCGTGGACGCCGCCGGCCGCCTCGAGCTGATCGAGCAGCTCTGCTCCTTCGAGAGGAGGGGCCCGGGCACGGATGCCGAGCGGCGGGCTGCGAGCTGGCTCGCCGAGACGCTGAGGGGGATGGGCCGGAGGGTCGAGATCGAGCCCAGCTACGTCCATCCCCAGTACTCGCTTGCGATCGGCCTGCACGTCGCGCTGGCGATCGCCGGCAGCCTGGTTGCTCTCCTCTCCCCCGCCCCCGGCTTCGCGCTGGTCCTGTTCGCCGCGCTCTCGCTCTACCTCGATCAGAGCACCCGCCTCTACCTGCTGCGGCGCCTGCTCTTCCGCCGCGCCTCCCAGAACATCGTCTCGCCCGGTCCGAGCCCAGGCGCGCCGGCGCGCCTGGTCCTCAGCGCCCACTACGACGCGGCCAGGGGCGGCCTCGTATTCGGCGAGAGCTCGGTCCGCCTTGCCCACCGCCTCTCCGAGCGCTGGCGGGTGCTGCTCGGGCCGATCCGCCTGATCTTCTGGGTCGGCGTCGTCCCGCTGCTGCTGATCTCCGGGCTGAGGATGGCGGGTCTCGAGGGTACCTGGCTCTCGCTCGCGCAGCTGCTCGTGATCGCCGTGCTGCCTCGTTACGCTGGTGCTGCTGATCGACATCGCCCTCTCCGAGGTCGTCCCCGGCGCCTGCGACAACGCCTCCGCCGTCGCCGCCGTGCTCTCGGTGGCCGAGCGACTCGACGCCAACCCTCCCGCAAACCTCGACGTCTGGGTGATCCTCCCCGGCGCCGAGGAGTGCAACGCCGAGGGCATGGCCTACTACATGGGCTCGCACCGGGCCGAGATCGACCGCGAGCGGACCTTCTTCGTCAACCTCGATTCGGTCTCCTACGGGGACGTCCACTTCCAGCGCAGCGAGGGGGCGATCGTCAACCGGGCGATGGATCGGCGCCTGGTCGAGCTCTGCGAGGCGATCGCCGAGGCACAGCGCACAGAAGAAGGCGACGAGGCCGAGCACGCCGCCCGCCCGATCCGCCACTCCTTCCATACCGATGCCCTTCCCGCGGTCGTCCGCGGATTCCGCGCGATCTCGATCGTCGGCGCCTCCGACGGGGTCGGCCCGCCCTACTACCACACCTCCGAGGACATGCCGGACAAGGTCGACGGGGGGTCGCTGACGCGGGCGGTCGAGTTCACGCTCGATCTGGTCCGGGCGATCGACCGCGACGTCGGGCGTACCGAAGCGGACGGTGACGCGCCGCGCTCCCGACCCGCGCCCTCCGCGCATCGGGTATAAGCCGACCGTGGACGCCGACGCGGAGCCCGGCCGGGGAGAGCTGCTCTGGGAGCCATCGGCCGAGACGGTCGAGCGCTCCCGCATGAGCGAGTACCAGCGCTGGCTGACCGCCGAGCGCGGTCTTCGCTTCGAGGACTACGGCTCGCTCTGGGATTGGTCGGTATCTGACCTGGAGGGATTCTGGAGCTCGATCTGGGACTTCTTCGAGGTGATCTCCGACGCCCCCCCGACCCGCGCGCTCGGAGCCCGGGGGATGCCCGGCGCCGAGTGGTTCCCGGGAACGCGCGTCAACTACGCCGAGCACGTCTTCCGCGACCGCGACCCCTCCGAGACCGCGATCCTGCACGCCTCCGAGCTGCGCCCGCTGAGCGAGCTGAGCTGGGGAGAGCTGCGCTCACAGGTCGCCGCCACCGCCGCGGGGCTGCGCTCGCTCGGGGTCGGGACCGGGGACCGCGTCGTCGCCTACCTCCCGAACGTCCCGGAGGCGATCGTCGGCTTCCTCGCCAGCGCCGCGATCGGCGCGGTCTGGTCCTCCTGCTCGCCGGATTTCGGCCCCTCGAGCGTGATCGACCGCTTCGCCCAGATCGAGCCCAAGGTGCTGCTGGCGGTCGACGGGTACCGCTACGGCGGCAAGGACTTCGACCGCACCGAGGTCCTCGCCGGCCTCCAGGCCGAGATGCCTAGCCTCGAGCGAACGGTCGTCCTCCCCTACCTCTCCCCCGGCCCGGAGCTCTCCGGTCTGGCGGAGACGATCAGCTGGGAGGAGCTTCTCGGCGCCGGCGCCGGCGCCGAGCTCAGCTTCGAGCGCGTCCCCTTCTCCGACCCCCTCTGGGTCCTCTACTCCTCCGGGACCACCGGCCTGCCGAAGGCGATCGTCCAGAGCCAGGGCGGGATCCTCCTCGAGCACCTGAAGAAGCTCCACCTCCACGCCGACCTTCACCGAGGCGACCGTCTCTTCTGGTTCACGACGACCGGGTGGATGATGTGGAACTTCCTCGTCTCGGGGCTGCTGACCGAGGCGGCGATTGTGCTCTACGACGGAAACCCCGGGCAGCCGGACATGGGCGTCCTCTGGGACCTTGCCGAGCAGGCGGGGATCACCTGCTTCGGCACCAGCGCCTCCTACATCTCCGCCTGCATGAAGGAGGGCCTCGAGCCCGGCGAGAGCCGCGATCTCTCCCGGTTGGGCGCCGTGGGCTCCACCGGGTCGCCCCTCTCGCCCGAGGGCTTCGACTGGATCTACGAGCACGTCGGGCCCGACACCTGGCTGTTCTCGACCAGCGGCGGCACAGACCTCTGCACGGCCTTCGTCGGCGGCGTGGCCACCCTGCCCGTCTACCGGGGCGAGCTGCAGGCGCGCGCCCTCGGCGCCGCGGTCGAGGCCTGGGACGAGCAGGGCCGGCCGCTGATCGATCAGGTCGGGGAGCTTGTCGTCACCGAGCCGATGCCATCGATGCCGGTCTTCCTCTGGGGCGATGAGGACGGAAGCCGCTACCGCGCCGCCTACTTCGAGCACTACCCCGGGATCTGGCGCCACGGCGACTGGATCGAGATCACCTCCCGCGGCACCGCGATCATCTACGGCCGCTCGGATTCGACCATCAACCGCTCCGGGGTACGGATGGGGACGAGCGAGATCTACCGGGCGGTGCAGGCGGTGCCGGAGATCGTCGACGCGCTCGTCGTCGACCTGCCCCGCGAGGGAACCGAGGGCTGGATGCCGCTGTTCGTCGTCCTCCGTGAGGGCGTCCGCCTCGACCCGGCGCTGGAGCGCGAGATCGCCACGCGCATCCGCGAGCGCTGCTCCCCTCGCCACGTCCCCGACCAGGTGTTCGAGGTGTCGGAGGTGCCGCGGACGCTGAGCGGCAAGGTGCTCGAAGTACCTGTGAAGAGGATCCTCATGGGAACGCCGGCCGAGAGGGCGGCGAGCCGCGACTCTCTGGCCAACCCCGATTCGCTCGACTACTTCACGAAGTTGGCCGGCCGGCTACAGCAGGAGGCTCACTCCGACGGCGGCTGAGGTCGGCGAAGGAGACGGTGCGATCGCGTCCCTCCCGCTTCGCCTCATAAAGCGCGGCGTCCGCTGAGCCGAGCAGGCCGGCGGCGCCGTCGGCGTCCTCGGGGAAGGCGGAGACGCCGGCGCTGACCGTCAGCTCGAATGACTCGGCCTCGAACTCGGCGTGGACCCGGCCGAGTATGCGGTTGGCGAGGCTGACCGCCTCGGCGCGGTCTTCGACCTCGGGCACCAGGACCGCGAACTCTTCGCCCCCCATCCTCGCCGCCAGGTCGCTGGTGCGGCTCTCGGCGGCGAGGATGCGGCCGAAGCGGACCAGGCAGTCATCTCCGGTCTGGTGTCCGAAGCGGTCGTTGACGGCCTTGAACCTGTCGAGGTCGAGCATCACCAGCCCGATCGGCCGTCCCCGGGCGCGTCGCGCCCGCTCGAGCTCCTCGTCGAGGCGCTCGTCGAACTCACGCCGGTTCGGCAGCCCGGTGAGGGAATCGGTGCGCGAGAGGTTGTGCAGGTGGCTGATCACGACGTCGAGGCGCTGGCGCATCAGGGTGAGCACGATAGCCGTGACGATCAGTGCAGCGATCGCAAAGGTCAGGTGCAGCTCAGGCAGCGGTGCGTCCCCTGCATAGAGCGCGATGCCATAGCCGCTGCAGGCGATTAGGACCGAAACGATCGAAGTGGTGAAGGAGAAGAAGTAGGCGGAGGTGGCGACTATCCACATCATGTACATCGCGTATGCCCCGGCCGAGCTGCCGCCGGTGAAGTAGATGAAGGTCGCCACCAGCACGCCCGATAGCGCCGGGCTCAGTCGGAGGAACCAGCCCGGCAACCGACCCGCGAACCCGACCCAGACCGCGCCCGCCGCGGCTGCGACGACGATGACGCCGAGTACGCCGGGCAGGTCGCGGTCGGGATCGTGGGGTAGAAGCAGTGAGAGCCCCCCGATCACGGCACCGGTGATGTAGAGGGCCCCGTAGGTGACCGCGATCAGGCGCAGATCCTCGGACGGCCTCACCGCCGGTCGCTCGGTGAAACCCCTGGTCAGTCGTTCGATCGCTCGTGGCATGGTGGCGCGCCCGGCGGTGTGGGCCCAAACACCTTCATCGGCCTGAACGGCGTCCACCGACACCTTTGCCAGGCGGCAGCCGGCCTCAGGGCGTCCGACGACGCAGGGTGACAGCGCCGAGTGCAAGCGCAAGGGCCGTCACCGCGCAGATGACAACCACATCGACGGCCCCCGCGACCGCCAGGGAGCCGTGGTTTGCTACGCGGTCGAGGGCGTCGAACGCATAGGTCAGTGGCATCGTGTAGGAGATCGCCTCGAGCACGGGCGCCATATCGGCGCGGGCGACGATCAGGCCGCAGAGCAGCAACTGGGGGAAGACCAGCGCCGGCATGAACTGCACCGCCTGGAACTCCGTCCGCGCGAAGGCGCTGACGAACAGCCCCAGCGACATCCCCAGCAGGGCGTCGAGCACGGCGATGGCGACAACGAGCGCCGTCGAGCCGGCGACTTCGAGCCCGAGCAGGCCGAAGGCGACGAACGAGGTGATCAGCGCTTGAATCACCCCGACGAAGCCGAAGGCGATCCCGTACCCGAGCAGTAGGTCGATCTTGGCCAGCGGCATCGTCATCAGCCGCTCCAGTGTGCCGGTGGTGCGCTCGCGAAGCATCGTGATCGAGGTGACGACGAACATCGTGGTGAAGGGGAAGAGCCCCACCAGCGGTGCACCGACCCGGTCGAACGCCAGGGGGTTGCCGTCGAATGCGTACTTGAGCAAGGTGATCAGGAACGGCGGCACCGCCAGCAGCAGGGCGATCGTGCGGGGGTCCCGCCGCAGCTGGGTCAGGACCCTGTACGCGGTCGCGGCGGTGATCCTCGGGCTCATCCGGCCCCTCCCTCGGAGCGCTCGATCAGGGCGAGAAAGGCGTCCTCGAGCCCCTCCTCGCCGGTGCTGGCGCGCAGGGTGGACGGCGTCATCGTCGCCATTAGGTCGCCATCCCGCATCAGCAGGAGCGAATCGCAGCGAGCCGCCTCCTCCATCACGTGGCTGGAGATCAGCAGGGTCTTGCCGCCCCCGGCGAGGTCGGCGAAGGTGCGCCAGAGATCGACCCGCAACACCGGGTCGAGGCCCACGGTGGGCTCGTCGAGCACGAGGATCTCGGGGTTCCCCAGGAGCGCTGTGGCCAGCGAGGCCCGTGAGCGCTGGCCCCCGGACAGACTGTTCACGACCTGATCGATGCTCTCGCCGAGGTCCACGGTCGCGACCACTTCCTCCACCCGCCGCGCCCCGACCTCGAGAATGCGAGCAAAGTAGGCGAGGTTCTCGCGCACGCTGAGGTCGCCGTACACCGAAGGGGCCTGGGTGACATAGCCGACCCGCGGCCGCAGGGAGGCTGATCCGGCGGGTGACCCGAGCACCTCGACCGTTCCCGAGGCGATGATCTGCACACCGACGATCGCCCGCATCAAGGTCGTCTTGCCGCAGCCGCTCGGCCCCAGCAGGCCAGTGATCGCGCCGGTGGGGACGCTGAACTCCAGACCGTGAAGCACTTCCCGCCCGCCGCGCTCGACGGTGAGGGACTTGACGGCGATCGCTGTGGCCGCGCTCACCCCTCGGCGGCTGCCGAGATCGCGGTGAGTAGCGCGGAGCAGACGCCCGCGAGGCCGACGGCGAGGACGGTCGCGCCGGTCTGGGAGGCCGCGTAATCGACCAGGACGCCGGCACGGGTGAACGCGATCACGGCAAGCGCGACACCCGCCAGGGCCAGGCAGACCTCGAGCACCGGCGAGGGCGCACGTCCCACGGTTTCGATCTCGGGTCGAGGCTTCAGGTAGCCGCCGGCGCGAAGCGCGGCGAGGGCGAGGAAGCCGAACCCGGTGGCGACGAGCGTCCCGGCGAGGACGTCGCTCGGGTAGTGCCAGCCGAGGATGATCACCGTCACCGATACCGCGATCGCGTAGGCGGCGCCGAGGATGACCGCCGCCCAGCGGTGCCGGCGCGGAACGACCAGGACCAGGGCGATCGCCATCGACATGGCGGCCGTGGCATGCCCGCTGGGGAAGGAGACGGGCCCGATCCCGTGCCCGACCGCCGGTTGCACCCGCGGGTGGGCGAGGACGACCTTCAGGAGCTGGGTCGTCACGGCGGAGCCGGCGACCACCCCAAGGGCGGCGAGCAGGTGGGGGCGACGATCCCAGCGGAAGGCGAAGATCGCCAGGACACCGAGAAAGACGAGCAGCGGCAGCGGGTCGGCGCTGTGGGCCAGCGTCCCGAGCGCCGGCGTCCTCGCAGGGGTCGCGAGACGGCCGAGATTCTCGTAGAGCCGGGCGTCCAGATCAGCGGCCCTGAGCGTCCCGTAGACGAGGAACATCACCGCGCCGAAGGCGGCTGCGCAGGCAGCAGCGCCCGCGATCGGTGCTCTCGAGAGAGCCCTGCTCATCGACCAAAGGTAGCGACTCAGGCCGGGGTGACCGGATTTCGCCGCCTGGCGAAGCCCCGATCCTTGCCCTCGGCCACGGCAAAGCGCTTGATCAGATCGGCGCGCAGCTCCGCCGGCTCGACCACCGCATCGACCACCAGCTCAGAGGCCAGGTGGAGGATGTCGATGTCCTCCGCGTATTCGCGGCGCTTCTGCTCGACGAAGCGCTCACGCTCGGTCGGATCCTCGATCGCCTGGATCTGGTTGAAGAAGACCGCGTTGATCGCCGCCTGCGGACCCATCACCGCGATCGAGGCGCTGGGCAGGGCGATGCAGCAGTCGGGCTCGAAGGCCGGGCCGGCCATCGCGTAGAGGCCGGCGCCGTAGGCCTTGCGGACGATCACCGAGATCTTCGGCACTGTCGCCTCGGAGACCGCGCTGATCATCTTCGCCCCATGGCGGATGATCCCCTGGCGCTCGACCGCCGTGCCGATCATGAACCCCGGGACGTCGGCCAGGAAGAGCAGCGGCAGGTTGAAGGCGTTGCAGGTCTGGATGAAGCGCGCGCCTTTGTCGGCGGAGTCGACGAAAAGCACGCCGCCCTTCTGGCGCGGCTGGCTGGCGACGATCCCGATCGCCCGCCCGTCGAGACGGGCGTAGCCGACGATCAGCTCCTTCGCCCAGCGCTCGTGCACCTGGAGCATCGAGCCCTCGTCGACCAGCCCCTCGATCAGCTCGCGCATGTCGAAGGGCTGGTTCTCGTCGGCGGGGATGATCTCGGCAATCGGCTGCGCCGAGGCGGGCTCGATCGGCGGAGCCGACGGCGGCTCCTCGCTCCAGTTGGCGGGCATGTAGGAGAGGTAGCGACGGGCGGTCTCGATCGCCTCGGGGTCGGTGTCGGCGAGGAAGTGGCCGCAGCCGGAGACTCCGGTGTGCATCTTGGCGCCTCCCATCTCCTCAAGGCTGACGCTCTCGCCGATCACCATCTCCGCCATCCGCGGGGAGCCCAGGTACATCGAGGCGTTGCCGGCCCGCATGATCACGACGTCGCAGAAGGCCGGGATGTAGGCGCCCCCGGCGGCGCTCGGCCCGAACAGCAGGCAGACCTGTGGCACCGCCCCGGAGAGGCGGACCTGGTTGTAGAAGATCCGGCCCGCTCCGCGACGACCGGGGAACATCTGCACCTGATCGGTGATCCTTGCGCCGGCCGAGTCGACCAGGTAGATCATCGGGATCGCCAGCTTCAGGGCGCGCTCCTGGATGCGGAGGATCTTCTCGACCGTCTTCGGTCCCCAGGAGCCCGCCTTGACGGTCGGGTCGTTCGCCATCAGGGCCACCTTGCGGCCGCCGATCTGCGCCGTACCGGTGATCACACCGTCGGCACCGAGGCCCTCGCTCTCCCAGTTGGCGAGCAGCGCCTCCTCGGCGAAGCTGCCGGCGTCGATCAGGCGCTCGACCCGCTCGCGGGCCTCCAGCTTGTCCTGCTCGGCGAGCTTCGAGTGATGCCGCTCCGGCCCCCCGGAGAGAGCGGCCTCGAGCGCCGGGCGGATATCGCTCACTCGGTCTCGACCGTGGCGGCTTCCGTGGTCTCCGCCTCGGCGAGGGAGGAGCCGTTGGCGGCGGCCCGCGGCTCGCCGCGGGCGCGGCTGGCGGTGCCGGCGATGCTGCCGGCGATCTCCTCGAGCTCGTCGAGCAGCTGATCGCGGCGCTCGGCGAGGTCCGAGATCACTTCTTCGAGGGCCTCCCGCCTGCTCTGGCCGTCGGCGATGATCTTCCCGGCCTGCTCACCGGCCTCCTCGCGCATCCGCAGCGCGTATGCATCGGCCTTCCCCCGCTCGGCCTGCGAGTACTCCTCGGCCTCGGCCCGGATCCTCTCCGCGTAGTCGTCCGCCTCGACCCGGTTGGCGTTCGCGTCGATCCGGGCGCGCTCGATCGTCTCCGCAGCGTCCGCCTCGGCCTCCGAGCGGATCGAGCCGGCCGCCTCGCCCGCCGCGCTGAGCACGCCCGCCGTTTGACGACCGACGTTGTCGAGCTCCTTGCGAACCGCCTCCGAAGGCTCGACGTCGGCACCGCCGCTCTCGAGCCAGTCGGCCAGGTCATGCAGGTAGGCGTCGACCTCCTCGGTGTCATAGCCGCGACGAGTGACGTTGAAGGTGGCGCTGCGAATGCGATCGACGCTTTCCTGATCCACTCTTCCTCCTTCGTAGGCCCGCTGGGGGGGTCGGGTTCTCAGGCCCCGGGGTCGACCGGGACCGGCTTCTCGCCCGAGTAATCGTAGAAGCCCCGACCCGTCTTGCGGCCGAAATGGCCTGCATCGACGAGCTGTTGCAGGGTCGCCGGTGGAGCGAAGCGCTGATCGCCGTAGGAAGCGTGCATGATCTCGCCGATCGAGGCGAGGGTGTCGAGGCCGACGAAGTCCGAGAGGGTGAGCGGCCCCATCGGATGGCTGGCCCCGGCCATCATCCCCGTGTCGATGTCCTCGATCGAACCGATGCCCTCCTCGAGCCCGCGGATCGCGTCGAGCAGGTAGGGCACGAGCAGGCGGTTGACGATGAAGCCGCGGTTGTCGCCCGCGGCGACCGTGGTCTTGCCGAGCTTCTCGCCGAGGGCGAAGCCGAGTTCGTAAGCCTCGTCGGAGGTCTGCTCGGCGCGGACCACCTCGAGCAGGGGCATCACCTGGGCAGGGTTGAAGAAGTGCAGGCCGAGAAAGCGCTCGGGCCGACCGGTGGCTGCGGCCTGTTCGGCGACCGGAAGCGAGGAGGTGTTGGAGGCGAAGAAGGCGCCGTCCTTGACCACCGCGTCCACCTCCCGCCACATCTCGAGCTTGCCGTCGAGGTCCTCGGTCATCGCCTCGATCACCAGATCGCTGCCCCCGAGGTCGCCGTAGTCGAGGGTGCCGGTGATCCGCGAGCGGATCGCCTCGGCCTCGGCCTGCTCGAGCTTGCCCTTCTCGACCGCGCGGGCGAGCTGCTTCTCGACCTTGCCGATCCCGGCGTCCAGCTTCTCCTGGGAGAGCTCTCGGACGACGACGTCCCAGCCGGCCTGGGCGCAGATCTGGGCGATTCCATGGCCCATCAGGCCGCAGCCGACGACACCAACCTTCTCGATCTCCACTTGAGTGACTCCTGGTTCGGGTATGCGCGAGCGCGCAGCCTACCCGGGAGCGACGCCCAGCCGCTCGGCCATCGCCTCGGCCACCGCCTGCAGGCCGCTGAGCGGCCGGATCATCACCATCATCTCGGCGATCAGGTCGTCTTCGCCGAGACGCAGCACATCTACCCCGTGCAGGCGGCGGTCGCCGACACGTGCCTCGAAGACGAGCACCGCAGCGTCGCCGGACTCGACCTGATCGATGTAGCGGAAGTCCTCGAACACCTCGACTACGTTGCCGAGCAGCAACCTCAGAGCGTCGAGGCCCTCATACGGCTTGTAGACGGCGGGGCTGCGGAAGACGACGTCGGGCGAGAAGAGCTCCTCGATCGCCGAGAAGTCCTTCGCCTCGGCCGCGGCGCGAAAGGCATCGCTGCGCATGACTCGACCCTACTCCTCCCCGCCCCAGTTCACCGGGCCCGCGCGCAGCACGCGGGCGCCGAGAGGCCGGCCGAGGACCTCCTGGGCGGCCCGCGAGGCCTCGATCAGCGCCGGCAGGGAGATCCCGGTCTCGATCCCCATCTCGTGCAGCATCGAGACGACATCCTCGGTGGAGACGTTGCCGGTGGACCCCGGCGGCACCGGGCAGCCGCCGAGCTCGCCGAAGCTCGACTCGAACGATCCGACCCCCTCCTCCAGCGCCGCGAGGACGTTGGCGAGGCCCTGGCCGCGGGTGTTGTGGAAGTGGGCGGTCAGCTCGGCCCGTGGAAGGCGCTCGCGGGCGCTGGCGTAGAACTCGCGCACCTGGCGCGGGTTCGCCATCCCGGTGGTGTCGCCGAAACCGACCTCCCGGCAGCCCGCCTCGACCAGCGCGCCGGCGATCTCCAGGACCCGCTCCGGCGGCACGTGGCCCTCGTAGGGGCAGCCGAACGAGGTCGCGATCACCCCCTCGCAGCGCAGCCCCGCCTCTCGTGCCGTCCCCAGCACCTCGCGGAGACCCGCCAGCGACTCCTCGATCGAGCGGTTGACGTTGCGACGGTTGTGGGTCTCGGAGGCCGAGAGGAAGACGCTGATCTCATCGAAGCGCTCGCGCATCTCGAGCGCCCGCTGGAGCCCCCGCTGGTTCGGGATCAGCACAGAGAGCGACACTCCGTCGCGGCGCTCGATTCCGGCCAGGACCTCGGAGGCGTCGGAGAGCTGCGGGATGACGTCGGCGCGGACGAACGAAGTCACCTCGACCCGCCGCACCCCGGAGGAGGTCAGCAGGTCGATCAGCCGCACCTTCTCGGCGGTGGGGATCACCTCCGGCTCGTTCTGGAACCCGTCGCGAGGCCCGACCTCGCGGATCTCGACCTCGGCGGGAAGCTCGGCGCTCACGCAATGAGCTTAGGCCGCGGCCGCTCCTTCAGGCGGGCAACCACGGCCGCTAGCGTCTCCCGAACCTGGTTGGGCCGACGCGCGACCTGGGCATGGGTGAAGCGGAGCGTCGTTAGCCCCGCTCGGGCGTGTACCTGGTCTCGAAGGCGATCCCGGGACTGCTGGGAAGGGGTGCGGTGGTAGCGAAGGCCGTCCGTCTCGACGACCAAACCCAGGTTTGGCCAGTGGAAATCGACCTTGAGGCCGTTGAGGCGAGCTCCGGTGATCGGCAGAGGCAGGACGGCTTCGCGAACGATCCGCAGGAAGCGCCTCTCCAGCTCGGAGTCGGTGAGGACGAAGGTGGAGCGGTCGAGGAGGCGGCGCACGATCGCGACCCCCGGGATCCTCTGCAGCCCCTCGAGCCGCTCGCGCAGCCGGACCGGGTCGATCAGGTCGAGAACGTCGGCTTCGTTGATCGCCGCCTCGAGCTGAGGCACTGTGAGGCGCGGGGCGATGTCGACGATGGTGAGGGCGGGCGAGGTGACGGGGACGTTGCGGCGGCGGGTGAGGGCAGCTGGAGGAAGACTGGCGCGGCGGTGAATCCGGAGGCCATGCACACTGGGTCGGCGATGAGCGGGTAGGGACAGCTCCGGTGATCCGGGCGGTCTCGGGCAGATCCCCCACAGCCAGGCCGCGCTGCGGTGGCTGACCACTGCGCCCTTGCCACAAGCAAGTACGGCCGCCGCCAAGCGGCCGTGCTGACTAACCTCGCGCCGCCCTACCGCGTATACGCCGGGAAAAAGCAGGTGAAGACGGCCACTTTCGATCCGGTGCCGGATGGCAGCCCTCGAGTGACCGAGCCCATCCAGCTGGGCGGCCGAGATCACGCCGTGCTGGCGTCTCACCAGGCGCCAAACCCCACTTCGCTGGACGAATTCGGCTGCCATAGCAACCAGATACGTCCAATAGACTCGATTCGCCCCCTTACTCGCTCTTCACGCCGCCGACCTCGATCACCCGGCGCTCGTGGGTGCCGACGCCGATCGTGCGTTCGCCCTCGCAGACCTCGACGTCGAAGCGCAGTTTGCGCTCGTCGGCGATCTCGCGCAGCTCGGAGCTGACCGTGCACTCGCTGCCCTCGAGCGCGGCCGCGACGTGCTTGACGCAGACCTCAAACCCCACGGAGGCCTTGCCGTCGGGCAGGTTCTCGAAGGCGAGGATCGAGGAGCAGCGCTCCATCATCGCGATCATCCCGGGGGTCGAGAGGACGCTGGCGCCGATCGTCCCGCCGACGTCGGTGACGAGACGATCAGAGACGGTGAATGCCTCGGTCCGCTCGATCCCGGGCTCCAGTGCCATTGCCGCGGCCTCCTAGACCATTCCGAGGCCGCCGCTGACACCGAGCGTCTCGCCGGTCACGTAGGAGGCGTCGTCGGAGGCGAGGAAGGCGATCGCCGCGGCCACCTCGTCGGCGCTTCCCAGCCGTCCCAACTGGGTGAGGCCGCGCATTGTGTCGATGATCTTCTCGCCGATCTCGCCGAACTGCTTGGCCCCCATCAGCAGGGGCGTCTCGATCGGGCCCGGGGCGATCGAGTTGGCGGTGATGGCGTAACGCCCGTTCTCGCGCGCGATCACTTTCATGAAGGCGATCACCCCGCCCTTGGCCGCCGAATAGACGGCCGAGCCCTTCGACCCGACACGGCCTGCCTCCGAGGCGGTGCTGACGATTCTCCCGTAACCGGCCTGCTGCATCCCGGGGAGCGCCGCGGCGGTGCAGTTCAGCACCCCGGTCAGGTTGACCGCGACCACCCTGGCCCACTGCTCGGGAGTCGTCTGCGGGAAGAAGCCGAACTCGTCCATGCCGGCGTTGTTGACGAGGATGTCGAGCTTGCCGCTCGCCGCGACCGCGGCCTCGGCGGCGCTCAGGTCGGTCACGTCGAGCTCGACCGCGTGGCCGGAGACCTCCGCGGCCACCTGCTCGGCTCCCTCGAGGTCGATGTCGCCGATCCAGACCTCGGCGCCCTCGCCCGCGAGGCGCGCCGCGGTCGCAGCCCCGATCCCGCTGGCGCCCCCGGTCACCAGAGCCTTCCGTCCTTCGAGCCTCATCGGCGGGCAGCATAGACTGGCGCGCCTTGGACGAGTCGAACCCCCGACCCGGGCGGGGACGGCGCCGGTGAGAGTCGCCCTCCTCGCAGGCGGCACCGGCGGCGCCAAGCTTGCCGCCGGCTTCGGGGCGCTGCTCGGCCCCGACCTCTCGGTGATCGCCAACACCGGCGACGACATCGAGATCCTCGGAGTCCACGTCTCCCCCGATCCCGACCTGATCACCTACTGGATGAGCGGCGAGATCGACGAGGAGCGCGGCTGGGGGCTGCGCGACGACGGCTTCTCCGCCTTCGAGCGCCTCGCCCAGCTGGGCGCACCGGACTGGTTCAGGCTCTCCGATCGCGACCTCGCCGCCTGCCTCTACCGCCGCCAATTCCTCGAGGAGGGCGGGCGGCTGACCGACGCCCAGGCCCAGATCTCCCGCGGCCTCGGGGTGAGCGCCCGCGTACTGCCGATGTGTGAGCAGCCGGTGCGCACCAAGGTCCTGACCGCAGGCGGCTGGCGCGGCCTTCAGGAGTACCTCGTCCTCGACCGGGGCGAGCCCGCGGTGGAGGCCGTCGAGCTCGACGGGATCGCCGAGGCCCAACCGACCCCCGAGGTCAGCGAAGCGCTGGCGGGCGCCGACCTGATCGTGATCGGGCCCTCGAACCCGGTGATCAGCATCGGCCCGATCCTCGCGGTCCCGGGCGTCCCGGAGGCGATCGCCGCCTCGCCCGCCCGGGTGCTCGCGGTCAGCCCTTACGTCGCCGGCAAGGTCGTGAAGGGCCCGACCGAGAGGTTCATGGCCGCGGTCGGCCGCCCCTCGACCGCGGCCGGGGTCGCCTCCCTCTATGAGGGGCTGATCGACGGCATGGTGGTCGACGAGGGTGACCCTGATCCGCCGCCGCAGGAGGTGGCGACCAAGGCGCTGCCGACCCTTATGACGGGACCCGAGGCACGAGCCGGACTGGCCCGTGAGGTGCTCGACTTCGGCCAGGGCCTGGAGCCGGCTTGAGCGCGACCGCGGTGATCCCGGTGAAGCGCTTCGAGGCCGCGAAGGAGCGGCTTCGGCCGGGAATCGACGACGACAGGCGGGGGCCGTTGATCGCGGCGATGCTCGAAGACGTGCTCGAGGCGATCGCCGCCGCTCGGCTTGTGGAGCGGACAATCGTCGTCAGCGGTGACCCCGCGGCGATCACCCTCGCCGAGGCAGCCGGTGCCGAGGTGCTCGCCGACCCCTCGGACGAGGGCCACTCGGAGGCCGCCCTGCTCGGCACCGCGCGGGCGCGGGCAGATGGCGCCTCCTGCGTCGTCCTCCTGCCCGGCGATTGCCCCCTGCTCGACCCGCGCGAGCTCGACAGCCTGCTCACCGCGGTGCCCCAGCGCTACGTCGCGGTGGTCCCCGATCGCCGCGGCACCGGCACCAACGCCCTGGTGCTCGCGC
Organism: uncultured Actinomycetes bacterium; assembly: GCA_963720735.1. Classification (GTDB taxonomy): domain Bacteria; phylum Actinomycetota; class Thermoleophilia; order Solirubrobacterales; family 70-9; genus JBBRHQ01. The sequence goes on from CAVRGL010000001.1 coordinate 361,953, forward strand.
CACCGGACGCAATCCGCCCGGGCTTCGGGGAGGGGAGCCGGGAGCGCCATGTCGCCGCCGCCCGGGAGGCCGGCGTCCCCTTTGCGGTGGAAGCCGTTCCCTCGCTGGCGATAGACCTCGACACGCCGGCGGACATCGTCGCCCTGGCGACAGAGCTGGAGAGGGACCGCAGCCGCGCCAGGCGCACCGCGGGAGCGCTGGGGATTTGAGCGGCCCCCGGGAGCTCTCGGTCCTCCCCGTCGGCGGCATCGGTGAGATCGGCGAAGGGACCCCGATCGGTGCCGAGATAGCCAGCCGCGGGGAGATCGCAGAGGGGGACGTCGTCGTGGTCTCCCAGAAGATCGTCTCCAAGGCGGAGGGAAGGGTCCGGCGCCTCTCGAGCGTGATCCCCGGCGCAGAGGCGCGGCGTCTCGCCGCGGTGCTGGGCAAGGAGCCGGCGCTGGTTCAGCTGATCCTCGAGGAGAGCGCCGAGGTGATCCGGGCCGAGCGCAGCGTCCTGATCACCGAGACCCGCCAGGGGTGGGTCTGCGCCAACGCCGGGATCGACAGCTCCAACCTGCCCGGCGAGGACTCGGTCTCGCTGCTGCCCGAGGACGCCGACGCCTCGGCCCGCCGGATCAGAGCCGAGATATTCGAGAGCTCGGGCGAGGCCCCCGCGGTGATCGTCTCCGACAGCTTCGGCCGAGCCTGGCGAGTCGGCCAGTGCGAGGTCGCGATCGGCTGCGCCGGCCTGCGGCCGGTCGAGGACTGGACCGATCGCCGCGATCGCCACGGCCGGCGCCTCGAGGCCACCTCGATCGCGATCGCCGACGAGGCGGCCGCGGCTGCCGACCTCGTCAGGGGGAAGGACAGCGGCATTCCCGCGGCGATCATCCGCGGGCTCGCCGATCACGTCGTCGCCGGCGACGGTCCGGGAGCGGGGGCGCTGCGGCGCCTCCGTGACCAGGACCTCTTCCGCTAGCCGCTAGTGGTGGACCTTCTCCTTGTGGGCCGGAAGGGCGCCGCCCTCCTCGGTCCAGGCGGGCGGCTCATAGGCACGGCCCGGAGTGCCGCCGAGGCAGAGCAGGCGGGCGCCCTGCTCGCCGGTGACCAGCTTTCGCTTCTGGCCCGGCCCGACCCGGGCGAAGACCCCCGGCTCGAGCACGTATGACTCATCGCCGATCACCAGCACGGCGCTGCCGCTGAGCGCCGTGTAGACCTCCTCCTGCTCGTCGTGGAGGTGATCGTGCTCGGGGTACATCTTGAACTGCGGGGGAAGCTCGATCACCTGGATGCCGAAGGAGCAGACGCCGAGGCCGGCACGGACCCGTCGCATGCCTCCTCCGAAGATGGCCTCGAAATCGTCGAGCGCCTTCACCGTCACGTCAGCCATCCAACTCCCCTCTCGCCTCAATCGTCACTACCGCTGCTCCGTGAACCCTACCTGCCCGGAGGTCGTCGAGCGCTTTTTGGGCGTCGGCGAGCGGATATGCCCGCACCCGGGTGCGCACCGGGACCTCGGGGGCCAGGCGCATGAACTCGGCCCCGTCTTCGCGAGTCAGGTTGGCGACGGAGCGCAGCGATCGCTCTCCCCAGAGGATCTCGTAGGGGAATGCGGGGATCTCGCTCATGTGTATCCCGGCGCAGACGACGGTGCCTCCCTTGTCACTGGCCCGCAGGGCCTCAGGGACCAGCTCCCCGACGGGGGCGAAGATGATCGCCGCATCCAGCGGCTCGGGGCCGGGGGCGCCGACCGCCCCCGCCCACTCGGCGCCGAGCTCGCGGGCGAGAGCCTGGCCCTCGTCGTCGCCATCCCGGGTGAAGGCGAACACGCGCCTGCCCTGGGAGGCGGCGACCTGGCAGAGGATGTGGGCCGAGGCGCCGAACCCGTATAGGCCGAGGCGCTCCCCGTCCCCGGCGAGCCTCAGGGCGCGGTAGCCGATCAACCCCGCGCAGAGCAGCGGCGCGGCCTGCTCGTCCGGGAAGCCTGCGGGGATCGGAAAGCAGAAGCGCTGATCGGCGACCGCGGCCTCGGCGTAGCCGCCGTCGATGTCGTACCCCGTGAACCTGGCCCGCTCACAGAGGTTCTCGCGGCCGCTGAGGCAGAAGCGGCACTCCCCGCAGGTCCAGCCGAGCCAGGGGACGCCGACCCGCTCGCCGGGCTCGAACCGCGCCTCCCCCTCGCCGACGCTCTCGACCGTGCCGACGATCTGATGGCCGAGGACGAGCGGCAGCTTTGGCTCCGTCAGCTCGCCGTCGAGGATGTGGAGGTCGGTCCGGCAGACGCCGCAGGCATGGACGGCGAGCCGCACCTGGCCGGGCCCCGGCCGCGGCGCCGGGATCTCGGCCTCCCGCAGAGGCTCCCTCTGGCGCTCGAGCAGCATCGCCCGCATGCCCAGACCCTCAGTAGGTCTCGACGATCTCGTAGAGCGTCGTTCGCTGCGCCGGGACGCGGCCCCCGGCCCGGGCTGCATCGATCAGCTGCGACGGCTCCAGCCTGACCCCGTGATGGGATCCCGCCATGCGCGAGATGTTCTCCTCCATCAGCGTTCCGCCGAGGTCGTTCACACCCCATCGGAGCGACTCTGTGGCCGCCTCCAGCCCCATCTTCACCCAGCTCGCCTGCAGGTTGGCGATCGTCCTGCCGAGTCCGAGGCGGAAGGCGGCGGTGTGCTTGAGGTTCTCCGCGGCGCCGATCTCCTCGATCCCGTGGGTGCGGCCGAGCATCGTGTTGAAGGGGATGAAGCTGAGCGGGACGAACTCGGTGATGCCGCCGGTGCGCTCCTGAAGCGCGCGCACCACCCGCATGTGGCGGGCCAGCTCGCGAGGCTCCTCGATGTGGCCGAACATCACCGTCGAGGTGGAGCGCAGCCCGCTCGCGTGGGAGGCCTCGATGATCTCCACCCAGCGATCGACCGGGAGCTTGTTGGGCGAGATCCGCTGCCGCACGCCGTCGTCGAGCACCTCGGCCGCCGTCCCCGGGGTCGAGCCGAGACCGCACTCCCGCAGGTACTCGAAGACCGCCCGCGGCTGCTGGTCGGAGCGCTCGCACATGTAGTGCACCTCCATCGGCGAGTAGGCATGGAGGTGGATCTCGGGGGCCACCTGCTTGGCGAGCCGCAGCCAGCGACCGTAGTCCTCGAGCCGGTAGTCGGGGTGGATGCCGCCCTGCATGCAGATCTCCGTGGCGCCGAACTCGACCGCCTCGCGCACCCTGCCGGCGAACTCCTCCTCCTCGAGCAGGTAGGCGTCGGGCGAGCGGCGCCCCTGGCCGAAGCCGCAGAAGGCGCAGCCGACGACGCAGACGTTGGTGAAGTTGATGTTGCGGTTGACGACGAAGGTGGCGCGCTCCCCGGCCAGCTCGGAGCGCAGCTCGTCAGCGGCGAGCCTCATCTCCTCGATCACCTCGGGGCGGACCTCGGCGAACAGCGCGGTCAGCTCGTCCTCGGAGAGCGGGGCGCCGTCGCGCCCCTTGGCGATCGCCGCGGGGGCGAGGCCCGGGTCCACCCCGTTCTCCCTGCGGCGGCCGGACCCCCGCCGCGGGATGAAGCTCCAGTACTTCAGCTTGATCACGTCGAGGACCCCCTGCTCCATCCACTCGGGCTGCATGTAGTGGGGGTAGACGCAGAGCCGCTCGGTCAGCGCGAAGCCGGCCGGGGTCAGCGACTTGCGCAGCTCGTGCGGGCTGGGGAAGGCGTGGGAGGGGGAGATGTGGTCCCCGTTGGCGGAGAGGCCTCCGAGGTCGGTCGCCCCCGCCTCGACCAGCTCCACCCACCACTCGGAGAGGTTGGGAGGGACCTGGATGCCCACCTCCGGCATCAGCCGCCGGCACTCGGAGATCAGCCGCTTCAGCTCGTCGAGGGAGACCTCCGAGGCCCACGGCGGCCACCCCGCCCGCGACCCCGGCATCCCCGGACGCGAAGCGGAGGAGATGCCGGGCAGTGATTCGTCGTCCTTCCACCTCTCCCTCGTGGCCTGGTCGGCGATCTCGGCCACCTCGGCCCCGTAGTAGCGCGGGTGGGGGACGAAGTTTTGGATGATCACCTCCTGGATGTGGCCGTGGCGGTGGTGTGAGGCCGCGATCGCCTCCAGCGAGGCGACCCGCTCCTCCTCGGTCTCGCCGATCCCGACCAGGATGCCGCTGGTGAAGGGGATGCGCAGCTCCCCGGCAGCCTCGATCGTCGCCAGGCGCCGTGCGGGGTGCTTGGTGGGGGAGCCGGCGTGCACGGTCTCCATCAGCCGCTCGGAGACCGATTCCAGCATCAGCCCCTGCGAGGCGGTGACCTCCCGCAGGCGGGAGAGGTCCTCGGGGGAGAGAACGCCGAGGTTGGTGTGAGGCAGGATCCCCCGCTCAAGCGCCCGCTCGCAGGCCCAGAGGACGTAGGAGGTGAAGTCGCGGTGGCCCCACTCGGCCAGCCGGCCTGCGACCTCGGGGTTGACCTCGGGTCGCTCGCCGGTCAGCACCAGCAGCTCCTTGACATTGCGTCGCGCCGCCTCCTCGAGGCGCCGCTCGACCTCGCCCGGTGGATGGATGTGGGCCCGGTGGGTGGCGAACGCGCAGTACTTGCAGTAGCACTGGCAGGTCCGCGACAGCGACAGCGTGTAGTTGCGTGAGAAGGTGACCCGGCGCACGCTTTGAAGCTACATCAGCAGGCCGGCCGGCCGGCCCCGGCGGGGCCTAGGTGGAGCTCTTGACCCTCTCCGGGGGCTCGGTGGGAGCCGGGCCACCGCCCTCGATCACGAATCGGAAGACGAGCGCCGCGAGCAGCGAGCCGACCACCGGGCCGACCAGGTAGGGCCAGGTCCCGCCCCAGAAGTTGCTGACCAGGGCGGGGCCGAACCAGCGCGCCGGGTTGAGCGATCCGCCGGTCAGCGGGCCGGCGACCATCACCGCGAAGCCCAGGGTCGTGCCGATCGCGAGCGGGCCCCAGTCCTTGACGCTCTTCTGCGAGAAGACCGCCGCCAGGACCACCAGCACCAGCACGAAGGTTCCCATCGCCTCGACCACGGCGCCGGCGACGTTGCCGGAGAGCAGGGAGCTGACCGAGGCGGCGCCGTAATGGGTGGCGCGGCCCTCGTCGAGCAGCAGCGCCTTGGTCAGCAGGGCGCCGAGCACGGCCCCCGAGAGCTGGGCGAGGATGTAGACGAGCGCGTCGAGCGGGTCGATCCGCCGGATCACGGCCGCCGCCAGGGTCACCGCCGGGTTGAAATGGCCGCCGCTGACGATCCCGAACATCATGATCAGCCCGAAGAGGAGGAACCCATGGACCAGGCCGACCACGGCGAAGTCGGATCCGAACTGAGCCTGGTTGCCGGTCGCGACGAACAGCACCACGACGCTGGTGATGAAGAAGACAAGCAGGAGAGTGCCGATCAGTTCGGCGATGTAGGCAGCGAGTCCTCGTTCCGGCACTTGGGAGAAACCTCCTCGTCGGTTTGCGCGCGGCAGTCTATCCGTGGATGACCACGGACGCGTCCCGGGAGCCGTGCCCATGCTTCTTGTGCTTCCGCGCGCTCTTCTTCTTGGCGCGCAGATGCTTGCGGACCATCGGCCCGATCGGGGTGCAGCGGCGGCTGCCGGCGTCGAAGGAGCGGCCGCCGGGCGCCAGCTTGTAGTTCCAGCGGTAGCGTCCCCGCCCGAGGCGCAGCTTCAGGAACCCGAATCGCTCGTCCTGCCTGGCTCTGGAGTTGGGTACCGGCGTGCCCAGCCTGAACAGGGAGTGACCGCCGGTCCCGACCACGAACTCGACCACGCCATGCGCGCGGTCGAGCCGGTGGCGCGCTCCCTGCGGCGCGAAGCGCTCGTAGTCGTGGTCATGTCCGTTGAGGACGACGTCGGCACCGGCCCGGTGGAGGATGCGCCAGAAGGTGCTGACGTCCTGGTCCTCCTCGTGAAATCCCGAGGAGTAGCGCGGATGGTGGTAGGCCGCGAGGACGCAGCGGTTCGGATGGCGGTTGAGGTCGCGACGCAGCCAGCTCGCCTGGCGCGATCGGGGCCCGCAGCGCACCCTGGCGCAGTTCGAGTTGAGGACGATCACATGCCAGCGTCCGAGCTCCCGGCTGTACCAGCCGCGCCTCCGGTGCCCGGCTCGCCCGGTGACGTTGCCGCCCCCGTCGAAGTAGGTGAAGTAGCCACTCGCGTGGGGCGTCTCGAACTCGTGGTTGCCCGGGACCGGGATCGTCTTCTTCTTGAAGCGGCCCCAGCTCTGGCCGTAGGAGCGGCGGAACTTGGTGAGCGAACCGTCCGGGTACTGGAGGTCTCCGAGGGCGAGCACGGCGGTGTACTGGCCCTTGAGGATCAGGCTCGAGGTCATCATCTGGCGGCAGTGGTACCGGTTGCCGATCCCCCTGCGGTAGAACCGCCCGAGGGGGTCGCAGGCGATGTCGCCCGCGGCTGCGATCACCGGCACTCGCGCCCGAGCCCCGGTCGCCAGCGCGGCGCTGAAGGCGATCAGCGCCAGCAGCGTGGCTACGGCGAGGCGGGTCAGCGCCGGGGGACTGCTCCAGCTCGTCACAGCTCAGCCGGCGCTCTCGACCTCGTGTTGCTGCTGCAAACGCCTCCCGTCCTCGATCACCGCCAGCGCCTCCTCCAGAGGCCGCCAGCCTTGAACCTCGACCGCCTTGCCCTCGAGCTGCTTGTAGACCGAGAAGAAGTGGGTGATCTCGCGCTGAAGCTGTTCCGGGATGTCGTCGAGGGTGCGGGCCGTGTTCCACCCCGGGTCGTGGGTAGGGACACAGACGATCTTGTCGTCCTCGCCCTTCTCGTCGCGCATCTTGAAGACCGCGACCGGCTTCACCGGGATCACGCAGCCCGGGAAGGTCGGCTCCGAGACGCAGACCAAGGCATCCAGTGGGTCATTGTCGCGCCCGCGATGACCGACCAGGTAGCCGTAGTCGGTCGGATAGACCATCGAGGAGGAGAGGAAGCGATCGAGGATCACGGCTCCGATCCCCTCGTCGAACTCGTACTTGTTGCGGCTGCCTTTGGGGATCTCGATGAAGGCGAGCAGCTCCTCAGTGAGGTGATGGTCCGCCATCGGTCGCAAGGCTATCCTGCTCGCCTACGTGAGACGTGTCGTCGCGCTGCTGGCGGCCGTCCTCGTCGCGGCGACGGTTTGCGCGTGCGGCGGCGGCGGCGCTGAACCGGGCGCGCCCGAGGGCGCGAGCCTCGTCCTCGACTTCACGCCGAACGCCGCCCACAGCGGGATCTACGCCGCCAGGGAGCAGGGCTTCTACCGAGACGCCGGTGTCGACCTCGACATCCAGGAGCCCGGTGACTCGACCGATGCCCCGAAGCTGCTCGAGGCCGGTCGTACCGACTTCGCGATCCTCGACATCGAGGACCTCGGGATCGCCCGCGAGCGCGGACTCGATGTGGTCGGGGTGGCGCCGATCGTCTCGGCGCCCCTCGCCTCGGTGATCGCCCGCGCGGACGGGCCGGTCGCAAGGCCCCGCGATCTCGACGGGCGAAGCGCCGGAGTGACCGGGCTTCCCTCTGACGACGCGGTCCTCGATTCGGTCGTCGCCGGCGACGGCGGCGATCCCTCACAGGTCGACCGGGTGACGATCGGCTTCAACGCAGTCGCCTCGCTGGCCGCCGGAAAGGTCGCGGCCGCCACCGGGTTTCGCAACGCCGAGGCTGTCACCCTGCGCCGCCGGGGGGTCCCGGTCCGGGTGTTCAGGGTGGACCGCTACGGCGCGCCGCGGTTCCCGGAGCTCGTCCTCTGCACCTCTGGGAAGACCCTGAAGTCCCAACCCGGGCTGGTCCGCAGGGTGACAGCCGCCACCAGCCGGGGATACCGCTTCGTCCTCGCCCACCCCCGGCTCGGCCTCGCCGACCTGCTCTCCGCGGCGCCGGGGCTCGACCGCGCCGATCAGCTCGCTCAGCTGCGGGTGCTGCTCCCGGCCTTCCCTCCGGTCGGGCGCTTCGTCGATGCGAACCTCCGAAGCTGGGCAGCGTGGGCCCTGCGCCACAGGATCCTCGAGCGCCCCCTGGACGTCTCCGCCGCTTTCCCGGCTCAGTCGTCCTGAGCGTCGAGCAGGCGCTCAGCGAGCGCCGGCAACTCCCTGGACATCCGCGAGCGCGGCACGACCAGGTCGATACCCGCCTCTTCGGCTCGCCGGCGGGCGTCGACGTCGAGATGCGAGTAGAAGCCCAGGGCCGGGATGCCCATGCCGGCGACCGCTCCGGCATCGACGGCGTCGAGGTCGCAGACCAGCAGGTCCACGTCCGCCTCCGCCGGCAGTGAGGGCGCGACGGTGACCGCGTGACCCGCGGCGGTGAGACTTCCGTCGACCCGGCTGGCGAGCATCAGGTCGGCGGCTACTGCGAGAACGCGGGCCACGCTCGCTCAGAGGGAGCGTCGTTCGCGGAGCTCCTCGCGAACGCTCTCCGGCCTTCCCCACATCGGCTCGACCTCGGTCCGCCCCTCGCGCACCTCGCGAAGGCGCAGCACGCCGGTGATGCCCTCGCGGTCGAGCTTGCAGAGCACGCCCTTGACGGTCTCCGCCGCGGCGGCGTGGCCGAAGCTGTTGGCAACAATGATCCGCCAGTGCCAGTCCGCCCTCGAGTAAGGATGGGCGTTGATCTGGGTCAGGTCGACGGCCGCCTCGACGTAGCGCGTCTCGTCGTCGATCCGCAGATCGAGCCCGAGGTCGGTCCAATCGGGGGAAGGGAGTCGATTACCTGCTGGAAGTCGCCGGCCAGCGCCACCCGGCAAGGCTACATCTAAGCGAAGAACACCTGCTGCAGGAGGAAGACGTTGAGGGCGATGATCATCGCCGCCAGGCTGCCGGCGAGGACCGTCAGCCAGCGCGGGTTGGCGAGGCCGCCCATGACCTCGGGACTCCGCGTCAGCATCAGCAATGGAACGAGCGCAAACGGGATTCCGAAGGAGAGCACGACCTGGCTTGCGACAAGGGCGTCGGTCGGGTTGAGTCCGATGGCGAGAACGAGCAGCGCCGGGGCCAGGGTGACGGCACGACGCACGAAGATCGGGATCCGCCGCCTGATGAAGCCCTGCATCACAACCTGTCCCGCCATGGTCCCCACAGAGGAGGAGGCGAAACCCGATGCCAGCAGGGCGATGCCGAAGATCGTCGCCGCGTTGGTCGAGACGAGTGACTTGAGGCCTTCGTAGGCGCCGTCGATCGTGTCGATCCCGGCAAGGCCGCTGTCGTGAAAGAGCCCGGCTGCGACGATCATCATCGAGAGGTTGACGACGCCGGCGAGCGACATCGCGATCACCACGTCGATCTTCTCGAAGCGCAGGATCCGCCTCCTCTCGCTCAAATCGCGACCGACGATCCGCCGCTGGGTGAGCGCCGAGTGCAGATAGATCACATGCGGCATCACCGTCGCCCCGATGATTCCGGTCGCCAGCAGGATGCTCTCCGTGCCGGCGAAGCCGGGGACGAAGAGGTGGCGGGCGACCTCGCCGCTGTCGGGGTGCGAGTAGAAGAGCTCGATCGTGAACGCTGCGACAACAACACCGACCATCCCGGTGATCACGGCCTCGAGGCGGCGGAATCCCTTCTGCTGCAGAGTGAGGATGCCGAAGGCACCGACTCCCGCGATCACTCCGGCTGGAAACAGCGGGATGCCGAAGAGGAGATTGATCCCGAGCGCGGCGCCGACGACCTCGGCGATGTCGCATGCCATCGCCACCAGCTCAGCCTGGATCCAGAGCCCGAACGATGTGCGGCGGCTGAATCTCTCGCGACATGCCTCAGCGAGGTTCTTTCCAGAGGCGATCCCCAGCTTCGCTGACTGGGTCTGGACGACCATCGCGATCAGGTTGGCGGCGAGGATCACCCAGAGCAGCAAGTAGCCGAACTTCGCGCCGCCGGCGATGTTGGTTGCGAAGTTGCCAGGGTCGATGTAGGCGACGGCGGCGATGAAGGCCGGCCCGAGGAAGGGCCAGATGCGGCTCAGGCCGCGAGAGTGGCCGTCGAGCGAGCGCCGGGCGGCCTCGGCGACCGCGGCCTCTCCGGGCAGGACGGCCTCGAGGGGCTCCTCGGGGGCCGGGATCTGCTCCGGCGGCCGGGGGGCCTCGGCGACCGGCGGCGGCTTCACCGAGCGGCCTCGCCGACCCTGATCCGCCGGACAAGCTCGGCGCCGAGCGCGTGCTCGACCCCGCCGACCTCGACCAGCAGCGGCCCGTCGAAGGGCTGGCGGCCGGTGACGACGATCTCGACCCCCGGGGTGATACCCCGCTCGGAGAGGTAGCGGAGCATCGCCGGATCGGTGTCGGAGACGCGAGCGAAGGTCGCCCTGCTGCCCGGCTCGAGGTCGCCCAGCGGCCTGCTGCCGGAGTCACCGAGCGGAGCCAGGTCGGGGCCGGGGATCGGATCGCCATGAGGATCGACGCTGGGGTCGCCGAGCTTCTCGGCGATCAGAGCCTCCAGGTCCTCGGAGATGTAGTGCTCGAGGACCTCGGCCTCCTCGTGGACCCGGTCCCAGGGCATCCCCAGCGCTTCGGCCAGGTATGACTCGAGCAGCCGGTGGTGGCGGATCACCTCGAGCGCCACGCGCTCCCCCGCCGCGGTCAGCGCGGCCCCGCGGTAGGGCTGGTATCGGACCAGGCCGCGGGCGTCCAGTCGCTTCAACATCGCGGTCGCGGTCGCCGGGGTGACCCCGAGCCGCTCCGCAAGATCGGTCGTCCCGACCGGCCCCTCGCCGCGGCGGCTGAGGCCGTAGATCGCCTTGGCGTAATCCTCGATCGCCTCAGAGCTGCCGGCCTCCCGGCCCGGGCGGGCGTGGCTGCTCCGCTGCTTTTGCATAACCACAAGAATAAGTTTTACACATCTAAATCACGAAATCGGCGCTGCCGGCCTCGCGTAGAATCGGATCGGTGAGCGCACCCGCCGCGATCGAGCTCGATGCCCAGTACCGCCAGCTGCGCGAGGAATGCGGTCTGCTCGACCGCTCGAGGCGCGGCAGGCTCGCCGTTCGCGGCTCTGAGGCCGCCGAGTACCTGCAGGGGCAGCTGACGAACGAGGTGGAGGAGCTGGAGCCCGGCCAGGGTTGCTACGCGGCGCTGCTCGACCGCAAGGGCCGTATCCAGGCCGATCTGAGGGTCCTGCGTACTGCCGATGACGAGCTCCTCCTCGACACCGAGGAGGTCGGCCTCGACCCCGCCCGCCGCCACCTTCAGACCTACAACATCGGCCGCGACGCCGAGGTCGTCGACGAGACCGCCGAGCGGGCGCTGCTGTCGCTGATCGGGCCGCGCTCCGAGGAGATCGCCGGGGTGAGGCGCGGGGGGCAGCACGATTCGGTGACGGCCGAGATCGCCGGGGTCGGGTGTCTCGCGATCACCACCCGCGACGGGATCGACCTGGCCTGCGCCGCCGCCGACAGGGACGCCTTGGTCGGCGCCCTGCTCGAGCGCGGGGCGGGCGAGATCGGCGAGCAGGCGGCCGAGATCGCCCGGATCGAGTCCGGGGTGCCCCGCTTCGGCGCCGAGATGACCACGGCGACGATGCCGGCGGAGGCGGGGATCGTCGCCGAGGCGGTCAGCTTCACCAAGGGTTGCTACATCGGCCAGGAGACCGTCGCCCGCCTCCATTACAAGGGAAAGCCGAACCGGCACCTGCGCGGTCTGCGCTTCGACGCGCCGGCGGAGAGCGGCACGGCGCTGGGCCTGGGCGAGCGCGAGGTGGGCGAGGTGGGCAGCGCCTGCGTCTCCCCCGCCCTCGGCCCGATCGGGCTGGCGATCCTGCGCCGCGAGGCTGAGCCCGGGGCGGCCCTGGAGCTCGCCGGCGGGGGCAGTGCCGAGGTGGTCGAGCTGCCCTTCGCGGGAAGCGCGTGAGCAACCGGGGACGCGGACTCGGCGGCAGGCCGCTGGACGCAGACAGCCCCCTGGTCGGGGGCCGGGTGCTCGAGGCCGAGGAGCCCGCCCCGGGGATGGGTGGCGGCCCCGAGGCCGGAGCCGGCGCCGAGGAGTCGAACGGATACCAGGAGCCCTACGACCCCAACGCCGACGAGCTCTCGCCTCCGGAGGTCGTTCCGGATCGGGCGAACCTCCCCGATCTGCGGGCACTCCTGCCCGCCAGCGAGGAAGAGCGCTCGCTCGATGACTGGGGTCGCTCGGAGCGGGTCGTCTCGCTGCTCGAGCCTGCCCTCAACTTCTACTACCGCTACTGGTTCCGGGTGGAGAGCGAGGGGATCGAGAACGTCCCCTCCGAGGGCGGCGCTCTGCTGGTCTCGAACCACTCCGGCGCGCTGCCGCCGGACGCGCCGATGGTGATGCAGGCGATCCGCAACGAGCATTCCCACCCGCGCCCCCTTTACATGCTCGGCGAGCACTGGTTCAAGGGCTATCCGGGGATCGGCATGCTGACCAACAAGATCGGGATGGTCGCCGCCCACCGAGACAACGCCCAGCGGCTTCTCTACGACGAGGGCCGCCTGGCGATCGTCTTCCCGGAGGGGCAGAAGGGGTCCCGCAAGGTCTTCTGGCAGCGCTACAGGCTGCGCCGGTTCGGCCGCGGAGGCTTCGTCCGCACGGCGATCAGGGCGCGCGTGCCGATCGTCCCGATCGCGCTGATCGGCGGCGAAGAGGCGATGCCGATCTTCGCCCACATGCGGTTAATGCAGCGCCTCAGCGGCCTGATCTACTTTCCGTTCAACCACGCATTCCCCCACTTCGGCCTGGCCGCGGGGATGATGTACATGCCGGCGAAGTTCAAGATCCGCTTTCTCGAGCCGATCGACATGTCCGAACACCCGCCGGAGACCGCCGAGGATCCGGCCGAGATCCAGGCGATCGCCGAAGCGATCCGGACGAGGATCCAGCTCGAGGTCGATCAGATGCTGGGCGAGCGGCGCTCGGTCTGGTTCGGCTGAGGCCGCCGGGCTTCGGCAATCACCTGCGGCCGCTTCGCGGCTTTACATGCCTCTGCCCGCGCTAACTGTCCTGCCCACGGACGTTGTGAACACGGCTGATCGGGGCCAGGTCACCCAAAGAGCTGTGGGGCCGTCGCCGGTTGTAGTAGCGAAGGAAGGATCGCAGGGCCCGCAGGCGCTCGGCTGAGCTCGGCCAGGAGTGGGCGTAGGCCCACTCGCGCTTTAAGGTCTGGATGAAGCGCTCGACCTTGCCGTTCCAGCGCGGCGTGTAGGGCGGGGTGAGGATGTGGCGGGCGCCGGCGCGCTCGATCACCCCCCTAAAGGCCCGCGAGTTGGCGTAGGCGAGCGCGTTGTCGCTCATCACCGCCTCGGGAGCCCCGATGCCGAGCTCGGCGAAGTGGGCGATCGCCCGCTCGAGCACTCTGGCCGCGGTCTCGCCGCGTTCGTCTGGGTGCTGCTCGACGTAGGCATAGCGACTGTGGTCGTCAACCACGCAGTGAAGGAAGGCATAGCCGGCCCGCGCGCGGCGCTGGTCTGAGCGCTGCTCCTTTGAGAGCGCCCGAACCCGGTGCCCCGGCGCCTTAAAGCGGGCCAGGCGGGCCATGTCGACGTGAAGCAGCGCCCCCGGGCGCGACCACTCATAGCGGCGATAGGCCCGGCGCCGGGCGCGGGGACGCCGCGAGAGCCCGTTGCGGTGGAGCACCTTCCAGACCGTCGAGCGGGCGCGGCGGCAGATCCCCGCCAGCCGCCCGGGGCCGAGGCCGGTCTCGCGGCGGGCTCTGAGGATCGGCTCCTCCTCTGCGGCTGAAAGGCGCTTCGGCTGGTGGCGCGGTCGCGAGGAGCGATCGCAAAGCCAGCGTCCCGAGTCGAGCTCCTCGGCGCTGGCCAGCTGGCGGCGGTGCCACCAGCGGTGCGCGGTTGCCGGCGCCACGTTGAGGGCGGCGGCTGCCGCCCTCAAAGTCATCCCCGACTCGATCGCGTCGCAGAGTGCCAAGCGCCCTGCCGGTCCGAGAGCAGCGTTAGCGTGAACCTTCATCCGGGTCCTCCTTGAGGTTGGGCTTCGACACCCACAGCCTCTGGAGGCGCCCGGATGGCTTCTCAGCTGTTCACAACGTGTGTGGGCGGCTCAGCTAACACCGCGCCGGCCCAATCAGAGTCACCTGCGGCGGCTTCGCCGCCTGACATGCCTCTGCCCGCGCTAACACCGCGCGGGCCCCACAAACAGTGGCGCCGTATCCGTGCCGTTCGGTTAGATTCCCACCCGGATGGCGCGCGGGAGAGGCAAATCGGCGATCGCCTGCCTTCTCGGGGCTACGGCGGTCGCGGTTTTGCTCGCCGGATGCGGGGCCAAGGAGCACGCCAACGACCCGCGCCCCCCCTTGGCGACCCAGATCACCGTGGGGATCAGCTCGAAGAAGGTCAGCCTCTCCCCCGTGAGTGTCGGGGTGCTGCCGCCGAGACGCCTCCACCAGGCGCTCCAGCAGGGGGTGAAGCAGGACACCCCGCTGCTCGTCTGGATCACGATCGCCAACCTGACCAACTTCGACAGTCACATCGAGATCCAGGGCCCGAGGCGGGCGACCTCGCCGCTGGTCGTCGCCAACGGCACGGCCAGCTTCAAGGCCTACCTGCCGACCGGCGATTACCTGCTCAGCGCAGCCGACATCCCCGGGGCGGTCGCAGGCCGGCTCCACGTCGGACCGGACCGGACCTCCTCCGACAACGTGCTGCAACTGCCCTAGCCGGTCAGCCGTCGGCGTCGGCGGAGAGTGCCTCCTCGACCAGCGACTCAATCCGCTCCAGCTGTGATCTGACCGACTCGACCAGATCGTTGAGGCCATCGCGGGCCTTGTCGGCGCTGGTCTTCACCGCGGTTAGGTTGGAGCGGATCTTCTGCGCCTGCTGCAGCGTCGCGATTGCCGACTCGGCGGCGTCGCGCACGGCGGGGGCGTCCACTTCGAGGTTGCCGTCGCGGGCCATCAGCACCCTTGCCGCTGCCAGGCGGTAGGCGACCTCGAGCGCCAGGCCGCCGGGCTCGTCACGGTCGACCGCGATGATCAGCTTGTTGCCGTGGTACTCGGTGAGCTGCTCGCACTTCGCCGGAACCCGGTCATCGCCAGCGACGACGAGGACCCCGAATGACGCGGCTCGCGCCGCCATCCCCTCGTCGAGCTCCCTCCAGGCGGCGCTGCGGGAGAGGGTCTTG
This sequence comes from uncultured Actinomycetes bacterium, assembly GCA_963720735.1. Taxonomy (GTDB): domain Bacteria; phylum Actinomycetota; class Thermoleophilia; order Solirubrobacterales; family 70-9; genus JBBRHQ01. Next base: position 376,988 of record CAVRGL010000001.1, read on the forward strand.
TCCTTCGCCTCGAACACGATCCGCCCGGACGGGGGGCCTTCGGCGGCGCCGAGCTCGACCACGGTGTCACCCTTCTTGCCGCCCCCGTCGGCGAGCTCGCCGCCGGTGTGGGAGGCCGCGTCCCCGCGCGCTGAAGCGATCCGGGTGATCGCCTCGTCGACGCGATCCTCGAAATCGAGCCCCTTGCGGGTTCCGGCCTCTTCCGCCTCGGCGACCCGCCGGTCCGCCTGGTCGCGCTCCTTCAGTTCGACGACCTCCCTGGTCAGCTGCTCGACCTGCCTCCGAGCCTCGCCACTCTCCTTCTGCTGCCGCGCGTCTGACTCCTTCAGGGCTCGGACGACGCTCTCCTTGAAATCGAATAGCGGGTTCGAGCCGTCGCTGGCTGAAAACTGGCGCGCGAGCGACTCGCGCTGGGCTTCCGCGGTGCGGTCGAGCATCTCCTTGATCTGGTGCTGGACTGTCCCCTGTCGATCCGCCCCGAAGCTCTTGGCGATCTCCTCAGCGAGTAGCTCGTTGCCGGATTCGATCGACTTCACCAGCCGCTCCGCCAGCTCCCGGGAGTGTTTGCCGAACTCGGCCTTGACATAGTCGACCTCCGCCCCGACACCCTCACGCTCGAGCACCCGGGCGCCGATCTCGATCGCGTCGCGGACCGTCTGCTCACCCGACTGGCCCGCCTCGATGCGCTCGCGCACGAGCTGGGCGGAGCGCTCGTCATCGACCTCGAGGCGCTCGATCACGAGGCGGTCGGCGAGGGCCCTCACCGTGGCGTTAGGGGGGTCGATATGCGGTGTCTTCGAGGCTTCCATGCGGACTCACGAAGGTAGTCGCGTCCCCGGACGAGAATCTGACTGCGGCGGCTTCGCCGCCTGGCCTGCCTCTGCCGGCGCTAACACCGCGCCGGCAGACAAGCTTTAGCATTGCCCCGCTCGAACCCGAACACCGCGGAGGAACCCTTGGCAATAGACATCAGCGAAGTCCCGGAGCTCGACGTCGAGCCGGGAACCCTGCCGGAGACGATGGCGGCCTGGGTGATCAGGCCCGAGACCGAGGGGGAGCCGAAGGACGCCTTCAAGCTGGAGCAGATCGAGGTCCCGGAGCCCGGTGCCTTCGAGGTGATCGTCCGGGTGATGGCGGCCGGGGTCAACTTCAACAACGTCTGGGCCGCGCTCGGCAAGCCGGTGTCGGTCTTCAACTACGGCGATCACCCCGAGTGGGGCCACCACATCGGCGGCTCCGACGCCTCGGGGATCGTCTGGAAGGTCGGCGAGGGGGTGACCAAGTGGAAGCCCGGCGACGAGGTCGTCATCCACTGCAACCAGGCCTCCTACGAGGATGTCGAGGTCCACGGCCTCGATCCGCTTGCCGCACCCAGCCAGCAGATCTGGGGCTATGAGACGACCTGGGGATCGTTTGCCCAGTTCACCAAGGTCCAGGCCCAGCAGCTTCTGCCGCGCCCGCAGAACCTCTCCTGGGCCGACTCCTCGGCCTACGGGCTCACCTACTTCACGGCCTACCGGATGCTGATCGACCAGTGCAAGCTCCAGCCGGGGCACAACGTCCTGATCTGGGGCGCCGCCGGAGGGCTCGGGGTGTTCGCGACCCAGCTCTGCAAGGCCGCCGGCGCGAACGCGGTCGGCGTCGTCTCCTCGGACCAGAAGGGCGAGCTGGTGAAGCAGCTGGGAGCGGTCGGCTACATCAACCGCTCCGAGTTCGCGGGGATGATGCGGCGCGGCGACGAGTCGCCGGAGGAGGAGAAGGAGCGCTTCAAGGCCTCCCGCGGCTTCGCCAAGCGGGTCAAGGAGATCCTCGGCGACGCTCCCGACATCGTCTTCGAGCACGTCGGCAAGGCGACCTTCCCGACCTCGGTGTTCGTCGTCAAGCCCTTCGGCAAGGTGGTGATCTGCGGCGCCACCTCCGGCTACGAGCTCGATTTCGACGTCCGCTACCTGTGGATGCGGCAGAAGCAGATCATCGGCTCGCACTTCGCCAACGCCTATGAGTGCATGCGCGCCAACCAGCTGATGGCCGAGGGCAAGGTGCGGCCGGTGCTGTGGCAGACGATGGAGTTCGACGGCGTCCCGAGAGCCCACCAGCTGCTGCACGAGAACAAGCACCTGGGCAAGATCTCGATCCTGGTCGGCGCCAACGACCCCGACGAGGGCCAGAACGAGGAGGGGCCCGGAGCGATCCGGGCCGAGGTGGGGGCCTAGCCGTGGCCGGCGTCGAGCTATGCGAGATCGACTGGCATGTCGTTCCCTGGCGTGCCGAGCGCTGGTACGAGCTCTGGCACCCGGCGGCGGCCCGCATGCCCGCCTTCGGGGCTTCGAGCTGGTCGCTGACCCGCTCGATCGACGACCCGCTCCTCTTCCGCCAGTCGGGGATCTGGGAGCGCCGCGAGGATTTCGAGCGCTACTGGTACTCGGACGAGATCGAGGCTGCGCGCAACTCGATCATCGACCTCTACGACAAGCCGCTGCTGCCCTCCTGGCACACCCTGCTGGTCGCCGAGTAGGGGGCGACGCGGGCGGCTAGTGCCGCTCGAGGGGGGCCATGGTCAGCCCCGCGGCCTTCAACTGCTCCCAGTAATGCTCGGCCGGCTCGCGCGGGCCCGACCAGACCATCGCCTGACCGCTGTTGTGGATCTGGTCAGCGAGAGCGTGGCCCTGGGAGAGGGAGATTCCCGGGACGACCGCCGCCAGGGTGCGGGCGACGTGATCGAAGGTGTTGTGGTCATCGTTGCGCACGATCACCAGCCAGTTGCCGCCCAGGCCGGAGCCGGGGCCGGCGACCTGAGGGCGATCGACCGTCGTCGTCGACATGATCCGGATTATCCGACTTCCCGGCGAGCGGCGCCGGGTCTAGAACGGGGCGGGGACCCGGACGACGATGTCGTCGAAGCTGGCGACCGCCCGCGAGGCGCTGTTGTTCGCGCCGACCGAGAAGCCCGAGTAGCGGCCCTCGAACACTCCCCCGCGCGGGTCGGTGAGCGCCGCCACCTGGTGATCGTTGATGAAGGCGAGGATGCGGCAGCCGCCCTTGTCCGGGCCGGAGGTGATGTTGAAGGCGCGGAGGCGCAGCTTGTTGGCCTGATTGATCTTGTGCCTGATCCGCTTGACGCCCTTCTGGTCGGCGAGCAGCTTGCGGCTGCCGTTGGCGAACTCCTTGCGGACCTGGTACTCGCGGCGCAGCGGGAATACCGCGAGCTGGTACCTGCTGCCAGAGCCGGAGCGGAGGTTGGCGGCGACGAAGACGCGCTTGCGCAGCGCCTTCGGGGTGCCGCTGAGCAGCCGCGCCGTCGCGAACACCTCGAGGTCACGCCCGATCACCGGGGTCCGGTAGCTGCACTCGTCGGTGCGCTTGCCGACGGCGACCTTGAGAGCGGCCGGGGAGCCGCCGCGGTCGCAGTTCTCCCCGGAGAGCTTGACGACCTGAGAGCGCTTCGGGCCGCTGTCCATGTTGTTGCTGTAGATCGCGATCGCCGCCTGGCCGAACGCGGAGGCCGCCATGGCGGCAGACACCGCCAGGGCACAGATCAGCGCGAATGTGATGCGGCTTCGCATGGTCGAAGGCCGGCCTGGCTGACCGGCACAGGGAGCCTAAACACAGGCGAGCGGAAAAGGTGCGGCGCAAGATCCCCTGAAACGGTGATTTCTCGCCGCACGCACGCCTCGCCACCGGCGGAATAACTTGCGGCGGCTTCGCCGCCTGACATGCCTGTGCCGGCGCTAACACCGCGCCGGCAAATATCATTTATGACATGAGCGAGCACCGCCTGCCCGAGCCCGACCGGCCGTGGGTGATGCGCACCTACGCCGGGCACTCGGACGCGCGCCGCTCGAACGAGCTCTACCGCCGCAATCTGGCCAAGGGCCAGACCGGGCTCTCGATCGCCTTCGACCTGCCCACGCAGACGGGATATGACCCCGACCAAGTCCTCGCCCACGGCGAGGTCGGCAAGGTCGGCGTCTCGATCGCGGAGAAGGCCGACATGCACACCCTGCTCGACGGCATCCCGCTGGACGAGATGAATACCTCGATGACGATCAACGCCACCGCAGCGTGGCTCCTCGGCCTCTACGTCGCGGTCGCCGAGGAGAACGGCGTCGATCGCTCCCAGCTCAAGGGGACGACCCAGAACGACATCATCAAGGAGTACCTCTCGCGCGGCACCTATGCCTTCCCCCCCGGCCCCTCGATGAGGTTGATCGCCGACACGGTCGCCTTCACCGTCAACGAGGTGCCGAGCTGGAACCCGACCAACATCTGCAGCTATCACCTCCAGGAGGCGGGTGCGACCCCCGTGCAGGAGATCGCCTACGCCCTCTCCACCGGGATCGCGGTGCTCGATGAGGTGCGCAGCCGCGGCCAGGTCTCCGAGCAGGACTTCCCCCGGGTGTTCGGCCGCATCTCCTTCTTCGTCAATGCCGGCATCCGCCTGATCGAGGAGATCGCCAAGCTGCGGGCGATGGGCCGCCTCTGGAACGAGATCGGCCGCGAGCGCTTCGGGGTCACCGATCCGAAGATGCTCCGCTTCCGCTACGGCGTGCAGGTCAACTCGCTCGGCCTGACCGAGTCCCAGCCCGAGAACAACGTGCAGCGGATCGTGCTCGAGGCCCTCGCGGTGACCCTGAGCCGCGACGCCAGGGCGCGGGCGATCCAGCTCCCCGCCTGGAACGAGGCGATGGGCCTGCCCCGACCCTGGGACCAGCAATGGGGCCTGCGGATCCAGCAGGTGCTCGCGCACGAGACCGACCTGCTCGAGTACCCCGACGTCTTCGAGGGCTCAAAGGTGATGGACGGGCTGGTCGAGGAGCTCTGCGAGGGAGCGCGCGCCGAGATGGCGGTCGTCACCGAGCACGGGGGTGCGGTCGAGGCGGTCCCCTACATGAAGGCCCGGCTGGTCGAGTCCCAGCGCGAGCGCGTTGCCCGGATCGAGCGGGGCGAGCTCAAGGTGATCGGCCAGAACAGCTTCACCGAGACCGAGGAGTCGCCGCTGACTGCGGGCGCCGACGCCGGCATCCTCGAACCCGATCCCGAGGTCGAGCGCGAGTGCATCGAGGCCTTGGAGCGCTTCCGCGCGGAGCGCGACGCGGGCGCGGTGGCCGCGGCGCTCGAGGAGCTCGAGCGGGTCGCCTCGAGCGAGGACGAGAACATCATGCCGGCGACGATCGCGGCGGCCAAGGCGGGTGTCACGACCGGCGAGTGGTCCGAGGTCCTGCGCCGCGCCTTCGGCGCCTACCGGGCCCCCACCGGGGTCGACGGGGCCGCACCACCCGGCGATCCCGCCCAGCTCGCCGAGCTGCGGGCCCGGGTCGACGAGGTCTCGGCGGCGATCGGCCATCGGATCAAGCTCCTGATCGGCAAGCCCGGCCTCGACGGGCACTCGAACGGCTCCGAGCAGGTTGCGCTGCGCGGCCGCGACGTCGGCATGGAGGTCGTCTACCAGGGGATCAGGCTGACCCCCGCGGAGATCGCCTCCTCCGCGATCGAGGAGGACGTCGACATCGTCGGCCTCTCGATCCTCTCCGGCTCGCACCTTGAGCTGATCCCGGAGATCGTCCGGCTGCTGCGCGAGCAGGGCATCGAGGTGCCGGTGGTCGTCGGGGGCATCATTCCTGCGGCCGACGCGGTGCGGCTCCGCGAAGCCGGCGTGGCCGGCGTCTACACGCCGCGGGACTTCGAGATCAACAGGATCATCGCCGAGATGGTCGAGCTGGTCGCCCAGCGCCACGGCTCCCCGGAGCCGGCCCCTGCCTGAGCCTGTCCCGTTTCCCGGCGGGGGCCTCGGCGACGGGGTGCTCCGCCTGCGGCTGAAGCGCGATGACGACGTCAAGGCGATGGTCGCGGCGTGCCAGGACCCGGAAATCCCCCGCTACACCCAGGTCCCCTCTCCCTACGGCGAGAACGAGGCGCGCGACTGGCTGCGGGTGAGCGAGGAGCGGCGGCTGGCGGGCACCGATCTCTCGCTGCTGGTCGTCGACGGCGAGGACCGCCTGCTCGGCTCGGTCGGGCTGCACGACATCGACCCCGAGGAGGGGCGGGCGGAGATCGGCTACTGGACGGCGGCCGAGGCGCGCCGCGGCGGGGTCGCGACCCGGGCCGTGCGGCTGCTCAGCGTCCACGCCTTCGCTTCGCTACCCCTGAAGCGGATCGGGATCGGGGTCGAGGTCGGCAACGAGGGATCACGGAGGGTCGCTGAGCGGGCCGGATACACGGCCGAGGGCGTGCTGCGGGCCTGGATGACCCTGAAGGGCCGCAGCATCGACGTCCTCATGCACTCGCTGCTGCGCGAGGAGGCCGAGCGACTCCCCGAGCCCCGTCCCTAGAATCGGCACATGCCGACGGAGCGGACAATCCGGCGCTTCTCGGGAGGGCTCGCGGTCGCGGGGATCGGCGTCGCCACCTACATCGCGATCGCCGAGTCGGGTGGAGGCGCCCCAGCCTGCCTCGCCGGCGGCGGGGGCTGCCAGACGGTCGCCCAGAGCGTCTACTCAGACCTCGCCGGGGTCAACGTCGCGGTGATCGGGATCGTCGGCTACGTGGCCCTTCTCGCGGCCGCGATCGCCCGCGGTGACGCGGCGCGCTTCGGCGGTCTGATGCTCGCGCTGGTCGGCTTCGGGTTCAGCGCCTACCTGACCTACCTGGAGCTGTTCGTGATCGACGCGATCTGCCAGTGGTGCGTGGCCAGCGCCGTGCTGATGACGGCCCTGTTCGCGCTCAACGCGTTCCGCGCCTTCCGATTCGCCGGGGACGAGCTTCGCCGCGATCAGGCTGCGCTTAGCGATCCGGCCTAGGATCTTCCGGCGATGGCCGATCGGCAGCGCGAGGAACGCAAAGCAAAGCTTCGGGAATCCCGCCTGCGGGAGGAGGCCGCAGCGCAGGCGAGCGAGCGCCGCCAGCGGATGCTGAAGCTGGGCGCAGCGGCGGCCTTCGGGGCGATCGTGATCGTCGCAGTCTTCATTCTGATCAACCAGTCGGGCTCGAGCAGCAGTGGCGGCAACGCCTCGAATGTGAGTAGCAAGGCATTGGTCGCGAACCTGCTCAAGGGAATCCCCCAGAGCGACCTCACGATCGGCGCCCCGACGGCAAAGGCGAAGCTGATCGAGTTCGGTGACCTGCAGTGCCCGATCTGCAAGGAGTACTCCGAAACCGTCATCCAGCAACTGATCAACGGCCCCGTCCGCCAGGGGAAGCTGCGGATCGAGTTTCGGAACTACCTGATCATCAGCGCTCAGTCGAAGGACGCGGGCGCTGCCGCGCTTGCCGCCGGACAGCAGTCGCGCGGATGGAACTACATCGAGCTCTTCTATCGCAACCAGGGCACCGAGGGCACCGGCTACGTCACCGACCCCTTCATGACCTCGATCGCGAAGGGGGCGGGGGTGCCCGACATTCCGAAGTGGGATACGGCCCGCACGGATCCGGGGCTCTCGCGGGAGATGACCAAGACCAGCAACCAGGCGACTTCCTACGGCTTCAGCGGCACCCCATCGTTCGTGATGACCGGTCCCAACGGCAGCAAGGTTCTCGGCACACCGGGCCTATCGGTTGGGCCCTTCGAGAGCGCGATTGCCCAGGTCGGCGGCTGACTCCCCGGAACCCGCGGCGCCTTCCGCCACAATGAACGCATGAGCGAGCTGGACGGAGACCGCTCGGCGTGGCTTCGCTGCTACCGCTGCTGGTCCCAGAACCTCGAGATCCAGATCCATTACGACGCGATCCGGCGGATCGACCCCGAAACCGGCGCCCCCACCGAGGGGATCGACGAGGTGCAGGAGTCCGTGGTCCAGTGCCTGGACTGCATGCACGACCAGCCTCATCTTGCCCTCCAGGGTGACCGCGTGGTCGGCGTGGAGGACCGCTGGGAGAGGATGGTCGCCGGCACCCCGTGGGTCGCGTCGTGCACGGTCACGGTCGACCAGGACCAGGTCGAGACCTGTTCGGGGCCCGAGGCGGCCGAATCGCTCACCTTCGGCGCCTTCGGAGATGCCGGCACCCGCGAGTTCTTCACGCACGTGCGCTTCCACAAGCACAACGACGACGAGATCGTCGTCCACCTGTTGGTCGAGCTCTACGCACGCTCGGCCGAGGAGGCCACCGACGTCCTCCAGGACGCGGCGCGCGGCCTGCTCGAGATCACCTCGCTCGCCGAGGAGTCACGCCCCCCGGCGCACGCTTCCGACGAAGCGCATTGAGCCGCGCTGCTAGGCGGCCGGGGAGGCCCCTCGCCGCCGCTTTCACCCGAGCGCTCGGGCTCCGCGCCGGAGCCGGGCGCGCCGGGCTCCTTGACGGCCTCCGCGGCCGCCTTCGCCTTGTCCTTGACGCTGCCCTCCCCCTTGGCGACGTCGCGCAGCTCCTGGGCGTCCTCCTTCAGTGAGTCCACCCCGCCCCGTTTCTCGACCACGTCCTTGGCCCTGTCGGTGAGCTTCTTGAAGTTGACCATGCCGTCCTCCTCGTAGCGGGTGGTCGGATCCTAGGGCCTGCGGGGAACGAGCACGGCGCGCTTGAACTCCGCCACCAGCGTCCCGTCCTGCTTGTAGACGCGCGTGTGGACCTTGACCACGCCGCGATCGGGCTTCGACTCCGAGGGGCGGACCTCCAGCACCTCGGACTCGCAGAACAGGGTGTCGCCGTGGAAGACCGGCGCCGGATGGCTGAGCTCCTCGGTGGCGAGGTTGGCGATCGCCTTGCCGGAGACGTCGGAGACCGACATCCCCAGTGCCAGCGAGTAGACCAGCGGCCCGACCACGACGTTCTGCCCCTGCTGGGAGCCGCCCGCGTAGACGTCGTTGAGGTGAAGCGGGTGGTGGTTCATCGTGATCAGGCAGAAGAGGTGATCGTCGGACTCGGTCACCGTCTTGGCCGGCCAGTGCTCGTAGACGTCGCCGACCTCGAACTCCTCCAGATAGCGCCCGTAGCGGTGGGCGCCGGAGGCCTCGCGCGTCGCCTGGTCGGTGTTCAGCTTGTGGGTCTTCTCGCTCATTTGGTGGGAGTTCTCCTTGGGTCTGTTTCGCCCTCCCGCTCCCGGCGCGGCATCGTACCCGCCTCAGGCGATCGTCAGCGTCGCGCTGCGCCCCTCGAATCGCCCGATCTCCTCAGCTTCGCGCCGCAGCGCGACGGCGGTACCAGCCTTCAGCGCCTTGAACGGGTCGACCGTGATGCGGATCCCGGAGCCGCTGCGCCGCGCGCCCCAGGTGGCGATCGCCACCCCGTCGAGGAGCACGGTCGCCCTGACGATGCCGGCGCCCGGCCAGACCTCTCCTGTGCGCTCGGCCGGCACAGCAACCTCCCGTGCCCGGTGGCCCATCAGATGGTTGTCGAAGGCGGGCACCAGGCGCAGCAGTGGGCTGCGCGGAGCCCGCGGCCGGCGGCTGCTGAGCAGCCAGCGGCGCTCGCCCGCCACCGATACCTCGGCCAGCTCGGTCGCGATGGACGCGATCGCCTCGCGGCATTCGCGCAGCGCGAGCCCCGACCAGGCGGCGAGATCGCGCTCGTCCGCCGGTCCGAAGGCCCCCAGGTAGCGCCTCGCCAGCTCCTTCATCGCCTCGGGGCGCTCGATCTTGGGCGGGTCGCCGACCCAGTCCCGCGCCAGCACGTAGGTGGTCCTGCCTCGATCCTCCGGCCCGAGGCAGGCAACGCCCTCGAGCACAGCGAGGCGCCCGACGTGGTAGGCGGCGTTCTGCCCGGCCATCTCGAAGCCGGCTCGCTCCAGGTCGGCGAGGACCTGCTGGCGAGACTGAAGGCCCTCGGAGGCGAGCAGTCTCGCGATCCGCTTCACCGCCCGCCGCTGGGCTCGCCGGTCGAGCCCGAGCAGCTCCTCGATCCGGCGTCGCGACCAGGACAGCTCACGCGCCGCGAACAGCGGCAGCAGCCAGGCCGCGTCCTCGGCGGAGACCAGGTGCAGGGTCCCGCGCATCGCCCAGGAGCGCAGGATGGAGCGATCGGCCCGGGCCGCGTCGACATCGGCCGCGGTCGGGCCGGCAACCCGGGCCCGGACCCCGAGTCTGGCGGCGAAGGGATCCTGGGCCTGAATGCCCGCCGCGAGGCGGACGGCCTCCTCCGGGGAGCGGATCGCCTTCGGGCGGTGCAGCAGCTGGGCGGCAGCCCGCAGCCGCGGCAGGCGCTCGGCGCCGATGCGGGCAACCGCCATCGGCCCGTCCGCTAGCGCGCCTTCTTCGTCCGTGCTCGCTGCTCCTGGCGCTCGACCACCTGGGCGATCAGCTTCAGCACGTTGGAGTCCCCCTCGACCTTGATGTGGCCGGTCTCGTAGGCCCTCCGGTAGCTCTTCACGGTGCCGCGCTCGGCAAGCTCGTTGAAGGTCGGGCGGTCGATCTCGACCAGGACCCGCTCGTCGCGGGCGAGATCCTTGCTCACCTTCGGCCCCGGCAGCTCGACCCGGTAGAGCTGGATGTCGCCGCGACCGCGCAGCTCGAGGCCGAAGACCAGCTTCAGGTTCGCCAGCGCCGGCACCTCCTCCTGGAAGCGGGTCACGGCGGTGCGGATGAGATCGGCGGTGGAGGCCATGGGGCGCCTACCAGGGGATCGGCTCTCGGTCGCGGAAGAAGCCGCCGCTGGGTCCGTCGTCGGGCAGAGTGGCGAGCCAGACCGCGGTGTCGGCGCCCTCCTCCACCGAGCGCGTGGCGCTCTCACCGCCCATCCGGGTCCTGACCCAGCCCGGGCAGAGGGAGTTGACGAGGATCCCCGTCCCGGCCTCGTCGGCGGCGAGCACCCGGGTGAGGGCGTTGAGCGCGGTCTTCGAGATCCGATAGGCGGCCCTTCCCCCTCCCATCTCGGCGAGCTGGCCACCGCCGCTGGACACGTTGACGATCCGGCCCCGCGGGCTGCTGCGCAGCAGCGGCAGCAGAGCCTGGATCAGCCGCCAGGCGCCGAACAGGTTGGTCTCGAGCACCTCGTGCGCCTCCCCGAGGTCGGTATCGCCCGCCCCGGCGGGCGAGCCGAAGCTGCCGGCGTTGTTGACGAGGACGTCGAGGCGTCCCGGATCGGAGCCGAGGTCGCCGGCGACGCGATCGACACTCTCGGGGCTCGCCACGTCGAGCTCGACCGCGGAGGCGCTGCCGCCCACCTGCTCGATCCGGCCCGCCTCCCGCTCACCGGCCCCGAGGTCGCGGGACCCGACCAGGACCCGGTACCCCTGGGAGGCGAGCTGGCGCGCGATCTCGAGCCCGATCCCCCTGTTGGCCCCGGAGACCAGAGCGATCGGCCTGTCACTCATGACCTGCCGGAAACCCGGTCGAAGCGGACGCGGAGCGAGTGCTCACAGGCTGAATTGTTTGTCGGGTGAGCACTCGCGGAGCAGAGCATTCGACCGGAATTAGATCTTGTGGCGCTGGAGGAGCTTCTTGCCGATCACCATCCGCTGGATCTCCGAGGTCCCCTCGCCGATCAGCAGCAGCGGGGCGTCGCGGTAGAGGCGCTCGATCTCGTACTCCTTCGAGTAGCCGTAGCCGCCGTGGATGCGGAAGCTCTCCTCGACGACCTCCTTGCCGTTCTCCGAGGCGAGCAGCTTCGCCATCCCGGCCTCGAGGTCGGAGCGCTCGCCGGCGTCCTTCATCCGGGCCGCCTTCAGGGTCATGAGGCGCGCCGCCTCGACCTTGGTGGCCATGTCGGCGAGCTTGAACTGGATCGCCTGGTGCTGGGCGATCGGCTTGCCGAAGGTCTTTCGCTCCTGGCTGTAGCGAAGCGCCAACTCGAGCCCCCGCTGGGCGATCCCGACCCCGCGGGCGGCGACGTTGACCCGCCCCACCTCGAGCGCGTCCATCATCTGCACGAAGCCCTGGCCGATCCCGTCCTCGCCACCGAGGATGCGCTCCGGCGGGCAGCGGTAGCCGTCGTAGACCAGCTCGGTCGACTCGACCCCCTTGTAGCCCATCTTCTTGATCTTCGGCGGGATCACGAGCCCTGCGTGATCGCCGCTGTTCTGTTCCGCCCAGGGCTCCTTCTCGGTGATGAAGCAGGTCATCCCCTTGTAGGGCGGCTCGGCCTTGGGGTCGGTCTTCATCAGCACGAAGACGACCCCGGACCCGAGCCCGTTGGTGACCCACATCTTCTGGCCGTTCAGCTCCCACTTGCCGTCGTCGCCGAGCTTCGCCGTCGACTTGATCCCCTGCACGTCGGAGCCGACCTCGGGCTCGGAGAGCGAGAAGGCGGCGCGGATCTCCCCGGTGGCCATCTTCGGCAGGAAATAGTCCTTCTGCTCCTCGGTCCCGAACTTGATCAGCAGGTAGGAGCCGATGAAATGGGTGTTGACCACCCCCGAGATCGAGATCCAGCCGCGCGAGAGCTCCTCGACGATCATCGCGTAGGTGGTGAGGTCCAGGCCCATCCCCCCGTACTCCTCGGGGATCGTCACGCCGAACAGCCCCAGCTCCTTCATCTGCTCGACGATCGCCTCCGGGAACTCGTCGGCGTGGTCGAAGTGCTCCGCGTTGGGGATGATCTGCTCGTCGGCGAACTGGCGCACCATCTCGGTGATGTCTCGCTGGATCTCCGTCTTCTCGCTGTAGGCGTCGGTTGCTACGGCCATTTCTCCTGTCCGTGAAGTCGTGTTGGGCGCGCTCCGGGACTTGGAATGGGAGGCGCGGAGTGAGCGCAAGGATACCTGCGGCGCTCGCACGGCACCGCGGGCCGGCTTCACGCCGACTTCGCGGCTCTAAAGGGCTCGAGTCCTCAGCGTGAGCGCGCCGGCTTGAGCGGAGCGGTGCGCAGGATCGCCGGCGCCTGCTCGAGCTGCCGCAGCCTGCGGACGATCCGATCGGCGCGCCGCCCGAAGCTCCGCAGGGTCTCCTCTTCGCGCTCGGCCTCGAAGGCACGGCGCCGGGTGGCCCGCTCCCTCGCCTCGATCTTGGCGAGCGCCAGCTCGACCCGCTCGGTCAGCTCCCCCAGCCGCGACTCGGCGTCGGCGCCGGCCCTGGTCGCCCGCTGTTCAGCCTCGACCGCAACCTCGGCCGAGGCGCGGGCGACGTAGAGGATCTGCTGCATCCTCGCCTCCGACTCGTTCCCCGCGACCAGCGCCCGCTGCTCGGCCTCAACCGCGACCTCGGCGGAAGCCTTCGCCAGGGTGATCGCCTCTTCGAGGCGTCCGTCTTCGGTGGGCCTGCCGTTCGAGGCGGTGTAGCTCTCACGGTCCTCGGGGAGCAGCCAGTCCTGGGTGCTGCCACGGTCGTCGGAGAACGCCATCTCAGCGCGCAATCTAGCGGCCGCTCCAGCGGCAAATCGCGGCTGCCCGGCGAATCGCCGCAACCGGCGCCCATGTAGATTTCGCCGCTGTGAGAAACCCAAGGGACTTTCTCGCGCCGATGGCGATCGGCGCCCCGGAGCCGCTTACCGAGATTCCGGTCAGGCCGTCGCGGATGATCCATTTCCTCGACTTCTCCAACGAGAAGATGGTCGCCAAGGCTCCCGACATAGCCGCGCAGACGGACATCCTGCTGGGCAACCTCGAGGACGCGATCCCGGTTGACCGCAAGGAGGCGGCGCGAGCCGGACTGGTCAAGGCCGCGAAGGAGTCCGACCTCGGCCAGACCTCGCTCTGGAGCCGCGTCAACGCGCTCGAGAGCCCCTGGGTGCTCGACGACCTGACGACCCTGGTCACCGAGATCGGCGAGGTGCTCGAGGTGGTGATGATCCCCAAGGTCGAGGGCGCCTGGGATATCCACTATGTCGACCGGCTGCTCGCCCAGCTCGAGGCGAAGGCGAAGCTGGAGCGACCGATCCTGATCCACGCGATCCTCGAGACCGCCCAGGGCGTGGTCAACCTGGAGGAGATCGCCGCCGCCAGCCCCCGCATGCAGGGAATGAGCTTCGGTCCTGCCGACCTCGCGGCGTCGAGGCGGATGAAGACCACCCGGGTCGGGGGCGGTCACCCGGGCTACCGAGTGATGGAGGATCCGGAGGACCCTGAGGAGCCGGGCGAGAACCGGGTCAGCGTCCAGCAGGACCTCTGGCACTACTCGATCGCCCGCATGGTCGACGCCTGTGCCGCGACCGGCATCCTGCCCTTCTACGGGCCCTTCGGCGACATCAAGGACACGGCCGGATGCGAGACCCAGTTCCGGGCAGCGTTCCTGATGGGCTGCGTCGGCGCCTGGTCGCTGCACCCGGTTCAGATCGGGATCGCCAAGAAGGTGTTCAGCCCCCCGCCGGAGGAGGTGCGCTTCGCCCGCAAGGTGCTGGAGGCGATCCCGGACGGCCGCGGCGTCCACATGATCGACGGCAAGATGCAGGACGACGCGACCTGGAAGCAGTGCAAGGTGATGGTCGAGCTGGCCGACATGCTGGCCGAGAAGGACCCCGAGCTGGCCGAGGCCTACGGGGGGAGCTAGTTGACCAATGCGCTGGACTTCAACGGGCCCTTCGCAGCACCCGAAATCGGAACCGTGATGGCGGCCCCGTCAGGCCGCCCTTGCGCGCCCTGACGAGGAAGGTGTGGCGGCCGACGCCCACTCGGTAGCTGCGTGGTGAGCCGCAGGGGGAGAACCTCCTCGTGTCGATCCGACACTCGAAACGGGCGCCTGCCGGCTTCGATCGGAAGGTGAAGGACACCTTCAGCCGCAGCTTGCGCGTCCTCACATGCCTGGGTGGATGCCGCCTGATCTTCGCGCGCGGTGGCGTCGCCCCCGCGGGGGCAGTGACGCGATCGATGAACGTCATGATCGCGGCCGTCTCCCCGGTGGGATCGCCGGGGGCGCCAACGGCGTCGTTGATCCCCTCGTGGTCGAGCGGGACCTGGAGCACCGAGGTGGCCGGATCCTGCCCGAGGCTGGTCGCCATCGCCCGGTTGTTGGCGCCGCTCTTCGCTCGCTGCTGGGTGACCAGCAGGAACGGAGGGTCCTCGGGCCCGGCGTAGCGGATCGGCGAGCCCCTCCTCCACGCGTCGCTCACCGCGTTCTCCGCGGGGGTGCCGAAGGCGTTGTAGTAGAGGGCGGCATTGGGCGAGGAGGCGCGGGCGACTATGTCGAAACCTGCGGTGTCGAGCGAGATGACACCGCGAATCCGCGCCGGGGGCACGGCGTAGGACTGGACGTAGGTCGGGTCGGTCCCCAACAGGGAGACGAGCTGGGCGCCGGCTGAGTGCCCGCTCAGCACCATGCGGGTCGGATCGCCTCCGTAGGCGGCGACGTTGCGGTTGAGCCAGCCGACCGCCTCACCGACGTCGTGGGGGTGGTCGGGGAACAGGACGCGATCGGGGTCGGTGAGGTCGATCGGATCGGGTGAGAGGCGGTAATTGAGGCTGGCGAACAGGTAGCCCGCGCCGGTGAACAGGTTGGCCTTGGCGAGGATCTGGTTGCCCTTGTCTCCCCGGAGCCAGCCGCCTCCGTGCACGTAGACGACGAGCGGACGCCGGTCACCCGGGCTGAGCCCGGAGGGAACGTAGAGATCGAGGCTGTTCAGAGTGGGGGGCGAAACCGGGGAGTCGAGGTCATAGCTGACGGTGTGCTTGGTGTAGGCGGCGGCCGCGGCGCCCGGGGCGAGCGCCGAAGCGCAGGCGATCAGCCCGCCGATCGCCAAGCATCGCCCTGCGCAGGTCCGGAGGCCGAGGCCCATGCGCTGAAGGATGTTCCGGGGTAACCGCGATTCGCAAGCCCCCCCAGGGGTTTCCTCGAAATCTAGCCCTGGGGGTGCACCCCGGTTTCCCATCCGCCGAATGGGCAAAACGGGGGATATGCCGCCGGGAACGCCCGCTCGGCGCCGGGGTCCGCCCCTCGGGTGTCTCAGGCGATCGCCGGCGCGTCCGGGAGCCGCTCGAGCGCCGCCTCCATCTCGACCTCGGAGAACTCGAGGTCCTCGAGCTCCCCGGCGAGGTAGGCGCTGTAGGCGGCCATGTCGAAATGGCCGTGGCCGCAGACGTTGACCAGGATCACCCGCTCCTCCCCCGCCTGCTTCGCCGCCTCCGCCTCCTCGAAGGCGGCCCGGATCGCGTGAGCGGGCTCGGGGGCGGGAATGATCCCCTCGCAACCGGCGAAGCGAATCGCGGCCTCGAAGGCCGCGTTCTGGGGGATCGCCGTGGCCTCGACCAGCCCGGCCTTGACCAGGGCGCAGAGGCTCGGCGCATCGCCGTGATAGCGAAGCCCGCCGGCGTGCACGGGCGGGGGCACGAAGTCGTGGCCCAGCGTGTACATCGGCATCAGCGGGGTCATCCCCACCGTGTCACCGAAGTCGTAGGCGTAGACGCCCCGGGTCAGGGTCGGGCAGGCGGCGGGCTCGGCGGCGACAAACCGGGTCTGCTTTCCCTCGCGGAGGTTGGCGCGGATGAACGGATAGGCGACGCCGGCGAAGTTGGATCCGCCTCCGACGCAGCCGACCACGACGTCGGGGTACTCCCCGGCCATCTCCATCGCGGCGATCGCCTCGGTACCGATCACCGTCTGATGAAGGCAGACGTGGTTCAGCACCGAGCCGAGCGAGTAGTTGGTGTCCTCGCTGCCGGCCGCGACCTCGACCGCCTCGGATATCGCGATGCCGAGGCTGCCCGTGGTGTGCTCGGCCTGGGAGCGGCCGGCCTCGGTCTCCTCGGACGGGCTGCGATGTACGGTCCCTCCCCAGGTCTCGATCATCGCCCGGCGGTAGGGCTTCTGGTCATACGAGACGCCGACCATGAACACCTCGCACTGCATCCCGAACAGCCGGCAGGCGAGCGCCAGCGCCGAGCCCCACTGGCCGGCGCCCGTCTCGGTGGCGAGCTTGCGGATGCCGGCCTCGCGATTGAAGTAGGCCTGCGGCACCGCGGTATTTGGCTTGTGCGAGCCCGCCGGTGAGACCCCCTCGTACTTGAAGTAGATATGGGCCGGGGTATCGATCTCCCGCTCCAGGCGCCTGGCGCGGATCAGCGGGGTCGGCCGCCAGAGCTTGTAGACCTCGCGCACCTCCTCCGGGATCTCGATCTCGGGCTCGATCGATACCTCCTGCTCGATCAGCCCCATCGGGAAGATCGGGGTGAGGTCAGGCGGCCCGGCCGGCTCCCCTGTCTCGGGGTTGAGCGGCGGCAGGGGCTCACCCGGGAGATCGGGCAGCAGGTTGACCCAGGCGGTGGGGATCTCGGACTCGGCCAGCTGGTACTTCGTCATCTCCTCGCTCATGAGTTGCTCCTATGTCAAGCCGCCGCCGCAAATTGCGGGGTCAGCTGATCTCTCTCTGGGTCGACGGTATTGATGGATCTCTCCCTCTCAGAATCAATCAGAACCTTCCAGACTCGGCGTGCCAGATGGCGCTTCAGGCAGCGAAGCGCCTCCATCCTGGACTTGCCCTCGGCCTGCTTTTTGGCCAGGAACTCGCGGGCGGGGGGATGCACCCGTCCCTGGGTGACGGCGATCCGGTGAAGGGCGCAGTTGAGCTGGCGGTTGCCGCCGCGGTCGAGGCGGTGGCGGTGGCGGATCCCCGAGGAGGCGGGGATCGGAGCCACCCCGGCGAGGCGGGCGAGCTTCGCGTCTGAAGAGAAGCGAGCGACGCCGGCGGTCTCGGCCACCAGCTTGGCGGCGCTGAGAGCTCCGCAACCGGGCAGCTCGAGCAGCTCGGGGGCGCGGGCCTTGACCAGGGCGCTGATCTCGCGCTCGAGCTCTGTGGCGCGGCGGGTCCGCTCGCGGATCGCCCGAACCAGCTCTCGGGCTATGCGGACCCGCGCACTCTGCTCAGCTCGTGAGAGCTTGCGGGCGACGCGCTCGAGCCAGACGAGGCGGTCGAGGCAGCCGGCGGGCGGCTCGAGCTCGGGCCAGAGGTCGTGCAGGTGCCAGCGCAGGCGCTGCTGGTCCTCCGAGCGCGAGCGGATGAGGTCCTCGCGATGGTCGCAGAGGAGCTTCAGCTCAAGCGCTGCCTGGTCGAGGTGGGCGGCGGGCAGCGTCGAGGGGTCCTGCTCGATCGCTGCCCTGGCGATCGCGATCGCGTCGATCTGATCGGACTTGCCGCGGCTGCGCTCGGCGCGGCGGCTCTCGCCCATCAGCTTCGGCGGGACGCGGACGACGCGCTCGCCACGGTCGATCAGGAAGCGCTCAAAGGAGCCCGAGACGTGGCGGCAGTCCTCCAGCGCCCAGATCCGCTCGCAGTCAAGCGAGCGGCCCCAATCGAGCAGCTCGCGAAAGCCAGGTTTCCGGGCCGCCGCGGTGAGCCCGCCCGAAAGCTCGCCGGTCCCGCTCTTTGCGGCGGCGCAGGTGTGGGTCTGCTTGTGGGTGTCCGTGCCGATCACGATCATCTGCATCGGTCCTTTCGTTTGATCTGTTGCCAACGGACGGACCGCTGGCCGACAGACCTCACTGGGGGCGATGCCACGCTCCTATCAAGTCAGGCCGGCGATCCTCGGGCGGCGGCGAGCGACACAACGCATGGAAGTCAGACCTTTGGGTCGACACCGAGCCTAGGAGTCAGCTCGTCGCCAGCCCGAGAACCAACCGTCACGGTCGGACGTCGCCGCCGGCCTTGGTTGCCGACGATGACAGTGAGCCGAGTCTAATCCGCCCCGGCCGGGCTCGCGAGCGGTCCGGGCCACACCAGGCCACCGTCGTCTCTCCGGTCAGCGCTCGGGGGCTTCGGTCAGGTCGTCGTCCGCGACCTGGAGGTAGAAGGCGCGGGTCATCTCGGGCTCAATCACCTCCGCGATGCGATCGTGGCGCACCGCCTCCTGGGGGCCGACCCTGGAGAGAAAGGCTTCCACACCGCCGGGCTCCATCTCGCTGAACCCGATCGTGACGATCTCCCGCGGGTCGTCGAGCCCCTCCCCGCTGATCACCCGGGTTGGGATCCCGAACCCCTTGTCGGGAAGCCAGGCCTCGCGGAAATCCTCATACGTCTTGCCCTCACGCAGGCGCCGCATGAGGATCGAGATGATCACCCGCCGAGGCGGTCCTTCAGCGCTTCGAGCTGATCGGTGACCTCCTGCGGGAGGCGGTCGCCGTAGGTCGCCAGGTACTCCTCGACCTGGGGAAGCTGTTCGCGCACGAGCGCCGCATCGACCGTGGTCAGCTCGCGCACGGCCTCGGCCGAGATCTCGAGGCCCTCGACGTTGATCGCTCCCTCCGCCGGAAGCAGGCCGATCGGAGATTCGACCGCCTCGGCCGCGCCGTCACAGCGCCTGAAGATCCATTCCAGGACGCGGCTGTTCTCGCCGAAGCCGGGCCAGAGGAAGCTCCCGTCGGCGTCCTTGCGGAACCAGTTGACGTAGAAGACGCGGGGCAGCTTGATCCCGTCGCGCCGGCCGAGGGTCAGCCAGTGGGAGAAGTAGTCGGCCAGGTTGTAGCCGCAGAACGGCAGCATCGCCATCGGGTCGAAGCGGAGCTCCCCGACCGCGCCGGCCTGGGCGGCCGTGGTCTCGGAGGACATCGTCGCCCCCATGAAGACCGCGTGCTCCCAGTCGAAGGCCTCGTGGACGAGCGGCAGCACCGTCGCCCTGCGCCCGCCGAAGAGGAAACCGTCGATCGGAACGCCGTCGGGATCCTCCCACTCGGGGGCGATCACCGGGCACTGGGCGGCGGGGGTCGTGAAGCGGGCATTGGGGTGCGCCGCGGTGCCCTCGGAGCCCGGCGTCCACTCCTCCCCGTGCCAGTCGGTCAGCCGGGCGGGCGGCTGGTCGGTCATTCCCTCCCACCAGATGTCACCGTCCTCGGTCTTCGCGCAGTTGGTGAAGATCGAGTTCTCGGCGATCGTCTTGATCGCGTTGGGGTTCGTCTTCGGACTGGTGTTCGGCGCGACCCCGAAGAACCCGTACTCGGGGTTGACCGCGTAGAGGCGGCCGTCGTCGCCGATCTTCATCCAGGCGATGTCGTCGCCGATCGTCTCCACCTTCCAGCCGGGAAGGCTCGGGACCATCATCGAGAGGTTCGTCTTGCCGCAGGCCGACGGGAAGGCGCCGGCAAGGTACTTGACCCCGCCCTCGGGCGAAGTCAGCTTGAGGATCAGCATGTGCTCTGCCATCCACCCCTGATCGCGGGCCATCGCCGAGGCGATCCGCAGGGCGAAGCACTTCTTCCCAAGGAGAGCGTTCCCGCCGTAGCCGGAGCCGTAGGACCAGATCTCCCGCTCCTCGGGGAAGTGGACGATGTACTTGTTGTCGGCGTTGCAGGGCCAGGGGACGTCCTCCTCACCGTCGGCCAGCGGCATCCCCACCGAGTGCACGCATGGCACGAAGGTGCCGTCCTCGGCGAGCGCCTCCAGCGCCCCGGCGCCCATCCGGGTCATGATCCTCATCGAGACCGCGACGTAGGCGGAGTCCGTGAGCTGGACGCCGATGTGAGAGATGTGGGAGCCGAGCGGCCCCATCGAGAAGGGGACCACGTACATCGTGCGGCCCTTCATCGAACCGGAGAACAGGCCGTTGAGGGTGTCTCGCATCACCTCGGGCTCGGCCCAGTTGTTGTTCGGGCCGGCGTCAGCCTCGCGCGGCGAGCAGATGAACGTCCTGTCCTCCACCCGGGCGACGTCGCCGGGATCGGATAGCGCCAGGTAGGAGTTCGGGCGCTTCGCCTCGGAGAGCCGCTCGAAGGTCCCGGCCTCGACCAGCTCGCCCGCGAGGCGGTCGTACTCCTCCGCCGAGCCGTCGCACCAGTAGATCGCTTCGGGTTGGGTCAGCTCGGCGATCTCCTCGACCCAGGAGATCAGTCTTGCGTGCTTGGTCGGCGTCGCGGCAGTGGTGGTCTGGCTCACGGCTTGTTTCTCACTACTCCTTCTCTAGCTCGTCCCGACATCTCCCCCTCTGTCCCCACAAACCATTCTGCCTGACCGTCGCTTGCGGCGCGGAGCGGGGCAATCAGCCTAGTTGCATCCGTTACTTGACTGCCCGCAGCGCGATGAAGTGCACGTCGGCGTCCGAGTTGATGATCCTCAGGACTGCCTTCGCCTTCTCGCCCTTGCGGGTCCTGACGGTGCAGGAGAAGGTGCGCCCCGCCTCGACCTCGACCCCGGTGGGGCATTCGACCGAGACCTTGATCCCGAGGTTGTGCTCGACGTTCGCCCGGATCTGGTCCTCGGCCTTGGCGTCGTCGATCACCGTGCCCCCGCAGGCGGAGAGAGCGAGAGCGGCGAGGAGGATTGCGGCTGCGCCTGCAGCCCGGATGGACTTCGTCATCCTGCTCCCTTCGGGCATCGGCGTGCGCAGGTTAGCGGCGGGCGCCACGGACGCCGCCCGCGCCGCTTGAAGTAGGGTTCCCGCCCGCCAATGCGCTTCTTCGAGTACGAGTCACGGCGGATCGTCGAGCTTGCCGGCATCCCGGTTACCCGGTACGGCTTCTGCCGCAGCGCCGAGGAGGCGCGCGTCGCCGCCGAGGAGATCGGCGGGCCGGTGGTGGTCAAGTCGCAGGTCCTCAGCGGCGGGCGGATGAAGGCGGGCGGGGTCAAGTTCGCCGATACGCCCGAGGAGGCCGAGGCCCACGCGGCGGCGATCCTCGAGCTGGAGATCGGCGGCCAGATGCCGCGCGGGGTCCTGGTCGACCCGAAGGCCGAGGTCAGGCAGGAGTACTACGCCGGGGTCGTCTGGGACGGCACCCGCAAGCAGCCGCTGATGCTGTTCAGCGACATGGGCGGGATCGACATCGAGGAGGTTGCCGAGCAGCACCCCGAGCACGTCGGGCGCGGTCACCTCTCGAACCTCCTGCCGATCGCCGATTTCGAGGCCAAGCAGGTGATCGCGGCGACCGGCGTCACCGGGTCGGCGCTGAACCGGGCGACGCCGGTGCTGGCGCGCCTCGCGAGGTTGTTTCGCGAGCGCGACATGACCCTGGCGGAGATCAACCCGTTGGCCGAGCTCGCCGACGGCAGCTTCGTCGCCCTCGACGCCCACATGGAGATGGAGAACGAGGCAAAGCCCCGCCAGAAGGCGCTGCTCGAGACGGAGCTGGGCCTCACTCCCGACGACACCCGCGAGCCCTACGAGCCGAGCGACTTCGAGCGCCACGTGGCGGCGATCGACGCCGCCGACCACCGAGGCGTGATCCAGGGCAAGGACCACGGCTTCGAGGGCAACCTGGGACTGGTGATCGGCGCCGGTGGCGGTTCCCTGACCCTGACCGACGCGGTGCGCAGCCAGGGAGGCCGCCCCGCCAACTACTCCGAGATCGGCGGCAATCCCTCCGTCGCCAAGTCCTGCGGGCTCGCCAAGGAGGTTCTCCAGAAGGACGGCGTCTCGAAGATCGCCGTGATGATGTCGATCGTCTCCAACACCCGGGTCGACATCGTCGCCCGCGGGGTGATCAAGGCGTGCTTCGAGCTCGGTAAGGATCCCGCCGAGACGATCGCGATATTCCGCATCCCAGGTGCCTGGGAGGAGGAGGGCTTCAAGATCCTCGAGCGCTACGGGGTCGAGTACTGCGACCGCTCGGTCTCGATGTGGGAGGCGGCCGGCAGGGCCGTCGCCAAGATCCAGGGAGCAGAATGAATTTCCGATCATTTGCTCTGCTCTCGCTCACTCGCATCCACAGGCAGGGAAGCCTTGCTCGCTCGCTTCCGCGGTCGCAAATGATCGGGTGGGGGGTGAAGCCCGAATGTCGATACTCCTAAGCGAGGACACGACCTTCATCGTCCAGGGGATCACCGGGCGCGAGGCCGTCAACCTGACCCGCGAGTGCCTCGACTACGGCTCCAAGGTGGTCGGGGGCGTCACGCCCGGGCGCAAGGGCCGCGAGGTCCATGGCGTCCCCGTGTTCGACACCGTCGGCCAGGCGGTCGAGCATCACGGCGCGCCGGTCGACGGCTCGGTCGTCACCGTCCCCCCCGCATTCACCAAGGACGCGGTATTGGAGGCGATCGAGAACGGGGTGAAGCTGATCGTCGTCGTCACCGAGCGAATCCCCCGTCGCGACGTCGCCGAGATGGTCGAGCTCGCCGGGCTTCGCGGGGCGCGGATCATCGGCCCCAACTGCCTCGGCCTGATCGTCCCCGGGGTCTGCAAGATGGGCGGCATCGGCGGCCCGGCAAAGGACGCGGCGAAGGCCTACGCGCCCGGCGCCGTCGGGGTGATGTCGCGCTCGGGCGGCATGACCACCGAGATCTCCTCCTCGCTGACCCAGGCGGGGCTCGGGGTCTCGACCGCGATCTCGATCGGCGGCGACGCGATCATCGGCTCCACCTACGCCGAGCTGATGCCCTACTTCGAGGCCGACGAGCAGACCGAGGCGATCGTCATCTACACCGAGCCCGGAGGCCGGATGGAGGCGCAGCTCTCCGAGTGGGTGGCGGAGAACGACTCCCGCCTCCCGATCGTCGCCTTCATGGCCGGCAAGTTCATGGACGACGCGGAGATGCAGGGGATGAGCTTCGGGCACGCCGGGACGATCGTCGAGGGCAAGGAGGACACCGCGACCGAGAAGATCGCCCGCCTCGAGTCCGCCGGGATCCGGGTGGTGGAGCGGATCGACGAGATTCCCGAGGCCGTGAAGGAGAGGCTGGAGGCCGGATGAGCGCCGAGCACGACGGCACCTTCATCGCGGTCGAGGTCGACGCCTCGGTCTCCGGCGACGCCGAGCTCGCCAGGCGGCTCGAGGAGGTCTGCCCGGTGGACATCTTCAAGGCCGGCGAGGGCGGGGTCGAGATCGTCGCCTCGAACCTCGACGAGTGCGTTCTCTGCAACCTCTGCGTCGAGGCCGCGCCCGACGGCACCGTGAGGATCGTCAAGCTCTACGAGCCATAGGGGTGGGCCAAACCACCCCTTGGGTGCGTTCCGCGCGCGCCACCCCGGACCTAGGCTGCGGTCATGAACCGAGCCAAGCACACAGCCGCAGCCATCCTCGGCGCCCTGGCGCTGATCTGCACCTTTAGCGCCGTCCTCGCCGCCCCGGCCTTCGCCGGGACGACCTTCACGGTGACCCGCACCGATGATCCGCTACCGGACAGCTGCGCGCAGGGGAACTGCTCGCTGCGCGAGGCGGTGCTGGCCGCGAACGCCAGCCCCGGCCTCGACACCGTGGTCCTGCAGCCGACCACCTACACCCTCGGGAACCAGCCCTCCTGTGGGAGCGACGACTTCTGCCAGGGCGATCTCGACGTCACGGAGAACCTCGACATCCGCAGCGCCGGACCCGGGGACGCGACCATCTACGGGTCGGGCAACTCCACCGGGGACCGGGTCCTCGAGGTCCACAGCGGCGGGACCAGCCTCTACGGGATCACGATCGCCGGCGGCGTGGGCCCCCGCGACGCCGACGCGATCGCGCGCGGCGGCGGCGTCCGGGTAGAGGGCGCCCTCTACATGTACGGCGGCATGGTCTCCGGGAACAGCGTCACCGGCAGCGGCGATCAGGGCGGGGGCATCTACACCCAGGGCCACACCGTGCTCAGCCGCACCGAGATCTCCAGCAACGAGGCCGACTCGGGCTTCGGCGGCGGCATCTTCACCGCGGCCGGAGGCCTGACCGAGGTCCGCGACTCCAAGTTCTTCTCCAACCATGCCGATTTCGGTGGCGGCCTCGCCTCCACTTCCGATACGGCCGGCGTGGACCTCGAGCGCTCCCAGATGAGCTACAACCGGGCCGGGTCGCTCGGCGGCGCAATCTATGCCTTCGGCGGCTCGTATGAGATCACCAACGCGACCATCAACAGCAACACCGCCGCCGCGGCCGGCGCGATGCGGATTCGCGACACGACCGCGACGATCCTCAGCTCGACGATCACCAGGAACGCGGGTGACATCGGCGGGATCGCCGCGCAGAACGACAGCGGTCACTCCACCACTGTGAGTCTCGCCGACACGATCCTCGCCAAGAACACCGACAGCGACACGAGCGACGGGACACAGCCCGATTGCTTCGACCCCGAGCCGCTCGCGACCCACTTCCAGAGCCGCGGGTACAACATCGTCGGAGACGCCGAGGCCTGCCGGCTCGCCCCCGTCAACGGCGATCAGATCGGCACCTCGGTGAGCCCGGTCGACCCGCTGCTCGACCCCTCCGAGCACTTCAACGGCGGACCCTTCGGGCGGGCGTTCACCGACGCGCTCGAGCCCCGCAGCCCTGCGATCGACGCGGGCGACCCTTCGGGCGGCTGCCCCTTCTCCGACGCCCGCGGAGTGCCGAGGACGAGCGGCGGTCGCTGCGATATCGGTGCCTACGAGCTGGTCAGCTGTCGCGGGACCGTGGTCAACCGGGTCGGCACGCTCGGCGACGACTCCTCGACGACTCCGGAGCTCCAGCCGACCAGCGGCAGCGACGGTGTCGACGGCTTCGCCGGGAACGACAGCCTGAGCGGCGCCGACGGCAAGGACGCCCTCTGCGGCGGCTCCGGTGTCGACACCCTGCACGGAGGCGGGGGTGACGACGTGCTGATCGGTGGCCCCGGATCAGACCACCTGGTCGGCGGCGGCGGGCACGACACCTGCATCGGCGGTCCCGGACGCGATACCGCGACGGGATGCGAGGTCAGGCGCTCGATCCCCTAGCGCTCCGAGCCCGCTTCGGCTCGGCGACTGAGGCAGACTGCCCGATGTGAACCTGATCGAGGACCTGCTCGAGGCCTTCCCGTCATCGAAGCTGGGGGTCGTCGAGATCGACGTCGAGGGGCGGCGGCGCGACTGGCACTTCGGCGAGCTGATCGCGCGCAGCGCAGGCCTATCGGGGGCCTTCGCGGCGCGTGGCGTGGACCGCGGCGACGTGGTGCTGATGCTGATCGGCAACCGCATCGAGTGGGTGCTGGCGATGCTGGCCTGCTGGCGCATGGGCGCCGTGGCCCTGCCCTGCAATACGCAGCTGCGCCGTCACGATCTCGAGTTCAGGGTCGACGTGGCGGATCCCTCGCTCGCCGTCGGCGAGGAGGCGCTGCTCGCGGAGCTGCCCGAGGGCGTCCCGGCGATGACCCTCGACGAGGTCGCCGAGGTCCTCGACGAGGACCTCCCCCAGGAGACCCCCGTGGAGATGGCCGAGATGGACGGTTCCGATCCGGCCTTGATCGTCTTCACCTCCGGCACGACCGGCGGACCCAGGGGGGTTGTCCATGCCTACCGCTACCTGCTTGGCAACCGTGCCCAGGCCGAGCACTGGTTCGGCAGCCGCGGCGGGGATCTGGCCTGGTGCACCACCGCGACCGGCTGGTCGAAGTCGGCGCGAAACGTGTTCCTAGCCCCCTGGCTGACCGGGGCGACCGCGGTGCTGCACAACGGCCGCTTCGACCCGGCCGAGCGCCTCGATCTTGTCGAGAGACTCGGCGTCAACGTCCTCTGCCAGGCGCCGACCGAGTACCGGATGCTGGCGAAGCGTGCAACCCTGCGCACGCTGCCGTCGGTGCGGCGAATGGTCTCCGCCGGCGAGCCGCTCAACCCCGAGGTGATCGGCGCCTTCCGCGTGGCGACCGGCCTCGAGATCGCCGACGGCTACGGCCAGACCGAGACCGGGCAGGTGACCGGCAACCTCGCGGGGGAGCCGGTCCGCGAGGGCTCGATGGGCCGGCCCCTGCCCGGTTTCGAGACACGGGTGGCCGACGGCGAGCTGCAGCTCCGCGTCGCATCCTGCCCGACCTTCTTCTCCCGGTATCTCGACGGTTCCGGTTTCGACGGGGAGTGGTGGAGGACCGGTGATCTGGTCCGAGCCGACGAGCAGGGGTACCTCTTCTTCGAGGGCCGCGACGACGACATCATCCTCTCCTCCGGGTACAGGATCGGCCCGTTCGAGGTCGAGTCGGCGCTGCTCACCCACCCGCGCGTCGCCGAGGCCGCCGCCGTCGCCGCTCCCGATCCGGTCCGGGGCTCGGTGGTCCGCGCCGTGGTCGTGCTGCGCGATGGGGCGCCTTCGGAGGAGCTGGCGCAGGAGCTGCAGGAGCACTGCAAGCGCGAGACCGCCCCCTACAAGTTCCCCCGCCTGGTCGAATTTGCCGAAGATCTGCCAAAGACGACGAGCGGAAAGATCAAGCGGGCCCAGCTCAGGGAGACGTGGGACCTTTGAAGCGCCATATAGGCAGCTGAAAGGTCCCACGTCGGGTGTGCGCCGGGGCAGGTCAGGTTAGGCTCCACGAAACCGAGTAAGAAGGAGACGAATGGGAGTCGAGAGCAGCACCGGGGAGACACAGGCAATCGACCGGGATCTGGTCAAGTCGTTGACGGAGCAGCAGATCGGCTCCTACAAGGAGCGCACCGGCACCTCCAGCGAGTACTTCCAACGCGCGACCAAGGTGATGCCGAACGGCGTCCCCTCCTCATTCCAGGCGACCGACCCCTGGCCCGTCTACATCGAGCGCGGGGAGGGCTCGCGCGTCTGGGACGTCGACGGCGGCGAGTACGTGGACTTCCACAACGGCTTCGGCGTGATGTGCATCGGCCACGCCAACCCGATCGTCGGCGCCGCGGTCAAGGCCAGGGTCGACGAGGGCACCCATTTCGCCGCCCCGACCGGGGGCTCGATCGCCGTCGCCGAGGAGCTGTCGAAGCGCTTCAACCTGCCCCAGTGGCGCTTCACCAACTCGGGCACCGAGTCGACGATGGCGGCGATCCACCTCGCCCGGGGCGCCACCGGCCGCGACATGGTGATCAAGATCGAGGGCTCCTACGACGGCCACCACGATGCGGTGATGGTCTCCTGCTACCCGGGCCTCGACGAGCTGGGGCCCCGCGAGAGCCCCAACCCGGTCCCCTTCGGCGAGGGCTACCCGAAGGCGCTCACCGACCTGACCGTGCCGGTCCCCTTCAACGACGCCGAGATCCTCGAGGCGATCCTTGCCAAGCACGAGGGCAAGGTGGCCGGCCTGATCATGGAGCCGGCGATGATGAACATCAACATCATCCCGCCGCGCGAGGGCTATCTCGAGCGGGTCCGCGAGCTATGCACCGCGCACGGCGTCCAGTTGATCTTCGATGAGGTGAAGACCGGGGCGACGATCGCCTACGGAGGCGCCACCCAGCGATTCGGCGTGCAGCCCGACATGGTCGCCCTGGCGAAGGCGGTCTGCGGCGGCTACCCGGGCGGGGCGATCGGGATGACCGCCGAGCTCGGCGAGGTGGTCGCCACCGACAAGGTGCACCAGATCGGCACCTTCAACGGCAACCCTCTGGTGATGGCTGCGGCGGAGGCGACCCTGAACGAGGTCCTCACCGAGGATGCCTACGCCGAGCTGGACAGGAAGAACAACGCGCTGCTCGAGGGCTGTCAGGGGCTGATCGACGAGTACGGCCTCCCCGCCTACACCCAGGGCCTGGGCGCCAAGGGCTGCGTGATCTTCTCGCCCGAGCCGATGTACGAGTACCGCGACTACCTGACCAAGGTCGACGACGACCTCTCGACCCTGGCCTGGCTCTACCACATGAACCACGGCATCTTCATGACGCCGGGTGTCGAGGAGGAGTGGACGCTGTCAATCGCCCACGGCGACGAGGACCTGGAGCGCTACCTGAACGCCTTCGAGACCTTCGCCAAGGACGTCACCGGGAACTGAGCCCGGACCGCCGGGAGGCGGGTTCAGCCGAGGGTCTCGCTTAGCGCCGCCGGTCGTCCCAGGTGGAAGCCCTGGGCCATATCGACGCCGAAGGAGCGCAGCAGGGCCTCGGTGCGCTCGCTCTCCACGTACTCGGCGATCGTCTCCTTGCCGAGGCCCCGGGCGATGCCGACGATCGCCTTCACGGTGAGCTGGTCGACGTCGCTGGTCGGCAGGTCGCGGACGAAGTGCCCGTCGATCTTGATCAGGTCGAAGGGCAGGTGCTTGAGGTAGTGGAAGGGACCGATCCCGGCCCCGTAGTCGTCGATCGCCACCTGACAGCCGAACTCGGTCAGTCGGTCGGCGAAGATCGCCGCCGTCTCGAAGCCGCCGATCGCCGCCGTCTCGGTGATCTCGAAGGTGATCCGAGAAGGGTCGGCGGTGCCCTCCCCGAGCCGCCCCTCGATGAACGCCAGCACCTCGAGGTCGGTGATCGACGAGCCCGAGAGGTTGACGTGGATCGAGACCGGGCTGCCGGCCCGGGCCCGGTCGGCCATCAGCTCGAGCCCGTGTGCGATCACCCAGCGGTCGAGCTCGACCACCACCCCGCTTCGCTCGGCGGCCTCGATGAACTCACCGGCGGGCACCAGCTCGCCCTCCTCGGTCTCCATCCTGAGCAGCAGCTCGTGCCTCGCCACCCGCCCCGAGCCGAGCTCGACGATCGGCTGGCTGTGCAGGGTGAGGCGGTCCGCGTCGAGCGCGGCACGGATCCTGGCGGCGGGGCTCTGGCGGCGCTCCCTGCGCGGCCGGTCTCCGCTGGCCTCATACATCGCCACCTGGTCCCCACCCCGCTCCTTCGCCCTGTACATCGCCTGGTCGGCGCTCTCCAGAACCGCGTCGGCACCACGCTCCGGCCCGCCGAAGGTCGCGATCCCGATGCTGGCGCTGACCGCGGGCACGTCGTCGTCGGGGTCCTGCTCTCCGATCCCCGCCCGCAGGTCCTCGGCGAACTGCATCGCCCCGTCCGCTCGCCGACTTCGGCGCGAGGACAGCAAACTCGTCGCCGCCCATGCGCGCGATCAGGTCGGTCTCGCGAACCCGTCCCCGCAACGTCGCAGCCACCCGCCGCAGGACGTTGTCACCGGCGGGATGTCCGAAGCTGTCGTTGACCCCCTTCAGCCCGTCGATGTCGATCACCAGGACCGCTCCGGTGGCTCCGTAGCGGGAGTTGAAGGAGATCGTCTCCTCGAGGACCCGCCGGAAGCGCCGCCGGTTGACCAGGCCGGTGAGCGAGTCGTGGTCGGCCAGGTAGCGCAGCCGCTGTTCGAACCGGCGGCGCTCGCTGATGTCCTCGACCTGGACAACACCCCCGAGGGGCCGGCCTCCCTTGGAGGGGATCAGCGAGACCGTGACCTGGCACCAGAGCATGTCGCCAGTCCGGTGAAGCATGCGACGCTGCAGGCTGTAGGAGTCGAGCTCCCCGAAGAGCAGCATCCGCCGCTGCTCCCGGTCGGAGTCGCGATCTGAAGACTCGATCAGATCCTCGAAGTCGAGCCTGCGCAGCTCGCGTCGCCGCAGGCCGGTGATCGCCGCGAGCGCCCGGTTGGCCTCGACGATCCTCGTCCGGTCCTCCTCGAAGGAAACCAGGGCAACGCCCAGCGGCGCGTACTCGAAGGCCTTTCGGAACGGCTGCTTGGTTTTCCTGGGCAAGCCTCGACCGTAGTCCTTCGCAGCGGTCCCCGCCACCCGCCCTCCCGCCGCCGTGAGTGCGGCTCGACCCCTTTTCATACTTCCGCCTAACCTGGATCGGTGAGCAATCGCCTCGCCCAGGAGACCAGCCCTTACCTGCTCCAGCACCGCGACAACCCGGTCGACTGGTACCCGTGGGGCGATGAGGCGCTGGCGCTGGCCCGCTCGGAGGACCGCCCGATCCTGCTCTCGGTCGGCTACTCCTCCTGCCACTGGTGCCACGTGATGGAGCGCGAGTCCTTCGAGGACCCGGAGACGGCCGAGTTCATGAACCGCCACTTCGTCAACATCAAGGTCGACCGCGAGGAGCGGCCCGACGTAGACGACCTCTACATGGAGGCCGTTCAGGGAATGACCGGCCGCGGCGGCTGGCCGATGACCGTCTTCCTGGACCCCGACGGCGTGCCCTTCTACGCGGGCACCTACTTTCCGCCAGAGCCCGCGCACGGAATGCCCAGCTTCCACCAGGTGATGGAGGCGGTGAGCCAGGCCTTCAGCGAGCGCCGCGAGGAGATCCGGGCATCGGCTCCGCGGACCCGCGCCCAGCTCGGCGCGATCGGGGAGATCGAGCCCAGCGAAGAGGCGCTGGCGCCCGGCATCCTCGAGGACGCGGAAGCCGGGCTGCGCCGGCAGGCCGACCCGGTCAATGGAGGCTTCGGGGGCGCCCCCAAGTTCCCGTCCGCCTCGGTGCTCGGGTTCCTGCTCGGCCGCGGCGTCGATGAGATCGTCGAGCGGACCCTCGACGCGATGGCCGCGGGCGGGATCTACGACCAGATCGGAGGCGGTTTCTCCCGCTACTCGGTCGATGCCGTCTGGCTCGTCCCCCACTTCGAGAAGATGCTCTACGACAACGCCCTGCTGGCGCGCTGCTACCTGCACGGCTGGCAGGCGCTCGGGCACGAGCGTTACCGTCGCGTCTGCACTGAGACGCTCGATTGGGCGCTGCGCGAGATGCGCGGGCCCGAGGGCGGGTTCTTCTCGGCGCTCGACGCCGACTCGGAGGGCGTCGAAGGGCGCTTCTACGTCTGGTCGAAGTCGGAGATCGAGGAGCTCCTCGGCGACCGCGCCGACGCGGTGATCTCGCACCTCGGCGTCACCGAACGCGGCAACTTCGAGGGCGCCAACGTCCTTCACCTCCCCGGCGGCGCCGCCGCCGCGCCCCTGGATGGGTTCGAGCGGGACCGCGCGCTGCTCTATGAGGCCCGCTCGAAGCGGGTCCGACCCGGACTGGACGACAAACGCCTCACCGCCTGGAACGCGCTGATGATCAGCGCCCTGGCTGAGGCCGGGGCGGTGCTCGGCCGCGACGACTACCTCGAGGCGGCGGGCCGCTGCGCGGATTTCGTCCTCGGGGAGCTGCGCGACGCCGAGGGGGGCCTGCTGCGCACCTACAAGGACGGCGAGGCGAAGCTGGCGGCCTACCTCGAGGACCACGCCTTCCTGCTCGAGGCCCTGCTGGCGCTCTATGAGGCGAGCTTCGAGCAGCGCTGGTTCGAGCGGGCACGTGCGGTCGCCGAGGCGCTCCTGGCCCGCTTCTCGGACCCCGAGCGGGGCGGATTCTTCACCACCGGCGTTGACCAGAACCAGCTGATCGCCCGCCGCAAGGAGATCGGCGATCACCCGATCCCCTCCGGCAACTCCTCGGCCGCGCTCGGCCTGCTGCGGCTCTCGGCGCTGAGCGGCGAGAGCCGCTACGAGCGTGAGGCGGTCGGCGTGCTGCGGCTCTTCGCGCCGGCGGCCCACCGCCAGCCGGAGGGGTTCGGCCACCTGCTCCAGGCGCTCGACTTCCACCTCGCACCGGCCCGCGAGCTGGCGCTGGTCGGGGACGGGCTGGGAGAGCTGGCGGCGGTGGCGCGCTCCGAGTTCCGGCCCCACCTGGTGCTGGCCGGAGGGCGGCAGGGCACGGAGACGCCGGAGCTGATGCGGGGACGCACCGAGATGGAGGGACGCCCGACCGCATATCTTTGCGAGAGCTTCAACTGCCGGTTGCCGGTCACAGACCCCGAGGAGCTGAGGGAGGATCTAGATGGGAACGACTGAGAAGACCACCGAGGAGCTGGCCCGCGAGTACTTCGCGGGCGCCGCCGAGCGAGACGTCGATCAGATGCTCGCGAAATGGGCGCCGGTCGGGGTCGCGTACATCTACGGGATGGCCGAGCTCCAGGTCCCGGCCGGCTACCGCGAGTACTTCGAGAACCTGTTCGCCGCCTTCCCCGACTTCAAGTTCGAGGTCGTCGATGTCGTCGCCGGCGGCAACAAGGCCGCGGTCCGCTGGCGGGCCACGGGCACCTTCACCGGCGAGGCCCGCTTTCAGGGCCTGGCCGCCAACGGCGCGCCGATCGAGACCGAGGGATGCGACGTCATCACCTTCAACGAGGAAGGCCTGGCGACCGAGAACCGCGCCTACGTCAACGGAGCCGACATCGCGCAGAAGCTCGGGGCGCTGCCACCGACCGGATCGACGGCCGAGCGGGTGATGCTGGGCGCGATGAACCTGAAGACGGCGGCGCTCGAGCGGCTCAACCGTCGCGGTTGAGCGGGTAGGCGCGGCGCTCGTCGAGGAACACCCTTCCCCCGACCTCACCACATCCGCCGCCGAGTGCCCTGGCGTGGAGGACAGACCCCTTCCCCTGGTGGATGGTCAGCTCCCGGTCGAGCAGCACCGCCAGGCCGAGCGCCGCCGACCCGGTCGCCTCGTCCTCGGCGATCCCGAAGGACGGTGCAAACGAGCGCGCCCTGACCGTCCCGGCGGCCTCGTCGATCCAGGCCCAGGCGTAGACCTCTCCCCATGTCCCCTCCGGGGCTCCGCCGAGCCCCTCGACTCCCGCCGGGTCAGGAAGCTGGAGCGCTTCGAAATCCGACCAGTCACCGCGTCCCTCGACGAAGGGACGCTCGTCCTCGAACCGGACCGGCACCTCACCGACGGGCGGATGCAACGCCGCCGGAAGGTGGCCCTGCCGCGCCAGCAGCCAGGCGGTGCCGACCAGCGGGTGCCCGGCGAAGGGGATCTCGGTCGCCGGGGTGTGGATCGAGAGCCGCCCACGCTCCGGGTCGTCGAGGAAGACTGTCTCGCTGTAGCCGAGATCGGCGGCGGCGCGTTGGCGCTCGGCCCCCGGCACGGAGCGGCCCTCGAGGAATACCCCGAGGGGATTGCCGCAGCGGCCATCGTCGTCGACGAAGACGCGCAGGACGTGGAGCTCGGCCATCAGCGCCGCCGAGGGTCAGGGGTCAGAGGATCGGCAGGAAATGCTCGATCTCGTACGGGGTCACCTGGACGCGGTAGTCGTCCCACTCCTGGCGCTTGATCTCGACGAAGCGGCGGAAGGTGTGCTCGCCGAGGGTGCGCAGGACGAGCTCTGATTCGGCGGCGACCTCGATCGCTTCGCCGAGCGTCTCGGGAAGCTGCTCGATCCCCCGCTGCGCCCGCTCCTCAGGCGAGAGGTGGTAGAGGTTCTGCTCCATCGGCTCGGGCAGTTCGTAGCCATGCTCGATCCCCTCGAGGCCCGCCTGAAGCATGCCCGCGAAGCAGAGGTAGGGGTTGCAGGCCGGATCGGGGCAGCGAAGCTCGGCCCGGGTCGCGGTCTCCTTCCCGGGGTGGTAGAGCGGCACCCGGATCAGGGCCGAGCGGTTGCGCCGCGACCAGGCAAGGTAGACCGGCGCCTCGTACCCGGGCACCAACCGCTTGTATGAGTTGACCCACTGGGCGAAGAGCGAGGAAATCTCGCGCGCGTGCCTCAGCTGTCCGGCGATGAACGCCTTCGCTGTCGGCGAGAGGAAGTACTGATCATCGGCGTCGTAGAAGGCGTTGCCGCCGTCCTTGCCCAGCGACTGGTGGACGTGCATCCCGGAGCCGTTCTCCCCGAAAAGCGGCTTCGGCATGAAGGTCGCGTGCCAGCCGTACTTCATCGCGTACTCCTTGACGACGATTCGGTAGGTCATGCAATCGTCGGCCATCTCGAGCGCGTTCTTGTAGCGCATGTCCACCTCGTGCTGGGAGGGGCCGACCTCGTGATGGGTGTACTCGACATGAATCCCCATCTTCTCCAGCGCGAGCACCGTCTCGCGCCGCACGTCCGAGCCGGCGTCGAGCGTCGTCAGGTCGAAATAGCCGCCCTCGTCGAGGACCTCGGGATCGCCACTGGGGTTCGCCGACTTGAAGTAGAAATACTCGAGCTCGGGGCCGACGTTGAAGCGGTCGAAGCCGAGCTCCGAAGCGCGCCTCAGCGCCCGCCTGAGGATCCAGCGAGGGTCGCCCTCGTAGGGATCGCCCCCGGGAACGCAGATGTCGCAGAACATCCGGCCCGTGGCGTTGACGTCCTCGGGACGCCATGGGAGCACGGCGAAGGTCGAGGGATCGGGCATCGCGATCATGTCCGATTCCTCGATCGGATTGAAGCCGGTGATCGAGGAGCCGTCGAAACCCATTCCGCCCTCGAAGGCGTCCTCGAGCTCCAGGGCGTTGATCGAAAAGCTCTTCAGCTGCCCGAGGACGTCGGTGAACCAGAGGCGGACGAAGCGAACGTCGCGCTCCTCGCAGATCGCGATCACGTCACTGGCGCTGCTC
The DNA here is from genome assembly GCA_963720735.1 of uncultured Actinomycetes bacterium. GTDB lineage: Bacteria > Actinomycetota > Thermoleophilia > Solirubrobacterales > 70-9 > JBBRHQ01. The sequence continues at coordinate 411,627 of CAVRGL010000001.1, forward strand.
GGCTTCTCTGCCATTCAGGTGGTCTCCCCCGGGTCGATTTGCCCGAGCGGGCAACGATATGCGAAACGGTGAACCACGGAGGCGTCGAAACCCGTATTCCGGGGTAGAAGCGAGGTCAGGGCGGGGCTTGCGACGCCGTCCGAGAAGGGCTATAACTTACATCTCGTAAGTAATTGGCCCAAAGTAAAGTAAAGGGCCGAGCAGGAAGCAGGTTCAACGTGACCGTCAAGACAGACGTAAGCAGGTTCCAGATCCACGACGAACTCACGGCGCCCGACGCCAGTGCTCCGATCCTGAGGACGATTCAGGCCGCGGGCGGGGCCGTCAGCAAGTTCATCGGCGTGCTCGCCGGCGCACCGGCCGTGCTCCGCGCCTACACGAGGATGCGCTCCGAGCTTCGCGGAGGGGTCCTCCCTCAGGCGACACGCGAGCGGATAGCCCTGGCCGTCGCGGAGCACCGCGGCGACACCTACAGCATCGCCCAGCACGCGAAGTCCGCCCGGCGCGCCGGGCTCGGCCTCGACGAGGTCTCCAGGGCGCGCAGGTTCAGCTCCGGCGACCAGCGGGAGGCGGCGCTGCTCACCTACCTGAAGGCCGCCCTGGAGGCGGATGGCCATCCGCCGGTCCACCTACACGAGGAGGCGAGGGAGATCGGCTGGACCGATGAGGAGATCCTCGAGGCGGTCGGCCACCTGGCTCTGAACGAGTTTCAGAGCCTGATCGCCGCCGCGGCCGCGCTTCCCCAGGATCAGGCGACGCCCACGGTGCTGCCCTCGGCCGCCTAGCGCTGCAGGGCCAGGGTCGCCGTGTAGAGCAGTCGGTAGCCGCGGTAGCGACAGGCGTAGGCGCGCTTGGAGTTGGGGATCTGATGGGGGCGCGAGCGGCGCAGGTCGGCGGCGCTGCGGCACCGGCCGCTGTGGCGGCTTGCCCTCCAGATGTTCTTGCCGGAGAGGCTGATCCCGAACGCCGGTGCCCAGGTGGGCACCGTCAGCGCCACGATGTTGCCGGGCTGGGCCTGAAGCGGACGGCTGAGCCCGAACCTGACCCTCTGGCCGAGGTAGGGGGTTAGCACCCGGATCGGGCTCTGGCTCCGCAGCGCATAACGCGGCGGCCGGGTACCGGGGACGCGCTTGAGGATCGCGATCCGCGCCTCGGGCGGCGGCCCGAAGAAGTCGTTGAAGAAGGAGCGCTGCTTGTTCGTGGGGAGCGCGAGGGAGATGGTCCAGGCGGTGATCTCGCCCCTCTCGGGCACCCGGAAGGGCAGGTTCGCTGCCGGCGTCCGCGCCTGAAATCCGGTGACGCTGCCGATCGCGAGGCAGGGCGTCTTCGGGCAGGACGGAGGCGGCAGGTGCCCGGAGCCGAGCACCACGGTCGTCCCTCCCGATCGGGCCGCGGCGCCGAAGCCGAGCGCAGGTAGGAGACAGGCGATCGCGGTAACGGCCACGGCGACCGCGAGCACCGCCCCCCGACGACTCATCCGGTCTCGCATCTTCTCGGTGGACTCCTCCATCGCCTGCCCGCTCCTAACTACCTGGATACCGCAGCCTACGGTGCCGGACGGGCTAGCGCGCGACCGCGTAACGGATCTGGTCGCTGCCGCCGAACCGCAGCAGCCGGCGCAGGCCGTTGGTCAGATCCCAGGAGTTGCCCTTTGTGTACGGGCCTCGGTCGATCACCGTCGCGATCGCCGAGCGCCCGTGGTAGTAGAAGGTCACCTTGGTGCCGCAGGGAAGGGTCTTGTGGGCGACGCCGACCGTTCCCGCTCGCAGCACCTGGCCGCAGGCGGTGCGGCTGCCGTAGAAGCCGGGGCCGTACCAGGTGGCCCCCGAATGCGGCATCGAACCGGCCAGCTCCTTGGCGGTGACCCGGGTCACGACACCGCTCGGCCTCAGGTCAATGCGCCGCTGGAACTCCCTCACCGCAGCGGCAGTGGGGTCCCTGAACTCGCCGTCGAAGCGCACCGACGAGCCGTAGGCCTTCGATTTGACGATCCCGTTCAGCACCGCCACGTCGGTGCCGCTCATCCCGACCTTCAGGACGCGCGAGCCGAAGGGAATCCCGGGCCCGCCCGGGGAGGCGCCGCCGCTGGACGATGAGATGCCTCCGCTCGCCGCCTGCGCCGCCCCGGTGAGAGCGGCCGGGAGCAGGCCCAGCCCGAGGACCAGCAGTGCCAGCCGCACCCGGCGCGGGGAGCCCGCGCCGATGGCGGTGATCGTCTTCCTATGCGCCCGTGGGCGTACGCCGTCTCTCATTCTCTTTCCAGCGCTTACGGGGTTAGCTGACGGGCTCGCGCTGAAAGAGCTGCGCTACGCGGCATTAGCCGGCGATTCGCCCCAACTGACGGGTCCCCCGATCTCCGCGTATGTGGGCGGAGATTCAGCGGTGACTGGCCGGCACCCTAACAGAGCGCCGGGGCGTTATGACGATCACGGACTTCGCGGGCGCACGCCAATATCCTCCCCCGCATGGCGGCCGCTGTGATCACCGGAGCGGGTCGTGGCCTCGGGCGCGCGGTGGCCTCGACACTTGCAGCCCGCGGCTTCCTCGTCCACGTCACCGACGTCGACGAGTCGCTGGCGACCGGCGCGGCCGCGGAGATCGGCCGCGGCGCGTTCGGCTCGGGGCTCGACGTTCGTGACGAGGAGGCCTGCCATTCGGTCGCGGCGACGACCGTGCAGATGGCCGGGTCGCTCGACGTCTGGGTAAACAACGCCGGGGTCCTGCTCACCGGGAATGCATGGGATCAGGATGCGGGCGCCCGTAGGCTGATGATCGAGGTCAACACCCTCGGGACGATGAACGGGACCGTCGCGGCGCTGGAGCCGATGATCGCTGCCGGGCGCGGCCACGTGATCAACATCGTCTCCCTGGCCGGCCTGATCGCTGCGCCGGGGGAGGTCGCCTACGCCGCAAGCAAGCACGGCGCGATCGCCTTCACGCTGGGGACCCAACTCGACCTGCGGCGCGCCGGCATCCGCGACATCCATCTCTCGGCCGTCTGCCCGGACGGGATCTGGACGCCGATGCTCGAGGACAAGCTCGACGACCCGGCTGCTGCGAGCTCGTTCTCGGGCGTGCTTCAGACGCCGGAGGCGGTCGCCGCCGAGGTCGGCAGGCTGATCGACCGGCCCCGCCCGGTGCTGACGATCCCCCGATGGCGGGGCGCGGTGGTCCGAGTGCTTGACGCCTTCCCGTCGCTCGGCAACCGCGGCGTCAGCTGGATGATGCGCGACGCCGAGCGGCGCCAGCGCCGCTACCGGAAGCTGATCGAGTCGGGTCGCTGGCCCCCCGCCTAAGGAGCCAAATGGGAGAGGCCCCCTCGCGGGGGCCTCTCCGTCAGCGGGCCTGTAAGCCGGATCCTGTCGTGAGCAACCATCTGTCTCGCCGGGGCCTGTGCCCCGCCGGGGCCGCCGCAGATGCGGCCGCCCTGCAGCCCACCTGGACCTCGCCGAGCCGGGTCGTCGGTCCTGTTTGGCCTTGCACCGGGCGGGGTTTGCCTGGCCGCCGCGTCACCGCGACGCCGGTGCGCTCTTACCGCACCCTTTCACCTTTGCCTGTGCGCGGCTCACGTGTGGCCGCGCCATCGGCCGTATGTTTCTGTGGCACTTTCCCGCGGGTTTCCCCGGGTGGGCGTTACCCACCGCCCTCGCCCTCTGGTGTCCGGACTTTCCTCGAGGGGTTTTCTCTCCCCCCGCGGTCGCTCAGCCCGCATCCGCAATGGTAGTCGGCAGGGGGCCGCCGGCAAGAGCGAGTCTTAGAATGGAGCTGCCATCTCGCCAGATCAAAACAAGCGGCTGCTCCGCCGCGTGCTGGAAGAGATCTACGCAAAGGGCGATCTCCAGCTCGCGGACGAGCTCGTCCACCCCGACTTCAAGGATCACAACCCAAGCCACCCGGAGCAGCCGGCGGGCCCAGAGAGCGTCAAGCAGACAGTGCAGCGCCTCCGCTCCGCTTTCGGCGAGCTGGCGTTTGAGGTCGAGGACGAGATCGCGGAGGGCGACAAGGTCGTCCAGCCGGCAACGATGAGCGGTCACCAGACGGGACCGCTGATGGGGCATCAGCCGACGGGGAAGGCGTTCGCCGTCGGGCACGTCTACATCTGGCGGATCGCCGACGGCAAGATCATCGAACACTGGGGAAGCCGGGACGACCTCGGTCTTCTCGGGCAGCTCGGGCTCCTGCCGCTCGGCCAGGAACCTGAAGCGGGCTAATCCCCGCGGCTCAGCTGAGCTCGGAGCCGCAGCTCTCGCAGCCGCTGCTGACCCGCATCGAGCCGTGGCAGACGGGGCATTCGGCCGGGTTGCCGGCGGTCAGGTCCTCCCAGACGCCAAGGATCGCGTCCTCGAGCGTCCAACCCGACGGCTCGAACAACCGCGCCGCCGAACGTCCCATCTCCTCCGCCGTGAGCGCGCCACGATTCGACTCTGTGGCAACGACGCTCACGTCAGACCTTCCTGAAGACTCCCACGACGCGCCCGAGCACCCGCGCGTCCGCCGTCCTGATCGGCTCCATCGCATCGTTCTCAGGCTGCAGTCGGATGTGGTCGGACTCGCGGTAGATCCGCTTTACGGTCGCCTCGTCGCCGATTAGGGCGACGACGATCTCGCCATTGTCGGCGTCGTCGCTCGGCCGGACGACCACGTAGTCCCCCTCGAGGATTCCGGCGTCCTTCATGCTCTCGCCGCGGACCTGGAGGATGTAGTCGCCGTCCTCGCCCCCGATCACGTCGGGGATCTCGAGGTACTCCTCGATGTTCTCATCAGCGACGATCGGCTCCCCGGCCGCGACCTGCCCGACCAACGGCAGGCCATCGGTGCGGATCGCCTTCTTCGCCTTATCGAGCAGCAGCTCAATCGCCCTGGGCTTGGATGGATCGCGTCGCAGCAGCCCCGCCTTCTCCAGGTTGGCGAGGTGGGCATGCACGGTCGAGGAAGAGTGGAGCCCGACCGCCTTGCCGATTTCCCGCACGGTCGGCGGATACCCGGTCTTGGCCGCGTAGCGGCGGATGAAATCGAAGATCTCCTTCTGCCTCTTGGTCAGGTCCACGAGTGTCCCCTCTCCTCTGCGGCCGCCGCGCCGGGTATCGATTGCTTCGAACACATGTTCGTAGAGTAGCTGCCCCCGCGGACACTTTCAAGGGACCTGTCCCGACCACTAGAATCAGCCGCCCTCGAGCGGCTGTGGCGGAACTGGTAGACGCGCAAGGTTGAGGGCCTTGTGGCCCTTTTGGGCCGTGGAGGTTCGACTCCTCTCAGCCGCATCTCGAAGTGCCTGCTAACAGGGCACTTTTACGCACTCAGGCCCAGAGCAGCCGCTGAACCAGTGATCGGCCGTGGGTCTATTCGGGGTCTATTTCCTCGCTGCTTCTGCGGAGGAGCTATCGACTAGCCCCGTACGCCCGGTAGGCCGGGCCGACGCGCCGGTGCCGTCGCGTGCCGCCAGCCCACCTCGGGCTACGGCTTCGATGGCACGACGACGAGGCCCGCGCCCTCGATGTCGCTTGGCGAGTCGCCCAGTCGCCGGGGGAAGCCTCCGCCCTCGTTGAGGTCGGACGCCAGAGGGCCGTCACCCTGCTGAGCCACCCCACCTTCGCGGAGAAGGTCGAGCGCTTGGCTGAGGCGCTCCTGACCAAGCGGCAGCTCACCGGCGAGCAGGTCAACGACATCCTCAGGAAAGGAACCATGCCTCCGAAGAAACTTGACCCGCACCCCCCGATCAACCTGGACGACATGGTCGAGTGCGTCGAGAGCCACGTCGTCGGCGTTGATCTCGACGGCAAGCGCCAGGAGCTGATCTTCCTCAGAGGAGACCGGCTGGAAAAGGATCACCCGGCGGTCAAGACGGCCGGGGTCTACTGGCGGCCGTTCGGATCGTCTGAAGTTACGCAGGCAAAGAACAGGCGTTTTTGAACTTCGGCTCCTCCTTGGCCGGAGGGCTTCCGGGGTCGTCCTTCTCCCCGAGGTCGTGACCATAGGCCGCATCAGCGGGCCGGGTCTGCTTCCGGTGGCCCGGCCCGCCAAGCGGTGCTGAGGCGAGATACTGCGGAGGCAATGTCGCAGGAGAACGTGGGGATCGTCAAACGGGCCGTTGCCGCCGTGAACGAGGGGGACGCCGACGCCTATCTCTCCTGCTGCACCGACGATGTCGAGCTCTCGACGCCCCTTGCAGATATCGGTGGCGTGTACGAGGGCCCGGATGGCATTCGCCGTTTCTTCGCCGACCTGGCCGACACAAGCCCCGACTTCCGAGTCAGCATTGAGCGTCTGGAGCCGGTGAGCGCGAAGCAGGTCCTGGCGTTCACAAATGTCACGGCTGCCGGGCGCTTGAGCGAGCTCGACCTGGGAACCGCGGGCGCGGTTATCTATGACTTCGCCGACGACGGCAGCATCAAGCGCGTCCGAATCTTTCTGGACCGCGACCAGGCCCTCGAAGCCGCCGGGCTGTCGAACTAGGCGATGTCGCAGGAGAACGTCGACCGGGTGCGTGACGTCTACCGTGAGTGGGCGCAGGGCCACATGTCGGCGGCCGTCGAGTTGTTCGATCCCGAGATTGCCTTCGAGGCGTGGGTGCCGGGAGAGGATCTCGTGGTCGCTGACGGCGTCGAGGAGATCGCGGCTTTCATGCGGGAGTGGCTTGCCCATTGGACCGACTTCCGACAGATCGGCGAGGAATTTCGCGACGCGGATGACAGGGTTCTGGTTGCCGGACGTCTGATCGGGCTCGGAAGGCGGAGCGGGGCCGAAGTTGAACTGCCCGTGTTCTCCGTCTGGACGTTTCGAGCCGAGAAGGTGATTCGGCTCAAGTTCACTCCTTCTCGTGAGGAGGCCCTCGAAGCCGCCGGGCCGTCGGAGTAGGCGATGTCGCAGGAGAACGTGGAGATCGCGCTTACCGCCGTCGACGCATGGAATCGCGGCGACCGCGAAGCCTGGCTGGATCTGTGGGACGAGAAAGCCGAGTTCTATCCGTTACGCGCTCAGTTGGAGGGCGAGTCCTATTCGGGCCATGACGGGCTGACGCGATTTCTGGCTGAGATGACGCAGGACTTTGAAGAGGTCCGCTTCGAGATCGATGAGACGCGAGACGCCGGTGAGCAGGTGGTTGGTATTGGCCGGTTCCGGGCACGCGGGCGAGCGAGCGGCGTCGACCTCAACGTTCCGCTTGGCGTCCTCACGAGGATGCGGCGGGGCAAGATCGTCTACACGCGCTTGTTCTCGGAGCCAGCAGATGCCCTCGAAGCCGCCGGGCTTCAGGAGTAGGCAATGTCGCAGGAGAACGTGGAGGTCATCAAGGCCGTGGTAGCCGCCTTCAACCGCGGCGACTGGGATGCGGCACTGAGCTACGCGGGCCCAGACTTCAAAATCGACACTTCCCGCGATTCGAATGAGTGGCGAGGCGTGTACGAAACTCCGGAATCCGTGAGGCGTGGATTGGAAGGTTTCTTCGGATTGTGGGAGTCCTGGCGAATCGAGATCGACGAGTTCGTCCACATCAGCGAGGACGTCATCGTCACCCGTCAAACGGGCTGCTTTCGGGGCCGCGACGGAATCGAGGTGACGACGCACACCAACTGGGTTTGGGCCCTCCAGGATGGTGCTGTCAGCGAATTCGCCTCGTATCACGAGCTGGACAAGGCCCTTGAGGCCGCCGGGCTGTCGGAGTAGGCCCAGGGGGCGGGTCCAGTACTCGCGGCCCCCGCGCGATCTTCCCATCTCTGACCGTGTAGAGGACGGCGTAGGTAACGTCGGTCTCGACGCCGCTCAGCTTGGCGCGCCCCGTGGCCCTCAGGATCGCGATCACCATGTCACCGCCCGCATCGGCCACGTCGAGCGGCTCGACCTTGAAGTCGTCGAACATCTCGAGCCAGCCCTGCATGTAGGCGCGAAGCTCTTCCCTGCCTTTTATCGGGCCGCGGTCATCCAGGGCCCCCTCGATCGCCCGGTGGTCGAGGTCTTCCGTCCAGTGCTCGGCGATGGCGTCGAATCCGTCTCGCGAGAACGCCCGCAGGCCCGCCTCGACTATTTCGACGTTCTCTCGCGACATCGCCTGCGCAGTATCCCGCCTTCCGCACCGCTTGGCGGGCCGGGCCACCGGAGTAGACCCGACCCGCTGGCGGCCTATGGTCACGCGAGCCTCCTGGGACGGCCGTGGCCCCCAAGGCTGCCTTTGGCGTGCACAACTCGCTCTGCACCGGGAAGCGCCGAGCTCGCCTTAACGGCATTACGCGCGACCGTCAACTCGCCTCAAGTATTCATTCCGCTCCTGGTAGGAAGCGCAGCCGCAGGACATCAAGACCTTTTCTCGGAGCGATCGAAGCGTTAATTCCCAACGTCTGTCATCGCGATGATCGTGGGGACTCTTCCAAGTAAGCAGGGACTCCTGCACCAGGTACCCGAGCCTGGTTGGGTTCACTAGAGCCGCCTGAGGCGAGCCCGCTTCGTCTTCATCGATTCTTTCGATCTCCAGAAGCCCGAGATCGCGAAGCTGTGCAACCGCTCGTCGCCGCGATCTGCCGCGCCACCCCCTTACCGACACGGTTGCCGGCGGTGCGCCCTGCAATTCAAGGAGCGTGTCATGGACCACGACCTGAAGCACGTCGCGATCAGCGTGGGTGAACTGCGTTGTCCGAATCTTTGGTGCTTGGTCCTCGACTGCCTCAACGCAGGCTCTGCAGACGTTCGTCATGACGGAACTCTTCCCGGCCGACCGGGGGAGCCGGTCGCCACCCCCACAGCACTCGCCGGTTGCATTGACAGTGGCCCAGCCTCCTGTTTGATCAATCTGATCCTGTTGGTCGGTGGTCTCTTACCCGGGTCAGGCACCCTTCCTGTCATCGCCCCGCCGGTCAAGGGCTAGAGCCGCATGTTCAACGAATGTGCAGCGTGGCAAACGCGTCCCTGGTCCGGGATCCCCCGGGACGCGCAAACAAAGAACCGCATCTGGAAGTGCCCGCAAACCAGGTGCTTTTCCGCCTGGGAGGCCAGCCGGTGTTCCGAGCAGCCCGTTCTGCGGTGGAGAGGCGAGATACTGCGCAGGCGATGCCGCAGGAGAACGTGGAGATCGTGCGTCGCGCCTTCGCGGCCTACGACAAGGGCGACATGAGCGAGATGCTTGAGCTGATGGCCGACGACATGACCACCCACCGCATGGATCCGGATGGGGCGACCTATCACGGCCAAGAGGGCTTTTTCAAAGCGACGGCGGACTGGACCGAGGACTTCGAGGACTGGAGCGCATCCCCCGAAAAGTTCGTCGACGCTGGGGACCATGTCCTGGTCCGCGTGCACCAGACGGCGCGCGGGGCGACCAGCGGCGTTCCGGTCGAGAGTCACTTCTGGTTCGTCTTCACCCTGCGTGCGGGGAAGATCGCGCGGCTGAGCTTCCACGTCACAGAAGCCGACGCCCGCGAAACTGCCGGGCTGTCGGAGTAGCGCCGGAGGGCGGGTCAGCAACGCCGGTTCGTATGGCCCCCGCTCCCCGTTACGCGCGAAGAACGCCCAGACGAAGGCGATCCAGGTCGGCGATCAGGAGGTCCCGGTGGGAAACCGCCAGAGGCAGTGGGGTGCCCGGCAATCTCCTTGGCGTCTCTCGAATCGCTTGCGGTGTATCGGGTAAGAGCTGCGAGGTCGGAGCTTGGCTTGAAGATCAATGGCGTGCCGTGCCGGCCGAAGTTCCCCGACACGGGAGTTCCATCACTGCTTCGTTTGAGCGAGAAAGGGCCTGTGCCGACGGTTGTCCATCGGGGAGTCGAAGGCGACCACGACTACGCCGACTGAGACCCCGGCGGCGTTATCAGGGGGCACGTCTGCAGCGATCAGCGGACATGGGGCGGTCGTGAACTGCCAGCTCCTTGACCGCCAGGTGACCCCGCCGAGGGCATGGGCTCCGGTGCCCTCGTTCGCGAGGTAGTTCCTCGAGTTCGTCAACGGGTTGCTGGCGTGAAAGCAATGGCGCTCCCATGAGCGGAACTTTCAGTTGGAACGGCAACTCCCGCCGCTGGGCGTCGGGGGCTGTCGAGAGCAGCGGCCGCGGCAGCGGAGAGATCACCCATTTCGAACGATGTGCCCCAGATCTCCATGCCTCAGACTCTCGCCCTAGGAAGGCCGCCGCTTTAAGACCCGGCCCTTCTGATGAGGGTTCCCTCGAGGCGAGCGGGTTTCAGCCTGAGTCGCGACGAAATGGAGATAGAGATGCAAATGAGATCGGTAATGCGGCAGGCGCGGGCAGGAGGCGGACGATGACCGGCATCGACATCGACAAGATGGGACCCGCCGACTATCTGGTGGTCGAGTTCCCAGCTGATAAGGCCGACTTCTCGGGCGAGATCGCATCCGAGCTGAAGAAGCTCACCGACTCGGGAATCGTGCGCGTCCTCGACATGCTCCTGATTACGAAGGATCCCGACGGATCGTTCGAGGCGGCCGAGCTGCACGAGACCGACGACAGCGACGTTGGCCAGTTGCGCGAGGTCGAAGCGGATCTGGCGCTGCTGCTCGCCGAGGACGATGTCGCAGAGATCGCGGAGGTGATGGAGCCCGGCAGTGTGGCTGCGGTTCTGGTCTGGGAGAACGCTTTCGCCGGCCCATTCGGCGCTGCCGTGAGGCGTGCGGGCGGACAGCTGGTTGCCAACGGCCGGATCCCGACCCAGGCGCTCCTGGCCGCGCTCGAAGCCGAGCAAGAGGCCGCATCGGAAGGAGCCTGAGGATGCCGCTGGGAAGAGGCCGTGTGGGCCGACCCGGCCTGATCGGTGGAGGAATCAGACGCCGCGACGATCGCGGTGATCGGCGCGAAGACAGAAGAGACGACCGCGGTGATCGGCGCGAGGACAGAAGAAGCGGCCGCGGACCGGGACGCGGTCGTCGCGGCCCAGGACTCTTCAGGTAGTTGACGCATCGAGGCTTAAGGAGGACGTGATGATGGGACGAGACAGACGCCAGCGCAGACGACGCGCCGCCCTTATCGGAGGAGCCGCGATAGCGGCCAAGAAGCACCACGACTCAAAGGAAGCGCAGCAGGAAGAGGAGGCCGCTGCGCAACAGGCAGCGCCCGTGGAGGCTGCGGAGGCGACCCCGCCAGCCCAGCCCGCCGCGGCCGGTGGACTGACTCCGGAGGTGCTGGAGCAGCTAAAGCAGCTGGGAGAGCTTCACGAGCAGAACGTGCTCTCAGACGAGGAGTTCGAGCGCGAGAAGGCGAAGCTGCTCGATTCCGCCTAGTGCGAATCAGTCCTGCGTTCGAAGGAAAGAGGTCGAGATGTTCCATATCTATGCAATGACGACGCTGGGCTGGTTGGCTCTCATGGTGGTCTGGGTGCTGTTGGCATTCTGGCCCGCCCGTGTCGCTGGCCGCAAGGGTCACAGCTTCTTCGGCTACTTCATCTTCAGCTTGTTCTTCTTTCCAGCCGCGCTGATCGTGGCTTACATGGTCCAGGACCGCACCGCCTCGGCGCGGACCTAACCGGACCCGATGGCACCCAGCCAAGGGATGATGAGCGCTACCCGTAGGAAGAGAGGGTTGGGCCACCCGGCCCTCGTCGAGGCAGAACCGCCCGGCATGGCCTTGTCCCGCATCGGTGCAACACCTCATCGATAATGGGGGTCGGCCACCTATTACTGACTCGGCACCTGATCGACAATGGGGTCTGCCACTTATCTGATGACTGACCCAACACAAACGCCGGGCGGCACACCCGCTGACCCGCCGATCGAGGCGCTTCCCTTCACCCCGCGGGCGAGGCATCTGCTCATGCTCGAGTTCGGGGACCGCAAGGACTTCGATAATCCACGCCACGAGTGGCGGCGGCTGTTCTCCGAGCTGCTGGGGACGTTCTTCCTCGTCCTCGTCGCCGCCGGCGGCGGGATCCTCCACGGGGAGGGTCAAATCAGCCTGCCCGCGGCGGTGGTCGCGCCCGGGCTCATGGTGATGGCGATCATCCTCTTCATGGGCGCGATCTCCGGGGCGCATTTGAACCCCGCCGTCTCACTCGCCTTCGCCCTGCGCGGAGACTTCCCCTGGAAGCGGGTGCCGGGCTACATCATCATCCAGCTCCTGGGGGCGACACTGGCCTGCCTCTTCCTGCTGGCAGTGTTCGGCAACATCCAGCACCTTGGGGCGACGCTTCCAGGCCCTGGCTATGCCAACTGGCAGGCGCTGCTGATGGAGACAGTTCTCACCGTCGGCCTCGTCAGCGTCATCCTCGGAACCGCCTCGGCCGCCCAGAACGTCGGGGCGATCGCGGCGCTTGCCGTCGGCGGCTACATCGCCCTGGCGGGACTCTGGGCGGCGCCGGTCAGCGGGGTGTCGATGAACCCGGCCCGCTCCTTCGGGCCCGCGCTGGTCAGCGGCGACTTCACCAGCTACTGGGTCTACGTCGTCGGCCCGCTTGCCGGGGCGGTGATCGCAGTCGGCTGCGCCTACGTCCTTCGCGGACGCGGCGGCGACCCGATCTCACGCGCCGCCGGGTCTGGCGTGCTGACGCCGGGGAGCCTCGAGGAGAAGGCCCGGCTCTCCTCGGACATCGATGCCGGCCGCGTCGCGCCGCCGGGGATCCCTGAGAGCGAGGAGCCAAAGGGCTGATCACTTGCAACCGGACCTTCGCCGAGGCAGAAGAACTACACGGAATGTGGGCGTTGTTCTAGCGTTGAGCATGATCATGTTGCCGGAAGGGGAGGACGGCCAAGGAGAGCACCACGACGAGTGCAATTGACCCGATCGAACTTGAGGAAGCGCAGGAAGCGGGCGTGAGAGTCAGACGGGCGAGACGAATCGCCGAACGCGCCCACCTAGGCTCCCTGGAGGCATCAGGCGACCCCGTGATCGCCCACGTCAGGCGGGTCGCGGAGGCATCTCCGGTTCATTCCCGAGCAGTGGCCTGGCTTCACGACGTCCTCGAGAGTTCCCCGGTCACCGAGGAGGAGCTGTTGGCAGGCGAGCTCGGGATCACGGATGAAGAACTGCGGGCGCTGAGGTTGCTGACTCGGCGCTCGGACAGCCGCTCCGACGAGAACTATCTTGCCCACATCGGCCTGATCGCCCACGCTTCCGGATCGGCCGGCGAGATCGCTCGCGCGGTCAAACGGCAGGACCTCTTGGACCGACAGAGGCACCCGAATCGGCGCGCCAACGGATGGCAACCGCCGTACAGGGCGGCACTCGAACTCTTGGAACGAGGCGAGGCGGAATCCAGGTCGCGGACGACGCGAGGAATGTCAACTCCCAGTTGAAAGGATCACGACCATGACCACCGCTCCGACCAAATCCCAGCCGGTAAGCGCTCTACCCTCCGTGAAGGAGCGCGAAGCCGCCGGCAAGGCGGCGCGCGAGAAGGCTTCACGAGCGAGTCACGGCGAATGGGAGCCGGCACCGCGCCGCAAGGACCCGGTCAAGGTGCTCGAGGACCAGGCCACCAGCCGCGTCCCCGAGCTGGTCCCGATCCGCTACGGGCGGATGCTGGCCTCGCCCTTCACCTTCTACCGTGGCGCGGCGGCGATCATGGCGATGGACCTCGCCAAGACGCCGGAGTCGGGGTTGCAGGTCCAGGCCTGCGGCGATGCCCACCTCTCGAACTTCGGCGTCTTCGCCGCGCCCGACCGCAGTCTCCTGATGGACGTCAACGACTTCGACGAGACCCTCCCGGGGCCCTGGGAGTGGGACGTCAAGCGCCTCGCCGCGAGCTTTGAGATCGCCGGGCGAAACAGCGACTTCACCCCGAAGGAGACCCGCGACGCCGTGCTCAGCACCGTGCGCCACTACCGCGAGGCGATGCGCGAGTTCGCCAAGATGCGAAACCTCGACGTCTGGTATGCGCGCCTCGACGTCGAGACCCTGCTCGCCGACATCGCCAAGGTCGCCGACAAAAAGCAGATGAAGGCGGCGCGCAAGAACGTCGCCAAGGCCCATAAGAAGAATAGCCTCAAGGCTTTCGACCGCCTCGTGCGCGTGGTCGACGGCAAGCCGCGGATCATCAGCGACCCGCCGCTGATCGTCCCCGCAGGGGAGCTGGTGTCCGCGGATCAGCAGCACGAGCTCGAGCAGCGGATCCTGGAGATGCTCGGCCGCTACCGCAAGAGCCTCAAGGGTGACCGGCGCCACCTCTTCGACAGCTACCGATTCGTCGAGATGGCCCGCAAGGTGGTCGGAGTCGGCAGCGTCGGCACCCGCGCCTGGGTGCTTTTGATGATGGGCCGCGACGGTCAGGACCCGCTCTTCCTGCAGGCCAAGGAGGCCGAGGCCTCGGTGCTCGAGCCCTATGTCGGGGAAAGCGATTTCGGAAACCACGGCGAGCGGGTGGTCGAGGGTCAGTGGCTGATGCAGGCCGCCAGCGACATCCTCCTCGGCTGGCTACCGGCAACCGGGATCGACGAGGGCGAGAGGGACTTCTACGTGCGCCAGCTCTGGGACGGGAAGCGCTCGGTTGAGATCGAGACCCTGCCGCCCGAGGGCCTTGAGATCTACGGGCGGGTCTGCGGCTGGACCCTGGCCCGCGCCCACGCCCGATCAGGCGATCGGATCGCGATCGGCGCCTACCTCGGCAAGGGCGAGAGCTTCGACCAGGCGATCGCCGACTTCTCCGAGCGCTATGCGGACCAAAACGAGCTCGACTACGGCGCCCTCGCCGACGCCGCCAAGTCCGGCCGCGTAAAGGTCGAGACGGACCTCGACTAAAGGGCAGAAGGGGCTGCTGGTCCCGGGTGGGCCCCTGGCGCGGGCAGCTTGGCCGGACTAACCGGTCTGTGCGGCTGCTCGTCGCCGTCGGCGATGCTCGGCGGAGATCTTGCCTGGTTAGTCGACCACCTCGCCGGACTCAGCCGAAGATGATTATCAGGATGAAGAACACGAGCACGACCTCGCTGACGATCCATGAGTTCGCGTTCATCCAATCGCGGACCTTGGGCAGGAACTTCCGTGCCCGCTCGCCCAGCAGCAACACGGCCAAAGCCGGCAGCGCGAGGAAGAACAGGGCGAGAAAGATGAAGGGAAGCGCGTGCCACCAGGGGTCACCCTGGTTCGCAAGGCGGGAGCCGACGCTGATCGAGGTGACGAGGTCGCTCGGGAAGATTGCCAGGAGGAGAAAGCCGAGCCGGAAGGTGAACCGGGGCGTCGCCGTCTGCAGCTTGCCCATCCACTTGGGAGGCTCCGACCGCTTCCTGTTGTGGAACACGTAGGCCATCGCGAAGACCAGAAGGACGAGGATCGCGATGTCGACGGCGTGGGATTTCGAGCCACCCCCGGAGCCGCTGCCACTGACCTTGTTGGCAAGGAGGTAGGCGGCCGTGACGACGCTGAGAAGCCCGATTGCCCCACCGAGCACGAAAGCGCACGAATCCGACTTCCACTTCTCGGTGGTCGCGAAGAAGAACGCGCTGATGATTTGCGGGCCGGCGACCATGACGACCGCCAGCGGCAAGACTGCGGCGAGATTCATGACCGCTCGCTCCTCGGAGCGTCGACGTTGCCATCCTGACGCGCCTCAGTCGGTAAGACAATCGCCTCGGGGGTCACGTGCTCAAGAGCTGGCGCTTCAGCCGGGGCTCGAGCTCTCCTGCGTGGTCTCGTGGATTCCCCACCCGAGGGCGGCCATGCCGATTCCGTTGAGGATGAAGCCGATTCCTACAAGGATTGCCAGGGTCGCAAAGCCGATGTTCGGGTCGGCGATAATCGCAATTCCCGCGAGCAGCTCAACGATTCCAACGAAGGTGTGCCATCCCCAGCCGCGGTGCCCATACTCATCAAATGAGGTTGCAAGGCGAATCACGCCGACGGCGATCAGCCAGATCCCGATCAAAAGTGCGACCGCCGCGACGCCACTGATTGGGTGGCGGATCAGCAGCACGCCGACGATCGCGCTGAGCACCCCCAACAGCGCGGCCGAGCCGCGGTTTCGGGTGCTGTGCATAAACGAGCTGGCCAACTCGAGGATGCCGTCGAGGAGGAGGAAGATGCCGGCGATCACCGCCAGCGTCGCGAGGCTGTTGCTGGGCTTCAGGAGGATGATCACGCCCGCCGCCATGCTGAGCACGCCTACGATCAACAGCAGCCACCAGCCCCAGGTGAGCTGCTGCATTTCCGCTTCGGGCATGGTTTCGGTCACGCTCTTCCTTCCTCCGTCGGGTCGAGGCTGGACGCCAACGGCAAGGAACTGGCTCCCGGTTGGCTCGGCTGCAGCCCAGCTGGCCGCCTAACCTGCAGCGGCCTCCTTCTCGGCCTCGTCGAGCTGCCGCTTGAACTCCTTGCTGTCGACGTCGACTTCCTTCTCGGCCGACTTCTCGGCGCGCGTGAGCTCCTTGTCAAGCTGCTCTCCGACGCGCGACTCCCCGATCACGAGCAGCGTTGCTTCTCCCGCTTCGATCATGTCACCCAGTTCCTTGGCGTCGCCGCGGGAGATGCCCTTTCGGAAGTGTCCGCCGAGCCCACCGATGACGCCGCCGACCAACGCCGCGGGGATAACCGCGGGCGCGGCCAGAATCCCGACCGCCGCTCCGACGGCGATGCCTCCCCAGGCGCCGTGCTGCGTCGGCTTCTCGTGCTTTTCGAGGTGGATCTTGCCGTCAGCGTCCTTGGTGACCACCGCGACGTCATAGGTACCCACGAGCTTTGCTGCATGGAGGTCGAGCAAGGTGTCGTAGTCGGCGAGGGCGTCTGCGCTGTCGGCGTAGGTTGCAGCGTAAATGAAGACGGGTCTGTCGCTCATCTGATCTCCTGTTCTGGGCTTGAGCCGAGTGTCTGCACGAAACGCACCCGGCTTCGAAACGCCCCCGGCTTGGCGGGGGCGAAGTGGGCGTAGGCGAACAACCATAACTTGGGAAAACCCTCTCCGCATCAGCCAAATCCCACATCCACGGCTGTGCTCTGCCGTAGGAGATGGGGTTGGGGTAGGGGCAGGCCTGAGTCGGTGGGCCGATCTCGGGGGGTTCGGAGTCATCGGGGTGGCGCCGCCTAACCGGACTGCGTTTTGTGGGCGCCTGGGTTGTCGCTTCCTGCCTGGGTCAGCCCGATCAATTCCTGCCCGGCCTTTAGCGCCGGCCGGTCCCCCGCTGTGAGGACGCGCAGGTCCGTCCCAGGAGTGAGGACGAACATCGGGATCCCGTCAGCACCCAGCTGAGCGGCGATGTCCTCGTTACCGCCTGCCGCCGGCGGCGTCACGATGATCTTGGCGCCGGACTTAATCAGGGACGCGAGCTTCTCGTGATCGGCGGAGTCATTGAAAAGCACCTGCGCCCTGGTGTAGTACTCCGCCGTCCGCTTGTCTTTTGCTGGAAGCTGAAAGACGCGGTCGGGCCCGAAGTACTCGGAGAGGTCGGTCGCGAGCATCGCATTGAGGGCCTCATCGTCACCGACAGCGAGGGCGTAGTCGAGCCCGTCGAGCTCGGAGGGAGCACTTGAAGAGGCGTTCTCGGTGAGATCGTCCTGGTAGACGGTGAGCCCGTCCGCCTCGGCAACCTTGGCACCCTTGTCATCGGCGGTCCACAAGACCACCGACAGCCCCTGGTCCTGGAGGGCACGCCCAATCGTCCGTCCAACGGAGGTCGAGCCGATCAGTAGGACCCCGCCTGGCCCTGAGCCCCCGACTCCGAGCGCCTTGGCCACCGGGGCTCCGGTGAGCCCGTAGATGAGCGCAGTCGCGACGATCACAATGAAGGTGATCGGGATCAGCTTCTCCGCCCCGCCACCGACGCCGGCCTGGCTGAGGCCGAGGGCAAACGTCGATGAGGTCGCAGCGGCGACGATCCCACGGGGCGCCATCCAGGCGATGAACACCCGCTCGCGTGTCTTGAGTGCCGAGCCCAGCGTGGATAGCCCCACCGCGAGCGGCCGTCCAATCAGCACGAGCACGGCTATGAAGGCGAGGCTCACCCACCCGACCGCAGCGACTTGGTGCGGCGAGACACGGGCGGAGAGGATGATGAACAACATCCCGATGAGGAAGGTCGTGAGGGTGGCGATCCGCTCTCGCCAGGCGCGGGTGATCTTTCCCGACTGGATCGCCAATCCCCGCGGCTTGGTCTCGCCGGGCGGTCTGTTGGCCAGGATCATGCCGATCACGAGGCCGGTGATCAGACCGGTGTCGTCGCGAAGCAGATCGGCGCAGACGACCATCGCGACGACGAACATGAGTGTCCCCGAAACCGCCTGCGACTGTTTGGGCCTAAACCAGTGTCCCCAGGCAAGGATCAGCGCCGCCCCGGCGAGGCCGAAGCCGGCGCCGATTCCGACGGCGAGGAGGAACTGGGTGATTTCGTGAATGACGCTCGCCTGTCCAGCGATCACGGCATTGAAGACGAGGACCCCGAGCGTCGCGCCGATGGGGTCGGCCAGCGTCCCCTCCCACTTGAGAACTGAGTTGACGGTCTTCGAGGGACGGATGAATTCGAGAAGCGGCCCGACGACGGTCGGACCGGAGACGACTAGCACCGCGCCGAGGACCAGCGAGACCTCCCAGGAGAGATCGAAGAGCAGATACCCGGCGAGCGGATAGGCGAAGCCTTCGGGGTCGTTCTGCTGCTCGTCACCCTGACCTTTGTGCTCGGGAGTGTGCTTCCGGAGAGCGAATGGTCCCGGGTGGCTCTTCTAGTCACCGCCAATGCCACTTCGATCACGGCCCTGATCGCGTCGCACGTGAGAGTCGTCTGGATCCGTCGAGCGGTGCCTCTCTCTGTCCTCGCCGTGGTGCTCGGACTCGTTACCGCGATACGGAGAGCACGGATGGCTTAGCGCCGCATGGCTGATCGAGATCGTGCTGCTCGCGTTCTCGATGGCGAGGGTCCTGATTACAGTCGTCGTCTCGCCACAGATCAATACAAGGACAATCCTCGGCGCACTCAGCGTTTACGGGGCCTTCGGTCTCCTTTTTACGGCCCTCTACCAGCTGGTCGATCGCATCCAGGATGCCACTTTCTTCAGCGGTGTATCCCATCCGGGCACAAGCGATTTCATGTTCTTCAGCTACACGACCCTCACGACCACGGGCTATGGGGACCTGGTTCCCGCCGGCCAGCCGGGGCAGATGATTGCCGGCTTGGAAATGATGCTTGGCCCGATATTCCTCATCACCCTTGTCGCCGGTCTGGTCAGCGGATGGAGGCCGGGCGAAGGGATGCGGCGCCGTCAGGAGAGGCGCTCCGGCAACCCGGCCGAATCGGGCAGCAGTGGTCCCTAGCGAGATCTAATCAGCCTGCTAGTCCGGCTCGCACCGATGGGTCAGCTGCTGGGCGCCGGGGCTGGACCCCGCACCCGGTGCTCGTGCGCTGGTTCACTCTCGAGCAGAGGGGGACGCTTGCCCATGGCGACTCGGTACCAGTCCGCGTAGCGACTCACCAGCGGCGCCGCGGAGAGCCCGTGGACGAGGACCGACAGGCCCACCGTCACGTAGCAGGCCGTGAGGATCACACCTCCGTGAGCCTGAGGATGTGTGTCCTCGACGATCACCGCGAAGACGATCGATGCGAGTCCGCGTGGGCCAAACCAGCCAATGAACGCCACGGTTGGGGCTCGCGCGTGCGTTCCCCAGAGCGAGATTGCCACGGGCAGCATGCGCACAATCGTCAGGCTCAGCACGGCGTAGAGCGCAATCTGCCAGCTCAGGTGCTCGAGTGCCGGACCGAGCAGGACGGCGCCGAAGACGAGGAACGTGACGCTGTTGAGAAGCGCACCGGTTTCTCCCGCAAAGGCCATCGCTGAGGCGGAATCCTGGCGGGCGATCAGGCCGAATAGCGCACCCGCCACGAATGCGGCAATGAACCCCGACCCCCCGAGGGCGATCGCGATGCCATAGGCGAGTATCGCCGCGGCGACGGGGATGATCTGCCGCCACGCATCATCTATCAGGCCCCTTCCTCCGGCGACGATCACGATCGACGCGGCGAGCACGCCGGCGGCGACGCCTCCAAGGAGCCCGTAGCCGATCTCCTCCACGACAACCTGCAGCGGATGGGCTGCGCCAGCGGGGCCGGCGGCGGTTGCCAAGACGATCAACAGCAGGGGGACGCAGATCCCGTCGTTGAGGCCGCTCTCGACGTTTAGCGACTGGCGCACCCGCTGCGGCAGTCTCTTGTCAGCGACGACCGCGCTACCGAGCCCGGCATCGGTCGGCGCGAGAATCACGCCCAGGATCAGGGCCTCGCTTAACGAGAGCGAACCGAAGATGGCAACCGCGACCAATGCTCCTAAGGCGATCGTCAACGGCAGACCCACGCCAAGTAGGCGCACCGGTATGGACGCCTGGCGGCGCAGAGCCCGCAGATCGATGCGCGATGCATCCGAGAACAGAACCACTGCGAGCGTCGCTTCAGCCAGCCTCTGAACGGTCGAGCTCGTGGGCCCCACGGTGAGATCGTTGAGTACCAGCGGGCCAACGAGAACACCGATCCCGACCACCACCATCGCCGGAGTGACAGGCGTGCCCGACAACCGCTGCGAGACTGCCGCGACGAGAAGAAGGGCAAGACCGGCAGTGGCAAGACTCCAATTCACTGACTCAACCTATCCCTGCGACGCAGCAGGAACTCGACGAGCAGCTCGGCAGCTGCCGCGAGGAGCTAAAGGGAAGCCAGAGGCACCTTTTCGACTGCTACCCCTTCGCCGATCTGTCCCGCAACGCCTTCTCGGCTAGGTGACACCGCGCGCTACAGCGTTTGGGGTGGGGGCCATCAAGGCTCCGACAATCCACAGCACCGGGAAGAAGAAGCCGATGCAGAACAGGATGTAATGGCCCTTGCGAAAGGTCGTCAAGGCAAGCGTGATGAACAGGACGACATACAGGATTGCCAGGAGCACCCAAAGTATTGACATGGCCTCTTTCGGCGTGGGATGTAGCGCCTGCAGCTTCAGGCGTCACTTGCACAGTACAGCGAGCACGGTCGACGTCCTTGATTGGAGGATGGATCGCCTGGTCATCTGCGGAGCCAACGAGCTCGTGGGCGCAGCCCGCGCCCACGCCCGATCAGGCGGTCGGATCCCGATCGGCGCCTACCCCGGCAAGGGCGAAAGCTTCGGCAGGGAGGCAAACCGCTCCGGCGCAGGGCTTTGCGGTCAGCCCGCACCGCTCAGCAGGGCCAGCCAGATGCTCGAAAGCGGCGCCGGACGGCCGCTGTCGATTCCGCGCACCGAGCGCTCGAAGCCGATCCACTCCCCTGCGCCCGGGCCGGGACCGGGCCGGGCGCCGATCGCGGTGAGCAACGGGTCGCGGGCGATCGCTCGCGCCGATCGGGGGCTCAGCCCTGAGGCGATCCGGACAGCGCCGCCGCGCAGTAACGCCGCCCGCCGCCGATCGTCGGGGACGATCCGGAAGACCACCTCCTGCAGCGACGGGCCGAGGCCCAGGTCGCTCCCCCACCAGCGCGGGCTGCGCTCGAGGACGGTGATCGACGCGACCCGGCCGCGCAGCTCGAAGGGGCCGGACCCTGCCCGCCGGGCGCCAAGGAAGGCGGCTCCGACGCCGGACTTCGGCGCCAGCGCCGGTGGGGAGACGATCCCCAGCCGGGGGTCGGCGAGACGCACGGGAAGGCCGGGCGAGGGCTGGGCGAGAATCAGGCGGACCGTGTCGGGCCTGGGTGCGGCGACGGCGAGCAGGCCTGGCACCAGGCTGCGGCCGACGGGGTCGGTCCGCCAGCGCTCGGCGTTGGCGGCGACCGCGGCGGCATCGAGCGGCACCCCGTCCTGGAAGCGCAACCCCGGGCGCAGGCGGAAGCTCCAGACGCGCGAGTCGCCCGAGTGCGACCAGCCGACGGCGAGCCCGGGCCGCGGCGGCCCGCCCGCCGAGTAGGGGCCGCTCATCCGGGCGGTCAGTGGCTCGAAGATCTGCCGCGCGACCTCCTGGGCCGAGAAGCCGGCGGCATGGAGGGGATCGAGGCTGCCCGGGCCCTCGGCGATCGCGTAGAAGACCCGTCCCCCCTCCCCCGGTTCTGGCGCGCTTCCCCCGGCGAAGGGCGCGCTGCTCCCGCCTCCGCACCCGGCGATCAGCGCCACCGCGAGCCCCGCGACCAGGAAGGCGCGAACCGGTGGCGCCACCGGTCAGCCCTCAGATCTTCAGCAGGACGAGGGTGTTGAGGACGAAGAGGATGGCGAAGAAGATCGTCGCCCGGTCGAGGTTGCGCTCGACCATCGAGCCACCGCCGATCGAGCTCCCACCGCCGCCGATGCCGAAGGCGCCGGAGAGCCCGGCGTCCTTCCCCGAATGCAGCAGGATGAGGAAGATCAGGGTGACGGCGATGATCACCTGGATGACGCTGAGGATGGTGTACACGGCGCTGGATTCTAGGGGGAATCCTCATCGTTGCGAGGAGATGGCCCCGCCGGGGGCCGCTCCCGCGCCTGATCGAGCCGCTTCAGCAGCTCCACCGCCTCCGATCGCAGCTGCGCGTCCTGGCCGCGGAAGTCCTCATCGGAGAGCTTGCCGGATGCGTGGTCGAGCTCGGTGTCGCGGATCTCGCGGTATTTCGACTCCTTGCGGGCCTCGAGGTCGGCGAGCACCGGGTCCTCTCCTGCCTGCCCCGGCGCCCTGTCGCGAAGCAACGGCCGCAGCACGAAGGCCGCGACCAGGGCGAGGAGCACGGCTCCGAAGAGGACCTCCACGGGCTAGGCCCGCGAGAGGCCGCGCCCGAGCCGGGCGCCCTGGAAGCTGGTCACCCTGCGGCGGCCGGGGCCGGGTGTGGGCCAGATCCCAATCAGGGCACCGGCGAGGGCGATCAGCCCCCCGATCCACATCCAGGTGACGAGTGGGTCGACGATCACCCGGAAGGTCGCAGCCGCGCCCTCGGCCAGGAAGCTGCGCGCCAGCCGGTCGGCGGTCCGCGACTGCAGGTCGTTGATCTCGGCGAGCGCCGTTTGCCGCAGGGAGGGGTTGGCGGCGGCGCTGCGCATCAGGGCGTTCACCGCGCGGCACTGCGGCGGGGTCCCAGGCACCGCCCGGACGCAGTCGCTGAAGCCGCGGTCCGCCGCTCTAACCCGTCTCTGGACGCCGGCGATGTTTGGTTGCATCGCCGTCCAGAAGTCGCTGCGGGCGCCGCTCTTCAGGCCTACCTCGCTGGTCGACTCCCCGTCGAAGAAGCTGGCGATGCTCCTGGTCGGGGCACCGGTCGGGCGGAAGTAGCGCCGGCTCGGGCTGAGCAGGGCGAACTGCTTTCCGTTGCGCTGCACGTCGAGCACGGCTCCGAAGGTCAGCGCCTCCCGGTCGACGCTCACCGTTGGGCGATCGTAGGTGACCCGGTAGTCGCCGACCGCGGCGCTCTGCCCGGGCTTCAGGATGACGTCGCGATTCGTCTGGAAGCTGGAGGACGCGGCGATCCCGATCAGCAGAACCGCCACCCCGGCGTGGACGATGTAGCCGCCGTAGCGGCGGCGGTTGCGGGCCGCGACCGCGAAGATCGCCGCCGGGATCGAGCCGCCGGCCACCTCGCGCCGCGCCTTGCCGCCGCGCCAGAACTCCTGTGCCAGCGCGGCCAGTGCGAAGAAGGCGAAGACGAACAGCGCGAAGGCCCACGGCTTGTGCGTCGCATCACTCGCCAGCGCCAGGACAACCCCGCCGCCCGCGGCGACCGCCGCGGGCCAGACGAAGACCCGTTTCGCCGCTGAGGCGCTCACCCGGCGCCAGGCGAGCAGCGGGCCGATCCCCGTGAACAGCACAAGGAGGATCGCCAGCGGGGTCGTGTAGTGATCGAACCAGGGGGCAGCGAGGGAGGCCTTGTCGCCTGTGAACAGCTCGGAGATCAGGGGGAAGAAGGTCCCCCAGAAGATCACCGCGGTCATCGCCACCAGCAGCAGGTTGTTGACCAGGAAGACGGACTCGCGGGAGGCGAGCGAGTCGATCCGCTTCTCGCTGCGCAGATCGTCGAGCCGGGTGGCGATCAGCACAGTCGAGCCGATCAGGACGACCGCGATCAGGCCGAGGATGTAGGGGCCGACTGTCGAGTCGCCAAAAGCATGAATCGACTGGAGCACGCCGGATCGCACCAGGAAGGTCCCGAGCAGCGCGAGCGAGAAGGTCGCCGTGATCAGCGAGACGTTCCAGACCTTCAGCATCCCCCGCTTCTCCTGGACCATGATCGAGTGCAGGAACGCCGTGCACATCAGCCAAGGCATCAGCGCCGCGTTCTCGACCGGGTCCCATGCCCAGTAGCCGCCCCAGCCGAGCTCGGTGTAGGACCAGCGCGCGCCGAGCAGCAGGCCGATGCCGAGGAAGGTCCAGGCGATCAGCGCGAACCGCCGGGTGGTGCGGATCCAGGCGGCATCAAGGCGGCGCGTGATCAGTGCCCCGACCGCGAACGCAAACGGGATCGTCAGCGAGACGTATCCCGAGTAGAGCATCGGCGGGTGGATCATCATGCTCGGGTGCTGGAGGAGCGGCGTCAGGCCGATGCCGTCCGCCGGCACCGGGGAGACGGTCGCGAACGGGTTGACGTTCTTGGCGAAGAGCATCAACCCGACGAAGAAGGTCGCCACTCCCATCAAGACCGCGGTCGCGTAGGGAACGATCTCGCGCAGCCGGTTGCGGGTGGCGAAGAGGGCGGCGCTGGAGGCCATCGAGAGCACCCAGGCCCAGAGCAGCAGCGACCCCTCCTGGCTCGACCACATCGCCGCCAGCTTGTAGAAGGTCGGCGTCTCCAGCGAGGAGTGCTGGGCAACGAGGTTGAAGGAGAAGTCGTCGCTGACGAAGGCGATCTCGATCACGACGACGCACACCGTGAGCAGGGCGCAGAGCGCGTACACGGCGCGGCGGGACGAGTCGACCCAGCGCCGGTCGCCGTGGCGGCCGATCAACGCCGCGACCGCGGCGTAGATCGCGGTCAGCAGGGCAAGCGCAAGTGCGGCGCTGCCGAGGCTATTGATTCTTCGCCTCCGAGAACTTCGAGGGGCACTTGGTGACGAGAGTGTCGCGATCGCCGACGAACGTGCCATCGCGGAGCTCGCCGGTCAGGACTATCTCCCTTCCCCCGCGGAAGGGGTCGGGGATCGTGCCCCGGTAGGAGACCGGGATGCTGCGGCCGCCATCGCGGTCGGAAACGCGGAACCTCAGCGAGTCCTCGCCGCGGCGAACGGTCCCCGGCACGACCTTGCCGGTCATCTCGTAGCTCTGCCCGGGCGCCGCGCTGAGCAGCTGCGACGGCTCCTTCGCTTCGGTGGAGGCGCTGAACGAGGTGTAGACGAGAGCTGCCGAGAGCAGCACGGCGGCGCCGAGCGCGACGATCAGGCGTATCTGGCGCTTCCTTGCCGGGTCCATGGGCCCGCCGGGGATTATCGCAAGGCGGCCGTGAGCACGGCGGAGTCGATCTGGAAGAATCGCGCCATGGCAGCGAGCGATCCGGTCCTCCTGATCACCGGCGCCGGCAGCGGGATCGGCGCCGCGACGGCAAAGGCCGCCGCCGACAGCCATCGACTGGTCCTCGCCGGGCGCCGGCCCGAGCCGATCAGGGCACTTGCCGAAGAGCTGGGCGGCCAGGGACGGGCGCTGGCGGTCGCCTGCGACGTCACCGAGCCCGAGCAGGTCGAGGGCATGACAAGCGCCGCGCTGGAGAAGTTCGGCCGGATCGACGCGGTCTTCGCCAACGCCGGGTTCGGTGCCTCCCGCGGCTTCCTCGAGGAATCGGTCGAGCACTGGCGCTCGATGATCCTCACCAACGTCTTCGGCGTCGCCCTGACGATCCGCGCCACCCTGCCCCACCTGCTCGAGCGCGGCGACGGCCACTACCTTGTCACCAGCTCGGTCGCCGGCCGCAGGGCGATCCCCGGGTCGCTCTACTCGGCGACGAAGTGGGCGGCGACCGCGATGGGAGAGGCACTGCGGGCGGAGCTGCGGACGATGCACGAGAACACCGCCATCAAGGTGACGCTGATCGAGCCCGGGATGGTCGACACGCCGTTCTTCGACAACCGCCCCGGGGACCGGGCGCTGAGCGACACGGACATCGCCCGGGCGGTGATCTTCGCGCTCGAGCAGCCGGAGGGGGTCGACGTCAACGAGATCCTAATCCGGCCGACGCAGCAGCCGACCTGATCAACCGCTGCGGAGCAGCGCCTGCACCAGCCGCCAGTACGCCCGCAGGACGATGCGGGCGGGGGCGCTGCGGGCGATCGGGTGGATGAAGGGCGAGGCGAGGTCCGGGGTCAGCCAGCGCGCGAATTCGGCCGTGCCTATCGCCCGTTGCGCCTGGATCGCGCGGCGCTCGCGCAGCAGCCGGGGCATCCAGGCGGCCAGGTCGGCGAAGGAGCCCAGCTTGGCCGCGCCCCAGCCCCCCGCGGCGGCGATCGGGATCAGGGCAAGTTCGGTGAGCGCAAGGGCGGGCGCCAGCAGGGCCAGCAGCGGCGTCGGGTAGACGCGGATCAGGAAGGCCCAGCGGTTGCGCTCGAGCCGACGCCACTTCGCCTGGCCACCGCCGAAGCTGTAGTCGTGATCGACGACGGCGCGAGGCTCCAGCCCGACCCTGCCGCCGAACAGCCTGAGGCGCATCGAGAGGTCGATGTCCTCGTGGTAGAGGAAGAAGGGGGCCGAGAACCCGCCGATCTCGCGCCAGCGCCGCAGCGGCATCGCCAGGCAGGCACCCGAGGCCGCAGCGACCTCCTGCGGCTCGATCTCGCCGGGCATCGGCTCGCCGTGGCGACCCGCCCAGGCGATCCCGGTGAAGTGCACGGGGTTGCCGAGGCTGTTCACTGTCGCTCCCCCCTCGCAGGCGATCGCGGCCATCCAGGCCTCCCAGTCGCGGCCCTCGACCCAGGGCAGCCGGATCGCCTGGCCGAAGCCCGGGAGCGGCTTCGCATCGGGGTTGAGCACCACCAGGAGCTCGCCGGAGGCGAGCTCCGCCGCGGCGTCGCAGCCCGCCGCGAAGCCCGAGTTCGTATCCAGCTCCACCAACCTCGCCCCCGGGGCGAGCGTGCGCACCACCTCGGCGCTGGCGTCGGTCGATGCGTTGTCGGCGACGATCAGCTCGTCGCCGTCGCCCAGCTCGCCGACCAGCGCTGGCAGGATCCGGCTCAGCTCGGCCGCCGAGTCATGGGAGACGATGACGACGCTCAGCGACGGCGTTGGCACGCCCGCACAGTACCCACAGGCGGGACCCTGCGATCGGGCTCGCCCGCGTCGCCAGGGACCTATAGCCTCCCGTTAGATGCGCATGCCCCGCTCCACCGGGCCGCGCACCAGCTGAGTACCACTATCAACGCGAAAGGACTGAGCAGGTGGCATTAGCCGAATACACGTTTGGCCAGGCGCTCCTGACCGTCTTCGAGATCGCCCTGTTCGTGATCTGGATCTGGATCATGATCACGATCCTGATCGACGTCTTCCGCGACCACGAGCTCTCAGGATGGGGGAAGGCGATATGGGTCTTCTTCCTGGTCTTCGTGCCGTTCCTGGCGGCGCTGATCTACCTGATCGCTCGGGGAAGCGGCATGCGCGAACGGGCGATCAAGGAGCAGGCCGACCAGAAGAAGCACTTCGACGAGTACGTCCGCACCACCGCCGGAACCACGGAGGTCGACGAGCTGCACAAGCTCAACGACCTCAAGGAGAAGGGCGGGATCTCGGCGGAGGAGTACGAGTCGATGAAGGCCAAGGTCCTGGCCAGGGGCTAGGGCCTGCCGGACGCCCGGGCCGGTCGGGGCCGCTGTGCCCCGGCCGGCCGGTCGGGGCAATCGCCCGAGGGGCGGGCGCGCTCTGCCGGCGCTAACGCCGCGCCGGGAAGTTCAATTAGTTGACGACCCGGAAGGCGCCACGCATCAGCGGGTGGATGCGGCAGAAGTAGGTGTAGGTGCCCACCGGGAGGTTCTTCGGGGTAGTCCAGGTCGTTCGCCCGACGGTGGGCGCCGCGCCGACTCCGTCGAGGTTCCCCAGCTGGCCCGAGTCGAAGCGGTACTTGCCGTTCGGGACCGGGTAGGCGATCCCGGTGGAGCCGTTGCAGGGCGCCGCGCATGAGGTCAGCGAGTGCCACTCCTGGCGCGCGGCGTCGGGGGCGGCGAGCTCGAAGGTCAGCGACTGACCCTGCTTGACGACCGGGGGCCGGCCCTGGGCGCCAGGGATCCGTAAGTCACCGGCCCCGTACTCGAAGCCGCTGATCAGGAAGGGATCGCCGGTGGTGGCGCCGGACGGAAGCTTTCGCGGATCGGGGAGGTCGGTCGCCCTGCCGCCGTGGAAGTTGTTCTCGGGCAGGTGGCCATGGGTGACCTTGCCAGGGTAATCGACCTTGGTCTTGAACGGGTCACGGCCGTTCTCGGCGCCGGGGACCCAGTAGACGACCATGATCCCCATCGACTCGTACCAGGAGGCGAGCTTGGTCTCGTAGGTTGCCTGGATGTTCAGTCGGTCGCCCTTCTTCACCTGGACCATCCAGTCCGGCGGCGTGCCCTTCATCGCCATGTCCCAGGAAATCGGTCCCGCCGGCTCGAAATATTTGGCATGGGAGCGGAACAGGTGCACGGTGTTCCCCTTCACCCTCGGCGCCTTCTCCCAGCAGGCGCGCCGCGCCTCGACGTGGCGCTTGCTGTTGCACTTCGGTCCGGCATAGGCGGCGCCGGAGCGAGTCAGGGAGAGGTCGGTGTAGAGGCCGCCGGTGTGGACATGGCCAGCCGTGGAGATCAGCACGCCGTCCTGACCCAGCGTCCGCTGGTTCTTGTGGACCCCGGGCCGATAGGCATTGGGATCGTCGCGCGGGTAGGTGAACTTGCCGTTCTCGCCCGAGCCCTTGTACACATCGAAAACCGGATAGATCTTGCCCGCCTCAACGTCCATCCAAATCGGGCGGGCAGCCGTTATCTGGGCCGCCGCGGGTGAGCTGTCGGGAATGAAGTCGATCGTGTACCGGATGTCGAGCTTCATCGGCTGCGAGGTGAGATTGTGGATCATGTGGTTGAGCAGCCAGCTGTCGCTCGTCTTGTAGCGATAGCCGTAACCCCGCGGGAACTCCATGATCGTCTTCTCCTCGCCGGTGGCGGCGAAGAGATCCCCGGTGGTCGTGTTGATCCATACTCCGTGGTGGAACATCACGTGGTCTGACCTCGGTGCATGGCCCTTTCTGGGACCGCTGGCCCAAACAAGATCGGGCTTCATGCGGACGATGTAGCCGTCGGACGGCGGGCGCTCGCTACCGGTCACGGGTCTGTACGCGATCCGGTTCTGCCCGGGATCGACGGTGATCGGGCCGACGTCGTATGTAATCCGCTCGACGCCGTCGCCGAGACGCTTGACCGGGCTGTGCGATGCCTGGGCTGCCGGGGCCGCAATCAGCAGCAGGCCCGCGATCGCCAGCGCCACCCCCCTCCTGTCGGACGAGACACCCCGATCAGCCTAATTAATGACCCTGAAGGCGCCGCGCATCGACGGGTGGATGCGGCAGAAGTAGGTGTAGGTGCCTATCGGGAGGTTCTTCGGCGTCGTCCAAGTCGTTCGGCCGACCGTCGGCGGGTCGCCGCGGCCGTTGAGGTTGCCGAGCTGGCCGGAGTCGAATTGGTACTTGCCATTGGGGATCGGATAGCCGATTCCGGTGGAGCCGTTGCAGGGCGCCGAGCATGAGGTCAGCGAGTGCCATTGCTGGCGGGCGGCATCGGGTGCGGCGAGCTCGAAGGTCAGCGACTGACCCTGCTTGACGACCGGGGGCCGACCCTGGGCCCCTGGTATGCGATAGTCGCCGGCCCCGTACTCGAAGCCGCTGATCAGGAAGGGGTCGCCGGTGGTGGCTCCGGCCGGGAGCGTCCGCGGATCGGGAAGGTCGGACCCCTTGCCGCCGTGGACGTTGTTCTCGGGAAGGTGGCCGTGGGTGACCTTGCCGGGGTAGTCGACCTTGGTCTTGAACGGGTCACGGCCGTTCTCGGCGCCCGGGGCCCAGTAGACGACCATGATTCCCATCGACTCGTACCAGGAGGCGAGCTTCGACTCGTAGGTTGCCTGGATGTTGAGGGTGTCGCCCTTCTTCACCTGCACCTGCCAGTCCGGACGAGTGCCCTTCATCGACAGGTCCCAGGAAACCGGCCCCCTCGGCTCGTAGTACTTCGCCATTGAGCGGAACAGATGAACGTGGTCGCCCTTGACGCGAGGCGCGTTCGCCCAGCAGGCGCGGCGAGCCTCGGCCCGGCGCTTCGTGTTGCACTTCGGCCCGGCGTACTTGGCGCCCTGACGGGTCAAAGAGAGATCGGTATAGAGGCCTCCAGCATGCACATGGCCCGCGGTGGAGGCCAGCACCCCGTCTTCGGGCACGGTCCATAGGTTCTTGTGTACGCCGGGCGGATAGGCGTTCGGATCGTCCCGCGGGTAGGTGAACTTGCCGTTCTCGCCGGATCCCTTGTGGACGTCGAACACCGGATAGATGCTTCCTCTCTGAACGTCCATCCAGATCGGCTCTATCGGCTTGATGCTCGCCGCCTGCGGCGCGGTGTCGGGGATGAAGTCGATCGTGTACCTGACATCGAGCTTCATCGCCTTCGAGCTGAGGTTGTGAAGCATGTGGTTGAGCAGCCATACGTCGCTCGCCTTGTAGCGGTAGCCGTAACCCTGCGGGAACTCCATGATGGTCTTCTCCTCGCCGGTTGCGAAGAAGAGCTGACCGAAGGGACTGTTCGTCCGCGACAGGTTAATCCAGACGCCGTGGTGGAACATCACGTTGATCGACTGCGGCGGGTGGCCCTTGCGCGGCCCGTTGGCCCAGACCAGGTCGGGCTTCATGCGAAGGATCCAGCCGTCCACCGCGGGCTTCTCGGAGCCGGTAATCGGCTTGAACGCGATCCGGTTCTGGCCTGGGGCGACATCGATCGGCCCGATCGTGTAAGTGATCCGCTCGACGCCGTCCGGGAGGCGCTTGGCCGGCGCGTGAGAGCCCGGGAGGTGCACCGCCTGCCTTCGGAGCGCCTGTTTTTGGGAGGCGGCCTGTGCTATGGGTGCAGCCACAAGGATGGCGCCTGCAAGCACCATCGCTCCCGCTGCACTCCAAATCCGTCGCGCCACGAGGAGCAGCCTACCACTACGCCGTGATATGTGTCACGGATCGATGTCGAATTCCTCCCGGGGCGTTTGGACAATGCGGCGCATCGGCCGCCATGCCCCGCCGCGAAGCGGACGACGGGTCTCGAACCCGCGACCTCGAGCTTGGGAAGCTCGCGCTCTACCAGCTGAGCTACGTCCGCGCCCGCTGGATTCTAAGCGCGGCGGGCGCTCCGGCCCGCCCCTCTATCTACGCTGTGGCGCGTGGGCCCGAAACCGTTCCTCGCCGTGTTCGCCGTGATCGCCGTGATCGGCCTGCTCGCCTTCGGGCTCTCCAAGAAGGGCGCCTCCGGGGCCGAGGTCGGCTCCGCCGCACCGGCGGCGACCCTGCCGCGGCTCGACGGCGCCGGGGTCGGCTCGCTCGCCGATCAGCGGGGGAAGTGGGTGCTGGTCAATTTCTGGGCCTCCTGGTGCGGGCCCTGCCGGCAGGAGTCGCCCGACCTGCAGGATTTTCAGGACCGCCACGGGGGCCCCCGGTTCACCGTTCTAGGGATCGACACCCGCGACCTCAGCGGCGACGGCCGCGACTTCGTACGCCGGTTCGGGCTCAGCTACCCGCAGCTTCGCGACGGGGACGGCGACGAGGCCTCCGCCTACGGGACCACGGGGGTGCCGGAAAACTTCCTGGTCGATCCGCGCGGCCGGCTGCGGCTGGTGCGCCGCGGTCCGGTCAACGCCGCCTACCTGGATCAGTTCGTCGAGCCATTGATCGCGGGCGGGAGGCAGCGGGGGTGAGGCTCGCAGCGCTGGTCGCGGCAATCGGCGTCGGTCTGCTTGCCCTCCCCGGCGCGGCCGGCGCCTCGCCCAGGGCTTCGCTGCCCGACATCGAGGACGAGGTGATGTGCCCGATCTGCGGCACCCTGCTCGAGCTCTCGAGCTCTCCCCAGGCGGAGCGCGAGCGGGCCTTCATCCGCCGGCAGATCGCGAAGGGGCGCTCCAAGCAGCAGATCGAGGACGCCCTGGTCGCCGAATACGGAAGCGAGGTGCTCGCCGTCCCCGGCGACTCGGGCTTCGACCTCTCCGCCTACCTCGTCCCGCTGCTCGGATTCCTGGCCGGAATCATCGCGCTGGCGCTGGGGGTGGCGCGCTGGCGTCGCCGCGCGGGCGACGGCACCGAGCCTCCCGCCGGGCCGCGGGGGGAGGATGCCGAGCGGCTCGACGCGGACCTGGCCCGTTACGACCTCTAGGTACCGGCTCGACTGCCCGGCTCACCCGGCGGTTGCGACGAGGCCGACGGTCCGCGGGAACCAGCGGTGCGCGGCCTCGCCGGCGCGCTGCGCCCGTTCCAGGCTGACCGCCGCCGGGCGGACACAGACGATGGCCGCGTCAACCAATGAGATCAGCTGCCCGGGCTGGGAAGGCGCCAGCATCGGCTCGCCAGAGAGCACGACGAGCTCGTAGGCCCGGGTCACCTTGGAGTGAAAGTGCCGGAAGCGCTCCCAGGTCGGCGGCGGCATCGGATCGGCGCTGCCCTCGCCGGCGGCGATGAACACGAGGCTGCCGGCGCCCCCGTCGGCGGCGCGCCCCTCGAGCTGCAGCGGCTGCAGCAGCCGCTGCGGATGTGCCGCGCGGTTCAGGTAGTCGCCGATCCCCGGCGAGGCGGAGAGGCTCAATCCGCCGGACATCGAACGGCGCCTGAAGTCGACCTCGACGAGCAGGGTGCGGCGGCCGTCGAGGGCGGAGACGGTCGCCACAGCGAGAGCGGGCGAGACGCCGTCGTCCCCCTCGATCCCCTCGGAGACGAAGACCGAGCGCGGTGACTCCCCCTCGGTAAGGGAGCGCAGGCGCTCGATCAGCGACCGCGCGGCCTGCAGCTGGCCCCGGCTCAACGATGCCGGGGAGCGGCCGTCCTTCCCTCCGCCGAGGGCGCTCTCCGGCGCCTCGAGCAGGAGCGGCAGGCCGGTCTCCTCGGCGAGCTGTCCGCCGCTGAGGACGGGCAGACGTCGAGGACGACGCGGGCGCGGCGATCGGACGCGGCTGAGAACTCCCATCGGCGCCTCTTTCGGCACGGGCCTGCCGCACCCCTGCCGAGCGGCGACCTGAAACGAGTCTGCCGCCTACATCCGCTCCGGCGCGGAGATCCCCAGCAGCCCGAGAGAGCGGGCGATCGTCCTGCGCGCCAGCTGGCAGAGCAGCAGCCGCGAGGACTCGACCCCCTCGGCCTCGGCGCCGAGCACCTGGCAGTCGCGGTAGAAGGCGTGGAAGTCGGCTGCCACGGCGGTCGCGTAGGTGCAGAGCCTGTGCGGAGCGCGGCGATCCGCGGCCTCGGCGATCTCGCCCGGGAACTCGAGCATGCGCTTCACCAGGGTCCGCTCGGCGGGCTCCAGCGGGGCGACGCGCCGCGATGCGGCCCCCGCACCCTGGTCGGGTCTCAGTCCCGCCTCCTCGGCCTTGCGCAGGATGCTCGAGATGCGGGCGTGCGCATACTGGACGTAATAGACGGGGTTCTCGTTCGATTCCCTGCGGGCCAGCTCGAGGTCGAGGTCGACGGTCGTCTCGTGGCTGCGCTGGAGCATGAAGAACCTGGTCGCATCGACGCCGATGTCGTCGACCAGCTCATCGAGGGTGACGAACTCCCCGCGGCGTTTCGACATCTGGGAGCGCTCGCCGCTCTCGACGATGTGGACCAGCTGCATGATCACCGCCTCGAAGCTGTCGCCGGGCCGGTCGAGGCATTCGATCGCAGCCCTCATCCGCGCCTTGTAGCCGTGGTGATCGGCGCCGAGCACGTTGATCAGCCGCTCGTAGCCGCGCTCCAGCTTCTCCCAGTGGTAGGCGACGTCGCCGGCGAAGTAGGTCGGCGAGCCGTCGGCCCGCAGCAGGACCCGGTCCTTGTCGTCGCCGAACTCGGTGGTCCGCAGCCACAGCGCGCCCTCGCTCTCGTAGGTATGCCCGGTCTCCCGGAGTCGGTCGAGGGCGGCGTTGACCTTGCCGGTCTCGTGGAAGCGCCTCTCCGACGTCCAGGTGTCGTAATCGACCCCGTAGCGGTGAAGCGAGGCGCGGATCTGCTCGAGCATCAGCTCGACCCCGCGGCGGGCGACGGCGTCGAGGTCGGCGGGGTCCACCCGGTCGGCGGCGAGCTGCTCGGCGAGCTCCGCGACATACGCCCCCTCGTAGCCGTCCTCGGGCCGTGATCGGCCGCTCATCGCGGCGGCGATCGAGGCGGCGAAGCGCTCGATCTGGCCGCCCTGATCGTTGACGTAGTACTCGCGACCGACCTCGTGGCCGACCGCGGCCAGGAGCCGGGCCACCGCGTCGCCGAAGGCGGCGTGACGGCCCCCGGCTGCGGTCAGCGGGCCGGTCGGGTTGGCGGAGACGAACTCGACCAGGACCCGCTCCGGATTCGGGGTCCGGCTTGCGCCGAGGCCGTCGCCCGCCTCGGCCAGCTGCTTGATCGCCTGCGCGTACCAGACGTCGGAGAGGAAGATGTTGACGAAGCCCGGCCCCGCCACCTCGACCCGCTCGACGCTGTCTCCCTGGTCCTCGCTGAGCTCGGCGGCGATCTCCTCGGCGACCTCGCGCGGGTTCCGCCCCATCGGCGCGGCCAGCAGCATCGCGGCGTTCGAGCTGTAGTCGCCGAGATCGGGCTTCGGCGGCCGTTCCAGCGAGGGCTCGGGCCCGGCCCCGCCCTCGCCCCGCACCGAGCCGGCGGCGCGCTGGAGGGCGGCGCGCAGCTCGGAGACCGTGTCGGTGCTCGTCTCGGGCATCGCCTAGATCGTACGTTCAGCGGTGATAGGGCTCTCCGGCGAGGATCTTCGCGGCGCGGAAGAGCTGCTCGAGGACGATCACCCGGGAGAGCTGGTGGGCCATCGTCTGCGGTCCCAGCGAGATCACCTCCTGGGCGGCGCTGAGCGCCTCGCTGGGGATCCCGGCCGGCCCGCCGAGCAGCAGGCAGACGTCGCGGGCCTCGAGCCTTCGCTGGTCGAGCCAGCGGCTCCAATCGAGCGAGTCCATGCCTTGCCCGGCGGCATCGACCGCAACCAGCCGGGCATCGTCCGGGAGCTTTCGCAGCAAGTCGCGCTCGTCGCGGGCCTCGATCAACTCGACGGCCTGGTAGCGCGAGAGCAGCTTGCGGTAGTGGGCGACGTCGTCGGCGAACGGCGGCCTGGTCCGGCCGACTGTGAGCAGGCTGGTCTTCATCCGGTCGGGCCCGTCGAGGGGGCCGCTGCGATACTAGGCGCAGGCTAAGCCTGCACGAGAGGAGACCGATGCCCGAGGAAGAGCACGGCGAGCGGCACATCAATATCCACAGCTCGCCCGAGCAGATGGCCGGCGTCTATGCCAACTTCGCGAACGTCAGCCATTCCGACTACGAGTTCACGATCACCTTTGCCCGCGTCGATCACGAGATCGAGGAGGACGAGGTCCCCGGCGTGGTCGTCTCCCGGATCGCGCTCGCCCCGCAGTTCATGCGCGAGCTGATCGACGCCCTCCAGGACAACTACTCGAAGTGGAGCACCCGGGAGGGGATCAAGAGCCTGCCGGAGTACCCGGGCGAGCAGTAGGGCCCTCCGCGGCGGCCCCCCGGCGGAAGGCGACCGCGGCGCCGATCCGCTCCATCGTCGTCGGGTGGGTACCGAAGAGGAATTGGAGCAGCCGCGGGGGATCGGGCTCCGAGAGGTTGGTGGCGGCGAGGCGCTTCTGCATCGCGATGAAGGCGTGGGGATCGTGGGTCAGCCCGAGGGCGAAGCTGTCGGCGCGCGCCTCGACCCGGCGGGAGAGCTGGTCGCCCGGGATCCCGAGCACCAGGGTTGCGAGCGCCACCGCGAGCGCCAGCGCGGGGATCACACCCGGCGAGCGGACGTCGTCGCCACTGCGACGCGCGAGGGCGAAGCCGAGGAGCTGGACGAACAGCACCCCCAGGGGTGCGATCAGCGCGACGAAGATGATGCCGTGGACGACGTCATCGCGCTTCACGTGCCCTAGCTCGTGGGCGATGATCGACCCCAGCTCAGCCCGGCTCAGGTCGCGGATCGCGTTGTCGTAGATGACCACCCGCTTGCTGGGCCCGAGGCCGTCGACGTAGGCGTTGACCGCGGTCGAGCGCCGGCTGGCGTCCACCCGGTAGACCTGCCCGATGCTCACCCCCGCCTCGCGGCCGAGCCGCAGGACCTGCGCGCGGGTCGGGCCCTGGGGCAGCGGCTCGAAGCGGTTGAACAGGGGAGCCAGGAGGACCGGGGCCAGCCAGGTGGTGATCACCGCGTAGCCGACGACCAGCACTGTGCCGCCGATCCAGAAGCGGCGCCCGAGCCGGCGCAGCAGCGCCAGCGCGGCGACCCCCCCGATCGCAGCCAGGAGCGCACCGATCCCCGCCGAGCTGGCCTGGTCGGAGAGCCAGGGACCGATCGTCTGCGTGGCCAGCCCGAAGTCCCGGGCGCGCTCGTGGCCTACCGCCGCCAGCGGCAGACCGGCGAGCGCCAGGATCAGGGAGACCGCCGCGGCG
Organism: uncultured Actinomycetes bacterium; assembly: GCA_963720735.1. Taxonomy (GTDB): domain Bacteria; phylum Actinomycetota; class Thermoleophilia; order Solirubrobacterales; family 70-9; genus JBBRHQ01. The sequence continues at coordinate 448,020 of CAVRGL010000001.1, forward strand.
ATCGCGGCTGCGCCAAGCCAGGGGCGCCGCGAGGCCAGCGCCAGGGCTCGTCGGATCGGCCGGGGCCGCCAGAGGGCGAGGAGCGCCAGCACGGCGAGCTCGACGGCGAGGCTTCCGAGGCCGATCCAGCGCTGCGGGCCATTGAAGGCGGCGGCGCGGTCGAGCTGCGCGGCGCTGAAATAGGCGTTCGCTGAGACGTGGTCGGGTTCGATCACGCCGCCGTGCGGACCGATCGCCCAGGCCGCGATCTCCGCCACCGCGACCGCTGCCATCGCGACCGCGGCAAGCGCTATTGCCGGCCGGCGGATCGGGTGGGTGCGCGCGGCCACTCATCTCTACGATAGACGGCCCCTTGGCCCGGTCGGCGAGGGTCTGGCCGGACCCGGGAAGGCGCCTGGGAGGACGGCGGAAGGGCCATGCGCGTAGCGGTGATCAGCGACATCCATTCGAACCTCCCGGCACTCGAGGCCGTCCTCGCGGCGATCGATGACCGCGAGGAGCCGATCGAGGAGATCTGGTGCCTCGGCGACGTCGTCGGCTACGGAGCCCAGCCGGACGAGTGCGCCGAGCTGGTCCGTGAGCGCTGCGAGATCTGCCTGATCGGCAACCACGATCTCGCCGTGCTGGGTCAGCTCGACATTTCCTCCTTCTCGTCGGCCGCCGCCGACGCGGTTCGCTGGACGATCGAGAACGCCGCCCCGGAGACGATCGAGATGCTCCGCCCGCTCGCTCCCTCCGGGCTGCGCTCCGGGGTGGCGATCTTCCACGCCTCGCCCCGCGACCCCGTCTGGGAGTACGTGCTCTCGGTCGATCAGGCCGCCGAGTGCATGCAGCTGCAGCCGGAGCGGATCAGCCTGATCGGACACTCCCACGTCGCCCTCTACTTCGTCGGCGCAGAGGGCGGCGGCGAAGGGGAGGGCTGGGTGACCCGGGGCGCCCAGGCCCCGGACGGCTGCGCGGTCGAGCTGGCCGAGGGAACCTGGCTGCTCAACCCCGGCAGCGTCGGCCAGCCCCGCGACAGCGACCCGCGGGCGGCCTGGCTCGAACTCGATACCGGCGAGCCCCGGGCGGTCTTCCACCGGGTCTCCTACGAGATCGCCGAGGCGGCCCGGCCGATCCTCGAAAGCGGTCTCCCGAAACACCTCGCCGAGCGCCTTTACGTCGGCCAATGACTCCTCTCTAGACTCGCCTCGTGACTCGATTGATCCCCTACATCCTGGTCTTCTCCACCGGCGTCGCAACCGCTCTAGCGCTGGTTTCCTGCGGCGGATCGAGCAGTGACAACCTGCTTCCGGGGGGCTCTGCGTCGGAGATCGTCGCCAACCTCGACAAGGTCAAGAAGCTCAATGCCGAGGGCGATTGCACCAATGCCGAGACGGCCGCGGACCAGGTCCGCCTCCAGGTCACCGAGCTGCCGCAGAGCGTCGACCCGAAGCTCCGCCGGGCGCTCGCCGAGGGCGCCGCGAGGCTGCAGTCGGTGACCGCCGGCTGCGTCGAGACCACCCCGGAGACCGATTTCGACACGCTGACGCCCTCGACCGAGGAGGCGCCGACCCAGAGCAAGCAGACCACCAAGGAGACGACCAGGTCCTCTCCGACGACGACGGAGACGCAACCGACCACAACGACCACCCCGACGACCACTGGGACGTCGACCGGTCCGACCACGACCACGACGCCGCCCCCGGTCACCGGAGGCGGCTCGGGGGGGGTGGGGCCGGGCAAGCCGAAGCCGCGGAAGGCCAATCCGCACCAGAAGAAGCCGAAGTCGAACAACGGCAAGTCGAAGCGGGAGAGATGATGGAAGCCGGGACGCTCTCGAAGCGCTACGAGCTCCTCGACCGGCTCGGGTCGGGGGGGATGTCGAACGTCTACCGCGCCACCGATCTGATCCTCGAGCGCACGGTGGCCGTGAAGATCCTCGCCGAGCACCTCTCCGACGACGACCGCTTCGTCGCACGCTTCCGGCGCGAAGCGCTGTCGGTGGCGAAGCTGATCCATCCCAACATCGTCCAGGTCTACGACACCGGCGTCGACGAGGGCCGTCACTACATCGTCATGGAGTACGTCGAGGGTCGCTCCGGCGCGCAGCTACTGCAACGGCACGGCCCGCTCGAGGCGCGGACGACGGTGGAGATCGGGATCCAGGCATGCGCGGGGCTCGACTACGCCCACAATCGCGGGATCATCCACCGCGACGTCAAGCCCGGCAACCTGATGATCGACGGTGGCCCGGCCGGGGGCGGCGAGATGGTCGTCAAGCTGACCGACTTCGGGATCGCCCGGGCCGCCGAGCAGACCCGGATCACCCAGGTCGGCTCGGTCGTCGGAACCGCGGCCTACCTCGCCCCGGAGCAGGTCCGCGGCGAGGAGGCGACGCCGGCCACGGACGTCTACGCGCTCGGAGTGGTCCTCTACCAGTTCCTCACCGGGCGGCTTCCCTATGAGGGCTCCTCCCTCGCCGAGCTGGCGGTGCGCCAGCAGAACGAGCGACCGCTGCCCCCCAGCACCTACAACGAGGAGGTCCCGGAGGCGATCGGTGCCGCCGTGCTGCGGGCGCTCGAGGGTGACCCACTACGGCGCTACGCCAGCGCCGAGGATCTGGCCAGCGGCCTGGATCGCAGCCTCGCCGGCGAGGACGTCACCCTGCCGCTGCGCGATGAGGACACTCCAACGCGCCATCTCGGCGGAGAGACGGCGACCCGTCCGCTGGAGCGCACCGCGGCGACCGAGTACCGCCCCGAACCGCCGGCGCCGCCGCTGCGCCGCGAGCCTGCCCGTCGCCCCCCGGAGCCGGCGGTCGAGCCGTCCGGGCGCCGCAAGCGCTCGGCGTTTAGCCGCTTCGTGAGAACCGTGATGGCACTGATCGCGCTGATCCTGATCGCCGCCGCGGTCGCCGCCGCCGTCATCCTCACCACCGACAAGGCGGCCGGGGTTCAGATTCGCAAGGTGGCCGGCGACACCGTCGACAACGTCGTCAACGACCTCAAGCACCTGGTCAAGGACAACACCCGGTAGCCGTCGCGCTCAGGCGCCCCAGGGAGGGCTGCCGGCGAGGACGGCATCGCGGTAGGCGGCGAACGAGGCGGCCTCGATCGCCGCCCGGGCCCCGGCGACCAGGCGCTCCAGATAGGTGAGGTTGTGGAGGACCAGGAGGCGGACCGCGGTCAGCTCCTCCGCTCGCGAGAGATAGCTGAGGTAGTCGCGGTCGTGATGGCTGCAGGCGGGGCAGGGACATCCGTCGACCAAGGGACGGCGATCGCCCTCGTGGCCGGCCTTCCGCAGATCGAGGCGAAAGCGCCGCTCGGGGTCGGGGGCGAGCGCGACGCCGTGCCGCGCCAGCCTGGTGGGGACGGCGCAGTCGAAGAGGTCGATCCCGAGGGCGATGCTCTCGAGCAGGTCGTCGACCTCGCCGATCCCGAGCAGGTGCCGGGGCGCCGCGGTGGGCAGCAGCGGCGCGGTCAGAGCGAGCACGCCGCGCATCTCCTCCTTGTCGCGGCCGAGGGTGCCACCGATCGCGATCCCGTCGACGCCGGCCTCGGAGACGTACCGGGCGGAGTCCCGCCTCAGGTCCTCGTGCACCCCGCCCTGGACGATCCCGAACACCGCCTGACGGGAGGGCCCGCAGCGATCGTGCCAGGCGAGGCAGCGCTCCAGCCAGCGGTGGGTGCGCTCGGTCGACCGCGCCGTGTAGTCGCGGTCGACGTGGTACGGCGTGCACTCGTCGAAGGCGAGGGCGATGTCCGAGCCGAGAGCGGCCTGGATCTCCATCGATGCCTCGGGCGAGATGTAGCGCTCGGCGCCGTCCCGGTAGGAGCGGAAGCGGACACCCTGCTCCTCGATCTCGATGATCGCCCCCTGCCCCTCCCCCTTGCGGCCGCTCCCCTTGATCTCCTCGGCGACGTTGCCGTGGGCGAGCGAGAACACCTGGAAGCCACCGGAGTCGGTGATCACGGCGCGCTCCCATCCCATGAAGGAGTGCAGGCCGCCGGCTGCGGCGATCCTTTCCGGCCCCGGCGAGACCAACAGATGGAAGGTGTTGCCGAGCACCATCTCGAAGCCGAGGCCGGCGACCTCGGGCGCATCGAGCCCGCGGACCGACCCCTTGGTCGCCAGCGGGATGAAGGCCGGGGTCGCGACCGGGCCGTGAGCGGTGCCGATCACCCCGGTGCGGGCCCCCGCGTCGTGGGCGCCGATCTCGAACCGCAAGCGCTCCGGGTCGCTTCGCATCGGCGCCAATGTAGTGGCTCGACCTCGCGGCCGGCCTCGCTTCAGACCCCTCGGTCGGCTACTGCTTCTCGCTGCCGGAGCCCTCTACCGCCCCGGCTCTGCATAAGGTTAGACAGGAAATCTAAGCTGGGGCATGGCATATTTACGCGGTCCCCACGAAGCCAAGACCGCTTTGGGCGATCTGTTACGATATATCGCGTACTGTCGCACCAACGAAAGGATTCGAAGCATGTACGACAGATCCGAACGCCACCGTGGCTTCGCCCCCCACCGCCGCGATCGGCGCAGGCACGGCTATGGCCGGCATTTCGGCCGTGGCGGCCCCCGCGCCCGCCGGGGTGACGTCAAGGCCGCGGTGCTGGCGCTGCTCGGCGAGAAGCCGATGCACGGCTACGAGATGATCACGGAGATCGAGGAGCGCAGCGGCGGCATCTGGCGCCCCAGCGCCGGATCGATCTACCCGACCCTGCAGCTACTCGAGGAGGCGGGGCTGATCAGCGGCGCCGATCGCGATGGCAAGCGCGAGTTCTCCCTCACCGAGGAGGGGCGGCGCACCGCTGAGGAGCGCACCGGGGCGCTGCCCTGGGAGCAGGTCAACGCGGACGCCGACCAGCACGAGGTCCGGCTGCGGGAGTCCTTCTTCGCCCTGCGGGCCGCGGTGCTCCAGGTCGGCAGAGCGGGCAGCGAGGACCAGCGCTCACGGGCCCGCGAGGCGCTCGACGCCGCCCGACGGCAGATCTACGCGATCCTCGCCGAGGACGGCTAGCTGTAGTTGCCAGCAACGTTGTTCCCGGTCAACTCCCGTAGCCGGGCAATCGGCGGTCGGTGACCGAGGGCGCCGTGTCTTCGCCGGTAGTTGTAGCGCTCGAGCCAGCCAGAGAGGGCGGCCGCCCTCTCTGGCGATGAGCTGTAAACGGCCGCGTAGGCCCACTCACGGAGCATCGTGCGGATGAAGCGCTCCGCCTTGCCGTTTGTTTGGGGGCGGTAGGGGCGGGTGCGGATGTGGCGGATTCCGAGCTGGCGGCAGGCGGTCGCATGGGCGGCCGAAACGTAAGCAGGGCCGTTGTCGGTCATCAGCCGCTCGATCCTGATCCCGTGTGAGCGGTAGAAGGTCAAGGCCCGCCGCAGGAAGCCGATCGCGGTCTCGGTCTTCTCGTCGGGCAGCACCTCCACGTAGGCGAGGCGGGTGGCGTCGTCGACGCAGACGTGGACGCGTTCCCAGCCAATCCGGCGACGCTTCGCGCCTTCGGCGTCGGTTCTCGTCGTCGTTCGCCGCACCTTTCGACCAGTGATCCTGTGCCCGGCGCCATGGGGACCGATCCGCCCCAGTTGCTTGACGTCGATGTGGATCAGCTCCCCCGGGCGGGAGCGCTCATAGTGGCGGATGGTCTCCTCGGGCTCCAGGCGGCTCAGCCTGCCGAGGCCGATCCTCCCCAGCACCGCCGAGACAGTTGAAGTCGCCATCTCCAACAGTTCGGCGATCTCGGGCCCGGTCATCCGCAGCCGCCGCAGGGCGGCAATCGCCTCGACGCGGTCATCGGGTGTGCGGTGCGGGATTCGCCTCGGTGCCGAGCTCCGATCGGCCAACCCAGCCTCGCCCTCGTCACGGTAGCGGCGCACCCACTTGCCGGCGGTCCGCACGCTCACTCCGGCGGCCTCGGCCGCCTCCGCGAGCGTGCGGCCCTCTTCCAGCACCCTCCTCACCATCAGCGCCCTGCCCTTCGGGCCGAGGGGCGCGTTAGCGTGCAGCTTCATCCGGTGTCCTCCTTGGATCTGGGTGGCTTCGACACCCCCAGCCTCCAAGGAGGTCCGGATGAACAACGTGCTTAGGAACTACACCTAGGCGGTCTGGCCGGGCGCCTCAGCTGCGCAGCAGCGAGCGCCCGGTCATCTCGGCCGGCTGCGCGATCCCGAGCAGCTCCAGCGCTGTGGGGGCGACGTCGGCGAGGATGCCGCCGTCGCGAAGCGAGACGCCTTCGGCGGTGACGATCAGCGGTACCGGGTTGAGCGAGTGGGCCGTGTTCGGCGATCCGTCGGGCTCCAGCATGTTGTCCGAGTTGCCGTGGTCGGCGGTGATGATGCAGGCGCCGCCCCTGGCGTGGACCGCATCGACCACGTCACCAAGGCATGAGTCGACCGTGGTCACCGCCCGCACGGCGGCCGGGATGTCGCCGGTGTGCCCGACCATGTCCGAGTTGGCGAAGTTGATGATCCCGAAGCGGAAGCCGTCCTCGCCCCAGGCGCCCGTGAACGCGTCGGCCGCTGCCCGGGCGCTCATCTCGGGCTTCTGGTCGTAGGTCGCAACATCGCGGGGGGAATGCACCAGGATCCGCTCCTCCCCCTCCCACTCCTGCTCCCGGCCACCGTTGAAGAAGTAGGTGACGTGGGCGTACTTCTCCGTCTCCGCGACGTGCAGCTGCCTGCCACCCTGCTCGGAAATGACCTCGGCGATCGTCGTCTTCGGCCGCTCCTCCGGGAACGCCACCGGGTAGGGCCAGCCCTTGCGGTAGGAGGTCATCGTGGTCAGGTTGACCAGGGGCGCCCCGGCACGCGGGAAGCCGTCGAACTCGGGGTCGGCCAGCGCCAGGGTCATCTCCCGGGCGCGATCGGGGCGGAAGTTGATGTAGAAGGCCACATCACCCTGGGCCAGTCCGGTGTAGCCGCCGATCACCGTCGGCATCACGAACTCGTCGGTCTCGCCGCGCTCATATGCCTCGGCGATCGCCTCGTCGGCACCGCCGGCCCGCAGACCCTCCCCGTGGGCGATCGCATCGTAGGCCAGCTTGATCCGCTCCCAGCGGGTGTCCCGGTCCATGGCGTAGAAGCGCCCGGCGACCGTGCCGACGCGTCCCGCCTGGCGAAGCCAGCGCTCGAGCTCGGCGAGGTAACCCCGGCCGGCAGTGGGAAGCGTGTCGCGGCCGTCGGTGAAGGCGTGAAATACGACCTCGGGGACACCCTCCTGGACCGCCAGCTCGATGCTCGCCTCGAGGTGCTCCCAGCCCGAGTGCACCCCGCCGTCGGAGACGAGGCCGAGCAGGTGGATGCGCCCCCCGGGACTGGAGCGGGCCCGCTCGCAGGCCGCCCGCAGGGGCTCGTTCTCGAAGAAGCTGCCGTCGGCAATCGCGTCGTCGATCCGGGTCAGGTCCTGGTGGACGACAGCGCCGGCGCCGAGGTTGAGGTGGCCCACCTCCGAGTTCCCCATCTGCCCCTGGGGCAGGCCGACGTCGCGACCCTGGGCGGAGAGCTGCGTGTGCGCGCACTCCGACCAGAGCCGCTCGAACCTCGGGGTCTCGGCCTGGGAGATCGCGTTCCCCGGGCCGGGCGGCGCCAGGCCCCAGCCGTCGAGCACGACCAGCGCCAGTGATTCGACCGGAAGCTGGGTCGGACCGGTCATCCGGCCGCCGCGACGATCGCCGCGAAGTCCTCCGGGTCGAGCGACGCCCCGCCGACCAGCGCCCCGTCGATGTCGGCCTCGGCCATCAGCTCCGCAGCGTTGTCCGACTTGACCGAGCCGCCGTAGAGGATGCGCACCCGCTCGGCGTCGCCGCCCCGGGCTCGGAGCAGGTCGCGGATGAAGGCGATCGCCTCCTGGGCCTGCCCGGGACTCGCGGTGCGGCCGGTGCCGATCGCCCAGATCGGCTCGTAGGCGACCACCAGCCGGTCCATCCCGGCGCCCTCCACCGCCTCGAGGTCGGCTGCGATCTGGCGCTCGAGGACGGCCTCGGTCTGCTCGGCGTCGCGGGCCTCCTCAGTCTCCCCGACGCAGAGGATCGGCTCCAGCCCGGCCGCCAGGGCGGCGGGCACCTTGCGGGCCAGCGCCTCGTCGGTCTCGCCGAACAACTGCCGCCGCTCCGAGTGACCGAGCACCACCGCGTCCGCCCCCGCCTCGAGCAGCATCGGCGCGGAGACCTCACCGGTGAAGGCCCCGGAGCCCTCCTCGTGCATGTTCTGGGCGGCGACCCTGAGGGCGGACCCCGAGCAGCGCTCCGCGGTCGCGCTCAGGGCGATGAAGGAGGGGCAGATCACCACCTCGGGGCCGTCATCACCCGGTGCCCCGGGGAGGAAGGCATCGAGGAATGCCTCCGCTTCGGAGACGGTCTTGTTCATCTTCCAGTTGGCCGCCACATAGGGCCTTCTGTCGCTCAATCCGGCTCACCTTCCTCGCTTGCTGTCCGCTCCTCGATCAGCGCCTCTACCCCCGGCAAACGCTTGCCCTCGAGCAGCTCCAGGGACGCCCCGCCACCGGTGCTCAGCCAGTCGATCCGCTCGGAGAGGCCGAATTGAGCCAGCGCGGCCACCGAGTCGCCGCCCCCGACGATCGTGGTCGCCCCGGCCCCGGCGACCGCTTCGGCCAGGACCCGGGTGCCGTCGGCGAACGGCTCAAGCTCGAAGGCCCCCATCGGCCCGTTCCACAGCACGGTGCCCGCGGCCGAGACGTCGGCTGCGTACTCGCGAGCGGTACGGGGGCCGATGTCGAGGCCCATCCAGCCGTCCGGCACCTCGGTGCCCTCGGAGACCCGGCGTTCGGCCCCCGCCTCGAAGCGATCGCCGAGGACGAGGTCCACGGGCAGCCGCAGCTCGCAGCGCGAGCCCTCGGCCTTGCGCAGCGCCTCGGCCGCCAGCTCAACCCCCTTCTCCTCGACCAGCGAGTCGCCGGTGGAGATCCCCTGGGCGCGGAAGAAGCTGAAGCACATCGCCCCTCCGACCAGGATCTGATCGGCGATCTCGAGGAAGCGGTCGATCACCCCCACCTTGTCGCTGACCTTGGCGCCCCCCAGGACGAGCACCAGCGGGCGCTCCGGGTCGGCGACCACCCGCCCCAGCTCCTCCAGCTCGCGCTCGAGCAGGAGGCCGGCGTAGGCGGGCAGCAGGTGGGCGACCCCCTCCGTCGTCGCGTGAGCCCGGTGCGCCGCCCCGAAGGCGTCGTTGACGTAGACATCGGCGAGGCCGGCGAGGGCCGAGGACAGCCCGGGGTCGTTGGAGGTCTCACCCGGCTCGAAGCGGCTGTTCTCGAGCAGCAGCACCCCGCCCGGCTCGAGCTCATCGGCCATCGCCGCGGCGCGCTCGCCGACCACCTCCGGAGCGAGCTCGACCTCGACCCCGAGCAGCTCGGAGAGCCGCTCGGCCACGGGCTTCATCGAGAGCGCGGGGTCCGGCTTCCCGCCGGGACGCCCGAGGTGGGAAACGAGGACCAGCTTGGCGCCGTGGCTCCGCAATAGCTCGATCGTCGGCAGCGCCGCCCGGATCCGGGTGTCGTCGTCGACCGCGCCCCCGGCGAGCGGGACGTTGAAGTCGACCCGCACCAGCACCCGCTTGCCCGCGACATCGGCGTCGCGGACGCTTGCCGCAGAGGGGCTCAATCCGCGGTGGGCCCTACGCCCCGGCCGTGACTGGGGCGAGGACCTTGCCGGCGAGCTCGACGCAGCGGTTCGAGTAGCCCCACTCGTTGTCGTACCAGGAGACCGCCTTGATCAGGCGGCCGTCGCCGATCACCATCGTCTGGCCCGAGTCGAAGATCGACGAGTGCGGGTCACCGACGATGTCGGTCGAGACGATCGGGTCCTCTGTGTAGGAGAGGATCCCTTCGAGCGGGCCCTCGGCCGCTGCCCGCACGGCCTCGTTGATCTCCTCGGCGCTGGCCTTCCGGGAGAGGTTGGCGACCAGGTCGACCACCGAGCCGGTCGGCACCGGCGCCCGGATCGCGAGCCCGTTGAGCTTGCCGTTCAGGTCCGGGAGGACCAGCCCGACGGCCTTGGCGGCGCCGGTCGTGGTCGGGATCAGGTTGAGCGCTGCGGCGCGGGCTCGCCGCGGGTCCTTGTGCGGCATGTCCTGGAGGCGCTGATCGGCCGTGTAGGCGTGGATCGTGGTCATCAGGCCGTCCTCGATCCCGAACGACTCGTTCAGGACCTTGGCCACGGGAGCGAGGCAGTTGGTCGTGCAGGAGGCGTTGGAGATGATGTCGTGATGCTGCGGGTCGTAGTCGTCGTCGAAGTTGACCCCCAGCGCCACGGTGACGTCGGGCTCCTTTGCCGGGGCGGTGATGATCACCTTCTTCGCGCCTCCCTCGATGTGCTTGGCTGCGTCGGCGCGGGCGGTGAAGAACCCGGTCGACTCGATCACCACATCGGCGCCGAGCTCGCCCCAGGGGATGTCGGCCGGGTCGCGCTCGGACAGCACCTTGATCACGGAGCCGTTCACGGTGATCGAGCCGTCTCCGGCCTCGACCTCGCCGGGAAAGCGGCCGTAGATCGAGTCGTACTTGAGCAGGTGGGTGATCATCTCCGGGTCGATCAGGTCATTGAGCGCGACGAACTCGAGGTCCGCGTCTGCCGCCAGGGCCGCCCGGAAGACGTTGCGCCCGATCCGTCCGAAGCCATTTATCCCGACCTTGACAGCCATCAGTCACTTCCCTCCTGGAGAATCCGAGATCGTTGCCTACATCGATCTTATGGGTCTGGCGGCGATCAGTCGGGCCCGATCGTCACCTCGACGTCGTAGCCGTCGGGATCCTGGAGGAACGCCGAGTAGCTGCCCGAGCCGTGGCCGCGGTTCTCGCCGGGCTCTCCGGTGCTCTTGCCACCGGCCCCCACACCCCCCTCCCAGGCCGCCTTGACCGCGGCGATCCCCGACCCCGAGAAGCAGATCAGGCCGAAGCCCGGGGCCGGTGGATGGTGGGCGGAGATGAAGAAGACAGGCTTGGCGATCCCCCAGCCGACGGTCTCGTCGCGCTCGAAATGCCGCCGCCAGCCCAGCGGCGCCAGGAGCGAGTCGTAGAAGGCGGCGCTGACTTCGAGATCGCCAACCTCGAGGCGGACGTGGTGTAGCACGGCGGGCAGGGTATTAGAGGAGGGCCGATGCGTGTCGCCGCCGCCGTGCCCCGGCCGGCTCAACCGGATCTCGGGGTCCAGCGGAAATAGCGGACGGCGAAGAGCAGCCCGGCTACCCCCCAGATCGCGACGATCGCCAGGTTCTCCCACTCGATGCCAGCGCCTCCCGCCCCCGCGGGAACATATGCGCTGAAGAAGGCCTCGAAGAAGTGCCGGATCGGGAAGGCGTCGGCGAAGTGGATGACCCCGTTCGGAAGCTGATCGTCGGGGATGAAGACCCCGGATAGGAAGTAGAGGGGAAGGAGGATTGCGTTGACGATTGGCGCGGCGGCGTCCTGGGAGGGGATCAGAGCGGTCAGGGCGACTCCCATGCAGCAGAACGAGGCGGCCCCCACCGTGAGCGTCAGGAGGATTGCCGGGAGCCGGTCCCAGGGGACATCGACCCCGTAGAGGACCCCGCCGATCGCCGCCAGCAGGGCGAGCATCATCAGGGAGACGACGATCGCGTTTCCGACCCTGCCGGCGACGAAGACCCAGGCCGGCATCGGAGTGCCGCGACCCCGCTTCAGGCGGCCGTCCTCGCGGGCGATGGTCAGCGACATCGCGAGGCTCTGCATCGTCGCCGAGATCACCGAGAGGGTGATGATCGCCGGGACGTAGTAGGTGGTGGTCTTGATCCCGCCGCGAACGTTCACCGTCTGCCCGCCGAACACCGTGGCGAAGATCAGCAGCAGAACGACCGGGAACATCACCGTGAAGAAGACCGAGGCGGGGTTGCGCCAGAAGGCCTTCTGGTCGTAGCGGAACTGGTGCAGTGCGAGAGCGGCGCCGCTGATCAGGGATCCTCCGAGGTGAGCTCGAGGTAGATGTCCTCGAGGGTGGGCCTGCTGACCTCCAGGTTCTCGAGGTCGATGCCCCGCTCCAGCGCCCAGCCGGTGAGCTGGTTCAGCGTCCTCACAGGGGTGCTGGTGCTCAGGGTGACCACCCCGGCGCCGTTCTCGCCGGCCACCTCCAGGGGGATCTCCTCCGGGTCGTGCCCCTCCGGGAGGCGGAAGCTGATCCTCGCCGGCTCCGCGTCGCGGTTGCCGAGGTCCTCCGGCGTGCCGCGGGCGACGATCTCCCCGCGCGAGATGATCGTGACGCGATCGGCGAGGTGCTGCGCCTCGTCCATGTAGTGGGTGGTGAGGAAGACGGTCTTTCCGAGGTCGCGCAGCCCGGCGATCACCTCCCATGCCTGGCGCCTCGCCGAGGGATCGAAGCCGGTGGTCGGCTCGTCGAGGAAGAGCAGCTCGGGGTCCCCGATCAGGGCGATGCCGACGTCGAGACGGCGCTGCTGGCCTCCCGAGAGCTTGCTGGCCCGCTCCCCCGCCTTCTCCTCCAGGCCAACCAGCCCGATCACCTCCCCGACGTCGCGTGGGCGGCGGTAATAGCCGGCGTAGAGCTCCAGCGACTCGGTCACGGTCAGGTAGGGATCGAGCTTGTCGCTCTGCAGCACGATCCCGATCCGCTCCCGCCACTCGGAGCCGGCCTGCTGCGGGTCCTCGCCAAGCACCGCGACCTCCCCCCCGCTTCGACGGCGGTAGCCCTCGAGGATCTCGACCGTGGTCGTCTTGCCGGCGCCGTTCGGACCGAGGAAGGCGAGGATCTCGCCGGGCTCGACGTCGAGGTCGATGCCGCGAACGGCCTCGACATCGCCGTAGGACATGCGCAGGCCACGGACGGAGATCGCGGGAGCCGGCATCGGCAGGGAGGATGTTAGGCGGGGAGGGCCGCCCGAAAGCAGCGGCCGGCCGCCATCTTCAGCTCTCCAGCTCGACGTCGCGGTGCTTCACCCGGACGACCACGTCCTCCCTGCCGGCGAGGTCCCTGCGAATCCGGTCGGCGACCGTGACCGAGCGGTGGCGCCCACCGGTGCAGCCGATCGCGATCGTCAGGTGGCTCTTCCCCTCGGCCACATAGGCCGGGACGAGGAACTCGAGCAACGGCAGCAGGCGCCCGTAGAACTCGCCCGCCTGGGTCCCGGACTCGACGTAGCGCCGCACCTCCTCGTCGAGCCCGGTGAGCGGCCGCAGCTCGTCGACGTAGTGCGGGTTGGGCAGGAAACGGACGTCGAGGGTGAGGTCGGCGTCACGGGGCGGCCCGTTCTTGAAGCCGAAGGTGAGCAGGGTCAGGGCGAGCTTCCCCCCGGGGACCGTGCTCAGTATCTCCTCGGCGATGCGGCGGCGAAGCTCCCCGGCGGTCAGGTCGCTGGTGTCCATGACCACGTTGGCCCGCTCGCGCAGCGGCGCCAGCATCTCGCGCTCCGCCCGGATCCCCTCGACGGCCCGCCCCTCCGGGGCCAGCGGATGGCGCCGGCGGGTCTCCTTGTAGCGGTCGACCAGGGTCTCCTGGTCCGCCTCGAGGAAGAGCACCTCCGGTCGCAGGCCGTCGCTCTCCAGGTCGTCGAGCACCTGGATCAGCTCCTCGAAGTACTCGCCGCCGCGCACGTCGGAGACCACCGCGGCGCGCTCGACGCCGCTTCCGGTGTGCCGGAACAGCTCGCCCAGCGAGCCGATCATCCGTGGCGGCAGGTTGTCGACGCAGAAGTAGCCCCCGTCCTCGAAGGCGGCGATCGCCTCCGATTTCCCCGCCCCGGAGTGCCCGGTGATCACCACCATCTTCACGGGGGTCGGATCCGCCACGGTCATCCGGTCCTGTTGAGCTGCTCATGGATCTCGCGCGCGACCTTGCCGGGCACGCCGGGCACCGCCTCGAGCTCCTCGCGGCTCGCGGCGAGAAAGCGGTCGGGCGAGCCGAAGTGCTGAAGCAGGGCGCGCTTGCGAACCGGCCCGACGCCCTTCAGGCCGTCCAGAACGGAGCCGGTCATCGCCTGGTCACGGCGACCGCGGTGGTGCTCGATCGCGAACCGGTGGGCCTCGTCGCGAACCCGCTGCAGCAGCTTCGAGGCCTCCGAGTCGGGGGCGAGGTCGATCGGCGCCGAGCGGCCCGGGACGTAGACCTCCTCCAGCCGCTTTGCCAGGCTGATCACCGTCACCCCCCGCTCGCTGAACGGCCGCAGCGCGCGCATCCCCGCGGCCAGCTGGCCCTTGCCTCCGTCGACCACGACCAGCGAGGGCAGCGAGGAGAAGCTCTCGTCGCGCTCGGCGTCGTGGGGCGAGAGGTCGGCCTGCTCGAGGTAGCGGTTGATGCGGCGTGAGAGCACCTCCTCCATCGCGGCGAAGTCATCAGCACCACTCCGACCGCCTCCCCCGCTGTGCTTCCGGTCGGAATAACTCCGATCGCCTCCTCCGCTTCGCGTCCGGGGGCGATCGGGTGGTCCGGAGTCGCCTCGGATCCGGAACCTTCGGTAGTGGGCCTTCTTGGTCGCTCCGCCCTCGAAGACGACCATCGAGGCGACGGTGTGCTCGGCGCCGAGGTTCGAGATGTCGAAGCCCTCGATCCGCACCGGCAGGTCCTCCATTCCGAGCGCCTCGCGGAGCGCTGTGAGCGATTCGACCCGCCGCTGGCGCCGGTGCTCGCGGCGCAGGCGGTCCTGGTCGAGCGCCAGGCGCGCGTTGCGCTCGGCCAGCTCCCGCAGCCGCCGCTTGTCTCCCCGCTCGGCGGCACGCACCTCGACCGGGGAGCCTCTGCGCTCGCTGAGCGCCTCCGAGAGAAGGCCGGCGCGCTCGCGCAGGTAGGGGCCGACGACGATCGTCCGCGGCACCGCGGGCGAGGCCGCGTAGTACTGCCCGATGAACTCCTCGGCGACCTCGGCGACCTCGCGCTCCCCGTGGTTGTCGAGGTAGAAGCTCTGGCGCTCGGCGAGGATGCCGTCGCGCACCTGGAAGACCTGGGCGTTGGCGTCGGAACCCTCCGCCGCGACACCGATCAGATCGGCCGTGCCGACCGAGCCGCCGGCCACCCGCTGGCGCTCGAAAAGCGAGCGGATCGCCTTGAGGCGATCGCGGTGCAGCGCGGCGCGCTCGTAGTGGCGCTCGGCGGCCGCCTTCTCCATCTTGCGCTCCTCCTCCCGCTCGACCTGGCGGTAGCGGCCGGAGAGGAAGTCGACGATCGCCTCGATGTTGCGGCGGTACTCGTCGCGGTCGACGTAGCCGACGCAGGGGGCCCCGCAGCGCTTGATGAAGTAGTCGAGGCAGGGATTGCCGGAGCGCCGGCCCGGCTCGGGCCCTTCGCATGTGCGGTACTGGAAAAGCTTGCCGAGCAGGTCGAGGGTCTCCCGCACCCGCTTTGCGCTGGAGAACGGCCCGAAGTAGGCGCGGCCCGCCCGGTGGCGCTCACGTGTGAAGTAGACGCGCGGGAATTCCTCGTCGAGGCTGACCCCGACGTAGGGGTAGGACTTGTCGTCCCGCAAGCGGATGTTGAAACGGGGCCGGTGGCGCTTGATGAAGCTCTGCTCGGCGAGCAGCGCCTCGGCCTCGTTCGCGGTGACCAGGAACTCGATCCGGTCGACCCGGCGGGTCATCTCGGACTCGCCGCCGGAGAAGTGGGAAGCGACCCGCTTGCGGATCGAGCGGGCCTTGCCGACGTAGAGGACCTCCCCCCGCGAGCCGTGGAAGACGTAGACGCCGGGCGAATCAGGCAGGCCGCGGCGCTGCTCGGCGATCCGCTCCGCCCTCGAGCCCTTGCCGTTGTCTTTGCTCATCGGGTCAAAGGGTAGGCTCCTGGCCGAACGGCCAAACCGGCGGCCCGGCCGGATGACGAGCAGGAGACCGAGAGCAGATGACGACCCAGACACTGAGCCCGCCCGAGCTCGAGACGATGAGGATCGAGATCGACGGCGAGATCGGCACCCTCACCCTCGACCGCCCCGACGTCTTCAACGCGATGAGCCCACAGATGATCGGTGAGTTCACCGTCGCCTTCGCCTGGCTGGCCGACCGGGCACCGTTGCGGGCGCTGATCGTCACCGGCGCCGGCAAGGCCTTCTGCTCCGGCGGCGACGTCGGCTGGTTCCGCAAGGGGGTCGAGTCCGAGGACTTCGACCTCCCCTCCGACGTGCGGCGGGGAGCCGAGGTGCTGCATCAGGCGATAATCGACCTGCGCCGCATCCCCTTCCCGGTAATCGCGGCGATCAACGGCCCCGCGGCCGGGGCCGGATTCTCGCTCGCGCTCGCCTGCGACACCAGGATCGCCTCGGAGAACGCCTTCTTCGCCTGCGCCTACGGGCGGATCGGGGCCTCCCCGGACGGTGGCATGACCTATTTCCTGCCCCGGGTGGTCGGCCCTGGCAGGGCGCTGGAGATCATGCTCGAGGACCCGAACATGAGCGCCGCCGACGCGCTGGGGGAGCGGCTCGTCTCGGAGGTGGTTCCCCCCGATCGGCTCATGGACCGGGCCCGCGAGGTGGCCGGGACGTGGGGAGCCAAGGCGCCCCACTACGTGCGGATGGCGAAGCTGCTCTGCGGGCAGAGCATCGAGAACAGCCTCACCGACCACCTGCAGGTGGAGCGCCACGGAATCGCCGACAGCATGGGCACCGAGGACCTGCGCTCCGGCGTGCAGGCCTTCTTCGCCGGCGAGGAGCCGCAGTTCACCGGTCGCTGAACCCCGCTTGCGTGCGGGCCGTATCCGACTAGAGTCTCGCCCTGAACCCATGAAAGGACCGTCGATGAAGAAAGCATTCGCCCTGCTGCCCCTCGCAGCCGCCTGCGTCGCCCTCGTCGCCTGCGGCGGCAGCAGCAGCTCGACCGACACCAGTGCCTCCTCGGGCGGAGGCGGCGGCACGACGGCGACGGTCGCCAAGGGCTCGACCGTGAAGCTGACCGCGAACGCCAACAACCAGCTCTCCTACGACCAGAAGACGCTGAACGCGAAGTCCGGCACGGTCTCGATCGACTTCGACAACCCCGCCTCGCTCCAGCACGACGTCGCGGTCGCCGACTCGAGCGGCAAAGTCCTGGGGACCTCCGATTTGGTCGCCCAGGGCAAGGTCAACTTGACGCTCAGCAACCTGAAGCCGGGCAAGTACACCTTCTACTGCACGGTTCCCGGCCATCGCGACGCCGGCATGCAGGGCACCCTCAACGTCAGCTAGCACCGGGAGGCCCGGCGCCGCCGGGATCCCCCCGACGTGGGACCTTTCAGCTGCCTATATGGCGCTTCAAAGGTCCCACGTCACCGTGGGGGTGTTCAGCCGGGCAGGGCGCGGCCGACGCTGTCGGCCACGCAGCAGGGCTTCTCGTTGCCCTCGACTTCGAGGCTGAAGCGGGTGACGACCTGCCACCAGCCGCCGCCGACCTCCTCCACCGAGACCACCTCGGCGCGGGCCCGCACCCTGCTGCCGGCGGGCACAGGGGCGGGGAAGCGGACCTTGTTCCAGCCGTAGTTGACGCCGAGGACGAACCCGCTGGAGGCGATCACGTCCCTGCGGAAGCCGTCGATCAGCGACAGGGTCAGGTTGCCGTGGGCGACGGTGGTGCCGAACGGGCTCTCCTTCTTCGCCCGCTCCACATCGACGTGGATCCACTGGTCGTCACCGGAGAGCTCGGCGAACAGGTTGATGTCCTCCTGAGTGACGGTGCGCCAATCGCTGGGGCCGATCTGCTTGCCGATCAGTCCCTTCAGACCCTCGATTCCCTCGACCTCGACCAGCGCGGGCACGGGCGGCACCCTACCCGATCGACGATCGCCTCATCCCGGCAGATCGCGAACACCTGCATGGTCCCGTCCTCGCCTCGGCGCCCTAGTCGACGAGCCGAACCTCGAACGGCGCGATCAGCAGGGCGCCGGCGCCACCGAGCAGGCCAAGGATCCGGGAGACGTAGGCCTGGGTCTCCGGGATCCCCGGCACGCAGCCGCAGGCGGCGACGGCGGCGGGGCCGGCGTTGTAGGCAGCGAGGGCGAGCGCCGGAGCGCCGAAGCGGCGCAGCAGGTCGGACATCAGGTGCGCCTGGGCGTCGATCGCCGCGTCGGGGTCGAACGGGTTCCGCAGACCGTAGGCCGCCGCGGTCGAGGGGATGAACTGGGCGATCCCCTGCGCTCCGGCGCCTGAGACGGCGAACGGGTTGAAGTTGGACTCGGCCATCAGCTGCGCGGCGAGCAGGGCCGCCGAGACGTTCCAGCGCGCCGCCGAGCGCAGCAGCGGGACCCGGAACCGGGCGGGGACAAAGGCGGGCAGACCGCCCCCGCCGGCGGCGGCGCCGTCGTCCCCGGCTCCGAGGACGGAGTTGCCCGCGGCGGAGCACGGAGGCGGGCCGGCGTTGTAGCCGAAGTGCCAGGGCTCCCAGGAATAGCGCTTGGTGAAGCCGAAGCGGCGGGCGTTGGCCGCGAGCCAGCCGTAGGCCGCCGACGGGCCGAGGTCGAGCTCGGTCGCGCAGCGGTGCAGCGAGTGACCGGGCGGAGCCACCCACTGCGGGTCGGGGTGGGCAGCAAACAGGGCCGCCTGCTCGGCATCGGAGCGGAACCCCGAGTTGACGACGAGCGCCAACCCGGCGCGACTCGCAGCAGCCGACATCCGGTCGAGGGCCTCGGCCACGTCGGGCCTCATGCCCTCCCCCTGGCGGTAGACCAGCGGCCCGCTGTAGCCGCCCCCGCTGGCCATCGCCGGCGCCGCCCCCGCGGAGGAGTACGGCGCCACCGCCTCGGCGACCGCCGAGACCTCGGTCCGTGAGTGCCGGCCACCGCCCTCGACCTCGGTCTCGAGCACGGCCCTGGCCCGCAGCGGCGCGAACGAGAGCCTGTCTGGAAAGGAGAGCCTGATCTTGGCGCCGTTGGCCAGCGCGGCCTCACGGGCCGCAGCGCGGGCCCGGGCCAGGTAGCGGGCCTTGCTCAGGTGGGCGGGGTTGGGGATCCCGCCCGGCAGCATCCTCGGCGAGAGCAGCCGGGGCAGGTCGTCGCGCATCGAGCGCGCCGCCGAGAGGGCGGAGAGGTCGGCGGCTCGCTGGGCTCGCCCCTTTCCGGTCAGGGCGCCGGCGATCGCGGCCAGCGCGACGGCGAGGACCAGCACGACGGCGATCCCCCCGATCGCCAGCGGCAGCGCCTGCCCCTCGCATCCCGGCGCGACGATCTCCGGCGAGCGACGTACTTGATCGTGCATGGCGCCAGGCTTGCGGGAGTCGGCGCGCAGGGGATGCGCAGACGCGGACGATCCCGACGCAAACCGGTGACGCCGGGCAAACCCCGGCTAGGCGAGGCCGGCGACGACCACCGGCACCCCCAGGTTCGGCGCGGTCGCGATCCGCCGGTCGGCGGTGATCAGCGGGCAGCCGAGGCGACGGGCGAGGGCGACGTAGAAGGCTTCGTAGGGGCCGAGGTCGCCGCGCAGCTCCCAGGCATCGAGGAGCAGGGGAGCAACCGGAAGCCGCTCGATGCTGGCCCGGGCAAGTCGCTGCATGGCGAGGCGCCCCCGCTCTTCCGAGGCACCGCCCTCGCGGACGATGCGGGCGATCGCGGCGGCCACCTCGGCGTCGATCAGCTCCGGGGCGAACGGCTCGGTACCGGAGAGGGCGGACCGGGCCTGCGGCGAGGAAGCCAGGAGCAGGTCGACCAGGACCGACGCGTCAACGACCGCGATCGCCACGCCCGGCCCCGCCACGATCGAGCTCGCCCGCCCTCTCCGCACGGCCGGCCCGGACAGCGCCGGCAGGCGATCCGGAGATCCTCACCGGCTCGTCGCCGGCGACCTCCTCGAGCCACTCCTCGAGGGTCGGCCGCCGCTGGTCGCGGGCGATCAGGGCGATCACGTAGTCCCGCACGGTCATCCCCGAGCGACGCGCCCTGCGGCGGAGCTCGTCATGGAGGTCGTCAGGGACGTTCTTCATTTGAATAATGCCCATAGCATTATCCTAACATTCCACAATCATTCCCAACGACCTCTTCGATGCCGGGCGCCGGGTGAGGAGCGCGGAGAGCAGCCGCTCGGCGTCCCGCCCGGCGCCCTCCCCCGACGGAAAGCCGATGAGGGCCAGGCGGCCGGTCAGCCAACCGGGCGGCCGCTTGGCGACGCGGACCCTGAGACCGCGGGCGCTGAGGTCGCCGGCGATCAACGCCGCCAGCGAGCGGTCGAGCTCGAGGTCGGCCCGCAGCACGGCCCCGCGCGGATGCAGGCCGGCGTCGTCGACCAGCGCCCGCAGGAGCTCCGGCCCGGCGTGAAGGACGCCAACCGGCTGTCCCGGGATGGCGGCGAGGGCAGCGCCCGCCAAGTCGATCCCCTCCCGGTCCGCCGGGAGGCGCAGGTGGCAGATCCGCCCCCTCGCGGCGCCCCGCCGCACGGCGACTCCCGCCAGCGCCGACTCGGCCTCGCGGGCGGCGGAGGAGGCGATGATCGTCGGCCGGGGAGGTGGCCGATCACAGAGCTCGAGCAGCGCAGCCCCGCTCCCCTCCCCCCCATGCCGCTGCGCCGCGGCCACGGCGAGCGCCGCGGCCAGCTCCAGCGAGCCGGCGGCGTCGCCGAGCCGGGTGACGATGATCAGCTCGCCGCTCACCCTCGCGGCGCCCTGACGCGAGCGCTTGAGGTGACCGAGAGGCGGTCGGCCAGCCCGGAGAAAGGCGAGGGCGGCCGCAGGCGGACCGTCACCCGGCCGCCGGACACCGAGACGCGGACGCGATCCCTCGCCCACCCCGGAAGGGAGTCGCGTGCGGCCGCCCTCGCCTCGCGTCCCGCCGCGAGGGCGAGCGCGCCCGACTCGGCGGCGCCGTCGGCGAGGCTCAGCGAATAGCCCGCCGCGAGAAGCTGAAGCGCGACCAGGCCGGTCAGGAGCAGGGCCGGCAGGGCGGCGATCGCCTCGACCGTCGCCTGGCCGCGCTCAGCCATCGCCGGGGCCGAGCGAGGTCTTCGAGCCGACCCGGAGCTCAGGCAGGCCGGGCAGGAGGCGTGGAACGGCGACCCGGACAGAGACTCCGCCATCCTCTCCGATCCGGGCGCCGTCGCGCAGCAATCCCGGAAGCGCCCGGCGCGCCGCCCGGGTGGCGTCCCGGCCGACCACCGACGCTCGGGCGCCCGCCCTCGCGGCCAACGCCGCGGACCAGAGCGCGTGCCCGGCGGCGACGAATTGCGCGGCGATCAGCACCGCGACCAGCAGCGCCGGGATCGCCCCGATCAGCTCGACCGAAGCCTGGCCCCTTTCTCCCCTCGTGCCTCGCAGCTCCGCCACGGGTCGATCGTGGCGCCCCCGGGTTCGCGGATGGCGCGCATCCCGTCAGAAGTCCGTAACCCGAGCCGCGATCCGCCCCAGTCAGTAGGTGTTGGCCTCTGTCCAGACCCGCCAGATGGCCGCGATCGCGGCGCCGAGCAGGAGGATCCAGGCGAGGGTGCCGCCGCCGCTGGCGAAGAACTCGTCGGTGCCGGCGATCAGCAGCGCGATCAGGCCGAGCGAGCCGTAGAGGATCGCCCGCCGTCCGTCGCTGAGTGCCGCCAGGGTCAACTGGTTCTGCCGGCTAAGGGTGTAGAGCAGCCAGACGATCGCGGCGAGGAAGCCGATCGTCAGGGCCGCGAAGACCGTGTTGGCGGCATTGCCGCCACCCGGGAGGAAGGCGACCCCGAGAGCCAGCACCATGATGATCGCCACGTTCCGGGCCGATTTCACCTACCCGATTCTACGCCCCTACTTCTGGGTCATGACAACGATCCCGAGGACCACGGCGCCGAGCGTCGCGACCAGCGCGACCACGGCAAGAGCCGCGGCGGCGCCGGCGGCCAGATGGCGCTCGTCGCGATTCAGCTCGGCGAACCTCGTCACGCCCCAGACTGCGAGCGAGAAGACCAGGGTGAGGCCGACGCCGGCGACGACCGAGTAGAGCACCGTGTCGAGCAGCTCCTTGCCGTCGACCAGGGTCGCCGGGATCATCCTCCGCGCCGCCTCACGCCGCCGGCAACGGCGAGCCCTGATGAGAGCGGCGGACGAAGGCCGCGACGATGAGGAAGATCGCGATCACCGAGACCACGACGGGCCCCACCGCGCCCGAGCCGAAGATCCTGGTGACGCCGTAGGTGGCGGCGCCGATGACCGCGGCCGCCGGCAGGGTCAGTACCCAGGCCATGCCGATATTCCCCGCGACCCCCCAGCGCACTGCTGAAAGACGCTTCGCAGCTCCGGAGCCCATCACCCCGCCGTTGATCACGTGGGTGGTGGAAAGCGGGAATCCGAAATGGGTCGAGGCGAGGATCACCGTGGCGCCGGCTCCCTGGGATGTGAATCCCTGGGCGGCGTCCATCTTGATGATCCTGGTGCCGGTGGTGCGAATGATCCGCCAGCCCCCGATCCAGGTGCCGGCGCCGATTGCCGTCGCGGCCGAGATCACCACCCAGGTGGGGACGCCGGCGTTGGCGGAGAGGGTGCCGTTGGCGATAAGGGCGAGGGTGATCACCCCCATCGTCTTCTGCGCGTCGTTGGTCCCGTGGGCGAGCGCCAGCAGCCCCCCGGAGACGACCTGCCCGGCACGGTAACCGCGTGTGACGGGGCCGGGCCGGAGCCTGCCGACGATCCGGTAGGTGAGCGCGATCGCGATCCCGGCGACTGCGAATGCGAGGATCGGGGCGACCACGGCCGGCACCAGAACCTTGCCGACCAGCCCGTCGGCGATTACCGCGGAGGTCCCGACGGCGGCCACGGAAGAGCCGACGACCCCCCCGATCAGCGCATGAGAGGAGCTCGAGGGAAGGCCGAAGTACCAGGTGATCAGGTTCCAGCTGATCGCGCCAATCAGGCCGGCGAAGACGATCGTCGGGGTGATCACGTCGGGGTTGACGACGTCGTTGGCGACGGTCGCCGCGACCGAGAGCGAGAGAAAGGCGCCGACGAAGTTGAGGATCGCCGCCATCGCGATCGCCACCCGCGGCGGCGCCGCCCCGGTGGAGATCGTCGTCGCCACCACGTTGGCAGTGTCGTGGAAGCCGTTGGTGAAGTCGAAGGCGAGCGCGGTGCCGACGACGATGACGAGGATGACGTCGGAGCTCAAGCCGGCTCAGCTGTTCTTGATGACGATCCCCTCGAGGATCTGGGCGGCGGTCTCGGTCGCGTCGATCGCGTTCTCCAGCACGGCGAAGATGTCCTTCCAGCGGATCACGACCATTGGGTCGATCCCGTTGGAGAACAGCGAGGCGACCGCGTCGCGGGAGATCCTGTCGCCCTCGTTCTCCAGCCGGTGGATCTCGATCCAGTACTTGTCGAGATCCGTGAACTCGCGCAGATGGTCGAGACCCCCGGCGAGCTGCTCGCAGGCCGCCACCAGGACTTGCGTCAGCGCGCTCGCCTGCTCCATCGGCGCCTCGATCTGGTAGAGGCCGAGGAAGTCGGCAGCCTCCTCGGTGAAGTCGACGATGTCGTCCATCTGGGTCGCGAGCCCGTAGATGTCTTCGCGATCAATCGGGGTGACGAAGGTCTGATTGAGCCGCTGGATGATGTCGTGGGTGATCCGGTCACCCTCCTGCTCGGCCTTCAGCACGTCGCGGGCGAGTCCGGACTCGTCGGGCCAGACCCGCATCATCTCGTCGAGGAGCTTGGCAGCGCGAACCGTGTTCTGCCCGGCCTCGCTGAAAAGGTCGAAGAAGGTGCGATCCCTCGGGAGGAGTGAGAGGCGCGGCACGGCGCTGGCCAAACTAGCAGAGGCTCAGGCGCTCACAGCCGGCTCGGCGGCTTTCGCCGAATGCAGCTCGCGGAGCTCCTGCTGGACGTTTCGCTCCTCCCCGCCGACCGGGCTGAGGCGGGTCCAGCGGCCGCTCTGATCGAGGATCCAGGAGTTGGTGTTGTCGGCGATGCAGCGCTCCATGACGTCCATCACCTCGGCTCTGAGATCCGGGTCCTCGATCGGGGCCACCAGTTCCACCCGGCTGTCGAGGTTGCGCGGCATCAGGTCGGCCGAGCCGGTTACGAGCCGAGTCTCGTCGCCGCGCTCGAAGGCGTAGATCCGCGAGTGCTCGAGGAAGCGGCCGACGATCGAGGTAACCCGGATCGTCTCGGAGACGCCAGGCAGCCCTGGCCGCAGACAGCAGATCCCGCGCACGTTGAGCTCGATAGGCACCCCGGCCGCAGAGGCATGGTAGAGCGCCCGGATGCAGGCGGCGTCGACCAGCGAGTTCATCTTCAGCGCGATCCGGGCGTGCTTTCCGGCGCGATGCGCCTCGACCGTCTTCGAGATCTCCTCGATGATCGTCGTCCGCATCGTCGTCGGTGAGACCAGGACCTTCCGGTATTCCGCTGGGCGGCCGTACCCGGTTAGGAAGTTGAACATCTCGGCGACGTCGGAGCCGATCTCGGGGTCGGCGGTGAACAGCCCCAGGTCGGTGTAGAGGCGAGCCGTCTTCGGGTGGTAGTTGCCGGTACCGACATGGACGTAGTGGCGCACCCTGTCGCCCTCGCGGCGGGCGACGAGGATCGCCTTGACATGCGTCTTCAGCCCCGGGATCCCGTAGACGACGTGAACGCCCGCCTCCTCCAGGGACTTCGCCCATTGGATGTTCGCCTCCTCGTCGAAGCGGGCCTTCAGCTCCACCATGCAAACCGCCTGCTTGCCTCGCTCCGAGGCCCGGATAAGGTCCGGCACGAGGGGCGAGTCGTCGCTGGTCCGGTACACGGTCTGCTTGATCGCCAGCACGTCGGGATCGGCGACAGCCTGCTCGACGAAGCGCTCGACCGAGGTCGAGAACGAGTCGTAGGGATGGTGGACGAGCAGGTCCCCCTTGCGGATCGCCGAGAACATGTCCACGGCCTCGTCCTCGTCGGCCTGCAGCCTCGGCTGGGTGACGGGCGACCACGGCTCGAAGCGCAGCTCCGAGTAGCCGGGGACGGCGGCGACGTCCCAGAGGTCGGCGAGGTCGATCAGCCCCTCGATCTCATAGACCTCGCGAGCCTCGAGCTTCAGGGCATCGATCAGCTGCTGGCGAAGGGTGGGATTCATCCCGGCGGCGATCTCGAGCCGCACTACCTCGCCGAAGCGCCGGGCGCGGATCTCGTCCTGAACGGCCTGGAGCAGATCGTCCGCCTCATCGGAGATCGTGAAGTCGGCGTCGCGGGTGACCCGGAAGTAGCCGTGATCGATCACCTCGGTCCCGGGGAACAACGAGTCGAGATTGGCGGCGATCACGTCCTCGAGGGCAACGAATCGGTTGCCGTCCTCGCCCACCCGAAGGAAGCGTCCGAGCAGCTCCTTCGGCACCTTGACCCGGGCGATGATCTCGTGGCCGCCGTCGGGGTCGCGGAGCAGCACCCCGAGGCTGAGCGAAAGGTTGGAGATGTATGGGAAGGGCCGCCCGAGACCGATCACCAGAGGGGTCAGCGCCGGGAAGACCTGCTCGTGGAAGTGCCGGTCGATCTCCGCCCGCTCGGCCTCGCTCGCCGAGGAGAGGGGGACGATCCGGATCCCCTCCTCCTCCAGGGCCGGACGCAGGGTCCCGTTGAAGCAACGGTTGAGCCTGGCGTCGAGCTCGAGCACCCGTTCCTGGATCGCATCGATCTGCTCACCGGGCGAGAGCCCGTCGGGGCCGCGTGCGTCGATCCCGGCGTCGACCTGGTCGAACAGCCCCGCGACACGCACCATGAAGAACTCATCGAGGTTGGAGGCGTAGATCGCGCAGAACTTGACCCGCTCGAGAAGCGGGACCGAGGACTGCTCGGCCAGCTCCAGCACCCGCTCGTTGAAGTCGAGCCAGGAGAGCTCCCGGTTGAAGTAGAGCGCCGGGTCCTCGAGGTCGGGGCCCTCCCCGTCGGCTCGGCCGACCGGGGCCTCGACGGTCTCGGTGCTGATCTCCTCTTCGAGCACTGCTTCTCCTAGCTGCTGGCTGGGCACTCATCGTACTCGCGGGGCGAGGGCCTCAGCCGTGACCCGCCAGCGGCTAGGAGTGCACCGCCCGCCGCAGATCGCTCCAGACGCCCGCGGCCTGCTGGTCGTGCCAGAGCTCCAGGAACTGCACGAACAGCAAGGCCCGCCTACCGTCAATTTGGTTGGCGAGCAGCTCGAGGCCGTCGCCGGCTCCCTCGCCGGCGGCCCGCTCGATCTGCTGGGCGACCCGCGGCGCCATCACGTCGCAGTCGTGGATGTCGCCGAGCACCGACTGCAGATCCCTCGCCCCCCTTCGCCCCCTGCGCGCCTCGGTCCCGAAGCAACCCTCGGTGATCTCGAGCACGTAGCGCAGCCGCTTAGCCGCGATCCGCATGTCGTGCTGGGCCGCGCCCGCCCCCGGCTCTGAGGCGGCATCCGCAAAGGAGAGCATCTCCTCGAGGCGGGTGCCGATGATCCGGCAGGCGTTGGCGCGCAACGATCCGGTCGGGTCGAGGCCCTTGACCTTGCCCGCCTTCACGAGCCCGAGGTCCCCGCGGCGGCGAGCTTGCGTGCGGAGGCGGCGAGCTCGCCGAGGTCGCTGCGCAGCAGCCGCAGTCGCTCCTCGGCCACGAATGGTGCGAGCCGCTCGTTCGCCGCAGCCTGCTCCCTCCTGAAGTGCTCGATCAGCGCCACGATGCCCGGGTCGTCGCCGCTGTTGATCTCTTCGGCGAGGCGCTCCAGGGTCTCGATCGAGACGTCGGGATCGCGGCGTTCTCCGAGCGCGTCAGCCAGTGCCCTCACCTGCTTCAGCGCGGATCGCCGACGGTTGCGCGGGAAGCACTTGCGGAATACCTCCATCGCCGCCTGCAGCCGACGGGTCGCAACCCGCATATCGTGGACGTGCTCGATTTCGTCGAGGTCAAGAACTCCACTCGACTGGTCGATCACCTCGTCGGCGCGGACCTCGATCACCTGCGCCGCCGCCAGCGCGAAGGGCCGATTGCAGTCGAGCTCTCCGATCTCACGCCCCCTGGCCACCGCGGCGAGCCCCTCGCAGCCGGGTGCGGCTCAGGCCGCCAAGGCTTCGGGGGAGGACCCGTTGACGCTGCCGTTGAGGAGGTCGAGGATGACGCCCTCCCGAAGCCCGCCCTTGCCGATCTGAAGCGGCTGGCCAAGCAGCTCGGAGATCTTCTCCAGCAGCAGGACGCCGGTGGGCAGGATCCGTACCCGGAGGGGATCGAGCTCGAAGCGCCGCGCCACCTCCTCGACCGGATCACCGGCGAGCACCCGGATCCCGCGCTCGAGCGTCTCGTACTCGAGCACCGCGCCCACCAGCCGCCGCAGCGAGGTGGCGCTGCCACCCACGGCCACGGCCTGGTCGGGCTTCTCGATCTCCACCCCGGCGAAGATGTCCTCGATCCTGTCGCGGATCTTGCGGATCTCCGCCGGTGAGGGCGGGTCGCACTCGATCAACTCGTCCGCGAGGACGCCGGAGCCGACCTGCCATGAGCTCACCGACTCGACCCCGCCGTCGACGCTTCCGAGAATCACCTCGCTGGAGCCGCCGCCTACGTCGACCACCCCGATCTTTCCCTTCACCGGGTGCCCCAGGGTCTTCGTCGCCCCGATGAAGGAGAGCCGTCCTTCCTCCGCCTCGCCGAGCACCTCGACCGGGACCCCCGCGACCTCGGAGATCGCGTGGACGACCTCATCCGTGTTCCGGGCCTCGCGGATCGCCGCCGTTGCCACCGTCTTGATCACCTCGGCCCCGAGCTGCTCCGCCAGCCGCACCTGGGTTGCGACCACCTCGCCGACCTCGTGGATCTTCGCTTGCTCGATCGCCCCGTCGGGATCGATCGCCTTGTTGATGCGGGTGTAGGCGCGCTGCTCCATCACCTTCTTCAGCTGCCCGCCGACCGGCTCGGCGACGAGAAGCCGGGTGGTATTGGACCCTATATCGATTGCGCCGCAGAGCATCGCCGTAACCCAATGGTGGCAGACGGCACGGATAATCAGGCCTCGCCACGGGTCATTTTCACAACGTTTTCACAGGTCCAAACACCCCCAAATTGCAGGCAAAATGACCTGTCCTGTCAGGACTGCGGGTCGAGGATCTCCTCACCCGGGTGCGAGGCGTCCTCGAACTCGCGGAACAGCCCGGTGACGACGAAGGCGACCTGCTCGCCGATGTCGACCGCGTTGTCTCCGATTCGCTCCAGCGCCCGGGCGGCGAGCAGCATCGTCATCGCCCACTCGCGCCGGTCCGGGTCGTCCCCGATCTCCAGGGCGATGTGGAAGCACTCCCGGTTGAGGTTGTCGACCACGTCATCCTGGCGGACCAGGTCGCGGGCCAGTGCGACATCGCGCTCGACGAAGCACCGCTTCGCCTGCTTGACCTCGGTCTGTACGTGCCGCCCCATGAGAACCAGCCTGCCGATCATCTCCTCGTCTGCCGGCGGGTCGTTCCCCGAGAGCGGGATCATCTTGCAGATGTTCACGCACTGATCTCCCATCCGCTCGATGTTCTTCATCACGTGCATCATGGCGGCGATCCGGCGCAGGTCGGTGGCGACCGGAGATTGCGTGGCAAGCAATGTGATCAGCGCCTGATGGACCTCGAGGTAGCGGCCGTCGATGCGATCGTCGTCGGCGATCACGATCGCCGCCAACTCGATGTCCTGGTGCTGGATCGACTCCAGCGTCCTCTCGATCGCGCTCACGACCATGTCGAGCCCGTCCAGGCCGGAATCCTGAAGGCGCTCCAGCTCCCCCGTGTATTGGGTGCGGGTGCTGCCCTCTTCCATCAGCCGAACTTCCCGGTCACGTACTGCTCGGTGCGATCGTCATCGGGGTTGGTGAAGATCTTGTCGGTCGGGCCGACCTCGACCAGCTCGCCGTCGAGCATGAACGCGGTCGTGTCGGCCACCCTGGATGCCTGCTGCATGTTGTGGGTGACGATCACGATCGTCACCCGCTTTTTGAGCTCGCCGATCAGCTCCTCGATCTTCAGTGTCGCCACCGGGTCGAGAGCCGAGCAGGGCTCGTCCATCAGCAGCACCTCCGGATCGACAGCGAGCGCCCGCGCGATGCATAGCCGCTGCTGCTGGCCACCGGAGAGGCCCGCTCCGGGAGAGCCGAGGCGATCCTTGACCTCTTCCCACAAGCCGGCGCCCTGAAGCGCGCTGCGGACCCTGTCGTCGATGTCGCCTCGCCTCGCACCGGTGAGCCGGAGGCCTGAGGCGACGTTTGCCTCGATCGACATCGTCGGGAACGGATTCGGCTTCTGAAACACCATTCCGATCGAGCGGCGGACGGCGACGACGTCGACCGCCGCGTCGTAGAGATCGATCTCATCGAGCAGCACCTCGCCCTCGGCCCGCGCCCCCGGGATCTCCTCGTGCATGCGGTTGATGCAGCGGACCATCGTGGACTTCCCACAGCCGGAGGGCCCGATGATCGCGGTGACGTCATCGGAATCGAAGCGGAGATCGACTCCACGGACCGCGTGGTTGGACCCGTAGTAGGCGTGCAGCCCCCTCAGGTCAACGGTTCCCACACCGGCCTGGCGCGGGGCAGGCGGGGTGCTCGGAGGCTGCGCCGCGGCGGGCTCGGGGGTCGGCACCTCGCGGACCACCTCCTCGGGTGTCGGGCGCTCGGGATTCGATTCCGTCATTGGCAATTCATTCGCATGCTCGGGGTTCATCCTATGAGCTCCTTGGCTGTGCGCGACACGGTCTGACGCTGCCTCATCCCTTCATCCGTCTCTGGGTTCGCGCGTAGAAGGCCCGCGCGACGATGTTCAGGATCAGAACGAACAGGATCAGGATGAAGGCCGCCGCCCACGCTTGATCGTGTGCTTCGGGACTCGGCGACTCCGACAACTGGAAGATCGAGAGGGGGATCGAGGCCAGCGCCTGGCTGTAATCGGTTGAGGTTTCGGTGGAGACGATGGAGCTGACGAGCAGCAGGGGGGCGGTTTCGCCGGCCACCCTGGCGACCGCGAGCAGGGACCCGGTCAGCAATCCCCCCGCCGCGGTGGGAAGCACGATCCGCAGCACAATGCGCCAACGGGCAACCCCGAGTGCGGTGGCGGCCTCCTTGAGGGTGTTCGGAACGAGGCTGAGCACCTCCTGTCCCGCCCGGGCAACGATCGGGAGCATGATGATCGCCAGGGCGATCGATCCGGCGAACCCGCTCTGCTTCCCCTGCGGGATGACGATCAGGCCGAGGATGAAGATGCCGGTGATGATCGTCGGGACGCCGTTGAGGATGTCGAGGGCGAAGCGGATCACCGCCGCAAATCGGTTATCGGCGAACTCGGTGGTGAAGATCGCGATCAGCAGACCCACCGGGATCGCAATTGCACTGGCCAGACCGACCAGCATCGCGGATCCGACGATCGCGTTGGCGATTCCACCGCCGCTTTCACCGAACGGCGCCGGACCCTTGGTGAGGAAATCAATGTTGATCGAACTGATGCCGCGTGCCAGTACCGAGCCGACGACGAGGATCAGCACGGCGACCGCCAAGACGGTTGCAAGCGTCGAGAGGACCTCAACCCCTCTGCCGACGGCGCGGCGGCGGCGCAGGTTGCCGCGGTCACTCAGCAGCGCGTGGCTCTCGATGGAGCCTCCTAGGCGAGCCGGCCATCGGTTAGCGAGCCTCCTCGATCGAGCTCCTGCGAACGATCCAGCGGGCGATGACGTTGACGATCAGCGCGAACGCGAGCAGGATCAGGCCCAGGTATGCGAGCGACTGCTTCTGCAGCGCGCCCGGTGCGCCCTGGTACTCGGAGGCGATCCGGCTGGCGAGCGTGTCGGCCCCGTGGAAGAAGGAGATGTTGATGCCGGCGAAACCTCCGATCACCTGGGTGACGGCGATCGCCTCGCCTATTGCGCGACCGAGACCGAGGATCGTAGCGCCGACTATTCCGGGCTTGGAATAGGGAAGGATGACCATCCGCACCATCTCCCACCGGGTCGCTCCAAGCGCGTAGGCGCCCTCCTTCAACTCGACCGGGACGGTCTCGAATACTTCCCGGGTAACGCTGGAGACGATCGGCACGGTCATGATCGTCAGGATCGCCGCGGCGGTCAGCAGGCCTAGGGCAGACGGGTCGCCGCCGAATATCGGCAGGAAGCCGAGCACGCTGTGAAGCGCCGGCTCGATCGTATCCCGCATGAACGGCCCCAGGACGAGGATCCCCCAGAGCCCCAGAATGACGCTGGGGATCGCCGCCAGCAGATCGACCAGCGTCGCCACCGGGCGGCGCATGCGCCGCGGCGAGAGCTCGGTGAGATAGAGGGCGATCGCAATCGAAAGAGGCGCGGCGAAGAGCAGTGCGATCGCCGATGTGACAAAGGTTCCGTAGATGAAGGAGAGGGCGCCGAAGTTCTCTGTTACCGGGTTCCAATCGTTGGTGGTAAGGAAGCTCAGCCCGAACTTGCTGATCGCAGGCGCCGCCAAATGGATCACCTCATAGACGATCCCTGCGATCACGGCGACGCCCAGGACTGCCGCCAGTCCCGAAATCCACTTCAGGATCGGATCACCGATGCGATCCGCAAGATTCCGTTTGGCGCGAAGCGCCGGAGCGGCGATCGTCTCGGCAGCGGCTGGCGGACTCATCAGGCCCGAACCAAATCAGTTACCGATCGGGGCGCGGTGTCGAAACCGTTAATCATGCTCAATTGCCGCCCTGGGGCCGGGAGCCCGGCATTGGCTCCCGGCCCCAGGATGCGGATCTGCTCAGCTGCCGATCTTTGCGATCGCCTTCTTGGCCGCTGCCACGACCTGCGACGGCAGCGGGGCGAAATTGAGATCCGGGCCGAAAGCCTGCCCGGGACCGATCGCGTATGTGATGAACTTCTTCAGCTCATCCGCCTTGTCGGTCTTCAGCGGAACGATCACGTACGTGTAGGTGGAGATCGGGTACGCGCTCGTTGCCGAAGTCGGCAGATTGATCAGTGAGATCGAGTTGTCACTGTTGATCTTGCTGACCGCTGCGGCCGCTGCCTTGATGCTGGCGACGTCCGGATTCGGGAACTTCCCGGCGGCGTTCTGCACCAACCCGTAGCTGAGGCCGTTGGAGGCGATATAGGCGAGGCCGAGGTAGCCGATCGCTCCGTCGGTCTGGGAGACGGCCGCGGCGACGCCGTCGCTCTTCTCGGCGCCGACCCCGGTGGGGAACTTCACTTGAGTGGAAACGCCGATCTTCGACTTGAACTCCGGGCTGACCGAGGACAGGTAGTTGGTCCAAGCGAACGTGTCGCCGCTTCCGTCACTGCGGTAGACCGGCGTCACCTTGGTGCCCGGCAGGTTGACCCCGGGGTTGAGCTTGGCGATCGCCGGATCGTTCCAGGTCGTGATCTTGCCTAGATACATGTCGGCGAGGACCGGGCCGCTCAGCTTGAGCTTGTTGGGGACGCCCTTGACGTTGTAGGACGGGAGAACAGCTGTGAGGGCCCAGGGAATCTGCTCGACGCCGTTGGCCGCCGAGAACTGGTCCGCGTGTCAATGGCGCGTCGCTGGCGCCGAAGTCAACCGTGCGGGCCGTGATCTGGTCGATCCCACCACCGCTCCCGATCGCCCCGTAGGTGACCGTGATCCCCGACTTGTCGGAGAAGTCCGGCTGCCACTTCGACATCAGCGGCGCGACCAGGGTGCTGCCGGCGCCGGTGATGGGGCCCGTGGCCGAGCCGCCGGAGCTCGTCGTGTCGCTCGAGGAGCTGCCGCAGGCAGCAATCCCCACTACGAGGGCAAGCGCCCCGACGACGCTCAGAAGTCTCTTCGTCACTCGGTATCTCCTTTGGATTGGCGGCCGCGAAGGCCGTTTCATATCAGCGCAAGCCAGGCTCGCAGCGGACCCCCGGCAGCTTGTTACGTGCCTGTAGTGGCGATGTAAAAAGGATGTGAAAGCGCCGTGAACAGGTCCCGGATGCCGGGTCCCGGTTCAGGGCTCCGGGGAGAAGCGGTAGCCGACTCCGATGTGGGTGTGGATCAGGCTCGACCCGGGCAGCGCGCTGCCCAGCTTCGTGCGCAGCCGGCTGACGTAGACGTCGACGGAGCGATCGGCCCTGCGCGGGGCCCGGCCCCAGACCTCGGAGTAGAGCTCCTCGCGGCTCATGATTCGCTGGGGGTGCGCGGCGAGGCAGCGCAGCAGCTGGAGCTCGCGAACCGTGAGGCTCAGGGGTCGCCCATCGACCAGCGCGGCGTGCTCGTCCGGCCGGATCTCGAGGCGGCCGGCGAGGTAGCGCGATCGGGTCCCGTTGTCGCTGATCATCCCAGCGGAGCATTCCCCAGGGACCAGTCGAGACGGTTACGGCATTGTGAACCTGCCGTGAACGCGCCGTGAACCGGCGCACCGAACCGTGCCTAGGGGCTACTCGGCATCGCGCTGGAAGCGCCTTCCGCGGGCTCGGTCGCCGGCGGCTCCTGACCTTCCGGGGCGGCCTGCGGCGGGGCCTGATGGTCGCCGGCACCGGGGACCGCCGGCTCGGGGTCGAAGCGGTAGCCGACCCCGAAGTGGGTGTGGATGTAGCTCCATCCGGGCGAGCGCTTGGCGAGCTTCTGGCGCAGCTTGCGGACGAAGACGTCGACCGAGCGGTCCCCGTGGGCCATCGCGTAGCCCCAGACCCGCTGGTAGATCGTCTCCCGCTCGAGGGCCTGTCCCTTGGCGCCGGAGAGCAGCTGCAGCAACTCGAACTCGCGCCTCGTGAGGTCGAGACTGGCGCCGGCGACGAAGGCCTGGAACTGGTCGGGCCTGATCTCCAGCTCGCCGACCACCAGCGGGCCGGACTCGACGCCCTGACTGCGCCGGCGGCAGCGGACGATCGCCTCTATCCGCGCGATCACCTCCTCCG
Source organism: uncultured Actinomycetes bacterium (assembly GCA_963720735.1). GTDB lineage: Bacteria > Actinomycetota > Thermoleophilia > Solirubrobacterales > 70-9 > JBBRHQ01. The sequence continues at coordinate 481,633 of CAVRGL010000001.1, forward strand.
GATGGCACGGCTTGTTGACCCAGTCGTCCGCGCCGAGCCGCAGACCGCGGACTCGCTGGGCCACGCTGGACGGGCCGGTGCAGACGACCACCGCCAGGTCCGGCAGCATGCCGCAGATTCGCTCCAGGTAAGGCCAGCCATCCTCGCCGAGCACGGTTGGATCGAGAACGACTGCCCCCAACTTCATCGCCACCAGCTCCTCCGGCGGAGCCGCACTGGAGAGGTGGCGAAGCTGCCAGCCGGCGGACTCCACCCGGTTCGCGAGCACACGGACGAAACCGCTGTCGTTGTCTATGACGGCGAGTCTGATGGCTTCTTCCCGGGTGAAGGGGTCAAATTCTGGCGGCACGCTGTTCATCTGGACGGCGCCCGTACCTGTCTTGACGGAAGGATTGTAGGTAGCGGCGCCGCCGGAGAATGCGGTGTTGCATGCACTTCACAACTCTTTCACATGCACATTGGGGGGTCTTTGGCCTTGCCACTGGGTTCTCCAGATCTTTACCTGCGCCTCAGCGCCGGGCGCGAAGCTGTCCCCACTCACGAGATTCCTCTCTCGTCAGCGCGCGCGGCCCGATCTGCCAAGGGGCCGCGCGCCTCATTTTCGGAGTGTTCCGCTGCAGCCGCCGGCAGCGATCAGAAGGTCGCCGGGCGCAGGCCGGTGGCGATGATCAGGATCACCGCGACGCCGACCACCAGTCGGTAGTAGACGAACGGCCGGTAGCTGCTGGTCCGCAGCAGCCTGAGCAGGAAAGCGATCGCCAGGAAGCCGGAGACCGCGGCGCCGATCGTGCCGACGATCATCGGGCCGGCGACCCCGTGCGGAAGCCCGTTGCTGACCGCCTTCGCCCCCTTGTAGAGGGTGGCGCCAGCGACCACCGGGATCAGCATCAGGAAGGAGAACCGGGCGGAGCTGTCGCGGTCGAGGCCGAGGAAGCGGGCGGCGGTGATGGTGATCCCGGAGCGCGAGGTGCCCGGCGCCAGCGCCAGAACCTGGGCCAGGCCGATCCAAATCCCGTCGCGGTTGTCGGCGTCCGACAGCGAGCGCCGCTGGGGAAGGCTGTCGGCGACGCCCAGCAGGAGCGCGAAGAAGATCAGCTGGATCGCGATCATCCACGGCTCACCGAGGTGCTTGTCGATGAAGTCCGAGCCGAGACCGCCGATGATCACAGCGGGGATCGTGCCGATCGCGATCGCCACCGAGAGCCGTTCGCTGGCGGTCTCGACCGAGCGCTTGCGAAGCGCCGAGACGAACCCGACGGTCAGGGCGACCACCTCAGCGCGGAAGTAGGCGATTGCGGCGATCAGGGTGCCGGCGTGCAGGGCGACGTCGAAGGTCTTGTTGAACTCGGGATGGTCGAGCAGGAAGCGGTAGTCCTGGAGCCACGGAACGAGGATCAGGTGGCCGGAGGAGGAGATCGGCAGGAACTCCGTCAAGCCCTGCACAATCCCCAGCAGCAGAGCTTCGAGGCTGGACATCGGGCGGGGATCGTAGTCGAGGAAACGTCAAATGCAGCCAGAGTGGCCGCCGCGGTGCGATAGATTCACCGTGTGAACCTCGCGCGGACCCTCGCCCGGATCGTCGCCCTCTCGTGGCTGATCGCGCTCATCCTGGTGATCGCGGCCCCCGCCGCCTTCGCCGCCGACGGCGTCGGCCTCGCGGGCCGCACCACCGACAAGACCGTCACCTTCTTCTGCTTCGGTGTGATCGCCTTCTTCCCGATCCTGGTGACCGTCCTCTCGCTGATCCAGGGACGGCTGGAGAAGCGCAAGGAGCGCCGCCGCTACGACCTCGAGCGGTTGAGCTGAAGCTGCGCTGAGAGGCGCGCTTCTAATTGGCGTTCTTTTCCTGCATTGCGACTGGCACGCCAATGCCTATCTGCGGGTGATGTTGGATTCAGTCTTCGGTCCCCAAGCAGTTTCAGAATGAGATTGCTTGGTGCTATCGGGGCGGCGGCGTTTCGAAGAAGCGATTTGGGCGGAAACAAGACAAGATCTTCTTCTATGCGAAGGGCAAGAGCCACTTCTTTGAACCACAGTTCGTGCGCTATACAGACTGGTAGATAAGCAAATCACCGAAGGGGCGGCGGCAGAACAGCACACCTATAGACCTTGAGCGTGGCGCTCATATGAAAGACTGGTGGACGGACCTCAATGCACTGCAAACCTGGTCGCCCGAGAGTTTGGGATATCCGACGCAGAAGCGCGAGTAGTTGCTGGAAAGGATCATCGTGTCTTACAAGTCAGCAGGGGGACATCGTCCTCGATACCTTCTGCGGATGCGGAACCGCGGTGGCCGTTGCTCATCGACTAGAGCGGCAATGGATAGGCATGGACATCAGCCACACCGCCGTCGGCTCATGCAGCGCCGGCTCGAGAAACAGGGCGCGACGGTAGATCTGGTCGGCCTGCCAGTAACCATGGATGATATGCAGGCCCTACGTCCATTCGAGTTTCAGAATTGGGTCATCCAACGCGTACAGGGAACACATTCGCCACGCAAGACCGGAGACATGGGGATTGATGGTTATACCTACATGGAGCATCTGCCGATTCAGGTCAAGCAATCAGAGCGGATTGGTCGCAATGTGGTCGATAACTTCGAAACCGCTGTGGAGCGCAGCGGCAAACACAAGGGGTACGTCGTCGGGTTCAGCTTTACCCGCGGTGCGCACGAGGAGGCCGCTCGCGCCAAGGCCGAGAAGGGGATGGAGATAGAGCTTGTAAAGATTTCCACGCTGATCCAGGGCCCACGGATCGAGTGACCGCGGACCTGATGAAGCTGTTCCCCAAACTGCGCCGCTGATACCTCGACTTGCCCTTGCCAGCTTCACGACCGAAAAAGAACCGGCCTTCATTCGAGGAACTCGTTCGTAGCGACCGCTCGCTGACAATGGCGCGTTAGCAAGCAGCGCGGCGCAGCAGCGTTAGAAACATCGACAGTCCATCGCGGCGATGGTTGTATCGCCACGCATACTAGTCTAGATAGGACTGAAGCCAGCGGCGCGACACGTGCTTGTAAGCGCCGCGCATCCCAGTCTTGAGGTTGCCGAAGAAGCCTTCGATCGTGTTCGTGTAGACGTCGCGCTCGACGTAGAGGCCGGCTGAGTGATTGATGATCCGATGGTCGAGGTATTCGCGGCGCAGCGGCTTATACGCCTGCGAGTCGTCCGTAAAGAGGATCGAGGAAGGGTTGACCGCTGGCGCACTTCTCTACTAAGTGCAGGACCGCGCCGCGAGGGAATGACGCGCAGCTTCACGCGCCCGCCACGCTCGACCATCCCGAGGATCGTCGGCTTCGCTTCGCGGAAGGCCGCAATCGCTTTGCGGTCGGGCAGCGTGTTTCTGGGCTTCCCGCCCCACGAAGTCTCGTCAACCTCCACGTCGCCCGACAGCGGCTCGCCCATCGTCGCCCATCAAGTCGTTGCGAATCTTGTTGAACATGCGCCACGCGGTCTTGTAGGTCACGCCCAGCTCGCGCTCTAGTGTGATCTGCGTCACACAAGCGAGGTCATCCGGCTCCATCGGTGTAGTTCCGACCTCCCCCGTGATCCATCCCTCGAGGGTCGCCTCGCTGGCGGCCACAACCGCAGTCGTGATCGCCTCGGCGCTTGCCGTCGGTGCGACCCCTGCGATCGCCTCGCTTCCCGCTCCCCCGGACGGCGGCCCGGTGATGCCCCTGGAGAAGATGCCGCACTACGGCGACGGCCCCGGCGCGGGCCGCGGCCACGAGGGCCAGGACCTGTTCGCGCCGGTCGGGACCGACGAACTGGCGATCGTCGACGCGGCCGTCACCGACACCGGCAGCGGCTATCAGGGGGGCCGCGGCAACTACGTCTCGATCTACAGCAGCGATACCGACCGCACCTACAACTACTTCCACATGGTCAGCCCACCCGATGTCCGCGTCGGGCAGCGGGTCCGCGCCGGCCAGAAGCTCGGCGATCTCGGCTGTACCGGCTCCTGCTGGGGCCCGCATCTGCACTTCGAGATGCGCCGCGGTGATGACGAGTACGGCCCGGTCGAGGACCCGAAGCCACTGCTCGAGACCCTCCACCTCGCCTCCGCGTCTCCCGCGGAGGCCTTCACGGAGACGATCCGGCCGTAGGGCCATGCCGGCGCGGTGTTAGCGCCGGCACAGGCATGTCAGGCGGCGAAGCCGCCGCAAGTGATTCCTAACCCGGAAGCCTGAATCCCGAGAGCAGGCGCTTCTCGCTCTCGCCGCTGACCTCTGCCACGACCTCGATCATGCCCTCCAGCGGGGTCCCCCGGATCTTCGTCGCCAGCAGGTCGTCGACCTGGAAGATCCCGGCCGAGTTGTTGAGCTCGATCTCGATCCGGACCGGCCTCTCCTCGCCTGCCGCGATCCGCACCTCGTCGATCGCCGCCGCCGAGATCGAGTGGATACCCTCCCTGCCCGACTCCAGGGGGATCCGCGAGCGGCCCTGAGCCATGTCGAGGGCGTCGGCGACCCGGACCACCCCGGCCTCGAGCGTGTACGGGTCGCCGCGGCGGCGGTGGCCGATGATCGCGTGCAGGGTCTCGGCGATCATCACCGAGCGCCTCGGCTCCCGGTAGGCGCTGGCCAGCAGCCTGCCCAGCGCCTCCTTGGCCAGGAAGAGGCTGTAGGCCTCGTGATCGGCACGGTGGATCGACATCCCGACGTCGTGCAGCAATGCCCCGCCGGCGACGACGACCTCGGCGTCCCGCACGCTCATCCCGTGGTCGCTGACCATCGCCGGCTCGACCCCTGCCCGGGTCAGCAGCCGCAGCAGCCGCAGGGCTATGTTGAGCACGATCTGCACGTGCACCCAGGAGTGGTCGGACATCCCCAGCCGCTCCGACTGCACCTGGGCCATGTACCACCAGGCCCGCACCTCGTCGTCGGAGTTGACCGACTCGAGGAAGGACTCGAGCTTGCGGTTGCCGCGGGTGGGGGCCCGCACCCGGCTCTCGGCGACGGCCTCGGCCGGCGGCTTCCGGGCAGGTCCCCCGGGACCGGGGAGGGCTTCGGTCTCCTCGCTCAAGGGCCCCCCCGCTCGCCCGCCGGCTGCCGCCAGCGCTCCAGCGCCAGGCCTTCCCTCGCTCCGCCGTGGGCGATCCGCAGCGGCTCGGGCAGGAGCTCGCAGACCGCCTCGAGCACCGCCAGCGCTGCGGGCAGGAGCCGAACCCGCTGCGGGGCGAGGCCGAGCTCCGGCGCCAGGTCCTCGCTGGGCGCCGAGCACAGGCGCTCCTGCAGCTCGCCGATCGTCCGGCGGTCGAGCCTGCCGCCGGAGATCCTCCGCAACGAGGTCGTCCCTCCGCCGACCGCAAGCGCCAGCTCGGCGGCCGGCGGCTCCACCCCGACGAAGCGGCGGGCCGCGGCGTTGCGGGCGGCGGCGAGCTGGTCGCGGCTCGGAGGGTCCGAGCGCAGTGCCCGGTCGGTCAGCCGGCGGGAACCCACCGGCCTCGAGGCCCACCACGCGGGGGGCTCTCCTGGAGTGCCGACGGCGACCTCGGTCGAGCCCCCGCCGACGTCGACGACCGCCACCGGGTCGGGCACCTCCCCCGGCTCGCAGGCGGTCGCGCCCAGGAAGGCGAGCGCGGCCTCCTCGCCGGGGCTGAGGATCCTCAGTCGAGCGGCGCCGATCCGGGCGCAGACCCGGCCCAAGTCCCGGGCCAGACGCGAGCCCCGCAGCGCCGCCGTGCCGGCGCTGAGCAGGGCCTCCGCGCCCGCATCGCGGGCGATCGCCGCCTCACGCTCGAGCAGCGTCGGGAGCGCCTCGGCCCCCTCATCGGAGACCGCGGAGAGGAAATGGCGACGCTCGAGCTTTCGCCGCAGGCGCCCGCCGGACACCTCGGCGACCAGGAGCCTGGTCGTGTTGGTGCCGATGTCGATCACCCCGATGACCACCGTCGGCGCATCCTCTCAGACTGGCCGGGGCAGGGCGCTTTCCGCCCAGGTGCAGCGGATTTTTCCGCCGGGAGCGTGAATACCGTGGCCTCGGCAGCGTTCCTTAGAGACGATGTCGACCTGCCCGAACACCGGTTTGACGGTTCCGGAGTGCAGCTGCACCCGTTGCATCGAGCGTCAGCTGGAGCAGTTCGCCCCCGAGCGCGTTACCGCCCGGCGCTTCATCCACGACCCGCTCCTCTGGCATGAGGTGCGCCCGAGCGCGCCCTCCACGCCTTCGGTATCCGAGCGGCTGCAGCGGCCCGTCCTCTAGGGACTAGGACCCCAGGACCTTGATCACCAGCCGCTTCGGGCGGCGACCGTCGAACTCGCAGTAGAAGACCTGCTGCCACGGCCCGAGGTCGAGGCGGCCCGCGGTCACCGGCAGCACGACCTGCTGGTGGACGAGGAGATTCTTCAGGTGGGCATCGCCGTTGTCCTCCCCACCGCGGTGGTGGCGGTAGTCGCCACCCTCCGGGAGAAGCGCCTCCGCGACCTCGTTCGAGGGCTCCGCCCAGCTCGGAGGCGCGACCTTGTCGAGCCACTCGAGAACGTCCTCGTGCAGGCCGGGCTCATCGTCGTTGACCCATACACCGGCCGTGATGTGCATCGCGGAGACGAGGACCATGCCCTCGGCGATCCCCGCCTCGTCCACCTCGGCCTGGACGTCCTCGGTGATCCGGATCAGCTCCCGCCGGGACGGCGTTTCGAAGGTCCGGTACGCGGTATGTGATTTCATCGGAGCGAGCTTCGCAGAGACGTCCGCCCCGCGTCGTGTGACGAAGGTCACCTCGCCGCCGGGACCACTCCGCTGTGCTGACCGGACCGCTCCGAGGCGAACGGCAGCCGAGACTCGGAAGTTGGGAGACATGGAAGGAAAGCCGCGAAACATCGCAGCCAGGGCCGGGCGCTGGAGCGCCGGGCACCGCAAGCTGGCCATCTGGGGCTGGCTGGCCTTCGTCGTGGTCGCCTTCGTCGTCGGCGGCTCGGTGGGGCTGAAGACGCTCGACAACAACCACAACGGGGTCGGGGAGTCGGGAAGGGCGTCGGAGACGCTCGCCTCGGCCTTCCCCGACAACGCCAGCGAGACGGTGCTGATCCAGAGCGCGACCCAGACCGCCGACTCCCCCGTCTTCCGCGCCGCGGTGCGCGACGTCGGGCGGCGGATCGCGGCGCTGCCCCACGTCGAGGACATACAGAGCCCCTACGCGCCGGCCAATCGCGGCCAGATCTCCCGCGACGGGCGCTCGGCGCTGCTCACCTTCAAGATCCCCGGCGACGAGAGCCTCGCCAAGAAGCGCGTGACCGCGGCGCTCGCCGCCGTCTCGGCGGCACAGAAGGCGAACCCCGACTTCGTGATCCAGGAGTTCGGAGATGCCAGCGCCGACAAGGAGCTGAGCAAGGCCTTCGAGGACGACTTCCGTAAGGCCGAGCTGACCTCGCTGCCGATCACCCTGGTGATCCTGGTCGTCGCCTTCGGCGCCCTGGTCGCGGCAGGAGTGCCGCTGATCCTCGCCCTTACCGCGGTGTTCGCGACGATCGGGCTGCTCGGGCCGATCAGCCACATCGGCGCAGTGGACGAGGCAATCAGCTCCGTGGTCCTGCTGATCGGGCTCGCCGTCGGGGTCGACTACTCGCTGTTCTACCTGCGCCGGGAGCGCGAGGAGCGCGCCGCCGGCAACTCGGAGACGGCCTCGCTCGAGGCGGCCGCCGCCACATCGGGCCGTGCGGTGATCATCTCCGGCTTCACGGTGATGATCGCGATGGCCGGGATGTACCTGGCCGGTGCCGCCACCTTCCAGTCGTTCGCGACCGGGACGATCATCGTCGTTGCCGTGGCGATGGTCGGCTCATTGACGGTGCTGCCCGCGGTTCTGGCCTGGCTAGGTGACAGGGTCGAGAAGGGGCATGTCCCGTTCATCGGCCGGCTCAAGCGCAGCACCGCCGAGGCCGGCATCTGGGCGAGGATCGTCGATCGCGTCCTCCGCCATCCCGTGGTCTCGGCGGTCTCGGCCACCGCTTTGCTGCTCTTCCTGGCGATCCCGGCGCTCGGGCTGCACACGGCGGTCTCGGGGGTCGAGACGCTGCCCCAGAACCTCGGCGTGATCAAGACCTACAACCGCATCCAAGAGGCCTTCCCCGGCGGGCGGATACCGGCCCAGGTGGTGGTCAGTGCCGAGGACGTCAGCTCGCCCGAGGTGAAGCGCGCGATCGGCGAGCTGGAGCGGCGCGCCGCCGCCGACCCGCTCTTCGATCAGCCGATCACAACAGACATCAATCCCGGGCACACCGTCACCGAGGTCGACATCCCGGTGGCCGGCGACGGCACCGACTCGACCTCGAACCGCGCCCTGACCGAACTGCGCTCAACCTTGATCCCTGCGACGATCGGGCAGGTGCCGGGGGCGACGGCCGATGTCACCGGCTACACGGCGCAGTCGAGGGACTTCAACGACACGATGAAGTCGCACGCGCCACTGGTCTTCGCCTTCGTGCTCTCGGCGGCATTCCTGCTGCTGCTCGTCACCTTCCGGTCGATCGTCATCCCGCTGAAGGCGATCCTTCTCAACCTGCTCTCGGTCGCCGCCGCCTACGGAGTGGTCGTCTGGATCTTCCAGGACGGTCACCTCCAGTCGCTGCTCGGGTTCGAGTCGAATGGCGCGATCACCTCGTGGCTGCCGCTGTTCCTGTTCGTCGTCCTCTTCGGCCTCTCGATGGACTACCACGTGTTCATCCTGACCAGGGTCCGCGAGGGCTACGACCGTGGCCGCCCCACCGGCGAGGCGGTCGCCCACGCGATCAAGACCACCGCGGGCGTCGTGACCAGCGCCGCAGTCGTGATGGTCGCGGTCTTCGCGATCTTCGCCACCCTCTCGCTGCTCGAGTTCAAGGAGATGGGCGTCGGGCTGGCGATGGCGGTGCTGATCGACGCGACGATCATCCGCGGCGTGCTGCTGCCGGCGACGATGAAGCTGCTCGGGGACTGGAACTGGTACCTGCCGAGCTGGCTCGAGTGGCTGCCTCGGGTCACCCCCGAGGGCCTCGAGGGCCTGCCGCCCGACCCGGGCACCCCCGCCACTGAGGAAGAGCGAGCGCCGGAGCCCGCGCGGGTCTGATCTCAGAGCGCGGCGCTAGAGTGGCCCGGTGGCCGGCCTGTTGTCGATCGAGCGGCGCGACGAGGTCGCGGTGGTCACCTTGCAGCGGCCGGAGAAGCGAAACGCGCTCTCGATCGACCTGCGGATGGAGCTGGCAGACGCCTTCAGGGCGCTGGGCGAGGACCGGGGGGTCGGCTGCATCGTCTTCACCGGCGCCGGGCCGGCCTTCTGTGCCGGGATGGACGTGACCGAGTTCGGTGGGGACGCCGATCACAAGCAGCGCTTGGTGGAGACCTCCACCGGTGCGTTCGAGGCTCTCGGATCGTGCCCGCGGCCGGTGGTCGCGGCGGTCAACGGGCCGGCGCTGGCGGGCGGCTTCGCGCTGGCCCTGCTCTGCGACCTCCGCATCGCCGCCGCCACGGCCAGCTTCGGCTTTCCGGAGCTGCCCCGGGGAATCCCTCCCTCCTACGCCTCGGCGCGGGCGGTGCTCGGCCCCGGCCAGGCGGCCGAGGTCTCGCTGAGCGGCCGCACGTTCGGCGCCGAGGAGGCGCTGGCGATGGGCGTTGTCAACGAGGTCATCGCCGACGGCGAGGCGCTGGAGCGCTCGCTCGAGGTGGCGGCCGGCATCGCAGCGGCGCCGCGCTCGGCGACCCTGGAGACGAAGCGCAGGATCCTCCTCGACCGGGAGCGGAGTTTCGGCCCGCTGTTCGCCGAGGAGGGGCGCGTCTTCCGCGAAGCGCTGCTCGGCTCAGAGCCGGACGACGCCGCCTAGCGCCACCGGCTCACTGACCGCAGACCGGCCAGGGGCTCGACCCCGAGCGCTCATAGAGCAGCGCCGCCCGGTAGTCCTGCTCCGCCTCGGGCGCCGCCGCCGGGTCGCCGCTGCCGCCGACCGAGGCCCAGGTGCCCGTGTCGAACTGGTACTTGCCCCGGTAGGTCCCCGATGAGTCGACCGCGGTCGGGTCCCCGCCCGACTCGCAGGCGGCGATCGCGTCGAGAGTGGCCAGCGAGACGCCGCCGGGGAGGGTCGTGAAGGCCTGCCGGCGCTGCTTGCGCACGCGGGCCCGCCGCTCCGAGCGGATCTTGGAGACCTGGACCTCGATCATCTTGTGCAGGTGCTCGGCCGGGCGCTGAAGCGGGACCATCCGCGCCTCGACGCGCGGTTGCGGCGCGCCGTCGGCCCCCTGGCCGCCTGCCGCCGCCAGGGCTGCCGCCGGGCAGGCGACCCCCACCAGGGCGGCAAGCGTGACTCCGATCTTCGATACGCGTGTCTTGAACATCTGCTGACGACCTCCGTTCGTGCGTCGATGCCCGGTCGTCCACGCGCATCCGGCGCGCGGAGCGGCCGCGTGTCGGCCTCGCGAACGGGAGCTGCGAGGCAAAAGGCGACTTTCCGGACTCCTGGCCCCGGCGGCAGTGATCTGGAGCGCCGCGCGCCTATTGGCGTGCCGGCGCCTGCCGGGGTCTGTTCCGTGTAAGGGAGGGAACCCTGGCAGGAGACGGTGTTGCGCATGTGTGACCCTCGTCACAGAGCCGTCCCAACGCAACTATCCGCACAATCTCAGGCGAGCACCCCTCACCGAACGCGACGTATGGGGCCGCCAATGGCACGAAAGGTTGCGTTCGGCCGGCGGTCGGGGGCGGCGTTAGACTCGCGGCGCGATGGCTGACGGTCCCGATCCGACGGCGCCCCCACCGGGCGGTCGCCGCCCGGAGCGGCCGCTTCCCCTCCCGGCCCGCCTGCTCGGTGCCGGCGTCCGCGGAGCGCAGACGGTCGCCGGGGCCACCGGCGTCGACCGGGCGGTCGAGGTGGCGACCGAGGAGGCGATCGTCGCCGCGGTCGAGAGCGAGGCCGTGGAGCGAGCGCTGACCCGGGTCCTCCAGGGGCCCGCGGTCGAGCAGGCGTTCCAGGGCGCCCTGCAGAGCGAGGCGCTGAAGCAGGCTCTGATCGAGGCGCTTGACAGCGAGATGGTCGACGAGGTCTGGCGCCGGCTGCTGGCCAGCGATGAGGCGCAGCAGCTGGTCGAGCGGATCGCCGAGGCCCCCGAGGTCAGGGCTGCGGTCGCCGCCCAGGGCGTCGGGCTGATCTCAGACATCGGCCGCCAGGTCGCCCGCTTCTCCCATCGCCTCGACGCGAAGGTGGAGCGGCTGGCCCGCCGGATCATCTTCCGCGAGCCCCGCCCTGCGCCCTCCTCGAACGCGGGGGCGGTGAGCCGTGCCCTGGCCTTCGGGATCGACCTGGTCGTCGTCAACCTCTCCTTCTCCGCCGTCGCTGCGGTCGTGGCCTTGATCGCATCGGCCTTCAGCGGTACCAACAACGGCGCATCGGAGCAGGCGCTGGTGGCGGGCGCGGGTGTCTGGATGATGCTGGGCGCTCTCTACCTGCTGATCTTCTGGACCCTGGCGGGGCAGACCCCCGGAATGCGCTTCCTCCGCATCAGGCTCGACTCCCACGGGAGGCGGCGGATGCGGCTGGGCCAGGCGATGATCCGGCTGATCGGTCTCGGGCTCTCGATCGTAACCTTCGGCATCGGCTTCCTCGGAGTCCTCTTCAACGAGCGGCGCCGTGGCTGGGACGACCGGCTCAGCGACTCAGAGGTGCTCTACATCGAGCCGGTCGCGACCCCGGCACCGTGGTCGACTCCGGAGCCGGCGGCAGCGGAGCCGGCGCCGGGGTCCTAGGCGGCGACCGGTCGCCTCTCGAGCACCGCTTCGGCGCCCTGCGCAGGGCTGATCGTTATCGCCCGGCGACGGGCGACCTCGGTGGCATCGCCCGCTGCGATCAGCCGGTTGGCGGCGAGCACGGTGCGCAGCACGATCCGCATCTCCAGCAGGGCGAAGTTGGCGCCGATGCAGCGCCGCCGTCCGCCGCCGAAGGGGATCCAGCTGTATGTCCCCGGCGAGGCGTCGAGGAATCGCTCCGGCCGGAAGGAATAGGGGTCCCGGTAGATCTCGGGGTCGTGATGGACCAGGTAGGCGTTGGCGACCAGGCAGATCCCAGCGGGATAGGACCAGCCGCCCACCTCGATCGGCGCGGTCGCGTAGCGCGGGGCCGCATTCGGCAGGACGGGGCGCCTGCGCAGGGTCTCCTGCACGGTGGCGGTCAGGTAGTCCTCGCCCGCGCCCGCATCGATCTCCTCGACCAGCCGCGCCAGCACGCGCGGCTCGTGAGAAAGCCGGGCGAAGCACCAGGCCAGCTCGGACGCCGTGGTCTCGTGGCCGGCGACCAGCAGGGTCATCAGCTCGTCGCGGATCTCCTCACGCGTCATCTCGGTTCCGTCCTCATGGCGGGCCTCGAGCAGCATCGCCAGCACGTCGTCGCCGGCGGCCCCGGAAGCGCGGCGCTCCTCGATCAGCTCGCCGAGGATCGCGTCCGTCTCACGGCTGGCCTCCTCGAACTCCCGCCAGCGGCCGCGACCGCCGAGCAGTCGTTGCAGCGGGGGCAGGAGCGAGACGGGGCTGGAGCCGAACTCGAGAATTCCCGTCAGCCGCCGGCGCAGGCTCTCGAGCCGCTCCCCCTGCTCCAGGCCGAAGACGGCCCGCAGGATCACCTCCATGGTCAGGGCCTGAAGGCGGGGATGGAGCGGCGCCGACTCGCCTCGCGGCCAGCGCTCGATCTCGGTGGCCGCGACCTCCTCCATCACTCCCTTCAGCCGCTGCATGCGCTCGCCGTGGAATGCGCCGAGGATCAGCTTTCGCTGCTCGAGGTGCTCCGCCTCGTCGAGCAGGATGACCGAGTGGCGCCCGACGATCGGCTCAAGGACGCGGGCTCCCGCCCCGGGATGCAGGACCTCGGGGGGCGCCGTGAAGACCTGCTTGATCTCCTCCGGGTCGGAGATCATCACGAACGGCGGCGTCGCCAGCAGCCTGATCGTGAAGCGCCTGCCGTAGCGGGCCCGGCAGCGCTCCAGGAACGGGATCGGGCGCGACCAGTGGGCGATCGTCTGGATCGTCTTCGGCTGGCGAGGCCCTGGTGGCAGCGCCGCGGGCATCGCGCCCCAGGTTACGGCAACTTCGGGAGCCGCAAATGTGGCGTCGGCCACACAAGGGGCGGTTGGCCGGGCGTCCGGTGCTCAGACCCGTCCGCCGGCCAGCAGGCGCCGCAGGAACCTCTGCGTCTGCGGCTCGCTGGGATTGGCGAGAACTTGCTCCGGCGGTCCCTGCTCGATGATCGACCCGTCGTGAAGGAAGGCGACCGAGTCCGCGACCTCGCGGGCGAAGCTCATCTCGTGGGTGGCGATCACCATCGTCACCCCCTCGGCCTTCAGGTCACGGACCGCCGAGAGCACCTCGCCGACCAGCTCCGGGTCGAGGGCGCTGGTCACCTCGTCGAGCAGCAGCGCCCGCGGCTGAGCGGCGATCGCCCGGACGATGGCGACCCGCTGCTGCTGTCCTCCGGAGAGCTGGTCGGGGCGATCCCGCTCGCGGCCGGCGAGCCCGAATCGCGCCAGCAGCTCGCTGCCCCTTTCCTCCGCCTCGCGGCGGGCCACGCCCTGTGCCCGGGTGGCGCCGAGGGCGACGTTGTCGAGCACGGTCAGATGCGGGAAGAGGTTGTAGGCCTGAAAGACGACGCCGAGCCGCCGGCGGATCGCCACCGGGTCAACCGAGGGGTCGGTGATCACCTCCCCGTCGAGGAAGATGTCGCCGTCGTCGATCTCCTCGAGCAGATCGACGCAGCGCAGCAGTGTCGACTTGCCCGATCCCGAGGCCCCGATCAGCGCCACCGCGTCGTGCTCGCCGACCGCCAGGGTGACGCCGCGGAGGACCTGGCGCTCGCCGAAGGACTTGGTCACCTCACGGACCTCGATCACCGGCGCCGCCATCAGCGGGTCTCAAGGCCCGTCCCGACCCGGTCGACGATCCTCGCCAGGGGCACGGTGACGGTCAGATAGAGGATCGCCGCGGCGATCAGCGGCGTGTAGTTGAAGGTCGAGGCGGAGTCGATCTGGGCCACGCGGAATGCCTCGCCCGCGACGCCGAGGATCGAGATCAGCGCGACGTCCTTCTGCAGCGAGATGAAGTCGTTGAGCAGGGGTGGGCCGACCCGGCGAACCGCCTGCGGCAGGATCACGTGGAGCAGCGACTGCGCCGGTGTCAACCCGATCGCCAGCGCTGCGTCGCGCTGGCTGCTGTGCACCGAGGCGATCCCGGCCCGGTAGACCTCGGCGACGTAGGCCCCGTAGGCGAGCGTTAGGGCGATCCCGCCGAGGATCACGGGATCGGTCGGCAGCCCGCTCAGCTGCAGCGCCGGGATCCCGAAGCCGATCAGGTAGACGAGCAGGATCACCGGGATCCCCCGCAGGACGTCGGTGTAGATGGTCGCCAGAAGCCGCAGCGGATAGAGCGAGGGCATGCGGCTGGTGCGAACCAGGGCGACCGCCAGCCCCAGCGCGAGGACGACCAGCTCGACCACCATGAAGATCCGGATGTCGAGCCAGAAGGCGCGGAGCACGGCCGGAAAGGAATCCTTGAAGGCGCTCCACGAGAAGAACGTGTCGCGGACGCTGGGCCAGCCGGGGCTTGTCAGGATCAGGGCGGCGAGGCCCCCGACGACGATCACGGTCGAGGCCGCGGCGATCAGCTGGCCGCGGCGGGCGCGCCGGTGCTTTGCCGCTTCGCGGGCAGCGCGGCGCTCGCCGATGGCAGCCTTCCCGGTCACGGAACCGCCGATTCTGACCACATGGTGGGACGGCTTCCGCCGTCCCGGAGCTTCAGCTGGAGAGCTTCGGCGCCCCCGCCGCCTGGCTCATCCAGCGGTTGGTGATTTGCTGGAGCTGGCCAGAGGAGCGCAACGACTCGATCGCCTTGGAGACGCACGCGGTGAGCGACGAGCCCTTGCTGAGCAGCGCCCCCCAGCGGTCCCCTCCCGGGGCCGGGAACTGGCCGACCACGGTCGCCTTGGGCACCTGGACGGCGGTCAAATACAGCGCCGTCGGGACGTCGACGACGACCGCGTCGACCTGGCCGTTCTTCAACGCCGTGACCACGTCGTTGGAGTTGTCGAAGACCTTGGGGTCGGTGGAGGGCTTGATCACGTTGTTGACGGCATCGAGACTGGTGGTGCCGATCTGCACGCCGATCGTCGTGTCGCTGAGGTCGGCGAGCGAGGTCGCCTTGGCAGCATCGGAGCCCTTCAGCGCCACCACGGCCTGGTTCGCGGTGTAATAGGGAGCCGAGAAGTCGACCTGCTCGGAGCGCGCCGGGGTGATCGAGATCTGGTTGACGTCGAAGTCGAAGTCCTTCGGGCCCGGGGCGTATGAGGCGTTGAACGGCTCCACCGTCCAGACCACCTTCGACTTCGGATAGCCGAGCTGATCGGCGATCGCGTAGGCGACCGCGCTCTCGAAGCCCTTGCCGTTGGTCGGATCGTCGTTCTCGAAGTAGGGCGGGTAGGCCGGCTTGTCGGTGGCCACGGTCAGCTTGCCCTTGACGTGGGTGGCGAGCTTGGCCGGCGTGCAGTTCGTCGCTCCGGCGACCTGGCTGGTGGTATCGCTGCTGCTCGAGCCGCAGCCGGCGACGATCGCGCCGAGGAAGGCGAGCAGGGCGAGGGCGGCTGGGAGTCGGGACACGGTCAGGGTGGCGGCTGGACGAGCCTCGGCGGCAATCCTAAGCGAATGCGGTCGCGTCGTGCAACGCGGCGTTCCTGGCCGTGAGGACCTCCCGGGCGCAGCGCTCCCCCGACTCGACGGCCCCCTCGAGGAAGCCCTGATATGCGACCGAGGTGTGCTCGCCGGCGAAGTGAAGGCCACCCTCGGCGCGCGCGATCGCTCCCCCCAAGCCGGTGACCTGACCCGGGAGGAAGGCCGCGTAGGAACCGCGAGACCACGGGTCCGCCGCCCACTGATCGAGCCAGGCGCGCCCGTCGAAATCGGCGCTGATCCCGGGGACCGAGCGCTCCAGCGCCGCCAGGGTCTCGCGGACGATCCGCGCCGGCGCCGGCCCGTGGGGGCGAGCGGTCCCGTAGTCGGTGCCGGCGGCGCCGCCGGTGTAGACGGTCAGCAGGCCCCTTTGCCCCGGCTGGGTGAGCGAGGTGTCCCATGAGTCGAACAGCGGGTGATCGCTGACCAGATCGCCGTCCCAGCGCCGGAAGTGGGCGGGGCGGTGGCGAAACTGGATCAGCAGCTTCGCGTTCGTCCCCATCCCGAGCTCCTCGATCGCCCTCCGCTTCAGCCGGCTGAGACCGGAGCGACCAAGGTCGACCCGGCGCAGCGTCGCAAACGGGATCGCCAGCACCACCCGGTCGGCGTGGACGTCACCGCGGAGGCCGCGAAAGCGCAACCCGTAGGAGCCGTCCCCGCGCAGCCAGAGCGCCTCGAGCGGAGCGTCCATGCGCAGGGCGCCGGGAGGCAGCCCCGCCGCCAGCCGCCGAGGGACCTGGTCATTTCCGCCGCGCACGTGGTAGCGCTCGTCCGACCCGTCGCTGGAAGCCGGGTCGGGGCCGGGCTTCTCCAGCATGTAGAAGAGGTTGGTCGCCGAGAGACGGCCCGGATCGAGGCCGAACTCGTCCGAGAGGTACTCGACCAGGACCTCGCCGAGCAGCGAGCGCGAGCCGCCGGGAACGTTCCGCTCCAGCCAGTCCTCGGCGCTGCCCGCGTCGAAGCGCCGCGCCGCGGGGCTCGCGTAGCCGCCGGTCAGGTAGCCGGTGCGCTTCGCGTCGGCGCGCAGGCGACGCTTCACGGCTGGGAACCCGCGGAGGATCTCCCGTCGCCGCCGCGGCGAGCCGTTGAGGTAGAAGAGCGAGACGACGCCGGAGCGCCGCCGCTCCCATGCCACCCGGTCCTCGAGGCTGAGGCCGAGCTCGGCCGCCAGGGCGCGGATCCGCGCGTGGTCGCTGTCGATGAACTCGCCCCCGTGCTCGGCGACCTGCTCCGCGGCGAAGCCGCGCGCCGTCCAGCAGCGCCCGCCGACCCGGTCGGCGCGCGCCTCATACAGGCTGACATCGAGGCCCTGCCCGCGCAGGCGGTGGGCGCAGGTCAGCCCGGCGAGGCCCGCGCCGACGATCACCACCCGTCGACGCTCGCCGGCAGGGTTCTCCGTGGATCCGCCACAGGCCGCAAGCGGTCCGGCGGCGATCAGCGCTCCGCCAAACGCCATGCACCGGCCGAAGAACAGGCGCCTTGTCATCGGACGGGACGCCCAGCCGCTCGCAGCGGCGGCCCTAGGCGGGGGCGGATTCATCCATCTCGCCGCTGATCCTCATGCTCCGAGCCACTCCCCGATCGGGGGTCGCACCCCGAGCGACGAGAAGTCCCCCGATTCGCGAATTGCCTCCGCGGCCCGGCCCATCGCGGCGTAGGCGACCCAGGCCAGGCTGCCGCCGACGCTGACCCGCTGCCCGCCGGCGGCGACTATCTCCTCCATCGACAGCCCGGGGCGAGCTAGGACATTGACCGGCTTCTCGACCGCCTCGCAGACGTCTCTGACGGCCTCCTCGCTGGCCAGGCCGGGGGCATAGAGGACGTCGGCGCCGGCCTCTTCGTAGGCCCGGAGCCTGGTGATCGTGTCGTCGAGGTCCGGGTTCCCGCGGATATGGTTCTCGGCCCTGGCGGTGAGCATGAAGGGGAACCCCAGCGAGCGGGCCGCCTCCGCCGCAGCCGCCACCCGCTCGACCGAGTGCGCGAGGTCGTAAATCCCTCCCTCCGGGTCGAAATCCTCGATCGAGCCCCCCACGGCGCCGGCCCGGGCGGCGCCGGAGATCGCCCTCGCCGCGTCCTGCGGCGAGGCGCCATGGCCGTTCTCGAGGTCGACGGAGAGGGGCAGCAGGGGTTGCCGCGGCCAGCTCCCGGGCGTGCTCGAGCACCTGCTCGAGGGTCGGGCCTCCGTCCGGCAGGCCGCGGGTGAAGGCGAACCCGGAGCTGGTCGTCGCCAGCGCCTTGAAGCCGAGCGCTGCCATCGCCTTGGCCGAGCCGAGGTCCCAGGGATTGGGGATCACGAACGGCTTTCCCTGGTGGAGCGCCCGGAAGGACTCTCCCCGCTGCTGCTGAGGCATCTGGATCTCCGTTTCGCCCACCCCCTGAGCCTAAACCCGGATGGGCATCGGCCTGCCCCCGCGCCGCCCACGCCGCAATTTGACATGTGACTATTTGGTCACCTATAATCCCGGAGCATTGGACGCGGTATTCAGAGCCCTCGCCGACCCGACGCGTCGCAGCCTGCTCGACCGCCTTTTCGAACAGGACGGGCAGACGCTGAGCGCGCTCGAGCGGGGCATGCCGATGACCAGATTCGGCGTGATGAAGCATCTGAAGGTGCTCGAGGAAGCCGGCCTGATCACCACCAGGCGGCGCGGCCGCGAGAAGCTGCACTTCCTCAATCCGGTCCCGATCCGGCTCATCCACGACCGCTGGGTGAGCAAGTACGCGGAGCCGTGGGCGGCGACGCTCAGCGGCCTGAAGCGAGAGCTCGAGGAGGAATGATGGACAGGTACAGAGTGGTCGACGGCGCCGGGACGATGACGGTGTTCGAGATCTACATCAAGACGACCCCGGAGCGCCTCTGGGAGGCGATCACCGATCCCGAGATGCGGGCCAAGTACAGCTTCGGGGTGAGGACCGAGTCGGAGTGGACGCAGGGCTCGGAGTACCGCTCTTCGGTCCCCGGAGTGATCGAGATCGCGGCCGGCGAGAACCTCGAGGTCGATCCACCCCGCCGCCTCGTGCAGAGCTTCACCGCGCTGTGGAGCGACGAGGTGAAGTCCGCCGGGGCCTCGCGGGTCACCTGGGAGATCGAGCAGGTCGGGGACTCGTGCCAGCTCACGGTCACCCACGACCAGCTTCCCGAGGGCGCCAACTCGGAGGTCTACGGCGGCTGGCCGATGATCCTCTCCGGCCTCAAGACCCTGCTGGAAACCGGCGAGAAGCTGACCACGCCGGGCTCGCTTCGCTATGAGGGGGCTGCCGGGTAGTGGAGACGGCCGGAATCGAACCGGCGTCCGCGACCGCGTCACGAAGGCGTCTACAGGTTTAGCCGGCTCTTTGATCTCGCTTCCCGGCGTCCGAGCCGGCGGGCAATGCCGGGAAGCCAGCCTCCTCAGGTGTCCCCTGGCGGCGGAGGCGCACCGCTTCGGGTGAGCCCGCTTCTGAAGCCGGTGCCCCTCCCCGCGGGCGAGGGAGGACCGACTCTCATCGCTTAGCTTCTAACTAAGCGGCGAGGGCGAACTCATGGTCCGCACGTATTGGTTTTTCCCGGGGTTTTACGAGGCCTCCGGGAACCTCGACCTGCAACCGTTCGCACTGACGACCACGTCGAAGCCATGTCGTCCCCGTGCTATGTGCACCGAATTGTAGTTGGGGCCGGCTCAGACGGTGGCGCTTCGCTTCAGCTCGGCGAGGAAATCGGACGGGAAGCCGGGGACGCCGTCCAGGTCGTCAACCGAGCGGTAGCCGCCGAGCCGCTCGCGGTAGGCCAGCACCCTGGTCGCCTGGGTCACGGAAAGGCGGGCGTTGCGGAGGTCGTCGAAGCTCGCCGTGTTGAGGTTGATCGCGGCCGGCGCGGGGGCCTGCGCCTGATCCGGAGGTGGCGGCGGTTGTGGGATACCGGCAGGCGGCCCGGGCTGCGGGGGCGGCGCCGGGGCGGGAGGTTGCGGGGGCGGCGTCGCGTGCGGCGGCGCCGGCGCCGGGTCGGGCGGCGGCGGCACGGGTGGCGGCGGAGCCTGCTGAGCCGGCTCGGGAGGCGGAGGGGGTGCCGCCGGCTGGGGCGCCGCGGCGGCCGGTGGGGGCTCTGAGGGGGGCGGCGCGGCCGACGGCGGGGTCGCCCCGGCAGCCTGCTCCGCGGCCGCGGCGCGCTGCTCAGCTTCCTGCGCCCGGCGCTCGGCCTCGGCGACGTTCTCGAGCACCTGCTGGAGCTCGCGCTGGCGCCGCTCCTCCTCGGCCCGCCGGCGCGCCTCCTCCTCCGCCTTCTGGCGGGCGACCTGCTCGGCGGCCGCCGCCCTCCTCTCGGCCTCCTCGGTTCGCTTCTCGATCTCCTGCAGCCGCGCCTGCGCCTCGCTTAACGCCTGCTCGCTCGACTGCGAAGCCGCGGTCGCTTCCTCCGGCGCAACCGGCGCCTCGGGAGCGGCGGGCGGCTCCTGCGCGAGCGGTGGAGCGGGCGCCTCGGGAGCGGCGGGAGCCGCGGGCGGCTCTGGCGGAGCCGGCGCCGCGGCCTCGGCGCGGATCCGCTCCATCTCGGTCCTGGCGCGCTCGTCGGCCTCGGCGCGCGCCCTCTCAGCCTCGGCGCGCGCCCTCTCAGCCTCGGCGCGGACGCGCTCATCGGCCTCGCGGCGCGCCTGCTCGATCGCCGCCTGCGCGTCCGCCTGGGCGCGCTGCTCGGCCTCGATCCGGGCCCCCTCGGCTTCCTGGCGGACCCGCTCGTCCGCCTCGGCCTGAGCCCTGCGCTCCGCCTCGGCGCGGATCCGCTCGGCCTCCTGGGCCTGCACGTCAGGCTGTGGCTGCTGAACCGTGGCCTGCTGAAGCTGCTCTGCTTCCTGCAGCCGGCGCTCGCTCTCCGTGCGGATCCGCTCCTCCTCGCGACGCAGCTCTTCGACCTTGGAGCGAACCCGCTGCTCGGCCTCCAGCGCAGCCTGACGCTCCGCGGCGTCACCGGCAGCCTCCGCGGGCACGGGTGCCGCAGGGGGCGCGGTGGCCGGCGCCGTCGCCTCCGGCGGGGTGGGCGGAGCTGCCTGCGGGGGCTGCGGCGGCGCCGCCGGCGGAGAGGGGGGCAGCTCCATGCTCTGGGTCGGCGGCGCCTCGGACGGCGGCGCGGGCTGTTCCGCCGCCGCGGGCGGCTGCTGGGCCGGCGGTTGCTGCTCGGGTGGCTGCGGCGGAGGCGGTGCCTGTGGCGGAGCCGCCTGCTCGGAGCCGCCGCCAGCCGCTCCGGCGGCAGCGACACCCACCGCGGCGGCGCCCGCCGCCGCCGCGGCGGTGCCGGGTGAAATGCCCTCCGCCTGGGTCGGGGCAGCCGCGCCGGCCTGGCGCTCCTGGCGCGCCTGCGCAATCAACTGCTCGGCCTTCTGCCTCTCGGCGTCGGTCTTCTTCTGAGCCTTCTCGAGCTTGCGCTGCTGCCGCTTGGACATCTTCTTCCGAGAAGCCGGCGCCTGTGAGGTGGGTGCCGCTGCTGGAGGCTGCGCCGGCGCACCCGCGACCGCCGCCGGGGCGGGAGCGGCCACCTCGGCGGGCTTCTTCTTGCCGCCGAACAGGCTGAATCCCTTCTTCTTGGCCGGCGGGGCGGCCGGGGCAGCCGGAGGTTGGGCGCCGGCTCCCGCCGCCGCTGCCGTGGTAGCCGCGGCCGCTGCCCCCGCCGCCGCCGCCGAAACGGGGCCCGGACCCTGGGATACCGTCCCCGGTCCCGCGTGGACCGTCCCCGTGGCGCCCGGCGGAGCAGGCGCTTGCGCAGCCTGTAGGGGCGGGGCCGGGGCGGGCGGCTGCCTCGCGCCCCCCGCCTTCTGCCGGCGCTTCTCCTCCTTGCGGCGCTTCGCGTCATCGGCGCGGTTGCGGCGCTGCTGGTTGCGAGCTGCGCGCTTCTGCTCTCGCTCGAGGCGCTTGCGCTCGGCTCGGCTCATCCTGCTTCCCGCCGCGGCTCCCGCTGCAGCCGCCACCCCGGGCGGCGGCTGGGTGGCCGCCGGCGAGGCACCCGGGGCTGCGCCCTGCGCCGATGCCTTCTCCGGCTTGCTCTTGTCGTTCGACCGGATCACAGTCATCACGATCAGCAGCAGGAGGATGGCCGCGACCAGGCCGCCGACGATGAACTCGGTGTTGTCGTCGATGAAGTTTCGGACGTCGTCGGTGACGCTCGCCACGGTGAGGGTCCCGGCCGGAGCGCTGGTTGCTCGGCCCACGGCCTGCGCCGAGGGGGCAAGTACGGCTGCGATCGCGAGCACGGCGACACAGATCGGCAGGGCAAGACGGTTGCGCATCGTCTCCGAATCCTTGCATGCATCGGCCGGGGAGGATGTGACAGAGCCGTGGACTGGCATCGATCTTGCCCTGGGGCTCAGCGCGCCCGCCGCTTCAGCTCCCGCTCGACCTCGCGCCGCGCGTCGCGCTCGGCGATCTCGTGCCTTCGGTCGCGACCCTCCTTGCCCCGGGCCAGCGCCAGCTCGACCTTCGCCCGCCCACCCTTGAAGTAGATCCGGGTCGGGATCAGGGTCAGTCCCTTCTGCGCGGTCTTCCCGATCAGCCTCTCGATCTCTGCCCTGTGCAGCAACAGCTTCCTCGGCCGCTCGGGCTCGTGGTTCTGGCTGCTCGCCGGCGCATACGGGGGAATGTGCAGGTTCCTCAGCCAGACCTCCCCCGCCTCGACGACCGCGTAGGCATCGCTCATCTGCGCCTTCCCCTCGCGCAGGGCCTTCACCTCGGAGCCCCGCAGCTCGATCCCCGCCTCCATCGTCTCCACGTAGGTGAAGCGGAACCTCGCGCGCCTGTTGGTCGCGACATCGCCCGACGCCGGCGTCCGCTTCTTCTTCGGCTTCGCCATGGCGTCTCCTCAGCCCTCGGCCGGCTCCAGGTCGACCCGTCCCCGGGCGGGCTCGACGCCGACGACCCTGACGGCGACCGGGTCACCGAACCGGACCCGGCGACCGCTCCTGGTCCCCTCCAGCGCCGTCTCGGAGCGGTTCAGCTCGAACCGCTCCCCGCGCAGCTTCCGCGCCGGCAGGAACCCTTCATAGACGTCCCCCAGCTCCCCGCCGAACTCGACGAACGTGCCGGCGCCGATCACGCCCGAGACCTCGCCCTCGAACCTCTTCTCCCACCCGGACCCGAACAGCTCGCGCTCGAGCAGGAAGGCGGAGCAGACGTCGTCGGCATCGCGCTCGATCCGCGACGAGGCGCGCTCCCGCTCGGAACAGTGGACGGCGGCCTCCGCGACGGCGCCGCGCGAGGGCGCCTCCTCGCCCTCCCCGAGGGCCGCGAGCAGCGCGCGGTGGACGATCAGGTCCGGATAGCGCCTGATCGGGGAGGTGAAGTGGCAGTAGGCGTCACTGGCGAGACCGGCGTGCCCGAGGTTGCGGTCGCTGTAGTGAGCCTGCTTCAGGGCACGGAGCACGAGGGATGTATACGCCGAGCGCCCGTGCCCCCGCCTGGCGGCCTCGGCGGCGACCATCCGGCTTGCCTCGCCGGCGAGGCGGGCGGCGTCCCGGGGACCCATTCCCTCCGGCAGCGGCGGCGTGGGCAGATCGAGCGAGGCGAGCTGCTCGATCATGAACTCGACCCTCTGCGGGTCGGGTTGCTCGTGAACCCGGTAGATGGCCGGCACCCTGCGCTTCTCGAGCAGGGCGGCAACCTGCTCGTTGGCGAGGATCATCAGGCGCTCGATCAGGCGGTGGGCCTCGGTCTGCTCGACGGCGCGAGCCCGGAGGACGTCACCCGAGTCGTCGAACTCGAACTCCGGCTCACGGGAGTCGACCTCGAGCTCCCTTCCGGAGCGGATCGCGCCCAGCCCCGAAGCCGCGGCGCGGGCGATCTTTAGGGGTTCGGCAACCCCGGCGGGAGCCGCATCATGCCCGCCGAAGATCCGGTCGAGGTGGTCGTAGTCGAGCCGGGCATCGGAGCGGATCACGCTGCGGTAGAAGCGCGACGAGCGGGCTCGGCCGTCGGCTCCGAGCTCGATCTCAGCGGTCACCGCGAGGCGATCGACCCCGGGGGCGAGGCTGCAGGCGTCATCGCTCAGCAGCGGCGGAAGCATCGGCTCGACCGTCCCAGGCACATAGGTGCTGTTCCCCCGCTCGGCCGCCTCGCGGTCGAGCCCGGAGCCGGGCCGCACGTGCGCTGCGACGTCGGCGATGTGAACCCAGAGCCGCACGCCGTCGCCCTCGCGCTCGGCCGAGACGGCGTCATCGAAGTCCCTCGCCGAGGCCGGGTCGACCGTGAAGGTCGCCAACTCCGTGAGGTCGCGCCGCGGGCCGGGTTCCGCGGCCACCGCGGCGACCGCCTCGCCGGCCTCCCGCTCGAGGTCACCGCGGAAACCCCGTCCCGGGCCGCGCTCCCAGAGCAGCGCGGCGGAGACATCACGGGCGACGGCGGCGGAGCCCAGCTCGCGCAGGACCCGCCCCCTGCCGGCGCCGAACTCGACCAGCGCGATCCTGCCGTCGAGCCTGCGGCCATCCCTTCCGAGGGCGATCTGCGGGCCGCGCTCGAACAGCGGCACCGCCGCGGCGAAGCGGGCCCGTCGCTCGATCTCGGCGACGTGCCTGCCGCGGAAGGCGCGCGACCCGCCCCCTCTGAGAGGGCGCTCCGTCAACCCTGGGCCTGGGCCCCGGCCTGAGGCGGCACCAGCCGGCCGAGCACGTCAAGCGCCCGCGCCAGCCCCTCGTCGGCCGGGGTCCGGGGATCGTCGAGTGCCCTGACGTCGGGCTTGATTCCCTTGCCGGCGAGCGAGATCCCGTCGGCGGTGAAGAACTCGCCGATCGTCAGGTCGAGCGCGCCCCCGCTGGAGAGGTCGATCACCTGCTGGAAGACGCCCTTGCCGAAGGAGCGGGTCCCGACCACGGTGGCGTCACCGTCGTCGGCGAGGGCCGAGGCCAGTATCTCGGCCGCCGAGGCGGTGTCGCGATTGATCAGCACGACCATCGGGCGGGACGGCAGGTTGCCCCCGACCGTCTTGTAGACGGTGTTCCCCTGGGTCCGCGACCTGGTCGAGACGACGACCTCGCCCTTGGGGAGGAAGATGCTCGAGGTCAGCACCGCCTCCTTCAGCAGCCCGCCGCCGTTGCCGCGAAGGTCGAGGACGATCCCCTCGGCCCCCTGCCGTTCGACCTTGCGGACGGCGCGGCGCAGGAACCGGTGGGCGTCTTCGGTGAAGCCGAGCAGTGCGACGTAGCCGAGCCGCTGACCGCCGGACTGGATGATCCGGCTGGTGGCTATCGGCAGGGCGATCTGCTCGCGGGTCAGGCGAATCGACCGGGTCCGCCGCTGCGAGGGGCGGAGCACGCCGATCGTCACGTCGCTTCCCTCCGGCCCCTTGATCCTCGCTGTGGCGAGGTCGGCGTCCTCGCCGGCGATCGAGTGCCCGTTGACGGAGACGATCAGGTCCCCGACCGCGATCCCCGCCCTCGACGCGGGGGTGTTGGGGAACACCCGGCCGACCCGCAGCCCGCGCTTCACCTCACTGACGCTGAGGCCGACGCCGGAGAAGCGGCCGCTGATCGACTCGTTGAACCGGGCCAGGTTCTCGGGAGAGAAGTAGTGCGAGAAGCGGTCCTTGAAGCGGCGCCTGATCGAGCGGACCATGCCGTCGACCGAGGCGTTGCCGAGCTCGTCCGAGCCGACCCGGCGGTAGTAGTTGTCCTCGATCACCGAGGTCGCCTCGGCGTTCAGCGCGGTGGAGTCCTCGACGAAGGCGTCGCGCAGAGGCGCGGGCAGGTCCGAGGGGTGCCCGCCCAGCCAGATGCCGAGGCAGGTGGCGGCGATCAGCAGCGCGGCGAGCGCCACCACCCGGGCGGTGCTCACGGGGCCGTCAGACCTTGAGGAAGCGCCGCAGCGTTATCCCCGAGCCGAGCGCCGAGACGAGCACCGCGGAGCCGAAGAGGATCGCCACCAGCAGCCCGAAGGAGATCGTGTTCTGCGCCGCGACCAGGGCGAAGCTGTCGGAGAGGGGATCGACGATTGTGACCTTGCCCAGCCACAGGACCAGTATGGCGATCGCGCCGCCGGCGAACCCCACGGCGACACCCTCGATCATGAACGGCCAGCGGATGAACCAGCGGGTCGCGCCGACCAGGCGCATCACCTCGACCTCGCGCCGGCGCGTGTAGATCGAGAGCCGGATCGTGTTGCCGACCAGCATCAGCGAGGCGATCACCAGCAGCGCCGTGAGGATCGTCAGGACCAGCTTCAGCGCGCCGGTCACCTGTTCGATCTTCCCGGCCTCCTCGCGGGAGTCCTTGACGGTGTCGATGATCGGGCTGATCGCCTTCGGCTGGCCGTTCGGTCCCGGCGGCGTGATCGCCGAGCGGATCGACTCGAGCTGCGCCGCGTCGTCGGGCTTGACGTTGAAGGAGGCGGGCAGCGGGTTCGAGTTGAGCTCCTCGAGCACGTTGGGGTCCTTGAGCCGGCCCTTGAGGATCTTCAGCGCCTCGGGCTTGGAGACGTAGGAGACCGACTTGACGTGCTGCAGCCTGGCCAGCTTGCCCTTCAGGGTGGCCGTCTCCGACTTGGTCGCGTCGTCGTAGAGGAAGACCTTCAGCTCGAGCTGGTTACGGACCTCATTGCTCTTGCCCTGGGTGGTCTGGAAGACGGGGATGAGAACGCCGAGCAGGATCACCGTGACGACCGTGGTGACGATCGCCGCGACGCTCGGGGCCGCGTTGCGTCGCAGCGCCCGGAAAGCCTCTTTGATGAAGAACCAGAATCTCGACATCAGCGCCTCACCAATCGAGCCGCTCGTCGCCGTGGCCGTTGGTCTGGCCCTCGACCCCGACGCCCATCTCGCCCCGCATCCGGACCCCGAACTCGCTCGTCGACTCCTCGGTGTAGCCGCCGGTGGACTCGTCCCGCACCACCCGGCCCTCGTAGAGCTCGATCACGCGGCGGCGCATCTTGTCGACCATCTCGCGGTCGTGGGTGACGACGACCACCGTGGTCCCGGTGCGGTTGATCCGGTAGAGCAGCTGCATGATCCCGATCGAGGTCACCGGGTCGAGGTTCCCGCTCGGCTCGTCAGCGAGCAGCAGGGGCGGATGGTTGACGAAGGCGCGGGCGATCGAGACGCGCTGCTGCTCGCCGCCGGAGAGCTGATCGGGATAGCTGTGGAGCTTGGTGGAGAGCCCGACCAGGCGCAGGGTCTCCGGCACCTTCTCCCGGATCTCAGAGCGGCCGGCTCCGATCACCTGCAGCGCGTAGGCGACGTTGTCGTAGACGGTCCGGTTCGGCAGCAGCTTGAAGTCCTGGAACACCGTGCCGATGTTCCGCCGCAGCTGCGGGATCTTCTTCTCGGAGAGGCCGCCGATGTCGCGGCCGGCGATCTTCACGGTGCCCTCGGTCGGCTCGAGCTCCCGGATCAACAGCTTGATCAGGGTCGACTTCCCGCAGCCGGTCGGGCCGACCAGGAAGAGGAACTCGCCCCGGTTGAGCGCCAGCGAGACCCGCTCCAGCGCCAGGTGCCCTCCGGGGTAGACCTTGGTCACGTCGTCGAGCTCGATGATCGGCGCGCCACCCCTGCGGGGGCGCGCCGGCGCAGCGCCCTTCGGCTGCTCCTTCGCGGCTCGCTTCTTTCTCAGTCCCATGCTCGCGCTCTGTTCTCCGGGGCGGGTATTTACTCCTTCGGCGGCCGGGGGATCGCAACAACTCGCCCGTTTGGAGTGAGCGGCATGTTAGCTGAATATTTGTAAACGCTTGCACAGCCTGTTTCGGGCCCCTGGCGGCGGAGCCCGGCTCGGTGCATTCGGAGATGATCCGCCCGTGCACGGAGCAGCGATCGAGACCGAGGGACTGAGCAAGAGCTACGGCGGCAGCCGCGCGCTCGAGGACGTCGACCTGCGGGTCGAGCGGGGCGAGGTGTTCGGGTTCCTCGGCCCGAACGGGGCGGGCAAGACGACCACCATCCGCCTCCTGCTCGACCTGATCAGGCCGAGCGCCGGCAGCGCCCGCGTCCTCGGACTCGACTGCCGGCGCCAGAGCCTCGAGATCCGCCGCCGCTGCGGATACCTCTCCGGCGAGCTGCGCCTGCCGGAGCGCCCCACCGCACACCGCTTCCTGGTTCACCTGGCGAGGCTGCGCGACGGCTCCCGCGAGCCGGAGATCGCGAGCATCGCCGAGCGCCTCGGCCTGGACCTGGAGCGGCGGATCGGCGACCTCTCAAAGGGCAACAAGCAGAAGGTCGGGATCATCGCCGCCTTCCAGCACGACCCCGAGCTGCTGATCCTCGACGAGCCGACCAGCGGCCTCGACCCGTTGCGCCAGCACGATGTGCAGCGGATGGTCCGCGAGCGGGCGGACCGGGGCCGGACGGTGTTTCTGTCCTCGCACGCGCTCGATCAGGTGGAGCAGGTCGCCGACCGGGTCGGTTTCATCCGTGACGGTCGCCTGATCGCGGTCGAGCACGTCTCGGAGCTGAAGGGCCGTGCGATCCGCAGGGTCGAGGTGAGGTTTGCGGCGGACGCGCCGCGCAGCGGCCTGCAGGAGGTGGCGGGTGTGAGGGAGGTGAAGGTCAGCGGCGATCGGGCCGAGCTGCGGGTCGAGGGGTCGATGGACCCCTTGATCAAGGCGCTCTCGGCGCTCGAGGTGGTGACGATCACCAGCGAGGAGCCCGACCTCGACGAGATCTTCCTCGCCTTCTACGGAGGCGACGATGAAGGCTGAGCTGCTCGCCGAGTCGGTCGCGGAGAGGCGGCGATCGATCGGCTGGTGGCTGCTCGGCATCGCCGCCCTGGTCGCCATCAACATCGCCTTCTACCCGTCGATCCAGGACTCGAGCGGGCTCGGCGACTACGCCAAGCAGCTGCCCGACACGCTGCGGGCGCTGTTCGCCGGCGGAGAGACCGATCTGACCAGCCCGATCGGCTACCTGAACAGCCAGATCTTCGCCTTGATGGGACCGATGATCATGCTGATCTTCGCGATCGGCGCCGGCTCCGGGGTGGTGGCTGGTGAGGAGGAGAAGGGAGCGCTCGACCTCCTGCTCGCCCAGCCGATCAGCCGGGCCGGCCTCGTCATCCAGCAGTTCGGTGCCCTCGCGGCGATGGTGCTGGCGCTGAGCGCCGGCCTGCTGCTGGCCACCTGGGCGGGGTGTGCGATCGTCGACCTGGAGATCGCCACCGGGGCGCTGATCAGGGCGACCGTTTCGGTGGCCCTCCTGGGGATGCTGTTCGGGACGATCGCGCTTGCCACGGGCGCGCTGGCACCGGGGCGCGGGCGCGCCGCGGCAATCGCCGGAGGACTCGCGGTCGCCTCCTGGATCCTCGACGGTCTCGGGCGCGCCGTCGACGGCCTCGGCCCGTGGCGACCGCTCTCGCCCTACTACCAGGCGATCGGCACCAACCCGCTCGCCGACGGCTCGGTGGCCTGGCGCTGGCTGCTCCTTGCAGGCCTGACGCTTGCCTTTCTCGCCCTCGCGGTCGCCGGGCTGCGCCGCCGCGACATCAAGCAGTGAGCCGCTAGGGAAACACCGTCTCGCCGGTTGCGTCATCGATCACGGTGATCGCCAGCGACGGACACACCTCCGCCGCCTCGAGGATCAGCTCGTCAGGTCCGGTTCCGATCACCACGGCCGTCTGGTCGAGGCGAAACACCTCAGGGGCGATCTCCACGCAGTCGCCGTGCGCCGCGCAGGCCCCTTGGTCGATCCTGGGTAGATAGCTCATGCTGCTCTCGCTTTCTGTTGGTCGTGAGCTGCGGGAAAATGCCCGCGCTCGATCTTTCGACGAAGCTCGGGGATCGAGCCCGGGCGCCCGACCGCAACCCCGGCTACGGGGGTCCCGCCCCGGGTATAGACGGCGGTGAAATCCCGTTCCTCCGGAGCGCCCTCGAGGTGAACCCCGTCGGCACGATTGGCGTGACCGATGTAATGGATGCGCAGGCCGTGCTGATCGCTCCAGAAGCTCGGCAGGGGGGGCGTCCCCGGGTACTCGCCGAGCATCGCCGTCGCCGCCGCCGCCCCCTGCCAGGCGGCTGCGTCCCAATGCTCGGCCCTGGCGTAGACGCCGGCGCGGGGATCGAAGGCCATCGCCGCGTCACCCGCGGCGAAGACGTCGGGCAATCCGGTGCGTCCCGCGGTGTCTGTCTTCACGCCGTCCACACCGAGCCCGGTGCCGCGCAGCCATCCGGTCGCCGGCGCCGACCCGACCCCGGCGACGACGCAATCGACCCCGAGCGTCTCCTCGTTTGCGAGGGCGAGCTCCTCAACGGAGCCGTTGCCGTGGGCGGCCTCGAGGGCCGTGCCGAGCCTCATCTGGACGCCCTCGTCGCGCTGGAATCCGGCGAACCAGCGGCCGACCCTCTCCCCGAGGATCCCCGCGAGTGGTGTTGGCAGGGCCTCGATCAGGGTCACCTCGGCGCCGGCCCGATGCGCGGTCGCCGCAACCTCCAGACCGATGAAACCGGCGCCGACGATCGCGATCCTCCTGCCCGGGGCGAGCGAGGATCGAAGTCGGCGCGCATCGGCCACCGTGCGCAGGTAATGCACGTTCTCGAAACCCTCGAGCAGGCCCAGCCGGCGGGCCGATGCGCCGCTGGCGATCAGCAGCTTGCCGTAGCGCAGCTCGGTGCCGTCTTCGAGGGTGACCGCCCTTCGCCCCGGGTCGAAACCGCGGGCTTCGCCCCCCAGGAGCAGCTCGACCTCGTTCTCCTCGTACCACTCCGGCGAGCGATAGGCGAGCTCTGCGGCCGGCATCTCCCCCGAGAGCACCTGCTTCGAGAGGGGCGGGCGATCATACGGAGGCTCGGGCTCCGCGCATACGATCCGGATCGGGAGCTCGCATCCGCGGCGGCGCAGCGTCTCGGCGCACCGCTGGCCGGCCAGGCCCCCGCCGACTATCACGACGCCGTGGTCCTTCATCACGCCTCCTCCGGAACGGGCGAGCTGCGGATCGGCACCGCCGGCCGGGGGCTGCGCCGGGGACCTCGGCGCGCCGCGACGAGGCGGATCACGAAGAGCACCGCGATCGGCGGGGCGGTGGCGAGTAGCCACCAGCGCATCCACGGCGTGGAGGCGTCTGTACCGGCTCCGATCGTGTGGACGACGGCGAGGCCATAGACCGCGACGGTCAGCCGATGGGCCTTGCGCCACAGGCGAGCCCCGATCCGACGGCGGGCGTAGAAGCTGAGCCCCAGAAGGGCCGCGAGGTAGCCCCCGATGATGCCGAGGCCGGTGAACAGCGGCTTATAGGCCATCGAGAACGGCACCGTCACGCCGGCGATGCCCGGATTCAGCCAGGGATCGCCGAGCAGCGTGATCCCGTGGACGGCGATCGCGATCAGACCGGCGAGCGCGGTGTGCTCGTGCGCCGCAACCAGCTTGCGGCCGAGACCCGGACGGCGCATGACCTTCCCGGCCATGGTCAGGCCCAGGCCCACCGAGATTGTCACCAGAGCGAGGGCGACGAGGCCCGAGGCCCTGGCGGCGAGCCACCAGCCATGGGTCGCGAGTGTCGTGCTCAGCGAGTTCACAAAGCCCCCGCAGCAGTCGGGGCCGGCTCGGGAAAGCGGATCCTGGGCGCCACGCTGAGCGGGCCGACGAGCTCGACCCTGCCGCTGTCGTGGACCAGCAGGCCCCCCCGCTCCCCCAGCAACCGCCGCCCCCCCTCGGGCCCTGAGAGCAGGGCGGCCTTGGAGAGGGTCTCGGCCTCCAGCGCCGTATCGCCCAGAGCGGTGGCCCCGACCAGCCCGGTCCAGGCCGGTTCGCCCGTCGAGGGGTCGAGCAGGTGGTGGGCAAAAGCGCCGTCTTCACGGCGCCAGATGCGGACGTTGAGGCCCGAGGTCGCGACGGCGCCGATGCCGAGCCTCAGCACGTGGGCACGATCGCCGCTCAGGGGGTGCTCGACGAAGACCTCATAGGGATGGACGAGGGCATCGGCGCCGCCGATGCGGATGTCGCCGCCGCAATCGACGATGAAGCGCGAGTAGCCGCGCAGCCGGGCGGCGATCATGTCGGCGGCGAGGCCCTTTCCGGTCCCCCCGGTATCGAACAACAGCCCCGGGGGGCGGATGATGGTCTCATCCCGGTCGTCCACCTCGAACAGCCGCCAGCGACCGGCGGGATCGGGCCGGGCCGGCCTGCGTTCCGGCGCCTGCTCCAGCGCATCGCCGAGCGGGGCGCCGACCATCCCGGCCCGCGACTCGCGATAGCCGCTGGACTCGATCTCCCGTACCAGGGTCGGGTCGACCAGGCCGCCGCTGCGCTCCGCAGCCCACAGCCCGGATCGGACCGCCTCTCTGAGCAGGTCGGAAGCCGGGACGGTGCGGCGCCCGTCAGCGTTCAGCTTGCACAGCTCGCTCTCCTTCCGGAACCGCGAGAGGGCCCGGTCGAACTCGGCCACGAACGATCTCGCCTCCTCGGCCGCGGCAGGGGCCGGGGGCTGCCCCTCTCCAGGATCGCCGATCAGGAACCGCACATGCGATCCCATCGAATCGAATACGACATCGTGCTCGCTCATGACGCACCTGTGGTCACGGGAGCGGGCGCCGCGGGGGCCACGCTCGAGGTCACCGGGGCTGCGCTGGTCGAGACCGTCGTGCCGGAGGCGCCCTCGCTCGGGACCACCGTGGTGATGATCCGGTGCTTGATCACCTTCCTGACGACAACCGGTCGTGGCTGAACCGCGAGGGCCTGAGCGCCGAGGGAGGGATCATTGCCGGAGCGCAGCTGGTAGATGAGGAAGCCGAAGGTGATCGCGAAGAGGGCGATCGCCCCGGAGAACACCATCGCCGGACCGGGCCGCCGGTTCTTCTGTGGGGCGGGTTCAGTCATCGCCTCCACCCCGGTGTCCGCCACCGCCCTCGTGGCCGCCGCCCTCATGCTCGGACTCGCCGCCTCCGTGTGAGGAGCCGCCTCCGCCACCGCTCGGCGAGGTGACCACGGGGTGGCTGACATGGCCGCTGCCGCCGTGGCTCCTGCCGCCGCCGCCACTGTGGCCGCCGCCGCTGCTGGAGCTGACGACGTGATGGCGCCCGCCGCTGCCGGCCGACACGTGGCGTCCGCCTCCGCCGTGGTGGCCGCCGGAGCCGTGATGGCCGCTGCCGCTGGTCCGGGTGGAGACCGGTGCGGATTGCGGTGAGGAACCCGTGCTGCTCGACACTGGCGCTGCGGCACCGCTGGAGGCGGTGGTCACTGGCGCCGAGTAGGACCCGGATGCGGACGACGGCGAGCCGGTGGATGAAGATCCTGTCGTTGCGCTCCCGTATCCTCCGGCCGCCGCGGCCGTGGAGCCCCAGGCGGATCCCGCCGATCCCGTCGGGTAACGGGGCTTGACGTGCTTCGTCATCCGCGTCGTCCGCCTGATCACCTTGGTGCGGACGTCGGGCTTGACCGCCTGGGAGTTGGCAGCATCGCCGCCTGGAACGCCTGAGCTGAGTGCGACACCGGCGAGCCCGCCAAGGCCCACCAAGGTTGCGCTTGCAGCGATTCTGCTCTTCAATTTCTGCACCTTTTCCTCCTACTGGCCGATTGCCCCAGGCATCCTGCGGGGGCGCCGGCCAAGCAGTGCTAAGCGCGGGGTAAAGGCCCGGCAAAGAATTCTCTCCGCCCGCCCCTGAGCGGCTGCGGGCGCCGCTACAGTGGCCCCATGGACGCTCCGACCGCGGCCAACCGGCGGATCCTCTTCGTCGAGGACGAGGAGTCGATATCGCAGCCGTTCGCCGACGCCCTCCGCAGGGCGGGCTTCGAGCCGACGGTGACCAAGACCGCCGCGGAGGCCCTGGAGCTGGCCGAGGACACCGACCCCGATCTGGTCCTTCTCGACCTCGGCCTCCCCGACGCCGACGGGCGGGACGTCTGCCGCGAGCTACGCCGGCGATCCGATGTGCCGATCGTGATGCTCACCGCCCGCGGCACCGAGATGGACCGGATCGTGGGCCTCGAGCTGGGAGCCGACGACTACGTGGTGAAGCCGTTCAGCGCCAGCGAGGTGATCTCCCGGATCCGGGCGGTGCTGCGTCGCAGCGCGCCCAGGCAGAAGGGCGAGGAGCCGGTGATCGAGATCGGCGAGCTCGAGCTCGACCCCGGCGCCCGCATCGCCCGCCTCGCCGGGGAAGAGCTCCAGCTGAGCCGCAAGGAGTTCGACCTGCTGTCCGAGCTCGCTCGCAACGCGGGCCAGGTCGTCACCCGGGAGGACCTGATGTCGCGGGTCTGGGACGTCAACTGGTTCGGCTCGACCAAGACGCTCGACGTTCACATCGGTTGGTTGAGGCGCAAGCTCGGTGATGACCCTGCGAGCCCCCGCTACATTGAGACGGTGCGAGGGGTTGGCTTTCGCTTCGCCTCGCCGGAGGTGGAAGCGCCGTAAGCCTCCGGGCCACCCTTCTTCTGGCGATGGCCTACGTCCTCCTGCTCGCGTTGATCGCCCTGGGAGTACCGCTGGCGGTCAGCCTTCGCGATCGGGTCGACGCGGAGGTCAGAGGCCAGGCCCAGAGCCAGGCCGACGTGGTCGCTGCCACTTCCGCCGAGTTGCTCGGCCCCGCCCAGCGCGGCAATCTCAAACGGCTGGTGCTGATCTCCGCGGGAACCGTCCGTGGCAGGGTGATCGTGGTCGACCGCCGAGGTGGCATCCTGGCCGACAGCGCCTCCGGCGCTCCGCTCGGGAGCGACTACAGCAACAGGCCCGAGGTGGCCAAGGCCCTGAGTGGCACCAGCGAGCAGGTCCAGCGTCACAGCAACACCCTCGGTGCGGAGATTCTCGCAACCGCCGTGCCGGTGATCCGGGGGGGCCGGTCGGTGGGGGCCGTGCGCATCACCCAGAGCGTTGCCGCAGTCCATCGGGCGGTGAAGACGTCGATCCTCGACCTCGCGCTGCTCGCCGGCGTGGTGCTCGTCCTCGGGATGGCGGCCGGAGCGCTGATCGCGCAGCAGGTCGCGCGCCCGATTCGCAAGCTCGACGACGCCGCCATGGCCGTCGCGCAGGGAGACCTGGACGCGACGGTGGCGGTCGAGGGAAGCTCGGAGCAGCGCTCGCTGGCAAGGACGTTCAACGAGATGACCCGGCGGATCAAGCGGCTGCTGCGGGTGCAGGAGGAGTTCGTCGCCGACGCCTCGCACCAGCTGCGAACTCCGCTCACGGGACTGCGTCTGCGGTTGGAGGCGCTCAGGGAGAGAACCGGCGAGAACGGCCCGGCGGCCGCCGAGCTCGATGCGGGTATGCGCGAGATCGACCGGCTCTCGGGGATGGTCGACGAGCTGTTGATCCTCAGCCGCGCCGGCGAGCGCGAGCTGCCCAGGGGAGCCGATGGACCTCGGCGAGGCAGTCGAGCGAGCCGGGGAGCGGTGGAGGGTCACCGCCGCCGATCGCGGGATCGATCTCGTCACGCGCTCCGATGGACAGCCTGGGCGCCCGCTCTGCACCCGCAGCGATCTCGACCGCGCTGTCGACGCCCTGCTGGAGAATGCGATCACCTACTCGTCGCCCGGCACGACCATCTCGATCAGCGCCGGCGCGAATGGGATCTCGGTGCTCGATCAGGGCCCTGGGCTCCAGCCGGGCGAGGACGAGGCGGTGTTCGAGCGCTTCCGTCGCGGCAGCGCTGGTCGGCGGGTCTCGGGGGGAACCGGCCTCGGCCTGCCGATTGCCCGCGAGCTGGCCCGTGAATGGGGCGGTGACGTCGAGCTCCGCAACCGCACCGGCGGCGGGCTGGCCGCGACGATCGTGCTCGGCTCCGACCCCTACAGGGGTTCGACCCGGTGACTTTGCCGGCTCTTTACCCCGGCGTTCCTAACGTCACCGGAGTGACGCGGCCCGAGGTGAGTAGGTACAGATGAGCGTTCCCGGCTGGATCCGGTGGCTCGGCTTCGCTCTGCTCGGGATCGTCATCGCCGCGGGCGTCTCGATCGCTGCAAGCAGCCTCTCGAGCCAGCAGATCGGGCTCGCATCGGAGCCGATCTCCGCCGGCGACCAGCTGGTCCCGAAGCCGGCGTCGCCCGTATCCGCCGATTCGCAACGGCGGCCACAGCGGCGACATCACAAGCGACACCGCGATCACGCGGGGGTGGTGCAGACGCCGTCGCCGACTGCGCCATCGTCCACTTCTACCTCCCGCGCCCCGGCGCCCCCACCGGCCTCTTCGACCACTCCGCCCGCGCCCTCCCCGCCGGCGGGCTCGGGCGACGATTCCGGCCCACATCCGAGCGGGAGCTCCGACTCCTCCGGAGGCGGGGGGCATTCCGGAGGCGGGGGGCATTCCGGAGGCGGGGACGATTGAGCGTCGCCGGCCGCGGCCGCGGCCGGAAGCTTGACCGGCTCTTTCCGATCTCGATGCCGGCCCTTGTGCATGGCGGTGCTCCACTTGGGGGGAGGCATTACCTCGGAAACCGAAGGCGGCTTGCGAATGGACGAGATCAGCTATGTCGGGAAATGGACGGCGTTCGGGAGAGCCGTGTTCGTCGAGGCGGGGAATCTCTCGCATCCGCTGATCGTCGGCGAACCGGAGTTGGCCGACGCTCTCGGTTGGCGCGACGACGACACCGAGATCGCCCGGGCGCTCCTGCTCCACGCGACCAGCAACAAGGAGCTGGCGGGGCGGCTTGGCGCAAGCTTTGCCGAGACCATCCTCGCTTCCCTGCCCCCGGCTGGGTTTCGCCTTTCGAGAGAGGGCATACGTAGCTGGGTCGACGGCGCTACGGGCCAAACGGACGCATCTCCGGCGGCGTCATCCCCGGGTCGTACGGCATCCCCCCGCCCACGCCTGCGCCTCATAAACGGGGGCGGCGCGGATGGGCGCGACGAGGGCCCGGACGCCCCGGCACCGCTCCCGCCCAGGGGATTCAGCCGCCGCCGCCGATCGGTGGCGGGTCCGATCCATAGAGCCGCGTGAGCGCGTGGGCCAG
The DNA here is from genome assembly GCA_963720735.1 of uncultured Actinomycetes bacterium. Taxonomy (GTDB): domain Bacteria; phylum Actinomycetota; class Thermoleophilia; order Solirubrobacterales; family 70-9; genus JBBRHQ01. The sequence goes on from CAVRGL010000001.1 coordinate 518,098, forward strand.
TTGTGACTTCTCGGTCGTCGAAAGGCCGGCGGAGGGATGGATCAGCGTGTACTGGATCGGCGGCATCTCCCCGCTCGACACCTGGTCGAGCAGCTCGCCGAGGTCCGGCTGTGCCCGGTTCCACTCGGAGAAGTTGAGCACCCCCCGGCCCTCGTCGACGTCGCGCTGGATCAGCCAGGACATCGGCGCGATATTCGAGTACCAGCGCCACTCCGTGAGATTGCTGTGGCAGTCGTAGCAGGACTGCTGGGCGAGCTGCTCCCCCGTGGGGTCGGTCCACCGGGCCGCCTTGCTGACCGGGGGATTGCTGTGGTCGCGTCCGTAGGGAACGAGCTGGATCAGCACCGTCAGCCCAAGGCCTCCCAGCACGGCATAGCGGACGGCGCGGCGCGGCCCCCAACCTCGGATGCCTCGGGTCATTCGATTCCGTGTTCCCTCTTGGCCTTCTCCTCCATCGCCTCGAGGCGGGTGTAGTAGTCGGGGAATTCGTTCAGGTGGGCCAGCGCGATCTTCGCGGTCACGATCGGGTCGTCGCCGGTGACGTCGGTGCTGGCGTCGTGTGACCCGTGCTCGAGCTCGACGCCCATGCCGATACGGAACTGCTCGACGTCGAAGGGAGCCGACTCCCATTCGATTCCGATCTCCTCGCCGTAACGGCGCGCCTGCTCGGAGGTGAAGCTCATTCCGGTGCCCACGTCAGTCGTCGCGCTCCCCGCCACCGAACGTCCCAGCGCCGCCGCTGGTCCGGGTCACCACCGGGCGGTGGCGCGACCCGCCCACCGGAGCGGTGATCACGCGGCCGGCGGGAATGCTGGATGCGGTCGACGAAGCGGAGGCCCCGCCGCTTGCACCGGTCACGATCGGCGGCGCTGCTCCCGCCGCTGAGCGGGTGGCGGCAGGCGCAGGACCGGCTGGGGTCCCGGGGTTGGAAGCGAGGGCTACGCCGGCGAGCCCGCCCAGACCAACCACGGTGGCCATTGTCGCGATCTTTGCTCTTTGCCTGTTCATCTGGATCCGACTCCTCTATGGGATGGGTCCAATGATGATGCGCCGCGTCCTGTAAGGAACCGGCAAAGGATGTGACAAGGGGCCTCGAAACCAGACTCATCCAACACAGCGTCATCCCTCGGAGGCTCGCCGCCATCGGTGGTGGGCCACATCGCCCGCGTGGGCCAGCCGCAGCTCAGCGGGAGAACAGGCGCAGGAACACCCCGAAATAGGTCAGCAGGCGACCGGTGACAAGGAACTTCTCGGCCACCCGCTCGCGTCCGGCCAGGCCGAGGCGCTGGGCGCGTGCCCGATCGTCGAGCAGCGACGAGATCGCGGCGCCGAAGCCCGGCAGGTCGCGCGGCTCGAGCATCAGGCCGCTCTCGCCGTCGACGATCTGGTCCTGGATGCCCCCGACCCTGCTCGCGACCACCGGGGTGCCCTTCCACATCGCCTCCGAGACGGTCAGGCCGAAGCCCTCGGCGATGCTCTTCTGCACCACCACCTGCGAGCGGCGCTGCACGGCGTTGATGATCGCCGCGTTCTCCTCGATGTCGTCGAGCGGCAGCATCGCCAGGTGGACGCGGGCTCGCGCCTCCTGATCGAGCGCGGCGCGCCGGGCGATCACCTGCTCGAGCACCTCGGCACCCTCGGGATCGTCGGCGACCGCCTTGACGTCGGGGCCGGCCAGCAGCAGGTGCGCGTCGGGGTCGAGCACGTGCTCGGCGAAGCAGTCGATCAGCCCGATCGGGTCCTTGAGCATGTCCCAGCGGGACACCTGCGAGACCAGCGGCGCGGCGGCCGGCACCGGGGCCTCCTGGACCATCTCGCCGGGGCGGTCGACCCGTCCCGGGGTGTCGTCGCTGCGCTTGAACACCGAGGGTCCGGCAGGGCCGTCGGGGGCGACGCCGGCGACGTGGAGGATCGCCTCCACCGCTTCCGGGGCGAGCTCCTGGTTCTTCGGCGAGAACGGGTCGATCGAGGGCGGGACGATCGTCACCCTGTCCCGGTCGAGGTCGTCCCAGACGTACTGCTCGCGCGAGAAGATGCAGGCGTGGGCCTCGCTCACGTAGGGATGCAGGAACCGCCAGGTGCGACGGACGGTCTCGTTCGGCTCGTCGACGCCGACGTGGCAGCGCCAGAGCACCTGGGCGCCGGCCTCGCGCATCGGCCCGATCAGCCCCAGCGTCTGGGGATCGTGAAGGAAGGCGATGTCGCCGGGCCGCACCACCCGCTCAAGCGCGGCCACCGTCTCCTCCAGGCCCCGCTCGTAGTCCCGGCGCTCGCCCGGGCCCAGCCCGCCCCCGTCACCCGGGGAGCCGTGCAGGTTGTTGTGGATCCGCTTGGTGACCGCGAAGAAGTCCGAGCCTCCGCCGGCGAGGACCCAGCGCACGTCGATCCCGACCGCTCTCACGTAGGCGAGATGCGAGCGCAGCATCTCGGCGACGCCGCCCCCGCGTGCGGTCGAGTTGACCTGCCAGATCACCTTTCCCGCGAAGAACTCCCGCGCCTGCGCCGCTCCCGCCTCGACCTCCGCGTAATCGGCACCGAGCAGGTCGCGGAAGCGCTCGACCGGCTCCGGGGCGACTTCGACCTGCACGAGTCCCGCCATCTCTCCACCCTAACTCCCGGCTGGCATCCGCTGCGCCGGATGGAGGATGATGCGGAAGAGATGAACCAGGGCGAGCGCAACACCGACCCGGCAAGGGTGCTGATCGCCGGGGGCGGGATTGCCGGCCTCGAGGCGCTGATCGCGCTGCGCCACCTGGCGGGGGAGCGGGCCGAGCTGACCCTGGTGGCGCCGCGGCCGGACTTCGTCTACAGGCCGCTCGTGGTCGAGGAGCCCTTCACGTCGCAGACCGCCGAGCATCGTGAGCTGGCGCCGATCGCCGCCGACTTCGACGCCCGCTTCATCCAGCACGGGATCGAGCGGATCGACCCCGGAGCTCATTTCGCCGAGCTCGATGACGGCTCCCGGATCGACTACGACTTCGCCGTGATCTGCGTCGGTGGAGCCTTCCGCCCCGCCTTCGAGAACGCGATCACCCTTGACGTGTCCGGCGACCGGGCGGCGCTCACCGACCTGCTCACCGACCTCGACCCGGGTGAGCCGGCGAAGATCGCCTTCGTCGTGCCGCCGAGCGGCGCCTGGCCGCTGCCGATCTACGAGCTCGCCCTGATGACCCAGCGCCTGGCCCGGGAAGCGGGCCTGCTGAAGCTCGAGCTGGTCCTGATCACGCCCGAGGAGGCCCCGCTGATCGTCTTCGGCACGGCCGCGTCGGAGGCCCTCTCGCAGATGCTCTCCGCGCGCAAGATCGAGGTGAGGACATCGACCCGCGCCACCGAGGACGATCGCGGGGTGCTCAGTCTCCATCCCCGGGGCGAGCGGCTCGAGGTCGCCCAGGTCGTCTCGCTCCCGCTGCTCGAAGGCCCCGCGGTGGCGGGCCTGCCCGCCGACGAGATGGGGTTCATCCCGATCGACGACCACGCCAGGGTGAAGGGGGTCGCCGACCACTACGCCGCGGGCGACGGCACCAATTTCCCGATCAAGCAGGGCGGGCTCGGCACGCAGCAGGCAGACGCGGCCGCCGAGCACATCGCGGCCCGCCTCGGTGCCGATCTCGAGCCACAGCCCTTCCACCCCGTGCTGAAGGGGATGCTGCTGACCGGCGGCGAGTCGCTCAGCCTCAGCCACTCCCTGACCGGCGGAGCGGGCGAGGGGGCGGTTTCCAGCGACTACCTCTGGTGGCCGCCGCAAAAGGTGAGCGGCCGCTTCCTGGCCCCGTATCTGGCCGGCGGGGTGCTAAGGGAGGAGCTCGAGCCCCCGATCGTGCCGCTCGAGGTCGAGGTGGCGCTGCCGCAGGAGTGGCATGCGGAGCCGATGGCGCCCGGAGCGCTCGAACCGCCGGAATAGCCCGCCCCGGCGCCGGCCTGGTCCCCGCAGCGCCTTCGTGCTCGCGGCGGCGGCGATCTGGCTCGCCGGCTGTGGTGGGGATGGAGGCAGCGGCGGAGGGCCGGGCACCGAGGCCGGAGGCGGCGGGGGCCCGGCCAGCGGCCTTTCGTCGGGGGCCGGCACGGCGCCTTCCGGCACCCAGCCCGCGGGTGGCCCCCAGGACCTGGGCGCGACCACATCCGCCTCGGGGGCCGAGCGGAGGGCGATCGTCCGGGAGGTGCACCGCTACGTCGGCGCGATCGACACGGGCGACGGAGCCGCGGTGTGCGCCCTGCTCGCCCCGGGAGCGCTGCGTGGGGTGAAGCTGCCGGTCCGCCGCCCCTCCTGCGAGGCGTCGCTGCGCGCCTCGATCGGGCACCCCGGCCCCGCCGGCTCCCCCCGGTGGCTGCGGACGAGGCTAGTCGACGCCGACTCGGTGGTGACGATCGAGGGCGGCCTCGGCCGCTTCACCGGCACCGTCGTGCACGGCTTCGCGGGTTCGCGCGAGCCCTCGATCGAGGACGACGTCATCTACCTGCGCAGGAGCGGCGCCCGCTGGCTGATCGCCAAGCCGAGCGCGACCTTCTACCGGGCGATCGGCTACCCGGATGTGCCGATCGCCGCGCTGAGAGCACCCTGATCAGCGACCGGTGCGGATGATCCGCGCCCGCACCCCCGCGGGACCGTTTCGGAGCAGCGTCGCGTAGACGCGATCGGGAGCGATCGCGGTGCCGACAAGGCTCCAGTTGGTGCGGCGCAGAACGGGTGGGTGGATGCGGGTCGGGAGGCGGTGATGGCCCGAGTCGTGATCGCGGTCACGGTAGGAGATCGCCGGCAGCGCGAGGACGACCCTGCCCGTTCCGCGCCCGTGGCGACTCCTCACCCGTAGCTGCTGTCGCTCGTTCGTGCTCCGCACGTAGGCGAAGGCACCGGCCCAGACCGAGGGCTCGGAGACCAGCCATCGCCTCGAGCGGACCAGGGTCCGCCTGCGGCCCGTGCCGAGCAGGCGCTCGAGCACCGCGCTGCGGCGCCGGCTGGAGCTGGAATAGAGGAGGACGCGCCGGTAGATCGCCGGACGGCTGAGGCCGCCGCCCCCGCGCGAGGCGGCGACGACGCGGGCCGCGCCGAAGCCCAGCCCGCGCACCCCGGCCGAGGTGCCGTCGCCGATGCCCAGGTGGAAGATCCGTCGCACCTTGATCAGGTCGCGGCCGGCCCGGCGGGTTCGGTAGGCGACCCAGCCGGCGGAGATCGCGATGCCGTCGACCCGGCGAGCGGGCAGGACGGCCCGCCTGGCGAGCCCGCGACGGGCGAGGAGGACGATCTTCCCGGGCCTCCGCACGGCGATGTACGGGCCGCCGATCGCCGGAAGGCGGCCGGGGAGCCTGACACTTCGCCCTGCCCTGCGCAGGATCCCGGGCCCGGCGGCGCTCTGGTAGGCAAACTCCGCCCTCGCTGTCGTGGGCTCGCCCGAGCCGGAGGCCACCCGCACCGCCGCGCCGGCCGGCAGGGCTGTCATGGCCGCCACGGCGACCGCGGTCAGGGCCACCGCGTCTCCGAGGCGAAAGCCGCGGTAGATCGCCGGCCGCTGGGTCATCAGCTCTGTCACCCTGATCCCGGCCGGCCGGTCGCAGAGCGGGGCGATCGCCACCACGGGCAGGGCGCGGCCGGCGCCGAAGGCGAGCCCGATCACCGCCCCCAGCGAAGGCTCTCCCAGAGCGAGGCTGATCCCCGCCAGAGCCCAGACGCCGAAGCTGAGGACGAAGGTGGTGAACGCGAGCCCGAGCAGGATCCCGTAGAGGAAGGCCGCCAGGGGCAGCGGCATCACCCGGCGCCAGTGCTCGGGCACCTGGCGCCTGATCTGGGGCACGATGCGGGTGCCGCGAGCCTCAGCGGCGGCAGCCAGCAGGGCGATCACAGCGGCGGCTCCGTAGGCGAACCGTCCCGCGGCCCCGTGCAGGAGCGAGCCGGCCACGGCGAGCGCGCCGAAGGTGGCCAGACCGCCGAGCAGCGCGCCGGGGACGAAGCTCGCCAGCGCCGCGACGGTGGTGCGGCGCCCGCCGGTGTGGCCGGTAGGCCCGATCGTCTCGACCATCGAGAGACCGCAGGGAGACCAGGCGCCGGTGGCGCCGATCGCGAAGGCGGCTATCGCAAGGGCGGCGGTCAGCATGGAACGTTGGTCTGGTGGTACATGACACAGAACACCTTGCGCCCGGAGTAGCAGTAGCCGGTGAGCGCAGCGTCACCGTTGATCCTCGAGCTGGAATAGGCGCAGCAGTCCATCAGCTTGCGCACCTGGCCGCCGCAGCAGCGATACCAGGATCCGTCGTGCTGGGCGGAGAAGCCGAAGCGGCGCCCCGCCTCCTCGCAGACCGGCGTCCGGGGGGCGGGCTCGAGGGGGTGACCAGAGAGGTCGCGGAGCAGGTTGCCTTCCTCGTCCAGCGGCAGGCCGCGGCGATCCACGGGGCGTCCCAGGTTGTCCACCGGGACGCCGTCGCGGGCGCGCAGCGGGCGACCGTGGGAATCGACCCGCGGCAGCCCGGTCGGGTGAGGACAGGAGCCGGTCGTGTAGGTGTGGCCACAGAAGTGGTAGGCGTCAGAGCGCTCAGGCTCGAGCGCCGCGCCCACCGCCAGGCCACCCCCCAGCGCCAGCAGCCCTTTGCCGACCCGCGAGAGGAAGCCACGGCGCGAGCTTCCCCGCGCCAGGCGCTCGGTCAGCCCCTCCCCCCTCCCGGCCGCCCGGGGCGCTGCTCATCCATGTGCCTGCGGTATCGGCTCCTCGGCGGCGCGCCGGCGCTCGGCGGTGGCGAGGATGCTCTCGAGCTGGGCGAGGTTGTTGAAGCTCCCCTTGGCGAGGGTGACGCCGTCGAGATCGAGGGCCGCGGCGTAGGGACTGCCCGGAACCTCCAACCGCCGCCAGACGTCGGCGTCGCCGGCCTCGTCGAAGACCAGCACCGAGAGCACGGGGTCCGATGCGAGCCCCTCGATCACCGGCTCCAGGCCGCGGCAGACGTGGCATCCCTCGGAGAGGAAGACAGCCAGCAGCAGGCCGTCGGGCGGAACCGGGGCGAAGCGCTCCGCCAGGCCGGAGTTCTCGCCGAGAACGGGGCCCTCGCCCGGGATCTCGAGCGCCGCAGCGGGGCCCATGCGCAGACGCAGCATTCCCACCTCGCGCGCCAGTGCGAGGACCGCGACCGCGAGGCCGGCGCAGGCGAGCAGCGCGGCAGCAAGCCCCAGCCCCAGCCACTGGTCGGTGCTCAGCGATCCCTGGGGGAGCAGCGGCAGAGCCGCGTAGGCGGCGGCCATCGCGAAGTTGCGCAGCACTCCGATGCCGCCGACCCGGGAGCGGGAGCCGAAGCATGCACAGGGCGCCCCGGCCCGGCCGCGGATCAGGGCCCCGAGCAGCAGCAGCCCGAACATCGCCATCAGGGCTGCGGCGAGGTACGCGGCGGCCTCGGAGCCGGCGGCGACGCCGACGCCGAGGGCCAGCTCGGCAGCGATCAGCGACCCCCACGCAGCCCAGCGGCTCCGGGAGTCGACGAAGCCGAAGGTGGCCAGCGCAGCGACGCTGGAGCGCGGGCTGGCGAGCTTCAGCAGTGCCGCCCCCACCAGCACCGCTCCCATGCCCAGGCGGATCGCCGTCGCCACCATCAGCCCGTATTCAATCGCCTGCGGGGGTCGGCGGCAAACGGTTAATGTCCTTTTGCTGATCGGATTTAACGGCTAAGGAGGGTGAGATGAGCGCGACCGACGATCTGCTGGCCAACAACCAGCGCTACGCCGAGGGCTTCGACAAGGGCGATCTGCCGTTGCCCCCCGGCCGCAGGGTCGCGATCGTCGCCTGCATGGACGCCCGCCTCGACCCGGCCAGGGCCCTCGGCCTGGAGGAGGGCGACGCCCACGTGATCCGCAACGCCGGTGGGGTGGTCACCGACGAGGAGATCCGCTCGCTGGCGATCTCCCAGAACCTGCTCGGCACCGAGGAGATCGTCCTCATCCACCACACCGACTGCGGGATGCTCACCTTCAGCGACGAGGAGCTCGCCGATCGCCTCGAGCAGGAGACCGGCAGCCGGCCCTCCTGGGGTGCCCATGCCTTCGCCGATCTCGAGGCGGACGTGCGCGCCTCGATCGAGCGGATCCGCGAGAGTCCCTTCATCCCCCGCAAGGAGAGCGTCAGGGGGTTCGTCTACGAGGTCGAGAGCGGCCGGCTGCGAGAGGTCGCCTGAAACTTCATGCCGGGAACACTGAGCGCGACGCTCGAACGGCAGGACCCGCGGCGACGCTCAGCCGATCGCGACCATGCGCTCGATCGGCAGCCTCGCCCGCTCGGCGATCTCCGCCGGGACGCTGACCTCGAACTGCATCTCGCGCAGGGAATCGCGCAGCTTCGGCAGGGTGATCATCTTCATGTACTTGCAGAAGGCCATCCGGTTGGCCTCGATCAGGTTTGCCCCGGGCGCGACCTGGTGCAGCGGGTGGAGCATCCCGTTCTCGGTGGCGACGATGAACTCACCGTCGGGGTGATCGCCGAGATAGTCGATCATCTGCCCGGTGGAGAGCATGTGGACGCCATCCTCCGAAACGTCTCCCGCGGCGACGTACTCCATGATCTGGGTGACGCAGCCACACTCGGGGTGGACGAGGAACTCGGCCCCCGGATGCGCCTCCCGCTGGGCGGTGATGTCCTCGGGGCGGATCCCGGCGTGCACGTGGCACTCTCCCGGCCAGACGTGCATGCGGTGGCCGGAGACGCGCTCGACGTAGGAACCGAGCCACATGTCGGGACCGAAGAGGATCTCGGTTTCGGGGCCGTGCTCGCGGAGGATGTGCTCGACTACCTTGACGGCGTTCGAAGAGGTGCAGCAGTAGTCGGTCTCGGCCTTGACCTCGGCCGAGGTGTTGACGTACATGACGACGACCGCGTCGGGGCTGTGCCGGGACTTCCAGTTGCGCAGCTCGCTCGCCGTGATCGAGTCCGAGAGCGAGCAGCCCGCCCCGAGGTCGGGGATCAGCACCGTCTTGCGAGGTGAGAGGATCGACGCCGTCTCGGCCATGAAGTGCACTCCGCAGAAGGCGATCACCGACGCGGCGGCTGCGGCCGCCTGGCGGGAGAGCCCGAGCGAGTCGCCGACGAAGTGGGCGACGTCCTGGACCTCGGCGACCTGGTAGTTATGGGCGAGGATCACGGCGTCACGCTCGGCCGCCAGGGCGCGGACCTCCTCGGAGAGCTCGCCGATCTCGCCTGGGGAGAGATCGAGCATCTGCACTGGCTCGTTGATGGTTGGTAGCTCTCTCATCGCGGCCCTCCTCAAAGGGTCCCTGATGGGTGCGGCTGGTTGATGTTCGCTGGCTCGGCAGCCGCGGAGGGCTCCTGCAACCAGTCGAATGAACTGTTCTCAAGTCTACCCTCTGGGCATGCCCGAGCTCCCGGAAGTCGAGATCACGGCGCGCAGGCTCGACCGGGCGCTGCGCGGTGAGATCGTCAGCTCTGCGCTTGCACCGGGGATGAACGTGATGAAGACCTTCGAGCCCCCGCTGGAGGCGCTGGAGGGACGAGCGGTCAGTCGGGTCCGCCGGATCGGCAAGATGCCGGTGGTCGAGCTCGGCGACCTGGCGCTGCTGATCCACCTGATGTCGGCCGGCCGCCTGCAGCTGTTCGAGAAGCATGCCTCCCCCCGCGACCGGGCCTCGCGGCTGCTGCTGCGGCTCGGCCGGGCACGCGAGCTGCGGCTGCGCGAGTTCGGTACCCGCCAGCGGGCCTGGGCAAAGCTCCTCGGCGCCGCGGAGGTCGAGCGGGACGAGATGGTCGCGACCCTCGGCCCGGAGGCCTGGCCGGCTCCGCCCCTGGCGGAGTTCAGCGAGCTGATCGCCCAGCCCCGCCATCTGCACCCGCTGCTCCGCGACCAGCGGACGATCGCGGGGATTGGGCGCTCCTGGGTCGACGAGATCCTCTGGGAGGCGCGGCTCTCGCCGTTCCGCAAGGGCTCCGAACTGGAGGGCGACGAGGTCGAGCGCCTGCACGACGCGCTCGGCGTCCTCGACGGCGCGATCGGCCACTACGAGGGGGTGATCGGCGAGCGGGTCCCGGACAAGCTGCCGATGCCGCTCAAGGTGCACCGCCGCGAGGGCGAGCCATGCCCCCGCTGCGGGGCGAGAATCGAGGCCGTCTTCTTCTCCGAGCACCAGACCAACTACTGCCCCAAGGAGCAGACGGGCGGCCGGGTGCTCAAGGATCGCCGCCTCTCGCGGCTGCTCAAATAACTGCGCCGCACGTCCTCCGCTCCCGCGAGGCCCGACACTCAGAGTCAAATGATGCTGTCGGGCCTCGCTCCCGCGTCCGGGCGTGCGGCGGTGAAAGGCAGGACGAGGTTTGCTTGCGGGCAAGCGGCCCCCGGACGCGGAGCCGGAGCCCGCAGATAACCGGTGTCTCTGAGTGCGGGCTCCGGCGGAGCAGAGGAGGCCGCGTAGTTATTCCTCAGCGCCCGGTCGCCTGGCGCAGCAGGGCCCGTCCGACGGTCACCGGGTGGTTGAGCACGGTGGCGACGCGGCCGCTCACGGAGAGCGGGTCGTGGGCGATCCCGAGCTGCCTCAGCACCGTCGCCTGGTCGAAGTACACCCGCTCGCAGATCAGCCTGTCCTCCTCGAAGACGAAGATCGCCAGGAAGCGCATCTCGAACTTGCGCCCGGTCGGCGGCAGGCCGCGGAACGGCCCCTTATGGGTCCCGTAGAGCATCGCCTCGACCAGGACCGCGCCGTCGGCGTGGTGCATCGCGATCAGCTCGTTGCGCTGGTCGGGGAATGCGGTGCGGGTCTCCTCGAAATAGGCATCGACCTCGGCCGCGCCGTCGTAGGTGTCCCCGGTCGCGATCAGCTCGTAGCGGGGATGGTGGAAGGTCTCCATGGTCCGGTCGAACTCGTGCCGGTTCTCCGAGTCCATGTGCTCGCGGACGATCTCCTCGCGCTTCTGCCGCATCTCCTCGCTGACCGCCATGCGCCGACTCTATCCCGTCCCCGCGCCGCCGTCGGGCTCGATCAGCATGCTGAGGTCGAGGGCCGGGGCGGAGTGGGTCAGCGCGCCGACCGAGATGAAATCGACGCCGGTCTCGGCGACCGCGCGGACGTTCTCCAGGGTGATACCACCCGAGGCCTCGAGCTGCGGCGCATCGGCCCCGGCGCGCAGGCCGACCGCCTCCCGGATCTCCGCCGGGTCCATGTTGTCGAGCAGGATCCGGCCGGCGCCGGCCGCGATCGCCCGGCCGACCTCGTCGAGGTCGCGGCACTCGACCTCGACCGGCCTCGCGGCAGCGCGCGCTCGCTCGACCGCCGCCTCCAGCCCTCCCGCCAGGGCGATGTGGTTCTCCTTGATCAGGATCGCGTCATACAGCCCCATGCGGTGGTTGATGCCCCCTCCAGCGGCCACCGCGCGCTTCTCGAGCGCTCGCAGGCCCGGGGTCGTCTTGCGGGTGTCGAGGATCCGGGCCCCGGTGCCGGCGACCGCGGCGACGTAGCGGGCGGTGAGGGTGGCGATCCCCGAGAGGTGACCGAGGAAGTTCAGCGCCGTGCGCTCGGCGGCGAGCAGCGATGCGGCCGGGCCGGTGGCGCTCGCAACCCGCACCGGGACCTCGTCGCGCCACTCGCCCTCGGCGGCCTCGGCCTCGAACCGCTCCACCCCGCACTGGCGCATCACCTCGCCGGCGACCGCGAGCCCGAACAGCGCCCCGGCCGCCTTCTGGATGATCCGGGCGCTCCCGCGCGCTCCGTCGGGGATGACCGCCTCGGCGGTGAGGTCGCCGGCGCCGACGTCCTCGGCCAGGGCGCCGGCGACGAGCCGGCTGATCGCCTCCGCGTCGTCCATGCCGCCACCCTAGCTGGGCCGATCTGACGCGATCTCACGTTTCGCGGCCTGTGCCGCGTTTAATTGGATGAGGTGAAAGGCCTGCCGCCCTTCCAGAGCCTGCTCGACCGCCACGCCAACGACGTGCTCGGCTTCCTGATCGCCGCGGTCGGACCGCAGGATGCCGAGGACTGCTTTCAGGAGACCTTCATTGCGGCGCTCCGCGCCTATCCCAAGCTCGGCGACGACCGCAACCTGCGCGGCTGGCTGCTGACCATCGCCCACAACAAGGCGATCGACCACCACCGCGGTCGCGGGCGGCGGGCGACGCCGACCGGCGACCCGCCCGAAGTGGCGGTCTCCGGGGCCGGAGCCGGGCGGCGGCATCTGGGGCGCGGTGGCCGGGCTGCCGCCGAAGCAGCGAACCGCGGTCGCGCTCCGCTTCGCCTGCGACATGCCGCATCGCGAGATCGCGGCGGCGCTCGACTGCTCCGAGGACGCGGCGCGCAGGAACGTCCACGAGGGTGTCAAGAAGCTGAGGGAGGTGCTGACATGAATCGTCAGGCGGACAGCGTGCTTCGCGACCTGGTCGACGGTCCCCCGCCCGACTCGGTCACGGCGGCCCGCGAGCGCTTCGTCGGACTCGCCGATCAGGCGGGTCTGCTCGACATCGCCTACGCGATCGAGGACTCGCCCTTCGGGCCGATCCTGCTGGCGGCCACCGATCTCGGCCTGGTCATGGTCGGCCTTCCGGGCCTGGAGCCCGATTCCGCCCTGCAGCGGCTTTCCTCGGAGGTCTCTCCGCGGGTGGTCGAGGCTCCGGCCCGGCTCGACGAGGTGCGGCGCGAGCTCGACCTCTACTTCGCCGGCCGGCTTCGCGACTTCGACCTGCGGCTCGACTGGCAGCTGACCACGGGGTTTCGCCGCCGGGTTCTGAGGGCCACCGCGCGGATTCCCTACGGCGAGACCCGCAGCTACACGGAGATGGCTCGAAGCGCCGGCAATGAGCGCGCCCAGCGGGCGGCCGGCACCGCCCTCGGCTCCAACCCGATCCCGATCGTCGTGCCCTGCCACCGGGTGCTGCGGGCGGGGGGCGCCCTCGGCGGCTACGGCGGCGGGCCGGCGATGAAGGAGGCTCTGCTGAGGCTCGAGGGTGCCCTCGCGGACCCTTGGTGAATCACCCCGGACTCAGCTGACGGGGATGTCGCGTCTCGTGGATGCAGGTTGGTCCCTGCATCCCGGCGAGCCCAGGCCCACAGCGCGAGTGGGAAGGCGAGCGGCCGCCCAGCTCACGAGGGCGCTCCGCGCGCGTGGTGGCGAGGCCGATGAAATCTGGCTGCCCGCCATCTAGAGACATTTCCCGCCGAATCCTTGGCCCGAACAAACAACCTCCGAACACCCGCCGAGACTGCAAAGGTCTTCCTCAGATGGTTCTTGCGCGCTACACGGAAGACGTGGGCAACGTGCCGGCGATTTGTCGATATCTCGATTTCCTTTAGGCCTGAAGCATTGTCGTAGGCATCAAGATGCAATGCATAGCTCTTCTTCCTCGAGGCGGATTTTGGCTGGCCAACCTTCCTCCTTGACTGGACTCGCATGACCCAAGCCGAGGCAATTCGGGGCGCTGTCTTATCGAGGATGATGTCGTCCGTGTAAGTCTCTGGCCCAGCCGGCCCTCCCACAAACCGCACGTAAACCGCCCTAGGAATGCGTTCCGGCCCGGACGAGGGAAGAGTCCAGTGAATCGACCTGCTGACTACTCGGCTCCCAGGGTGATCGAACCCCTCGTCGTTGCTGATAAGCGCGGTTGTGGCGCGGGCTGGCCACCGGATCATCAGTAGCACGCGGGAGTTGTTGGTTGCCCAGGCCCCTCCGTCGATTGAGACCCCTAAAGGCCCATGAGGCGGAGTGGCGGGAACGTCAAGCTCGGCTACAGCACCGCTCGAAAGATGTACTGAATCCCCGGAATATCGAGCGGTCAGGCTGTGCCTAGGCATTCCAACGTTCTCGGTGGGAAAATAGGAAACTTGGCATTTCGAGGTTGAGCCGCTCACCTGAAGCAGAGTGCATTTGCCGGAGTTGCTAAAACGGCCCGCGGCCACGCTCGATGTAAACTGCACAGATCCCGTCGGTGGACTCGCCAAGCCGCCGAAGTCATCAACGACAGTGGCCATGCACTCCGTCTGCTCGGATTTAAGTATGGGATTTGGATCGCATGTAAACGTCAGGGTCGTAGTTCGCTCGGGGATAGTTACAACTGTCGATCCGGCGCTTGCAGCATGGCCTGAGTCGCCGAGATACTCGGCGGTAATCCGATGCGAGCCACTTTCTACGACCTCGGGCGTGTACGCGAGCGCGCACTTCGATGCCCCTACCGTGGATGTAGGAGTCAAGGTGCATTCGGCTTCGCCGGAGAATTGACCGCCAGGAGTGTTGGAAGTCATTTGAATAGTCCCGCTCGGGTAGCTAAAACCGTCTAGTTCATTGTCCAATACGGTGGCAGTGCAGGTCGTGCTGCTCGTGTGCAATAGGGAGGCCGGGGTGCAAGAGACCGAGGTACTGGTTGCATGGAGTGGCACTCCGTAAGGCGTCACCGACGCCGAGGGCGCCGACTCCTGCCCGGGCCCGACGCTGTTGATCGCGGTCACCGTGAAGGTGTAGGTCGTGCCGCCGGTGAGCCCGGTGATCGTCTTCGAGGACGCCGGGGCGCTGACCGTGGTCGGCGTCTGGGCGTTGGAGCCGATGTAGGGGGTGATCCGGTAGCTGCTGATCGGGCTGCCGCCGTCGTTGGCCGGCGGCGTCCAGTTGACCGTCGCCTGCTCGACCCCGGCGGTGGCGCTCACCCCCGTCGGCGCCCCGGGCGACGTCGTAGGGGTGGTGGCGTTCGAGGCCGCCGACTCCTGCCCGGGCCCGACGCTGTTGATCGCGGTCACCGTGAAGGTGTAGGTGGTGCCGCCGGTGAGCCCGGTGATCGTCTTCGAGGACGCCGGGGCGCTGACCGTGGTCGGCGTCTGGGCGTTGGCGCCGATGTAGGGGGTGATCCGGTAGCTGCTGATCGGGCTGCCGCCGTCGTTGGCCGGCGGCGTCCAGTTGACCGTCGCCTGCTCGACTCCGGCGGTGGCGCTCACCCCCGTCGGCGCCCCGGGCGACGTCGTAGGGGTGGTGGCGTTCGAGGCCGCCGACTCCTGCCCGGGCCCGACGCTGTTGATCGCGGTCACCGTGAAGGTGTAGGTGGTGCCGCCGGTGAGGCCGGTGATCGTCTTCGAGGACGCCGGGGCGCTGACCGTGGTCGGCGTCTGGGCGTTGGCGCCGATGTAGGGGGTGATCCGGTAGCTGCTGATCGGGCTGCCGCCGTCGTTGGCCGGCGGCGTCCAGTTGACCGTCGCCTGCTCGACTCCGGCGGTGGCGCTCACCCCCGTCGGCGCCCCGGGCGACGTCGTAGGGGTGGTGGCGTTCGAGGGCGCCGACTCCTGCCCGGGCCCGACGCTGTTGATCGCGGTCACCGTGAAGGTGTAGGTGGTGCCGCCGGTGAGCCCGGTGATCGTCTTCGAGGACGCCGGGGCGCTGACCGTGGTCGGCGTCTGGGCGTTGGCGCCGATGTAGGGGGTGATCCGGTAGCTGCTGATCGGGCTGCCGCCGTCGTTGGCCGGCGGCGTCCAGTTGACCGTCGCCTGCTCGACGCCGGCGGTGGCGCTCACCCCCGTCGGCGCCCCGGGCGACGTCGTAGGGGTGGTGGCGTTCGAGGGCGCCGACTCCTGCCCGGGCCCGACGCTGTTGATCGCGGTCACCGTGAAGGTGTAGGTGGTGCCGTCGGTGAGCCCGGTGATCGTCTTCGAGGACGCCGGGGCGCTGACCGTGGTCGGCGTCTGGGCGTTGGCGCCGATGTAGGGGGTGATCCGGTAGCTGGTGATCGGGCTGCCGCCGTCGTTGGCCGGCGGCGTCCAGTTGACCGGTCGCCTGCTCGTCTCCGGCGGTGGCGCTCACCCCCGTCGGCGCCCCGGGCGACGTCGTAGGGGTCGGTGGCGGTTTGAGGGCGCCGACTCCTGCCCGGGCCCGACGCTGTTGATCGCGGTCACCGTGAAGGTGTAGGTCGTGCCGCCGGTGAGGCCGGTGATCGTCTTCGAGGTCGCCGGGCGACTGACCGTGGTCGAGGGCGTCTGGGCGTTGGAGCCGATGTAGGGGGTGATCCGGTAGCTGGTGATCGGGCTGCCGCCGTCGTTGGCCGGCGGCGTCCAGTTGACGGTCGCCTGCTTGCCCCCGGCGGCGGCGCTGACTCCCGTCGGCGCTCCCGGGGCGATCGTCGTAGGTCGGCGTCATCGGCGTTCGAGGCCGCCGAGTCCTGCCCGGGCCCGACGCTGTTGATCGCGGCGACCTTGAAGGTGTATGTCGTGCCGCCGGTGAGGCCGGTGATCGTCTTCGAGGTCGCCGGGGCGCTGACCGTGGTCGGCGTCTGGGCGTTGGCGCCGATGTAGGGGGTGATCCGGTAGCTGGTGATCGGGCTGCCGCCGTCGTTGGCCGGCGGCGTCCAGTTGACCGTCGCCTGCTCGACTCCGGCGGTGGCGCTGACGTTGGTCACCTGGCCGGGAACCTGAGCCGGTGTCGAGGGGTTGAACTGCACGTCGACCCAGTAGTTCTCGGACTGGTAGGTGTTGGTCGGGAAGACGGGGCTCGAGTCGTACTGGTAGAGCCCGTTGCCGCCGCTGCTGGAATCGGGCAGGACGTGCAGCGGCGGGGCGTCGAGGTTGTCGGGCCCGGTCGCAGGCGGATGGTTGAGCGCCCACTCCTGGGCGGAGTAATGCCCGTTGGGTGCGAAGTAGCCCGCCACGTAGGTGGTGTTCGGCTGGATCGTCACCGGGCTCGAGAAGTTGACCTTCTGCCAACCCGTGGTGGTCTCGCCGCTGAAGGTCGCCTGGGCCAGCAGGGTGCCGTCTGCCTTCCAGAGGCTGCCGACATGGGTGCCCGTGTTGGCCGCGCTCTTGTAGTAGCGGATCCCGCTGATCGTGCCCGGGAGGTCGCTGCGGAACTTCACCCCGACCTCGAGCGAGCCGCCGTCACCGGAGTCCGTGGTCCCGGGGACGGTGCCGCCGAAGATCGTGCAGGGGCAGTTGACGGTGACCGGCGTGCCCGCGCTGGCGGCGCCGATGTTGCCCGAGTCGTCGATCGCCCGGGCCTTGACCGTGGTCGAGGGGCCGCCGTGGACGTTCCACGAGTAGGTCCAGGAGCTGGTCCCGTTCGCCGTGTGCCAGGTCGAGCCACCGTCCGTGGAGACCTCGACCGCGGCGACGTTCCCCCCGCCGGCATCGGATGCGGTGCCGGAGACGGTGACGCTGTTGCCGTCGGTGAGCGACGCCCCCGACGAGGGCGAGCTGACGGTCGCGGTGGGCGCCGCCGTGTCGGTCGACTTGGGAGTGGCGATCAGCCCGGACTGCAGGGTCGCCGGCTGGGCGCCCATGTCCGCCATCAGGTTGACCGTGGCCTGCTGCATGTTGGCGTCCGTGTGGGTGGCGTTGGGGTTGGTGGCGCCGCTGTTCCAGGCGTTGGTGATGTCCAGACCCCAGCCCCACTGCACGGTTCCGGCGCCGAAGACCAGGGCGCCGCTCGGGGCTCGGTAGAGCGAGAGGCTGTGGGAGGCGGTGGTGTTGTCGGCGACCCCGGTGCCGTAGTCGGTGAAAGTCTGCAGGCCGCTGACCGTGGTCGACGACATCGGGATGCGCCCGGCGGGACGGAAGCCGTTGTCGGGGTCGACGTCCCACTCGTAGCCCAGGGTGCCGGTGCCCGCCCCCAGGGTCAGGGTCTGGCCCGAGGTCAGGGTGGAGACGGCGGTGTTGCGCCAGAAGCGGAGCTTGCTGAAGGTCGAGGGGACCTTGATGTCGGAGGTTCCGGCGTTGACCGAGAAGATCTGGCCGCTGAGGCTGTTCTCGGGCCGGCCGGCGTCGCCCGGCGGGCTGAATCGCGGATCGCGCCAGGTCGGGGTCGTCACCGGCGGATAGGAAGGGTCGACCGGGGCGTCGAAGTGGGTGTCCTTGTAATCGACCACGGTGCGATAGGGCGTACTGGTCCCGTCGGCCGAGCTCGAGGTCCAGCGGGTCTTCCAGAACAGCTCGTTGCCGCTGAAGAAGGCGAGGTTGACCCCGGCGTTACGGGCCGCCTCGACGCTCTGGCGCTCGCCGGCGGCCCAGTACTCGTCGTGGCCGTTGGAGATGAACACCTTGTGGTTCTGGAGCAGGGGCCCATTGGAATCAACATCCTTCTGGGCGACGTAGCTGAGGTCGTAGCCGTTTCGCTCCAGGAAGCGGATCATCTGGTACTCGGCGTAGAAGGGGTCCGACATGCCGTTGTCGGTGGTCAGGGTGCCGTCGAAGGGACGGTTGTAGGAGACGGCATAGGCGGCCTTGTAGCCGCCGGGGCTGCCGGGAGGACAGGAGACGGTGCACGAGTAGAGGCTGTTGCCGCCGTAGGCGTTGTAGGCCTGCCAGGTGGCGTCGGAGGTCTTCAGCACGATGTCCGAATGGCTGGAGTCGTCGCGGACGACGAAGAAGATCTGGCTCTCCCCGCCGGTGTCGTTGCGCACCAGGTGGGCGATGTAGAGGCCGGAGACGGCGTTGCTCGGGACCGTCCAGGAGGCGGAGACCTTCCAGTTGCCGCAGTCGACCAGCCCGGTGGAGCTGGTCGTCTGGCAGGCCGGCTGGGTCTGCGGCAGGCTCGCCGAGGGCTGGATGTTGGAGGCGATTTTGCGGGCGCCGTCGCCGTTGTAGTAGCCGAGGCGGAGGATGTCGATGTGGTAGGAGCTCGCCGGGGTCTTGACCTTGAAGTTGACCGTCTGGCCGAGGTTGACGCTCATCGAGGTGGCGAACCCCTGGATCGAGCTGTCCCCGATCCCGCTGATCTGCCAGTCCGAGGGGGGGTCGCCCGCTTTGGTGTTCTCGCAGGCGACCTGGTTGGTCACCGGGGGCGCGCACGGATCGGCGGCCGAGGCGGTGCTCCCCTGCCGTACCGCGACCACGGCAACCGCCGCGATCAGGACCAGCGAGAACGACAGGATCAATCGGTGCGAGGGCCTCATCCGCTCGGGTGAACGACGCCTACCGTACGCCCGAACTTGCATCGCGAGAGTTCCAAATTAGGACGAGTTCGGACGCCCACGACCCAGGGGCCCCGTTCCCCGCCCTGGCGCTCCTAGCTCGCCGAGGAGGCGGCGGTCTTGTTCAGGTAGTCGCGGATGAAGTCGTCGATGTCGCCGTCCAGTACGCGCTCGGTGTCGCCGGACTCGTGCCCGGTGCGATGGTCCTTGACGCGCTGGTCCGGGTGCAGGAAGTAGCTGCGGATCTGCGAGCCCCAGGCGACGTCCTTGACCTCTCCCCGCTCCTTGGCGAGCTGCTCGGCGCGTTTTCTCTCCTCGAGCTCGATCAGCTTCGAGCGCAGGAACTGCATCGCCACCGCCTTGTTCTGGGTCTGCGATCGCTCGTTCTGGCACTGGACGACGACGCCGGTGGGGATGTGGGTGATCCGTACCGCCGAGTCGGTCTTGTTGACGTGCTGGCCGCCGGCGCCGGAAGCCCGGTAGGTATCCACCCGGATCTCCGAGTCGTCGATCTCGACCTCGACGTCCTCGTCGACGAGGGGGGCGACGTCGACCTGGGCGAAGCTCGTATGCCGGCGGGCGGAGGAGTCGAACGGCGAGATCCGGACCAACCGGTGGACGCCGCGCTCGGCGGCGAAAAGTCCGTAGGCGTTCTCGCCGCGAGCGACGAAGGTCGCCGACTTCAGGCCGGCCTCCTCGCCCTCGGAGGCCTCCTTCATCTCCACCTCGAACCCGCGGCGCTCCGCCCAGCGCAGGTACATCCGCAGGAGCATCTCGGCCCAGTCCTGGGAGTCAGTGCCGCCGGCGCCCGCGTGGACCGTGACCACGGCGTCGCCGGCGTCGTACTCCCCGCTGAACAGGCGCGCCTCCTCCAGCTCGGCGAGCCGGCGCTCGACCGAGTCGAGCTGGGCCGAGAGCTCCGAGGCCATCTCCTCGTCGGAGGCGGCCATCTCCGCCAGCTCGTCGAGGTCGGCGGCGTCGGACTCCAGCTCGCGGAACGTCTTCAGCCGGCGCTGGGCGCGCGCGTGTGCGGCCGACGTACGGGCGGCGGCTTCCTGGTCGTCCCAGAAGCCGGGCCGCTGCATCTCGGCCTCGAGGCGACCGACCTCCTGCTCGAGAGAGTCGGGGTCAAAGGTAGTCCGAGAGCAGGGACAGCTGCTCGCGGATCTCGGCCAGCCGCGCGGGGATCGACTCCGTGGGGACGGTCTCGGCCATTGCGGCAGCCTAGCCGACCGCGGCCCGCCCACCCCCGGGTGCCGGGGGTCGCTCCTGGAGCGAGCGCCAGGAGGAGATCAGCCCGTCGCGGAGCTCGAACACCCAGGCGAGCTCGTCCTCGCCCGCCGGCGAGCCGTCCTCGTCCCAGTGCCAGCGCCTGGTGACGTGGGCCAGCGCCCGGTCGGGCTCCTCCCAGAGCTCGCCGAGGACGATCGTCTGCTGGACCCCTCCCGGGGGCCGGGTCGCCCAGATGCGCGCCGCCTCGATCCCGCGCCGCAGCCCGCGGGCCGCGTGGATCTCGACCGCCGGGTGCAGCACCTCGACAAAGGCGTCGAGGTCGCGCTCGTTGAAAGCGCGGATGAACTCGCGGACCGGGTCTGGCCGGGTCAAGCCGCAGCGGGCTAGGCCCCGTGGCACTTCTTGAACTTCTTGCCCGACCCGCACCAGCAAGGGTCGTTTCGGCCGATGTTCTCGTGCTCGGTGTTGACCTTGGTCTCGATCACGTCGTCGCCGTTCTGTGGCGGCCCGACCGCCTCGCTCGCCGCCATCTCCACCCCGCCGGCCGAGCCGGCGGCGGCGACCTCGGTCAGCGCCGAGGGCTGCGCCTCCAGGGTTCCACCCGAGTAGTCGAGGGCCGAGGGCTCGGCCGCCGGGGCGAAGGCCTGCTCGGCCTCGGCCGGGGCGATGTCGACCTCGACCTGGAAGATCAGCCGGCTGAACTCCTCCCAGATCGAGTGCATCAGGTCCTCGAACATCGCGAAGCCCTCGTTTTTGTAGGCGACCAGCGGATCTATCTGGGCAAAGCCGCGCAGGTGGATCCCCTCGCGGAGGTAGTCCATGTCGTAGAGGTGCTCGCGCCAGCGGTTGTCGATCACCTGCAGCAGGATCGAACGCTCCAGGTAGCGCATCAGCTCTCCGCCGAACTGCTCCTCGCGCTCCTCGTAGGCGTCCTCGGCGTCCTCGACCAGCTCGTCGGTGAGCTTCTCGCGCTCGACCGTCTCCGGCGCCATCCCGCCGACGTCCAGCTTCACCCGCCAGATCTGGCGCAGCTGCGTCTCCAGCTCCGGCATGTCCCAGTCCTCGAGAATGTCCCCGGGCGTGTACTCCTCGACCAGGCGCTCGATCACCCCGCCAAGCTCCTCGCGGGCGACGTCGGAGATGTCGCGGCCCTCGAGGATCTCGCGGCGGTACTTGTAGACCACCCGGCGCTGCTCGTTCATCACGTCGTCGTACTCGAGCACCCGCTTGCGGATCAGGAAGTTCTGCTCCTCGACCTTCTTCTGGGCATTCTCGACCGTCCGGGTCAGCATCTTCGCCTCCAGCGGCATCTCCTTGCCCTCGTCGTCGACCGGGCCGAGGCGGTCGAGGATCTTGTAGATGCGATCGCCGGCGAAGAGGCGGATCACGTCGTCCTCGGCGGAGAGGAAGAAGCGGGACTCGCCCGGGTCCCCCTGGCGCCCGGAGCGACCGCGAAGCTGGTTATCGATCCGCCGCGACTCGTGGCGCTCGGTGCCGCAGATGAACAGCCCGCCGAGCTCGCGCACCTCATCGGCCTCGGCCTCGATCGCCGGCCTCAGCTCGTCGGCCTTGGCCGCCAGCGCCTCCTCGAAGCCCTCATCGCCGGGAGTCACCCCCTTCTTCGCCAGCTCCAGCCTGGCCATCCCCTCGGGGTCGCCGCCGAGCTTGATGTCGACGCCGCGGCCCGCCATGTTGGTGGCGATCGTCACGGCCCCCTTGCGGCCGGCCTGGGCGATCGTCTCGCCCTCGCGCTGGGCGTGCTCGGGCTTCGCGTTCAGCACCACCAGCTCGATCCCGCGGCGGCGGAGCTCATCGGAGATCATCTCGGAGACCTCGACCGAGACGGTGCCGACCAGGATCGGCTGGCCGCGCTCGTGGCGCTCGGTGATCTCGGCGATCACCGCCTCCCACTTGCCGTCCTTGGTCTTGAAGATCTGGTCGTTGTGATCGGCGCGGACCATCGGCATGTTGGTCGGGATCTCGACCACCGGGATCTTGTAGATCTTCATGAACTCGGTCGCCTCGGTCAGCGCCGTGCCGGTCATCCCCGAGAGCTTGTCGTAGAGCCGGAAGTAGTTCTGCAGGGTGATCGTCGCCAGGGTCTGGTTCTCCTCACGGATCGCCACGCCCTCCTTCGCCTCGACCGCCTGGTGCAGGCCCTCCGACCAGCGCCGACCCTCGAGGATGCGGCCGGTGTGCTCGTCGATGATCATCACCTCGCCGTCGACGACGGCGTACTCCTTGTCGCGCTTGTAGAGCGATTCCGCCTTCAGCGACTGGATCAGGTGGTTGACCAGCGAGCCGTGCTCGCCGAGGTAGAGGTGATCGACGCCGATGAACTCCTCGGTTCGCCTCACCCCGGCCTCCGTCGGGGCGACGGTCTTGTGCTTCTCGTCGAACTCGTAGTCGTAGTCGGCCTCGGAGGTGTCCTTCGACTCCCCCATCGAGCGCAGCTTGTCCTTCGCCGGGACGCCGGTCAGCTGCTTGGCGAGCCGCGCGAATGTGTAGTAGGTGTCCGCCGCCTGCTCCGGGGCGCCGGAGATGATCAGCGGGGTCCGCGCCTCGTCGATCAGGATGTTGTCGACCTCGTCGACGATCGCGAAATGGTGGCCGCGCTGCACGCAGTGCTCGAGCGCCGCCGCCATGTTGTCGCGCAGGTAGTCGAAGCCGAACTCCGAGTTGGTCCCGTAGGTGACGTCGCAGCGGTACTTGCGCTGGCGGGTCTCGTGATCGTCGCCCTCCTGGATCGCCGAGAAGCTGACCCCGAGCGCCTCGTAGATCGGGCCCATCCACTCGGCGTCGCGCCGGGCCAGGTAGTCGTTGACGGTCACCAGGTGGACGCTGTCGCCGCCCAGTGTGTTGAGGAAGACGGCGAGGGTGGCGGTCAGCGTCTTGCCCTCTCCGGTCCTCATCTCGGCGATCGCGCCGTCGTGCAGGACCATCGCGCCGATCAGCTGCACGTCGTAGTGGCGCTGGCCGATCGTCCGCCGCGCCGCTTCCCGGGTCAGCGCGAAGGCCTCCGGCATGAGGTCGTCGAGGGCTTCGCCGTCGCGGGCGCGCTCGCGCAGGGCGTCAGCCTCCCTGCGCAGCTCGGAGTCCTCGAGCAGCTCCATCTCGGGCTCGATCCGGTTGATCGCGTCGACCCGCTTCTCGTAGCCGCGGAACTTGCGCCCCTCGCCCACTCGCAGGGCGCGATCGATCACACTCTTCGCCATCGCGGACCTAGATTAGCTGCCTGCCGGAGCGGTTCCCGTCAGGACTCGGCGGAGCGTCCCCGGAGGCGTCCGACGGCGCGGCGTGTGCGGCTTCGATTGCGCCGCAGCTCGCGGTGCTTCTTGACCTGGCGGCGGATGTCCTCGGCCAGCTCGTGGATCGTGTGCATCATCTCGGGCGAGGACTCGCTGGCGCGGAGCGTCACCCCCTTGAGCCGCAGAGTGGCCTCGCCGACCTGGCTGTCGGCGATCGAGGGGTTGCGCTCCTCGGAGAGCTCGACATCGAGCGTGGCAAGCTCTGAGACCTGCTTGCCGACCCGGGCGAAGCGCTTGGTGACGTGCTCGCGCAGCTCATCGGTGACCTCGACGTTACGGCCGCGTATATCGATCCGCACGATCCCTCCTTCGTTTCTCCGTTTGGGCCGGAAATGCTACGGACAGGCAGGGGCGCGGGCAAGGGGAGATCAGAGCCGCCGTGCGAAGCTGACCGCGGTGACCGAGCCGGCCCCGGCGCGCCGCAGCGCCCCGGCGCAGGAGCACAGCGTCGCTCCCGTGGTGATCACGTCGTCGACCAGGACCGCGCGGGCGGGCGCCTCGCCGCGCGCCTCGATCCGCGGCGGCCGGGCGATCCTCTCGCTGCGCGCCCGCCCGACCTGGCGCCGCAGCCCGCGGCGGCGAAGGCATTCCGATACGGGCAGACCGGTGCGGAGGGAGAGCTCGAGGCAGATCTCCGCCGCGGGGTCGAAGCCGCGCCAGCGCAGCCGCAGCGGCGCCGCCGGCACCGGGACCAGCGTGCCGGAGAGGGCGCAGGCCGGCGCCACGGCGGCGATCCGCGCCGCGATCGGGGCCGCCGCCGCCCTGATCCGGCCGAACTTCAGCGCCCTGAGGAGCTCGCGGGCGACGCCGTCGTGGGGAGCGGCCGAGAAGGCGAGCTCGACACCCGCCGGGGGGCTGCCGTGCAGCGACCCGGAGCCGCCGAGGGCTGTGATGCAGGACGCGCAGAGCACCGCGTTCGCTTCGCACGGGGCCGCGCAGGCGGCGCAGAGCGGCGGCGTCAGCAGCCTGGCGATCGATGCGGCGGCCTCCACGGGCGACCAGGATGGCGCCCCGAGGCGCACGAGTCGCGCGCAGATCGCGACGAATCAGGACGTGGGACCTTTCAAGCGTCTATATGGCGGCTCAAAGGTCCCACCCCCGTCGATCAGGCGTCCAGGGTGGCGCCGAGGATCGCGTCGACCAGGATCGCGCCCTCGGCCAGGACGGCGCCCGGGAGGATGATCGAGCTGCTGATCCTCGCCCCCGCGCCGATCCGGGAGCCCTCGCCGATCACCACCGGGCCGTCGATGCGGATCCCCGGGCCCAGCTCGACCCCGGCGCCGACCAGCACCGGGGCCTCGACCTCGGCGCCGGCGAGATCGCTGGCGGCACGGATCCCGGCGGAGACCTCGGGCGCGCCGGCGTCGACCTCGACCTCTCCGGTAAGCGCGTCGATGCTCCCCTGGCGCAGCTCGTCGAGGTTGCCGATGTCGTTCCAGTAGGCGTCGATCTCGTGGGAGTAGAAGGGGACGTCGGACTCGAGCAGCGAGGGGAAGACGTCCATCGCCCAGTCGGCGAAGCCCGGCGGATCCTCGGGCCCGGCGAGCTTGCTGCGCTCGCCGTCGCCGGGGAAGTGATCGAAGATCGCCGAGTCGAACATGTAAATGCCGCAGTTGGCCAGATCGGAGAGCGCCTCGGCGGGGTCGGGCTTCTCCTGGAAGCCCTGGACGCGCCCGTCGGGGGAGAGGATCACGACCCCGTACTGGGTGGTGTCGGTGACCCGCTTGGTGGCGAGGGTGGCTATGCCGTCGTGGGAGCCGTGGAACTCGCGCATCGCCGCCAGGTCGATGTCCGTGAGGGCGTCACCCGAGATCACCAGGAAGCAGTCGCCGAGGAACCCCGCGGCGCGGTGAACCCCGCCCGCGGTGCCGAGCAGCTGCTCCTCCTCGCTGTAGGTGAGCTCGATCCCGAACCGGGAGCCGTCCCCGAAGTGACCCCGGATCAGCTCCGGGAACCAGTGCAGGTTGGCGATCACCTCGCCGAAGCCGTGCCGGGAGAGCAGCAGGGCAATGTGCTCCATCACCGGGCGGTTGAGAACCGGCACCATCGGCTTCGGCCGGTCGTAGGTGATCGGGCGCAGCCGGGTGCCCAGCCCGGCTGCGAGGATCATGGCGCGCATCTGCCTACCGCCGAATCACCGCGAACCCCGCCGGTGCGGACACGGGAGCGAGGGCGGGTCCGTCATTGATTCCTCCCGCCCAAGCGGGAGCGGAGCAGCCGGCGGGCATTTGTTCACGTCCCCTGATCCCAGCTGCTGAGGTATTTCGTCTGGACGTCGGTCAGCTCGTCGATCTCGACACCCTTCGAGGCCAGCTTGAGTCGGGCGATCTCGGCGTCGATCTCGCGCGGCACCGGGTAGACCTTGTTCTCCAGGCTGGCGTGATTGCGCGCCACGTACTCGGCGGCGAGCGCCTGGTTGGCGAAGCTCATGTCCATCACCGCCGCCGGGTGGCCTTCTGCGGCGGCGAGGTTTACCAGCCGGCCCTCTGCCAGCAGGAAGATCTCGCGGCCGTCGGCCAGCACGTGTCCCTCGACCAGCGGCCGCGCCTCGAAGGTCGACTCGGTGCGCGCGTCGAGATCGCCCTTGTTGATCTCGACGTCGAAGTGCCCGGAGTTGGCGACGATCGCGCCGCTCTTCATCGAGTCGAACATCTCGCCGGCGATCGCGTCACGGTTGCCGGTCACCGAGATGAAGACGTCGCCGACGGCTGCCGCCTGCTTCGACGGCATCACCTCGAAGCCGTCCATCACCGCTTCCAGCGCGCGCAGCGGGTCGACCTCGCAGACGATCACGTGCGCCCCGTGGCCCTTGGCCCGCATCGCCACCCCCTTGCCGCACCAGCCGTAGCCGATCACCACGACCCGCAGGCCCGCGATCAGCACGTTGGTCGCCCGGATCACCCCGTCGAGGGTCGACTGGCCCGTGCCGTAGCGGTTGTCGAAGAAGTGCTTGGTGTTGGCGTCGTTGACCGCGACGATCGGGAAGCCGAGCTTGCCCTCCGCCTCGAGCGCGTTCAGCCTGATCACCCCGGTGGTGGTCTCCTCGGTGCCGCCGTAGACCTCGGAGAGCTGCTCCGGGCGCTCCCCATGGAGGACGGAGATCACGTCGGCGCCGTCGTCCATGGTGATGTGGGGGTGCTTGTCGACCGCCGTGGTGATGTGCTTGTAGTAGGTCTCGTTGTCCTCGCCGTTGATCGCGTGGACCTCCGCCCCGTAGCGGTCGACCAGCGCCGCCGCGGTCTCGTCCTGGGTTGAGAGCGGATTCGACGCGCACAACGCGACGTCTGCCCCTCCCGCCATCAGGGTCCGCACGAGGTTGGCGGTCTCGGTGGTGACGTGCAGGCAGCAGGCGAGGCGGAGGCCGTCCAGCGGGCGCTCGCGCTCGAACCGCTCGCGGATCTGCGCCAGCACCGGCATCTGGCGATCTGCCCACTCGATTCTCTTCTGACCCGCTTCGGCGAGCGAGATATCGGCGATGTCGTAGTCGGAGGCGGCGGTGGCCATCGGATCCTTTCTTCGTATTCGGACCCGGGAAGGATACGTGGATGGCGGGGTGATGCAGGCTTGACCCGGCCGCCTCTTCTGAGAGTCTGATGGCGCTGATGAGAGGATTGCCCGGATGAGCACCGCCGAGTTCGCCCAGACCAGCGCGGGCGCCGAGACACTTCCCGGCGCTCGCACGCCATGGGTCGCGATCCTCCGCCGCCTGGCGCTGACCGCCTATGCGTTCGTCTTCCTCGTCTGGACCCTGCACTACGGGATCTCAGTGCAGCGGGAGCTGGTGATCGGCTGGATCGTCGGCGCCCTCGCCTGCGCCTCGATCGGCCGCTCCCCGATGGAGATCGCCCAGCTGGTCACCGACTGGCTGCCGATGGCGGTGCTCCTGCTCGCCTACGACTACACCCGCGGGCTGGCCGATTCGATCGGGATCGCCCCCCACTTCACGACGATGATCGACTTCGATCGCTTCGTCTTCTTCGGGCAGACGCCGACCGAATGGCTGCAGCAGAGGATCATCGACCCGACCGCGGTCCACTGGTGGGACGTCTGCTTCACCTTCCTCTACACCTCCCACTTCATCGTCCCCTTCGCCCTCGCCGGGGTCTTGTGGGGGCGCAGCCGCACCGCCTTCAAGCGGTTCACCCGGCGCTTCCTCACCCTCAGCTTCGTCGGGGTCGCGACCTACGTCCTCTTCCCCGCCGCGCCTCCGTGGATGGCCTCCGAGCACGGCCTGCTCGCGCCGATCACCCGCAGCTCCAGCCGCGGCTTCGAGGTGGTCAGCGCGCAGACCGCCGCCGCCTTCGACAAGGGCCAGTCGATCGTCAACCTGGTCGCCGCCGTTCCCTCGCTGCACGCCGGAATATCGATGCTCGTCTCGCTCTTCCTCTGGCCGCGGGTCAGCTGGTGGTGGCGGCCGCTGGTCGCCCTATACCCCCTGGCAATGGGGCTGATGCTGATCGCCACCGGCGAGCACTACTTCTTCGACGTCGCCCTCGGCTGGCTCTACGCGGTGGCGGTGATGGCGGGCTGGGCCTGGTTGGAGAGCCGCCGGCCCTACGCCGCGGCCCTCAGGCCCGCCCGAGCTCGTCCTTGAGCCCTTCGATCGCGTCCACGGGACCCGGATCGACGCCCCTGGCCTCGGCCAGGCGGAGTGAGACCAGGTCGCCGAGCATCACCGCCCAGAGCTGGCGCGCGGTGGCGCTTTCGCCCTCGGCCTCGACCCTGACCACCTGATCGACGTCCCCTGAGATCGCCTCGGCGGTCAGCTCGAAGCGCTGCCGCTCCCGGGGATGCTGGTCGGGGTCCTCGAGGAAGATCGCCGAGAAGCGTGCCCCAGAGCCCGGAGCGCCGTCCCAGCCGGCCAGCTCGTTGTGGTCGCCCTCGGGCAGCTCGGTGAAGAAGGCCGGCAGCTTCGCGTTCTCGTTCACCTGGGTCTTCCAGCGGCGGGCCACCGGGGCGGTGACTCCGGCCCCGTGGATAACCGGCACCGAGCCCTCGACCCGCCCGGCGATCTCGGCGGCGAGGGCCTGCAGGCTCTCGCGGGAGGTTTCGAGGTGGGCCGCCGCGCCATCGATCTCGGTGCGGATGCTTGGGGCCGCCTCGGCAAGCGCCGCCGCTTCGGCCGCGATCGCGAACATGTAGGCGACCGCGGCCCGCGGCTGCAGGGTCCCGGGCAGGCCGACCACCGGCACCCCCGCGGTTCGCGCCTGCTCGGTCAGCAGGCCGCCGGTGCTGGCGACGAGGCGACGAGCGCCGAGGGCCTCGGCGGCCGCGAAGCAGGCGATCGTCTCCTCGGTGTCGCCCGAGTAGCTGCAGCAGAGAACCGACCAGCCGGGCGTCGCCCAGGGCGGCAGGCCGTAGCCGCGGACGGTCTGCAGCGGGCGGGTGACCCGTTCGGCGAGTGCCGCGGCGGCGAGGTCGGCACCGATCGCCGAGCCGCCCATGCCGCAGGCGAAGACTCCGGCGCCCGGCTCGGCGCGCAGCTGCGCCGACTCGATCCGCCAGAGGGCGTCGCGCAGGTGATCGGGCATCGCGAGTATGTCGTCGAGCATCACCCGGATACCTTTTCACTCTCGCCGACCACGGCGCCCTCGAGCCTTGCACCGGGGCCGACCCGCACCCCCGGTGAGAGGATCGAGTCGAGCACGATCGCCCCGGCGCCGACCTCGCAGCCCCGCAGCAGGACCGACGCCCTGATCTGCGCCCCGCTCTCGATCCTGCAGCCGGCCGAGACCACCGCCCTCGGACCCACCGAGGCCCCTTCATCCACCTCGGCAGTGGGATCGACAAGCAGCCCGGGTGTGGCCGGCTCGACCTCGGTCCGCACCCTTCCCTCGAGAATGTCCCAGGTCGCCTCCAGGTAGCGCCCAGGGGTGCCGACGTCGAGCCAGTAGCCGGACAGCGGCAGGGCGAAGAGGCCCTTGCCGATCAGCTCCGGGAAGACGTCGTGCTCGATCGAGACCGCCCGCCCCGGCTCGATCAGATCGAGCACGGAGCGCTCGAGCACGTAGGCGCCGGCGTTGATCTCCGTGGCGGGTTCCCCCTCCGTTCCGGGTTTCTCGGTGAACTCGGTGACCTCGCCGCCCGGGCCCGTGCGGACCAGGCCGTAGGCGGATGCGTCGTCGACCGCGACCAGCCCGAGCGTCGCCCTGGCGCCGCGGCTCTCGTGCTCGCGAACGAGCGCGCCGAGGTCGAGGTCGGCGAGCACGTCGCCGTTGAGGGCGAAGAAGCGATCCTCGAGCAGGTCCGCGGCGAAGCGGATCGCCCCTGCGGTTCCCAGTGGCCGGGGCTCGACCAGGTAGCGGAGCCGCGGGCTGCCCGCCCCGCCCTCCCCGAGCGTCGCCCGCAGGGCGTCCGGGAGGAAGCCGCAGGCGAGGATCACCTCCTCGACCCCGTGGCCCGCCAGCCAGTCGATCATGTAGGAGATCAGGGGCCGGCCGGCGAGCGGCACCACCGGCTTCGGCACGGTCGCGGTCAGCGGTCGCAGCCGGGTCCCCTCCCCCCCGACCAGCACCAGTGCCTGCATCTAGGCGATCGACCGGTCGACAGCCGCGCGCCCGATGCCCTCGTAGGCGAAGCCCGCCTCCCGCAGGCGCTCCGGGTCGAGGTAGTTTCGCCCGTCGATCAGCAGCGGCGTCGCCATCGCGGCGGCGGCCTCCTCCCAGTCGAGCTCGGCGAACTCGGGCCACTCGGTGACCAGGACGGCGGCGTCGGCACCCCGGAGCGCTTCCAGCGCCGACCCGGTGAGCTCGACCGACCCCAGGAGCTCGCGGGCCGCGTCGGCGGCGATCGGATCGTATGCAGCGACCGTCGCGCCCTCTCCCTCAAGGCGGGCCGCCAGCACCAGGCTCGACGCCTCTCGCATGTCATCGGTATGCGGCTTGAAGGCGAGCCCGAGCAGCGCCACACGCTTGCCGACCAGCGTGCCGAGGTGCTTCTGGAGCTTGCCGACGACCCTGCGCTTCTGCAGCTCGTTGACCTCGATCACCGCATTCAGCAGCTGGAAGTGGTACCCGGTGTTCCCGGCCAGCATCTTCAGCGCGTTGACGTCTTTCGGGAAGCAGCTCCCCCCGTAGCCAATGCCCGGCCGTAGGAAGGAGGCGCCGATCCGCTCGTCGAGCCCCATCCCGCGGGCGACCTCTCCGACATCGGCCCCGACCTCCTCGCAGACGTTGGCGATCTCGTTGATGAAAGAGATCTTCGTGGCCAGGAAGGCGTTGGAGGCGAGCTTGATCATCTCGGCGCTGGCGATGTCGGTTCGCACAAGCTCGCCGCCGAGCGGCGCGTAGACCTCGGCGACGGCGTCGGCCGCCTCCTCCTCGCCGGGCTCGGCTCCGATCACCACGCGGTCGGGGTGCATGAAGTCCTCGACCGCAGAGCCCTCCTTGAGGAACTCCGGACAGGAGACGTAGGCGAGGCCGCTCAGCTCGCGGCGGATCGACTGCCCCGTCCCGGCCGGGACGGTGCTCTTCATCACCAGGATGTGGTCACCCTCGGGGCTGAGCTCGTCGACGACGGAGCGCACCCGCGAGAGGTCGGCATCCCCGGAGTAGGTCGGGGGGGTGTCGACGCAGACGAAGAGCAGCCTCGCCCCCCCGAGCAGCACCGGCATCTCGGTGGTGAAGGTGAGCCTTTCCCGGTTCCTGGCGAGCAGCTGGTCGAGCCCCGGCTCGTGGATCGGCGAGTCGCCGCCGTTGAGGGCCTCGACCTTCTCGGGGACGATGTCGCGGGCAATCACCCGATGGCCGAGCTCGGCGAAGCAGGCCGCCGTCACCAGGCCGACCCAGCCGACGCCTATCACCCCGATCGGCTCCGGCTCGCTCAACCGCCCTTCCCTCCCTTGTGGCGATGCTTCGGCTTCGGGTTGATGAACTCGGCCGAGCGGGCGATCCCGATCATCTGGTCGTTGGTCAGGGTCTGAAGGAGGCTGTTCGAGACCCAGTAGGTGTTGTCGCCCTCGTGCCAGGCGACCAGCCGCACCCGGTCACCGTCGAGGTAGATGCTGTAGTCGCGACCGGCGATCGTCTTCGAGACGCTCGGGCCGCTGAGGATTGGAGGATCGCTCCAGCCCCTGATGCCCTGTAGGCCGAAGTAGTCGCCCAGCGGCGGAAGCTGCATCGTCATCCGGTAGGCCCCGTGGATTCTGCCGTCGGTGTCGCGCAGGTGGTAGGCGCGCGGGTTCTGCACGTGCTCATAGCTGTCGTTGGCGACGAAGTAGGCGCCCGAGGGTAGGCGGGTCGGGTAGTAAACGCGAAAGCCGGCGCTGACCTTGTGAGCCACCGCCTGGCCGGCGGCGCGGCCGGCGTCGGCCGCCGGGACCAGTCCGTCGCCGCCCGGAGTTCTTTTTACCTTCAGCTTGTGCTTCTTGGCGCTGTTGCCGCCGTTGCGGCCGGGGTTCAGGGAGCCGCGCGGGCCGCCGCTGGCTTGGAAGCCGAGGAACTGGTTGACCGCGCGGTGGATTGCCGGCTTCGAGGCGTAGACGTAGCTCGGGCCGAGTACGGCCGGGAAGTGGACCTCCTTGATCGCGGCCCCGCGGGCATCGATGAAGAGGTTGATCACCTGCAGGAACTGGCTGAGGCTGTTGATATCCGAGGTCGTGTAGGTGGTGAAGATCTTGATCAGCTTGTGGTAGTTGCCGATCAGGGTCGTGATCGGCACCCGCTGGCGGGCCTCGCGCAGGAAGTCCTGCTGGCGGGCGGAGCGGACCAGATCGGTGTCGGTGTGGCGGTAGCGGGCGTATGCAAGGGCGTCCTTGCCGCAGAGCCGCTGGTAGCCCGCCTTGATGTTGATCTCCGAGTACTGCTGGGACGGGG
Source organism: uncultured Actinomycetes bacterium (assembly GCA_963720735.1). GTDB lineage: Bacteria > Actinomycetota > Thermoleophilia > Solirubrobacterales > 70-9 > JBBRHQ01. The sequence goes on from CAVRGL010000001.1 coordinate 550,286, forward strand.
GCACGCCGGCGTTCGAGTGGTAATAGCGCCGGTCGACGTCGACCCAGACGCAGCCGATCGCGTCAATCGCCCGCACGAAGCCGAGGAAGTCGACGTTCACCACGTGGTTGAACTCGAGGCCGGTGAGCTGCTTGACCACCCGCAGGGCGAGCTTCGGGCCGCCGAAGGTGTAGGCAGCATTGAACTTGTTGATCCCGTACCCCGGGATGTTCACCTTGAGGTCGCGGGGAATCGACATCATCGCGATCCGCGACTGGTCGGGGTCGAGGCGGAGCACCATCGTCGTGTCGGAGCGGCCCGGGTCCCCCGGCGTCCCGGCCCGCTTGTCCGAGCCGAGGATGAGGATGTTCTGCGGGCCGCTCGAAGGGACCTCGAGCAGCGGACTGAGCTGCTTGTGCAGCTTGTCCCCGTGCCCGAGCGCGTCGGCGATGTCATTGAGGTACAGCAGGATCGTCGAGGAGGTCGCCGCGGCGACCGCGGCGATGATCACGAAAGAGGCCAGCGAGAAACGCCACCAGTACCGCTTCGGCTTCGGGGCCGGCTCGTGATCGCCGCCCGGGGGCGGCTTGCCGTGCGGCGCGGGCGGGAAGTAGGCAGCGGTAGCCGGCGCCTGTGGCGGGCCCGCCGCGCCGGCGCCGATCACGACCTCGCGTACAGGCTTCTCCTCGGTGACCTGGGAATCGGGGGCCTCTCCTGGTGCGTACTCGACGGTCGCCCCAGGGTCCTCGGGCGGCGCCGGGTCCTGGGCCTCCGCTGCCGGCTCCTCGGGGGCTTCGGGCGGCGCGGGGTGCTCCGCCCCGGACTCGGTCTGCGGCGGCTCCGGCGGAGCGCCCGCAGCGCGCAGCGCGTCGGCGAACTCGGGCTCGAGCGCCGGGAACTCCCCGGAATCGGGCAGCGGCTGGTCGGGCGGGAGTTGCTCCGGCGGAATGCCCTCGAAGTGCTCCTCGGTGGGCGCGGGCAGCCCGGCCTCGAGCGCGAACTGCTCCTCTGTCGGCTGCTCACCGCCCCCGGGGCGATCGGGGTCCGGCCCCGGCTCCGGGTCCGGGCGGCGCTCCTCCTCAGGCGGGCTCACCGCCGCCCTCCTCGATCTGCTCCGGCAGCGCCCGCAGGAAGTCGTCCAGGGACTGGCGATAGGCCTCCAGGGAGGAAACCGAGACCCATTCCTCGGGCCCGTGGTGACCGCCGCCGATCGGCCCGAATTCGACCGCCGGCACGCCGACCCGCAGGAAGGAGACCGCATCCGAGGCGCCGTCGCGCCCGACGCTCCGGGGCTCGTGGTCGAGATGGGGAGCCGTCGCCTGTGCCAGGGTGCGGACGAAGACCGAGTCGCGGTCGACCCGGGCCGGCGGGCGCGAGAAGATCGTCGCGACCTCGGCATCCGGCAGGCCACTGACCTGCTCGAGCACCTCGGCGGGATCCTGCTCGGGCAGATAGCGGATATCGACGTCGATCACGCACTTGTCGGGCACCTTGTTGAGCGCGTCACCGCCCCAGATCCGGCCGAGATTGATCGAGGGGCGGTCGAACAGCTCGGAGCTCTGCCTCGCAAACGGTAGCGACTCGATGTTCCGGAAAACGTCGTGTGCCTTGAGCACGGCGTTGTCCCCAAGCCATGGCGTAGCGCCGTGGGCCGCCCGGCCCCGCACCTCGAGGCGTATCGCGAGCACGCCCTTCGCCTCGACCCCGATGTGGAGGTCGGTCGGCTCGCCCGTAATCGCGAAGTCCCCGAGGAAGCCGGCTTCGATCAGGTGGTCGCAGCCGCGGTCCTCCGCAACCTCGGACTCCTCGTCGCCGACGATCCCGAGCCGCACCCGGACGCCGTCCTGATCGGTCATCGCGGCGGTGGTCATCAGCATCGCGGCGAGCGCCCCCTTCATGTCGTAGGCCCCGCGCCCGTAGAGGCGATCCCCCTCGACCCGCGGCGCGAACTGCGCGGCGAACCCCGGCACCACGTCGAGGTGCCCGTGCAGTACCACGGTCGGAGCCGATTGCGGGCCGACCTCGGCCATCAACACCGGCAGGCCCCGCGCAGATTCCTCCCGCGCCTCGACCCCGCGGGCCTCGAGCCATCCCTTAACGAACCCGGCCACCTCGTGGACGCAGTCGGCGTCCGAGGTGTCGTAGGAGATCAGCCGCTCGGCGAGCGCAACGAGACCGCTCAATTGCCCTGGGCGATCTTCAGGAACGTCTCGGCGCGGTCGCGGTCCTTGACGGCGCGGCGCCGGGCGGCGCTGTCCTCGGGCGCCTCGGAGAACCTCTGCCTGGCGTCGGCGAGCTCGGACTCGAGCACCGCGGCGTCGAGGTCCTCCGGGGCGGTCGCCTGCTCGACCAGGACCTGGGCCCGGTTGCCGAAGACCTGCAGCATCCCGTGCGACTGCGCGAACCGCCGGGTCTCGGAATCGGAGATCTTCAGCCGCAGCTCCGTCGGGGTCAGCGCAGCGAGCATCGGCGCGTGGTTGGCAAGGATCCCGACCTCACCGACCATCGTCCGCGTGGAGAGCTGCACGACCTCGCCGTTGAAGACCTCGCCTTCGGGGGTGAGGACCTCGACCGGGAAGCTGTGGTCGCCGACGGCCATCGTCCTGTCGCTAGCCGCCCTTCTTCGCGTCCTCGAGGACCTGGTCGATCGAGCCCTTCATGTAGAAGGCTCCCTCGGAGAGGTCGTCGTGCTCGCCGTCGAGGATCTCGCGGAACCCGCGCACCGTCTCGGCGACCGGCACGTACTCGCCCTCGCGGCCCGTGAACTGCGAGGCGACGAAGAACGGCTGCGAGAGGAAGCGCTCCATCTTGCGGGCCCGGCTGACGGTCAGCTTGTCCTCATCGGAGAGCTCGTCGATCCCGAGGATCGCGATGATGTCCTGCAGCTCCTTGTAGCGCTGCAGCACCTGCTGGACGTCGGTCGCGGTGCGGTAATGGTCCTCCCCGAGGATCTCCGGCTTGGATATGGTCGAGGTCGAGTCGAGCGGGTCGACTGCCGGGTAGATCCCCTTCTCGGAGATCGCCCGCGAGAGCGTCGTCGTCGCATTGAGGTGCGCGAACACCGAGGCCGGCGCCGGGTCGGTGAGGTCGTCGGCGGGGACGTAGACCGCCTGGATCGAGGTCACCGATCCGCGCGAGGTGGAGGTGATCCGCTCCTGCAGCCCTCCCATCTCGGTCTCCAGGGTCGGCTGGTAGCCGACCGCCGAGGGCATCCGCCCGAGCAGCGCCGAGACCTCGGAGCCGGCCTGGACGAAACGGAAGATGTTGTCGATGAACAGCAGCACGTCCTGGCCGCCCACTTCGCGGTAGTACTCGGCCATGGTCAGGCCCGAGAGCGCCACCCGCAGCCGTGCTCCCGGCGGCTCGTTCATCTGGCCGAAGACCAGCATCGTCTTCTCGATCACGCCGGATTCCTTCATCTCCAGCCAGAGGTCGTTGCCCTCGCGCGAGCGCTCGCCCACCCCGCAGAAGGCGGAGAGGCCCTCGTGCTCCTCGGCGATCGAGCGGATCAGCTCCTGGATCAGCACCGTCTTGCCGACGCCGGCGCCGCCGAAGAGGCCGACCTTGCCGCCCTTCGCGTATGGCGCGAGGAGGTCGATCACCTTGATCCCGGTCTCGAGGATCTCCTGGGTCGGGGTCAGGTCCTCGACCGCCGGAGCGGCGCGGTGGATCGGCCAGCGCTCCGTCCCCTCCACCGGGGGGCCGTTGTCGATCGGATCGCCGAGCAGGTTGAAGATCCGGCCCAGAGTCTCCTCGCCCACCGGGACGGTGATCGGGCCACCGGTGTCGGTCACCTTGGCGCCGCGCTGCAGCCCATCTGTCGCGTCCATCGCCACCGTTCGGACCCGGTCGTCGCCGAGGTGCTGCTGGACCTCACAAACCAGCTCGCCGGCCCCCTTCTCGTCGTCGGCGGGCATCTCGATCGTCACCGCCGAGTAGATCTCGGGCAGCTCGTCTGGGAAGACGGCGTCGACGACGACACCGGTCACCTCCTCGACCCTCCCCACGTTTGCTCCGTTCGTTTCAGCCATTGGTTCCTTTCGGGGCTCAGCCAAGCGCCTCGGCGCCGGCGACAACTTCCAAAATCTCCTGGGTGATCTCGGCCTGCCTGACCCGGTTCATCTCCAGGGTCAGGTCCTCGATCATCGACTCCGCGTTCTCCGAGGCGCTGCGCATCGCGGTCATCCTCGCCCCCAGCTCCGAGGCGGCGGACTCGAGCAGCGCCCGGTAGACCGAGATGTTGACGTAGTCCGGGATCAGCCGCCCCAGCAGCTCCTCCGGCTCGGGCTCGTAGATCCACAGCGAGCGGCTGTGCGCCTTCTCGATCTCGGTCTGCTCGGCGTCGTCCTCCTCAGGGATGCCCTCGCCGAACACCTCCGCCTGCTGCAGCGGCAGCAGGGTCTGGCGCCGCACGTACTGGGTCAGCGGCGAGACGTAGCGGTTGTAGATGACCTCGACCCGGTCGAAGTCCTCGTCGACGTAGTGGGAGGTCAGCTTCTCACCGATCTCCCGGGCGTTGGCGAAGGCGGGACGATCGGTGAACCCCGTGTAGGACTCGGCGAGTGGCTGCTTGCGGAAGCTCAGCGCCGACTCACCACGGCGCCCGACCACCGAGTAGGTGACCTCGGCGCCATCGGAGCCGAACTCACGCCCCAGCCGCAGGCCCTCGCGGATGATGTTGGTGTTGAAGGCCCCGGCGAGGCCGCGGTCCCCGGTGACCAGGAGGATCCCGGCCCGGCGCACGTCGGGGCGCTCGACCAGCACCGGCACCCGGGGGATCTCCCCGGCGTGCTCGGCCGCCAGCTTGGTCAGCTTCCGCATCGCCTGGGCGTAGGGGCGCAGGTCGTCGATCCGCTGCTCGGCGCGGCGCAGGCGCGCCGCGGCGACCATCTCCATCGCCCGGGTGATCTTGTGGATGTTCTTCACCGAGGCGATCCGGTTCCTGACTTCCTTCTGGGTGGCCATGGCAGAGCGGGCGGCGGGTCCCTAGGCGGGGGCCGCCTCCTTCTCTTCCTCTTCGGACTCCTCCTCGGCCGCGGTGTGCTCGGGAGCGGCGCGCACCTCCTCGTCGATGATCCGATCCGACTCGCCCTCCTCGAGCGGCTCGCCCTCGGCATCGAAGTCGGGGCCGAAATCGTCGACGAAGACCTCGATCGCCTTGCCGAGCTCGGCCTCGTCCTCGTCGGAGAGCTCGCCGGTCTCGTTGATCCGCCCCAGCAACTCCGCCATCTCGGCGCGAAGCCGCGAGCGCAGGCCGGCAAGGAACTCGCCGATCCGCTCCGTCTTGATCCGGTCCAGGTAGCCGCCGGTGCCGGAGAAGATCGAGGCGACCTGGTCGGCGACCTCGAGCGGCTCGCGCTCCTTCTGCTTGAGCAGCTCGACCAGCCGCTCGCCGCGGGCCAGCGACTTCTGGGTCTCGGGGTCGAGCTCCGACCCGAACTGGGCGAATGCCTCGAGGTCGCGGTACTGGGAGAGGTCGAGGCGGAGCTTCCCGGCGACCTTCTTCATCGCCTTGGTCTGGGCGTTGCCGCCGACCCGTGAGACCGAGATGCCGACGTTGATCGCCGGCCGCACCCCCGAGTAGAAGAGATCGGACTCGAGGAATATCTGGCCGTCGGTGATCGAGATCACGTTGGTCGGGATGTATGCGGAGACGTCGTTGGCCTGGGTCTCGATGATCGGCAGCGAAGTGAGCGACCCCCCTCCGAGCTCGTCGTTGAGCTTCACCGCCCGCTCCAGCAGCCTCGAGTGCAGGTAGAAGACGTCACCCGGGTAGGCCTCGCGGCCGGGCGGGCGCCGCAGCAGCAGCGACATCTGGCGGTAGGCGAAGGCGTGCTTGGTGAGGTCGTCGTAGACCGTCAGCGCCGCCTTGCCGTCATAGAGGAAGTGCTCGCCCATCGCGCATCCCGCGTAGGGGGCGATGAACTTGATCGGGGCAGCTTCGTCGGCGGGGGCGGCGACGATGATCGTGTTCTCCATCGCGCCGTTCTCCTCGAGGACCTCCATCAGCTGCACGACCGTGGACATCCGCTGGCCGATCGCGACGTAGATGCAGACCAGGTCCTTGTCCTTGTTGTTGATGATCGTGTCGATCGCGATCGCCGTCTTCCCGGTCTGGCGGTCGCCGATGATCAGCTCGCGCTGCCCGCGGCCGATCGGGATCATCCCGTCGATCGCCATCAGGCCCGTCTGCACAGGCTCCTTCACCGGCTGGCGCTGCACGACCCCGGGGGCCTTGAACTCGGCCGGACGGGTCTCGCTGGTGTTGATGTCGCCCTTGTCGTCGAGCGGCCGCCCGAGCGGGTCCACCAGGCGCCCCAGCAGCTCCTCACCCACCGGGATCCGCAGCAGGTGATTGGTCCGCTTGACGGTGTCCCCCTCGACGATCTTGTCCCACTCGCCGAAGAGGACGGCGCCCACGTTGTCCTCCTCCAGGTTGAGCGCCAGCCCGGTGACGTCGTGGGGCAAGTCCAGCATCTCGAGTGCCATGCAGTTGTCGAGGCCGTGGATCCGGGCGATGCCGTCGGCAACCGAGAGCACGGTCCCGACCTCGGAGAGGTCGGCGCTCCCGGCATCCATTCCCTCGATCCGCTCCCGCAGGATGCTGGCGATCTCGTCTGGCTTGATTTCCATCGGTTCCGGGTGCCTCCTTACGCCGCCTCGGCGACGTTCTTTCGAAGTTTCTCCAAGCGATTGCGGATGCTCGCGTCGAGGACCATGTTGCCGACCTGGAGCACGACCCCCCCGAGGATCGACCCGTCGACCCGGCTGGAGAGCTCGACCGACTGCCCGGTCTGGTCCTCGATCTCGGAGCCGATTCTGCCGACCACCTCGGGGTCGAGGTCGATCGCGCTGGTCACGGTCACGTCGAGCTTGCGGTTCGCCCTCTTCCAGAGGTCGTCGAACTGGCGCCTGATCCGGAAGATCACCGGCATCCGGTGCTTCTCGACCAGCAGCTCGAGGAAGTTGACGAACTCCGGGTCGGCGCCGAGCACCGCCTTCTCGATCCCCTCGCGCTTCTCTGCCGAGGAGAAGTAGGGGCTGAAGAAGAAGACCTGGAGCTCGCGGTCGCCATCGAGCGCCTCGGCGAACTGCCCCAGCTCTTCGCGGATCTGGTCGAGCTTCCCCCTCTGCTCGGCGACCTCGAACAGCGCCTCGGCGTAAACCCGCGCAATCTCTTCCATCACCGTGCCTCTCCGTTGCCAGAGAGGGCTGTGAAGTCGACCTCGTCGAGGGCGTCCTCCACGAGGCGCTTCTGGTCCTCCGGGGTGAGCGACTTGCGGGTCACCTTCTCGGTCGCGATCACTGTCAGGTCGGCGACCTCCTTGCGGATCTGCTCGAGCGAGCGCCGCGTCTCCGCCTCGATGTCGCGGCGGGCGGCCGCCACCAGCTCCTCGCGCTTCGCCTTGCCGTCAGCGGTCGCCTCGGCCATTGCCGTCTCCGACGCCTTCCGCGCCCTGGCGGTGATGTCGTCGGCCTGCTCGCGCGCCTCCTTGAGCCGTTCGCGGTACTCGGCCAGCAGCTTGTCGGCCTCCTCGCGCTGGCGCTTGGAGTCCTCGATGTTCTCGGCGATCGCATTGGCCCGCTTCTCCAGCGCATCGCTGATCCGCGGGAAGGCGAACTTGGCGAGCACGAACATGGTCACGCCGAACAGCGCCAGGGTCCAGATCATCAGTCCGAGGCCGGGCGATACCAGGAAGCTCCCCCCGAATCCTTGCCGCTGTTAGCGGCGAGGACCACCAGGCCGGCGGCTATGTCGGCGAGATGCGTCAACGGCCTAGAGGAAGAAGGCGATCAGGCCGAAGATGAAGGTGTAGAAGGCGACGGCCTCGGTCAGGGCGAAGCCGAGCCAGCGGATGCTCTGGAGCTCGTCCTTCATCTCGGGCTGGCGCGCCACCGACTCGATCTCCTTGCCGAAGATGAAGCCGATGCCGATGCCGGCGCCGATCGAGCCGAGCCCGGCCCCCACACCGAGGGCGATCGCCTTGCCGGCATCGGTTATGCCGGTGTCGGTGATCGCTGCAATTGGCGAAAGATCCATCGAGACTGCTCCTTTTCTAGTGACTTTCGGCGGTCGCGCCGCCAATGTAGATCGCGGTCAGGGTCGAGAAGATAAAGGCCTGCAGGGTGGCGACTAGGCCGACCTCGAAGATGTAGAAGGCGAAGGCCATCGGGGCGGTCAGCGCCCCCAGCGCCGCCAGGCCGAGCAGGACGGCGAGGCCGCCGCCCATGAACAGCAGCAGCAGGTGGCCGGCGAGGATGTTGGCGAAGAGTCGCACGGAGAGCGAGATCAGCCGCACGAAGTGGGAGACGACCTCGATCGCGAAGATCGCCGCCTTTCCGAACGGGTTCATGTCTTCCAGTCCTGCCGGCAGCCAACTCTTCAGGTAGGCGATCAGGCCCTTGGCGCGGATCCCCTCGACGTGGTACGAGCCCCAGACGACCAGGGTCAGGGCGAGCGGGATCGAGATGTTGGCGGTGGCCGCGTAGAGGGCGAATGCCGGAATCTCCAGACCGAAGATGTCGATCGGGTCGCGGGTGTTGATCGGCAGCGGTATGTAGCCGATCATGTTCGAGAACCAGATGAAGAAGAAGAGGGTTGCCAGGAACGGAAACCACTTCGCCGCCAGCCTGTGCTCCTCGATGTTCCCGCCGGTGATGTTGTTGCGGGTCAGGTCGTAGGCGACCTCGACCATCATCTGCACCCTGTTCGGCTTCTGCTGCATGCGCCGCGAGATCCACACCATGACGGCGATCGTCAGGGCGCTGGCCAGGAACAGATAGAGGACGACCTTGTTGATGCTGAGGTCGATGCCGCCGATCTTGATGTTGATCCAGGGCTCGACCTTGAACTCGTTCTGTGGCTTGAACTCGTTGTTCTTGCCGGCGCTGCCGAAGAGGATCCCGAGCGCGATCGCGAAGGCGAAGTAGAGCCCGACCCCGAGCAGGACCTTCGTGCGGGTCTTCATGCCGCATCCTGCTCGGGCTCGAGCAGCCTGGCCAGTGCCTGCGATGCGAGCGAGACGGTGACGAGGACCGCGCTGAGGATCGCCGCCGCGAGCCCGTCCTGGCGCTCGGCCAGGCCGCCGACCAGGAGGATCGAGAGCGTGACCAGCCAGACCCGGCCGAGGATCGACCCGGCGAGGACGCCCATCGCAGAGCGGCGGTCACCGTCCGCGAGCGCCCGCGTCGTGCGACGCTCGGCCGCGACCTGGACCGCTCGCTGGATCAGCCAGACGACGGCGATCACCCCGTATCCGAGCAGCGGCCAGCCGGCGAGGAGGAAGACGGGCAGGGCCAGCCCCAGCACGACCAGGTCGAGGTAGCGCAGCGCCCGCAGGGCGCGGCTGGCGCCCCCGACTCGCTCAGATCCTTCTAAAGCGAGCGTAGACAAGGCCGAGTCCGGCGAAAAGCCCCGCGAAGAGGCCGGCGAGGCCGAGCGGGACGGCTAGATCGAGCAGGGCTCCCAGACCCCACCCCACGGCCCCGCCGATGACCATCGCGACGATCAGCTGGAGCCCGGCCGTGGCCGCCTCCGCCCTCGGGGAGCGCTCGTCGTTCATCGGAGCCTGTGGTCTGACGGCCTGACAATTGCGGTCGCGGGTGGCACTGGAAGAGACAGAGCCGCTCAGCTCGGGAGCGACTCCCCGGCGCTGGCGGCGGGGCGACTATAGCCGAACGGCGCTCCCGGCCGCCCTCTCAGCGGCCCCGTCAGGGCGCCGGATCCGGCCGCTCGGGACCAAGCGCCTCGAACTCGCCGGTCTCGGGATCCACAGCCGGGAAGGTCCCCGTTTCCAGCTCTTCCGCGACGCCTCGGTCGATCGTCGCCGCGTCGGGCTCGGGACGCCCGGCCTCGAGGCTGATGCCGCGCAGCTGGCGCCCCCTGACCCGCCGCAGCTTGAGGATCTCGAGCACATAGACGAGGTAGATGCTGGCCGCCAGCGCGGCGAGGCCGCAGACGATCATCACCGCGGTCCAGCCGGCGTTGAAATGACCGTGATTGTCGCTGTAGGGGACGAACCGCAGGGCAAGGGCCAGAGCCGCGAGGATCAGCGTCCAGCCGTAGAGGTAGGCAAGGGTCCGCCGCTGCGAGAAGCCGATGTTTGCCATCCGGTGGTGGAAGTGGGACCTGTCGGCCTGGTAGATCGGCTGGCGGTACTTGAGCCGCTTGGCGACGACGAAGCCGCTGTCGAGGATCGGCACCGCGAGCACCACCAGGGGGAAGGCGAAAGCGACCACCGCGTTGGTCTTCAGCGCGCCCTGGATCGCGGCGGTCGCCAGCAGGTAGCCGAGCAGGTTCGAGCCCGTGTCGCCCATGAAACTCGACGCCGGCGGGAAGCCGTGCCGCAGGAAGCCCAGCGCCGCCCCGGCGGTGAGCGCGGCCAGCACGCCGGCGGCGTTCCGGTCCAGCGAGAGGGCGATGATCGCCAGCGCCAGCGCCGCGATCGCGCAGACGCCGGCGGCGAGTCCGTCGACGCCGTCGATGAAGTTGGTGACGTTGACGATCGCCACGATCGCCAGCACGGTCCCCGGGTAGGCGACCCATCCCAGCTCGAAGCCGCCGATGAACGGCAGGGTGAGCGCGTCCACCCTGACGCCGCCCAGCACCGGGATCAGCGCTGCGACCATCTGCCCGAGGAGCTTCGGCAGCGCCGGCAGGTCGTAGATGTCGTCGAGCACGCCGACCAGCGCGATCGCAGCCGCCCCGAGCAGGATCGAGCGCGACTCGCCGTCGCCGGGAAGCCAGATCCAGCCGGCCACCTCGACCGCGGCGAGGATCGCCAGGCCCGAGAGCTTCGGCGTCGGGGCATCGTGCAGGCCGCGGTCGCGGGGATAGTCGATCGCCCCGATCCTCCGGGCCAGCCTCTCGGCCGGGGGGACCAGCACCCAGGCGATCGCGGCGGCGACGATGAAGGCGAGGACGGCGTCGGTTGTCGATGCCATTTCGTGGGGCCCCGGTGAGGTCCCGAAGCGGAGGGGCGGAGGGTGAGGCTACCCGACGGCCCCGAGGACACCCTGGACCAGCAGATCGGGATCGCGGCGCACCCGCTCGGCCCCGGTTGCCCGGCGCTTCTCCAGGGCCAGCTCCTGCGGATCGTCCAGAACCAGCAGCCTGCCCTCGGCGATCAGCCTCTCGTCCACACCGCCCATTCGCCCGGCGAATGTGGTGTAGGCGGGTGTGCCGAGGGCGACCGCCTCGCGGTTCATCGTGCCGCCGGCGCTGACCACCAGGTCGGCGTATGCGATCAGGCTCTGGGCGTCGATCGCCGCTTCCGGGACGAGCAGGCGCGGGGAGCCGATCGAGCGCACCGTCTCCGCCTGGTCCCCGGTGCGGGGGATGACCACGGAGATGGTGCCCTCCGCCGCCGCGAGGCGATCGAGCAGGCGCCGGTGGAGATCGCTCGGGGCGTGATACTCGGAGGTCTCCGGCGGAGGACGGACGACCACCAGCACGTCCGCGGGGTCGATCCCCAGGGCGCCGACCACGGTGGGGTCGGGCTCGAAGTCGGCAAGGTAGTACTCCTCCTTGAGGCCGGGGAAGCGGAACAGCTTGCGCTCGGGCGCCCCGACCCGCGCCAGCCGCTCGACCGGGATCGAGTCGGGGACCATCACCCGCCGCGCCGCCCGGAAGGCGGCTTGCCGCTGCAGGCCGGCGAACTCGTAGTCCTGCATCTGCACGGAGGGAATGCGGAAGCCGGCCGAGACGACCGCCAGGTCAACGGAGCCGTGGGCGAGCGCCAGGTCGGGGCGCCGCTCCCATGCGATCCCGGCGAGCCGGCGCGAGCGGGAGGCAAGCGCTCGTGCCTTGCCCGCGCGGGAGGCGCCGCCGTGGGTTCCGACCGCCTCGTAGGGGATCCCGAGCCGGTCGAGTACGCCGAGGGTCTGCCCGTAGGAGCGCGTCGTGACGAAGACCTGATGGCCGCCCGAGCGGAGCCGCTCGATGATCGGGCGCAGGACCAGCGGATGGGCGGCGGCCGTGCAGTCCACCCAGACCTTCACGTCGCTCGCCTGCACGTCCCTCCGCTTCGCGTCCGGGCGTGCGGCGGTGGTGCCCACTCCCCTCCGCTTCGCGTCCGGGCGTGCGGCGGTGGTGCCCACTCCCCTCCGCTTCGCGTCCGGGCGTGCGGCGGTGGTGCCCACTCTGCTCACTTTCAACCCCTCCCCCTCCGCTTCCGGCGTGCGGGGGTGGTCAAACGGAGGCTGGAGAGAGCTGCGGGTAGAGCGGGTAGCGGTCCATCAGCGCACGGGTGCGCTCGGACAGGGACGCTTTCTGCGCCTCAAAATTCTCTCCGAGGGCCTCGGCTATCACCGCCGCCACCTCTCGCAGGTCGTCCTCGAGCAGGCCGCGGGTGGTGAGCGCCGGGGTTCCGATCCGCAGCCCCGAGGGATTCATCGGGGGCCGCTCGTCGAAGGGGATCGCGTTGCGGTTGACGGTGATCCCGACCTCTTCGAGGCGCGACTCGGCGGTCTTCCCGTCGAGCCCCGTCGGGGTCAGGTCGACCAGGACCAGGTGGACGTCGGTGCCCCCGGTGAGCACCTCGACCCCACCGGCCCCAAGGCCCTCCGCCAGAGCGCGGGCGTTGGCGATCGTCTGCCGCTGCCGGGCCCGGAACGGTTCGCTCGAGGCGATCCCCAGGGCCACCGCCTTGGCGGCGATCACGTGCATCAACGGGCCGCCCTGCTGTCCGGGGAAGACCGAGCGGTCGATGTCCTTGGCGAGCTCCTCGCGGCAGAGGATCATCCCGCTGCGCGGCCCGCAGAGCGTCTTGTGGATGGTGGTCGTGACGACGTCGGCGTGCTCCACAGGGTTCGGGTGCTCTCCGGCGGCGACCAGTCCGGCGAAGTGCGCCATATCGACCATCAGCCGGGCGCCGACCGAGTCGGCGATCTCACGGAAGGCGGGGAAGTCGAGCTGGCGCGGGTAGGCGGACCAGCCGGCGACGATCAGCTTCGGCCGGTGCTGATTGGCTAGCCGCTCGACCTCGTCCATGTCGACCCGCAGGTCCTCGCGGCTGACGTGGTAGGGGACGACCTCATAGAGCTTGCCTGAGACGTTCAGCTTCATCCCGTGGGTGAGGTGCCCCCCGTGGTCGAGCGCCAGGCCCATGATCGTGTCGCCCGGCTCGATCAGCGCCATGTAGGCGGCGTTGTTCGCCTGAGCGCCGGCGTGCGGCTGGACGTTGACGTGCTCGGCGCCGAACAGCTCCCTGGCCCGGTCGATCGCCAGCTGCTCGGCGACGTCGACCTCCTCGCAGCCGCCGTAATAGCGCCGGCCGGGATAGCCCTCGGCGTACTTGTTGGTGAGCACCGAGCCGGTGGCCTCGAGCACCGCGGCGGGGACGAAGTTCTCCGAAGCGATCATCTCCAGCGTTCCCTGCTGGCGGCGCAGCTCGCCGTCGAGGACGGCGGCGATCTCGGGGTCGACCTCGGCCAGCGGCGCGTTTTGGAAATCCTCTGGCAGCTCCTGGCTCATCGAGGCCGACCATAGCAATGGCGCCCGAGGCCGCCGGTCTACCCTTCCGGCCATGTCGGCGGCCGACGTGGAGATGGTCCGGTCAGGTTTCGAGACGCTCGCCAGGGAAGGCGTCGAGGGCCTCCTGCCCCTCATCCACCCGGAGTTCGAGATGACCACACCGGTGGGGCTCGCCGCCGAGCCGGACACCTACCGCGGGCGCCAGGGGATGCGCCGCTACTGGGAGTCCTTTGGCGACGGCATCGAGGAGATCGAGTTCGTGGCCCGCGGGTTCGAGGACCTCGATCAAGGCAGGGTGCTCAACGTGGCGGTCCTTCGGGGCAGGGGGCGGAGCACCGGGATCGAGGTCTCCCAGGAGGTTGTGCTCGTCTGGGAGGTGCGCGACGCGATGGCTTACCGGGTCGACATCTTCGCCTCCGAGGAGGAGGCGCGGGCGGCGTTCCCGGGCCACTGGGGGCCGCGAGCCTAATCCAACCCTGCGAGCGCGCCGCGGACCTCGGCCTCGGGCATCCCCCCTTCGCGGAGCAGGCGCCACTCGCCGTCGCGCTCCAGCCGGGTCAGGTCGACCACCGTGGAGGGCTTCCCTGTCAGCTCGCCGCCGTCGATCGTCAGATCGGCGCCGGCCAGCACTCCGGCGTCGATCTCACCGAAGCGGGCGGGGGCCGGCTCACCGCTGCGGTTGGCGCTGGTCTGGAACACGGGGCAGGCGGCGCCAGCCAGGGGTCCGCCGATCAGCCGCAGGCCGAGACGCCCGGCGTCCTCGCGACAGGCGAGCGGATAGCGACCGCCAGGGTTTGCGACCACCAGGGTCACGGGGCCGGGCATCAACGCCGCCACCGCCTCCCGGGTGCGCTCGCCGAGGCTCTCGAGCAGCTCCCGCATGGCGAGCGGGGAGAAGTAGAGGACCGCCGAGGGCTTGCCATCGTCGCGGCCCTTGATCCTGTGGACCCGCTCGATCGCCGTTGCGTCGAGCGGGTCGCAGGCGAGCCCGTAGAGGCCGTCAGCCGGGAACACGGCCACCCCGCCCGAGGCGACGCAGCGCTCCAGCGCGGCGCGCGCCTCGCCGCCCCCGTCGCGGCTGACGGAGACCGCCTCGCTCATCGCCTCGCCACGACCGTGCGCTCGATTCCCGCGAGATCGACGCGGGTCTCCTGCGAGCCGAAGCCGCTCTCCGTGGCGAGGGCGGCTACCGCGCCCGCCTGCCCGGCGCCGACCTCGAGGGCGACGGTCCTCGCCACCTCCGCCAGCCGCGGGACGATCTCGCGCAGCACCTCGAGGCCGTCGGCGCCGGCGAACAGCGCCTCGGCCGGCTCCCAGGAGGAGATCTCCGGCTGAAGCGCGGCGCGGTCGGCGTCGGCGACGTAGGGGAGGTTGGCGACGGCGAGGTCGAACGCCTCGCCCCCGGGCACCGAGCCCTCGATCAGCGTCACCCGGTCCGCGAAACCGAGGCGCCGGGCGTTGGCGCGGGCCACCTCCAGGGCCGCGGCGGACGTGTCGGTCGCGGTCACCTCGCAAGCCGGCAGCTCATCCGCGATCGCCAGCGCCACCGCCCCCGAGCCGGTGCCGACGTCGAGGACCCTGGCGGGCCCGAGCTCGAGCGCCACCTCGACCAACAGCTCGCTCTCGGGGCGGGGGATCAGCACCCGCCGGTCGACCTCGAGCTCGATCCACCGGAACCCCTTCGAGCCGAGGATGTAGGCGACCGGCTCGCGCCGCAGCCGCCGCCGCACCATCGTCGCGAACTCCCTCGCCGCTCCCGCGGGGATCTCCAGCTCCGGCGCCGCCTCGATCCGGGAGCGCTCCACCCCTGTCGCGGCGGCGAGCAGCAGCGAGGCGTCGAGGCGGGGCGTCTCGACCCCGGCCGCCGCCAGCGCCTCGCTCGCCGCCTGCAGAGCCTCCCCGGCCGCGGCCGCCGCAGGCCGGGAGGCCTCAGCGCGCATCCGCAGCCTGTGCCTCGAGCCGCCGGCGCTTCTCCTCGGCGGCGAGCGCCTCGGTGAACTCGGCCAGGTTCCCGCCCAGAACCCCGTCGAGGTCGTGCGAGGTGTGCTTGATCCGGTGGTCCGTGACCCTCCCCTGGGGGAAGTTGTAGGTGCGGATCTTCTCCGAGCGCTCGCCGCTGCCCACCTGGGCACGGCGCTCGGAGGCGATCTCGGCCTGCTGCTCGGCCAGCTTCCGCTCGTAGAGCCGCGCCCGCAGCACCCGCATCGCCCGCTCCTTGTTCTGGAGCTGGGATTTCTCGTCCTGCATAGAGACCACGATCCCGGTCGGCCGGTGGGTGACCCGCACCGCCGAGTCGGTGGTGTTGACTGACTGCCCGCCCGGACCGGAGGACCGGTAGACGTCGATCTGAAGCTCGTTCGGGTCGATCTCGATCTCCACCTCCTCCGCCTCGGGAAGAACGGCCACGGTCGCGGTCGAGGTGTGGATCCGGCCCTGCGACTCGGTGGCGGGGACGCGCTGGACGCGGTGGGTGCCCCCCTCGTACTTGAACACCGAGTAGGCGCCGTCGCCCTTCACCCCGAAGGTGATCTCCTTGAAGCCGCCGACCTCGGCCGGTGACTGGGAGATCACCTCGGTCGCGAAGCCCTGCTCCTCGGCGTAGCGGGTGAGCATCTTGAACAGGTCCCCCGCGAAGAGGGCCGCCTCGTCGCCGCCGGTGCCGGCCCTGATCTCGACCAGCACGTTCTTGGAGTCGTTCGGATCTCGCTCGACCATCGCCAGGCGGATCTCCTCCTCGAGCTGCTCGAGCCGTGCCGGGGCGTCGGCGACCACCGCCTTCAGCTCGGGGTCGTCGCCGTCCTCGGCGAGCATCTCTCGCGCCCCCTCGAGGTCGTCGCGGAGCCGCAGGTATTCCTGCGCCAGTGCCTGCGCGGGCTGAAGCTCCCGGTAGTCGCGCCCGACCTGCGCGTAGCGCTCGCGCTCGGCGATCACCTCGGGGTCGGACATCTGCGCCTCGAGATCGGCGAACCGGTCCTGGATCTGTTGCACGAGCGATTCGATCATCCGCAGGGATTGTGACGTTTGCCGCCCTCTCGTCACTCCCCACCGGACGTGGGACCTTTCAAGCGTCTATATGGCGGCTCAGAGGTCCCACGTCGGGAGAGCTCGGAGGAGAGCGAGGCGGAGACCGCCGCGGAGCGGGCGGGCGATCAGGCGACGATCTCGATCGGGGAGGCGCCTTCCTCCAGCGGGCTCTCGACCGCAAGCACCGCCTCGAGCGCCGCGATCGCCACCGCGAGCTGGCTCTCGTCCGGCTCGCGGGTGGTCAGGTTCTGCAGCATCAGCCCGGGCCACATCAGGACTCGCACCCAGCCCTTGCGACGGTGCTTGCCGGCCCACTTGATCACCTCGTAGGAGAGGCCGGCGATCAGCGGGATGCCGAGGATGCGGGAGAGCAGCAGCCAGTACCAGGCCGGCAGGCCGATCGGGGCAAAGACGAAGATCGCCAGCACCATGACGATCAGCAGGAAGCTGGTGCCGCAGCGGGGGTGAAGGCGGGAATAGAGCTTGGCGCGCGCCGGGACGAGCTCGTCCTCGGCCTCGTAGCAGGAGATCGTCTTGTGCTCGGCGCCGTGGTACTCGAAGACCCGGCGCAGGTCGGGGAGGCGGCTGATCAGGACGATGTAGCCGATGAAGATCGCCGTGCGCAGGGTTCCCTCGACCAGCCAGAAGAGGAAGGGAGAGCCGAGCTGGTCCTTGATCAGGCTGGTCGCCCCGACCGGGATCAGGAAGAAGAGGGTGACCGCGAGCAACAGGGACAGCACGATCGTTAACCCCCAGGTGAAGCCGCCGATCTCCTCCTGCTCGTCCGGGTCGAGCTGCGCGTTGGCTGAGATCGCCAGGGCGCGGAAGCCGATCTTCATCGACTCGGCGAGCGCCACCACGCCGCGGACGATCGGCAACCGCAGGAGGCGGTGGCGCTTCGCCCAGGAGACCAGAGGCTCCGAGGTGACCTCGATTTCGTCTGTGGGCGTGCGAACCGCCACCGCCCATACCGAGATCCCGCGCATCATCACCCCCTCGAGCACCGCCTGCCCGCCGACCGGCGCGTCGCGTTTCGCGACCAGGGCGCCGTCGGGCATCCGCATCGGGTCGGCGCCGTTGTCGGCCCTCTCCCCCGTGGCGCACCCGGTGCCGGCGGGGTCGTTCGGCGGCCCCCCGTCCACCGGGAGCTAGGTCCTGGCCTTGGCGCGCTTGGCGGCGCGCCGCTGAAAGCGCTCGACCCGCCCACCTGTGTCGACCAGCTTCTGCTTGCCCGTGTAGAAGGGGTGGCAGGCGGAGCACAGCTCGACGTGCAGGTCCGCAGACGTCGAGCGGGTGTAGAACTGGTTCCCGCAGGAGCAGTGGACGTTGGAGAGCGTGTATTCGGGGTGGATGCCGGTCTTCATCGGGCGGTGAAGTCTAGCGAGGGTCCTGCCGATACCGAGAGGGTGCCGAGAGCACTCGAGAGCAGCGAGCGCTACGAGCGTCGCGCGGCGAGGATCCGTCGCCGGCTCGGCCTGGGGCTGTTCGGGGCCACCGCCCTGATCGCGATCTTCGACCTCTCCGGGGTCGGCGGTGGGGACCTCGCCTTCGCCGTGGGCGGGCCGATCTACGACGCGGTCGTGATCGTCGCCGGCCTCGCCTGCCTGGGGCGCGCCGCCTACACGCCGAGGGAGCGCTCCGCGTGGGTCCTGATCGGCGCCGGCATCCTCGCCTGGGCCGCAGGCGAGACCTACTGGACCTGGTTCTACTTCCACGACCCCTCGCCCCCCTCCCCCTCCCCGTCTGATGCCGGCTACCTGGCGCTCTACCCGCTGCTGCTCGCCGGCCTCTGGCTGCTGGTGCGGGCGAGGATCAGGGAGATCGACCCGCGCCTCTGGATGGACGCGGTGGTCGCCGCCCTCGGAACCGCCGCGCTGGGGACGACCTTCATCTTCGACTTCGTCGCCGACCGCACCAGCGGGACGCAGGCTGAGGTGGCGGTGAACCTCACCTATCCGCTGCTCGACATCGTCCTTCTGAGCGCCGTGGTCGGGGTGATCGCCCTGACCGGCTGGCGGCCCGGGAGAACCTGGACAATGCTGTTCATCGGGCTGGTGGCCACCGCCATCGCCGACATCGGCTTCAGCCTCGAGTCGACCAGCTCCAGCGCAGCGTCGGGCGACTGGACCGAGCCGTTCTACCTGCTCTCGGCCTCCGCACTCGGGGTCGCCGCCTGGCAGTCGGAGGTGCAGCCCTCACGCTCCTTCGCCGTGCTCGACGGCTGGCGGGAGCTGATGGTCCCGGTGATCTTCGGCGCGATCGTCGTCGGGCTGCTGGTGATGCACTACCTCTCACCGGCCAGCGGGCTCTCGGTGCTTCTCGCCGCGGTGGCCGTGATCGCGCTCCTCGCCCGTCTCGCCGCCAGCGTACGCCAGAACCAGAACCTGCTGGAGCGGGCCCAGACGGACTCTCTGACCTCGCTCGGCAGCCGCAGCCGCATGCAGGCGGACCTGGCCCGCGAGTGCCGCTCGGCCACCCTGACCGAGCCGGTGGCGCTGCTGCTCTTCGACCTCGACGGCTTCAAGCTCTACAACGACACCTTCGGGCACCCCGCTGGGGACGCTCTGCTCAGCCGCCTCGGCCGGGCGCTGGGGGACGCCGTCAGGCCCTACGGCTCGGCCTACCGGATCGGCGGGGACGAGTTCTGCGTACTCCTCCGTTGCGCGCCGGAGCGCTTCGACACCGCGGTCGCCGCGGCAGAGGAGGCGCTGCGGGAGGACGGCGGAGGCTTCCAGGTGACCAGCTCCTGGGGCCGGGCCCTGATCCCCGAGGATGCGGCCCACCCGACGGCGGCGCTGCAGACGGCCGACGTGCGGATGTACGAGAGCAAGGATTCCGGCCGGATCTCGGCGGGGAGCCAGGTCGAGGAGGCGCTGCTGGCCGCGCTCGAGGAGCGCCAGCCGGATCTCGGCCGCCACGGCCACAGCGTCGCCGGGCTGGCGATGAAGGTGGGCCAGCGCCTCGGCCTCGAGCCGAGTGAGCTGACCCTTCTGCATCGCGCGGCGCAGCTGCACGACATCGGCAAGATGGCGATTCCCGACGCGATCCTCCGCAAGCCGGGGCCGCTCGACGCCGAGGAGCGCCGCTTCATCGAGCGTCACACGATCTTCGGGGAGCGGATCATCGCCGCCGCGCCCTCGCTCGCCCCGGTGGCACCGATCGTCCGCTCAAGCCACGAGCGCTTCGACGGCACGGGCTACCCCGACGAGCTGGCCGGCGACGAGATCCCGCTCGCCTCGCGCATCGTCTTCGCCTGTGACGCCTTCTACGCGATCACCGCGGAGCACCCCTACTCGGAGGCCCGCAGCGCCGCCGAGGCGATCGAGGAGCTGCGCTTCTGCGCAGGGGGACAGTTCGACCCGGCCGTCGTCGAGGCGGTTTGCGCCGAGCTGACGGCGCCGGTCGGCGCCGAGGCAGAAGTCCGGCGGCGCGGCGCGCCTGCGAAGCGGCGCCGCCCCCCGGCGCGCCCTGGGCGAGGTCACGGCGCTGGGGTCCTGAGGCTCTCCAGGAGCCGCTCGAGGACTGCGGTCACCTCGCCGCGCACCCCGGGGTCCTCGGAGCGTGCGACCAGCATCGCCGCCTCGTCGAGGGCGCCCATCAGCACGTGGGCGAGCGGCTTCACCGGCTGCGGTGAGATCTCGCCGGCCTCGATCGCCGCCTCGAGGCTCGCCTCGATCAGGCCGAGCCCGTAGGAGGCGGCGATCTCCCGCCAGCGGTCCCAGCCGAGCACCGCGGGGGCGTCGAGCAGGACGATCCGCTGCACCTCCGGCTCGGCGCAGGCATCGATGAAAATCGCGATCCCGGCGCTCATCGACTCCACCGGGCCCGAAGCGCCGGAGGCCAGGGCGACCTCGGCGATCCGGGTGGTGATCTCCTCCTCGACCTGGCGGTAAACCGCCTCGAGCAGGTCGCTCTTGCCGCCGAAATGGTGATAGAGGGCGCCGCGGGTGACCCCGGCGGCGCGCACAACCTCCTCGGTGCCGACGGCGGCGTAACCGCGCTCGCCGAACAGCCGGCGGCCCGCCGCGACCAGCGCCGCCCGGGTCGCCTCGGATTGCTCGGCCTTGCGGCCGCCCCGTTGGACGGGCTCCTCTCCCGCCTTGACATTCATGCTGTATGTATGTTAGATACCTACTGTTTGTATGTCAAAGGCCGCAACCACGGCCCGCGCCCAGGAGGAACCAGATGAGCACTGCCACCGAAGCCAATCAATCCGGGCAGACGGGGCGCTTCGCCTCGCTCCCCCACCGCGTGCTGGAGCTCTCCGCGGGACCCGTGCGCTACAGGGAGGCCGGAGAGGGCGAGCCGATCCTCTTCGTCCACGGGCTGCTGGTCGACGGCCGCCTCTGGCACGGAGTCGCCGACCTGCTCAGCGACCGCTTCCGCTGCATCGTCCCGGACTGGCCGATGGGCTCCCACACCCTGCCGATGAAGCCCACCGCGGACCTCGCCCCGCCGGCGATGGCCTCGCTCGTCGGGGAGCTGCTCGACCAGCTCGGGATCGAACGGGCGACGGTGGTCGGCAACGACACCGGCGGCGCGGTGTCCCAGATGCTCACCGCGCAGAGGCCCGAGGTCGTCGACCGCCTCGTGCTCACCAACTGCGATACCGAGGACAACTTCCCCCCCTTCCCCTTCAACGCGATGCCTCCCCTCGCCAGGATTCCCGGCGGCTTCCGGGCGCTGACCGTGCCCTTCCGGCTGGGCCCAGTGCGCCGCTTCGTCTACGGGCTGCTGACCGCGCGCCCGATCCCGCCGGAGCTGGTCGATGCCTGGCTCGCCCCATCGAGCTCTGACGCCCGGATCCGCGAGGATGCCCGCCGGCTGACGGCCGGGATCCGGAACCGCGACCTGACCGAGGCCAGCGCCCGCCTCGCCCGATTCGAGCGGCCCGTGCTGCTCGCCTGGGCGCCCGAGGACGGGCTGTTCGCGATCCGCCACGCCGAGCGCCTGGCGAGCAGGCTGCCCGACGCGAGGATCGAGCGGATCGCCGGCGCCAAGACCTTCGTCGCGCTCGACCAGCCGCAGCGGCTCGCCGAGGCGATCGGCGGCTTCGTCGGCGCCTCATAGGCCCGATCGGGGGCGATTCCGCAACCTGGGGGTTCTTTTTCGGGGTGCGCTTGCGTTACGTCTGACACGAGCGCCATGCTGCCGGACAGTCACCTGACCCGGAAGGACGGAGACATGGCCAAGAGGATCTTCGACCAGGATCAGCCGCGCAGCGTTCTTGCCCGCCGCCTCAACGAGGCGTTCGCGGGCTGTGAGAAGTGGACCGTGGCGCCGCCGCGCGAGCGACGGCTCGCCGACGCACCGATCCCGGAAACCAAGCTGGGCCGGCTGCCGGTGCCATCGCAGCAGTACTTCTAGAGCGGCGAAGCGACAACCCCCGTCCGGTCAGGCCGGCCGCAGTCGAGCGGCAGGATTGTCAGATCCCTGCGCGCGATCTCGTCGATGATCGCCGGCAGCGCCTTCACCGTGGCCCGCCAGGAGCCCGGAGCGCTGTAGTGGTCCGCATCGTGGAGCAGGAGGATCTCCCCGCCGCGCAGGTCGCGACTGCAGCGGCTGGCAATCGACTCCGGGGTTGCGCCGGCGGCCCAGTCGCGGCCCCAGCGCGACCACAGCACGGGCTCCCATTCGCGGCTTCGCACAACGGCGAGCCCGGCGCCGCTGTAGATGCCGTAGGGCGGGCGGTGCAGGGCGATCGGCCGCCCCGTCGCCTCCTCGATCAGCGCCCGCCCCCGCTCCAGGTCGGCGCGGATCTGCCCCGGCCCCAGCCGCAGCAGGTTTCGGTGCCGATGGCAATGGAGGCCGATCGCGTGCCCGGCGGCGGCAATCTCGGCCGCCAGGCCGCGGTCGCGATCGACCTGCTCGCCGACCAGGAAGAATGTCGCCCTCGCGCCGGCCTCCCCGAGGACCGCCAGGGTCCGCTCCGTCCCCTGCGGGTGGGGCCCGTCGTCGAAGGTGAGCGCGACCCCGGCGACGCTATCAAGCCGGTGACGAAGGCCGAGAGCCGGACCGACCCCGGGCATGACCGGCGCCAGCGCCGGCCCGGCATGGAGCACCGCGGCCGCCCCGAGGCCGGCCCCGGCGAGGGCTCGGATCATCGAGAGGCGGGCTCGTCTTCCGCCTGGTCGGGGGGCGGCTCCGGCTGCGGAGTCGTCGCCTGCTTGCCGATGTGCAGGCGTCGCTCGATCGGCTTGGCGATCACCCGGTAGGGGGTGTCCCAGTTGACCGAGGCCGCGACGGCGATCACAAGGATCGTCGCGATCAGGGTCATCAGCCCGGCCGTGGCGAGCCGGTTGACCCGCAGGTGCCAGACCGCCTGGGGCCTGACCCGCGGCCGCGCGGCGAGGATCTTGGAGGCGATCGAGGGCAGCGAGGCGAAGGTCGACGCGGGGGCTCGCCGCTCCCGGGTTACGTGGCGCAGGACCGACTCGAGCTCGTGCTCGGAGCGCGCCACCTCGGCCAGCCCGAAGCGCTCGAAGGCGCTGTTGTTGGCACGCAGGTGCCCGACCGAGAAGCCGTAGGAGACCACCGGGCAGCCCCGGATATGGGCTTCGAGCACGGTCAGGCCGGCGGTCGAGTGCACCATCGCGTCGGCCGCCGCCATCCAGTCGCTCATCTGGTCCGTGAAGCCGAGGATCCTCAGCCGCTGCTCGTCGCCGAAGCGTTGCTCGAGCTTCTCCCGGGCCGCCTGGTTGCGGCCGGTTACGCACGCCACCAGGGTGTCCTCGAGAGCCAGGGCGGCCTTCACCGCGCCCTCCAGGTCGCCCACCCCCCAGCCGCCGCCGGAGACCAGGATACACGGGCGTGCGCCGGGACGTCGAGCGCGCGGCGCGCGTCGCCGCGGGTCCGCGGCATCAGGAAGTCGGGGGAGATCGGCGGACGGGCCCACTCGACGCTCGCCGGCCCGGCGATCCGCTGCACCTCCTCGATCGACTCGGGATGGGTGACGTAATGCATGTCGATTCCCGGATGGGCCCAGAAATGCAGGCCGGCGAGGTCTGTGATCGCCGATTGCGCGGGAACGGGTAGGCGCCGCTTCTGGCGCAGCATCCCGAGGATCGCCGTCACCCCGGGATAGGTGGAGATCACCACGTCGGGGTCGTGCTCGGCTATCAGTCGCAGCAACCCACGGGAGCCGAGCCAGTAGCCGAGCCGGTGCGCGAGCCAGCGGGTCGGTGCGAGGCGGGCCAGCAGCCAGTACTGGATGTCGAAAAGCCACGGCATCCAGCGGAAGGTCACCTTCGAGCCCCCGCAGACGACCGCGTGCAGCAGATGGCCCATCGCCGCCAGGCCATTGGCGATCTCGACCTGGCTGCCCGGGATCTCCTGCTCGACCTCGGCGGCGATGATCCGCGCCGGCAGGTCGTGGCCCTCGCCGATGTCCGCGGTCAGCACCAGCACGCGGGTCGGCTCCTGCTCGGCCTTCTCGGAACCGGCGAGCAGCGAGGTGGGGGCGCGGTCCCCGTTGACCGGCACCTTCGGTTCTCCCGGCCGCTCGAGCGTGACCGGGCTTGGCAGGCGCGAGGCGCGCACCCACTCGACGTAGCGTCGCACGCCCTCGCGGAAGGGCGTATCGGCGACCCAGCCGAGCTCCTCCCGGGCCCGCTCACTGGAGATCTCCTTGCCGGGGAAGTCCCCCGGCCGCGGCGGGGTGTGGACGATCTCGCAACCCCCGGTCATCTCCTGCACGGTCTCGGCGATCTCGAGGATCGTCACGGTCTCGTCGCTGGAGAGGTTGTAGGTGCGGTTCCTCGCCTCCGGCGCCAGCCCGGCGACCACGCCTGCCGCGAGGTCCTCGACGTAGACGAAGCTGCGGCACTGCTGGCCGTCGCCGGCGATGGTCAGCGACTCGCCGTCCAGCGCCAGGTCGATGAAGCGGGCGACGACGCCCGCGGCCCTCGCACGCGGCCCGTAGGGGATGCCGAAGCGCAGCACGGTGTAATCGAGGTCGAAGAGCTCCGCGTAGCCGGCGCAGTAGGTCTCCCCCGCAAGCTTGGTCGCGGTGTAGAGGTGGCGTGGGGCCGGGATCGGGGTCTCCTCGTCGACCGCGTGCGGCTCGGCGTCGCTGTAGACCCAGGTGGTGCTGCCGTAGACGACCCTGCCGCCGCCGGTGCGGCCGGCCGACTCGAGCACGTTGAGGGTGCCGCGGGTGTTGACCTCCTCCGCCAGCACGGGGTCTCCGACGACGTGGGCGACGTCGGCGACCGCGGCGAGGTGGATCACCGCATCGCAGTCGCGCATCGCCAGGTCGAGGTTGGCCGGATCGGTGATCGAGCCCGTGAAGGTCTCGACCTCGAGCGGCGAGTGATACGGGGAGGCGCTGAGATCGAAGATCCTCGGCGTGATCCCCCGCTCGATCAGCCGGTCGACGACATGCGAGCCGATGAAGCCTCCGCCGCCGGTGACCAGGACCCTCATGCCTGCTCCATGGCCTGCTCGCGGGAGGCGGGGCGGTAGTAGAGGGGAACGCACCAGTGGTTCTCGGCGACCCAGTCCGAGTTCGGGAGCTCGGCGCCGGTCCCCATGATCCGGTGGCAGGGGCGGTCGTAGACGCGCCCGGTGGAGCGCTCGATCTCCTCGAAGACGACGTACTTGTAGAGGCCCGAGGTCATCCCCTCCGGCAGCTCCAGGCGGGCGCGATGCTGGGGATCGAGGTGCCGGCGCGCGTAGGTGTTCTTCCAGGCGACGATCTCCTCCATGCGCTCCACGCCGACCAGGCCGAGGGCGGCGCTGAACTCGCTCATCCGGAAGTTGAGGCCGGCGACCTCGTGCTCGGGCTTGCCGTAGTTCCGGAAGGCGCGGGCGAACTCCGCCAGGTCGCGGTCGGCTGTGACCAGAACACCGCCCTCGCCGGTCGAGATCGTCTTGGTCGCATAGAGCGAGAAGACGCCGGCGTCACCCCACGACCCGGGCCTCCTGCCGTTCCAGTCCGCGCCGTGGGCGTGTGCGCAGTCCTCGAGCAGGAAGATCCCGCGCTCCCGGCAGTAGGCGGCGATCCGATCCGCATCGAAGGCGAGGTGGCCCCCGATGTGCACGAGGATCGCGGCACGGGGCCGCAGCCGCTCCGCCTTCGCCTCGAAGTCGGCGAAGGAGATGCAGAGGTCCTCGCGGTTGCAGTCGACGAACTCGACCTCGGCCCCGGCGCTGAGCGCGGCCAGCGGCGTCGCCATGAAGGTGTTCGACGGGCAGAGAACCGTCTCGCCCCGGACCCCGGCGAACTCGAGGGCGGCGAGGGCGCCGCCCGCCCAGCTCGAGGTCCCGACCGCCTCCGGGAGCCGGTTCCACTCCGACCAGCGCTGCTCGAAGCGGTCCAGCAGGCGACCTTCGGACCACTGCTCCGAATCGAGGACCTCGTCCCAGAGCTGATGCAGGCGCGCCCGGTCACGGTGATCGAACCCGATCGCGAAGCTCGAGGCATCGGGCCGGGTTGCGTCTGCGGGCGCGGGCAGTGGCATTGCTTCTCCAGGCTTCTTATCGGCGGAGCGCGCTGGGTATCGGAGCACTCGCCCGGAGGGCGTATCAGCGCGCCCGGAGGCTAGCAGCGGGACCTGCCGTTATCCCGCCCGACCGGCCCCCAGCGTCATTTCTCGCGCTGCGCCGCCGTCTCCAGCACCCCGGCGACCGCGGGGGAGGCGGCGACCAGCGCGGTGCCGGCGACCGAGATCGCGATCGAGGCGCCGAGCACGACACCCCCGAGCGGCGTGTCCCCCCAGCTCTCCCCGAACAGGAAGGGCGCGGCCAGCACCGGGATCAGCACCTGGACCGTGAACATCGGCGGCGCCACGTGGGTGGCCGGACGGCGCTGCAGAGCGCTCATCTCGCTGAGCAGCGCGACGAACTCGGAGCCCGCCAGGGTGGCGAGCCAGACGAGCGCGATGCGCGATCGAGCCGGCCGCGACCTCGTCGGTGACCAGCTTGCTGACGATCCCGGTCCATGCATAGCCGCAGCCGGCGCTGACCACGACGATGAACGCTCCCGCCCCTATCCGTCCCCGCAGCAGGTGGGGCAGCAGCGCGATCAGCGCGATCGTCCCCAGCGAGACGGCAAGCGCCACCGAGCCGGCGTGCTCGGTGGTCCGCTCGGGCGCGGCCAGGGCGACGCCGGTCAGTCCGACCAGGATCGCCCCCGTCGCCACGAACTCGCGTCCGCCGGGCCGCTCGCCGAGGCGGCTGGCGCCGAGGTAGAGCAGCAGCAGCAGGCCCGAGGCGAGGACCGGCTGCACCACGGTCAGCGGCGCCAGCAGCAGCGCCGCCAGCTCCAGGGGCCAGCCGAGCAACCCGATCCCGGTCGCCCCCAGCCAGCGGGGGTTCTTGACCAGCCGTACCAGCAGCGATGGCCTCAGCCCGTGGTCGCGGGGCGACCTCGCGCGCCTGCAGCGCCTGCATCGCGATCGAGAGGTTGTAGAGACAGGACGCAGCGACCGCGGCGAGGATTCCGAGGACCAGCACGACCGCGAGCGTATTCGAGCGCTACTACGTCTCTTGGTAAAGGGGGCCGTCGCCGCCCTCAGGCAGGGTCAGCCGGCCGCCCTTGGCGGTGATCGCCCCGCACTGCACGCAGTTGGAGGCGGTCACGTGGACGTCGACCACCTCGGCCCCGTCAGACAGCTGCTCGTCGGGGATCTCGTAGACCTGCGCCGGGCACATCGAGACCCAGGTCTGGGCGATCTCGCGCGGAACCCGGGTCTGCACCCGGATGTGGTTGGGCGCGTCATCGCGGGTGGCGTTGCCGGAGAGGAAGACCGAGTCGAGCTTGTTGAAGGTCAGCTCGTTGTCGGGCTGCGGGTACTTCTCGGCCGCCTTGCCGATCTCCATCTCGGCCTCGGCGTCGTCCTCGTTTCGCCAGTGGCCGCCGGGGAAGGCGCCCTTGGTCGCGACCATCGCGCTGCCGAAGATGCCGCCGGCGATCAGGCCCTTGGAGAGCGGCTGGCGCATGTTCCGGGAGCGGTAGATGTCCTTCTCGATCACCGATTCGTGGACCTTCTCGTCGTAGGCCTCGAAGTTGACCGAGTCGCTCTTCAGCGCCTCGACGATCACCTCCGCCGCGTAGATCCCGGCGTGCATCGCGTAGTGGACGCCCTTCAGCTCGGCGATGTTGACCATCCCGGCGCCGTCGCCGGCGATCACCATCCCGGGCACCGAAAGCCGCTTCGGCATCGACCAGTAGCCGCCGGAGGGGATCGTCTTCGCCCCCCAGGCGACCCGCTTGCCGCCGTCGATGATCTTCTTGATGAACGGGTGGGTCTTCATCAGCTGGAGGGCGTCGTGGCAGCTGAAGGTGGCGTCCGTGTAGTCGAGGCCGACGACGAGGCCGATGCAGACCTTGTCCTCCCCCATCGGGTAGATGAAGCTGCCGCCCGCCTCGGCGTACTTGCCGCTCCAGCGAAGCGGCCACCCGAGGGTGTGGATCACCCGGTCGAGCGGCTCGGAGACCTCCCAGACCTCCTTCACGCCGAGCTCCCAGCGCTGCGGGTCGACCCCGTGCAGGTCGAAGTAGTCGAGCGCGGCGTAGGTGAGGTGGCCCAGGGTCCCCTCGGCCAGCACCGTCGCCTTGGCCACCAGGTCCGAGCCGGGCTCGAAGTTCGCCAGCTCCTCCCCGTCCTTGCCGCGGCCGCGATCGCCGGAGCGGACACCCCTGACGATCCGGTCCTCCACCAGGAGCTTGGTCGCGGCGGTCTCGGCGAGCAGGTAGACGCCGGCCTCCTCCGCCTTGTCCGCGAGGAACCGCCCCAGCTTCGAGACCGAGGTGACGTAGTTGCCGTGGTTGCGGAAGTTGGGCGGCATCGGCTTCAGCGGGAAGGCGGCCTTCGAGGTGAGGAAGTAGACGGCGTCCTTGGTCACCTCCTGGTAGACCGGCCACTCGGACGGATCGATGTCCGGGAACAGCTCCCGCATAGCCGAGGGGCGCATGTTGGCACCGGAGAGCAGATGCGCCCCGGCGACCTTCCCCTTCTCGACCACGGCCACCGGGACCTCGCCGAGCCGCTCGCTCAGCTCAGGCTCGTCCTCCAGCAGCTGCATCAGCTTGATCGCGCAGGCGAGCCCCGCGGGACCGCCGCCGACGATCGCGACTCCCACCTCGATCCGGTCCTCCTCCGGATCGGTCGGAGGACCGATCACGTCATCGGGATCGAACGGGGGCGGGTATTCGACTGGTGCGTGGGCCATGGCGATCGCCGGGCGCTAGCCGCCCTTCTTCGCCTTGATCGCCTCGGTCAGCTTGGGGACGATCTTGTGCAGGTCGCCGACCACGCCAAGGTCGGAGAACTCGAAGATCGGCGCGTTCGGGTCCTTGTTGATCGCCAGGATGTTCTCCGAGTTCTGCATCCCGACCTTGTGCTGGATAGCCCCTGAGATGCCGGCAGCCAGATAGAGCTTCGGAGCGACCGTCTTCCCGGTCTGCCCGATCTGGGCTGCGTAGGGGTACCAGCCGGCGTCGACCACGGCGCGGGTGGCGGCGACCGCGCCGCCCATCGAGTCGGCCAGCTCCTCGCAGAGCTTGAAGCCGTCGGCCTCGCCGAGGCCGCGGCCGCCGCCCACCAGGATCTCGGCGTCCTCGATGTTGACGTCGGCGCCACGCTGCTCGCCGCGCTCGATCATCGAGGCCTTGGTCGACCAGGGCGAGAGCTCGACCGAGACGTCGACCACCTCGGCCGCGCCGGAGCCGGACTCCTCGACATCGAAGGCGTTGAGGCGGCCGATGATGATCCCGGGCTCGGAGACGTAGCCGA
Organism: uncultured Actinomycetes bacterium; assembly: GCA_963720735.1. Classification (GTDB taxonomy): domain Bacteria; phylum Actinomycetota; class Thermoleophilia; order Solirubrobacterales; family 70-9; genus JBBRHQ01. Next base: position 579,500 of record CAVRGL010000001.1, read on the forward strand.
CGTCGGCGATCTGCGAGTCCTGGAGGATCGGGCGCTCGGCGACCAGCTTGCCGTCGGCGACCTTAACCTCGGTCACCTCCATCGTCACCCCGGCACCGAGGCGCGCGGTCAGCCCGGCGCCGATCTCGAAGCCGAGCAGCCCGCCGCCGAACAGGGCGTAGCTGTGTCCCTGCTCTCCGATCACCTTCGCCATCACGTCGATGATCGGCTGGGCGAGCCCCTCCGGAACGTCCTTGGCCCGGTAGACCTTGGCTGCGCCGTAGGTCCCGAGCGAAGCGCAGGCGTCGTCGGCGACCTCGCCGACGACCACCGCGGCCGCCTCGGAGCCGAGCTCTGCGGCGAGCTTCGACGCCGCCGAGATCGCGCCCAGCGAGTTCTTGTTGAAGTTGCCCTCGTCGTCATGGAGGGCGTAGACCAGGATGCCAGCCATTTAGATCAGCTTCCTTTCGTCGAGCCAGGCGACGATCTTCTCGACCGTCTCGTTTGTGTCCTCGTCCTCGATGATCTCGCCCGACTCCTTCTGCGGCGGGGGGTTGAGCTCGAGGACGGCGGTCTGGGAGCCGCTCTCGCCGACCCGGCCCGCCTCGATGCCGACGTCGCCGGTGGCCTTGGTGTCGAGCGGCTTCTTCTTCGCGCCCATGATCGCCTTCAGCGAGGGGTAGCGGGGCTCGTTGATCGCGTCGCCGACGCTGATCACCGCCGGAAGCTCGACCGAGACCGTGTCGTAGCCGTACTCGGCCTGGCGCTCGCAGCGCAGCTTGCCGTCCTCGACGTCGATCTTGATCACCTGGGTCAGCGAGGGCATCTTCAGGTGGTCGGCGACGACGGCGCCGATCGTGTAGCACTCGCCGTCATCGGACTGCTGGCCGAGCAGGACGAGGTCAGGGCTCTCCGCCTCGAGGATCTTCGCCAGGGCATAGCCCGTCGCGCAGACGTCGGACCCCTCGAGCACGGCGTCGGAGAGATGCAGGGAGCGGTCGGCCCCGAGGGCGACCGCCTTGTGCAGGGCGCGGACCGCCGAATCGGGGCCCATGGTCACCGCGACCACTTCCTCGACCGGGATCGCGCCGCCCTCCTTGATCTGCATCGCGGCCTCGATCGCGTGCGTGTCGAAGGGATTGAGGTTCTTCTCGCCGCTCCGGTCGAGCCGCATCGTGTTCGGATCGATCCGCTTCTGCACCGCGGCGTCCGGTACCTCTTTGACCAGGACGCAGATCTTCACGTAAGGCCTCCTTGAGGGGATTCAGGGCACTCCGCGGGTCTTGGACGACACGGCCGCGGGTGCGTTGCGGGCGCGGATATTAGCGATTACGGAGACGGCTGACTGACCAGTCAATCGGTCCCTCGCCCGAGCTCGCGGCGAAGTCCCGCGGCGGCGTTGTCGCCGAGCCGCTTGAAGGCGAGGCCGAAGACCGGGTCGATCAGCTTGATCACGCCCTTCAGGGTCAGCTGCGCCTCATAGGTCATCTCGCAGCCCGAGTCGGTCGGCCTGACCGTGACCGTGTCCTGCGAGATCGTGGTCGAGTTCTCGGCTCTGAGGACGATCCGCTTCGGCCGCTGATACGAGGTCGTCTCGTAGTCGAGTGGTATTTCACGGCCCATCCAGCGAACCAGAACGTGGAAGCGGGCACCGGGGCCTGGGTCGTTGGCGCCGATCGGATGGGCCTCCGCCGCGGTCGGATCCCACTCGGTGACGTTCGAGAACATCGCCATGTAGTCGAAGACCTCCTCCGGGCTCCTGGGGCTTGGAATCGTGCCCACGTAGCGGGCCATAGGCACTCACTCTCCTTCGGGATCGGTGGACTCAGAGACGGTTGCGCCACCCGGCGGCAGGCCGCAGAGCCGCTCGCACTCGTTGAACAGCCGCAGGCGCTCCGCAGCGCTCTCGCGGGTCCAGGGGACGCGATGCTTCGGCCGCGGACGACGATCGTGCCAGAACTCCCCGGTGCTGCGAGCGGCACCCGGCGAGCCGGCGAGCCAGACGATCGTGTCGGCGCCGGCGGCGGGGTCTCGCAGTAACGGACCCATCACCCGGTTGAATCGCGGCAGCGAGGCCTGCACCCCCGGTGTGGCGACCCACCCCGGATGGGTCGAGTGGACGGTGATCCTGTCGGGCGCCAATCGTCTCCCCCACTCCTCGCTCAGAATCACCTCGGCCCGCTTCGTATGAGCGTAGAAGCGGGCGCCGTCGAACTCGCGCCGCTCGAGCTGGAGGTCGTCGAGGTGGATCCTCTCCGTGTACATCCCTCCCGAGGAGACGTTGATCACCCGCGAGGGGGCGGCGCGGCGCAGGGGGGGCAGGAGCAACGCGGTCAGCAGGAAGGGTCCGAGGACATTGGTCGCGAACGCGAGCTCGAACCCCTCCTCCGTATGGACCCGCTCTGCCGGCAGCACGCCGGCGTTGTTGACGAGGATGTGGAGCGGTGACCCCGAGGCGGCGAAGCCGGTGGCGAACTCGCGCACCGAGGCGAGGCTGGAGAGGTCGCAGAGGTGGAGCTCGAGCGCCTCCGAGCCCGAAGCCGAGGCGATCCTCTCGCGGCTCCGCTCGCCGCGCTCTCGACTGCGGACCACTAGATGGACCTTCGCTCCTTCCCGTGCGATCGCGACGCAGGCCGCCTCGCCAATCCCCGAGCTGGCGCCGGTGACCATCACCGAGCGCCCCTTCAGCTCGAGCGGTCCTCGCGGGTGGAGCCGGTCACGAGCACGGTAGCCGAGACTGGAGAAGCCCGGGACGACGGCCCAGTCCATCGCTTTGTCGAGCATCCGTCCGAGCATCCGCCCGATTCTTACGGGAAGGACTCCCGGACGGATGTCATCCTCGATCTATCTGTTCGGGTGCCGCGCGGCCGCGCCGGAGCGGATGAACTCGACGATCTCGTCGGTGCCCGACCCCGGGGTGAAGACCTCGGCGACCCCGAGCTCCTTCAGCGCCGGGATGTCCTCGGCCGGGATCGTCCCGCCCACGGTCACCAGGACATCGTCGACTCCCTGCTCGGAGAGCAGCGAGACCACCCGCGGCACCAGGGTCATGTGCGCCCCGGAGAGGATCGAGAGGCCGACAGCATCGGCGTCCTCCTGGATCACCGTCTCGGCGATCTGCTCGGGGGTCTGGTGAAGCCCGGTGTAGATCACCTCCATGCCCGCGTCGCGCAGGGCGCGGGCGATGATCTTGGCGCCCCGGTCGTGGCCGTCGAGGCCGGGCTTTGCCACGACCACTCGGATCTTGCGCGCGGTGGCGGCTTCCATCGGCGAGGAAGCCTAGAAGACCGGCGATTCGGTGTAGGTCCCGAAGACCTCCTGCATCGCGGCGATCATCTCGCCCTCGGTGGCGCGCACCCGCGCGGCGGCGATTATCGGCTCCATCAGGTTGCGCTCCGCCCCGGCGGCCTGCTTGAGGTCGGCGAGGCAGCGCTCCACGGCGGCCGAATCTCGGCCCGCCCGGATCGCGGCCAGGCGCTCGACCTGTTTGCGCTCCAGCGCCGGGTCGATCCGCAGGATCGGCACCTCCTCCTCGTCATGGTGGAAGTCGTTGACCCCGACGACGATCCGGCGGCGATCATTGAGCTCCCGCTGGTATTCGAAGGAGGCCTCGGCGATCTCCCGCTGGGGGAAGTTCTTGCGGATCGCCTCGACCATGCCGCCGAGCTCGTCGATCCGCGAGAAGTAGTCGTAGGCCTCCGACTCGATCTCGTCGGTCAGCTTCTCGACGAAGTAGGACCCGCCGAGCGGGTCGACGGTGTTGGTGACCCCGGACTCCGAGGCGATGATCTGCTGGCTGCGAAGCGCCACCCGCACGGCCTCCTCGGTCGGCAGCGCCAGCGCCTCGTCGTAGGAGTTGGTGTGCAGCGACTGCGTCCCCCCCATCACCGCCGCCAGCGCCTCGATCGTGGTGCGGACGATGTTGTTGAGCGGCTGCTGCGCGGTGAGGCTGACGCCGGCGGTCTGGGCGTGGAAGCGGAGCCGCATCGACTCGGGCTTCCTCGCCCCGTAGCGGTCCCTCATCTCCCTGGCCCAGATGCGGCGGGCGGCGCGGTACTTGGCGATCTCCTCGAAGAAGTCGATGTGGGCGTTGAAGAAGAAGGAGAGCCGCGGCGCGAATTCGTCGACGTCGAGGCCGCGCCCGATCGCCTCCTCGACGTAGGTGAAGCCGTCCTTCAGCGTGAAGGCGAGCTCCTGGGCGGCGGTCGAGCCGGCCTCGCGGATGTGGTAGCCCGAGATCGAGATCGGGTGCCAGCGGGGCATGCGCCGCGAGCAGAACTCGACCATGTCGGTGACCAGGCGCATCGCGTGGGAGATCGGGAAGCACCACTCCTTCTGCGCGATGTACTCCTTGAGGATGTCGGTCTGGATCGTCCCGGCGAGGTCTTCCGGTGCGGTGCCCTGCTCCTCGGCCGCGAGGACGTAGAAGGCGAGCAGGATCGCCGCCGGGGCGTTGATCGTCATCGAGGTCGAGACCCCGGCCAGCGGGATCCCCTCGAACAGGCGGATCATGTCGTCGAGGGTGTCGACCGCGACCCCCTCCCGCCCCACCTCGCCGAGGGAGCGGGCGTGGTCGGAGTCGTAGCCCATCAGGGTCGGCATGTCGAAAGCGACGGAGAGGCCCTCCTGCCCGTGCTCGAGCAGGTAGTGGAAGCGCTCGTTGGTCTCCTCGACGGTGCCGAAGCCTGCGAACTGGCGCATCGTCCAGAGGCGGCCCCGGTACATGGTCTCGTACGGGCCGCGGGTGAACGGGTACTCGCCGGGGTTGCCGAGGCTCTCCTCGGGGTCGCTCGGCCCGTCCTGCGGGCCGTAGACGGGCTTCACCGGATGCCCGGAGAGGGTGCTGAAATCGCCTTCGCGCTCGAGGGAGCGGGGCTCCACCGCCATTGCTCGCAGTGTAATCCGCGCTCAGACGGGGCCGGGTGCGGGTGGGCGTCAGGCGAGCAGGCGGCCGACCGGGATCCTGCTCCTTGCGGCGGCCGGCCTGCGCCTCACCCGGGAGGCGCCGAGCCCGATCAGGCCGGCGAGCAGCGCGGCCGAAGCGATCCCCAGGCGCCGCCCAAGGCGCTCGAAGCGCATCACCGGCCAGCCCTCCCGCCGGGCGACCTCGGACAGCGCCGGATCGGGGTTGACGGCGACGGGATGGCCGACGGCGCGCATCATCGGCAGGTCTGAGGTGGAGTCCGAGTAGGCGTAGGAGGCACCGAGGTCGATCCCGTGCTCGGCCGCGAAGGCCCGCATCGCCTCGACCTTGCCCTCTCCGTAGACGAAGGGGCCATCGAGGCGGCCGGTGAAGGCGCCCTCTCCGTCGACCTCGTAGCTGGTGCCGATCCCGCCCTCCATGCCGAGCACGCCGGCCAAGGTCGAGACGATCCCGTTGCCCGCGGCGCTGACGATGAAGCTCCGCCGCCCGGCATCGGCGTGGGCATTGATCTCCTCCAGCATCTGCGGGTAGACCCGCGGCAGGATTCCCGCCATCACCTCCGGCCCCATGCGGTCGATCTCGACGCTCGGCACCCCGGTGATCAGCTCCCGTGCAACCTTCAGCACCTCCGCGGTCTGCTCGTCGCTCACACCGCGCAGCCGGTAGCGCAGGTGGTCGACACCCCAGCGGGCGAGCTGGCGTCGCGAGACGATCCCCCGCTTCGCCGCCACCCGGGCGAAGACCATCCCCGACGACCCCGCCATCAGCGTCTTGTCCAGGTCGAAGAACGCCGCGGCGTTCTTCGACCTGGAAGAAATGCCCGCCGCCTCCTCCGCTTCGCGTCCGGGGGCGGCGGGGTGGTGCCTACTCTGCTCAGGCATTTCGGTCTCGGTGTCTGGGGGAATGACTGCTCGGCATCTCCTCCGCTTCGCGTCCGGGGGAATAACTGCCCGGCATCTCCTCCGCTTCGCGTCCGGGGATGCCGGGGTTGCTGGTGGGATGGGGTTTGCGGTTACTGACCGTTGACCTCGAGCACTATCGCGTCCCCCTGCCCCCCACCGGAGCAGATCGCGGCTACGCCGAGGCCGCCGCCCCGGCGGCGCAGCTCGTGGACGAGGCCGCCGACTATGCGGGCGCCGGAAGCTCCGATCGGGTGGCCGAGGGCGATCGCGCCGCCGTTCACGTTGACCTTCTCCTCGTCGATCCCGAGCATCCGCATCGAGTTGATCGCGACCGAGGCGAAGGCCTCGTTGATCTCCCAGAGGTCGACCTCCTCGGGCGAGCGGCCGATCTTCTCGAGGGCCTGCTTGGCGGCGTTGGCCGGGGTCCTCGCCAGGTAGGGGAAATCGTCGGCAACAGAGCCGTAGGAGACGACCTTCGCCATCGCGGTGCGGCCGCTGCTCTCGGCCCATTCCTCGGAGACGGCGATGATCGCGCCGGCGCCGTCGTTGACCCCCGGGGAGTTGCCGGCGGTGTGGGTCGCGTCCTCGCCTCCAACCGCGCGCAGCTTCGACAGGGTCTCGACGTTGGTCTCGGGCCGGATCGCCTCGTCGGCCTCGACCGTGGTCTCCCCCTTGCGGGACTTCACCGTGACGCCGACGATCTCCTCGGCGAGGATGCCGTCGTCGTTGGCCTTCGCCGCGAGCTGGTGGGAGCGGGTGGCAAAGCGGTCCATGTCGGCTCGGGTGATCTCCAGCTCATTCGAGACCTCGCTCGCCTCGTTGATCATCTGCTTCTCGGTGAAGGGGTTGGTCAGGCCGTCATGGGTCATCGAGTCGATCGCCGAGACGTCGCCCATGCGGAAGCCGAAGCGGGCGCCGGGCAACAGGTAGGGCGCCTGGCTCATCGACTCCATGCCGCCGGTCACCGCCACCTCAACGTCACCGGCGCGGATCGCCTGGTCGGCGAGGCCGAGCGAGCGCATGCCCGAGGCGCAGACCTTGTTGATCGTCTCCGAGGGGACCTCCTTCGGGATTCCGGCCTTGATCTGCGCCTGGCGGGAGGGGATCTGCCCCTGCCCGGCCTGCAGGACCTGCCCGAAGACCACCTGCTCCACCTGTTCCGGCTCGACCCCGGAGCGCTCGAGGGCGGCCTCGATCACGGCCCCGCCGAGATCGGTGGCGTCGAGGGTCGAGAGCCCCCCACCCATCTTCCCGAAAGGGGTTCTCGCCGTTCCGAGGATCACAGTGCTTGGCATCTCTGCCTTTCTTCCGGAGATTCGTCAGATTCGCTGGATCGGCGGGCGCGAAGCCCGGACCGGTCACGATAGCGGCAGCCGATCGGGCGCGAGCCCATAGACTCACCGCCCGATGAGGGTGGAGGTGCGCGACAGCGCGATCGGGGACGCGGACGCGGAGATCGCCGTCGCTGGGGTCTACGACGGCGAGGAGCTGCCCGAATCCCTCTCCGGCGCACGTGGCGCCGATGACGTCAAGACCGCCTACAGGAAGCTCACCCTGCTCCATCCCAAGCGACCGCCGAGAGCGATCGTCGCCGGGCTCGGAAGGCGCGAGGAGATGGAGCCCGAGCGGGCCAGGGTGGTTGCTGCGCTGGCCGCCACGCAGGCCGCCGAGCTCGGGGCGCGCAGCCTCGCCTGGGAGCTGCCCGCAACCGGCGACCCGCCCGCGACCGCCGCGGCGATAGTCACCGGGACGATCCTCGCCGGCTACCGCTTCGACCGCTACCTCGGCGATACCGACGAAGAGGAGAAGCCGGCGAAGATAGAGCAGCTGGTCGTGCTCGGCCCCGACGAGCTCTCGGCCGAGGTCGAGATGGCGCGGATCTGCGCCGAGGCCCAGAACCGGGCCCGAGAGCTCCAGGATCTCCCCTCCAACGTCGCCACGCCCTCCTACCTGGCCCGGCGCGCCGAGCAGATCGACGCCGAGCACGAATCGGTTTCGGCCGAGGTGCTCGGCCCCGACGAGATCTCCGAGCGTGGCATGGGCGGGCTGGTGGCGGTCAGCGCCGGGTCGGTGGAGGACCCGGTGCTGATCGTGCTCCGCTACTCGGGCGGCGGCGGTGCGACCCTGGGGCTGGTCGGCAAGGGCGTCACCTTCGACACGGGCGGGATCTCGCTGAAGCCGGGCACCTCGATGCACGAGATGAAGATGGACATGTCGGGGGCCGCCGCGGTGCTCGAGGCGGTCGCCGCGATCGCCGAGCTGGGGCTGGCGATCGAGCTGATCGCCGTCGTCCCCTCAACCGAGAACATGCCCTCCGGCAGCGCCGTGAAGCCGGGCGACATCATCACCCAGTACAACGGCAAGACGGTCGAGGTCAACAACACCGACGCCGAGGGCAGGCTGATCCTCGCCGACGCCCTCGCCTACTGCGTCGAGCTCGGGGCGGAGCGGATCGTCGACATCGCCACCCTGACCGGCGCCGTCCTCGTCGCCCTCGGCTCGACCTACGCGGCGCTGATCTCCAACGACGACGAGCTCGCATCGGCGGTCGAGCGAGCCGCCGAGGAGACCGGCGAGCTCGCCTGGCGCCTGCCTCTGCACCCCGAGTTCAAGGAGCTGACCAAGGGGACGGTTGCCGACCTCACCAACCTGGCCGCGAAGCGCAAGGCCGGGACGATCTATGCCGGCTCCTTCCTCGAGGAGTTCGTCGAGGGCCGCCCCTGGGCCCACCTCGACATAGCGGGCACCGCCTGGGACGTCGGCCGCCCCTACGTCGGCACGGGTCCGACGGGCGTCGGCGTCCGCCTGTTCGTCGCCCTGGCCCGGGAGATCGCCGGCAGCTGAGCCCGCGCAGGCGCTAGGTTGGTCGGCAGGGCAAACGGACCAGGAGGAGTTGAGGATGGCAACCGAGCTGAGCGAGGCTCACCGGCAGACCCTGACGGCGATCTGCGACACGGTGGTGCCGGCGATCCCTCGGGAGCCCGACCCCGACGGGTTCTGGGCGCGGCGCGGCAGCGACCTCGGCGCCGACCTCGCCCTCGCCGAGCTGATCTCCGAGCTGCCTCCCGAGCAGCTCTCCGGGACGATCGAGCTGCTCGACGCGCTCGGCGCGCAGGGGTTCGCCGAAGCATCGCTTGCCTCGCGCGAGCAGATCCTCCGCAACGTCTCCCTGCTCGGGCCCGACGCGGCCGCGGGCGTCGGGGCGCTGGTCGCCGGCAGCCTCTTCCTCGCCTACGCGATCCCCGACGAGAGCACCGGGCAGAACCCCTTCTGGAAGACCTTCGGCTACCCGGGGCCGATCGCTGCTCCCTCGACCGAGCCGAAGCCCCTGCACCCGCTCGTCCCGGAGGGCGGCGAGCAGACGCTCGAGGCGGACGTGGTCGTGATCGGTTCCGGCGCCGGCGGCGGCGTGATCGCCGGCACCCTCGCCGGCGCCGGGCACCGTGTTGTCGTGCTCGAGGCGGGTGGCTACTTCGACGAGTCCGACTTCAACATGCTCGAGCTCTGGGCCTACCAGAACCTCTACTACCGCGGTGGGCCGGTGCCGACGATCGACGGCAACGTCTCGATGCAGGCTGGGGCCGGCCTCGGCGGCGGCACGACGATCAACTGGACCAACTGCCTGCGGACCACCCCTTGGGTGCGCGAGCAGTGGGCGCGGGAGTTCGGCCTGGAGGGAGTCGACGGACCCGACTACGACCGCCATCTCGACACCGTTCTGGAGCGGATCGGGGCGAACGACGGCTGCAGCGACTACAACGGTCCGACCCTGCGGATGAAGGAGGGCGCCGATGGCCTTGGCTGGTCCTTCGAGCGGGTGGTCCGCAACGCGGATCCGGCCAGCTACAGCCCGGAGACCGCCGCCTACATGGGCTTCGGCGACATCAGCGGCTCGAAGATGAGCACCGCCAAGACCTTCCTCGCCGACGCCGCCTCCGCCGGAGCGGAGATCCTGGTCCGAACCGCGGCGCGCAGGGTCCTAGTCGAGGGGGGTCGCGCAGCCGGAGTCGAGGCGCGCTACGAGGATCCCGAGAGCGGGCGCTCCACCGAGGTCACCGTCCGCGCTCCCCAGGTCGTCGTCGCCTGCGGCTCGCTGGAATCGCCGGCGCTGCTGCTTCGATCCCGGATCGGGGGGCCGGCCGTGGGCGAGAACCTGCGACTCCATCCCTGCACGGCGATGTTCGGCTACTACGTCGAGGACCAGCGCGCCTGGTGGGGCGCCCCGCACACCGGCGTCGTCGACGAGTTCGCCGATACCGGCGACGGCTGGGGCTTCCTGATCGAGACCGCGCAGTACACGACCGGGATCGGCGCCTCGGCGCTTCCCTTCACCACCGCGGAGGCGCACAAGGCGGCGATGGAGCAGTACGCGCACGGCGCCACCTCGATCGCCCTGCTCCGCGACCGCGGCAGTGGGCGGGTGACGATCGATGCCGACGGCCAGGCGATGCACTCCTACGTGCTGGACGACGAGGTCGACGTCGCCAACGCGCAGCACGGGATCGAGGCCCAGGCGCGGATCCACGAGGCCGCGGGCGCGATCGAGATCCGCGCCCTTGCCGCCGGCCCCGCCCCTTGGCGGCGGGGGGACGACCTCGAGCAGTTCATCGCCGGCGCCCAGCGGGCGCCGCTCGGATTCGGCGGGCACCGGCTCTTCTCCGCCCACCAGATGGGCAGCTGCCGGATGGGGAACGACCCGAAGACCAGCGTCGCCGGCCCCTGGGGCGAGCTGCACGACACCCCCGGAGTCTGGATCGGCGACGCCAGCGCCTTCCCGACCTCCTCCGGCACCAACCCGATGATCTCGATAATGGCCCTCGCGCACCGCACCGCGGAAGCGATCTCCGCCGCCGCGCCGGCGCCGGCCGGAGCAACCCCTGCGGCCACCACCACGACCTAGGAGGACCCAGAGAGATGGCGACAACGGCAGAGATCCAGACCCGCGAGAAGCTGTTCATCGGCGGCGAGTGGGTCGATCCGCAGGGCTCCGAGGCGATCGAGGTGATCAACCCCTCCACCGAGGAGGTGATCGGCTCGATACCCGCCGGGACGGCTGAGGACGTCGCGCGCGCGGTCTCCGCCGCCCGCAAGGCCTTCGACGGCTGGGCTGCGACGAGCCGCGAGGAGCGGGCCGCCTATCTGGCGGCGATCTCGGCGGGCCTCGGCGAGCGCTCCGAAGAGATCGCGGCGACGATCTCCAGCGAGCTTGGGATGCCGTTGAAGCTCTCGGTGCAGATCCAGGCGGGGTTGCCGACGATGCAGTTCGGCGCGATGCCCTCGGTGATGGAGGAGGTCGCCTGGGAGGAGCAGATCGGCAACTCCCGGGTGCTGCGCGAGCCGGTCGGCGTGCTCGGCGCGATCACCCCCTGGAACTACCCCCTGAACCAGATCGCGCTCAAGGTGGCGCCTGCCCTGGCCGCCGGCTGCACCGTTGTCCTGAAGCCGAGCGAGGTGGTACCGCTGAACGCCTTCATCCTCGCCGAGATCATCGAGTCGGCCGGGCTGCCACCCGGCGTCTTCAACCTGGTCAGCGGCACCGGGCCTGACGCCGGTGAGGCCGTCGCGGGCCATCCGGGGGTCGACATGGTCTCCTTCACCGGCTCTACCAGGGCCGGCAAGCGGGTCTCCGAGCTGGCCGCGGCGACGGTCAAGCCGGTGGCGCTCGAGCTGGGCGGCAAATCGCCGAACGTGATCCTCGACGACGCCGACTTCGAGCGGGCCGTCCAGGACGGCGTCGGCAAGTGCTACCTCAACTCGGGCCAGACCTGCAGCGCCCTGACCCGGATGCTGGTCCCGCGCGAGAAGCTGCGGCTGGTCGAGGAGATCGCTTCGGCGGCGGCCGAGTGGTTCACCCCCGGGGACCCCTTCGACCCCGGGACCCGGCTCGGTCCGTTGGTCTCCGACGTCCAGCGCGAGCGGGTCCGCGGCTACATCGCCAAGGGGTTCGAGGAGGGAGCGAAGCTGGTCACCGGCGGCGCCGAGGCGCCCGACGGCCTCGACCGCGGCTACTTCGTGCGCCCGACGGTGTTCAGCGAGGTCACCCCGGAGATGACGATCGCCCAGGAGGAGATCTTCGGCCCGGTGCTGGCGATCCAGCCCTACGAGGACGAGGCCGACGCGGTGCGGATCGCCAATGACACCAGCTACGGCCTCGCCGGCGGGGTCTGGTCGGGGAGCGAGGAGAGGGCGATCGAGGTCGCCCGCCGCATCCGCACCGGGCAGATCGAGATCAACGGCGGCACCTACAATCCGCTCGCCCCCTTCGGCGGCTACAAGCAGTCCGGCCACGGCCGCGAGAACGGCCGCTACGGGATCGAGGAGCTGCTCCAGGTCAAGTCGCTCCAGCTCTAGGGTGCGGCACAGCCCGGCCGCTAGGGTGGCGGCGTGGATTTCGAGCTGAGCGACGAGCAGCGGCTGCTCCGCGACACGGTGCGGGAGTTCGCCCGGGGCGAGGTCGCGCCGGTGGCCGAGGAGCTCGACCGCACCAAGGCCTTCCCCTACGAGATCGTCGCCAAGATGGGCGAGCTGGGGCTGATGGGGATCCCCTTCCCGCCCGAGTACGGGGGCGGCGGAGCCGACACCCTCGCCTACGCGCTCGCGGTCGAGGAGCTGGCCCGGGTGGACTCCTCGGTCTGCATCACGATGGCCGCCCACACCTCTCTTGGCACGATGCCGATCCACCTCTGGGGGACTGATGAGCAGAAGGGCGAGTGGCTGCCGCGGCTGTGCAGCGGCGAGCGGCTCGCCGCCTTCGGCCTGACCGAGCCGGAGGCGGGCTCAGACGCCGGCGCGACCCGGACCACTGCGAAGCTCGAGGGGGGCGAGTGGGTGATCGACGGCGCCAAGCAGTTCATCACCAACTCGGGCACCGAGATCTCGGGCTGCGTGACGATCACCGCGCTCACCGGTCAGAACGGCCAGCGGGAGATCTCCAACATCATCGTCCCCAACGGGACCCCCGGGTATCGAGGCCGGAGAGCCGTACCGCAAGATGGGCTGGAACGCCTCCGACACGCGGCCGCTCTCCTTCGATGGCTGCCGGGTTCCCGAGGGGAACCTTCTCGGGCGCCGAGGCGAGGGGTTCAAGAACTTCCTCCACATCCTCGACGGGGGACGGATCGGGGTCGCGGCGATGGCGGTCGGCGTCGCCCAGGGAGCCCTCGACGAGGCGATCTCCTACGCCAAGGAGCGGCGCGCCTTCGGCAAGCCGATCGCCAGCTTCCAGGCGATCCAGGCGAAGATCGCCGACCTCTCGGCGCAGATCGAGGCCGCCCGGCTGCTCACCCACCGGGCAGCGCTGGAGAAGGACGCCGGCCAGTCGTTCACGCTGACCGCAGCGCAGGCGAAGCTGATCACCGGCCGCCTCGCGGTGCGGGCGACCGAGGAGGCGGTTCAGATCCACGGCGGCTACGGCTACATCGAGGAGTACCCGGTCTGCCGCTTCTATCGCGACGCGAAGATCCTCACGATCGGCGAGGGCACCGACGAGGTCCAGCAGATGGTGATCGCCCGCGCCCTCGGCTGCTAGCCCTTCTCCTGACGTGGGACCTTTGAACCGCCATATAGGCAGCTGAGAGGTCCCACGTCCCGAGTTGACCGCTGTCTCCAGGGGCGTGGGACCTTTGAAGCGCCATATAGGCAGCTGAGAGGTCCCACGTCGCCCGGGTTCTAGGCGTCCTCCACCTTCTCGCGACGCTCGGCGGCCGGCGCCGGCTCGGCGGTGACCGCTCCGGGGGCTCGGGAGGCGATCTCGGCAGCTCGGCCGTGCCCCTCGTGGACCCCGTAGTGGGCGCAGATCGCCAGCTCGTGCTCGCGGGCGAAGGGCTGCTGCGGATCGACGCTGGGGGCACCGCGGACGACCTCGCGCTCGTGCGGCACCCAGACCCGTCCGGCAACCGCGGCGCAGTCGTGGATCGGGATCGCCACAGCCTTTCCGAAACGCCCCAGCTTGGCGATCACCCAGGCGGGCTCGCCGCTCGAGGTGTCGACGAAGATCGCCTGCACCCGGGCGACGCCCGACCCGCCGAGGTCATCGATCCCGTCATCGACCCAGTCCAGCGCCTGCTCCAGCGAGGGGGGCCGGCCGACTCCCGGCGCGGCGCGTGGATCAGCCATCGCCCCGGCGTTCGAGCAGCTCCCCCGCCGCGCTCGCCGGATCGAGCTCGCGCCGGACCACCCGTTCGAGCAGCGAGGCGATCTCGGCGTCGCCGGCCACCGATTCCTCCAGACGGCGGCGGAGCCGGGATGCGGCGATCCCCAGCACCTCGTTGCGAAGGTTGCGCGCACGCCGCTTCTCCAGGGTTCCCTCCGACTCGATCGACTCCCGGTGCTCGTCGATCTTCTCCTTCAGCTCTGCGACGCCCTCGCCCTGGGTCGCCTCGGTCCGCACGATCGGAACCTGCCAGCCCCCGGCCTCATGGGCCAGCGCGAGCACGCCGCGGACCTCGCGCACCATCGTGTCGGTCATCGGATGGTCTGCCTTGTTGACGACGATCACGTCGGGGATCTCCATCACCCCCGCCTTCAGCGCCTGGATCGAGTCGCCGGAGCCCGGCATCAGCACCAGGACGATCGTGTCGGCGTGGTCGACGATGTCGATCTCCGCCTGGCCGACGCCGACCGTCTCGATCAGGACATCGTCCTTGCCGGCCGCGTCCATCACCAGCGCCACCTGGAGGGCGGCCTCGGAGAGCCCGCCGAGAGCGCCCCGGGACGCCATCGAACGGATGAACACGCCCGGATCGAGGAAGTGGTCGGAGAGGCGGATCCGGTCGCCGAGCAGCGCGCCCTTGGTGAACGGGCTCGAGGGGTCGATCGAAAGCACCGCGACCTCCCGCTCGGCCGCTCTGAGCTCGGCGGTCAGGGCCCCGATCAGGGTGCTCTTGCCGACCCCGGGGGGGCCGGTGACGCCGATTATCCGGGCGGCTCCGGTGCGGGGATAGACCTCGCGGACCAGCTCCCAGCCGGCGGGATCGTCGGACTCGATCAGGGTGATCGCCCTTGCCAGGGCGCGCTTGTCCCCGCTCACCAGGCGGTCGGCCAGCGAGGCTGATTCGGTCACGTCGGCCATGCCGCGCTCAGTCTAGAGTCACGCCGCGATGAGCCGGCTGCGATTCCTCGCCTCCAACCGGATGCTCACACCCAAGTACGGGAGGCTGCTGTGGCGCTACCTGTGGCGGCGGCTGCTCACCCCCGCCGGCTGGCGCTGGAGCACCGCGGGCATGGTCTTCTTCGGCCGCGGGCTGGCGATCCAGATAGCCCGGCGAGGACGGGTCGACTTCGGCCGCTTCGTCTGGATCGGGGACGGCACCAAGATCCGCTGCCACGAAGGCGTGGTCGAGATCGGGGAGAAGACCGTCTTCGGGCAGGAGTGCACGATCTCCGCGTACAAGCGAGTGCGGATCGGAGAGCAGTGCGTGATCGCGGACCGGGCGATGTTCATCGACTTCGACCATGGCGTGGTCGACGTCGAGACACCGATCCGCCGCCAGGGCATCTACAAGCGCGACGTCGAGGTCGGCTCCAACGTCTGGATCGGTTACGGCGCCTGCATCCTGCGCGGCGTCCGGGTCGGGGATAACTCGATAATCGGCACCAACTCCGTGGTCACCAAGGACGTGCCCGCGAACGCCGTGGTCGGCGGCGTCCCGGCGCGGGTGCTGCGAATGCGAGATCGCCCGCAGAGCCTGCGCTGGCCCCATCCGGTCGAGCCGGGCTAGAGCAGCTTCGAGACGATCAGCCGCACCCCCACGTCGAGATGGTCGCGGCGGCGCAGCGCCCCGTTGCGGCGGTCCCACTCGCCGGACTCGAGGTCGGCCCGCAGCCGCGCCACGGCGCGGCGCTCGATCGCCCGGTCCAGCCTGGCAAAGCCGGAGGTCGAGGCCCGGACGCTCTTCTCCAGGATGAGCTCGGGGCGTGCCCAGAGGGCGCCGAGGAACAGATCGGTGCAGTCGGCGGGCACCTCGACCGGAGAGGCAACGCCTCCCCCGAGCCACTGAAGCAGCCGCTCGACCGCCGGAAACCGGTCGCGGTCGTCGTCGGCGATCTCCGGCGCGTACTCGCTGATCCACCACCTCTGCAGCGCGTCGGGGTCGAAGGTGAGGACGACGCTCCGCCGCCGTGCCACCCGGCGCATCTCGGCGATCCCGGCTTCGGGGTCACGCCAATGATGGACCGAGAAGACGGTCATCGCGGCATCGACGGAATCGTCCTCAAGAGGCAGGTTTTCGGCACCGGCCTGCAATGCCCGCGCCGTACCCGGCGGCCGCTGGGCGATCATCTCGGCCGAGGGCTCGACCGCGATGACCTCGAGGTCGGTGGGCTCGTATGACCCTGTCCCGGCGCCGACGTTGACGACGCTGCGGGCATCGCCCAGCGCCGATCTCAGCCGGGCCGCGATCCGCGGGTCGGGGCGCCGGTTCTGCGCGTAGCCGCGGCCGATGACGTCATAGGCTTCGGGACCCAAGTCAGGCGGGAGCTGCTTCCGAGACCAGCTCGGCGTAGACCTCCGAGGTCTGCTCGGCGATGTCGTTCCAGTCGAAGCGGCGAAGGTGGTCGTAGGCCTCGGCGACCAGTCGCCTGCCCAGCTCGTCGTCGGAGAGGACCCGGACCGCGACCTCGGCGAGTGCCTCGGGGTCGCGGGGGCGGAAGCGCAGCCCCACCTCCTCGTGGGGGACGACCTCGCGCAGGCCGCCGGTGTCGGCGACGATGCAGGGGCAGCCGGAGGCCATCGCCTCCAGCGCCACCAGCCCGAAGGGCTCGTAGATCGAGGGGACGACACAGACGTCCGCGATCGCGTAGAGCGAGTGCAGGACGTCGTCGCCGATCCAGCCGAGGAAGGTCCCGTGCTCGCCGAGGCCGAGCTGGTCGGCCTGCTTGTGCAGCTCGGCCTCGTGGGTCCCCGACCCGGCGACCAGGAAGCGGGTCCCCGGCACGTCCTCGATCACCTTCGGCATCGCCTCGAGCGCCAGCTGGAATCCCTTCTCGTAGACGAGGCGTCCGATCAGCAGGACGAGGTTCTGGTCGGGCTCGGCGAACTCGCCACGGAGGCGCTCCAGCTCCGCCGGGTCCTGCGGGCGCAGGTCCTCGGGATCGATCCCGTTCGGGATCACGCTGACCTTCTCTTCCTCGACCCCGAAGATGTCGACGACCTGCTCGCGCATGTAGTGGGAGCAGGCGATCACCCGCTCGGAGCGGTTGGTGATCCAGCGCTCGACCCCGTGGATGTAGGTCTGCGGATGCTCGGAGACCCAGCCCTGGTGGCGGCCGTGCTCGGTGGCGTGGATCGTCGTCACCAGCGGCACCCCGAAGCGCTTCGCCAGGTGGTCGCAGGCATTGGCGACCAGCCAGTCGTGACCGTGGACGACGTCGAAGCTGTGGTGGTCGCCAAGCTCGACCCCGGCGGCGAGCATGTCCGAGTTCATCCGTTCGACCCAGGCCACGAACTCGCCCAGGTCGGTGGGGCGGTTGGGCTCGCGGATCCGGTGGATCGACACCCCCGCCGCGTCCTCTTCGGCCGGTGACTCCTCACCGCCGCGGGTCAGGACGTGAACCTCGACCCCCGAGTCGACCAGGCCCTCCGAGAGCTTGCGGACGTGGCGGGCCAGACCGCCCTCGATCAGCGGCGGGTACTCCCAGGAGAGGATCAGGGCTCGGGTCAAGGCAATCCCCTACGGACGTAGCAGGGGGGCGAGGTTGAGATCCGGTGCCAGGGCTCGCATGCGGGGTTCGGGGGACGGCGCGGTTGAGTCTATGGCCTCGAGCATCGCCCGGGAGTGATTGACGGCACGGAGAAAGGCGTACTCGCCGGCCTGGCGGCGCCCGTCGAGGAAGGCCCAGTCGCTCGACTGGAGCGCGAGCAGCTCGCGGGCGGCGCGGTTCGCCGCACGGCGGCCGAGCCCCCCCGCGATCGCCTGTAGCAGCCTCAGCTCGCTGCGCCGCGCCCCCCATGCAAGGTCCGCGACCCGGGCCGAGTCCCAGGTGCGCAGGTCGCCGCCCTCTCCCCAGCTCGAGGCGGGGAGCGTCCGGGGCACCGGCCGATGCTCGTCCAGCGCCCGCGAGAGGGTGAGCAATCGCAAGCCGTGCCCCGGCGCCGCCCGGATCACCTCGGCAAGCCAGGTGGGGCCCTCCGACCACCAGTGGCCGATCAACTCGGTATCGACGGCGAAGACGAGCAGGCCGCGACGGCCCTCGACCTCGCTGAAGCCACGGAGGCGCTCCGCCGCGGCGGCGCAGAACTCGACGCTCTGAGCGCGCGCAGCGGCCTCCGCCGCCGCCGGGTCATACGGCCCTCCGCCGACCTTCCATATCCGTGTCCCCCGCATCGAGCGCCCGGCGAACTGGGCGTACGCGGCGCCGGAGGGATAGCCGCCCGGCGACCACAGCCACTGGACCGCCTCCCAGTCGATCGTGAAGGCCACCGGGCCTGCCTTGGTCGCCGCCGGGGCGAGCGCCGCCCTGCCCGGCTCGTGGGCGCTCTGGTTGAGGCAGAACCAGCGCACCTCGTGCTCGGCGAGCCGCCACTCGAGCCCGGGCACATAGGCGCATTCGGGCAGCCAGAAGCCCCCCTCCCAGCCGAAGCGCCGCCGGTGCGAGCGCAGCCCGGTCTCGATCTGCAGCGCCATCCCCGCCCGGGTCGCGATCAGCGGCAGCACGGCGTGGGTCGCCGCCGAGGCCGCCAGCTCGATCCGGCCCTGCTCCTGCGCCTCCCTGAAGGAGCCGATCAGGTCCCCCGCGCCCCGGTCCAGCAGCTCCAGCGCGTGCCGGTAGCGGACCAGCTCGCCCTGCGCCGCCGGCCGGCACTCCGGGTCGAGGTCGCCGAGGTCGGCCTCCGCGCCGCCGATCCGGTAGCGAACGAGGAACTGCCGCAGCCGCTCGATCACGGTGCGTTCCTCGAGCTGGTCGGCGAGGACCGGGGTCACCGTCATCGTCAGGTCCCGCGCCACCTCCAGCACCGGCAGATATGAGCGGATCACCGCATCGAAGAGCCACTCCTCGCCGAACGGGTAGGTCCCGAATCCCTCGACATAGGGCATATGGCTGTGAAGGACGATCGCCAGGTCGCCGGCGTCACGCATGGCAGATCGCGATGAAATCCAGCGCCCGCTCGAGACCCTCCGGGCGCAGGGCGAAGTCGGAGGCGGCGATCGCCGGGGTGAAGCGGTCATAGAACGGCTTGGTGATTCGGAGGGCGCGATGGACGCGGTCCCAGCCGAGTCTGATCGCCAGCTCGTGTGCGCGTAGCTTGCGGGCGTGGAAGAGGCCGAGGACCTCGACCCGGGAGAAGTGCGGCCGCAGCAGCTCTCGGTACTCGGCGATCGTGTACTCGCGCAGGTGCCAGGGGTTCTCCGACTTCTCCGCTCCTGGCGGCGCCAGGGTGAGGCGGTTGGGGGTCGAGACGTAGGAGACCGGCGCCAGGCCGGCGAAGCGGCCGAGCAGCTCTCCCGGCCGCTCGACATGCTCGATCGTCTGCAGGAAGGCGATCGCATCGCAGCTTTCGCCGAACTGCTCGACCAACACCCGCTCGAAGCGTAGGTTGGCCCGTCGGTAGCGCAGCCGGGCGTGCTCGAACGCCTGCGGGTTGGCGTCGACGCCGACCACATCGGCGGCGCTTCGAGCCAGCACGTCGGAGCCGTATCCCTCGCCGCAGGCCAGGTCGGCCACCCTCAATCCCCCGCAACGACGTGCCAGCCACTCGTAGACGACGAGGTGGCGGCGGAACCAGTAGTTCTCCTCGGGAAGGTCGGGGAGGGTCCGCTCGCCGGTCAGCGCCAGCGGTGGGACACCGGGGGGCTGGTCCTGTTGCAGGTACTCGGACAGATCCCGCAACGTAGCCGTATCGTTCGGCGCCATGCCCTCAGCCCCCGGGACGAGCGCCGAGCGGATCCGCGAGGTCAACACCGCCTATCACGACGTCGCCGCCGAGACCTACGACTCCAAATGGGGCATCGACTTCGGCGCCACCGGTCAGGCGCAGGTCCGCGCCAAGCTCCGCAAGGCCCTCGGGGGGCTTCCCCCCGAGCCGTTCGGCGATGCGCTGGAGATCGGCGCCGGGACCGGCTACTTCTCGCTCAACCTGCTGCAGCTCGGCCTGATCGGAAGCGCCACCGCGACCGACATCTCGCCGGGGATGCTCGCTTCCCTGGAGGCCAATGCCGCCGAGCTCGGCCTTGCCGTCACCATCGAGGTCAGCGACGCCGAGCTGCTGCCCTTCGACGACCAGAGCTTCGACCTGGTCTTCGGCCACGCGGTCCTCCACCACGTCCCCGACCTGGAGCGCGCCTTCGCGGAGCTCCACCGCGTGCTGCGCCCGGGCGGGGCGCTCGCCTTCTGCGGGGAGCCCTCACGCCACGGCGACCGTCTCGCGGCGCTGCCGAAGCGGGCGGGCAGGCTGCTGGCGCCTGCCTGGCGCCTGGCGCTGGGAGCGAGCCCCGCCGCCCACCACGGCCATGCCGAGGACAATGGGCATGCCCTGGAGAGCGAGGTGGACGTCCACGCCTTCTCCCCCGGCGAGTTGCGCGACGACCTCGGACGGGCCGGCTTCGATTCCGTCCGGGTCCGAGGCGAAGAGCTGCTCGCGAACATCTGGGGGTGGGGCCTTCGATCGGTCGAGGCAAGCGCCGAGCCGGACACCGTCCCGGTGGCCTGGCGGCGCTTTGCCTTCCGCAGCTACCTTGCCCTGCAGCGCCTCGACGAGTCGCTGCTCGAGCCGCGCCTGCCGCCGCCGCTCTTCTACAACCTCGTCCTCTCGGCCCGGAGGTTCGGCTGAGCTGAGGCTCAGCCGAAGGTGAAGGCGTATCCGGAGATCCCCGGCTGCAGACGCAGGGTGAGCCGGTGGCTGCCGACCCTCGGCAGGTCAATCAGGCTGTAGAGGCGCTGGGCGCCGACCGCCAGCACGCCGCCGTGGACGTCCTTCCCGGCGAGCCGGTCCGGGAGCGGCCGGCCGTCGAGCAGCACCCGGCCGCTTCTCGCCTGCCCCGGCGATCCGAGCACGAGGAAGACCCGGCGGGCGTGGAAGTCGAGGTCGAGCGACGATCCCCCCGCCGCGGTGGCGCCCTCCGGCGCCAGCGTCCAGCGGCCACCGTAGGCGAGCTGGCCGGGCGCCAGCCGCCCGGGCACCCGGTAGCGATGTGTTCCGGGGCGCGGCGGCTCGGCGAAGCGCTCGGCCCGGGCCAGGCCGAGATAGCTCTCCGGGGTCAGCACCGTCCTGGACGGCACCTGGGCGCGGACCCGCGTCTCGGCGCCGAGGTGCCGAGACCCCCGCTCGGCGAGCAGGGAGCGGATCGCCCGTTCGGTCACTCCGTAATCGCCTTCGCCGAAATGCACGTAGCGGACGTTGCCATCGGCGTCGATCAGGTACTTGGCGGGCCAGTACTGGTTCCCGTAGGCGTTCCAGGTGCCGTAGTCGTTGTCCTGGACGACCGGGTAGCTGAGCCCGTTGGCGGCGATCGCCTCGCTGACGTTGGAGGAGATCCGCTCGAACGGGAACTCGGGAGTGTGCACCCCGACCACCACCAGCCCGTCGCGTCGGTACTTCTCGTACCAGGCCTCGACGTGGGGCAGGGTGCGAAGGCAGTTGATGCAGGTGTAGGTCCAGAAGTCGACCAACACGACCTTGCCGCGCAGGCCGGCGATCGTAAGCGGCCGCGAGTTGAACCAGTCGCCCGGGTCGGTGAAGTCCGGCGCCCGGCCGAGGACGGGGAGCGGGCTGCCAACCTCCGCCTGGCGGGCTCCCGCCTGCCGCGCGGCCGGGTGACCCGATCCGCGCAGCGAGGCGAGGTCATCCGCGATTGCCGAGCTGTCCTCGACCCCGTGGGTAGGGTCGACGAGGGCGGATGGCGCGTGGCGGGCCAGGAAGGTCTCGAAGCGGATGTCGAGGTTCGTCGCCAGCATCACCGCGACTGCGATCATCACCGCGCCCATCGCCGGGTTGATCTTCGAGCGGATCGGCGCCAGCCGGTCGGTCAGCCTGCGGCCTCCCAGCAGGATCGCGTACAGCACCGCCCCGGTCCCGACCCCGTAGGCCAGGGCGATCACCAGCTTGGAGGCGGTCAGATCCTGCGTGGCCGAAACGGTGATCACACCGGCGAGGATCGGCCCGGCGCAGGGCGCGTAGACGAGGCCGAGACTGGCCCCGAGCAGCAGGCCGGACCAAAGCCCCTCGCCGCGCCCGGCGCGGGGACCGCCGGCGAGGCGGCCGGCAAAGGCCTCGACCCGGTCCCCCAGCGGCGGGACCAGCAGGATCAGGCCGAACGAGGCGAGGACGACGATCGCGATTGTGCGGGTGATGTCCCCCGGCAGCCCGAAGGCGTCGATCACGTAGACCAGCCCCACCGTGGCGAAGGTGAAGGAGAGCGTCAGGCCGGCGATCACGCCCAGCGGCCGGCGCCTGCCCCCGGTCGTGCCTGCGGCGAGGACCGCGGGCAGCACGGGAAGCACGCACGGTGAGAGCGCGGTGGCCGCGCCGGCGATCAGGGCGAAAAGGGTCAGCAGAATCAACTTGTCCTGTCCCAGCTTCCCTGCGGGGGGTCAACCTGACCTAAGTCCCGCCGAGGGTTGATTCGTGACAGTCCCGCCGAGGGTTGATTCGTGACAGGCGGGCCGCGCGGATCAGGCCGGGGCGGGCCGGCGCTCCAGCAGGCGCTCTCGTCCGTCGGTGCGTCACCGGGCCGCATGATTTTCTGGAGGCGAACCCCAGCGTGCCGATGCAGGTCGCGCATCAGGTGCCCGTAGCATGGTCCTCCGTGCCAGGACCTTCGCCAAAGCTGCTCCGAGATTGCCCCGAAGAGAAGGTGGGGACCTACCTGCCGTTTCCCCTCAACCAGAGGCTGGACGCTCTCGTGGATCGCCTGAATGATTCGCTCGCAAACACAACTCGGAAGGAACTTCTCGCGGCGCTGGTCTTGGAGTGTCTGACTCGTCAGAGGGTCTAGCGAGACTGCTGGAGGACTACCGCTCAGCGCCAGTCGAAGCCGCCGCGGCGCAGGGAGAGGATCCGACGCTCTTTAGCAGTCACCGCGAGCGAAGCCCGGGGCGTCGCAAGAGCCGCAGCGACCGCGGCTCTTGGTAGCTGAGTGCAGCCCCTCCCCGGCCGTGTCCGACGTTGTTCCATTCATCCAAGGATGGTCATTCGCCATCAGCGCGGTTGCCATACATTCCGTCATCGTCGATTTCTATCCCGCGGCAGACTCAGACGTCGCCTGCAAGGAGGAATTGAAGTTCCCGCGACCTCGGCGCAGCCGAAGACCCAGGAGCGGATAAACCACGGTCGAAATGATCGCCGCGCCGACAAGCGCCGTCGCGGTCGATTCCCGCATATCTCCGACCTGAACAGCCAGGGTCGTGATCGCCACGACCAACGGAAGTTCCGTGGCACAGAAGACTCCCAGCGCGACGCGGTCCCGGAAATCAAGAAGCCGCCTGTAGAGCAGAAGAGCCGGTAGGCCGCGTATCAGCAGGAACAGCGCGACGAACATCGGCAACTTGAGCAGAGCCGTGGTGCTGCTGAACAGCTCGTCCACATTGAACGCCATCCCGCTGGTGACGAAAAAGAAGGGAATGAGGAAGCCGTAGCCGACTGCCATAAGCTTGGATTCGAACACGGCAAGCTCATGGCCTTGCAAGGCAAGCCGGGTGATCATCCCCGCGACGAACCCGCCTAGCAAGAGGTCGAGTCCCAGCTGGGTTGCAAGCGCAACGAGTCCGAAGATTAGGACGACCGCGAGCCGTACCGCCAGCTGGCTGCTCGACTCGAAGGTGCGCTCCAATGCGGGCCAGCCCGTCCACGCCGAGCGGACGGCGACTGCCCCGGTGAAGACGGCGGCCGCGACGAAGAGCAGCAAGATGAGTGCTTCGTGCAGGGGATGGCCGGTCGAGAGGATCAGGGTCACCAGCAGGATTGGTCCGAATTCGCCCGACGATCCCGCCGCCAGGAGATAGGTGCCGAAGCTCGTGCGCAGCTCTCCGGCGTCACGCAGGATCGGGATCAGTGTTCCGATCGCCGTAGTCGCCATCGCGGAGCCCGTGTAGAGGTCAGAGACAACGATGCTCGCGGCAGCCAGCCCTCCGGCAATCGCGTATGCGAGTCCCAGGGAAAAGATCCAGCCGATTCCGGCACGGATCATCGGCTGTCCGCGGATACGCTCGAAGTCGATCTCGTAGCCGGCGAAGAAGAACAGCATTCCGAGGCCGAGGTTTCCGAAGAACTCAGTCGAGGAGTCTAGGTTCGCGATGTCCAAGACCTGCGGCCCGACGATGATGCCAAACACCAACTCGACCACCACAACGGGCAAGGCAATGCGAGGGGATAGGAGGGTGACAGCGAGGCTCGCGACCGCAGCCACGGTGACGATTACGAGAAATGAGGCGGCGTCGACCTGGATCAAAGTTGCTCGGCATTCGCCCCTACGAGGCTCAAAGCATCAATGTCTTCGATTGTCGATCCTTTCTACGTGCAGGAGTCGATTCTGGAAGATCTCGACCAGGAGCGTCTGGGCCGGCAGCTCCCTTGGCCCTGGGATGGCACTGCGACGACGGGACACGGGGGCACCTTTGTCACTGCCCGCTTCGCGCGAGAGATCGGCGGGCGCCCGCTCTTCGCGAAACGGCCGGTCAAGATTTGCCGCAATGTGTCACTTGGCAGGGGCCTTCAGGCACGGTCCAGGTTGGCCCAGGATATTTAGACTGCCATTTAGAATGAAGCTGGCGTTCCGAAAGGACCGCCGGATGGACAGGCTCCCCAGCTTCCTGGTGACTTCAGTCGAGGGGGCCGCAATCCGCGGAAAGAACGACGTCGGAGTCAGGCGGTAGCAGGGCTGGGTAATGGAGCTGCGCGTCGCTCGGCACACGGAGCGCCTGGACGAGGTCGTCACCTTTTACCGAGATGGCATAGGGCTCACCGAGATCGGTGGCTTCCGCGATCACGACGGCTACGACGGCGTGTTTCTCGTAGTGCCGGGCACCGGCACGCACCTCGAGTTGACCGCGGGTGGCGGTCACGGCGCTCCGGCGCCGCACCCCGAGTCGCTACTCGTCCTTTACCTCCGCGACGAGGACGCGGTGCAGGCGGTCTCGGCGCGCCTCGGAGTCGATCCGATTCCCTCCGCCAACCCCTACTGGGCCGAGCACGGGGTGACGTTCCAGGATCCGGACGGTTTTCGGGTCGTCCTGGTGCCCGAACGCTGGGAGCCGTAGTTGCGGCGCGATCGCGACCCTCGACGATGCCCCCCCAACGGACTCATGAAACTCGCGACCGACAGCGACCTGTACGTGCGCGGAGCCGCCACCCTCTTGGCCTCATGGGAGGAGTACGCCCGCGGGTCCGCCGGTGCCGCGCTCGAGCGGCTGAACGGCGTTTCGGCGGCAGTGTTTCCGAGAAGCCCCGAGCGTGCGGTCTATAACAACGCACTGCTCGACCGCGATCTTGGCCTGAGCAAGCGCGCGGCGACCGTGGACGCGATGAAGGCGGCCTACAACTCCGCGGGCATCGACCGCTACGCCGCGTGGGTCCATGAGAGCGACGAGGGAATGCGCGCCGAACTGAGCAGCCGCGGATACTCCATCAACGAGTCCACCCGGGCGATGGGCATGTCACTCGACGACGTCTCCCTCCCGCTCCCCAAGTTCGACCTCGGGACGCTGAACTGGGCCGAGTACCTGGATTACCTGCAGCTCGTCGGTGCGCCTGCCGGCCTGCTCGGCGGCGCCGACCCGACCGCGTTTTACCTCCTCGTAGCGCGGCTCGCAGGCGAGAACGTCGCGACCGCGCTGGCCTTCGAGCACGACGGTGACTGCGGCGTGTACAACATGTCCACGCTCGAGCCGGCACGGCGGCGAGGGCTCGGCACCGCGCTCACCGCCCGTCACCTCCACGATGCCCGTGAACGTGACTGCTCGACCGCAAGCCTGCTGGCCACCCCGATGGCCGAGCGGCTCTACGCGGCGGTTGGTTTCCGCGACCTCGGCCGGCTCCTCGAGTACGTGCCATGGGACGCCGTGAGCTCCGACGTGGAGATCGCCTGGTACACAGGCGGATGAGGCTGGCGGCGGAGAGCCTCGACGACGAGCCGGAGTAACGTCGCCGCGCGGCTCGGGACTGTTCCCCTCTGATGTCGGATCTCAGGGGGATAGCGAGGGTCGCAGCCGGGATGGTCTTCCTGGGATTCGGAATCGCCAAATTCGTGAACCATGCGAGTGAGGCCGACTCGTTTCGCACCTATGGGCTGCTGGCGCCCGCTGCGTTTGTCTATGCGATCGGGACCATCGAGGTGGTCGGGGGCCTTTTGCTAATCGCCGGGCTCGGGGCGCGGCTTGCCGCCCTGGTCCTGGCCGGAGACATGGTCGGGGCGATAGCCGTCTCCGGCATCAAGGAGGGGGAGCCGATCAGCCTCGCTTTGGCCCCAGTTCTGCTCCTGATCACGATCGTCGTGCTCTGGGCGGGTCCTGGGCGTTGGCCGCTCAGCCGGCGAAGCTCCCGGCCGGCCACGGCGCGCCCTGGTAGCGCTCGATGACGGGCCCTGGTGGCGGCGGCACTCTGGAGAAGAAGTCCGCGCGCACCGTCGTCGCCGGGAAGAGCCGGGCGAACGGATCCTGATCGAAGAGCCGCGGCTCGGTCGCCACGGTAACGGCTCCGGCGCAGCGGCTCTCGTCCAGCGAGAAGGTCGAAATGCAGACCAGATCGTCGCCGAGTAACGGGATCCACCAGGCGAGCGTATCCCGGCGCGCCTGCTGGACCTCCGGCTCGTCGTAGCGCAGGGCGGCGTCTGAGTCGGTGAGCGCGCAAACGTGCACGTAGGAGCCAGCGACCCTTTGGCCGCCGACGCAGCGCGCGTCGATCCGCATGCGCCGCCCCGGCCCGTGCGGATCGTCGCTGAGCCGCTCTCCGTCGAACCGGACGTAGGCAAACGGAAGGGCAGTGCTCACGACTCCGGCACCTCCCAGTCTTCCCGGATCTCGCGGGCGATCGCCCGCATCTCCTGGCGCAGCTCCTCCATCGTCGCCCGACCCCAGTACCAGTAGCCGTTGAACTCGGAGTGGATCGTCAGGTCGGGGAAAAGGGTGTAGGCCGCCGGGCGGTAGGGGTCGTGCAGCGTGTCGGTTCCCTCGCACAGCGGAAGCTGCTTGAGCCAGCGACGCTCCGAGTCCGAGAGGAAGGTGAAGCGGGCGCCAAGCCCCGCCCGGAAGGCCGATTGGATCTCAGGTCCGTCGACGCTCACCACCACGATCTTGGCGTAGGCGACCTCGAACTCGTCCTGGACGGTGCAAAGCTTCCGCATGTAGCGCTGCTCCTTCGGGCACCACCAGCCGCGGGAGGTGATCAGCACGATCGGGTCCCCACCCGAGATCTCCGAGAGGGTCCGGAGCCGCCCGGTGTGGTCGGGGAGGTCGAGATCCGGGAACCGGCTGCCCGGCGAGAGGTCGGTCATGGCACCAGGTAGAGGTCCGTCGGCACCCCAGCACCGTTACAGCTGACGCCGCTGTAACGCCTGCCGCCCGCTCGCTCGACCAGACTGCTCCACGCCTCGACAGCTGCATGTCGAGTCGTACGATGCTGACGGCTAACCAAGCTTGCAAACCAGCATGGAAGGGACGTCATCCGAATGAATGCGAATCAGCAGGATTCCGACGGTGCCACGCGGGTGGCCTACATCCTCGGCGTACCCCTGGCCGAGAACGTCGTCCGCCAGTGGCCTCAAATGGGCGAGATTGTCCGCACCAGCAGGCTTGTCGCCGACGTCGAGGGTAACTTTCCCGAGCTCACCCTCGAAGTCGGCAGGCGTCTGCAACTCGATGATGTCGTCGTGGTCGAGTGGACCTGCAACTACGGTGACGGACGCCTCTACCGGAACGTGACCATCGGCGAGCTGGAGGACGGGCAGGCCGTGCGCGTCACCGACTATTGGGGCGAACCCACCGAGACACCCGAATGGCGCCAGCCGCTGACCGATCGACTCGACATGGGTGGCGACACCGTCTGGCCTGACAACGAGCACCTCGGCCACTACTAAGTCTTCGACCCGTTAGAAGAGGTGCCTCACCGGTAGTCCGTCTGGGGAACCCGGAAGTGGAGCCCAGCGGCTTCGGAGTGCTCGGATTCGCTCGGCGTGCACGATCACCGGTCGCCCGTCTTCATCTCGCCAACGCGAGCGGATCGTAATGTCGCCGCTGTCGGTCAAGTAGCGGATCATCGCCGTGGTCTCTTCGTCGCCCACGTGCACGCTCAACACCTCGGCTGCGGTGACCGGCTGCGGAACGGCCGGAGGAATTTGCGAATGCAGATCCTCGCTGAAGTCGTCCAGGACCGCGTCCATGTCGCCACGTACCACGGCGTCAGCATGGCGGCTGATGTGACCCCGCATCTGTTGATCGTCCATGTCTATTCCGAGCGGCGTGGGCATGGGCTCCGTGAGCCCCAACCTGGCAACCATACCCAGCTTCCCCAGAGCCCAAACGCTTGATTCCCGGCGTCCTCTAGGCCGGAGGATCCCAGCTGCGACGAGCGCTTCCCATTCGGGGACGGTGATTCGACGAACCGTCGGAATTTGCGACGCCCGGCATTGTCGATGGGCGGGTGGGCGGCAGGGTCCGGCGGTGTGATGTGGAAGCTGCAAGGCGAGCCCAGCATGGCCCAGCCGACACAGCCCAAAGAAATGCCGGGGGGATTCGTCCTCGCACTGGGGACACTGGCGTCGGTGAGCGCAGCGCCCTACGGCTACACGGTGTCGGTCTGGAGCTCGGGCGCGATCCTGATCCATTTCCGGGGAGCCCGAATGTCGGTGATGTCTTCCTCTTCATCGCGGGTGCCCTCGCCGGCTTCACCGCGGTCGCCCTACTCGCCCATCGACCGCTGCGAATCACCAGCCCGATGGAGCCCGGACGCGAGGGGGTGCTAGCCGGACTGCTTCATTGGTTCTCGGTCGGGGTTGCGGTTGGGGCAGTGGCCCTAATCGCCCAGATCGGCAGCTGGGCGGCCTGGCCGTTGAGCATGTTCGGCGCGACGTCGCTGTATTTGACCGGAGCGGCGCTCGAGCTTGCCGCCGTCTCCCGAACTCGGCGATCGCCGCGGTTGCGATCACCTGCTGGCCGAACTCGGTGCGGCTGACGCCGGTCTCGAGCAGCGGCACGATGTTGATGCTGAGCGAGGTCGCGGCGAAGACGATCGCGATCAGCAGCGGCTTCTCGATCAGGCCCGTCGCCCCCAGAGCAACCGCGATCGCCCGGCGAGCAGCATGCCGATCCCGAACTGCTCCACCGCCCTCCTGAGGCGCACGCCGCGCAGCTGGTCCACCTGGATCTCGCGGCCGGCGAGGAACAGCAGGGCGGCGAGACCGATCTGTGAGAAGAGCTCGACCGGCGGCGTCGTCTCGGCGATCGCCAGCACCTGGGGCCCGACGATGATCCCCCCGACCAGCTCGAAGACGATCGAGGGGATGCCGAGGGGCGGCAGCAGCTCGCGAACGAAGGGCGCCAGGAAGGCGATCACCGCGACGATCACGAAGCTGCGGTCGGGCATCAGCTCATCCGCGTGCCTTGGCGGCGCCCTCCTCGTCGCGGCGCCTTACGCGGTAGAGCTTCACCCGGGCATCGATCCCCCTCAGCCGGCGCTCTCCGGCGAAGGAGTAGGCGAAGCTCTCCCCCGCCATCTCGATCGCGGCCTCGCTGGCCAGCACCGACCCCGGCCGGGCGATGTCGGTGATCCGGCTGGCCAGGTTGACCGGGCGCCCGTACCAGTCGCCGCCTCGGCCGATCGCCTCGCCCGCAGCCGCCCCAACCCGCACCTGGGGAAATCCCTCTCCCTCCTCGTCAGCGGCCGCGACCAGGCTCAGCCCGGCCTCCAGCAGAGCGACGGCGTCCGGAGAGATCAGCATCGCAGCGTCTCCGATCAGCTTGATCAGGCGGACCGGGGGCTCGGCAGCCTCCGAGGCCAGCTCGCCGAGCCGCCCGGCAACCCTCCCCAGCTCCACGCCGGGGAGGCGCTCCCCGAGCTTGGTGAAGCCGACCAGGTCCGCGAAGCAGACCGCGATCTCGGTACCGCCCGAGTCCGGCCCGAAGCCGCCTCCCGCCGCCATCACGCCGCGGCCGATCTGGTCGCGGAGCTGGCGATTGAGGACGTACTGGATGATGCTCGCGACTTCCGGGCCGAGGACGCGTGCCGACATCGCGAATCGCAGCGCAACCGCCCGCTCGTCGTCACCGGGAGCGATCACGTTGCGGCCGAGAACCTCCCGGGTGCCCTCGGCGATGTTCGCCATCGCCATCCCCACCGCGCGGGTCATCTCGACGATGTCGTCATCGGCGATTCCAGCCTCGCGGAAGGCGCGAAGCCGCTCCGCAGCGGCGAGGTCGTGCTCATCGAGCCCCGGCTCGCCCGGGTCGACCTGGGGAAGCCCCATCGCCCGGTAGAGCTCCTGGAGGAGGTCGAGCTCGACCCCGCTGATCTCCGCGACCTGCCGCGGCGTGTAGCGCTGCCCCTCGCCCGAGAGGACCCGCTCGACCGGGAGCAGGGCGAGCCGGTTCTGCTGCACGGCCTCCCTCAGCTCAGCGAGGCCTACGCCGTCGGCCTCGAGCTCGCGCAGCAGCCCGAGGCGGGCATCGCGGGCCTCTCCCTCGAGCCCGTCCAGCAGGCCCTCGGCCTCGAAGTCGATCCCGGGGCGGTCCGCCATCGTAGGGCCATTCTTCCCTGCCGGGCCGGCGGACGCGGGCTCCTAGACTCCATGGGGTGCCGCAACGGCTTCCGATCTTCGAGCTGCCGGTGGCCCTGCTTCCCGGCGAGCGCCTGCCGCTTCACATCTTCGAGGAGCGCTACAAGCGGATGATCGGCACCAGCCTCTCCTCGGGCGAGGAGTTCGGGATCCTCTTCCGCGACGACGACGGCGCCCGCTCGGTCGGCTGCACAGCGCTGGTCGAGCAGGTGCTCCAGCGCTTCGATGACGGGCGCCTCAATGTCGTGGTCGCCGGCGGGCAGCCGTTCAGGGTGATCGATCGCTTCGGCGATCCCGAGGAGCCCGGCGCGGAGGTGGAGATGCTCAATCCGGCCTCCTCCGGCGCCGCGCCTGCGGGCGCCGCGGCGGCACGCGCCGCCTTCCTCGACCTCGCCGAACGTGCCTCGGGCGAGCGCCCCGCCGAGGACGAGGTCGCCGCGGAGAGCTCCTACGGACTCGCCGCGAGGGTCGAGCTTCCGGCCGAGACCAAGCAGGAGCTCCTGCAGATGCGCGACGAGGGAGAGCGGATGACGCTGCTGGCCGAGGTCTTCCGGAGCCTGCTCGAAGCGCTCGGGAGGGCGGAGGAGGTCGCCGAGCTGGCCCAGTCGAACGGCAAGGTGAGGATCGGGCCGTAGGCGCCTCAGGCGCGGGCGACGGCGCCGCCCCGGCGCGGGTCCCCGCCGCCCTCCAGCTCTCCGGTCGCGGGATCGCGGGTCACCGCCTGGACCCCGCCGAAGAAGAGGTTGCGCTCGCGCCACCGGACCACCGGCACCCCCGCCTCCTCCACCCGGCCCAGCCCCTCCTCATCGACCCCCGGCTCCGCCTGGAGGGTTCCCTCCTCGTAGTGGATCCTGGGCGCCGCAACAGCCTCGGCCGGGCCCATGCCGTCGGCGAGCAGCCGCACCACTGTCTGCAGGACCGCCGAGCGGATCCGGTTGGAGCCGGCGCTGCCGAGGCCGGCGATCACCTGACCGTCGAGCAGGACGATCGTCGGGGCCATCATCGAGGTGATCCTGCGGCCGGCCGGGGTGCGGTGGAATCCGTGAGGGTTGAGGTCCTCCTCGCCGAGCATGTTGTTGACGTGGACCCCGGTCCCGGGGACGACGAGGCCGGAGCCGGTCCCGTTGGAGCAGGTGACGCTGGCGCAGACCCCGTCGGCGTCGATCACCACCAGGTGGGTGGTCGAGCCGAGGCGCTCGCCTCCCCCGCCGGCCGCGCCGCCGAGTCCGGGAAACGAAGCGCCGAGGCGCTCCGGGGTGAGGAACTCGCGGATGAAGTCTTCCCGATAGAGCCCCTCGCTGAACTGCTCCCCCCGTGCTTCGTTGGCGACCCCCATCGCCCCGACCAGCGCCTCGATCCCCTCCTCGCCCCGGCGCTCCAGGAGCTCCAGCGCATAGGCGATCAGGATCCCTCCCGAGGAGGGTGGTGGGTTGGTGAGGATCTCGCAGCCGCGGTAGGAGGCGCGCACCGGCACTCGCTCGATCGGGCGGTACGCGGCCATGTCGGCGCGGGAGACGATGCCGCCGCGCTCGGTGACAAAGTCGGCGACGGCGCCGCCCAGCTCGCCGCCGTAGAAGGGCTCGGGCCCTTCGGCCGCGAGCACCTCGAGTCCCTCCGCCAGATCGGGGAAGCGAAACAGATCCCCTTCCCCGAGGATCCTGCCCTGCGGCGCGTAGATCGCCCGGCACTCGGGCAGGCGGGTGTAGATCGGCTCGAGGATCTCCAGCACGAAGGCCTGCTGGCGGTTGATCGGAGCGCCCTCACGGGCGAGACGCACCGCCGGGCCGATCAGAGCCTCCATCGGCATCGTGCCGAAGCGCGCCAGTGCGGCGGCCAGGCCGGCCGCGGTCCCCGGGACACCGCAGGAGGCGGCGCCGACGTGGAACACCTGGGTTGTCGCCTGATCGAAATGCACGTCGATCGGGACCAGTTCCTCCCCGCGCTCGTAACCCTCCCGGCCCGGCGCCTCGACGAAGAAGTCGAAGAGCACCGACTCCCCACCACGGTGGACGGCCATGAAGCCACCCGCGCCCAGCCCGGTCAGCGGGCTCTCGACTGCGAACGAGGTGAGGGCAGCGGCGACCGCGGCATCGACGGCGTTCCCGCCCTCGCGCAGCACCCCGGCTCCCGCCTCCGCGGTCAGCGGATGGCCGGCGGCGACGACGCCCTTCATCTATGCCTTCCCGCGGCTACCCCGGGAGGAACTCTGGAACGTCGATGCCGCCTAGCTCGCCCGGCCGCTCTCCGCGGCGCGGGTCGGCGTCCTTGGTCCGGCGGATCGTCGGCTCCGCGCTGCGCCGCGGCGGCGCACCGTGGCCGTCGAAGCGGGTCGCGACGACGGTGACCCAGACCTGGTCGCCCAGGTCGCCGTCGACGTTGGCGCCGAAGATGATGTTGGCGTCGGCGTGCGCGGCTTCGCCGACCACCTTGGCGGCCTCGCTGACCTCGACCAGCGAGAGGTCGGGGCCACCGGTGATCGAGAGCAGTATCGAGCGAGCGCCCTCCATCGAGGTCTCCAGGAGCGGCGAGGAGATCGCCTTCTCGGCCGCCGCGACCGCCCGCTCCTCGCCGGCCCCCATGCCGATCCCGAGCAGGGCCTGGCCCGCCTCGGACATGATCGTGCGGACGTCTGCGAAGTCGAGGTTGATCAGCGCCGGCAGGGTGACCAGGTCGGAGATGCCCTGGACGCCCTGGCGCAGGACGTCGTCGGCGACCTGGAAGGCCTCGACCATCGACGTCTGCTGGTCTAGGACGTCGAGCAGTCGGTCGTTGGGGACGATGATCAGGGTGTCGACCTCCGCCGCCAGCGCGTCTATCCCCTTGCCGGCCTGGCTGCCGCGGCGGCTGCCCTCGAAGCTGAACGGCTTGGTGACGATGCCCACGGTCAGCGCCCCGACCTCGCGGGCCAGCCTGGCGACCACCGGGGCGGCGCCGGTGCCGGTGCCGCCGCCGGCTCCGGCGGCGACGAAGACCATGTCGGAGCCTTTCAGCAGGCGCTTGATCTTGTCCTGCTCCTCGAAGGCGGACTTGTAGCCGAGATCGGGGTCGGCGCCTGCGCCGAGGCCGCGCGTCTGCTCGGAGCCGATGTGAACCGTGACGTCGGCGATGCAGAGCTGAAGCGACTGAAGGTCGGTGTTGACCGCCATGAACTCGACCCCGGGGATCTGCGCCTCGACCATCCTGTTCACTGCGTTGACGCCGGCGCCGCCGACTCCGACGACCCGGATCTTCGGAGTGTGGGGCTCGCCGCCCTTGGGCGCGTAGGCGGGCTCGTCACGTCCGTAGCGGGGGACCTCGATCAGGTCCCCGGGTCGCTCGTCGAACACCCGCTTCACCCGGTCCCGGGGCTCGGGCACGTTGGCCGCCGGGGGCGGGCTCGGCGGTTGCGGCGCGGGCTCCGGCGCGGCGTCCTGAGGCTCGCTTCGCTCGACCGGGTCGCGGCGGCCGAAGCGCGCCGCGTAGGGATCCTCTCCGCCGGCCTCCGGGGGAGCTTCGCGCTCGGCGTTCTGAGGCGCCCGCTCGGCGGGAGCTTCCCGTGGCTCCTCGACCTCGCGCTCCCCGGGACGGGGGGCCTCGGGGGGATCCTCGGGAAGGTCGTCGGACGTCGAGCGGAAGAGGTCGGCGAGGGGGCCCTCGCGCATGCTCGCGCGCTTACGACGACGTGCCATCCGTCAGAACCTCCTTCGCCAGGTCCCTGTAGTAGTTGGCGGCGTTCGATTCGGGATCGTACTTGAGCACACTAGCTCCCCGCACGGGCGCCTCGGCGAACTTCACCGCCTTGCGGATGCGCGTCTTGAACACCAGGTCGCCGAAGTTCTCCTCGAGGATCTCGACCGCCTCCTTGGCATGGACGGTGCGGGCGTCGAACATGGTCGGCAGGATTCCCTCGATCTCGACATCGGGGTTGAGGTTGTCCTGGATCATCTTCAGCGTGTTCTGGAGCTGCACCAGCCCGCGCATGGAGAGATACTCGCATTGCACGGGGACGATCACCTTGTCGGAGGCGGTCAGGGCGTTGATCGTCAGCAGACCGAGGCTGGGCGGAGTGTCTATGCAGATGAAGTCGTAGTCGCCCAAGACCTCCCGGAGGGACTTCTCCAGCGAGCGCTCGCGGCCGATCTTGGTGCTCATCGCGATCTCGGCACCGGCCAGGTCGATCGAGGCGACGGCGATGTCGATCTCTCGCTTTGCGATCACCTCGCTGATCGGCAGGTCGTTGACCAGCACGTCGTAGAGGCTCTTCTCGACCTTGTCGGGGTCGATCCCCTGGCTCATCGTCAGGTTCCCCTGCGGGTCGAGATCGATGCAGAGCACCTTGTGGCCGGCCTCGGCGAAGGCGACCGCGAGGTTGAGCGTGGTCGTGGTCTTGGCGACGCCGCCCTTCTGGTTGGCGAAGGAGATCACCCGGGCGTTCGTGGTCGGCGCCTGGGTCGCCGCCGCCGCCTCGGCGGCCATCTGGTGGCGGCTGGGCGCGATCAGATCCTCGGGGCGCATCCTGGCGGGCTGCTCGGGCTCAGTGGGGGCGGGCTCGGGGCTCTCGGCCGGCGGCGCTTCCTCGACGACTCCGTTGCCGAAGCCCTGTGAGACGACGATCTCGACATCGTCGGGCTCGGGCGGCGTCGGGGTGCCCTCACCCACCTCTGCGGTCGGCGGGACGTGGACGTCGAGCTCCTCGGCGACCTCCTCGGCATATGGCTCGGCGAGCTCGGTCGCGGAGTGCGGCTCTACGGTCTTCTGCTTGCGGCTGAGGAATCCCATTTGCGCCGGTTATTCGCATGGCCAGGGACTTTTCCTGCCGCCCGCGGAAATTGCTACAGACGGTGCAAGCGGAAAGGCCCAGGACCACCTAGCACCGCGCCGGCACTGCTTGAATGACCGGATCGCCGATCTTCTCGACAAGCGCCTGGTCTTCGTCACCGGGAAGGGCGGGGTCGGCAAGAGCACCGTCGCCGTCGCCCTCGGCCTGCGCGCCGCGGCCGAAGGCCGGCGGACGATCGTCTGCGAGGTCTCCTCCCAGGAGCATGCCTCGCGGGTCTTCAACCGGGCCGAGGTGGGCTTCCACGAGGTCGAGATGGCCGAGAACCTCTGGTCGATCTCGATCGATCCGGACGAGTCGATGAGGGAGTACGTACTGCTGCAGCTGAAGGTGCGGGCGATGCGCGACATGCTCTTCCGGAGCCGCATCTTCACCTACCTGACCGCGGCGACGCCGGGGCTCAAGGAGCTGGTCACGATCGGCAAGATCTGGGAGCTCGCGCAGTTCGACCGCAGGGTCAAGCAGGGCCGAAAGTACGACCTCGTCGTGGTCGACGCCCCGGCGACCGGCCACGGGATCGGCTTCCTGGAGACGCCGCGGACTTTCGCCAACATCGCCAGGGTCGGCCCGATCCACGGCCAGGCGCGCGAGCTCGACCGCCTGATCACCGACCATGCCCATACCGGCGTCGCGATCGTCTCGCTGCCCGAGGAGATGCCCGTCAACGAGTCGGCTGCCCTGGAGGGGGTGCTGCGCGACGAGATCGGCATCGCCGTCGACCGCGTCTACATGAACGCGATCTACCCGGAGCGCTTCTCGAAGGCCGACGCCGAGCGCCTCGCCGCGCTCGGGGACGGCGAGGGCGCTGTCCGCGATGCGGCCCGCGCGGCTGTCTCGGAGTTTCGCCGGGCACGCTCGCAGCGCTCCCAGCTGGCGCGGTTGCGCCGCCGGACCACCAGCCCGGTGAAGACCCTCCCGTTCATCTTCGAGCCGGAGCTGGGGATCGAGGAGGCCCGGATGCTCTCGACGAGGGTCTGATGCCGGCTGTCTCCGACGTGCTCGCGGGAAAGGGGATCTGCATCTGCGCCGGGTCCGGCGGAGTCGGAAAGACCACGACCTCGGCGGCGATCGCCGCCGGTATGGCCGAGCGCGGCAAGAAGGTCTGCGTGCTGACGATCGACCCTGCCAAGAGGCTGGCCGATTCGCTCGGGCTCGAGCAACTCGGCAACGAGGCGAAGCGGGTCGACCCGGCGCTGTTCGCCGAGCACGGGATCCAAATCGAGGGCGAGCTGTGGGCGATGATGCTCGACGCAAAGGCGACCTTCGACGAGCTGGTCAGCCGCCATGCTCCCGACGAGGAGTCGCGCGACCGGGTCCTTCAAAACCGCATCTACCAGCAGATATCCAACGCCCTGGCGGGCTCCCAGGAATACATGGCGATGGAGAAGCTGTTCGAGCTCCACTCCAGCGGCGAGTTCGACCTGCTGGTGCTCGACACCCCACCCAGCCGCAACGCGCTGGACTTCCTCGACGCGCCAAGGCGCCTCACCCAGTTCATCGAGGGCCGGTCCCTGCGGGTCTTCATGCGACCCACCGGGATCGCCGCCAAGGTCGCCGGACGTGGCGCAACCGTCGCCCTCTCGGTGCTGAAGCGGATCCTCGGCTTTGACCTGCTCGCCGACCTCTCCGAGTTCTTCACAGCCTTCAGCGGCATGGTCGACGGCTTCCAGGAGCGGGCCAGGCGGGTCAACGAGCTGCTCGCCGAGCCGGGCACCTGCTTCCTGGTCGTCTGCGGCCCGCAAGGGGAGCCGATCTCCGAGGCCGTCTACTTCCACCGCAAGCTGGTCGAGGCGAAGCTCCCCTTCGGCGGCGTCATCGTCAACAAGGTCCACTACCCCTCCGAGCACCTGCGCGGAAACGGCGAGCACCTGGCCGCAGCGCTGGAGCGGGCGCTCGGCGATTCCAGCCTGGGCGAGCGGGTCGCACGCAACTTCTTCGACTACCAGGCCCTGGCCGACAGGGACCGGCGGAACATCGAGCACCTCGCCGCGCAGCTGCGCACCCGCAGCGTCATCCAGGTCCCTTACCTCGACGAGGACGTTCACGACCTCGCCGGGCTGGCCCAGATCAACCGCTACCTGTTCGCCAGCGGCACGGAGCGGGCACAGATCGCCGCGGCGGCTCCGCTCAGCTGACCCGCGCCCGCCGGTTGCGGTCGTACTCGAGCTCGGAGACGTCCCAGTCGGCGTCCTCGGGGACCGGGAAGAGATGACGCACCGTGGCGCTGTCGATCCGCTCCCGCTCGTGATCCTCCCGCCGCGCCTCGCCTGAGGCCACCGGCCATTCCAGGGTGGCGGTTCGCGACTCCTCGTCGCTGCTGTCGTAGTTGATCATCTCTTCCTCCCTTGCTGGGTCGCCGTGCCCGTCGAACTCCTCGAACCAGTCATCGGTGTCGCCCTCCGCCTCAGCCTCGTCGACCGGATCGGGCCGCTTGACGCTGACCCGGATCTCCGACTGATCGCTGGGAATCGGCTCGAGGATCCTCGTCTTCTGCTCCTCGCCCGACTCCGGCTTCTCGGCTTCGGGCTCAGGCTCAGGCTCAGGCTCAGGCTCGGGGGCGATCCTGGTGACCGAGATCTCGCCGGTGCCGGGCTGGGGCTCGGACACGGGCTCGGCCTCCTCGGCCTCCTCGTCCTCGGCCGCAGCCTCCTCCGCCACCTCCGCGTCGAGCGCCTCCCACTCCGCGGTGCCGCCCATCTGAGGGGCATCGGCGGGCTCGCCGGCATCGAGGCCGTCGGCGATCAGCGTCTCATCGGCCGCGGCGCAGAGATCGTCGCCGAAGTAGCCGAGCGCTCCGTCGCGCAGGATCGAGCGGGTGCAGCGTTCGACCCACGCCGCCAGCTCCAGGGCGCTGGAGCGGTCCTCGCCGTCGAGCTCGGGAGGCCGGCCGCTCATCAGTGCCCGCTCCAGACCCTGGGCGCGCTCGATCCGGAAGTTCGCGTCGTCGCGATCGGGTCCGTCGGGCAATAGCGCCGCTACCCGCGCCGGTAGCGGGGCGTTGACCGGGCCCGGGCCCTCGAGCACCGCCCGGAGCGCCAGGAGCTGGTCGCTGAGGCCCTCCGGGGCGGTCGCCCGCTCGCAGCCCATCTCGAACCTGGCCACCGCCCATGCGAGGGCGCCGGCGGGATCGGGACGCACCTCGAGGTCGTGGGCGAAGCCCCTGAGCTCGATCGTGTCGTCCTCGCTCAGCTGGTAGCCACCGGGCCTGGTCGGCGGCGCGCCGGTGGCGATGCGCCGCCAGCTGCGCTCGCCGGTGGGGGCGAACGCGTAAGGGCCGAGGCCGACGCTTCCCTCCCGGTAGAGGCGCAGGACGCTGATCAAATCGTGCAGCTGGCTGAGCGCTGCCCGTACGCCTTCCGGGCCCTCGCCCTGCTCGGCCAGGGCCAGGTACTGCGGCTCCCAGGCGGCCCGCTGCATGCCCTCGCTTCGCATCGCCTCGATCGGGGCCTCGAGCGTGTCCGCCCTGACGACGCGCACGCCGCTGGGCAGCTGCAGGCGGGGAAGCGGCATCTGCAGGCCGACGATCGGGGCGATCAGCAGGTCGGCCTCGGAGATGTCGCGGGTCTCTGAATCGAGCTCGCCCATCGCCCTCTCGAGGCGGCCGGCGTCGAGGGTGAACTCGGCGCAACCGTCCCAGAGGTCGGCGATGAAGCCGACCAGCATCGCTGCGGCGCGCTCGTCCGGCTCGGCCGGGACGGTCGCCCCTCGTGCCTCCAGGTAGGGCGCGGCGATGCCGGCGGCGCTGACCGCCGCGCAGGCGGGCCCGAACGAGGGCAGAGTTCGCAGCTGGTCGGAGCGCTCGCAGACGAATCGCGAGGTCAGCGGGACGTAGCGGTAGAAGCGGGTGCTCTCACCCGAGTCCTCAGCGACGTCGAAGGGGATCTCGTCCCCGGTCGCGACTAGCGACCGAAGCCGGGTCGCCGCTTCGGCCGAAAGGGTGCTCAGGGCTTCGCGAAGGACTGGGTCACGCACGGGTGAGGGCTTCGTCCGCGCCTGCGGCCCTCCTTCGGCTGCACGATTGGTTGCAGCGGTGGCTCAGGCGGCGGCGACCGGCTCGCCGGCCAGCCACTTGTTCCCGTAGGCACGCATGTCGTCGATCAGCGGCACCAGTGCCCGTCCCTTCTCGGTCAGGGCGTACTCGACCCGGGGCGGGACCTCGGGATAGGTGTGGCGCTCGACGATCCCCTCCTCTTCGAGCGCCCGCAGGCGCAACGAGAGCGTCCGGGGGCTGATCCCCTCTAGCGAGCGCTCCAGCTCGCAGAAGCGGCTGTTCCCGTCGGCGAGGTCGCGGATCACCAGCAGCGTCCACTTGCCGGAGATCACGTCAGCGGTGCGACAGACCGGGCATCTCGAGTTGCTGATTGCGCTCATCGGCTTTCCATCGCGGCGGCCGCCCGAAGGGTCGAACAGCCCGCTTCAGCGAGTATAGCGCCAAGACTTCACTAACTGAAGCATTGGGTCGGCGGCCCTGCTCGACGCACGTACTAGCGCCCCCGCGCACCCCCGGCTCTTCCGTCTCCCCCATTCGTCCACCCCGTCTGTGGCTGCGGCGCCGCCCTCCGTGCCCGGTCGATGCATGGAGGGCCGTGAACATCTGCCCCGTCCAGGTGCGGGAGGCGCTCCCGCGGTCGTCTGCTGCGTCGCGTCCGCAGCGCGCTCGCCCCCGCCCGGATGCGGGCTTCGCCCTGATCGAGGTGCTTGTGAGCGCGCTGGTCGCGACGCTGGTCGCCGGAGCCGCCTTCAGCCTGCTCGGCGCCACCGCGCATCAGGCCTCCGAGCAGCGTCACCGCTCGGCGGCCTACGCGGTAGCCCAGGAGGACCAGGCCCGGCTGCGCTCGCTCCGGGTGCCGACGCTCAACCGACTCAGCCAGACCCGAAACGTCACCCTTGATGGGACCCAGTTCACGGTCAACTCCACCGGGCAGTTCATCAACGACAGCACCGGCACGGCCTCGTGCGGGTCGGGGACCTCGTCGGCCGACTACGTCAAGGTGACCTCGTCGGTCACCTGGCCGAGCATCGGCTCGAGACCCCCGGTGGTGATCCAGAGCATCATCGCCCCACCGACCGGCTCGATCGACTCGACCCACGGCACCCTGACGATCTCCGCGATGAACGCTCAGGGAGCCCCGATATCGGGGCTCGGGTTGAGTGGCTCCGGCGCCGGCTCGTTCAGCGGCTCGACCGATTCCGCCGGCTGCGCCGTGTTCGCGGACCAGGCGTCCGGCACCTACACGCTGACGCCCTCCGGCGGGGCCCCGGGCCTGGTCGACAAGGACGGCAACGCGCCGACGCCGCAGACGATCAGCGTGATCGCCGGGACCACCAACACGGTGGCGCTCCAGTACGACCAGGGGGGCTCGATCCCGGTCACCTTCAAGACCCGGATCGGCAGCTCTCCGACCCTGGTCAACTCGACCGCCGATTCGGTCGTCGTCTTCAACACCGGGATGACCACCCCGAAGACATACGGCAATCCGGGCGGCACCCGGTTGGGCACGGTCACCGCCACCCCCGTCTTCCCCTTCACCTCACCCGACACGGTTTACGCCGGCGCCTGCTCGAGCAACAACCCGAACCCGAACAGCCTGCCCAACCCGCCCGGCGCGGCGGCGATGGCGAGCGTCACGGTCCCGGCCGGCGGCAGCGCCCCGGCGCAGGTCCAGCTTCCGGCGCTCAACCTGACCGTGTTCAGCGGCAGCAGCTCGCTGAGCCCGGGGTCGCCGGTCTCGAACGCGCACGTGATCGTCAACGACACCGCCTGCTCGGTGAAGCGCACCTACACCACCAACAGCTCCGGCAAGCTGACCGACCCCGGGCTTCCCTGGAGCAGCAACAGCGGCTACACCGTCTGCGTCGACAGCGCCAACCGGCGCAAGACGACCAGCGGCGTCCTCGTCCAAGACCTGGTCAACGGAACGACGCTCAACGTCTTCATGGGAACCGGCACCACGAGCGGGGTCTGCACGTGAGCCGCGGAGGCCTGATCTCCAATCAGGGCGGCTTCACCCTGGTCGAGCAGCTGGTGGCGATATCCGCCGCCCTACTCGTCCTCTTCGGCCTCACCACGGTGATCATGACGACGCTGCATCAGACCGCCCGGATCAACGGCCGCGTCGACGCGACCCAGCGGGCGCGGATTGCGCTCTATCAGGTGATCGACGGGCTCCACTCGGCCTGTGTCGCGCCCCAGATCGCGCCGATCCAGTCAGGGAGCAGCGACACCTCGCTCCGGTTCCTTCACCAGACCGGCTCGGCGGTCGCCCCCACCCCGGTGCTCAGCCAGATCGACCTCAACGGCGGCACCCTCTCCGAGTCCGTCTTCCCCGCAACCGGCGGCTCGGTTCCCTCCTGGACCTTTGCCAGCACGCCCTCGAGCACCAAGCAACTGATGACCGGCGTCGCCTCCAGCCCGGCGCCGTTCCGCTACTACGCTTACAGCGGCGGCCAGGTCTCCGCCACCCCCCTCCCCACGCCGCTCTCCGCCTCCGACGCTGCACGCGCGGTCCAGGTGACCGTCG
Source organism: uncultured Actinomycetes bacterium (assembly GCA_963720735.1). Lineage (GTDB taxonomy): Bacteria > Actinomycetota > Thermoleophilia > Solirubrobacterales > 70-9 > JBBRHQ01. The sequence goes on from CAVRGL010000001.1 coordinate 621,340, forward strand.
CGCTCAAGGTCTCGCCCAGCTACTCGGCGACGCCGGACCCGGGCGCCGCAGCGAGCGTCGAGGACACGGCGCTGCTGCGCTTCAGCCCGGCCGCCTTCAGCACCTCTGCCAACAACCTCCCATGCCAATGAGTCGGCGACTGAGATCCGAGCAGGGCTTCACCATGGCGACGACGGCGCTGGGCCTGTTCGTGGTCACGATGCTGATCCTCGCGACGGTCACCGCGGTCAGCGGGGACGTCCACCTGAGCCGCGGGGACCTCGACCGCAAGCAGGCCTACGAGGCGGCGAAGGCGGGGATCAACGACTACTCCTTCCACCTCAATGCCGACAACAACTACTGGACCCACTGCACCTCGGTGCCGAGCCCCAATGCTGTCAACCAGCTGGGATCGACGGCGCGGCGCCGACCGGTGCCCGGAAACACCGGCTCGACCTACGCGATCGAGCTGATCCCGGCCACGGGCCACTCGAGCTGCGACACCTCGGATGCGGTCGGGAGCATGGTCGAGGCGAGCGGGGCGTTGCCCGGCTCCTTCCGGATCCGCTCGACCGGTTACTCGGGCAACGCCAAGGTCTCGCTGGTCGCCACCTACAAGCGGGCCAGCTTCCTCGACTACATGTACTTCACCCAGCTGGAGACCTCCGACCCCGTGGTCTACGGCGATCCGGCCACCGTCGCCGGCGCCTATCAGCAGTGCACCCTGACCTACCAGCAGGGCCGCTACAACTCGCCGATCCCCAACTCGGGCGGGCAGTTCTGCACCAAGATCGCCTTCATCAGCGGCGACGCGATCAACGGGCCGCTGCACACCAACGACGCGCTCGGGATCTGCGGCTCGCCGACCTTCGGGCGGACCAGCGCCGACTCGATCGAGGCCAGCGCCACAGCGCCCGGCTGGTTCTCGATCTGCAGTCCCAGCAGCCCGGTCTTCACCGGCACCTATGTGACCAGCGCCCCGATCCTCACCCCGCCTCCCAGCAACCAGCAGCTCGCCAACATCACCCAGCCGGCCTACAAGTTCAACGGCCAGATCTACATCACCCTGAACGGCAACAGCATGACGGTGACCACCGGGACCGGCACGGTGGGGCCGATCTCGTTCCCCTCCAACGGGGTCGTCTACGTCACCAACAACTCCTGCTCGGCCAGCTACACGCCGTTCGGGACGACCTATCCGGGGGCGACCGGCTGCGGCAACGTCTACATCCACGGCAACTACTCGGGCCAGCTGACGATCGCGGCCGAGAACGACGTCGTCGTAGACGGCAACCTGACCAACTCGGGCGGCGGGATGCTGGGGCTGATCGCCAACAACTTCGTCCGCGTCTACCACCCCTGCTCGAACGGGACCAATGGAAGCGGGTCGCTCAACAATCTCAACATCGACGCCGCCATTCTCACCATCAACCACTCCTTCATCGTCGACAACTACAACTGCGGCGCCTCCCTGGGGACCCTCACCGTGCACGGCGCGATCGCCCAGAAGTTCCGCGGCCCGGTCGGGACCTACGGCTCCTCCAACACCGGCTATACGAAGAACTACGTCTACGACGACCGGCTGCGCTACGTCGAGCCACCCAATTTCATCGACCCGGTGCAATCCGCCTGGGTGGTCGGCAGGGAGACGAGGGGATGAGCCCAGCCGAGCTTTTCCTAATTCTAGGTAGGGAAAGGGCACAAGATCCGGAGCCAATCGGCCGATCCAATACCCACTGCGGGCGGCTGAGAGGCGCTGGATGATCCAACTTACGAGGAAAAAGGACGATGCGCTGGTCGGGCTCGAGATCGAGGCCGGCAGCATCGCTGCGGCCGAGGTGCGCACCAACGGCGCCCAGCGGCTGTCCGCCACGGCGATCGCGCCCCTCTCTCCCGAGGTCTTTCACGACGGTGAGGTCGCCGACCCCGAGGCGCTGGCCGCGGAGCTGCGCGCCGTCTTCGCAGAGCACCGGCTGAGCAAACGGGTCCGCCTCGGAGTCGCGAACCAGTGGGTCGTGGTGCGCAATCTGCGCCTGCCGGCGATCGACGACCCAACCGAGCTCGAGGCCGCCGTCCGCTTCCAGGCGCAGGAGCAGATCCCGATGCCGATCGAGCAGGCGGTGCTCGACCACCGGCTGGTCGGGGGGGTCCCGGCCACCGAGGGCGGGCCGGCGCAGGTGGACGTCGTCGTTGTCGCCGCCCGCCGCGAGATGATCCTCGCCCTGCTGGAGCCGCTGCGCCGCGCCGGCCTGCAACCGGTCGGCGTCGACCTCTCCGCCTTCGGGCTGATCCGGGCGCTGGGAGCCCCGGAGCAGCCGGCGGGCGCCGGCGAGGCGCCCCAGCAACTGGGCCAGGCTTCGCTGTTCTGCCACGTCGGCGCGGTCACCAACCTCGCCGTCGCCCGGGGCAGCTCCTGCCTGTTTACCCGGGTCTCGCCGGTCGGGCTGGAGGCCCCGGCGCGCGACCTCTCGGCTTCCACCGGGTTGCCGCTCGAACACGCCCGGCTGTGGCTGGCCCACGTCGGCCTCGGCAGGCCACTGGAGCAGATCGACGGCGATCCGCAGGCGGCGGCCGAAGCGCGCAGGGCGATCGAGGAGGGAGCCGAGCCCCTGCTCGACGAGCTGAGGACCTCGCTCGACTTCTACGGCGCCCAGGACGGCGCGGTGCCGGTCGAGAAGGTCGTCCTCTGCGGCCCCGGCAGCGCCATCCCGGGCCTCGCCGAGCACATGCAGGGAGTGATCGGGCTGCCGTTCGCAATCGGCCGCCCGCCGGCGCTCGCCGGGTACGATGAGGCCTCGGCCGCGCGGCTCACCCTCTCCTACGGACTCGCCCTGGAGAGCTGACCGGTGCGCCCCGTCAACCTGATCCCCTCCGACGAGCGGCGTGGCGAGCGCACCGCGATGCGCAGCGGCCCGGCCGCCTACATCGTCGTCGGCGCCCTGCTCGCCGCGCTCGCAGGCGTCACCGTGATGGTGATCACCGACAACCAGATCTCCGACCGCAAGGCCGAGGTCGCCCAGCTGAAGCAGCAGGCCGCCGTCGCCAAGGGCAGGGCCGAGCGGCTCGCCGCCTACACCCAGTTCGGCGGGGTTCGTGACCAGCGGGTCGCGACCGTGACCAGCCTCGCGGACAGCCGCTTCGACTGGGAGCGGGTGATGCGGGAGCTCTCGCTGATCCTTCCCGATGACGTCTGGCTCACCAACCTCACCGGCACGGCCAACCCCAGCGTGCAGATCGACGGCCAGGCAAACATCGCCCTGCGCGCCTCGGTCCAGGGACCGGCGCTGGAGCTGGTCGGCTGCGCCCGGGGGCAGGAGGCGGTCGCCGGCTTCGTCTCCGCGCTGAAGGACATCGACGGGGTGACCCGGGTCGGCGTCCAGTCCTCGGAGCTGGGCAGCAACCAGACGAGCGGCGCGGCCCCGGCGGGGCTCTCCGACGCGGGAACCAGCACCACAGGCTGTCAGACCCGCAACTTCCTCGCCCAGTTCGAGATCGTCGCGTCCTTCGACGCCGCCCCAGTCCCGGCCTCGAGCACCGACTCGGGCACCACCCCCACTACCACCATTCCGGCCCCGTCGAGCACCGACAGCTCCGCTCCCGCCTCCTCGACGACCACCTCGACCACGACGACATCGGGCTCGGGGGGCTGAGGTGAGCGCTGCCAACCGAATGATCATCGTGATGCTCGTTGTGGCGGCGGTCGCCGCCGCCTTCTGGCTGCTGCTGCTCGGCCCGAAGCGCCAGCAGGCCGACGACCTCGCCCAACAGGTGGACCAGGCGAAGGCCTCGCTGGCGGAGTCGCAGAGCAAGGCGGCCGAGGCGGCGGTCGCGCGCCGCGAGTTCCCCTCCGACTACCAGCAGCTGGTGGTGCTCGGCAAGGCGGTCCCGGAGAGCGATGACACCTCCTCGCTCCTGGTCGAGCTCAACAGCATCGCGAAGCGCTCCGAGGTGCGCTTCGACGGGATCACGATCAGTGACGCCTCGGGCTCGACCACGGCTTCCAACATGGCACCCACCCCGGCGCCGACGACCCCCGCCCCGAGCACCCCACCCTCCGGCGAAACCGCGTCGGGGAGCTCGACCGCGGTGCCCGCCTCCGCCACCGTCGCCCCGACCGAGGCCGCGGCGGCGCTCCTGCCGATCGGCGCCACCGTCGGCACCGCCGGCCTCGGAGTGATGCCCTACGACCTCAGCTTCAGCGGTGACTTCTTCCACGTCGCCGACTTCATCTCGGGGATCGACGCGATGGTCCACACCAAGGCTTCGCACGTCGCCGTGGACGGGCGCCTGCTGACCTTGGACGGCTTTGCCCTGAACGGCGACCCCGACCTCGGCTTCCCCCACCTCGACGCCACCTTCGCGGTCACCACCTATGTGACGCCCTCTGACCAGGGACTGACGGCGGGCGCCTCGCCGAGCGGCCCGCCGGCCGCCGGCACCGCCACCCCGGCCTCGACCACGCCGCCGGTGACCACTCCCGCGGGGGCGGGAGCGACAGCGACCACGGCCGCCAACACGGAGGCGACAAGATGAAGCAGCTGAAGCGCCCCGAGATCAAGACGCCCGATCTAAAGGTCCCAGATTTCCTCCGGGACCTGGCGGGTGACCTGCGCGAGCGCCACCTGCTTCCGCTGGTCGGACTGCTCCTGGTCGCGATCGTCGTCGTCCCGTTCGCGCTGAGCCGCTCCGGGAAGAGCGAGAGCTCGAGCGATCAGCGCGGCGGCGCGGGTCTCGCCGCCGCCGGGGCCGCAGCCGCGGGCCCGCGGGTTACGACCTTCGCCAACTCGGTGACCGGCCTGCGCGACTACAAGCGCCGGCTGCGGGCGCTCAGTGCCAAGGACCCGTTCAAGCAGCAGTACGCGGCACCAGCGGCCGGCGCATCGGGCGCTGCTGCCGCCGCCTCTGCCGCCGCGGCGTCGACCCCCGCGCTGGGAGCGACGTCCTCGGGCGGCGGAGGCTTGGGGCCGTCGGTGTCCTCGCCTGTGAACTCGGGCGGCGGTCAGAACGGCGGGGGTGGGAACGGCGGCGGCTCCACCGTCAAGGTCGAGACCAAGTACGCCTCCTATGAGATCGACGTGCGGATCTCGGGAGCCGGCTCGGGCGGCGGCGGAACCGCCTCCTCGACAGGCAGCGCCTCCGCCAAGGGCGGGGTGAGGGTCCGCCGCGGCCTCCCGGAGCTGACCAAGCTCCCCGACCGAAAGCACCCGGCCGCGATCTTCATGGGGGTCAGCTCGGACTCCAAGAAGGCGCTGCTGCTGGTCTCCTCGGACGTCCGGGCCGTGTTCGGCGACGCCCGCTGCCTGGTCGGCTCGCGGAGCTGCCAGCTGCTGGCGCTCGAGCCCGGGATTCCCGAGACCTTCGTCTACGGCGCCCGCGGCCACACCTACCGGATCGAGCTGCTGAAGATCCACCGCGTCCTCAGCCGCCACCCCCGCCGCGCCTCGCTCGGCGACTGAATTCCCGGCCCGGGTACGTGGGACCTCTGAACCGCCATATGACGGTTGAAAGGTCCCACGTCGGCTGGTCAGCCGAGGTAGAGGTCGATCATCCCCGGGCCGGCGAGCATCCCCACGACTCCGCCGAGCGCGAGGAAGGGCCCGAAGGGGATCGCCATCTTCCGCCCGGCGGCCCCGTGGCGGGCGATCAGCGCCAGGCCTACGATGCTGCCGGCGAGCAGGGCGACGAAGATCGCCGGGGCGACGCTCCGCCCCAGGAAGAGGCCCATCACCGCCGCCAGCTTGACGTCGCCGAGACCCATCCCCTTCGGGTAGGCGAGGGCGGCGAGGAAAAGCAGCCCGCCTGCCGCGGCGGCGGCAATCGCCCGCTCGGCAAGCCCGCCGGGATCGGTCGGGACGGCGATCGCGAGGCAGATGATCGCTGCGGCGAGCAGGATCCGGTTGGGGATGATCCGCTGCTCGAGGTCGGTCAGGGTCACTGCGGCTAGCATCGCGACGAAGACCATGTCGATGGCGATCTCGGCGCCGTCCCCCCAGTCGACCAGCACCGCGGCGGCAAAGAGCGCCCCGACGAGCAGCTCGGTGAGTGGGTAGAGCGGCGAGATCGGCGCTCCGCAGCAGCGCGCGCGTCCGCGCAGCAGGACCCAGGAGACGACCGGGACGTTGTCGTAGGCGGCGATCCGGGCGCCGCAAGCCGGGCATCGGGACCTGGGGCCGACGATCGACTCCCCGCGCGGAACGCGGTGGGCGATCACGGTGACGAAGCTGCCGATCGGCAGCCCGCCGATGAAAGCGATCAGAGCCGCGGCGGCCAAGAGGAGGTCAGCTTCCCAGGCGCCCCGGCGGGCTCGACGGCCGCTCGGAACTCCGGAGGGCTAGTGGCGCCGGACCCGGCGGATCACCTTGAAGCGGTGCTTGACGCCGACCCGCTCCCGGTTGCCCGCGGCGTCGGTCGCCCTGACCCGGACGACGTGGCGGCCGAAGCGCAGCCTGCGGAACTTGCGCGGCGTCCGGCACGGCCTCCACTTGCCGCGGTCGAGCTTGCAGAGGAAGGTGGTGCCCGGGTTCCCGGTCGCGTCGAGAAAGCGGAACACGGCCGTGCGCCTGCGCGTCTTGGCACCGGGAGCGAGGGTGATCCTGGTGTGGGGCGCCAGCGAGTCCTCGGTGTAGAGGACCGGGGCCGGTGAGCAGCCGGAGGAGTTGCCGGCGGCGTCGGTCGCGATCGCGAAGAGGTCGGTGACGCTGTTGTCCTCGACCTCGAAGGGGAAGCCCGCCGCGAGCTCGGCCGGGGTTCCGCTGGCCAGCGGGGTGCCGTTGCAGGTGGCGTTCTCGTGGATGCTCACGGCCGTGGCGCCGGGGGCGCTGCCGGTGACCGTCGGGTTGTTGTCGTTGGCCCGCGCTCCGGGCAGCACCGACAGCTCGGGTACCCGGGGCGGGGTCGAGTCCTCGCGATAGGTGAGCGATGTCGCCGAGCAGATCGAGTTGACCCCGGCCAGGGAGGCGCTTGCGTAGATCGTCGTCGTGGTGTCGTTTGCGACCGAGGCCTGGATGCCGCCGGCGGCGAACTCCACGGCGCTGCCCGAACCGAGCGGCGTCCCCGTGCAGGTCGGGCCGCCGAAGAGCTTCACGGTGGTCCCGGGCGCGGAGCTGCCTGTGACCTGAGGGGTGTTGTCGTTGGCCGGCGAGGCCGGGGTGACCGAGGCCAGCGAAGGCGGGCCCGGGCCGGTTGTCACCTGCTGGTAGGTGAGACCGGGGTTCGAGCACGGGGAGACGTTAAACGCACCGTCCGTGGCGGTGGCGTAGAAGGTGGTGGTCGAGTCGGGGAGAACCGTCACCGGGATCCCCGCCGCCTCGAGCTCGTCCCCCGGACCGCTCGCGACGGCTGGGCCGGCGCAGTTCGGGTCGGTGTAGATGGTGATCGTCAGCGACGACGAGGCGCCGGTGCGGATGATCCCGCCGGCGAGTCGGCGCGGCGTCCTCGTGGTGATGATCCCGTCGGCCCGCCCCCTGATCGACGGGGTCAGCGAGGTCGAGGGCGAGGGCGGCACCGTGGCGGTCAGAGCCGGCGCCTTCGGAATGGCTCCAGCCGCGGAGGCCGGCGCGAGCAGGCAGGCGAGCGCCAGGGCCCCCGCCAGCACTAGGCGGATCAGGCTCGGGATCGGGCTTTCCGCGGTTTCGCTCACCGTCAAGAGTTCCTATCGGCCGGGCGGCCGCATGCCTTAGCCCTGCGGCCCCGCGGCGGTGCCGGGATGCCCGCAAACGTGCGAGAGCGGGCCCGGATGGGCCCGCTCTCGCTTTGCTCGAAGCCTGCCGTGATCACAGGCTCAGGCGGGGGTCAGTCGACTACTGGCCCCAGTTCCCGCCGGTCGGGCAGCCGCCCTGACCGCCCTGGGTGCAGGTGTAGGTCAGGGTTCCGGTGGCACCCCGGGTGATCGAGAACACGTTCCCGGTGACCGGAGACGTGACGGCGATCGTGTAGGCCTGCGGACCCTGAACCGTCGGGTTGAGGTTGCCGCCGGCGCCGGTCAGCGTCGGCTCGATCGCGGTCAGCGCACCGACGTCGGCGCCGGTGTAGTTACCGCCGTTGTCGGTGGCGAACGTCTCCATCGCGACCTGGGCCGAATGCGCATAGGCCTTGGCCTGCGAGTCGTTGGCCTTCTCCTTCTGGTTGAAGAAGGCCGGGATCGCGATTGCGGCCAGGATGCCGAGGATCAGCATCACGACCAGAAGCTCGACCAGGGTGAACCCGGCCTCGCTCTCACCCGAGAGGCGGGCGCCAGCCCGCTCGCGGAGCTTACGCAGCAGCATAGGTACCTCCTATGGACCTATCTGTTTTGCCAGTGCCCCGCTGGTGTCCCCCAGTGGGTGTCTTCCGACCCCGGTGGAAGCCCGGCTGACTCCGGTTGGAGTCCCGCTGGCTTTGCGCCTCCGCCTCGCGGCGGGTTTGCCTTTGGCACCGAGGGCCTGGCCGATTGATCATGGGTCATGTATCGACCCTCCCCGTCCCCGCCCCATCCCCACTACTCAGTACCCATCCCGCCCAGATCCGTTGACGAATCCGGCAAAAATCGAGCGGTTTTCGGCCTTTCGGACCCCCGATCGGACCCGCCCTGAAGCTCGCGGTCCCGGGCACCGAACAGGCGTCCAGGCCTCCTGGCACTAACGTCCAGCGAATCCGCGGCCCGGCGGCCGTCGAGTGGCCGAAATCAGCTCCATTTCAGCGATTCTCGTCCACTCGACCGTGGTGGTCGGTGTGCTTGATCCGCGCCAGCCGCTCGGCCGCGTCGGTCTCCTCGTCGCCCTCCCGCTCCAGCTCTAGCGCCCGGCCATAGGCGGCGCGCGCCTCGCCGATCTCACCGAGGGCCTCGGCAGCCTTGCCGAACCAGCACCAGTTCCAGCTCCCGGCAGGCGCGATCTCGGTGTAGTAGCGGAGGTGGCGATAGGCCTCCCGGAACCGGCCCAGCTCATACAGCGTGTAGCCGAGCGCGAAGTGGGCCATCGCGTCGCCGGCCTCGAGGCAGGCGCGCCAGTAGGCCAGCGCCTCCTCGCCCCGGGCCCGGCACCCCGTCTCGAAGAAGAACCGGTTGACCGATTCGCCGTCACCGAAGAACGCCTGGGCCCCGACCACCACCTCACCCGCGGGCACGTCGGTGAGCCCCAGCTGCGGCGAGTCGAAGCGCGGCCCCCGCCAGATCCGCGCGACCTCGGGGTCATCGGCGTCGAAGCCGGTGAGGCCGATCACCTCGAACCCCAGGCAGCGGCCCTCGGCGCCGTCGTGCAGGTAACCGAACGAGTCGCTCACCCCGTCCCAGTTCTCGGACGGCTGACCGTCGTCGACCCGCCCGAATTCCAGCGCAACCAGGCAGTCCCGCTCGGTGATCCGATTGAGGTAGAGGCGGGGGCGGTCGAGCGGCGTCCGGCCCCCCGGACCGTCACCGGAGAGGCCGGAGACCTCTTGTCTCTGTGGGCTGCTCGGCTCCTGGGCCATGTGCCTCCATCGTCGGTCCCGCCTCCACCGGTGGAGTCGCGATTGCGGCGGGCCTCCTGACAGGCCCGCCTGACGAAAGTGCCCTCGACCCGCTAGCGGATGTTGTTGTAGATCGTGAAGATCGGCAGATACATCGCGATCACGATGAAGCCGACCACGCAGCCGACGAAGACGATCATCAACGGCTCGATCAGTGAGGTCAGAGCCTTCACCTTGGCGTCGACCTCGGTCTCGTAGAAGTCGGCGATCTTGGTCAGCATGTGCTCGAGCTGGCCGGTCTCCTCGCCGACCGCGACCATGTGGGAGACCATCGCCGGGAAGATCGACTCGGCGTCGATCGGGGCGGCGATCGAGCCGCCCTTCTTGACCGAGGAGTACATCTCCTCCATCGCGTTCTCGACGACGACGTTGCCGGAGGTCTCGCCGGTCAGCTTGATCGCCTGGAGCATCGGCACCCCGGAGGAGATCGCGCCGGAGAAGGTGCGCGACCAGCGAGCCAGGGCGACCTTCTGCACCACGTCGCCGATCTTGAACGGGACGCGGAGCTTGGTCCTGTCCCAGACGGCACGACCGCGATCGGTCTTCTTCCATCGCAGCAGGCCGAGGGCCACCGCGATCAGCGCCGGGAAGATGATGAACCAGTAGCCGGTCAGGGCGTTGGAGACGGAGACGCAGATCTGAGTCGGGAGCGGAAGGTTGGCGCTGACCCCCGGGGTCTCCGCGGCCAGCTCATTGAAGACGTCGACGAACACGGGGATGATGAACATCACCACCGCAAGCAGGACGATGATCGCGAAGACGAAGACGAAGGCCGGGTACATCAGCGCCGAGCGGACTTGGCGGCGCAGGGTGTCCATCTTCTCCAGGTGAAAGGCGATCCGGTCGAGGGCGTCGTCGAGGCGGCCCGACTGCTCCCCGGAGCGCACCATCGAGCGCATTAGCCGGTCGAAGACCTTCGGGTGGCGCTCCATCCCCGCCTCCAGCGAGCTTCCCGCCTCGACGTCGTCGTGCAGGTCGGAGATCGCCTCCTTCAGCAGCTCATCCTCGCTCTGCTCGGAGAGGGTCTGCAGGGTTCGGAGCATCGGCATCCCCGAGGCGACCAGGGTCGCGAACTGGCGAAAGAAGATCGCCAGCTCGCGGGTCTTCACCCCCTGCCAGCGCCGCAGCAGGTCCTCGATGTTGAGCGGGCTCGTCTTCTCCGAGACGTCGAGGACGATCAGGCCCCGCTGGCGCAGCTGCTCTGAGACCTGCGCCTTGGAGTCGGCCTGGATCTCGCCGCTCGAGCTGACCCCGGCGAGGTCCATCGCCCGGAACGCGAAGGTGTTCGCCGAGGCCAAGCCCTCCCCCTAGCCGGCCATGCCGGCCACCGGCTGTGGCGCAATCGGCGCGGCATTGACCCCGCCTCCGGCCAGCAGCCGCATCAGCTCCTCCGGGACGGAGGCCCGCTGCTGCGCGAGCTCGGGTGTGATCGTGCCGAGCCTCACCAGGCGGGCGAGGTCGGCGTCCATCGTCTGCATCCCGACCGAGCCCGAGGTCTGGATCGCGGCGTAGATCTGGTGGGTCTTCGCCTCACGGATCAGGTTTCGGATCGCCGGGGTCGGCACCAGGACCTCGGTCGCCACCACCCTGCCGGTGCCGTCAGCGGTCGGCAGCAGCTGCTGGGTGACGATCCCCTGGAGAGCGATCGAGAGCTGGGTGCGAACCTGGCCCTGCTGCTCGGGCGGGAAGACGTCGATGATCCGGTCCACGGTCTGCGCGGTCGACTGGGTGTGCAGGGTGGCGAAGACCAGGTGGCCGGTCTCGGCCGCGGTCAGCGCGGTCGAGATCGTCTCCAGGTCGCGCATCTCGCCGACCAGGATCACGTCGGGGTCCTGGCGCAGGGCGGCCTTCAGGCCCAGGGCGAAGTCGATCGCGTCGGCGCCGATCTCGCGCTGGTTGACGATCGAGCGCTTGTGGTTGTGGAGGAACTCGATCGGGTCCTCGATCGTCAGGATGTGGTCCTCGCGCTCGGAATTGATCACGTCGACCATCGCCGCCAGGGTCGTCGACTTGCCCGAGCCGGTGGGCCCGGTGACCAGCACGAAGCCGCGCGGCTTGCGGGTGAAGTCGCGCAGCACCTCCGGCACCTTGAGCGAGCCGAGGTCGGGGATCTGGTGCGGGACCCGGCGGAAGGCGGCGCTGATCGCGCCGCGCTGGAAGAAGGTGTTGACACGGAACCGCGCCACGTTGGGGATCGCGTAGGCGAAGTCGAGTTGCTGGTTGTTCTCGAAGCGCTTGCGCTGGTCGTCGTTGAGGATGCTGTAGACGATCTCCCGCGTCTGCTGGGAGTCGAGCGGCCCGAATCCCTCCATCGGCAAGATCCGGCCCTTGACCCGGAGCGCCGGTGGGAACCCGGCGGTCAGGTGGACGTCGGAGGCGCCGGCCTCGACCATGCCGCGCAGAACCCCGGCGAAATCGAAATCCATGAGCCCTTAATCGGCCCACCCTGGGGCCGACTTTAGGCGGTGACCCGCAGGATCTCCTCAAAGCTGGTCAGCCCCGCTCTGATCTTGGTGAGTCCGTCTTCGCGCAGCGTCTGCATGCCCTCCTGGTGGGCGACGGAGGCGATCTCCGCCTCCGGGCTGGCGGCCACGGTCATCTCCTTGATCTGCTCGCTCATCCGCATGACGGAGTAGACGCCGACCCTTCCCCTGTAGCCGTTGCCGCCGCAGCGCCCGCAGCCGACCGGGTCATACCCCTCGACGTCGGTCCCGACCCGGACCCCGTTCTCGGCCAGGAGGGCGACCGGGATGATCGTCCGCTTCTTGCAGTGGGGACAGAGCTTGCGGGCCAGCCGCTGGGCGACCACGCAATCGACCGCCGATGCGGTCAGGAACGCCTCGATCCCCATCTTGTTCAGCCGCGAGATCGCCCCTGGCGCGTCGTTGGTGTGCAGGGTGGTAAGCATCATGTGCCCGGTCAGCGCGGCCTCGACCGCGATCCGCGCCGTCTCCGAGTCGCGGATCTCGCCGACCATGACGATGTCGGGATCGGCTCGCAGGATCGAGCGCAGGCCGGTGGCGAAGTCGAGCCCCGCCTTGCGGTTGACGTTGATCTGGTTGATCCCATTGATGCGGTACTCGACCGGGTCCTCGATCGTGATGATCTTCTTCTCGATCTCGTTCAGTTCCTGGAGGGCGGCGTAGAGGGTTGTCGACTTCCCCGAGCCGGTCGGCCCGGTGACCAGCACCGCACCGTAGGGCCGGTGGAAGGAGGCCTCGAAGCGCTCGAGCGCGATGCCCTCCATACCGAGCGAGTCGAGCTCGAGCTGGGCGTTTTCGTTGTCGAGGATGCGGATCGTCGCTCCCTCGCCGCGCTGGGTCGGCAGGGTGGTGACACGCAGATCGACGCGCCGGTCCTCTACCGCAACGCTCACCCGGCCATCCTGCGGCACGCGCTTCTCGGCGATGTCGAGGTCGCTCATGATCTTGATCCGCGAGATCACCGCGCTGATCATCCGGCTGGGGACGTGGGCGGTCTCCTTCAGGACTCCGTCGACCCGGAACCGCACCCGCATCTCGCCCTCCTCGGGCTCGAGATGAATGTCCGAGGCGCCCTCGGCGACGGCCTGGCCGAGGATGCTGTAGACGAGCTTGATCACCGGCGCGTCCTCGGCGCTCGCCTGCAGCTCCGAGACATCGGCGAGCTCGCTCTGCTCCTCGGCCTCCGCCTGCTCCTGCTCCTCGATGATCGCCTCTGTGGCGGCGCTCTGGAGCGTGTTCAGTCGTCCGAGCAGCGCCTCCAGGTCGTCCTCGGCGGCGACCGCGACCCGGCACTCCAACCCGGTGGCCATCTTGATGTCGTCGACCGCGAGCACGTTGCCCGGGTCCGACATCGCGACCAGCAGCGTGTGCTGGTCTATGAAGCCGACCGGCAGCGCCAGGGAGCGGCGCGCGGTGTTCAGCGGGAAGAGCGCCGTGGCCGCCATGTCCACCTGGTAGACGGAGAGATCGACGTGATCGAGGCCATAGCGCTCGGCGATCGCCCGCGAGAGCTGATCGCCGGAGATCGCTCCCTCTACCAGCATCAGCGCCTCCGGCGGGGCCCCGGCGGTGCGCGCCTCCTCGATCGCCTGGGCGACGCGCTCGGGTGTCGCGTAACCGAGCTCGATCAGGACGTCCGTCGTGAACCCGGCCGAGCGCCTGCGGCGCATCGGCGCGGTCAGCCCGAGCGGGCCGCTGCTCTCCGGCTGCTCTGGGACCGGCGCGGTCGAGTCGCCGGAGTCGGGGACCGGCCGCAGGTGGTTCGGGTACTGGTCGTAGCTCATCCGAGCCTCCGCCCGCGGCTAGTTCGGGTGATAGGTCGCCGCAGGCCCGTTGTAGGAGGCGTCGATCACCGCCTGGACGATCGCCGCCGGGCTCTGGAAGCCGTAGGTCACGGTCGCCTGCGGGTGGCCCCCGCTGAGCGAGCGCGGGCGGACCACGACCAGCGCCGGGACCCGGTCGACGTTGACGCCGAGGGTGATCGCCGCGTAGCGGGCGATCCGCTTTGCGCGCGTGATGAACACGGCGACGCCGGCGGCGGCCTTCAGCCTGCGGACCACCGGGGCCACCAGCGAGTCGTCGATTCCCCCGCCGCGGACGACCAGGAGGACGACCGTCTCACCGGAGTCGTAGGCCCGCCTCAGCGGCGCCGGGAGCGGCGGCACCGGCACCGAGGCGGCGGCGCTCGTGGGCTCGGCGGCGCCGATGTCGGTCGGCATGGCGGTCCCCGCGGCGGTGGCCGGGGTGGTCGTGGTGGTCGCCGGGGCCGGGGTGGTCGTGGTGGTGGTGGGGACCGTCGCCGCGGGCTGCGCTGTGGTGGAGGAATCGCCGCCTCCCCCCTGGCTACTGAGCAGGAAGTAGGCGCCGCCGGCCAGCAGGATGGCGATGAGCGCGACCTGGGCGATCGGGCTGTTGTTGAGCTTGTTCCTCATCTGGACGGCTGTTCTAGCCGGGAGGGCTCCCGTTGCCTGCGGGCGTCTCGTATCCGGGCGGCTGCTCGGTCACCGCAGGGGCGGCCGGCGCCGGCGCCGGCGGTTGGGCCTGATCCGGCGGCGGGAGAGAGCTCACCGGCGCGGCCGCGGCTGCGGTGGGTTGAGGCTGTGGCGCGGCCGGCGGCGGGGGGATCGCCTCGACCGGGGGGAAGGTTGCCGGGGAGCCGTTTCCTCCCGAGGCCGCCTGCCGACCGGACTCGATCTGCTCGATCCCGCTGGCGCGCTGCCCGCCGGCCTCGAGCATCAGCTTGAAGTCGTGCGGGCGCGAGGCGGCCTCGAGCGCGACATCGACGCTGACCCGGCCTGCCATGACGTGCTCGAGAAGGTCCTGGTCGAAGGTCCGCATCCCGTAGTAGGCGCCCTCAGCGATCACCCCGCTGATCTTCCCCGTCTCCTCGGGCTGGAGGATCAGGTCCTTGACCCGCCCGGTCGCGACCATGATTTCGGCCGCCGCCACCCGCCCGACCCCGTCGATCCTGGGGATGAGCCGCTGTGACATCGCCCCCTTCAGGGTCGAGGCCAGCATCACGCGAGCCTGCTGCTGGAGATGCGGCGGGAAGAAGTCGATGATCCGGTTGATCGTCTCGGTCGCGTCCAGGGTGTGCAGGGTCGAGAAGACGAGATGGCCGGTCTCCGCGGCTGAGAGCGCGGTTCGCACGGTCTCCTCGTCGCGCATCTCCCCGATCAGGATCACGTCGGGGTCCTGGCGCAACACCCGCCGCATCGCCCTGCCGAAGCTCTCGGTGTCGGAGCCGACCTCGCGCTGGTTGATGATCGACATCCGGTCGCGGTGCAGGTATTCGATCGGATCCTCGAGCGTGACGACGTGCCGCGCTCGGGTGCCGTTGATGTGATCGACCATCGCCGCCAGGGTGGTCGACTTGCCCGAGCCTGTGGTGCCTGTCAAGAGCACGATTCCACGCGGCTCCTCCGCCAGCTTGCGGACCACGTCCGGGAGCCCGAGCTCCTCGATCGTGCGGATGCTGAATGGGATCGCGCGGCAGACGATCGAGACAGAGCCGCGCTGCTTGAACGCACTGACCCGGAAGCGGGCCACGGCGGGAATCGAGTAGGCGAAGTCGGCCTCGCCGACCTCCTCGAACTCGGTCAGCGACCGGGTCTCGGCGATGTCGTGGAAGGCCTTCTCGGTCTCCTCGCCGGTGAGCGTCTCCTCATAGCCCGCGAGCGGGCCGAGCTTGCCGTCGATCCGGACGATCGGAGTCGTCCCGACCTTGATGTGAAGATCGGAGCCTCCAAGCTCGACGAGCTTGCGCAGGGCCGTATCCATGTCCAGCATGCGGACATATATCGGCGCCTCAATCGAGGCCTTGAGGTCGGCGCCACATGCCCCGGACCAGCGGACCGCCGAGCGGCAGGTTCAGGGTGCCGGTGAGGCCGAAGCCGTTGCGCTCATACAGCATCCGGCTGCGCTCGGTGCTCGCCTCGAGATGTGCCGGAACCTGATCGCGATCGCAGTCGGCGAGCACCGGCGCCAGCAGCGCCCCGCCGAGGCCACGTCCCTGGCGCCGCGGCTCCACCCCCAGATAGTGCAGGTACCAGTGCCGCGGGGCGGTCGGATGGTGGCGCTCGATCCGCAGCAGTGTCCAGGTCGCCACCGGCAACCTGGCGCCGAAGACCCGGGTCATCGCCGCCGAGGCGCGCAGAGTTCGCGAGAAAGGCACCCGCCAGCGACCCGGCGGAGCCCAGATCGCAGCACCGCTGCCGTCGGCGGTGACCCAGAGCCGGCGCCACTCGGGCACCAGGTTTGCGATCTCGGCATTGAAGAAGGCGAGCAGCCGCTCCGCCCGGCCCGCGTCGTCCGGGATCAGGTGGGCCCAGGCCGGGTCATCGGCGAAGGCCAGCGCGAGCGCCTCCGCGGCCGCCTCGAGGTCCTCCTCCGCTGCCTCTCTCACCTCGGGGCCGTTCACCGGCGGACCGCATCCTTGAGAAAGACATAGGAGTCGACCAGCTCGCCGCGCTCCAGCGCGATCAGCCGGCTGGCCGGGTCGCGGCCCTCGGCGACCCAGCGATCGGAGTGGCGCATCGCGATGGTGCGGCTCTCAGCCGCCTCCCGCACCGCCTCGGCCGGGACCCCGTAGACATGCGAGTAGAGCGCTGCGATCGCCTCGCTCAGCTCCCGCTCCCCGGCATTGAGGCCACCGTCCTCCGTCTCGCTGCGACGGACCCCCAGCTCGCGGTGGATCCTCCACCATTCGACCTCGAGCCGCGCGGCCTCCGCGGTGTCGAAGCTCTCGCCGTGCCGCCGGGCGACCAGCTCGTAGAAGCGGCGCATGCAGTCCCGGGCCGCGTCCGGATCGTTTCCCGTCAACGGCGCCCAGAGCTGATTGGCGCGAAGCACCAGCCAGGCGCCTCGGATCGTCTCCGGCCAGCCGAGTCCGAAGGTCTCGCGGGTCAGGGCGACCGCTGCCGCGAGGAAGTGCGCCCAGCGGCGCCGGTAGTAGGCGACCCAGGCATCGCACTCGAGCCGGCCCACCCGCAGCGGTTCGAAGGATCTCACCGCGCCATCGTTACCATCCCGGCCGCATGGGTGCCCTGCCGCTGACCGAGGCCGAGATGCTCGAGGTCGACGACCTCGACAACGAGTAGTCGGCCGGAGCCCGTGGCGAAGCTGGTCTACTCGGCGATCGCCTCGCTCGACGGCTTCGTCGCGGACCGCAGCGGCGAGTTCGGCTGGGCCGCGCCGGACGAGGTCGTTCATCGCTTCGTCAACGACCTGGAGCGCTCGGTCGGCACCCATCTGTACGGGCGCCGCATGTACGAGGTGATGGTCGCCTGGGAGACGATGGCCGACGAGCAGCCCGTCATGCGGGACTACGCGGAGATCTGGAGGGCGGCCGAGAAGATCGTCTACTCGGGGACGCTGGAATCGGCCGCCAGCGCGCGGACGCGGATCGAGCGGGAGTTCGACCCGGAGGCGGTGAGACGGCTCAAGGCGTCAGCTTCGCGGGACATCAGCATAGGCGGTCCGACCCTCGCCTCAGAGGCGATCGCCGCCGGGCTGGTCGACGAGTGCCACCTGCTGCTCGTGCCCGTCGCCGTCGGCGGGGGCCGGCCCGCGCTTCCGGTGGAGAAGCGCCTTCATCTCGAGCTGCTCGACCAGCGCCGCTTCGAGAACGGCACCGTCCACCTCCACTACCGGCTCTAGGCGACTTCTCTGAGCTTCTGCGCCTCGGCCAGCGACTGCAGCTTCTTCAGGCTCTGGTTCTCGATCTGGCGGATCCGCTCGCGGGTGACGTTGAAGGTCCGCCCCACCTCGTCGAGGGTGCGGGGGTGCTCGCCCCCGAGCCCGTAGCGGAGCTCCAGCACCCGCCGCTCACGGTAGGAGAGGTTCTCCAGGGCCTCCTTCAGCGCCTCCTTGGTGAGCAGATCTGCAGCCCGGTCGAACGGTGACTCGGCCTTCTCGTCGGCGATGAACTGGCCGAACTCGGACTCCTCCTCGTCGCCGACCGGCTTCTCGAGCGAGACCGGGGCCTGGGCGGAGCGCTTGATCGAATCGACCTCGTCCGGGTCGATGCCGGTGACCTCGGCGATCTCCTCCGGGGTGGGCTCCCGGCCCAGCTCGGTGACCAGCTTGCGCTCTGCGCGGCCGATCTTGTTCAGCTTCTCGACCACGTGGACCGGAATGCGGATCGTCCGCGCCTTGTCGGCGAGAGCTCGGGCGATCGCCTGGCGGATCCACCAGGTGGCGTAGGTCGAGAACTTGAACCCCTTGCGGTAGTCGAACTTCTCGGCCGCGCGGACCAGACCCAGTGTTCCCTCCTGGATCAGGTCGAGGAAGGGCAGGCCCTGGTTGCGATAGTTCTTGGCGATCGAGACGACAAGCCGCAGGTTGGACTCGACCATCTTCTGCTTTGCGTCAAGGTCGCCGCGCTCGATCCGCTTCGCCAGGTCGACCTCCTCCTGCGCCGTCAGCAGCCGCACCTTGCCGATGTCCTTGAGAAACAGCTGCAGGGAATCGGTGGTCATGTCCGGCTTCAGGTCGAGCGCCTGCTTCTGGCGGCGCCGGCCCCTCTTGCCGGTTTCGGCGGGCATCGCGTCGGCCTGGGCCTTCTGGGCCGGGTCGACGTCCTCGACCAGCTCGATGCCCGACTTCTCGAGGTGCCCATAGAGGTCCTCGACGTCGGACTCGTCCAGATCCACTTCGGAGACCGCCGAAGCCACGTCGCCGAAGGTCAGCACGCCGAGCTGCTGCCCCCGGTTGATCAGCCCCTTTACCTCTTCAAGCTCTTGGAGTTCTGCTACCAGCATCCTGCTCTCTTATCCGTTCTGTCTTGCCGTTGGCGGTTTACAGGCCGAGAGGTGGGATCGGCGGCTCGAGGTCACAAAAACGCGGACCGGCAACTCCGGATCCGCGAAGTGATTTCTGCTCTGCAGAGGGCCCTTGCCCCGTTTTCTCGGTAGTCAAACGTCTGTTCGTATCTTAGAAGCTTCGATTTTGCCGGTCAAGACCTGAATGGTCCCGCCCGTCGCTGAAAAACCCGAAAAACCGGAAAGAGTCTCGGCACGAATCATTCGCCATGGCACCAACACCAGCGTGGCCGATTGTTACGGTGGCTCTGGATGAGCGATGAGCGAGGACTGCTCGGCAGCCTGCCGAAGACGCGCCCCGGGGTCGAGAGCCCCCGCCGTGCCGCCGCCCGCTCCTCGGCCCGGGAGGAGAGCGCCGAGCGCGGCGAAACCCGTTCGACAGCTGCGCCGTCATCCAGCTCGGGGCTCGAGGATCTCGCCCGCGCCGGGTTCGGCCTCGCCACCGGCGCCGCCGCCGCCGGCCTGAAGCTCGCCGGAAGAGCCGCAGGCGAGATCGGAAAGGCCGTGGGAGGGCGCTGACCGGCTCCGGGCAGCGCCACCCTCCCGCCGCCGTCGTGCCCGCCTCGCCCGCCACCCGGCCCGGCAGGGGGCCTGCCGGCCAGCCTGGCTCGGCGAGCGCGAGCGAGCGCATCAACCGCCACACCCCCTGGCTTCGCGCCTTCTGGCGGCGCGCCTACAGCGAGAACGTCACCGGGCTCTCGGCGATGGTCGCCTACAACCTGATGCTCGCCGTCTTCCCGTTCGTGCTGCTCGTGCTCTTCGTGTTCAGCCAGGTGCTGCGGATCAAGGGGGTGGAGACCGGGATCCTCAACGACCTCCAGCGGCTTTTCCCGAACACCGAGCAGGACACGCTGAACTCGATCATCGACCGGATCCGCGGCAACTCCGCCACCTTCGGAATCCTCGCCGCGCTCGGCTCGCTGTGGATCGGCGCCTCCTTCTGGGGCGCTATGGACACGGCCTTCTGCCGCATCTACCACGTCGACTGCCGCGGCTGGGTCGAGCAGAAGCGATTCTCGTTCGTGATGTTGATCGTCGTTGTCGCCTTCCTCGCCGCGAGCGTCGTCCTGCCGACGATCGAGGGCGCCGTGATCAGCTCAACCGACAGGCTCCCCTTCGGGCTGTCGGATCTGCAGGGACTCGACACCGTGCTGCTGATCGGCGGCGCCCTGCTGATCACCTTCCTGATCTGCTGCGTGATCTACTGGGCGGTGCCCAAAGGGCACATGCCCTGGCGGGCGGTCTGGCCCGGCGCCCTGTTCGTGACCGTGACCACCGGCCTCGCCAACTGGCTCTTCCCGATCTACCTGACCAACGTCTCCAGCCTCTCGCGCTTCGGCTCCACCGTGGGTTTCATCCTGATCGCGCTGCTCTGGTTCTACATCCTCGCCCTCAGCCTGATGGCCGGCGCGGTGATCAACTCGCTGCGCCACGAGTTCCACGACACCGGCGAGCTCCCCTATGCGCCTGGGGCCGCGAAGCGACTCGATTGAGACCCCCGCGGCGCAGATCCGGCTGCTGCCGGAGGCCCACGCGCCGGTCGACCCCTCCGGTCCCTCGGGATCGGTCCAGGAGGCCGAGGCGACGGTCACGGCCGAGCTGCTGGAGCGCCTCTGGCGCCCCTCCTACCTGGAGCGGCTCGCCCACGCCTACTGGCGGCACCTGCGCCGCATCTCGCTCGGCCTGATCCGCGTCCTCTACGCGCCCGATTCGCGCTCGATCGTCCTCCTCAGCCGCCACCTCGTGCTGCTGCGCTTCCGCCGCCCTCGTTACGACACCGGCCCGGACTTCGGGCAGGTGACCTGGCCGATCGAGCGCGGGCTGCTGGTGGCGCAGCGAGGTCGCGGGCACCTGCGGATCTCGGTGCGGCGGATCGACCCGGTCCCCGCTCAGCACGATGATCGGGTCCGGGTTCGGATCCGGGCCGAGGTGCAGAACTTCTACCCGCTGCTGCGGGGCCGGGGCCGGTTCGCGCGGCTCGGTGCGCTGATCTATGCGGCCACCGAGCTGCGCATCCACGTGATCGTCACCCGCGGCTTCCTGAGGTCGCTGAGTCGCCTCGATCTCCCGCCATCGTCCGTCGGGGCCTTGGCCGGGGACGAGATCCCGCTCTGAGCGCTAGGCGCCCTCGCTCTCCGCCAGCGCCGCCCGCATCGCCTCGCTGATCGGGGTCGGCGTCACCTCGAAGAGCTCCGCTCCCGCGGGGTCGCGGACGATCGTCTCCGTCGCCATGCCCTCGATCAGCGGCCTTGCGATGCCGGCGTCGACCGGCGTTATCAGCCCGACCCAGAGCGAGGAGAGCCGCGGGCTGAGGACCGGGACGGTGACCCGCAGCGGGGGGCGCCTGCCCATCGCCTCTGCGAGCGAGTCCATCATCCCTCCGTAGGTGGTCACGTCGGGGCCGCCGATCTCGATCGTCCGCTCCACCGGCAGCTCCAGTTCAGCGGCGGCGCTGAGGTAGTCGATCACGTCGGAGATCGCGATCGGCTGCGTCCTGGTGCTGACCCAGCGCGGCGTCACCATCGCCGGCAGCCGCTTCACCAGGTAGTAGACCGTCCGGAAGGACTCGCTACCAGCCCCGATCACGGCGGCCGCCCGGAAGTAGGTGAGGGGAACCTCGCCGCTCCCCAGCACCCGAGCCGTCTCGTGGCGGCTGTCAAGGTGCTCTGAGCCCCCTCCGAGGCCGCCGAGGTAGACGATCCGCCTCACCCCGGCGGCCGCGGCGGCGGCGGCGAAGTTGGCGGCGCCGCGGCGGTCCCTGGCGGCAAAACCGGCGCCCGAGCCCCGGCCCATCGAGTGAACCAGGTAGTAGGCGACGCCGGCGCCCTCGAGCGCTTCCTCGAGGAGCGGCCGGTCGAGCACGTCGGCCCGGTGGACCACCGCGCCCCGTGCGGCGAGGGAACCGGCCGCCTCCGGGCGGCGCGCCAGCGCCCGCACCGGTACTCCCGCCTCCAGCAGCCGGCGGGCCAGGAGGCCGCCGATGTAGCCGGTCGCTCCGGCGATCGCCGCGGGAGCGCTTTCGGCTGGGGCGCCCGCGCCCAAGCCCCCGGCTAGCCGTAGAGGGTGCTGCTGGTCAGCTCGCGCAGCTTCGCCTGGTCGTGGGTGGCGCCGACCTTGCGCACCGTCCCCGAGCGCGAGCGCATCACCAGCGAGTCGGTCGAGGCCTTGCCGTCGCCGAGGTAGCGGACCCCGGCGAGCAGGTCGCCGTCGGTCACCCCGGTGGCGGCGAAGAAGACGTCGCTGCCTCCGACCAGGTCGTCGACGTCGAGGACCCGCTCCAGGTCGTAGCCGCCGGCGATCGCTGTCTGGCGCTCCTCATCGTTGCGGGGCCACAACCTGCCGAGCATCTGGCCGCCGAGCGACTTGATCGCCGCCGCGGAAAGCACTCCTTCGGGAGTGCCGCCGATCCCCCAGAGAAGGTCGATCCCGGTTCCCGGGCTGACCGCGAGCAGCGCCGCCGAGACATCGCCGTCCTTGATGAAGCGGATCCGGGCCCCGACCTCGCGGATCTCCTCGACCGCCTTGGCGTGGCGCTCGCGGTCGAGCATCACCACGGTGACCTCGCCGACGCTGCCGCCCTTGCGCTCCGCCACCCGGCCGATCACCTCGCTGAGCGGGTCGCTGAGGCTGAGGCAATCGGCGATCCGGGGCGACCCGGCGATCTTCTCCATGTAGACGCAGGGGCCGGGGTCGAACATCGTGCCGCGCTCGGACAGGGCGACCACGGCGAGTGCCGAGGGCTCGCCCTGGGCGCAGAGCCTGGTCCCCTCCAGCGGGTCGACGGCGATGTCGACGACCGGTGGGCTGCCGTCCCCGATCCGCTCGCCGTTGTAGAGCATCGGCGCCTCGTCCTTCTCGCCCTCGCCGATCACCACGACCCCGTCCATCGGCACCGTGTGGAGCATCACCCTCATCGCGTCGACGGCGGCCTGGTCGGCGGCGATCTTGTCGCCCCTGCCGACCCAGCGCGCGGCCGCCAGCGCGGCCGCCTCGGTCACCCGAACCACCTCGAGCGCCAGGTTGCGGTCGGGCTTGGCGCCCGAGCGAACGTCTTGCGAGATAACGCCCATCGCCGCAGCCTAGAACGTCGCCGGCGGTTTTCGCTGGGCGCCGCCGCCTGACTTCAGCGAGCGCATCGCCCCCGCACCCGCCATCAGGAACCCGGCCAGCATCGCCACCCAGAAGCCGATCTTGAGGCTTATTCCGAACTGGATCGTGCTGCCCGGCTTCGAGATCAGGCCGTTGAACCCGGTGAGGACGATCACCGCCAGCCCGGCGGTCATCGTGAACTCCCCGGTCGGGTAGCGGCCCTTCTGGTCGGAGACCACCAGGTAGGTGAGGATGAACGGGGCGGCGGCGGCGAGCAGGAAGAGCCAACGGTTGACCGGGAAGGTCTGCCAGGCGCTGCAGCTGTAGTTGCCGGCGCCGCAGATCCAGGCGTCCTGGTCGGCTCTCTGGGAAACGTGGGAGAGCCCGTACCAGGGGAGGAATAGGCTGATGGCGAGCAGCACACCGGCGATCATCCCCACGACCTCGGTCCGCTGTAGTCGCGAGAAGTCCACCCGGGGGCGAGACTATCCGATGGCGATAGGGTGCGGCGCGCATGGCTGACCAGCGCTGGGGACTGACTCTTCCTCTGCCGGGGATCTCCCTTCCCGAGCATGCCGAGCACGTGCGCCGGGCCGAGGCGGCCGGCTACACCGATCTGTGGACAGGCGAGACCAATGGTCCCGACGGCTTCACGCCGCTCGCCCTGAGCGCCGCCTGGACCAGCGAAGCGCGTCTCGGCACCGGCATCGTCGGTGTCTTCCAGCGCGGCCCGGCGCTGCTCGCCCAGCAGGCGGCGGCGATGGCCGACGCCTCCAATGGGCGCTTCGTCCTCGGCATCGGCTCCTCCTCGGACCGGATCGTCGAGGGATGGAACGGGATCCCCTTCGAGAAACCGCTGAGCAAGGTCGCCGACAGCCTCGACTTTCTCCGCGCGGCGCTCGACGGCGAGCGCACCTCGACCGGGTTCAAGCTCGAGCGGGCGCCGGAGATGCGGGTGCCGATCATCCTCGCCGCGCTGCGGGGGAAGATGCTCGAGCTGGCGGTGGAGCGGGCCGACGGGGCCTTCACCAACTTCCTGCCGCTGAGCGGGTTGCCCAAGGTCAGCTCGGGGATCGATGGCGCCTCCGGCGATTTCGAGCTGCTTTGCCGCTTCTTCTGCCTGCCGGGGGAGCGCGAGCAGGTCGAGCCGCTGGCCCGCTTCATGTTCGCCTCCTATATCACCGTCCCCGTCTACACGGCGTTCTTCGAGTGGCTCGGCTACGGCGAGGAGATCGCCGAGATGGTCCAGGCCTGGGGCGCAAAGGACCGCGATGCCGCGATCGCGGCCGCCCCCTGGGAGTTGATCGAGCAGACCTTCATCTTCGGCTCTCCGGAGCAGATGCGAGAGCGGCTCGATCAGTTCGTGGCCGGCGGCATAACGCTGCCGATCCTCACCCCGATCACCACGCCGGAGGGCCTCGGCGAGCTGATCTCCTCGCTTTCACCCGGGAACTGATCAGTCGCCCGAGTGGCGGTGGCGATAGGCGCGCGTCTTGGCGCGGTTTCCGCAGACCTCCATCGAGCACCAGGTCCGCGAGCGGTTTCGCGACTCGTCGAAGAAGGCCCACTGGCAGTCACCCGCCGGGCAGGCCTTGATCCGCTTCCAGCTGCCGCGCTCCTGCGCGTCGGCGACGGCGAGAAGCAGCTCCGCCTCGAACGCCGCCAGGCCCCGCGGCTCCGAGCGCAGCTCCACCTCCCCGCTGTCCACGGCAATCCTGATCCTCGCCCGCCCGGCCGCGTCCTCCACCGGAGCCAGTGCGGAGGGATCAACATCGACGCCGTTGTTGGCGAGCAGCATCCCCCGCAGCGCCTCGCGCAGCTCCAGGGCGCGGGCGTGCTCGTCCGGTTCGGGGACGGGCACCCGGATCGAGGCCCGCCGCTCGATCCACTCCGCCAGCGCCGCCGGCTCAGAGACGCTGTCGGTGCCCTCGTCGAGGTCGTGCGTGTTGACGAAATCCCGGATCAGCTCGAGGGCCGGATCTGCCTTTGTCGGATTGGGGCTTGACACCAGCTATGCATTTTAGCTAGTGTTGTACACACCTGCAAACGGATTACGCTGGTGTCGCACCGGCTCCCGGCAAAAGGAGGCAACATGAGGTACCTGGCCAGCTTGGTGATCGCCAACTCGCACGAGCACCAGCGCCGCCTGCGGGAGGCCGCCCAGCGCCCCCGCACGGCGCGCCGGCGTCCCCGCCCGCAGCGATGATCGGAGACGAGCTCGCCCCGGGGCTGCACCGCTGGACGGCCTTCCACGGGGAGTGGGGCGAGGAGGTCGGCTCGCTCGCCCTGCGCCGCGGTGGCGAGCTCGTCCTGATCGATCCCCTGTTCAGCGCCGAGCAGCTCGAGCGGTTCGAGCCGCCGCAGGACGCCGCGCTCCACATAGTGCTGACGATCCACTGGCACGTCCGCTCCGCCGCCGAGATCATCGAGCGCCATCCGGCGACGAGGATCTGGGCCCACGCGCCGGACGCCACCCCGGTCCGCCGGCGCACCCCGGTGACCGACCTCTTTCGGCCCGGTGACCCCCTCCCGGCGGGACTCGAGGCGCACGTCGCCCGGCCCCGGACCGAGGTCGTCCTCTGGGACCCGGCGGCGGGGGCGGTGATCCCGGGGGACGTGCTGCTCGGCGCGGAGGACGGGGGCCTGCGGATGTGCCCCGGGTGGTGGCTGCCGCAGAGTGCGACGATCGAGCAGCTGCGCGAGAAGCTCGAGCCGCTGCTCGACCTGCCGGTCGAGATGGTCCTCGTCTCCCACGGCGAGCCCGTCGTCGCCGACGCCCGCGACGCCCTGGCCCGAGCGCTACGCCGGCGCTAACACCGCGCCGGCATGCGGGAATGACTTGCGGCGGCTTCGCCGCCTGACATGCATCTGCCGGCGCTAACACCGCGCCGGCATGACAAGTATTAGGCCGCCCTGGCCAGCGAGAGGGCGAAGTCGCCGTCGGGGTCCGTGAACCAGCCGGTCATCTCGAGCCCGGCCGTGGCGAAGATCCGCTCCAGCCCGGACCGGGTGAACTTGCAGGAGATCTCGGTGCGGATCTCCTCCCCGCGCTGCAGCTCGATCGTCATCCCGATCCCGGGCAGGCTCACCGACTGCTCGGCGAGCGAGCGCAGGCGGATGTCGATGCGGGCGTTCTCGGTGTCATAGAAGGCGCGGTGCTCGAAGGCCTCGACCTCGAAATCGGCGTCGAGCTCACGGTTGAGCACGCGCAGGACGTTCTTGTTGAACTCCGCCGTGACTCCGGCGGCGTCGTCGTAGGCAGCCTCCAGCCGGGCCGTCTCCTTGACCAGGTCGGTGCCGAGGAGGAGACGATCCTCGGGGTCGAGCAGGCCCGCGATCCTTGCCAGGAACTCACGGCGGGGGGCGGGATAGAAGTTGCCGATCGTCCCGCCGAGGAAGACGATCAGACGCGGGCCGCCGACCGAGATCCGCTCCAGGTGCTGCTCGAAGTCGCAGACCACGCCGCTGACCTCGAGCCCTGGGTACTCGTCGACCAAGCATTCGGCGGTCTTGCGGGTGATCTCCTCGGAGATGTCGACCGGCGCGTAGGTCTGGAGGCAGCCGGCGTCCTGCATGGCGTCGAGCAGGTTGCGGGTCTTCGCCGCCGAGCCCGAGCCGAGCTCGATCAGGGTGGCGGGCCCGCCGGCTGCGGCGATCACCTCGGCCGCGCGCGATTCGAGGATCGAGCGCTCGGCCCGGGTCGGGTAGTACTCGGGAAGCTCGGTGATCTGCTCGAAGAGCTGCGATCCCCGCTCGTCGTAGAAGTACTTCGGGGGCAGCTCCTTCAGCGCCCGGCTGAGGCCGATACGGGCGTCGGAGGCGAGGTCGTCGCCTTCATCGGGGGGCTCGTGCACCTCGATCGATATCCGCTCCGCGGCCGTCTGGGGTTCCACAGCGCTGTGTTCTCGTCCTTGCGGGAGCCGATTCGTTTCGGATCAGTGGGTCTCAGACGTCCCTGGCGCAGCGGATGCCGGCGAATATCTGGCGGCGCTCGGGCACGTCCCAGTTGCGGAAGCTGGGCCGGATCACGTCGCGGCGGGTCGCCCAGGCCCCCCCGCGCAGCACCTTGTGGGCGGGCCCGAAGAAGACCTCGGAGTACTCACGGTAGGGAAAAGCCTCGAACCCCGGGTAGGCGGTGAAATCCGAGCTGGTCCACTCCCAGACGTCGCCGAGCATCTGCACCGCCCCGCAATCGGAGCCGCCGTCGGAGTAGGCGCCGGCGGGGGCGGTCCCGAAGCCGAGCTGGTCCAGGTTGGAGCGCTCGCGGTCGGTCCCGGCGCAGGCCGCCTCCCATTCCTGCTCGCTGGGGAGCCGCTTGCCGTCCCAGCGCGCGAAGGCCACCGCGTCCTCGTAGGAGACGTGGATGACCGGATGGGCCGGGTCCAGGGGGTCCGACCGGCCCATCGCGCTCCGCACCCAGCCGCCCTCGCCATCGCGCTCCCAGTACATCGGCGGCTCGGCCCCGGTCTCGGCGATGAAGTTCGTGTAGCGGCCGTTGCTGACCGGGGCGCGGTCGATCAGGAAGGGCCTCAGCTCGATCGTGTGGCGGGGTCGCTCGTTGTCGTAGGAGAAGCCCGGCCCGGCGCCGAGCTCGAAGCTGCCCCCCTCCACCCGGACCATCTCCGGCCCGGGCGCCGGCGGCTCGGAGGCGGGGCCGGGGTCGACCTCGACCGGCTCGTATGAGGGCACCATCTGCAGCAGCTGCAGCATTGTCTCGTTGTGCTGATGCTCGTGCGCGAGGAGCATCTCGTAGACGAACCCGTCCCGCAGCAGCGGATCGGCGGGGTCGTCGATATCGACTTCGTCGAGCACCTCGAGGGTGCGCTCACGGACAGCCTCCATGTATGGCTGGACCTCGCCGGAGCGGAGGATCGGAAGCTCGCCGCGGCTCCTGCGCGGGTTCTCGATCGCGTCATAGAAGCGGCCCAGGTCGCCGCGCAGCGGCTCCCGCCCGCCGATCGTCTGTACCAGCCAGAGTTCCTCGAAGTTGGCGATGTGGCCGAGATCCCAGATCAGCGGGCTGAGGATCGGCGAGTACACCCTGTTGAGCTGCTCCTCGTCGAGCGGTTCGATCAGCAGCATGGTGCGACGCCGCGCTTCCCCAAGACGCTCCGAGATCGCTGCCTTTGGGCTTGCCGTCACCTCCGGTGCGATGCGCAAACCCTACCGGGCCGCATTGCCCGGCATGTGAGGCAAGCGTCACGCAGGTAGTCTCCCCCGCCGGAATGGACCCCAGGGGGAAAGCGGCGCTGGTGGCGGGCGGGGCGTCCGGCCTCGGCGAGGCGACCGCGAGGGCCCTGGCCGAGTCCGGAGCAAGTGTGGTGATCGCCGACCTCAACGAGGAGAAGGGCGAGGCGCTGGCCGCGGAGATCGGCGCCTCGTTCGTGGCCGCCGACGTCACCGACGAGGCGGCAGTCTCCTCGGCGGTGGGCAAGGCGGCCGGAGGCGAGGGCGGGCTGCGGATCTCGGTCTGCTGCGCCGGGATCGGCTGGGCCGAGCGGGTCGCCCACAAGGGCGGGCCCCACAACCTCGAGTTGTTCACCAACGTGATCCGGGTCAACCTGATCGGCTCCTTCAACGTCCTGCGGATCGCCACCGCGGCGATGAACGGCAACGACCCCGATGGGGGCGGCGAGCGTGGCGTCTGCGTCAACACCGCATCGATCGCCGCCTACGACGGCCAGATCGGGCAGATCGCCTACGCCGCCTCGAAGGGCGGCATCGTCAGCATGACGCTGCCCGCTGCCCGCGACCTCGCCTCGCGAGGGATCCGGGTGATGACGATCGCACCGGGCCTCTTCGACACGCCCCTGCTGGCGGCCCTCCCGGAGGAGGCGCGCCAGGCCTTGGGGGCCGGGATTCCGTTCCCATCGCGCCTCGGGCAGCCGCGCGAATACGCCGACCTGGTCGGCCAGATCGTCGCCAACCCGATGCTCAACGGGGAGACGATCCGCCTCGACGGCGCCCTGCGGATGCCGCCGAAGTAGCCGCCCCGCTCAGTCGGTCCCATCAACCTCCGGATCGCGCCAGAGTCGCTTGTGCCAGGGCGGGGAGATCGCGAAGCCGGGCCGCTCACGGGTCTCGGCGATCGGCTCCAGGGGCACCAGGAGCAGGCGCCGGCCCGGCGTGATCCGACCGACGTCGCCGCGGTCGGCGTTGGCGTTGCCGGCGTGCGAGCCGCCGGAGACGAACAGCCAGCCGGTCCGCGGCCCCCAGCCACCCTCCGGGCGGGCGCCGACCAGCTCGGTCAGGTCCCGGAGGAAGCCAATGCCGGCGTCCGAGCCCCAGTTCCAGGCGCTCTGCTGGTAGTTGTAGCCGTTGTGCGAGGAGGCCCGCTCGGCGACCTCGCCGTCGGCGCCGACGCGGATCTCGGCCCCCTCCCAGTCGTCGCGGTGATAACCGGCGGAGCCCGCAACGGGAACTCCGCGGAGGGTGGCACTGTCGGCGTAGTAGGTCCAGTACTCGAGATAGAGGTTGCCCGTCCTCGACCCCGAGCAGTCGCCCCCGGCGGCCTCCGTGTCGGCGGCGGATCCCGGGCGGCAGTCGACGACGTGGACGAACACCACCACCGGCTCGCCTGCCCCGGAGCGGGTGACGACCCCGTTCTGCCGCCCGTCGCCGCAGGTCGGGCGCCGGCAATCGCGGTAGTCCACCGGCAGCGCCTGCATCCCCTTTTCGTAAGCGAGGCCCGGGGCCTCCCGGCGGACGATCCCGGCGACATCCGCGCCGTAGGCGGAGACAAGGCCGCCCACCTGCCCGCAGTAGCCCTCGAAGGAGACGGCGCAGAGGATCCGCCCTGCGATCGCCCGGCCGAGGGAGGCCCCGGGCAGCCCGATCCCGGCGGTCAGGATCGCCGCGAAGGCGAGACCGACGAGCAGGGTGAGGCCGACCGACTCGACGCTGGCCTGGCCGCGCTCGCAGCGAATTCGGGTTGCCGTGCTGCTCACGCGACCACGCTAGGGGGCCGCGGCGCGCGTGAGCTTTGCAGACCGTCAGGAGTTACAGTCGCGCTCGATGGCCGATCCGACCAAACCGCATCCCGCCCCGTCCCGCGCCGACCGGGACGGAGAGGGGCGTCCGTGGCGGCGCTGGCTGCTCTACGCGGCGATCGCCGTCCTCGCGATCGTCGCCCTGCAGAACTCGCAGACGGTCAAGGTCAAGTTCCTCACCATCAACGGCTCGGCCCCGCTGATCATCGCCCTGCTGTTCGCCGCCCTGCTCGGCGCCGCGATCGGATACGCGGCGCCGGTGTTGCGCCGCCACCGCCGCGAGGAACGCCGCCGCGACGCCGAGTAGCGAAACCCGCGCCACCGGGTCCGCGCCGCGATAGCTTTCAGAAGTCTTCCGAAGTCGAGAGGAGGGCCTTGATGAAAACCGCATCAGCCCGGCCGGTGAGCGCAACCGAGCCCTATCCGAGTCGCCAGGCCGCCACCCAGGCCTTCGCTGCGCACGTCAACCGAGGCAAGGCACGGGTGCTCGAGGCGATCGGGGTCGAGATCGTCATCGGCGAGCGCGAGGGCGCCCGCTTCCGCGACGCCTACAGCGGACGGTGGTACTGGAACTGCCACTGCAACGGGGGCGTCTTCAACCTCGGCCACCGCAACCCCGCGGTCGTCTCGGCACTGCGCGATGCCCTCGACCACATCGACGTCGGCAACCACCACCTGATCTCGGGCTGGCGCGGCCGGCTGGCAACCCAGCTCTCGGACAGCACCGCAGGGAAGCTTCCCTTCGCGCTCTTCACCCCCTCGGGCAGCGAGGCCGTGGACCTGGCCCTGAGCCTTGCCCGGGGCCATACCGGGCGCCGGAAGATAGTCGCCACCACGGGCGGCTACCACGGTCTCGCCGGCCTCGCCCGGGCGGCCAGCGACCCGCGCTGGTCCGAGCCGTTCGGCGAGTCCCTGCCGGGCTTCGCCCACGTCCCCTTCAACGACCTCGAGGCGCTGGCGTCCGAGATCGATTCGGACACCGCGGCTGTGATCCTGGAATCGATCCCGGCGACCCTTGGTTTCCCGCCGCCTGCACCCGGCTACCTGCGCGAGGCGGGCGAGCTGGCGCGGCGAAGCGGCGCTCTGCTGATCCTCGACGAGGTCCAGACCGGGCTCGGGCGCACAGGGACCGCCTGGTTCCACCAGCAGGAGGAGGCCGAGCCGGACATGGTCATCACCGGCAAGGGCCTCGGGGGTGGCCTCTACCCGGTCAGCGCGGCGCTCGTCAACGAGGAGCTGGAGGGGTTCTTCGACGAGCGCCCCTTCGCCTACGTCTCGACCTTCGGCGGCTCCGAGCTGGGCTGCGCGGCGGCCTCCGCGGTGATGGAAGAGGTCACCCGGCCAGAGTTCCTCGAGCGGGTGCGCTCGCTGGGCGAGCGCTTCGAGCAGGGCTTCGAGGGGCTGCCGTTCGAGC
Source organism: uncultured Actinomycetes bacterium (assembly GCA_963720735.1). Lineage (GTDB taxonomy): Bacteria > Actinomycetota > Thermoleophilia > Solirubrobacterales > 70-9 > JBBRHQ01. The sequence continues at coordinate 652,598 of CAVRGL010000001.1, forward strand.
TGCGGCGGCGAGGGCTGACGATGGGGCTGGCCTTCGCCGAGGACGAGGGCGGCGTGCTCGCGGCGAAGCGGCTGATCGATGCCGGCGTCTTCGCGGTCTATGCCGAGCACGACCACCGCGTCACCCAGTTCAAGCCGCCGCTGATCATCAGCGACGAGGAGGCCGACGAGATCATCGCCACGGTCGGCGAGATCCTGGGAGGGTGAGCGCCGGCGGCTCGACGCCGCGGCTGGCCGAGGCCGAGGTCCGCGAGCTCGACCGCACGGTGGAGGAGGCTCTCGCCTCGGGTGAGGAGGGCGGGCTGCGCGTGCTGGGCTCGGGCGAGATCTCGCTTGTCCTCGGCTGGCCGGCCGCAGAGCCCGCCTTCGCCTGCAAGCGACTCCCTGCCTTCCCCGACCGAGGCCGCTTCGATGCCTACGGGCGCACCCTTGCCGACTACGTCGAGGCGCTGCGAACGGCCGGGGTGGACGCAGTCGAGACCGCCTTCGTGCCGGTCCCCCACGGCGACGGCAGCGTGGTCGGCTATGCGGTCCAACCGGTTCTGCCGGCGGAGACCCTTGCCCCGACGGTCCTCGCCGCCGCTGACCCGGGCGCCGGACATCCGATCGTCGAGGCGATCGTCGCCAGGATCCGCGCCGTGGTCTCCCCGACGCTCGGCATCGACGCCCAGCTCTCCAACTGGACCTGGGAGAAGGGAGGGCGGCTGCGCTACCTCGACGTGACCACGCCGATGCTGTGGTCGGAGGACGGCAGCCCGCTGCTCGACATCGAGATCCTCACCAGTCCGCTGCCGGCGATCCTCCGCCCGCCGATCAGGCGCTTCCTCGGGCCTCGCATCCTCGACGGCTACCGCGACTTGCGCGGGGTGATGAGCGACCTCTGCGGGAACCTGCTCAAGGAGCGCCTCGACCCGTGGGTGCCGGTCTTCCTGGGGGCGGTCGAGGGAGCGCTGGACCCGGGGATCAGCGAGGAGGAGGTGCGCCGCTACTACCGCTCCGATGCCCGGCTGTGGGAGGCGCTACTGCGACTGCGACGGCTCGATCGGGCCTGGTGCCGGCACGTCCGCCGCCGGACCTACCCCTTCCTGCTCCCCGCCAAGGTCGAGCGCTAGCTTCTCAGAGCTCCTCGATCTCCGCGGCGATGTCGGCGGCGGCCTTCTTCGCGTCGTCGAACAGCATCGACGTGTTGGGCTCGTAGAAGAGGTCGTTGTCGATCCCGGCGAAGCCCGGGTTCAGCGAGCGCTTGATCACGATCACCTGCTGGGCCTCGGAGACCTCGATGATCGGCATCCCGGCGATCGGGCTGTCGGGATCGTTCTTGGCCGCCGGGTTGGTGACGTCGTTTGCGCCGATCACCACAGCGACGTCGGTGCGCGGCATCTCCGGGTTGATGTCCTCCATCTCGCGCAGCTTCTCGTAGGGGACGTCGGCCTCGGCCAGAAGGACGTTCATGTGCCCCGGCATGCGCCCGGCCACCGGGTGGATCGCGTAATTCACCTCCACCCCTCGCTTCTCAAGCTGGTTGGCCATCTCCTTGACGCTGTGCTGCGCCTGGGCAACGGCCATGCCGTAGCCAGGGACGATCACCACCGAGTCGGCGTAGGCGAGCTTGATAGCCGCGTCCTGAGCGCCGATCGAGACCACCGGGCGCTCCTCGGTGGCGGCTGCGCCTCCGGCCGGGGCGCCGCCGAAGCCGGCGAACAGCACGTTGCCCACCGAGCGGTTCATCGCCGTCGCCATCTCCATCGTGAGGATCGTTCCCGAGGAGCCGACCAGGGTGCCGGCGACGATCAGCGCGACGTTGTCGAGGGCGAATCCCGCCGCGGCGGCCGAGAGGCCGGTGAAGGCGTTGAGCAGCGAGATCACCACCGGCATGTCGGCGCCGCCGATCGGCAGCACCACCAGGTTGCCGAGGATCGCCGCGGCGATCAGCACCCCGATGAAGATCGCCTGCGAAGGATCGTCGTTGTTGGCGGCGATCACCACGCAGGCGACGACGATCGCCGCCAGAAGGAGCGCATTGAGGACCTGCTGGCCCGGCGCCTTCACCGGCCGGCCGGGCAGGATCCCCTGGAGCTTTCCGAAGGCGATGTTCGAGCCCCAGAAGGAGACCGAGCCGACCACGGCGGCGAAGAGGACCGGGATCAGCTCGTCGAGGGGGATGGTCTCGCCGAGCGAGATCCCGTGGCGGATCTCCGACCAGGCGATCAGCGCGACGGCTCCACCGCCGACCCCGTTGTAGAGGGCGACCATCTGCGGCATCTCGGTCATCTGGACCCGGATCGAGGCGACAACGCCGACCGTTGTGCCGATCGCCAGGCCGAGCACGATCAGCCCCCAGTTGCCGATCCCGTCGAGCAGCAGGGTGGTGACGATCGCGACGGCCATCCCGGCGGCGGCGATCTGGTTGCCCTGCTTGGCGGTGGTCGGATGGGTACCCCGCCGCACCCCGAGGATGAAGCAGGAGAAGGCGACGATGTAGAGCGCGGTGGCAGCGTCGCCCCCAGGCTTCAGCACGGCCAGGATCACGAGCCGTCTTCCTCCTCCTGAGGCTTGGGTTTCCGCGTGAACATCCCGAGCATGCGGTCGGTGACCATGAAGCCACCGACGATGTTGATCGTGCCGAAGGCGATCGCGATCACGCCGATCACGTACTCGAGCGGATCGTTCGCGAAGCCGACGACGATCAGGCCGCCGAGCATGACGATCCCGTGGATCGCATTGGTCTGCGACATCAGCGGCGTGTGCAGCGTCGTCGGGACCTTGGAGATCACCTCGAAGCCGACGAAGGCCGCCAGCACGAAGATGGTGATCTCGGTCATCAGTGACATCTACGTCGCGTCCTCCTCTGCCTCGCGTCCGGGGGACGCTTGGGTCGCGTCCTCCTCTGCTTCGCGTCCGGCGGCCCTCTCGTTGCGGATCTCGCCTCCGTCGGTTATGCAGGCCGCGGCGAGGATGTCGTCGTCGAAGTCGATCTCGAGGCGGCCCTCGTCGGTGATCATCAGCCCCAGCAGGTTCTCGAGGTTCTTGGCGTAGAGCTGGGAGGCCGGTGCCGGCATCTCGCTCGGGAGGTTCTTCGGGCCCGCGACGGTCACCCCATCCTCGGCCACCGTCTCGCCGGGGCTGGTCAGCTCGCAGTTGCCGCCGGTCTCGGCCGCCAGGTCGACGATCACCGACCCCGGCTTCATCCCTCTCACCGCCTCAGCGGTGATCAGGATCGGCGCCTCCCGGCCCGGGATCGCCGCCGTGGTGACGATGATGTCCTGCTTCGCGGCCTCGGCCGTCAGCGCCTCCCGCACCTGGGCATTCTCCTCGTCCGTCAGAGGACGGGCATAGCCGCCCTCCCCCTCCGCGTCGGGGATGAAGTCGAGCTCGAGCGGCCGCCCACCGAGCGAGGCGATCTGCTCCCAGGCGGCGCGACGGATGTCGAAGCCGGTGACGATCGCCCCCAACCGCTTCGCCGTAGCCACCGCCTGCAGCCCGGCGACGCCGGCGCCGAGCACCATCACCCTCGCCGGGGGCACCGTGCCGGCGGCGGTGGTCATCATCCCGAAGAAGCGGCCCGACTCCCGGGCCGCGATCAGCATCGCCGCGTACCCGGCGGCGGCGGCCTGCGAGGAGAGTGCGTCCATCGACTGGGCGCGAGTGGTCCGGGGGATCGCCTCCATCGCGAAGCTCCTCACCCCGGCCGCGGCCAGCGCCCGGTTGGTCTCGGCCGAGGTCCACGGAGCGAGGTGGGCGATCAGCACCTGGCCCTCCCGCATCGAGCCGATCTCCTCCACTGTGGGGGTGCCGACGCGCAGCACCACCTCGGCGCCCACGGCCTTTGCCGCGTCTGAAACCTCGGCCCCTGCGTCCGAGTAGGCCTTGTCGGGGTGTCCGGCAGCCATCCCCGCCTCCGCCTGGACCACGACCTCGAGCTGCTCGTTTCGCTTCAGCGACTTGACGACATCGGGCACCAGCGCCACCCGGCGCTCCCCCACTGCCGTCTCTTTCGGGACTCCAATCTGCATCAAGAGCGGCGAGAGCCTATGACAATCCGGCCCATCTAGACGGGCGCTACGACGCCGGCCATCGCAGCGAGGCGCTCGATCGTGTGGAGCCGCTCCGCCTGGTCGAGCTGGGCCGGCCAGGCGATCAGCCGGTCCACCCCAGCCTCCTGGAAGCGGCCGAGCCGCTCGGCCACCTCGGCCTCCGAGCCGATCAGCGAGGTGGCATGCGCGAGGTCGTCGCTGATCGCCGCGTAGGCGGCCTCGCGGTCGCCGTCCTGGTAGAGGCGCTGGACCTGGTCGGCGACCTCGCCGTAGCCGTAGCGGTGGGCGAGCTCGACGTAGAAGTTGGTCCTGCGGCTGCCCATCCCTCCCAGATACAGGAGCAGGCCGGCCTTGACGACCCCGAGCGCCGTCTCGGTGTCGCCATCGATCGCCACCTGCAGGGTCGGCGAGATCTCCAGCTGGGAGCGATCGCGGCCGCCCCGCTCGAGGCCCGCCTCGATGTGCTCGCCCCAGATCTGCTCGAAGTCCTCGACGCTGAAGAAGGCGGGGATCCAGCCTTCCGCGATCTCCGCCGCCAGCTCGACCGACTTGCGGCCGATCGCCCCGAGGAAGACCGGGATGCGGTCCCGCACCGGGTGGAAGCCGAGCTTCAGTGCCTTGCCCTCGCCATCGGGCAGCGGGAGGTCGTAGTGCTCGCCGTGGTGGGTGAGAGGGCCCTCGCGGGCGATGATCTCGCGGACGATCTCGACGTATTCGCGGGTCCGGCCCCAGGGCTTCGAATAGGGGATCCCGTACCAGCCCTCGGAGACCTGCGGTCCCGACGGCCCGAAGCCGAATAGGAAGCGCCCGCCGGAGAGCTTGTCGATCGTCGCGCCGGCCATCGCAGCGGCTGCCGGGGGCCTCGCCGGGACCTGCATCACCGCGGCGCCGAGCTTGATCGTCTTCGTCTGCGGCGCCAGCCAGGCGAGGACGCTGACGATGTCCGATCCGTAGGCCTCCGCCACCCAGACCGAGTCGAAGCCGGCGCGCTCCGCGGCCTGGACGATCTCCAGCGCCTCGGCGCCCTCGGGGCCGATGCCCCAGTAACCGAGATTGAGCCCGAGCTTCAGCGGCACGGCGGCGAACCCTATTTCACCGGCAGCCGATCCGAGACCCGGTAAACATCAATGCGTGACCGACGCCGCGATCGAGAGGGGCCTCTCCAGCGAGGAGGCCGACGTCCCGGCTGAAGAAGCTCGGCCCGGCCGAGATGACCTCGTCGCGATCGGTCTCGAGCATCGTCGCCGGCAACGTATTCACCCTGTTCAACGCGATCATCGGGGTCTTCTTCGTCCTCGTCCTCTCGCTCGGGCTGATCGCCGACGCGATCTTCGGCCTGGTCGCGATCATCAACTCCTACATCGGGATCCGCCAGGAGCTGAAGGCGAAGCGGACCCTCGACGAGCTGGCGGTGGTGGTCGCCCCCCACGCCAGGGTGATCCGTGACGGCGCCACGGCGGAGCTCCTGGCCGGCGAGGTGGTCCCCGGCGACATCGTCGAGATCGAGCCCGGCGACCAGCTGGTCGCCGATGGCGAGGTGGTCAGCTCCCGCGGGATGACCATGGACGAGTCGGTGCTGACCGGCGAGGCCGACGGGGTCCGCAAGGGCCTCGGCGACCGCGCCCTGTCGGGCTCCTTCTGCGTCTCCGGCTCCGGCTACTACCTGGTCGACGCGGTCCGCGAGCAGAGCTACGCCGGCAGAATCGCCGGCGAGGCGAGGACGTTCCGCCATCCCCCCTCGCCGCTCCAGGAGGAGGTCAACCGGGTGATCCTCGCCTGCACCTACCTGATGATCCCGCTGGCGATCCTCCTGATCGTCGCCCTCCAGGTCCGCCAGGTGGGGTTGACCGAGGCGGCGCAGACGGCGACGGCCGGGCTGATCACCCTGATCCCGGAGGGCCTGGTGCTGCTGATGAGCGTCACCTTCGCGGTCGCCGCCGTGCGGCTGGCGCGCCGCGGCACCCTCGTGCAGCAGATGAGCGGGACCGAGTCCTTGGCCGCCGTGGACACGATCTGCGTCGACAAGACCGGGACGCTGACCGACGGCGAGCTGGAGCTGCGCTCGGTCGAGGCGGCGAACCCCGCAGATCCCGAGGCCGCCCACCGGGCGCTGGCCCGCTTCGCCGCCAGCGCCGGCGATCGCAACCGCACCCTGGAAGCGATCGCCGAGCGCTTCCCCGCCCGCCCGGAGCCGGTCAGCGCCGAGGTCCCCTTCTCCTCGGAGTGGAAGTGGAGCGGCCTTACCCTGGACGGTGGCGGGCCAAGCGCCAGCTACGTGCTGGGCGCGCCGGACGTGCTGGTCTCCTCGGGGGCGCTGGAGCTGACCCCGGCGCTCGACGCGAAGCTGCGCGAGGAGACTCGGGCGGGCAGGCGGGTGGTGGCCTTCGGCGAGGCCACCGACCCGCTGCCGGACGATCCGGCGACCGCGCCGCCGCCTCGGCTCTCGGCGCGAGCGCTGGTGGTGATGACCGAGAACCTCCGCCCCGACGCCGCCGAGACGGTCGACTTCATCCGCACCGAGGAGGTCGACCTGAAGCTGATCTCGGGTGACGCCCGGGAGACGGTCACCGCCGTCGCCTACTCGGTGGGGATGCCGCAGGACGCCGGGGTGATCGACGGAAGCCAGCTTCCCGAGGACCCCGAGATGCTGGCCGAGGCGGCAGAGCAGAACAGCATCTTCTGCCGGATCAAGCCGGAGCAGAAGAAGTCGCTGGTCGGAGCGCTCTCCGACGCCGGCCGCTATACGGCGATGATCGGGGACGGCGTCAACGACGTTCCGGCCCTGAAGCGGGCGCGGATGGCGGTGGCGATGGGCTCCGGCAGCCAGGTGACCAAGGGGGTGGCCGACGTGGTCCTGCTCGAGGACGAGTTCTCGCGGCTGCCCCAAGCGGTCGCCGAGGGACGGCGGATCGCCCGCAACGTGCACCGACTGGGGCGCCTCTATCTGACCAAGACCGTCTACGCCGCGACCCTGATCCTGCTCGTCGGGGTGCCCGGCTTCGCCTTCCCCTTCCTGCCACGTCACTTGACGCTCGCGGCGCTGCTGACGATTGGGATCCCCTCCTTCGTGCTCGCCCTCGCACCCTCGGACGGTCCGCTCTACCGGGGCCGCCTGCTGCGTTCCCTCGCCGCCTTCGCGGTTCCCGCCGGGGTGGCGATCGCGCTCGGCTCGATCCTCTCCTTCCTGCTGGTCGACACGATCTTCGGGGGCTCGCTCGAGGACGGCCGCACCGCGGCGACCACGACCCTGATCATCCTCGGCCTCAGCTTCGTGCTGCTGCTCGAGCGCGGCCCCGGGCGCGAGCACATTGCGATCCAGAGCTACATGCTGGCGATGGTCGCCGGCCTCGGAGCCCTGTTCGCGCTGGGGCTGGCGGCGCCGCCGGTGCGCCAATTCTTCGAGATGAGCATCCTCACCGCGGCGCAATGGTTCCTGGCCCTGCTCTCGGCTGCACTCGGGCTGATCATCGCCAGCGCCTTCTGGCGCCTGCCGCAGATCCAGCGGCTCGAGGCGCCGGACATCAGGACCGACGAGCAGGGCCCGGCACCGATCCACGTCCCCGTGCCCGCGGCCGCGAAGGGCGCGGGCCGAGCCGCTAGCCGCCTGATCCGACGCGGTCGAGGAGCCGGCCCAGAGTCTCCGCCTCCTGATCGGTGAGCCCGCTGGCGAAGGTCTCGGCGAGCTCGCGCTCGTAGACCGGGCGCATCCGGTCCAGCATCTCCGCCCCGGCCGGCGTCAGGACGATCCAGGTGCCGCGCCGGTCGGTCGGGCAGGAGCGGCGCTCGACCAGGCTCGCCGACTCCATCCGGTCGAGCAGCCGGGTCAGACCGCTGCGGCTGATCGAGACCCCGCAACCGAGATCGCGTGGGCGAGCCGCCTTCTCGGGCGCCCGCTCGAGGGTCGAAAGGACGTCGTACCAGGTGAGCGGTGGGAAACCCTCCTCCGCGAGGGCCCGCTCGACCCCTGCGGTCAGCGAAGTGTGGGCCTGGAGCAGCGAACGCCATGCCCCGTGCTGCGCCTCGGCCATCACGGCGGCATCGGGTGCGCTTGACATGTCTTCATTGTACTCGCAATTGTTGCGGTTGCAATCAATTGGTGGTACCATTCTGTTGCGGAATCAACTAATGCGACTACAACAAACGAGAGGAACACGAGATGACCGCGACAGCAACCACACGGCAGCCACTCGAGAGCGGCACATGGAGCATCGACCCCGTTCACAGCCGGATCGGCTTCGAGGTCGAGCACCTGGGGATCTCGACCTTCCGCGGCGCCTTCAGCCGCTACGAGGGCCGGATCGTTACCTCCGGCGGGGACCTGACCCGGGTCGAGGGGACGATCCAGGTGGCCAGCATCGACGTCGGTGACACCCAGCTTGCGGGCCACCTCGGCAGCGAGGACTTCTTCGCCGCAGAGCAGCACCCTGAGGCCCGCTTTGCCTCGAGCTCAGTGCGGGCCGTGGGGGAGGCGCACTACACGGTCCGGGGCGAGCTGACCCTGCGCGGGGTCACGCACCCGATCGAGCTGGATGTCCGGGTCGAGGGGATCGGCGTAGGTCTCGACGACGGCGAGAGGATCAGCCTCACCGCGGTCGGCGAGCTCGACCGGACCGACTACGGGATCAGCTGGAACAGCAAGCTCGCCAACGGCGCCTCGGTAGTCGGCGAGAAGGTGCGACTGGTGCTGTCGGTCGAGGCCGGCCGCACCGAGTGAGGGGTTGCGATGCGGATCCTGGCGATCTCGGGCAGCCTGCGCCGCGGCTCCTACTCGAGCGGGCTCCTGCGGGCGTCGCAGGAGCTCGCTCCCGCCGGCTCCGAGGTCGAGCTGTACGAAGGGATGGCCGGGCTTCCCGCCTACAACGAGGACCTGGACGTCGAGGGGTCGGCGCCGGAGCCGGTGGCTGATCTGAGGGGCAGAATCGCCGCCGCCGACGCCCTCCTGCTGGCGACTCCCGAATACAACGGCTCGCTCCCGGGCGCACTCAAGAACGCATTGGACTGGGCTTCGCGGCCGCACGGCTCCTCGGCCTTGGCGGGAAAGCCCGTGGCGGTGATCGGCTCCAGCCCCTCCCCGTTCGGCGCCGCCTGGGCGCAGGAATCGCTGCGGCGGGTGCTCGCGATCGCTGGTTCGGCGGTGCTCGAGCGCGAGCTGACGGTCGGCCGGGTGGACGAGCGGTTCACCGAGGACCGGCTCTCCGACGCCGGCACCCGCGAACAGATCGCCGCGACCCTGGGTGAGCTGATCGGGCTCGCGACGGCGCCTGCCGGGGCGGCCCTGGCCGCCTAGCTGCGTGCCCCCGGCACGGTGGTGCCGAGCTCATCCATCTTCGCCCGCAGCAGCTCTCCCAGCTCCTCGCGCAACGGCCGGTCTCCGGGGTCGCGAACCTGCCCGCTGTGGACGTCAACGAGGTTGTGGCTCTCGTCGGGGTCCCGCTCGAGGTCGTACATCTCGTACTCGGTCGCCATCTTGCCCTCGGGGTCAAGGTAGACGGCGTACTTGCGCCTGCCGTCGTGCACGCAGCGGACCCGGTTCGGCTGCCCGGGGGCGTCGGCCATCGCGGTGGCCGCCTGGTGATCGTCGTAGGTGAAGTGCAGCGAGTCCTGGACGGAGTCCGAGGGATCCGGATGATCGCGGAGCGCGCCGTAGTCGATCCCGGATGCGTCGGCGTCGGTGGCCGGCGAGGCGTGTCGCGCCAGCACCGGTGCGAGGTCGCGCCCCTGGATTCCCGCCGGCGGCTCCGCCCCGGCGATGGTGGCGATGGTCGGCAGCACGTCGATCAGCGAGGCCAGCGCGGGCGAGCTCGCCGGCTGCGGGAACAGCGCCGGGTTGGAGACGAGCAGCGGGATGTGGATCGTCTCCTCGTAGGCGTTGAAGGCCTTCTGCCGCAAGCCGCCGTGGGAAAGCCCCATCTCGCCGTGATCGGAGGTGCGCACGATCAGCGTCCGCGAGCGCAGCGAGTCCGGGCTCGTAGGGTCGCCGAGGCAGGCCACCAGGCGGCCGAGGTGGCGATCGACGACCCGGTGCAGGTAGGCGTAGAAGTTGACGTAGTCGAGCTGCTGGCGGCGATTGCTGAGAGGCCCCATGTAGGCGGTCATTCCCATCTGCATCAGGGTGTGGGCGCTCGGCTTCGAGGTCAGGTCCTCGTCGATCGTCGGCGGCAGCCCGACTCCGAGCTCTCGGAACGCCGCGTCGCTGTAGCCGCCGCGCCGGTAGGAGGCCGGGAAGCCGAGGACGTCGTGGGGGTTGACCAGAGAGACCACCAGGCAGAAGGGCTCGGGCAGCTCGGCGCGGCCCAGCCAGCGCTCTACCCCGCGGATGTAGACCTCGTCCCAGCCCTGCCCCAGGGGCCCGACGTTGCCGCCGCCGAAGTTCTCGGCCTTGGCGTTCTCCCCGGCGTCGGGCGGATCCCAGTCGGCGAAGCCGAAGTCACGCTCGATCCTCTCCGAGTCGGCCGCGCTCCAGCCGCCCTGTTGCAGCGACTGGGTCAGGTGCCACTTGCCCTTGTAGGCGACCTCATAGCCGGCCGAGCGCAGCATGCCGGCGAGGTTCGGGATTGAGGGCGAGAGCTCCGGCTCTCCCCCGCCCGTCGTCCGGCGAAGTGCCCCGCGGGCGAAGCCGCGAAGCGCCCGGCGGCGGGGGGCGCCGGGGCGTCGCAGGATCTCGATCAGCTCACGGGTCACCGCGGGGGTGTTGCGGGGATCTGGCTTCAGGTCGGCGGCGGTCAGGGTGAGCGGAACCCCGTGGCGGGCCGGGTAGAGCCCGGTGAACAGAGTCGAGCGGCTCGGCGAGCACATCGCCGTATTGCAGAAGGCGTTTGTGAAGCTGAGGCCGGTGCGCGCCAGCTCGGCCTCGTTGGGCATCAGCTCGCGCAGCCACCCCGGGTCCTCGGGCCAGTGCCTGGTTGCACGCTGCTGGTCGGTGATCAGCAGGATGATGTTGGGCGGGCGCGTCTGATCGGCCGGGGACATGGCTCAGCTCGCCGGCTCGATCACGAACTGGGTCACGGTGAAGAGCGCCACCTGGCGCTCGGCGCGGTGGATCCGCACCTCCCAGACCTGGGTTCGGGCACCGATGTGGTGGGGCTCGGCGGTGGCGATCAGCTCGTCACCCTCGGCCGCGGCGGCGAACACGTTGAGCTTCATCTCCACCGTGGTGAAGTCGTGCCCGGGCGGGAGGTTGCGGAAGGTCCCCCAGGCCGCGACGCTGTCGGCGAGGGCGACCCAGGCGCCGCCGTGGACGTAGCCGCCGGGGTGCAGGTGGCGCTCGTCGACCACGACCCGGCCGCTCGCCCTGGTCTCGCTGATCTCGACCGGGTCGATGCCGAGCCTGCCGGGGAAGAACCCGGCAACCCGCTCGCGGATCGATTCCGGTGTCACCTCTGTGTTGCCTGCGCGCGGCACCGCGCGGACCCTATTGGTTGACCCCGAAGCCCTCGAGCCCGAAGTCGCCGAAGGGCTCGTCCCGGTCGCGGACGGCCTGCTTGAACCCGGCCTCGGCGGCGCGCCTGACGAAGCCGTGGCCCTCCTCGGTGTGGCGCGTGATGCCGTCGAAGAAGGTCCCGAGGATCTGTGTCTGGTGAAGGCCCTGCGCGTAGGCCACCTGGTTGGTCAGCAGCTTCATCATCACCAGCTGGTTGATAGGCAGCCTCGCGACCCGGCCGAGCAGGCGCTCGAAGCGGGCGTCGAGCTCGCCTCGCGGCGCCGCCTCGGTCGCCAGCCCCCACTCGGCTGCCTCGGCCCCGGTCAGCGAGTCGCCGGTCAGCAGCAGCCGCTTGGCGCGCATCACCCCGATCCGGTGGGCCCACATCGCAGTGGTCGGCGAGCCCCAGACCCGCGCGGGCGGATAGCCGATCTTCGCGTCCTCGGCGATCACCAGCAGGTCGGAGCAGAGCGCCAGGTCCGTTCCCCCGGCGACGCAGTAGCCGTGCACCTTGCAGAGGACCGGCTTCTCCGAGTGGAAGAGGCTCATGAAGCCGCGCACGTTCCGCGACATGAACTGGAAGTCGGTGACCGGGTCCCAATTGCTCTCCGGGGCATGGTTGGCGGCGATCACCGACGGGTCGAGCGGGGAGCCCGGCGGCGCTTCGGCGGAAATCCCCGCCATCTCGCCCTCGGCCGAGGCGACCAGGTCGTAGCCGCCGCAGAAGCCGCTGCCGTTGCCGGCAAGGGCGATCACGTGGATCGCGGGGTCAAGGTTGGCCTCCTCGACGCAGTCGGCGAGCTCGGCCGCCATCCGGTTGGTGATGCCGTTGCCGCGCTCCGGCCGGTCGAGGGTGATACGAGCAATGCGTCCCTCGCGCTCGAAGGCGATCGTGCTCAGCTGATCCACTGACGCCCCTCCTTCCTCTCGGTTCGGCGATCCGGCTCGCAGCCTATTTGCCCGGCGCCGCCGGTTGCTCCGGGCCTTGGCCTAACGTCAAGGGGGCGTGAGCCAGGCCGGCAGCGATTCCCCGCCCCCGCAGGAGTGCGACGTCGCGATCGTCGGCGGCGGGATCATCGGGCTCTCGGTCGCCCGCGAGCTGCTGCTGCGCCGTCCCGGGGCGAGGCTCTGCGTGCTCGAGGCCGAGCCCGAGATCGGCCGCCACCAGACGGGACGTTCCAGCGGGGTGGTCCATGCCGGGATCTACTACGCGCCGGGGTCGCTGAAGGCGCGGCTCTGCGTCGAGGGCGCCCGCGACCTCTACGCCTACTGCCGGGAGAAGGGGATCCGCTTCGACCGCTCCGGGAAGCTGATCGTCGCGACCGCCGAGGAGGAGCTGCCGCGGCTCGACGAGCTCGAGCGGCGCGGGACCGAGAACCGGGTCGAGGGGCTGCGCCGCGTCGGGGGTGATCGGATCGCCGAGATCGAGCCGCACGCCCGCGGCATCGAGGCCCTGCACTCGCCGGCCACCGGAGTCGTCGACTTCGTCGCGGTCGCCCGCGCCTACGCCGCCGACGTGACGGCCTCCGGGGGCAGCGTCCACATGGGCACCGCGGTTCGCGCCGCCGTGCCGGACGCGACGGGGATCTCGGTCGAGCACACCCGGGGTGCGACCACCGCGGGTCAGGCGGTCTTCTGCGCCGGCCTCTGGTCGGATCGCCTCGCGGTCGCCTGCGGGGCGCCGAAGGACCCACGGATCGTCCCCTTCCGCGGTGGCTACCTGCGGGTCGAGGGCGAGGCCGACCAGCTGGTCCGGGCCAACGTCTATCCGGTGCCCGATCCCGACCTGCCCTTCCTCGGCGCCCACCTCACCCGGAACATCGCCGGAGAGCTGCTGATCGGCCCCAGCGCCCTGCTGGCGCCGGCCCGAGACGCCTACCGGCTGACGACCATCCGTCCCCGCGAAATCGGCGCCACCCTTGCCTGGCCCGGCACCTGGAGGATGGCGCGGCGCCACTGGCGCACCGGGCTCGAGGAGATCCGCCGCGCCGCCAGCCGCCGCTCCTTCGTCGCCGAAGCGGCCCGTTTCGTCCCCGAGATGCGTGGCGCCCGGGTCAGCCATGGCCCGGCCGGGATCAGGGCCCAGGCGCTGGCCCGGGACGGCAAGCTGGTTGACGACTTCGTCCTTCACCGCACCGAGCACGCCGTTCACGTCCGCAACGCCCCCTCGCCCGCCGCGACCTCCTCGCTCGCCCTCGCCCGGCTGATTGCCGATCGGCTCGAGGAATAGACAGGCTGGAGTGTTCTCGTGAGTACCTTCGCCTTGATCCACGGGAACTGGCACGACGGATCATCGTGGGAGCGACTGATCGAACCCCTGGAGGCGCTCGGCCATGCGGCGCTGGCACCCGACCTGCCGATCGACGATCCCAGCACCGGATGGGAGGAGCGGGTAGCCCCTGTGCTGCGAGCCCTCCAGGGCGTGGAGGGCGAGGTCGTCGTCGTCGGCCACTCGGCCGCCTCGGGATACGGCGCGCTGGTCGCGCACCGGCTCGACGATCCCCTCTTGGTTTACCTCTGCCCGAGACTGAACCCGTTCCAGTCCCCGCCGGGCGCGCCTGAGGTGTTCAGGCCCGGCTTTCCTTTCCCCCGGCGGCGCCCTGACGGGATGAGCGCCTGGGACCCAGAGGCGGCGATCGACGCGATGTACCCGCGCCTCAGCCGCCGGACGGCCGAGGAGCTGGCCGCAAGGCTTCGGCCCACGGGTCCGCCGGCCGACGACTTCCCGCTGACCGGCCATCCCGATGTCGACACCTCGCTCATCTACACGACGGAGGACGAGTTCTTCGAGCCCGCCTGGGAGCGGTTCATGGCCCGCGAGCTGCTCGGCGTAGAGCCGATCGAGATCCCCGGCGGCCACTTCCCGATGGCAGAGGATCCGGAGGGGCTCGCAGCCGTTCTCGGACGCCTGGCGAGCGCCAGAGGGTGAGGCTGCCCCCAACGGCTGAGCCGACTGGGCCGGTCTGTCTTCAGCCCTTCGGCAGCTGCCTCGGCTGGGGCTGGATGTCCTTCGCCCGGCCGGCGAGCGAGACGACGGTGTCGTAGGCGTCGCGGAGGCTGGAGGCGTTGGCCGGGTCCTTTCGCAGGCCGATCCCCACGGGGAGGACGACGTAGTCGGTGAGCCGCACCCAGGTGGGCACGTAGGTGACCCGCTGCACGTGGACGCCCCTGCCGTCGGCGACCATGTGGAGGATCGCCACCAGGCCGTACTGGGTCTCGGCGGGGAGGCCGGCGGCTGCGCTCTGGTTGGAGACCAGGTTGCCCTCGCTGAAGACGACGAACTTGCCGTTGATCTTCTCGATCGGCTGCACCACGTGGGGGCCCGAGCCGACGACCGCGGTGATCAGCGGCGACGCGGTCAGCGCCTTGGCCAGGGCCATCTGGGAGTCGTTGGGCGTGGTCGAGTTCTCGTCCCCCCACTGGAAGGTCACGATCACCGCCTCCGCCCCGGCCTTGCGGTCGCGCTTGGCGTCGGCGAGGATCCGTTTCGCCTTCGGCCCGACGTCCTGGTTGTAGGCGACGTAGTTGACCGACCAGGGATGCGGCAGGGGGATGCCGTTGGTGTAGTCGGTGTAGGCGAGGTAGCCGACCTTGACGCCGTGGGTCTCGAGGATCAGCGGCTTGCGCCGCGCCGCGGCGGAGGGGAAGGAGCCGGTGTGCTCGACGCCGGCCTTGTCGAGCGCCTCGCCCGTCTGGTCCACACCGGACTGGTGCTGGTCGAGCGAGTGATTGGAGGAGGTGTCACAGGCGTCCCAGCCGCTCTTCGCGATCCCCGCCGCGAGATCGGTCGGGGTGTTGAAGATCGGGTAGCTGGTCGGGGGGCTGGAGGTCATCGGGGTCTCCACGTGGCAGACCCCGAGATCCACGTCGGCGACGTAGGGCGCCAGCTCGGAGAACATCGGGGCGAAGTCGTAGTTCGAGCCGCCGCCGTTGGCGAGCGCCCGCTCCCAGAGGAAGGAGTGGATCAGGATGTCGCCGTCGAATGACATCGTGAAGTGGACCGGGTCCTCGGCCCGGGCCGCGAGCTTCGCCTGCTCCGGCGTCAGCTGCGGCGCGTTGCTGTCGGCGCCGCGGACGACCAGGACGACGAGCAGGATGAGCACCGCGAGGATGCCCACCGCGGCGACCCTGCGCCGCCGGTGGATCGAGCGCCGCGAGGGGCGCGAAGGGCGCGACTCTCCCGTAGCCCGGCGGGCCTCCCGCGCCCGCGACCTCTCGCTGGCCTCCGACATGGCCCCATTCTGCCGCCCGCCTCGGAGGGCCCCACTGACCTTGCTGGGCCCTCAGGGGGTCGGGAGCAGGCGAGCGAGCAGGGTGCCTAGCGTCGCCAGCTCGGAGGGGTCGAAGCGATCGGCGAAGAGGCGCTCGACTTCGGCGAGATGGTCCTCGCGGGCCGCCTCGAGGCGACGGGCGCCGTCGGCGGTCAGCTGCGCATAGGCGACCCGGCCGTCGTCCGGGCAAGGGACCCGCTCGACCAGGCCGGCGCGCTCGAGCCCGGCGAGCAGGCGGGTGATCCCGCCCTGGGTGACCAGCAGCCGCTGCGCGAGGTCCACCCGGCGGAGGCGACGCTCATCGGCCAGCCAGAGCTGAAGCAGCACCTCGTACTCGTTGAGGCTGAGCCCGTGGCGGTCACGCATCGAGAGGTCCAGCTCACGGGTGATCGCCGCGTGGGCGCGGAGAAAGTCGAGCCAGGCCTCGGGCGCCTGGCGCCCCGCCTCGGGGGGGTTTCTCCTGACTTGCTTGATCGCTCAAGTGTATTGAGCGATCCCGGGTCTCAGTGGCGGGTGACGATCACGGAGCTGGTCTTCACCGCCGCACAGGCCGAGCCGCTGCTCAGCACCTTGGTCCGGATCACCGCGTAGTAGCGGCCGGCGCCAAGCTTGCGATGCGGCGGGTCCGCCTCCCAGGCGCCGCCACTGCGGCTCCGAGTCGCCCGAATCCGGTCATCGGCCCCGGAGCGCTTGCGGAAGATGACGACCTTGCGGCGCCGGCAGGCGGGCTTCTCCGAGCTCACTCTGCCGCTGAAGCTGTCTCCCGACTGCGCCGAACGGAAGGTGATCGTCAATTGGCTCGAGTAGACCGTCGACCCGGCCGCCGCGGTGGCCGCCAGGGCAAGAGCCAGAGCAACCGTCGACCCAACCGCGAACCAGCGTCCCAGCCTCAAGATTCCCTCCTCTGCAGACGAGTTGGCCGGGAACACTAACGTCCGGGTGGGGCTCGGCCTTTCTCGCGCATCCGCCGGATCGCCGCGATCAGCCTCCTGTAAAGGAGGATGAGGACGATCACCCCGGCGAGCAGCAGGGTCGCAGCGATCGCGAAGGCCGTCATCGGATGGTTGACCGAGAAGCCGACGACCGTGGCGACCAGGCCGTCCTCGGTGAGGCTGACGGCGATGTTGCTGAACGGCTCCGGCATGGTGTTGATGAGGATCCGCAGCCCGGCCTTCACTCCGTGGCTGGCGAGCGCGGTGCTGCCGGCGCCGAGCGCGCCGGCCGCTTCGCTGGTGCCACCGCCGTCGTGACCGGCGATCAGCGCCCCGAGCCAGGCGCCGATCGCCGGCCGCACCAGCGTGTGGACCGTGTCCCAGGCGCTGTCGAGGTAGGCGACCTTGTCGGTGACGAACTCGATCGCGAACATCGCCAGCGCGATGCCGATCACCAGGTTCGAGGTGATCGGCGCGGGGATGTCGGCGGCGCCCGTCCTGCCCAGGATCCCCAGCAGCGCCACGGTGGCGTATGCGTTGACCCCCGAGGCCCAGCCGGTGCTGAACAGGGTCGCCCCGATGTCCATCCCGGATCAGCCCTTCACTCCGCCGGCCCGGCCGGCGGCGCGATCAGTTGAGGCGCTCGACGATCATCGCCTTGCCCTGCCCGCCGGCGACGCACATCGTCTCCAGCCCCACCTGGTGGTCGTCGGTCTCGAGCGCGTTCAGCAGCGTCCCCATGATCCGCGCCCCGGTCATCCCGAAGGGGTGCCCGAGGGCGATCGCCCCGCCGTGGGTGTTGAGCTTCTCCAGCGGGATGTCGCACTCGTCCATGATCGGGATCACCTGGGCGGCGAAGGCCTCGTTCAGCTCCACCGCGCCGACGTCCTCGATCGTCATCCCGGCCCGGTCGAGCACCTTCTTGATCGCTCCGATCGGCGCCACCCCCATGTACTCGGGCTCGTTGCCGAAGGTGGCCGCGGTGACGATCCGGGCCCGCGGCTTCAGCCCCAGCGCCTTTGCCTTCTCGTCGCTCATCAGCAGCACCGCCGCGGCGCCGTCGTTGAGCGGGCAGGAGTTGCCGGCGGTGACCCCGCCGCCACCCGCCTCGGGGAAGGCGTCGTCGAGCTCGGAGAGCTTCTCCAGGGTCGAGCTCGCCCGGGGGCCGTCGTCCCTGGCCACCTCGCCGCCCTCCGGCAGGGTCACCGGGACGATCTCGCGATCGAAGAACCCGTCCTCCTGCGAGGCGACCGCGAGCTCCTGGGAGCGCTGCGCGAACTTGTCCATGTCGGCGCGGCTGACCTCGTAGCGCTTGGCGACGTTGACGGCGGTGTGGCCCATCGCGATGTAGGCGTCGGGCTGGCCGTCCCCGCCCTGAAGGTTCTCGTTCTGGTCGGCCTGGCCGGCCGGCTCGGTGCGCTCGTTGTAGCGGCTCACCCACTCGACCCCGGCGGCGATATAGGTGTCGCCCTCGCCGGCCTTGATCGCGTTGCCCGCATGGCGGATCGCGTCGAGGCTCGAGGAGCAGTAGCGCGAGACCGTGACCCCGTTGACCGTCTCCGGGAGCCTCTCGGAGAGCAGAGAGATGATCCGGCCGATGTTGAAGGCCTGAAGGCCCTGCGGCATCCCGCAGCCGCAGAAGACATCCTCGACCGAGGCCGGGTCGACCTCCGGGTTTCGCTCGAGCAGGGAGTCCACCACGAAGGCGCCCATCTCGTCGGGGCGCAGCTGGGCGAGCGACCCCTTGAAGGCGCGGCCGATCGGGGTGCGAACGGTGTCGACGATCACTGCTTCGGGCATCTCGGGTCTCCTTGAAGGGCGGCGGGGTTGCGAGATCCGGAAGGCTAGAGGTTCATAGCTATCGTGACGATCCGCACATGCGTGCGTGGGATCGTCCTCAGGCTGCGTTACATTCGCCGCAATCCGACCTCGCGGGCGACCGTGAGCTTTGCCGCGAAGCGGCAGCGAAAGGAGGGCCCTCTCATGCCTGAGGGATACTGCGTCAAGGAGCGCAAGAAGGTCGAGATCAAGGATCCCCAGCAAGTGACCATGAAGAACGGTCGCCCGGCGATCCAGGGGACGTGCCCCGACTGCGGCACCAAGATCTTCAAGATCGGCAAGCTCTCCTAGCCGACCTCTGAAGCTGCCGCCTCCCGGTGCCGGCGCAGGCCGGCACCGGGAGCTTCCGTTTCGCCGCCCCCCGGGCAAGCGGGCCCGTGCAGGGAGGCCCTGAACCAACTGCGCCGCTGCTCCGTAGTCCGGGCAGCGTGAATCTCACCGACCCGACACTGGGAAGATAGGCGCATGGCCGCCGGAGCCCTGAGCGGCGAGCGCGACGTGCGCGAGGCCTATGCCGCCCATTCGGGCGAGCTATACCGCTTCGCGCTGCGATCGCTGGGCGATTCCGGGCTGGCCGAGGAGGCCGTGCAGGAGGCTTTCGTGCGCGCCTGGCGGGCCGGGGACCGCTTCGATCCCGAGATCGGCTCCCTGCGGACCTGGCTGTTCGCGATCCTCCGCAACGTCGTCATCGACCTCGGCCGGGCCCGCGCCTCGCGCCCCCGGGTCGCGGCCGAGGGTCGGGAGCCCTCGGTCGATCCCCTCGACGACGCCCTGCTCGCCTGGCAGGTCGAGGAGGCCCTGCGCCGGATCGGCGACGAGCATCGCCGGGTGATCGTCGAGACCTACTACCGTGGCCGCCCCCAGGCGGAGGTCGCCGCGGAGCTCGGGGTGCCGGTCGGAACCGTGAAGAGCCGCGTCTACTACGGCCTGCGCGCCCTGCGCAACGTGCTCGAGGAGATGGGTTATGACGGCTGAGGGATGCAGGCAGTGGCGGGAGTCGCTGGGCCTCTACGTGCTCGGGATGCTGGACGGGCCCGAGCGTGTCGCGCTGGAGGCCCATCTCGAGGGCTGTGCCGATTGCCGCGACGAGGCATCCTCGCTGGCCGGCGTCGCCAGCGTGCTGCCCCTGGCGGACCCCGAGCGGCTGGGCACGGCCCCCGAGCCCTCCGCCGGCCTCGGTCGGCGGATCGCCGCCGAGATCGGAGCCGAGCGGCGCTCCATGCGCCGGCGCCGCCGCTTCAACTTCGGCCTGGCGATCGGCACCGCGGCGGCCGCCGCGGCGGCCGCGTTCGTCCTCCTGGTGCTGCCCGGCGGCGGCGGCGAGCCAACCCAGCGGGTCGACTTCGCCTCGCTGCCGCCGGGGATGCAGATCTCCGCGGCGCTCGAGCCGAAGTCGTTCGGGACGCAGATCAGGATGAAGGTCAGGGGCGTGCGCTCGGGCACGGTCTGCCATGTCTTCCTGCGCCGCGCGGATGGCACCCCGATCGCGGCCGGCACCTTCACCTACCGCTACGGCGGCGACTCCGACGCGGTGCTGAGCTCCGCCCTCGACCTCTCCCGGGCCGAGGCGATCGGTGTGCGTGCCGGCAAACGCACCTTCGTGGCGCCGATCTCGAGCTCGGCGACCACCTAGCGCTTCGATAAGCACGAATACGAGAGGGAGAACACATGAGGCAAGTGGGTAGACCGATTTCCGCTTTGGCGGTGGCGCTGGTCGCCGCTGCGGCGCTGGTCGCCGCCGGCTGCGGCTCCTCCAGCTCCGACACGACCAGCTCCAGCTCGGGCTCCAGCGGAGGCGGCAGCCTCGATGGCTCGAGCGGAGGAGGCTCCTCGACCACCGCCAGCAGCCAGTCCGGGGGGAGCGGGGGTGCTACGGGCGCTGCCGTCGTCTCCGTCGGGAACACCCCGAAGCTGGGCAAGGTGATCGTCAACTCGAAGCGGTTCACCCTCTATGACTTCCACAAGGACAAGGGCACCAAGTCGGCCTGCTACGGCGGCTGCGCGAAGGTCTGGCCGCCGCTGCTGAGCAGCGGAGCGCCGAAGGCCGAGGGCGGCGCCCAAGCGTCGAAGCTTGGCACCACCAAGCGCACCGACGGCACCACGCAGGTGACCTACGCCGGCCACCCGCTCTACACCTACGTCGCCGACAAGAAGCCCGGCGATACCACCGGCAACGACTTCACCTCCTTCGGGGGCCAGTGGTACGCGCTCACCCCCGCAGGTGAGGAGGCCGGCGGCTAGCAGTCAGGGCAGACCGCGCCCGGCGGCGGCCGGGGGCACCGCCTCCCGCAGCTCCTCGAGCAGGCGGGAGGCGAGCGCACCGGGCTCCTCGCCGGCCGCGGCCTGCCCGGCCCGCGGCTCGAAGAAGCGAGCGCGTACCCGGGGCCGGTGCGGGAAGCGGACGATCCCGGTGGAGCCCTCGATCGAGACGAGGACGATCCTCGCCTCGGGAACCTCGATCGCCAGCCTCCCGACCCCGCGGCGAGCCCGCAAGCGCTCGCCGCGGGAGATCGTGCCCTCGGGGAAGATCCCGATGCAGGCGCCGTCGCGCAGCTCGGAGACGGCGCGCCGCAGGGCCCCGGCGTCCCCGGCGCCCCGCTCGATCGGGATCTGCCCCATGCCGTCGAGGACCGGGCCGAGGCCCGGGATCCTCCACAGGCTCGATTTCGCCAGGGCCCGGATCTGGCGCCGCCCGCGTGCCGCGAGGCCGATCAGCACCGGGTCCCAATGGCTGTCGTGGTTGCCGACCACCAGCAGCGGGCCGCGCTCCGGCAATGAGTCGAGGTCGTCGACCCGGAGGCGGCTCCAGAGCCCGAGCGGCCTGCAGATGCCCATCGCCAGCCGGTAGGTGTTGGTCGGTTCGCGCACCGGCCTAGATATACGACACCTTCCCCTCGCTAGTGTCATTCGGTGATGCGCGACGAAGCCAAGGGGATTCGGACACAGGGCCTGGTGCGCGAGTTCAAGAACGGGCCAAGGGCCGTGGACGGCATCGACCTGCTGGTCGAGCCGGGAGAGATCTACGGGTTCCTCGGCCCCAACGGGGCGGGGAAATCGACCACCGTCCTGATGCTGACCACGCTCCTGCCCCCGACCGGCGGCAGCGCCACGGTCGCGGGCTATGACGTGGTCCGCGAGGGCCCGCGCGTCCGGGAGGCGATCGGCGCCGCCCTCCAGGAGGCGGCGCTGGACCCACTGCTCACCGGCCGCGAGCACATGCGCCTTCAGACCGCCCTTCACGGCCTGCCGAAGCACGAGCGCCGCGAGCGCACCGACGAGCTGCTTCGCCGGGTCGGGCTGATCGATGCCGCGGATCGCAAGGTGGGCGGCTACTCCGGCGGGATGAAGCGGCGGCTCGACCTGGCGCTCGCCCTCGTCCATCGCCCCCGCATCCTCTTCCTCGACGAACCGACCACTGGCCTCGACGTGCAGAGCCGCACCGCGCTCTGGGACGAGGTCGCCAGGCTGGCGGCCGACGACGGAGTGACCGTATTCCTCACCACCCAATATCTCGAGGAGGCCGATGCCCTCGCCGACCGGGTCGGGATCATCGACCACGGGCGGATCGTCGCCGAGGGGACCCCGGCCGAGCTGAAGGCCGAGATCGGACGGCCGACGGTGGAGGCGGTCCCGCGCGACCCGGCCGACCGGGAGGCGATGGCCACGGTGATGGAACGCTTCGGGGAGCGCGCCGCCGGGGCGCCGAAGGGGGTCGCCGTGCGCCTTCGCGGCGGCGAGTCCGACCTGGCCGAGGTGATCCGCTCGCTCGACGAGAGCGGGATCGGGATCGAGCACCTGCAGCTGCACGCGCCCTCGCTCGACGACGTCTTCCTCGCCAAGACCGGCCGCTCCCTGGAGGGGGCCGGCGACGAGGAGGAGACCGGGGAGACTGAGGCGGTGCCCGCGTGAGCGGCTCTGCGGCCGCTCAGGTCGGCCAGCTCGCGCGGCGCTCGGTGCTGAGGACGCTGCGCCAGCCTGCTCAGATCGTCCCGGCGCTCGTCTTCCCGCTATTCCTGCTCGCCGTCAACTCGAACGGCCTGGCCAGGGCGACGAACATCCCCGGCTTTCCCACCGACTCCTACTTCACCTTCCTGCTCGCGGTGCCCTTCATCCAGGGAGCGCTGTTCTCGGTGCTCAACGCCGGCACCGACCTGGCCCGCGACATCGAGTCCGGCTTCCTCAACCGCCTCGCCCTCACCCCGCTGCGCGGCGCCGCGCTGCTCAGCGGTCTGCTGGCCGGAGCGGCGCTGCTCGGCGTGATTCAGGCCGCCACCTACCTGCTGGTCGGGCTGATCTTCGGGGCGCACTTCTCGGCCGGCGCCGGCGGGGTCGCGGCGATCCTCGCGCTCTCGATCCTGATCACCGTCGGCTTCGGGTCAATCGGCCTCTTCGCCGCCCTGCGGACCGGCACCGGGGAGGCGGTACAGGGTCTCTTCCCGGTCTTCTTCGTCTTCCTCTTTCTCTCCTCGATGGCGCTGCCGCGCAACCTGATCCAGACGGACTGGTTCCGCGAGGTCGCCACCTACAACCCCGTCACCTACCTGCTGGAGGCGATCCGCTCGCTGCTGATCGAGGGCTGGGACCCGCAGGCGCTGGCGCTCGGCTTCGGAGTCGCGCTGACCATCCTCGTGATCGGGATGGCGGCGGCAAGCGGATCGCTGAAGAGCCGGTTGGTGCGAACGTGAACCTCCGCAGCTTCCGCTCGGTCGCCCTTGCCGTCGCCTGGCGCAGCGTCCACAACTTCCTCACCAACCCCGCCTTCGCCGTCCCCGCGCTGATCTTCCCGCTGTTCTTCTTCGCCGCCTTCGCCGGGGGGCTGTCGGCGATCAGCAAGGTCCCGAACTTCGACTTCCCGAGCGGCTACACGGCCTTCCAATTCGTCTTCGTCCTGCTCCAGTCGGCCGCATTTGGCGGAGTGTTCACCGGATTCGGGATTGCCCGCGATTTCGAGACCGGGTTCGCCGACCGCTTCTTCCTGGCTGCCCCAAACCGGGGGGCGATAGTGATCGGCTACGCGCTCGCCGCGCTCTTCCGGGCCCTCGTCACCTGGACCGTGCTGGGGGTGGTGGCGCTGATCGCCGGGATGCAGGTCGGCGGCGGCGGGGTCGACCTCTTCGGCCTGATCGCGATGGCGATCATTCTCAACCTCGCCGCGACCCTCTGGGCCTGCGGCGTGGCGATGCGGGTCCGCTCCATCCAGGGTGGGCCACTGATCCAGCTGCCGGTGTTTCTCGTCCTCTTCATGGCCCCCGTCTACGTGCCGCTGAACCTGCTCTCGGGGTGGATCCACACGGTGGCCTCGGCCAACCCGGCGACCCTCCTGCTCGAGGCGGGGCGGGGCTTGATCTCCGGGCAGGAGACTGTGTTGCTGCCGGCCTTCGTGGTCGCGATCGCCCTGGTGGCGGTCTTCGCCCTCTGGGCCCGGGGCGGGCTGAGGAGCGCCGAGGCCGCCGGTTGAGCGGTCCGTCCGGAACTCGCCGTGAGCAGCGGGTTTAGGATTGCCGAGATGTCCAAATGGCGTTCCCGCATCCGGCTGACCGCGATCGCAGCAGGCGCTCTTGCGGCGATCGCCGCCGCTTCGGCATCGGCCGCCGAGAGGGGATTCCGGTATGGAGTCGTCGCAGGTGACGTCGGGCAGCGCTCGGCGATCCTCTGGGCCCGCGCAAACGGCACCGGCACAGCCCTCGCTCAGGTCACCCGGGGAGGGCCGTTCGGCGCCTGCGAGCTCGGGCGGGCACCCGGCCGGCTGGAGGCCCGAGTCTCGGTCGACAACGACAAGACCGTGCAGAAGGTGATCGGCGGACTGCGCCCCGGCACGACCTACCACTACCGCTGGTGCATGAGCGGCGGGCGCCACAGCTCGACCGGCAGCTTCGAGACCGCCCCGGCGCCAGGCCAGGCGAAGACGATCCGCTTCTCGCTCTCCGGCGACCAGGATGCTGCGCGCGTGCCCGGGGAGTCGAAGCCCTACTGGAACGACTTCCAGCTCTGGAACAGGGTCCGGGCCGAGCACAATGACTTCAACGTGCTGATGGGCGACACGATCTACTCCGACTCGGAGGTACCGGGCGCGGGTGGGGTCAACAAGGTTGCGCTGACGGTTCCGCAGAAGTGGAAGAAGTACAAGCTCAACCTGGGCGAGGAGCCCTGGGTCAAGGCGCGTGGCGCTGCCTCCTACTACGCGCACTGGGACGACCACGAGTTCATCAACGACTTCTCCAAGTTCGAAAACGTCTTTCCCGAGTCAGGCGGCGACGTCCACATCAACGGTAAGACCCTCTACCGGAGGGGCGTCAAAGCGTTCCGCAACTACAACCCCGTCAGCTACACGAAGAAGACCGGGCTCTACCGGAGCTACCGCTGGGGAAAGAACCTGGAGATCTTCTTCCTCGACGAGCGCTCCTTCCGCAGCCGCAGCGCCGACTACAACGGGACCTGCGACAACCCGCCCGGCAGCGGCAGCGCCGACCTGGCACCAACCGCGCCGCAGAGCGTGCGAAACGCCTTCGGCGCGCTCGTCCCGTCCCTCAGCAACCCGGTTTCTCCGGCCTGCCTGGCGAAGATCAACGACCCGAACCGGACCATGCTCGGCAGCGCCCAGCTGGCCAGGTTCAAGCGGGCGATCAAGCGCTCGAAGGCGACCTTCAAGGTCGTCTTCAACGAAGTTCCGATCCAGCAGTTCTACGCACTTCCCTATGACCGCTGGGAGGGATACGCCGCGGAGCGGACGAAGCTCCTCGAGTTCCTCAAGGACAACGTCAAGAACGTCGTCTTTCTGACCACCGACGTCCACGCCAACCTGGTGAACGACGCCCGTCTGAAGACGCTCGAACCGGGTGGTCCGGTGAACTCGGGGATCACGGACATCACCACCGGGCCGACGGCGACCAAGAACTTCGCGCTGGAGATCAACGACGCGGTCGGGGGAAATTACGCCCAGATCATCCATGACGCCTTCTTGAAGCCGCCGAGCCTGGTCGGCATGCAGTGCGCAGGGATGGATCAGTTCTCCTACGCCGAGGTGACGGTGAGCAAGGCGAAGCTCAAGGTGGAGCTAAAGGCATTGGGCTCCGGTGGAAAGGTGCTCGACACCGCCGACGTGGCGGCCAACCCCGACGCCGACGTCTGCGGCCCCTACGTGTTCCCCGCTGGCTGACCTGCACCGCGGCAGCCGCCGCCGACTAGGGTCTTCTCCGTGACGCAAAAGCCGATCGAGCTGATCCTCGCCCGCAACCTGATGTCCTCCCTCTCGACCCCTGCCTTCCTGGTCGACCAGGGGGGCATCCTGATCTTCTACAACGAGGCCGCGGGCAGCCTGCTCGGCCGCCGCTTCGAGGAGCTTGGCAAGGTCGGCCCGGAGGAATGGGGCTCGCTCTTCGGGCCCTTCGACGACGCCGGGGAGCCGCTCCCCTACGACGATCTGCCGCTGGTGGTGGCGGTGCGCCGGGGCCGCCCCGCCCACGCGACCTTCAAGATCCGCGCCGCCGACGGGACCATGCAGGCGATCGAGGCCTCGGCCTTCCCGATCCTCACCGCCCACGGCTCCCAGGGGGCGATTGCTGTCTTCTGGCCGACCGAGGCTGACCGCGCCGGCGGGCCGGCATGAGGGTCAAGCTCTGGGGGACACGCGGGTCGGTCCCCTCGCCCGGCCCGGAGACGATCCGCTACGGGGGCAACACCTCCTGCGTCCAGGTGACCCTCTCCGACGGGACCATCCTGGCGCTCGACGCCGGAACCGGCATCCGCAGCCTCGGCCTCACCCTGGCCGAGGAGCCCGCTCGCCTGCACATCCTCCTCACCCACCTCCACCTCGACCACATCCAGGGCCTCGTCTTCTTCGCTCCCGCCTTCCGGCCCCAGACCGAGATCGTCATCTGGGGCCCGGCTTCCCCGGAAGCCTCGCTACGCGACCGCATCGCCCGCTACATCTCGGCGCCGCTCTCCCCGGTGGAGGTGCGCGAGCTGCCCTGCGACGTCTCCTTCCGCCACTGCCCGGAGTCCGAGTGGGAGATCGGTCCCGCCCGGATCAGCGCCGCCTCGGTCACTCACCGCGGTCCGACGCTCGGTTACTCGATCCGCGACGGTGACCTGAAGCTCACCTACATCCCCGATCACGAGCCCGCCCTCGGCGGCGAGCTCGGCCTGCTCGACGACGATTGGATCTCCGGGTTCGACCTCGCCCGCGACGCCAGCCTGCTGATCCACGACGGGCAGTACTCCGACGCCGAGTACCCCGAGCACGTCGGCTGGGGCCATTCCTCGATCTCCGACGCGCTCTCCTTCGCGCGCCGGACGGCGGCCGAGCGGACCCTCCTCTTCCACCACGACCCCCTGCACTCGGACGAGTTCCTCGACGACCTCGGCCGCACCGTCCGGGAGCGCTGGGCGGCCCTCGGCGGCTCCCCGAACGCGGTCGAGCTCGCCTTCGAGCGCGCCGAGCTCGAGCTCTCGCCCGTGCCGCAGGGATAGGCTGGACCCCTTGTACGAGCAGATCCGATACGAGCAGCGCGGCGCGACCCGGCTGATCACGATCGACCGGCCCGAGCGGATGAACGCGATCGGACCGGTGACCTCGCGCGAGCTGATCGACGCCTGGGGCCGCTTCCGCGACGACGACGAGGCCCGGGTCGCGGTGATCACCGGCGCCGGCGAGTCCGCCTTCTGCGCCGGAGCCGACCTGAAGGCGGCGGCCGCGGGCTTCAGCGATCAGGGCAACGAGGAGCCGCTGGTGCGCTGGACCCCGGAAGAGGTCGAGGCGCACAACCGCGGCGAGCGTGACGGGATCATCGGGCCCTCGCGCTGGACCGACATCTACAAGCCGATCATCGCCGCGGTCAACGGCGTCGCCTATGCCGGAGGGCTCGAGTGGGCCTGCTTCGCCGACATCCGGATCGCCGACCGCCACGCGAGCTTCGGGGTCACCTGCCGTCGCTGGAACATCGGTCTCGGTGACGGAGGGACCCAGCGGCTGCCTCGGATCGTCGGCATGGGCCGGGCGATGGAGCTGATCATCACCGGCAGGGTGATCGGGGCAGATGAGGCGGAGCGGATCGGCCTCGTCAACGAGGTCACCCAGAGCGGAGGATGCTTGGCACGAGCGCTGGAGCTGGCCGAGGAGATCGCCGAGCTGCCCCAGCCGGCGATGCGCACCGACAAGGAGGCGGCTGTGCGCGGCTACGGACGGCCCCTGGAGGAGGGGCTGGTGATCGAGGCGCAGTGCTTCAACCGGCTGCTCACCTCCCCCGAGATGACCGAGGGGATCCGCCGCTTCGTCGAGCGCGACCATCCCGACCGCGACCCGTCCGGCGGCTCGGTGACGCGCGGACTGGCCCGCGGCCGCTCCGATGGCTGAGCCGGCGACGGACTCGCCGCTGACCGCCAAGGCGGAGGCCTTCGCCGCGGACGGGCACGCCGGCCAGATCCGCAACTACAGCGGGCGCCCCTACATCGAGCACCCGCGGGCGGTCGCGGCGCTGCTGCGAGTCGAGGGATTCGACGACGAGGTCCTGGCGGCGGCACTGCTCCACGATTTGCTCGAGGACACCGAGACGACTTCCGCGGAGCTCCGCGAACGCTTCGGGGAGCGGGTCGCCGGGATGGTCGACGCCCTTTCCGACGACCCCTCGATCGAGCCCTATGAGCGCCGCAAGGACGCCCTGCGCGAGAAGGTGTTCGACGCCGGGCCCGATGCGATCGCCATCTACGCCGCCGACAAGCTCTCCAACGTCTCAGACATGCGGATCCTCTATGACGAGGAGGGCGAGGAGGTCGGGCGCCGCTTCAAGGCGCCCCTCGACCTGCGTCTCGAGCTGTGGCGCCGCGACGCCGAGGCGCTCGGGTCCCTGAGCACGCCGCCGCCCTTCGCGGCGGAGCTGCGACGACAGGTCGACGCGCTGCTCGCCGCCAGGGAAGGGGCTCTTCACAACCCTTAAACCTCCTCGCCGCCGCGCCTGCCTACCGTCGTGCCCATGAAGACCGAAAGGCACAAGACCAGGTCAGGAAATCTCGTCCAGAGGATCTCCGGCACGGTGGCGGCGACCGCGATGACGGTCGCGCTCTTCGCCGGGCTGGGGTCCGCCGAGGTCGTGGGAGTGACCGCGCTCGCGCTGGCCGCCGGCCGGCGCAGCGGCGGCTTCGGCCTGCCCGCTGCGCTGGGCCGGAGCCGGCGGCGCCACCCCGCCACCGGAGTTCCGCAGCCCCGCTAGCGGCGAGCCGGCGCCGCGCCCCGGGTAGCTTGGGGGCCGTGACGGTTTCGCTGCTGCTGTACAACCGCGACCTCCGGGTGCATGACCATGCGGCATTGCGGGCGGCCACCTGCGCCGACCGGATGGTCCCCCTGTTCGTCTTCGACGAGCGGATCCTGGCAAGCGGGTTCGCCTCCCCGAACCGCATCGCCTTCATGCTCGACGCGCTGGCCGATCTGAAGCACTCGCTGCGGCGGCTCGGCGCGCCGCTCGTGGTGCGCAGGGGGGACCCGGTACGCGAGGTCATGCGGCTGGCGAAGCAGGCGGGCGCCACGCAGATCCACGCCAGCGCCGACTTCAGCGCCCTGGCCCGCCGCCGCGAGCGGCGCCTTGCGGCGGCCTGCGAGGCCGAAAGGATGGAGCTGTGGCTCCATCCCGGAGTGACGATCGTCCAGCCCGGGCGACTGCGGCCCTCGGGGGGCGATCACTTCAAGGTCTTCGGGCCCTATTACCGGGCCTGGTCGGAGGTCGAGCTCGAGCCCCCCGGCGCACCGCCGAGGCGCCTCAGCTCCCCCAGCCGCCTCACCGGAGTGCAGCTGCCGGCGCTCCGCGAGCTGACCTCGGGCAGCCCGTCCCCCGATCTCGCCCCGGGCGGCGAGCGGGAGGGGCGGCGGCTGATGCGCGCCTTCGTGCGAGACTCGCTCTCCGGCTACGGGGAGGCCCATGACGACCTCTCCGGCGACCGTACCTCACGCCTCTCCGCCTACCTGCGCTTCGGCTGCGTCTCGCCGCGGGAGCTCGCCGTGCTGGCCCGGGCGGAGCGCGGCGGGGAGGCCTACGTCAGACAGCTCTGCTGGCGCGACTTCCACCATCAGGTACTGGCGGCTTTCCCCGCATACCCCAACCGCAACTACCGCTCTCGCGGCGACCGCTGGTCGCGATCGCGGCGGGCGCTCGAGGCCTGGAAGGAGGGGCTCACCGGCTACCCGATCGTCGACGCCGGGATGCGGCAGCTGACCCGTGAGGGGTTCATGCACAACCGCGCCCGCCTGATCACCGCCTCCTTCCTCACCAAGGACCTCTACATCGACTGGCGGGTCGGGGCGCGGCACTTCTGGGAGCTGCTGGCCGACGGCGAGATCGCCAACAACTCCGGCAACTGGCAGTGGGTCGCCGGGACCGGCAATGACACCCGGCCCAACCGTGTCTTCAACCCGATCCGCCAGGCTCACCGCTTCGACCCCGACGGGGACTACGTCCGCCGCTACCTGCCCGAGCTCGAGGCGATCGAGGGAGGCGCCGTGCACGAGCCCTGGAGGCTCGAGCCGGGCGAGCGCCGCGGGTTGGACTATCCCGAGCCGGTCGTCGACCACGCCGAGGCGGTTGCCGCCTTCCGCTCGAGGCGTGCCGCCTGAGCCATAGGATCGGGCCGTGAGCCGCCTCGGCCTGATCGTGGGATCCGCACTGCTCGGAGCCGAGCCCTCGCTCGGAGACGGCGTCGTCGTCCTGCAGCGCCACGGCGGCGGCGAGTACCTCCCCCCAGATCGGATCGACCATGCAGCAAACCTGCGGCTGCTGGCCGAAAGCGGCTGCGAGGCCGTGCTCGCGGTCTCCTCGGTCGGCTCGCTGAGGAAGGAGATCGAGGTTGGAAGCTTCCTCTGCCCCGACGACTTCGTCGCCCTGCAACTCGGCGGTTCGGCGTTCGACGATGCCCGGGGCCACGTCGTCCCCCGCTTCGACCCCGGCTGGCGCACCCGGGTGATCGAGGCCTGGCGGCTCAGAGCCGGCGAGCCAATCGGTGACGGCGGTACCTACTGGCAGGCGATCGGGCCGCGGTTCGAGACCCCGGCGGAGATCCGCATGATCGCCGCCCACGCCGAGGTGATCGGGATGACCCTGGCCTCGGAGTGCGTCGCCGCCACCGAGCTCGGCCTCGCCTTCGCGTCGATCTGCACCGTCGACAACCTCGCGAACGGGATCGGGGGCGAGGTGCTGAGCGCCGCCTCCTACGAGGCCGGGCGCGCCGCCAACCGGGCG
Source organism: uncultured Actinomycetes bacterium (assembly GCA_963720735.1). Lineage (GTDB taxonomy): Bacteria > Actinomycetota > Thermoleophilia > Solirubrobacterales > 70-9 > JBBRHQ01. Next base: position 683,314 of record CAVRGL010000001.1, read on the forward strand.
CGGCTCGAGCGACTCGTACCTGACCTGGTCGCCGAGCTGGGCGCCGAGGTCGCCCTTTGATTTGAGCCTATGCGTCAGCGGCGCGCTGCTGGACGGCGACCCCGTCGGCCTGCGCTGTGAGGACGGGTTGATCGCGGCGATCGGGGCAGCGGTCGCTCCGGAGGACGGGGACGAGGTGATCGACGCCGCGGGGGCGCCACTCGTCTCCCCGCTGATCAACGGTCACACGCACGCGGCGATGACCCTGTTCCGCGGTTACGGCGACGATCTGCCGCTGATGCGCTGGCTCGAGGAGCGGATCTGGCCGCTCGAGGCGAAGCTCACTCCGGAAGACGTCTACTGGGGAACGCGGCTCGCCTGCGTCGAGATGATCCGCACCGGGACGGTGCTGTTCTGGGACATGTACTGGCAGGCCGAGGCGAGCGCCCGGGCGGTGCGCGACGCGGGGCTGCGGGCGACGATCGGCGCCCCGCTGATCGACGCAGACGGAGATCCCTCCGCCCTACGCGAGAGCGCCCGCCGCAGCCTCGATCACCTCACCGGGTTCGACCGGCGGATCAGGCCCTCCCTTGCCCCACACGCGATCTACACGGTCAGCGAGGAGTCGCTGCGCTGGATCGCCGAGCTCGCTGAGGAGCACCTGGTTCCCGTGCAGATCCACCTCTCGGAGACCGTGTCCGAGGTCGAGCGATGCCTCTCCGAGCACGGAGCGCGCCCCGCTCACTACCTCGATCGGCTCGGGCTGCTCGGGCCACGCACCCTGCTCGCCCACGGCGTCTGGCTCGATCACTCCGAGCTCGAGCTGATCGCGGAGCGGGGAGCGACCGTGGTCACCAACCCGGTGGCCAACATGAAGCTGGCGGTCGGCGGCGTCTTCCCCCTTCCCGACGCTCAGCGCAGGGGCGTGGCGATCGGCCTCGGCACCGACGGCCCCGGCTCCAACAACTCGCTCGATCTCCTCTCCGACGTGAAGGCGCTGGCGCTGATTCAGAAGCACGCGGCCGCCGACCCCTCGGTGCTCAAGGCGTCCGAGGCCTGGGCGATCGCCACCGGCGCCAGGGCCGGGTTGCTCGGCGCCGGGCGGCTGGCGGTCGGCGAGCCTGCCGACTTCCTCTTGCTGCGCCGCGACTCCTACGAGCTCGGTCTCGGCGAGGCAGACGCCGGCCTCGTCTACGCGGCCTCGGGCTCGATCGTCGACACGACCGTGGTCGCCGGCCGGACATTGATGCGGGACGGGGTGGTGCCCGACGCAACGGAGGTGCTCGCCCGCACCCAGGAACGGGCGGAACGCCTCGGGACGCACTAGGACAGATACCCCCAAGGGGTATACTCGGTGACGATGAGCGGCGTCATCGAGACGATCGCAGAGGGCCTCAAGCAATCCCTGCTGATGGCCTACGAGGTCTGGTGGGCGCTTGTCCTCGGATTCGCGATCTCCGCGGTCGTCCAGGCTTGGGTACCGCGGGAGCGGATCGAGCGCTCGCTCTCCGGCGAGGGCCCGAAGCCGATCGCGCTGGCCACCGGGCTCGGCGCGGCGAGCTCCTCCTGCTCCTACGCGGCGATAGCGATCGCCAAGTCGCTGTTCCAGAAGGGGGCTTCCGCGGTCACCGCGCTGAGCTTCCAGTTCGCGTCGACCAACCTCGTCTGGGAGCTGGGACTGGTGCTCTGGGTGCTGATCGGCTGGCAGTTCACCCTGGCCGAGTACGTCGGCGGGGTGGTGATGATCGTGCTGATGGCGCTCGGCCTGCGGTTCTTCGTGTCGCCCCGGCTGGAGCGGCGGGCCCGGGAGCACGCCCGGCGCGCCGACAGCGGGCACATGCACCGGGCGGCCGGCGAGCGGATGGGGTGGCGGGAGCGATTGCGGTCGGTCTCCGCCTGGTCGGACGTCGCCCACAACTTCCGCGGCGACTGGCAGATGCTCTGGAAGGAGATCACCGCCGGCTTCCTCCTGGCCGGGTTCATCGGGCTGCTCGGCGACGACTTCTTCAACGGCCTGTTCATCGACAACGCCCCGCCGCTGCTGACCGCCGTCGAGAACGTCATCGTCGGGCCACTGATCGCCGTGCTCAGCTTCGTCTGCTCGGTCGGCAACATCCCCCTGGCGGCGGTGCTGTGGTCCGGAGGGATCTCCTTCGCCGGGGTGATGGCGTTCATCTTCGCCGACCTGATCGTGATCCCGATCGTGCTCGCCTATCGCAAGTACTACGGCACCTCCTTCACCCTGCGGATAACCGCGCTGATGTTCGTGACGATGGTGATCGCAGCGCTGATCGTCGACGGGCTGTTCAGCGCCGCCGGCCTGATCCCGAGCGGCCCGCGGCCGACCAGAGACGACATCTTCGGCTCGGTCGAGCTCGATTACAAGCTGGTCCTCAACCTGATCGGCCTGGTCATCTTCGCCGTGCTCTTCTGGCTGACGACTCGCCGCGGCGTCACAGATCCGGTTTGCGGGATGAAGGTCGACCGGGCCAAGGCGATAACCGCCGAAACCGGAGCGGGGACCGTGTATTTCTGCTCGACCGACTGCCGGGACCGGTTTCAGTCCAGTCCGCCGAGCGCCTCGCCGACCAGCTCGACGTCATGACCGTAGGTGAGCAGGTCGGCGGCGGCGGCCGGGCCCAGCCAGCGCAGCTCGTCGACCTCGTCGTTGGGCTGGAAGTCACCGCTCAGCGGCCGCATCAGCCAATACCGCACCAGCTTCGGGCGCCCCTTGCGATCGGAGTAGGCGACTGATCCGAGCTCGCGCCCCAGCTCGCAGCGCAGCCCCGCCTCCTCCTCCACCTCCCTGAGCGCGGCCTGCTCGAATCCCTCGCCCGGATCGAGCTTTCCCTTCGGCAGCGTCCAGTCGCCGTACTTCGGCCGGTGGATCACCGCGATTCTCGCCTCGGCGCCCTCTCCGCGGATTACGACGCCGCCCGCCGCCAGCACCTCCGCCACCCCGCCGGGGTCGAGCTCGGTCCTCGCCATCGCCCCAGGTTACGTCCAACCGCCGCGCCGCGTTTCCGGGCCTGTGTCGCGGGTAGCATCCGCCTGGCGTGCCCGACGAAGTGCCCAGCCCGCGAGCACCGGCGCATGGCGAGGTCTCGTCCCTTCGCTACGACCACGTCACCAAGCGCTACGGGAACTCGCCGCAGCCCGCTGTCGACGACCTGACCATCGAGGTGCCTGCCGGAGAGATCTGCGTCCTGGTCGGGCCCTCCGGGTGCGGCAAGACGACCGCGATGCGGATGGCGAACCGCACCGTCGAGATGACCGAGGGAGACATCCTCCTGGGCGATCTGTCGATCCGCGACCGCGAACCGGCCCAGCTGCGACGGGAGATGGGTTACGTGATCCAGCAGATCGGCCTCTTCCCCCACCGGACGATCGCCCAGAACATCGCCACGGTCCCCCAGCTGCTGGGCTGGCCGAAGGACCGCACCTCGGCGAGGGTCGCCGAGCTGCTCGAGCTGATCGGGCTCGACCCCGAGATCGCCGACCGCTACCCGGCACAGCTCTCCGGCGGACAGCAGCAACGCGTCGGGGTTGCGCGGGCGCTCGCCGGCGACCCCCTGGTGATGCTGATGGACGAGCCCTTCGGCGCGATCGACCCGATCAACCGGGAGCGCCTCCAGAACGAGTTCCTGCGGCTCCAGGCCGAGATCCGCAAGACGGTGCTGTTCGTGACCCACGACATCGACGAGGCGATCAAGATGGGCGACCGGATCGCCGTGATGCGCGAGGGTGGCCGCGTCGCCCAGTACGCCACCCCGGCAGAGCTGCTGATGGCGCCGGCCGACGATTTCGTCGAGGACTTCGTCGGCGCCGACCGCGCCCTGAAGCGCCTCGCCCTGATGAGGGTCGGGGACGTCGGGCTCTGGGAGGCGCCCCTCGCCTATGTCGGGCAGCCGACCACGGAGGTGAGGGCGAAGCTCGAGGCTGCGGAGATCCCCTTCCCGCTGCTGATCGACTCGGAGCGGCGCCCGCTCGGCTGGCTGTCGGAGAGGGACCTGGAGAAGGAGATCGTCCCGGCGAAGCCGGACTCCCCCCTGGGAGCGCTGCTCGATCGCGACGACGTCCTGCGCGACGCGCTCGCCGACCTGCTGCAGGAGGGCGCGCAGTACGCACCGGTGACCGACGCAGCCGGGCGGATCGCCGGGGTGCTCTCGGTCGAGATCATCTCCGAGTTCCTCGCCTCCCCCGCGGCCGAGAGCGAGGAGCGCGGCGCTGCGGAGCGGGTCCATGGTTGAAGCGGCGCCGATCGCCGGGGTCATCCTGCACAACCGCAGCAACCCCGACTGCATCCAGCGCAACGAGCTCTTCTGCCCCGGCTGGGTGGTCGACAACTTCAACCGCTACGTCGACCCCGCCGTGCAGCACGTCATCCTCGTCCTCGCCTCGGTCTGCACCGGGTTCGTGATCGCCTTCGCACTCTCCCTGCTCGCCCACCGCCACCGCTGGCTGGGTCCGCCCTTCCTCGGCGCCACCGGCGTCCTCTACACGATCCCCAGCATCGCCTTCTTCTTCCTGCTGCTGCCGATCACCGGACGCGGCCGCACCACCGCGATCATCGCCCTGACCGCATTCACGCTGCAGATCATTTACCGCAACATGACCACCGGGCTAAACAACGTCCCGGCCGACATCAAGGACGCGGGACGGGGCATGGGGCTGACCGAGCGCCAGCTGCTCTGGCGCGTCGAGATCCCTCTCGCCGTTCCGGAGATCATTGCCGGGCTGCGGATCGCCACGGTCAGCACCGTCGCCCTGGCGACGCTGGCCGTATTCGTCAACGGCGGGGGGCTGGGGAGCGAGATCCTGATCGGCGGGAACCTCACCTTCAAGACGGGAATCGTGGTCGCCGGCGGCCTCGCGATCCTGATCGCGATCGGCTTCGACCTGATCCTGGTGGGCATCGGTCGCCGGGCCACCACCTGGAGGCGGGTAGCGGAGGCGTGATCGGTTTCGTCGGCCACCTCCCGCTCTCCGCGCTCGGCCTGTTCGGGGATGCGCTCGATTTCATATTCCACGAGCAGGCGGGAAACAACGTCACCGGGCAGAACACGATCGGCGGGCTCGGCCAGGTGGGACCCCTGGCGCTGGAGCAGCTCAAGGTGACCCTGCTGGCGCTGGGCGTCTCCCTGGTGATCGCATTCCCGCTGGGCCTCCTGCTCGGCCACCGCCGCTCCGGGGAGGGCCTGGCGCTGGCGATCGGCAACGCCGGCCGCGCGATCCCCGAGCTCGCGCTGATCGCCTTCTTCGCCGCCGTGATCGGGGTCGGCCTCGGCAACCTGACCTTTGCGCTCGCGGTGCTCGGCATCCCGCCGATCCTCACCAACACCTACGTAGGGATCAGCCAGGTGGACCGCGACGCGGTCGAGGCGGCGCGGGGCATGGGGATGTCGGAAGCCCGGGTGATCCAAGGCGTCGAGCTGCCGCTGGCGGTGCCTACGATCATGAGCGGTGTGCGGACGGCGACGATCAACATCGTCGCCACGGCGACGATCGCACCGCTGGTCGGCGTCCTCACCCTCGGCGACTTCATCATCAACTCGAACGTCTACGGCGACAAGGGGGTGCTGGCCGGGGCGATCCTCGTGGCGCTGATGGCGCTCGTCCTGGAGCTGGCGCTGGCGGGCATCCAGTGGCTGCTGACCTCGCCTGGACTTCGCCTCGGGCGGGGATGAAAGGCTTCACCTGCAAACCCCACGAAGGAGGAATCTCGTCATGAAGGGCAGCGCGCGTGTGTGGGCAGCGATCGCCGTCGCGGCGATCGTCCTGGTGCCGGGGCTGTCGGCCTGCGGCAGCAGCAACGACACAACCGGCTCCAGCGGAGGAGGAGGGGGCGGAAAGGCGATCGTCTCGAACCCGGCCAACGGCAAGGTAACCCTGACGATCGGCTCGAAGAACTTCACCGAGCAGATCGTCCTCGGGGAGATCTACTCCCAGGCCCTCGAGGCCGCCGGCTACAAGGTCAAGAAGGACCTCAACCTCGGATCCGAGACGGTGGCGCTGCAGGCACTGAAATCCGGGCAGATCTCCGGCTATCCGGAGTACGCGAGCACGGCGCTGACCTCGTTCTTCGGAGTCGACCCGGAGAAGGTCCCAGCGAGCGCGGAGGCCGCCTACGCCCAGGCGAACAGGGACTTCGAGAAGGAGAACCTGCTGGCGTTCCCGCCAACTCCGTTCGCGAGCGCAAACGCGGTCGGGACGCTGAAGTCGACGGCCCAGAAGCTGGGGCTGAAGGACGTCTCCGACCTGCAGGGCAAGTCGCAGGACCTGACCCTCTACGGCTCGCCTGAGTGCCGACAGCGGATCGACTGCCTGCTGGGCCTGGAGAAGTACTACGGGCTGCAGTTCAAGTCGTTCACGCCGGTGGACATCGCGCTGCGCTATGAGGTCCTCGACAAGGGACAGGCCGACCTCTCGATCCTGTTCACGACCGACGCCCAGCTCGCCGCGCAGAAGAACAAGTACGTGATCCTGAACGACGACAAGCACGTCTTCCCGGCGGGCAACGTCATCTTCGTCACCGATCCGTCCACGGTGAGCAAAGCCGGGCCGGACTACGAGAAGACGATCGTCAGCGTCCAGAAGGGCCTGACGATCCCGGTGATGCAGGAGCTCGACGCCCGGGTCGACATCGACAAGCAGACCCCGGCCCAGGTCGCCTCGGAGTACCTGAAGGAGGACGGCTACATCAAGTAATTCAACGCCGGCGCGGTGTTAGCGCCGGCAGAGGCATGTAAGGCGGCAGAGTCGCCGCAAGTTGTCTTGATGGCCGGCGCGGTGTTAGCGCCGGCAGAGGCATGTAAGGCGGCAGAGCCGCGGCAAGTCATTCCGGAAGTGCCGGCGCGGTTAAACACCGCGCCGGCACAAATATCTGTCACGCTTGCCTGGATGGAGACCGCGAGCGCGACACGGGCTCCGACCCTGCGCAACTACATCGGCGGCGCCTGGACCGAGGCGAAGGCCGAGGAGGCCCTCGAGGACCTCGATCCGGCCTCGGGCGAGGTGCTGGCCCGGGTGCCGCTTTCCGGGCGCGCCGACGTCGAGGCGGCGGTGCGCAGCGCCGCTGAAGCGCAGCCCGCCTGGCGCGAGGTCCCGGCGCCGCAGCGCGCCCGCGCCGTGCTCGATCTGCGCGACGCGCTGAACGCCCACCGCGACGACCTCGCCCGCCTGGTCACCGAGGACATGGGCAAGACGCTCGCGGACGCCCAGGGCGAGGTGGGACGCGGGATCGAGTCGGTGGAGTCGGCGGCCGCGGTGCCGCACCTGATGAAGGGCCAGAATCTCGAGGGGGCGGCGCGCGGGATCGACGTCGAGCTCGTCCGGCAGCCGGTCGGCGTGGTCGCCGCGATCACCCCCTTCAACTTCCCGGCGATGATCCCGCTCTGGTTTCTGCCCAACGCGATCGCCACCGGTAACTCCTTCGTGCTGAAGCCCTCGGAGCGCGACCCGCGCCCCGCCGAGCTGATCCTCTCGCTGATCGACGCGATCCCCTCGATCCCCGACGGGGTCGTCAATCTCGTCCACGGAGGCCGCGAGGCGGTCGAGACTCTTCTCTCCGACCCCGGCGTCGACGCGATCTCCTTCGTCGGCCAGGCCTCGACCGCGAGGCTTATCGCCACTCGGGGGGCCGAGGAGGGCAAGCGGGTCCAGGCCCTGGGCGGAGCGAAGAACTCGCTCGTCGTGATGCCCGACGCGGACCTCGGGAAGTCGGTGCCGGCGATCATGGGCTCGGCCTTCGGCGCCGCCGGCCAGCGTTGCCTGGCCGGCTCGGTCTGCGTCCTGGTCGGCGATCCCGAGCGCCGCTCCGAGGTGCGAGACGCACTCACAGCGGCGGCCTCGGAGCTGCGCACCGGTCCGGGCGCTGAGGACTCCACCGACGTCTGCCCGATGATCGGCTCCGACGCCCGGGAGCGCGCCGCGGCAGCGGTGGCCGAGGCCGAGGCCCACGGGGCCGAGGTCGTCCTCGACGGTCGCGACGGCGGCGCCGGCCCGGCCGGAACGATCCTCGCCCCGACCATCGTCGAGACAGCCGAGCACGAGTCCGACATCGCGCGCGAGGAGATCTTCGGCCCCGTCCTGACGCTGATCGGCGCCGACGACCTGGAGTCGGCGCTCGAGTTCGTGAACGGCTCGCGCTATGGGAACTCGGGCTCGATCTTCACGACGTCGGGCGCCGCGGCGAGGGAGTACCGCTACGGGGTCGAAGCAGGCATGCTGGGAGTCAACATCGGCGTTCCCGCCCCGGTCGCCTGGTTCCCGTTCGCCGGCTGGAAGGACTCCTGCGACGGGGACCTGCACGCCAACGGCGAGGACGCGATCGAGTTCTACACCCGCAAGAAGGTCGTCACCAGCCGCTGGTGAGCGGTCGCCTCAGCGGCCGATGTGAAACCCGATCAGCCCGGGCACCGCTGCCAGCCCCCGGCTGATCGGATCGGCAGCCCGGCCGTCCTCCTCGGCGCGCTCCTTGCGCAGAAGCCCGGCGCGGATCACCGAGCCGCCGAGCCAGCGCAGCGGCTCGGGGGGCACCGCCGCGGGTCCCGGCTCGACCAGGGCGAGGCGGGAGTGGGCGTCGCGCCGGTCGAGGGCGAGCGAGGCGAGGATCCGACCGACCATCTGCGATGGGCCGACGCCGTTGCCGGTGTAGCCGAAGGCCGCGAAGGTCCGCCCACCCGGTGACGCGCTCACCGTCGGCAGGTGGGTGGGCGAGACGTCGATCGGCCCGCCCCAGGCATGCTCGATCCGCCGGCGCCCGAGCGCCGGGAAGAAGGCGCGCAGATCGCGGCCCACCTGGGCGATCACATCGCGGTCGCGCTCGGCCCGTCCCCCGAGCCGGCCCCCGCAGGAGAGCCGGCCTCCACCCCAACCGAAGGCGATCCTCCCGTCCGGAGTGGTCCGCAGGTAGTGGACCATGGCGCGGCTGTCGAACACCGACTCTCCCCCGGTCCAGCCGATCTGCTCTAACAGGTCGGGGACCGGCTCGGTGATCAGCATGTGGCTCGAGGTGACGGTGAGCCGGTCCCGGAAGGGGGAGCCGGCAGAGGCCAGCGCCCCGCCCGTTGCGAGCACGGCCACCGGGGCGCTCGCCGTCCCGCCCGGGGTCTGCACCTCGACTCCGCCGGCCGCCTCGCGCAGCCGCCGCACCGGGGAGCGCTCGAAGAGGCCGGCCCCGCGCTCGATCAGGCGCCTGCGAAGCCCCAGGGCGAGGCGCGCCGGCTGCACGGTGGCCGCGTCGGCGTGGAGCAACCCGGCCCGGAACCTCGACGAGTCGCAGCGCCTCGTGACCTCGGCCGCCGAGAGCTCGGTGAAGCCGACCTCCGCCCCCGAATCGCGCAGCGACCGCGCCGCGACGGCGAGGGTCGCATCCTGTGCCGGCGCAGCGGAGACCTGGAGAAGGCCGGCCTTGCGATACCAGGCGTCGACCTCCTGCTCAGCGCAGAAGCGCCCGACCGCGTCTACCGAGTCCCCTGACTGGCGGGCGATCGCCAGCGCCGCCTCATGCCCGTAGCGCGCCCTCATCGTTCCCAGGCTGAGCCACAGTGAGTTGACGAAGCCCCCGTTCCGTCCGCTCGGGCCGTGGCCGAAGCGATCGGCCTCGAGCACCACGATCCTGGCGGAGGGCTCGGCCTCGAGCAGGTGCCAGGCGGCCCACATACCCGTGTAGCCGCCGCCGATCACCAGCACGTCCGCCTCGACGCGACGCTTCTCGAGCGGCCCCAGCGGGACCGACGGGCCCGCTTCTTCGAGCCAGTATCCGTGGGCGTCGTGCTTCACGGCGCCGCAGCCTAGCCAGCCGCGTCAATCCAGGGCGCTAGGCGGCGGGCGCGGAGCTGCCGGCAGCCTGCTCGGCGCCGCGAGCGTCGCGCAGCCGCCCGAAGGAGGTGTGGGCGACCCAGGCGGCCGAGATTCCGGCGCTGGCCGAGAGCAGCAGCGCGGCCCGCGGGTCATAGGCCTCCGACAGCCAGCCCGCCAGCGGCCCTCCGAAGGCGGTCGAACCGAGGAAGACGACCGAGTAGAGCGCCATCACCCTGCCCCGCATCTCCGGAGCCACGGAGAGCTGCAGGGAGGAGTTGATCGCCGCCGCGAAGGTGACGGCTGAGGCGCCGAGCAGGGCCAGCACCGGCACCTCGAGGGCGAGGCTGGGCGCACCGGCCGCGAGCAGGGAAAGCAGTCCGAAGCAGAGGGCGGCGCCGGCCACCAGCCTCGGGCCGGTGCGCCCGCGGGCGCCGGTGACCAGCGCGCCGGCCACCGCGCCGACGCCCATCGCCGAGAGCAGGACCGCATAGGCCGAGGCGCCGCCGCCGAAGCTGAACCGCGCCAGCAGTGGCAGGATCACCGGGAAGTTGAGGCCGAGGGTTCCGACCAGGGCCATCAGCCCCAGCGGCACCGCCAGCTCGGGGGTCTCGCGGACGTAGCGGAGCCCGGCGCGGACCGCTCCAGGCTGGCGCGGTGCCGGCGGCGCGCTCGAGAGCTCCGAAGGCCTCATCCGGATCAGCGCCGCGATCATCACCACGAAGCTGAGCGCGTTGACCGCGAAGCAGGCGGCGACGCCGGCGGTCGCGATCAGGATCGCAGCCAGGGCCGGGCCGAAGATACGGGCCGAGTGGACGATGACGCTGTTGAGGCTGACCGCGTTGACGACCCGCTCGGCGCCGACCATCTCGATCACGAAGCTCTGACGGGTCGGGTTATCGATCGAGTTGACCGCGCCGCGCGCGAAGACCAGGGCGAAGACCATCCAGGGAGCAACGACCCCGGTCACCGTCACCGCCAGCAGGCCGAGGGCCGGAACGATCATCAACGTCTGGGTCGCGATCAGCAGGGTCCGCTTCGGAAGGCGATCGGCGAGCAATCCGCCCCAGGGCGCGAAGAGAAGCATCGGAAGGAACTGGAGCGCCGTGGTTAGCCCGATTGCGACGCCGCTGTCGGTCAGCTGGAGGATCAGCCACGACTCGGCGACCATCTGCATCCAGTTGCCGGACAGCGAGACGACCTGGCCGGCGAAGTAGCGCCGGTAGTTGGCGACCGCGAGGGAGTCGAATGAGCGGCGCAGTGCGGCGGTCAACGGCGCTCACCCTCGAGCATGCGCTCGAGGATCTCGGCCGCACGCTCCAGGGTGCGGACGTCGTCCTCCGGCATTCCGCGCATGCGGCGTGCCAGATAGGCGTTCTTTCGCCCTCGCAGGCGGCGCAGCCGCTCGCGGCCGGCCGGCGTGATCGAGACCAGGGCGCTGCGGCCGTCGGCGGGATCGGGAGTGCGATCGACCAGGCCGAGATCCGCGAGACAGCCCAGGGTGCGGGTCGCCGAGGGGCGCTTGACCCGCTCGATCTCCGCCAGCTCGCTCGGGGTCAGCGGCCCGTGGCGTTCGACGCTGGCCAGCGCCGCGGCCGATGTGGGCGTCAACTCCCCAGAGGCCTCCTGGCGGAGGCGCCTCGCCACGCGGGTGATCGCCAGTCGCAGGCGGGCCGCCGGCCGGCTCAGTTCGGTGGTGTGATCGGAGAGCGCATGCATGTTGATTAGCTTTAGTAATTAGCCTAGCAAACTATCTCGTCGGTTGCAATCCGCCTCTCCCCTGGAGGGCAACCGGCAGGCGGCCGGACCCAAGCGTCGAAGAGGGCGCCATGGACGCTCGAAGCGAGCGCGTAGCCGCGCGCCTCAACACGCCGATGATGATCGCCTCGGCCCTCACACTGCCGGCGGTGGCCCTCTCCGAGACGCATCAGACCGGGGCCATGGCGGTGATCGCCAACGCGCTCAACTGGATCATCTGGCTCGCCTTCCTCGCCGAGCTCCTGATCATGCTCGCCGTAGTCCCGGATCGCCGTCGCTGGCTCTGGCGGAATCCACTCGACCTGGTGATTGTCATCCTCACCCCACCGGTTCTGCCACCAGGGCTGCAGATTCTGCGCGTGCTGAGGCTGCTGCGCCTGCTGCGCCTCGCGCAGCTCTCCCGGCAGGCCTTCTCGCTCGAGGGACTTCGCTACGCGGCGCTGCTGGCGCTGTTCACCGTGATTGCCGGCGGTGCCGCGTTCGTCGCATTCGAGAAGCACAACCAGCACCTGACCGCCTGGCAGGGTGCCTACTGGGCGATCACGACGATGACCACGGTCGGCTCAAGCATCTACCCGACGACCACGGGCTCGCAGATCGTCGCCGTGGTGATCGTGATCGTCGGAATTTGCTTCGTCGCCCTGCTCACCGGTGCGGTCGCGCAGCGATTCCTCGGGCCCGAGCTTGCCGACGTCGAGGCGGAGCTCGCCACTGGCTCGAAGTCGGCCGAGGCGGTGGCGATGCGCGAGCTGAAGGGGGTCCGCGAGCAGCTCCAAGCCCTGGAGCTCGCCATGCAGCGGCTGGTCGAGCGCCGCGAGCCCGACTGAGAGCCGGGGGTGCCGCGGTCGAAACCCTGATCTAGGCTTGCGGTGATGGCCTGGAGCCCCGCGGACATCCCCGACCAGGACGGGCGCGTCGCCGTCGTCACAGGCGCCAACAGCGGCCTCGGCCTGGCCACCTCGCGCGAGCTGGCCCGGGCGGGGGCCACGGTGGTCATGGCCTGCCGGGATGCGGGCCGGGGCGAGGAGGCTCTGGCGGCTGTCCGCTCCACCGTCCCGGGCGGCTCCCTCGAGCTCGCCCCGCTCGATCTCGCCAGCCTCGCCTCGATCTCCGAGCTGGCGGAGGCGCTGCTGGTCGAGCACCAGACGATCGACCTGCTGATCAACAACGCCGGCGTGATGGCCACCCCGAGGCGGCTCACCGAGGACGGGTTCGAGCTCCAGTTCGGGACCAACCACCTCGGCCATTTCGCGCTCACCGGCCGCCTGCTCCCGGCGCTCCTGCGAGGGGAGGCGAGCAGGGTGGTCACGGTCTCCAGCATGGCGCACCGCAGCGGCAGGATCAGCTTCGACGACCTGGACGGCGAGCGCCGTTACTTCCGTTGGGCGGCCTACGGGCAGTCGAAGCTGGCGAACCTGCTCTTCGCCTACGAGCTTCAGCGCCGCGCCGAAGCCGTCGGCGCGCCGCTGGCGAGCATGGCGGCCCACCCGGGCTACTCCGCCACCAACCTGCAGTCCTCTGGCCCCGGCGTCGGGGGCGGGATCTTCGCGGCGGCCAACAAGGCGCTGATGGCGATCACCAACCGGCTGATCGCCCAGAGCGGAGACGACGGAGCGCTTTCCTCGCTCTATGCGGCGACCTTCCCCGGCCTCCCCGGCGGCTCGTTCGTCGGCCCCGACGGGCCATTCGAAGCCCGGGGCGCCCCGCGCGTGGTCGATTCGAGCGGGGCCTCGAAAGACCGGGCGGCGGCTCTCCGGCTCTGGTCAGTGTCCGAGGAGCTGACCGGGGTCAGCTTCGACTTCGGCTAGGCGGCGGGACCGGCCTGCTCTAATTCCCGCGTGCTCCGCCGCGTCTTCGCAATCGCCTGCGTCTCCGCCCTGACGGGCGCCGGCATCTCGCTCGCGGCCGGGCACACCAACGGTAGAGATCCGTTCTTCCCCGGCAGCGGCAGCGACGCCTACGACGTCGCCCACTACGGCATCTCGCTCTCCTACTTCCCCGCGGCCCGGGCCGCCGGCAGGGACGGGATCGCTGCCAGGGTCCGCATCCGGGCGCGCGCCCGGCGGCGCCTTCCCCGCTTCGGGCTCGACTTCGTCGGACTGCACGTCACCTCGGTGAGGATCGACGGGGCCGCGGCGACCTTCCGACGACGTCACCGCAGGCTGATCGTCAGGCCGCCTTCGCCGATCCAAACCGGAGCGGAGTTCGTCGCCACCGTCTCCTATCGCGGCCACCCGCGGACGATCACCGACCCCGACCACTCGAAGGAGGGCTGGACCAGGACGGGCGACGGCGGCGCCGTGGCCCTCGGCGAGCCGGTGGGAACCGCGACCTGGCTGCCCTGCAACAACTCGCTGACCGACAAGGCGACCTTCGGCCTGCGCCTCGACGCTCCGGCCCGCGCCCGCGGACGTCACCTGGTCGCCGTGGCCAACGGACGGCTCCTGTCGCGGCGCTCGCACGGCAGGCACATCCGCTGGAACTGGGCGATGGATCAGCCGATGGCGCCGTACCTGGCGACGGTGGCCTTCGACAACTTCCGCCTTCGCCGCGCCAAGGTGGACGGCATCCGGTCCTGGACCGCGGTGGATGCCGATCTCTTCCGTAGCCGGGGAGCGCTGATCCGCAGGGGGATCAGCAGCGTCGGCGAGATCATCCGCTTCGAGCGCAGGTTGTTCGGGCCATACCCCTTCGACGCGGTCGGCACGACGATCACCGACGGCGGCGAATACGCCCTCGAGACCCAGTCGCGCCCAACCTACCCCGGCCCTCCCCGCCGCAACCTGCTCGTCCACGAGCTCGCCCACCAGTGGGTCGGGGACTCGACCGGCCTGCGACGCTGGCCTGACATCTGGCTGAACGAGGGGTTCGCGACCTTCACCGAGTGGATCTACCGCGAGCGGCACGGCGGCCCCAGCGCCAGGTCGGTCTTCACCGAGCTCCGCCGGCGTCCGGCGAGCGACCCCTTCTGGTCGCCGCCGCCGGGGCGGCCCGGCTCGCCGAAGAACCTCTTCGACGGGGCGATCTACGTCCGCGGCGCGATGACCCTGGAGGCGCTGCGGATCAGGGTCGGCGACCGCGCCTTCTTCGGGCTGCTGCGGGCCTGGACCACGAACCATCGATACGGCAACGTCTCGAGCTCGCAGTTCATCGCCTTCGGAGAGCGGCGCTCGGGCCGCAGGGTCGGGCCGCTGCTGCGTCGCTGGCTGTTTCGAAGGGGAGCGGTCTAGCCGGGGCGGGCCGACGAGCCTGGCCTACCATGGTCGGGTGGCCACGATGCCCGAGCTCGATCCCGTCGCCGTAGCCGAGATCGGGGAGCGCTTGCGCGCCAGCATCCGGCGCGCGGTCAAGGTCCGCGACGAGGTGCTCGAGCAGCTGATCGTCTCGCTGATCGCCGAGGGCCACGTGCTGATCGAGGACCATCCCGGGGTCGGCAAGACCGCCCTGGCACGATCGCTCGCCCGCTCGATCGACGCCTCCTACGCGCGGGTCCAGTGCACCGTCGACCTGCTGCCCGCCGATGTGGTCGGGACCAACGTCTTCGCTCAGCGCGATGCCCGCTTCGAGTTCCACCCGGGCCCAGTTTTCGCGAACGTCGTCCTCGTCGACGAGATCAACCGCGCCTCGCCCAAAACCCAGTCGGGGCTGCTCGAGTGCATGCAGGAGCGCCGGGTCACCGTCGACGGGCAGGCGCACGAGTTGGCCCGGCCCTTCCTGGTGATAGCCACCCAGAACCCGGTCTCATACGAGGGCACCTATCCGCTTCCCGAGGCCCAGCTCGACCGCTTCATGATCCAGCTGGAGATGGGCTACCCGGGTCCCGGTGAGGAGGCGGCGATGCTGGCCGAGCACGCCGCCGCCGACCGCGTCCTCGAGGTCGAGCCGGTCGCCGACGTCGGCTCGATCCTGGCGGCGCAGGCCGCCGCCGGCGCGACCAACAGCAGCGGGGCGCTGCGCAGCTACGTTGTGGCGCTCTGCGAGGCGACCCGCTCCGACCAGCGGGTCGAGCTGGGCGCGAGCCCCAGGGCGGGGCTCCTCCTCTACCGGGCAGCGAGGGCACGAGCCGCCCTCGACGGTCGCGACCACGCCCTCCCCGATGACGTCCAGGCGCTCGCCCACGCAGTGCTCGAGCACCGTCTGCTGCTGGCGCCCGGAGCCGGCCCGGACGAGCGCTCGGCGGTGGTCGCGGACGCACTCCTTCACACCCCGGCGCTCTGACGCCGATGAGCCCGAGAACGGCCACCCTGCTGCTCGCGGTGGCCTTCCTGCTGGCCGCCGCGGCCTTCGGCGCCAGCTCGCTGTACGTCCCCGGCGCGGCGCTGGCAATCCTCGTCTGCTCGCTTGGGATCTGGGTGAGGGCCGCGTCCCGCCGCCCGCGGCTGGAGCCGGTGCCGGGACCGTGGAGCATCACCGAGGGGGAGAGCTACCCGCTTGGGGCAAGGGTCGCCGGGGCCGGCCTGCTCCCGGGAAGCAGCATCGAGCACCCTCTGGCCGAAAGCCCTCTCCCGACCGGACCCCGTCCCTCCGGCCTCCACAGGCTGAACCTGCGCATCCAGCGGCGAGGCCGCCACCTGCTCGAGCCGCCGGCCCTGTTCGTCTCAGACCCCTTCGGCCTGCAGCGGCGGCGGGTCAGCGCCGGCGAGTCAATCCCGGTGCTCGTCCTGCCCCGAGTCGAGCCCGTCCTCGCCCCCGGGGGCGCCGGAGGCCTCGACCGACTGCTGGGGACGGCCGCACACGGCTCGGGCGCCGCCGGGCTCGATCCGCGCGCGGTCGAGTTCGAGGTCGAGGGCGTCCGCCCCTACCGCGAGGGGACCCCGGCTTCGCGGATCCACTGGGCGACTGTCGCCCGCAGCGGCGAGCTGGCCGAGCGAAGGCTGGTCAGCGGCGGCGAGTCCCCGCCTCTGGTGGTCCTCGACGCCTTCGAGCCGGCATCGGAGGAGGCGCTCGACCGCGCCGTGCGGGCGGCCGCGTCGATCTGCGCCCACCTCGCCGCCGACGACGGCTGTCTTTTGCTGCTCCCGGGGGCGAGCCACCCACTGCGGATCGGCGCGAGGATGCGCGGCTGGCGGCAGGCGCACGCGAAGCTCGCCCTGGTCCAGCCCTGCCGGCGGCCCCCGGCGGGGTCGACCCTGCGGGCGGCGCGGACCATTTTCCTCGTCTCCGCCGCAGCCTCCCCGAAGCCGCCCCGCTTGAGCGGCTCGGTGCGGTTCTGCCTGGTGAGCACGGAGCCGATCGCGGGGATGCGGACGCTGTTCACCGTCGCCGGCTGCCGGGGCCAGGCGCCTGCGGGGCGGGCCGCCGCCGTCGGGGAGACCGCGTGAGCGCCGCGGCCCGCGCGGCCCGGGACCTGCCGCTCGCCCGCCTGGGGGCCTTCGCGGCGCTGTCGGTGCTGGTCGGCGTCCAGTGGTCGGCGCTGCTCGACGATCCTCCCCTCCCCCGGCTTCTCGCGGCCACCCTGCTGCTGGTCGTCCTCGCGACGCTGCTCGCGGCCCTCGGCGCGATCGCAGCGCCGCGGCGGCTGCGCTGGCCACTTGCCGCGGTGGCGGCGCTGCTCGGGTTGGCGCTGGCGGCGCTGATCCTCGGCGTCCCGGCGCGGCTGCTCCTACCGGGTCACTGGGACGAGCTCGGCGCCCAGCTCGGGTCCGGCCTCGATCTCGCGGCCGGATCGGGCTATCCGTACCCGTCCGGTGGAGACGACTGGGCCCGGCTGGGGATCACCCTCGGAGCGCCGGTCGCGATCTGCGCCGCTGCCACGATCTCCTTCTGGCCTGCCGCCACGGCGGCGGCGGCGCGCTCGATCGCCGGGCTGACGATCCTGGTCGCCGCATACGGCGTCGCCGCCACCCTCTCGCCTCCCGGGGCGCCCCTGCTTCATGGGCTGGTGCTCTTCGCCCTGGTCGCAGCCTGGCTCTGGCTGCCGTTGATCCGCCGCCGCAACGCGGCGATGGGGCTGGGGCTGATCGCCGTCGCCGGGGTCCTCGCCCTGCCGCTCTGCTCGAGGACGGCGGGGGGCGAGCCGCTGCTTGACTACACCCACTGGGATCTCTCGTCCAGCTCCTCCGGCGGGACCGAGTTCTTCAGCTGGAATCACAACTACGGCCCGCTCGGGTGGCCACGGAGGGGCGCGCGGCTGATGGTCGTCCGCAGCGGCGAGCCTCACTACTGGCGGACCGCCGTGCTCGACCGCTTCGACGGATTCCGCTGGCTCGAGCCCCTCGACACGCCTCCGCCGTCGCTGGAGCTGCCCTCCCAGTTCGGTGGCGCCTCGGCTGCCTACCTCGACCCGCGCTGGGTCCACACCGCCCGTTTCCGGATCGACCAGCTGAGCAGCCAGCAGGTCGCGGCAGCCGGCACGCCGCTCTCGGTCCAGGGGTTGGGCGAGACCGAACCCTCCGACGGAGGCATCGTCCCCGCCGACGGGGACGGCATCTCCGGCGGGGTCACCTACACCGTGCATTACTACTCGCCGCAGCCGACCCCGAGCCAGATGCGGCGGGCCGCCTCGTTCCCGTACGGGTCGCCGCTCCGCCGCTACACGACGCTCGCCCTGCCGCGGGCCGACGCCGGTACGGTCGAGGCCCAGAACGGCGACCGGGTGGTCCCCGATGGGGTCACCGACCAGATCACGGTGCCGCTTCGCTCCTCGCCGGGTGCCGCCCGCAGGGCCGCTGTTGACCGGCGCCTGCTGGGCTCGCCCTACGGGCAGGTCTACCGCCTCGCCCGCCGACTCACCGCCGGGAAGGCGGACACCTACGACGCGGTCGAGGCGATCCACCGCCAGCTCCTAGGCGCCTACTCCTATGACGAGAACCCGCCCGTCCGGCACTTCCCGCTGCGGGCATTCCTGTTTCGCGACCGCAGGGGCTACTGCCAGCAGTTCTCCGGAGCGATGGCGCTGATGCTGAGGATGCTGGGGATTCCCAGCCGGGTCGCGTCGGGGTTCAGCCCAGGGTCTCCGAGCGGCGGCGGGCATCGCTTCGTTGTCCACGACTTCGACGCGCACTCATGGGTGGAGGTCTACTTTGAGCGGATCGGCTGGGTCGCCTTCGATCCGACCCCAGGGGTCTCTCCGGCAGCCTCGACCTCGGCAGGGCCGACGCTGCCCGTCGTCCGCACCCGGCGCCCGGTCCCGCCGCTCGCCGCCGGAGGCTCGCCGGCAACCGACCCCTCGGCGCTTCGCTCGGGCGGCGGCGGCTCGGGCGGGCTGGCGCTCGCCGGCGCTGCGGCGCTGGGCGGGGTGCTCCTGGTGGTCACCGCTTTCGGCCTGCTCCGCCTCGCCCGGTGGCGACGCTCGCTGCGGGGGGACGCCCTCGCAGATGCTCAGATCGCCGAGCTGCGCCGCGCCCTGCCGGCCATGGGAAGGACCGTCCCGGCCGGGCTGACCCTGCGGCGCCTGGAGCGCGATTCCGCGGCGCTCGGGCGTCCCTGCCTCGCCGCCTACGTGGCGAAGCTGGGCGCCTTCCGCTACGGCGCCGGCGCGGCGCCACCCGACGCCGAGGAGCGCCGCCGGGTGCGACGGGAGCTCTGGCGAGGCCGCGGCGCCCGGCGGGCCCTGCGGGCCCTCTTCGCGATTCCCCCGTTCGGCCCGAAGCCCCTGCCGCGCTCAGACCCCTGAGGGCCGGCTGCGGATCGAGGCCAGCACCGGGCCGGCGCGCTCGGCGATCCAGGCCCAGCCCGCGGTTCGCAGGATCGTCACCTCACCCGGCAGGCCGGGTGCCAGGTGCTCGATCTCGGCGTCGATCGTTCCCGGGTCGCCTTCCGAGTGGAGATCGCTCTCGAGCGCCGCCCAGTAATGGGAGTTGTTGACGTGGCCGGCGACGTCGAGGTCGGTCGAGCGGAAGACCCAGGGGCCGGCCTCCGCGTCCGGCGGCGGCCCGGGGTGGCGCAGCCGCGCGCTGGCGCCGCGCCCCGCGGCGCTCTCCCCGTAGAGCGCTGCGAACTCCTCGTCGAAGCGGGTGGGGACCAGGCGCTCGGGATCGAGAGCGACCCAGGTGGCGACCGCCTGCACAGAGGCGTCCGGCCCCGCGATCACGGTCCGACGCTCGGCGCAGAAGCGGCCGATGCCGCTGCAGAAGGTGCGGAGGACGAGGTCCTCTCCGAATTGCGGAAGCGCCTCCGCCCTGATCCTGGTGCGCCTCACGATCCAGGCGCAGCGGTGCTCGAAACCTGCGTCGACGACGTCGAGATAGGCGATGTCCTGGAGCCAGCGGGCGATCGCGTCGAGCCGGGCCCGGCCGCTGGGGGCGACGTCGGCGATCCCCGGGCGCATCGGCTTCTCGAACACCCGCCCCACCGCGGGTTCCGGCACGATCTCGGCGGGCGGCGGCGCCTCGCTCATCGCGGCCCGATCAGGGTGAGCAGCTCGGCGACCGGGCGGCCGGGTTCGTCGAGGGCGCCCTCGAGCCGCCCCCCCGCCAGAGCGCGCCGCTTCTCCGCGAGTCCGTCCCGGTCGAGGGGGCGCTGCGGGGAGCCCAGCGCCGCGGGCACCCGCGCGGCCTCCTCGCCGTCCAGGGCGAGGACGGCTTCCGAGGCGCCCAGCGCCGGGTCGGCGCGGACCTCGATCCTCGCCGCGAGGCGGGTCGCCTCAGGGTCGAGCCCGGAGAAGCTCTTCAGGCCCGGCGCGCCGCGCAGCAGAGTGAAGGCGGTCAGATACGGGATCGAGAACTTCGCCTCCAGTCCGTCGCCCGGCGCCGCGATCGGCGCCGCCTGCAGGGAGAGCGGGTGGACGGAGACCTCGATTGCGGCGCGGTCGGCATCGCGCACCCCGGCGGCCGCCTCGATCGAGCTGTGCGTCTGCAGGCAGCAGGGGTAGGCCTTGATCCAGTTCTGCTCGATCGCCGGCGCTGCCGCTTCCGGCGCGGTCGGGACCGCCGCGCCGAAAGCGGTCGAGAAGCCGGCGTATCCGGAGGCCACGCTCTCGAGGCCGATCGCGGCCCCCGCCGCAGCGAGCCGCGCCGCCGCGACCCCGGTCGCGGCGGCCATCCCCACCTGGAGGCTCTTCCCGGCGGAGCCGAAAGCCGAGCGCATCCCCGCGGCGCGCAGCAGGGCGAGCGCCGCGGCCGATTCCTCAGACGCGGCGTCGAGTCCCAGCAGCCGCGAAGCGACGACCGCGGCGCCGAGGCCGCCGCAGACCGAGGTCGGGTGCCAGCCGCGGTCATACAGCTCGGGATGCGCGGCCCGCGCCAAGGCGCCCATCGCCTCGAAGCCCGCTGAATACGCCGACAGGGCCTCCCCGACGCTGGCTCCCAGCTCGGCCCCGAGGACGAGCGCAACCGGGGCCGTTGCCGCGCTCAGGTGGGCGACGCCGGGAAGGTAGGTGTCGTCGAAGTCGAGGACGTGCCCGGCGGTGCCCGCCGCCGCCACCCGCTCGAGGACGCCGTCGCCGGCGCCGGCTGCGGCGAGGGCCGCCGGCTCCCCGGCGCCCCCCGCGGCGCAGGCGAGCCAATCGTGCAGGGCAACCCGGTAGCCCTCCGGCGCGTTCATCGGTCTCGGAGGCTAGCCGGGGCGTCGAGTGGACGAAAAGCGGTCCCTATCTGCTGATTTCGGCCACTCGACCGGGAAGCGAGGGAAGCGAGGGAAGCGCTCAGTAGCCGCTGGGGTGGCGGGCGATGAATCCGGCGGTCGAGGCCATGTCGGTATGCCAGCGTGGGCCGGTGCCGGAGACGTCCCCGGAGGTGTCCCAGCGCAGCCCGGCGATCACCGCGAAGGCATGGCCGGAGTTGGCGTAGACGGTGATCCAGCTGCCGGCCCCCGGGACGCCCCAGGTTTCGAGGCCGGTCGAGTCGAGTGGGCTGGAGAGGAAGCCGCCTCCGTGGAGGGCGAAGCTGACCGCCCCCGAGCAGTCGTAGCCAGAGGAGGTGAAGGAGCCGTGGCCGCCGCCCCAGACGTAGGGGGTGGTGGCGATCGAGTTCGCCGCCGCGATCACCGCCTTCACCGCAGGTGGAGCGCTGGCCGGGGCGGCGGCCTGCCCGTTGGACAGCAGGGTCGCCGAATCGCCCAGGACCGGCGCGGGGGCCGGCGCGGGGGCGGGAGCCGGGGCGGGGGCGCTCGGAGCCGGGGCGGCGGCCTGGGCGGCAGCCTGACGGGCAGCCTGGCGCTGGGCGATCTGATCCGATACCGAGGAGAGGTTGTCGCGGAGCGCCGCCGCCCTGCCCTGCAGGGCATCGAGCGCCTGCTGGCGGGCGCTCTGGGCAGCGACGAGCTGCGAGTGGCGGGCCTGGAGCGTCGCCTCCATGCCCGCCAGCTGATCCTCCTCGGCGGCGATCGCGTCGCGGGCATCGGAGATCTGCGCTCGGGTCTCGGCGAGGCGCTTCACCGCTGAGCGGGTCTGGTCGCGTATCTCCTGGACCCGCCTGACCACGGTCCCCTCGTAGTCCTTGATCTGGCCGAGGTACTCGCTCTGCGAGACGACGTCCGAGAAGCTTGCCGAGTTGGCGATCACGCTGAGCACGTCGGGGTTGCCGGAGACGTAGACCGTGACCAGCCATCGACGGAGGACCTTCAGGGCCCGCTTCAGCTGCCCGCGGACCCGCTCCAGGTGCTTCCGCTGGCGCTCCAGCGCCGCGGTGGCCCGGTCGAGCTCCGCCTGCTTCGCGGCCAGCTGCTGCTCGACCTCGGCCCGACGGCTCGCCAGCGCGGCGACCTGGCCGATCAGCGCATCGATTTCGCTGTTCTGCTGCTCGATCGAGGCGGCGACCGCCCCACTTCGCTGCTGGAGGTGGTCGAGCCTCGCCTGGCCGCGGTGCAGCTTGCTCTGAAGGTTCTCGGCCGGGGCGACACCGACGAGGGTCCCGAGCAGGGCCAAGCCCACGGCGAGGGCCGCGGCGAGTATCGACCGGCCCCGGCGGGAGAGACCGCTCTGCTGATGGCTCGAAACCGAATTCATTCGCGCCGCTAGTCGATTTCCCTTCGAACAACCGTTTACGAGGCGACCGGCGGAGCGCGAGAGGCTATCCAGCGCGGCCAAAGTGTGAAGAGTTGCTAATAACCTGCAAACATAATTGCATGGAATTACTGCGCCGCCTCCTCTGCTCCGCGTCCGGGGGCGGCTTGCCCGCAAACAGACCTCATCCTGCCTCTGACCGCCGCACGCCCGGACGCGGGAGCGAGGCCCGACAGCATCATTTGACTCTGAGTGTCGGGCCTCGCGGGAGCGGAGGACGTGCGGCGCAGTGATTCAGGCGCAGCGCCGGCCGTGGCTGAAGGTGCGGTCGAGGCCGAAGTCCGTGGTCACCTGCTGGCGGCCGGGGCGGGTGATCTGCAGCCGGGTCCAGCCATTCGGCCCCCTCATCACACAGCCGGCCTCGCGGTGTAGCTGCCAGTAGGGCGAGAACTGGAGCCGCACCAGGAACCTCCCGGGTCGCCGCGCCTGCAGCGTGAACGAGTCGGGCCGGACGCTGAGCAGGCGCCCTGGACCGCTGAGCAGCGGCGTCGCGTCACGGACCGCGTAGACCTTCCAGTGCTGCGAGCGCCAGACCGGGTCCAGGTATGGGGGGCGGGAAGCGATCGCGCGGGCCTCGGCGCGGGCCGATTCGTCCAGCGGCGCGTCGGGGACCGCGACGTATCGGACCCCGGCGGCCTGCAGCCAGTCGAAGTAGGCCTCGGGGTCCAGCGAGCGACGCCTGCTCTGGTAGAAGATCGGGTTCCTCTCCCTGTCGAGCTGGCGCTCCCACCCGCGGGCGAGCATGAAGTGACGGGCGACGTAGACGGCCTCCCAGTGCTGCTTGGTGAAGGGGATTTCGACCCGGGCGGGCGGATTGTCGTGGCGCGCCAGGAACGCCTCCAGGGGGGCGTAATAGGCGGCGGTGGCGCTCGGCCCGCCGACGTCCTCGAGGTCGCTCGCCGACGGCGCCCACGACCAGAAGAGGAGCAGCGGCGCCGCGGCGGCGAGCAGCAGGGCGCGGCGGCCGGCCAGCACACAGGCGAGCAGCGGACCGACCGCGATCAGCGCGAGCCGGCCACAGTTGTATCCGAGCGGGCTCGGCACCAGGAAGGCGATCACCGCGCCCACCGCGTAGAGGGCGAAACCGGTCCGCAGCACCCGCTGCTCGGGCGGAAGCACCAGCACGCCGGCGATCAGCGCGGTCAGCAGGAGGACGAGCTCGATCGGTGGGAAGGGGAAGGTGCCGCCCTCGGGAAAGGCGATTTGCAGCGCCAGCAGCGGCGCGATCGAGGCTGCGATCAGCGAGACCGGCCCGAGGCGGCGGCGACCGATCGCCCAGGCGGCGCCCGCCCCGGCGAGGAAGAGGCCGGCCAGGGGACTGGCGAGGGGGCAGGCGAAGGCGAGGGCGAGCGCGGGGACCTGGCGGCCCCTGCGCGCAGCCAGCAGGGCACCGAGGCCGATCGCCAGCCCGAGCGCGAAGGTGAGACGGGCGCTCAGCAGGTTGAGCCCGGCGCCGACCGCGAACCAGACGGTGCCCCGCCAGGCGCGGCTTCCGAACTCGTCGCGGGCGAGCCGGTCGAAGAGGACGATCGCCGCCGCCGTCGCCAGTGCGCCGGCCAGTCGTACGCCGATCAGCGCCCCCAGCGGGGGGAAGAGGACGCTGTATGCCGGCAGCAGGTGCCCGCCGTACCAGTTGGCGTCATAGAGCGCGAAGCCGTGGTTGGCGAAAAGGTGGACGCGGTAGACCTGCGCGGCGAGGTCCGGGGTCGCCGGAGCGACGGCGAGCCAGAGGGTGACGATCGCGGCCGCCAGCAGCATTCCGCGCAGGGCTCCACGCGGCGCGAGGACGTCGCTGCTCATCGCCGCCTCCGGCCCGGTTGTCGGGGTCGCGCTCATCGGCACGAATTGTCGCCCACCACGACCACGGAACGCAGCCGGGTCCCCGGGCGGAGGCGGGCGGTTGCCAGACTGTCCCTGGTGGCCGACGAGAAGGGACGCAGCCCGACCAAGGGCAGGGGGGCGCGAACGGCCCGGCTCGGGCGGGTCGCGGCCGGCGGCGCGATGCGCTGGGCGGGGGACCGGATCGACTCCAGGGGGACCCCTGAGCAGCAGCGGCGCCGGCGGGGTGACCGAGTCGTCGCGACGATCGATTCGCTGATCGACCAGCTCGCGGTGATGAGAGGCGCGGCGATGAAGGCCGGCCAGGTCCTCTCGACGGTCGAGTTCCCCGGTCTCGACCCCGACCAGTCCGAGTACCTCCAGCGCCGCCTCGCCTCGCTTCGCGACGACGTCCCTCCGGTCGGCTGGAAGCAGATGCGCGGGGTGATCGCCGAGGAATGGGGATCGGACCCCGGGCGCGTCCTCGCCGAGATCGACCCCGAGCCCGCCGCGGCGGCGAGCATCGGACAGGTCTACCGGGGGTTGACCCGCGAGGGGCGCCGCGTCGCGATCAAGGTCCAGTACCCGGGGATCGCCGAGGCGGTCGAGTCCGACATGCGGAACCTGCGGCTGCTCAGCCCCCTGCTGCGCCAGCTGATGCCCGGACTGGAGATCAAGGACGTGCTCGCGGAGCTGCGAGAGAGGATCGTCGAGGAGTGCGACTACGAGCTGGAGGCGAGCAACCACCGCCGCGTCGCCCGCTTCTGGCGCGACCACCCCTTCGTCTGCGTCCCCGAGGTGGATACCGAGTTGAGCCGGCGGCGGGTGCTGGTCACCGAGTGGATCGACGGGATCGGGTTCGCGGAGGTCGCCGCGCAACCCGACCGGGTCCGCGACCGCTATGTCGAGATCGTCTACCGCTTCTACTACGGGACGGTGCGGGAGCTCGGGCTCGCCCTCGGAGACCCTCACCCCGGCAACTACCTGCTGCGCCCGGACGGGCGGGTCGCCTTCTTCGACTTCGGCATGCTGCGGCGCCTTCCGCCCGGATACCTGGCGGACGAGGGGGAGATAGCCGCGGCGATCCGCGAGAACGACGTCGCGATCCTGCTGCGCGGGATGCGCGAGCTCGGCTACCTGCCCGGCGAGGCCTCGGACTGGGACGGCGAACTCCTCCTCGAATACATGCGCGAGGTCTCCTGGTGGCTGAAATCCGACCAGGAGCTGCGGCTGGCGCCCGAGGACCTGTGGCGAAGCAGCGAGAGGATGCGCGAGCAGCGACGCGACCTGTTCGAGCAGCTGCGCCGGATGACCCTGCCACCGGAGGCGCTGCTGCTGAGGAGGATGGAGGGACTGCTGTTCCAGATCGCCTCGACGCTGCGGGCCGCGGCTCGCTGGGGTGCGCTGCTGCGGGAGCTGATCGAGGACGGCGAGCCGGTCGGTGAACTGGGAGCCGAGCACGCCGCCTGGCTGGCGGCCCGCTGAATCCCACTGTGGGGCAGCGGCCCTCCCTCAGGCGGAGGGCGCCCGGGCCGAGACGATCCAGGTGGACGCGTTCGCGTAGATGCCGTCCTCCCGGACGAAGCCCGCCAGGGCCTCGCGAAGGGAAGCTTCGAACGCCGGCCGCACCTTCTCGGCCTCGTCGCCGGCCAGCCGGATCACCTCGCCCGCCGGGCCAAGGGCGGTCATCAGCGCGACACCGCTGTCGAGATCGCTGCCGATGCGGAACTCGGTATCGCAGCGGGAGAAGGTGACGTCCTCGAACCCGGGTCCGAGCAGGATGTCGGAGACGGTGTCGGCGTTGGCCATCGAGAAGGGGCCGGGGCCACAGGTCGGCTCGTCGCTCTCCTCGGGCTCGTCGACGAACTCCTTGACCACGAGCTCCGCCCGGTGCAGCCAGTCGTTGTCGAGCTTGCGCCGCAGACCACCATGCAGAGGCGCCCGCCCGGACGAAGCGCGCCCAGGATGCGGCGCATGGCGGCACCCGGATTGTCGAAGAACATCGTCCCGAAGCGCGCGAAGGCGTAGTCGTACTCCTCCTCGAACTCGGCGATCTCGACGTCGACGACGTCGAAGCTCACATTCTCCCTCCCCGCCTCTTGCGCCTCCCTGCGGGCCGTCTCGATGAAGCGCTCGGCGACGTCCACCCCCTTGACCGAACCGTCCGGCCCGACCATCGAGGCGATCGCCTGGGCCGTGTCCCCGAACCCACAGCCGATGTCGATGACCCGGTCGCCCGGAGAGGGGGGGTGCAGACGCAGAGCCATCTCGCCATGGGCGCCGAGCCCTTCGACGATCACGTCCCGATACTCGACGAAGCGGTCGAAGAGCACGCCGTTCCAGGCCTCGTGTGCCTCCTCGTTGGCTGGCGCGATCCCCGCCATGCCCCAATCGTAGACCCATCGCTCGCCGGTCCAGGCTCGAAGCGAACCCGGCTCAGTCGCCGCCGACCTGCCCGAGCAAAGGCGCGGCGAACGACCGTGTGCTCTTCGCCTGCGCTTCGGCAAGGTGCTGGAGGCCGAAGAGGTCCTCGGTCGTGCGCAGCAGCGAGTAGGGGCCGAGCTTCGCCGCCGAGGTGGTGTTGGTGCTGACGTAGGGGGAAAGCAGAAGGGTTCCGACCCGCTTCGGATCAGGGTTGTCTGCGGGCGCGGAGGAGTCGAAGAAGGTGATGACGAGCAGCCCGTCCTTGCGGAACGCCGGCGTCGCGGTGATCTTCGGGACCCAGCGGGCGAGGAAGGCGTCGGCGGCGGCCGGCCCATCCGGCTCGCCGGTGGGGCACTGGCTCGGGACCCCGGCATCGCAGAGATCGGGCGAGATCAGCGAGTAGTTCGGGGTGGTCCTGGTCTTCTTCGTGTCCTTGGCGAGCTGCTCGAAGGGGACGTCGTTGAGCGCGCAGTCGCCGAGGTCGAGCAGCGAGCGGAAGTAGATGAACGGGTTGCGCTGCACCTGGTAGCCGCCGGTCTCGGGCTTGCGGACCTCGTTCGTGTCGGGATGGACGCAGTTACCGGGACCGAACTGGTCGGCCATCGCGCCGACATACGCGTGCCAGCTAAACGAAGCGATCGAAAGCTGGTCGGCGATCGTCGTCGCCTCGGCCGGGTAGATGCAGCCCCTGCCGGCGACGCGCCCGGAGGCGTCGGGCTTGGCGTTCGCGGGAAACTGACGGTAGGCGGGACAGCCGGCCCGGGTCAGGGGGTTCGGCGGCTGGCCGCTGACCGCGGCGATGTAGTTGGGCATCGGCCCGTTGTCGATCAGCGAGTAGTTCGAGAGCAGCTCTCCCTTGGGCCGAAGCGTCTCCGAGAGGTAGGGCATCTGCGAGCTCTCGCCGAAGGTCGCCTCATACCCGGGACTCGACAGAGTGATGATGAAGACGTGCTTGATCCGCCCGGCCTGCGGTTGGGGCGCCGGCGGTGAAGGATCCGACGGCGCCGAGGGAGTACTCGGACCCGCCGGGGCCGGGGCGGGCGCCGGAGCCGGCGCCGCCGGTGCCGGCGCCGACGCGGCCGGGATCGGGATCGTGTTCGTCGTCGAGGCCGCCGGAGGCGGCAGCGAGGTCGGGCCGGCGGGGCCGCCTGCTCCGGCGGCGTCCTGCGCGGTGCTTGCGCTGGAGGAGGGCCGGCCGGCGGCCAATCCCTCGCCGAGCAGCCCGGCGAGCGGGCCGTACCCGCCCGCGGTGAAGGCAGCGGCGACGATCGCCGAGGTCGCCAGCAGCGAGGAGGCGACCAGCATGCCGAACTTCCGTCCCCGCAGCGTCGCAGCGGCGGCGATCGCGCTATCGCGGATCCCGGCCACGCGCCGGGCGAGGCCGCTCATGGCGCCGCCTGACCCCCGGCCAGCGACGCTCCGCACTGCGAGCAGTAGAGGACCCCGTGCGCGTAGGGGGCGCCGCAGTTGCGGCAGATACCGGCGGCCCCGGAGCGCTCGATGCGCAGGATGCGCTCGATCGCGAGCAGCTCGGCGTCGACCCGCTGCAGCTCTGCGGCCTTGCGGGTCAGCACGTCCATCCGCACGTGGTCGCGGATCGCCATCTCATAGAAGGCGCCGCCGAGATCCGACTGCATCACCGTGAACTTCTCCACCAGGCGGTCGCGCTGGGCGCGAACCTCACGCTCCTCGGCGGGATCGATTCCGTCGGGGTCCGCCTCCGAGGCCGGCCGGACCGGACCCGGCGCGGGCGATGCCGTTTGCGCGGGCCCTGCGGCGGGCGCGGCCGGTTGGCCCGGAGCCGGCGCGGGCGCGGCCGGCGGGAGCGCCGGGGCGCTGCGGCCCCGGCGCATTATGCGGTCGATGACCTCGCTCAATCCCCGCCTCCGGTGGGCAGTGGCGGCGCGTTGGCGGGATTGCCCCCGACCGGGATGATGTCCGGGAGCTTCTGCTGCTTCTTGACGTAGCTCTGGCCCGTGTCATTGGCGATGTCGTTGACGATCTGGGTGCTCTTCTGGATCTGCTTCTGGGTCGGCTTGTAGGTGGTGACGTCGTGGACCTTGCCGTAGCTGGTCTTGCCCACGACCTTGCCGATGCTGTCGGTGGTCGGCTTCTTCACCTTCAGCACCTCGGCCTTCGGAAAGTCCTTGCTGAGCCCGGCCAGCGCCCGGCTCGCCTCGGATTTGCTCGTGAACTCGCCCGAGTAGAGGATGTAGTTGCTGGTCCCCTGGCTCGGGGTGAGCTGGAAGTCGCTCGGGTTGATGATCCCGACGTCCTTCGCCCCCTTCTTCTCGGCGGCGCCCTTCGCGGAGCTCGCGGCGGCCTGGTCGGTGCTCGAGACCGGCAGCAGGTCGATCTTCACCGTGTAGCCCTCCTTCAGGGAGAAGTCGCTGCTCAGCACCTTTGCCGGGCCGCCGCCCCCCTGGTCGGACACGGTCGCGGCGCTCGCCGCGCCGCCCGCCGTCGAGGCGGTCGCCTGGCCGTTTCGCAGCGCGTGCAGCAGCGCCGCTTCGTCGGGGCCCGAGCTCGAGCCGCCGCGCCCAATCAGCACCCCGATCGCCACGGCGATCGGCAGCAGCGCGAAGAAGCCGACGGCGGCGGCCCTGCCGGTGGGGCGATCTGGTCCCGAGCGGCGCTGCGCACCGCGGCGGCGCCAGCGGTTGGCGGCGGCGAAGTACTGCGAGGAGGGGTTGTCGGCGTCCGCTCGGCGGGCTGCGCAGTTGACGCAGTAGCGCTGCTGGCGGTCCATCGGCGCGCCGCACTCCTGGCAGGGCTCGAAGGGACCGCCCGGAACGGCGGCAACCGGCCCGGTCCCGCCGGAGGCGGGTGGCGGGTCCGGCGGTCCCGAGTGGCCATTCGAGTCACCATTCGTGGCGACATTCCCGGTGCCCGGCGCTGCGGCCGGGGGATCGATGGTGATGGGTGGCTGGTTCATGACTGGCTCCTTATTCGAAGATCGTGGCCGGTGCGAAGACGTGGACCCTGGAGTGGCCCGGGTCGCCGATCAGCTTCATCCGCACCCGGGCGCTCTCGCCGACGTTGACCTCGTCGAGCGAGGCCCTGCCCGCCGCGACGTAGCGGCCGCCCCGCCTCGCCCAGGCGTAGACGGCGACGTTGTACTGCGGCAGTCCGGTCGGATTGTGGATCACCGCGGTGAGGCTGCCGCCCCGCCTTGAGGGGGAGGCGCTGACCCGCTCCACCTCGAGTTTCGGCACCTCCGCTGCCCTCGTCGGTGGCTTTGACGCGGGCCCGACCCTGGCGACGGCGGCCCCCTGGCCCACTCGCTCGGCCGTGGTGAAGACCCATGTCCCCACCTCCCCCGGCGCCAGCGCCGGGGCGTGAGCCTGGAAGTAGCTGCTCGGCTTGTGATTCAGCGGCACGAAGTGGCCGCCTCGCTCGAGACCTACCTCCAGGGGGAGGTCGTTGATCGGCTTTGGGCCGCCGTTGCGCAGATCGACGGCGACCGCGGTCCCCGCCGCCCCGCGCAGCAGCGAGGCGCGCAGCACCTTCACCCCGTGCGCCTCTCCGGTGACTTCGATCGGCCGCCTGTCGGCGAGCAGGCGCTTCGAGCGCACCTTCAGCCGGGCGGCCGTCTGCTGGGTCGTGTTGCAGGCGGCGAGCGCCCCCACCAGCAGCAGGCACACGCCGGCGCCGACCGCCAGCCTGGTCGTGAGCCGCTCAGCCGAAGGCACCGCTCACGTACTCCCTCGTTCGCTGCTCCCGCGGAGTGTCGAACAGCACCGTGGCGGGGGCGTACTCGACCAGGTCGCCGAGGTACATGAAGCCGACGTGGTCGGCGACCCGGTAGGCCTGCTGGAGGTTGTGGGTGACGATCACCACGGCGACGTCGTCGCGCAGCTGCGCGATCAGGTTCTCGATCACCTCGGTGGACTGGGGGTCGAGCGCCGAGCAGGGCTCGTCGAGCAGCAGCACCTCGGGGTTGGCTGCGAGCGCCCGGGCGATGCAGAGCCGCTGCTGCTGCCCGCCGGAGAGCTTCAGCGCCGGGTGGTCGAGGTTGTCCTTGACCTCCTCGAACAGCCCGGCCCGCTCCAAGGCCCCGTGGACGTCGGGCTCGAGCACCTTTTTGCGGATCCGCCGCGAACCCTGCTCGCGGATCACGTAGGCGATGTTGTCGAAGATGCTCATCGGAAAGGGGTTGGGCTGCTGGAAGACCATCGTCACCCGGCGCCGCAGCGAGGTCGGCTCGATCGCGGCGATGTCCACCCCGTCGAGGGTTATGCGGCCGCGCAGGGACGCCGTCCTGGTCAGCTCCGTGAGTCGGTTGAGCGAGCGGAGCAGGGTCGTCTTGCCGCATCCCGAGGGTCCGATCAGGGCCAGCACCTCGCCCTGGCGCACCGGCAGCGAGACCGACTTCACCGCTTCGTTGCGGTCGTAGAAGACGGAGAGCTGCTCGATCTGCATGCGATCGATCGAGACCTGTGGGGGCCCGATCCGCCGGTGCTTCGCGAACGAGGCGCCGGCCGGGTCCGGAGCCGGGCCGTGCCCGTTGCTCGCGGCGGGCGGCGGCGCCTGCCGGGCGGGGACCTCGTCGTCGACCCGCAGCCGCCGCACCGGGGGCGGTGTCACGAACTCCATGTGCCCCTCCTCCGCGCCCGGCGATGGACGACGTCGACCGCCGCGTTCAGCACCAGCACCATCAGCAGCAGGACGAAGGCGGCGGCGTACGCCTTGTTCGGCTGGTTGAGGTTCCCGGTCGGGGAGGCCTCGTAGACGAAGTTGGTCAGCGTCGTGCCCGCCCCCCGCAGGTAGTTGACCGGGAAGGGGCCGTCTGCCGGCGCGAAGTTCTGGGTGGCACCGAGCAGCACGACGATGATCGCGGTGTCGCCGATGATCCGGCCCAGGCCGAGCATCGCGCCGGTCGCGATCTGCGGCTGGCTCGTCGGCAGCAGGATGCGGCGCGTCGTCGCCGCCTTCGTCTTGCCGACCGCGTAGGAGGCCTCGCGAACGTGCGCCGGGATCGCGTTGAGCCCCTCCCGCGTGCTGGCGACGATCAGCGGCAGCGCGACCAGCGAGAGCATCGCCGTTGCGGCGAAGAAGGAGCGCCCGAACACCACCCCATCGGAGGTCCTGCTGAGGAAGCCGAGCGCGGTGCTGCCGAAGATCACCGTGCCGAACAGCGCCAGGACGATCGAGGGGATGCCGGCGATCGCCTCGATCGTCGACTCGGTGATCCGCGCCAGCCCTGCCGGCCGGCCGTACTCGGTCAGCCAGACGGCGATCCCGACGCCCATCGGCAGGGCGAGCCCGATCCCCGTCACGGCGACGATCATCGTCCCCAGCAGGGCGTCACTGAAGCCCCCGGTCTGGCTCTCGCTGAACCCCGCCTTGGCAGGCGTCCACAGCATCGAGGGCTTCAGGAAACGCAATCCCTGGACCAGCAGGTAGATGACGATCGCCACCGCGATCGCGCAGAACAGCAGGCCGAGTGCCCAGCAGATCGCCAGCCCGATCCGGTCCGAAAGCTCCAGGTCGCGCTCGAGTCCTGGGGACCCTGGACCGGCGGGGCGGGGGCAGCCGCGGGCGGAGCCGGGGCCGGGGGTGTCGCCAGCGATGACTCCATCAGGCCGCCGCCCCGTACCTGCGCATCGAGCGCCGGGCGACGTACCCGGTCAGCGAGAACAAGGCCGCGGAGAAGAGCAGGACCGAGGCGATCGAGAACAGGGTCGCGTTCATCGGCGGCGATCCGAGCTGATCGATGTTCTTGATGATCGTCGGGGCGAAGGGCCGCGAGGGTTCGTAGAGGAAGATCAGCCCGTCGGCCGGGTTGGGGGCGAAGGCGACCGAGCCCGAGACCATCGCCAGCATCACCGCCTCGCCGATCGCGCGGGCCAGGGCCAGCACCGTCCCGGCGACGATCGCCGGGCGGGCGGTGCGAACCGCAATCTTCCACATCGTCCGCCAGCGGTTCACCCCGAGCGCCAGCGAGCCCTCGAGCCAGCTGGGGCGGACCGAGCGCAGGCCGTCGGAGAAGATCGAGACCATCATCGGGGCGATCATCACGGTGAGGATCAGCACCGCCGCGATCAGGCTGTAGCCGGTCAGGGAGATCACCCCGGCGACCGAGCTCTTCTGCTCCTCGGTGACCAGGTGGTTGCCGATGAAGGGAACGATCACCAGCACCCCGAGCAATCCGTAGATCACCGACGGGACGCTGGCCAGGAAGCGGACCACCGGCTGCAGCACGTTCTTGATCGGCTCGGGTGCGAACTCGACGATGAAGACGGCGACGAAGAGCGAGGAGAAGAGGGCGATCAGGGTCGCCGCCCCGGTGATCAGCAGCGTGCTCCAGAGAAGGGGCCAGGCGTGGAAGGTGTAGACGTAGTGGCTTCCGGCCTCGCCGGAGAGATAGAGCGTGTTTAGCTGGTCCTCGACGTTGCCGGCGGCGCCGAACCAGGAGAGACCGTTGTGGGCGAAGGAGGGCCAGCCGCGCAGGAAGACGGAGACGATCATCGCCAGCAGCAGGCCGACGACGAAGACGACCAGCGCGCCGAGCATCAGCTCGACGCGCCGGTCGGAGAACCGCAGCGGCGGGTCCTCCGGGAGGTGCTGCTCGTCGTCGATGAGCAGCACCTCCCCTCCTGAGGGCTCGATCACGGTTCCGTCCCGCTGTGGCTAGGAGCCCTTGTTGAACGCCGGGACCCCACCTGCCCGGGCGATCACCTTCCCGGCCGCCTTGCTGCGACGCGCCCACTGCGCGAACTTGAGCACGTCCTTGTTCGGGTTGGCGGTGGGGACGACGAGGAAGATGTACCTGGTCAACGGGTACTTCAGCTTCTTGATCTGACTCGGGGTGCAGGTGTGGCCGTTGACCTTGACGGCGTGAAGCTTCTTGCTCCCCTGCCAGGCGAGGCCGGCGTAGCCGATCGCGTTGGCGTCCTGCTTGACGGCGTTGATCACGAGGCCGTCGGCGGTCAGCGCGTTGACGTTGCCCGAGGGCAGCTGGTTGTTGAGCACCGCCTGGAGGAAGAAGTTGTAGGTCCCTCCGTTGGTGTCACGGCCGACCGGGTCGATCGTCGTCGAGAGGTTCGAGCCGGGGACGGCGTTCCAGTTGGTGGTCAGCCCGGTGTAGATGTCCCGCAGCTTGCTGATCGAGATGTTCTGCAGGTGGTTGGCCCTGTTGACGTCGATGCAGAGCCCGTCGAGGTACATCTTGATGTAGGTCGTCCCGGCATCGCTGGGCAGCGGCAGTCGAGCCTGCCCGGCGAACTGGCTCTTGCCGTTCTGGACGTCCTTGACCCCTGCGTTGCCGCCGTTGGCGGTGTAGACGAAGCTGACGTTGCGGTGGAGCTTGTGATACTTCGCGAACAGCGCCTGGAGGACCGGCTGCGCGGCCACCGAGCCTGACCCGATCAGGGTCTTGGCGCCGGCCGATGCCGGTGCGGCGAGCGCCAGCAGGGCGGCCACCGAGACGACAAGGGACTTGAGTCGCATTTTCATTGTCCTTTCGTTTGCAGTAATCTGGAGTAAGTTGATCGACTTTAGCAAGGTTCTGCGACGCAGGACCCCCGACACGAGATAACGGAGGTCTCATTGATCATCAGACGACTGTCCCTCAACAGGGTTGTGCCGATCGCAGCCCTTGCCGCGGTGCTCGCCATCGCGGTCACGGTCGCGCCATCGTTCGCCGGCTCCTTCCTCTCCAACAAGAGGGCTGCGAGGGTCTACCTCTCGCAGAGAGAGGCGAACCGCGTCTTCCTCAAGAAGCAGGGAGCGGACCAGAAGTACCTGACCCAGAAGTCGGCGAGCACGGACTACGCGCCCCTGGAGGCGGTGCCGGTCGCCGCCGCCTCGGTCAGCAACGCGGTCTTCGGACCGGCCGGCTCGACCACCCCGGTCGACATCCCCACCTCGGGGACGACGTTCGATATGCCCGACACCGGGCTGGTCAAGCTGACCTTCACCGGGGCGTCGAACTGCACCGGTGACGTGGCAGGGGTTCCCTGCCCGGTGCAGATCCTCGTCGACGGCCTCAGCGTCGGGCAGGTCCCGTTCGACGTCACCGGCGCTCCCTCGCAGGCGCACTCGGTCACCCTGGTCACGGTGCTGACCGCCGGCGAGCACATCGCGAGCGCCCAGTACGCGGGCTCGAGCGACTCGAGCGTCAAGTTCAAGCTCTCGAGCTGGAACCTCTTCGCCGAGGGCTTCCCGGGCCAGTAGTCCGGCAGCGCGGAGGCCGCCGAGGGGCGGCCTCCGCGCCTCTCCCTCGCCGAACTGCACGTTTGGCGTCCATTGGAGCCCCAACCTTGCGTTCGGCGCGGGGGGCGCGCGGGGCGCTCCGAATCGGCGGGTGGCGTGTTCAGGCAGGATGAACCTGGGCCGGTGCGAAGTTCTAGGGTTAGGCCGGTCCCCCACGCGCCAGGAGAGAGCTTGAACCCCCACGCCGCACGCATCCGCACCGCGATCATCGTCGCCGCCGTCGCAGTCCTCGGGGCGGCGTTCGCCTCGAGCGCTGCTGCGAAGGTCCGCACCGGGCCCGCCGGCCTCGCCTTCTACCACCCGCCGAAGCACCTGCCCCGCGGGCACGGCCGGCTGATCTGGGCGCGCAAGGCGGGCGGGCTGGTGCCGCTGGCGAAGGCGGCGTCCACCAAGCTCGTCCTCTACACCTCGGTGACCCCGAACGGCAAGCGGGTCGCGGTCTCGGGCTCGGTCAGCGTCCCCAAGGGCAAGCCGCCCAAGCATGGGTGGCCGGTGATCAGCTACGCCCACGGGACCACCGGTACCGCCGACGTCTGCGCTCCCTCCCGCAACCACAAGGGCGCCCCGGCGAGCGCCTACATCTCCTACATCGACCCCGAGCAGAACGCCTGGCTGAAGGCCGGCTACGCGGTCCTCCGAACCGACTACCAGGGGCTCGGGACCCCGGGGCCCCATCCGTACCTGATCGGCAAGTCCGAGGGGCGCAGCGTGCTCGACATCGTCCGCGCGGCCCGCGCGCTCGACCCGCGGATCGGCAAGCGCTTCCTGATCTCCGGGCACTCGCAGGGAGGCCACGCGGCGCTGTTCGCCGCCGGCGAGGCGGAGAGTTACGTCCCCGATCTGAAGCTCCACGGGACGGTCGCCTACGCGCCCGCGTCCCACATCCGCGAGCAGGCCGAAGTTCTGGACGTCCTCACCAGCCCAAGCCCGCTGACCGGGCTCGCGACTCTGATCCTCGAAGGCGCCACCACCCAATCCACGCCGGCCGTGCCGATCAGGCCGGGCCAGCTCCTCTCCGACCGGGTGCTCGGCTACTACCCGCTGGTAAAGCAGCTCTGCCTGCCGCAGCTGAACACCCCCAACCGGCTGGCCGGGATCCCCCCGGCGCAGATCATCCGCAGCGGCGCCGACACCACGGGGCTGTTCAACCTGCTTTCGAAGCAGAACCCGGCGGTGAGGACGAAGCCGCCGGTGCTGGTTGCCCAGGGCGAGGCGGACAACACGGTGTTCAAGCCCTACACCGACCAGCTCGTCTCCCAGCTGCACGACCTCGGCGACCAGGTCACCTACAAGACCTATCCCGGCGTCGATCACGGCGGCGTGGTGAGCGCGGCGGAGAACGACGCCCTCGCCTTCTACCGCTCGAAGCTGCCGCCGAGGCACTGATCTGAGCAACGTCCCGCCGACCGAGGCCGGACGCGACGATGCGACGGCAGAGGTCCTGACGCCGCCGGGGACGGTACGGCTACAGCGGTTCCTGCCGCGCTTCCACTGGGAGCTCCTCGCCTGCGGAGTGGCCGGGCACCTCCTGGTCGGGACCGACGCAGCCGAGGTCAGGCCCGGCGACCGCCTCGTGGTGCGGGAGATCGACGGGGTGCGCTGGCACCGCTGCCTGCGCTGCGACAGCTGGCTGCCTCTGGATCCTCCCGCAGATCCCGCCAGGCGCCATCCGCCGGGACGCGACGAGATCGAGCTGCCGCTCCGTGGCCGGCCGCTGAGGGACAAGTTCATCCTGCGCCTGATCGCGGTCGACAAGACCTTCCGCTTCCTGCTCTTCGGGGCGCTGGCGATCGGCGTCTTCCTGATCGCCGCCAACGAGAACGGGGTGCGCGACCTCTACTACCGGCTGCTCGCCGATTTCCGCGGCGACAGCGAGCTTCCCCAGCACGGGCTCCTGCACGAGATCGACCGCCTGCTCAACCTGCACACCGGGACCTTGGAGCTGGTCGGGGTCGGCCTCGCCGCCTACGCCGTGCTGCAGGCCACCGAGGCGGTCGGGCTGTGGATGACGAAGCGCTGGGCCGAGTATCTGACCTTCATCGCCACCGGGCTCTTCGTCCCGCTCGAGGTCTGGGAGCTGACCCTCAGCCAGACCCCGCTGAAGATCGCCGCGCTGCTGCTCAACCTGGCGATCCTCGCCTACCTGCTGTGGGCGAAGCGCCTCTTCGGGGTGCGCGGCGGGGCCGCCGCCGACGAGGCCCTGGCCGCCCGCGACGTCGGCTGGGAGTCGCTGCAGCGCACCGCCCCGCGCTGAGCG
Source organism: uncultured Actinomycetes bacterium (assembly GCA_963720735.1). Classification (GTDB taxonomy): domain Bacteria; phylum Actinomycetota; class Thermoleophilia; order Solirubrobacterales; family 70-9; genus JBBRHQ01. The sequence goes on from CAVRGL010000001.1 coordinate 720,510, forward strand.
CTCAGGTCTGCTTCAGCACCGCGTACCAGATCCGCTCTGCCACCCTGGCAAGCTCGTCGCCGGTGCGCGCGAAGCGGCGGTAGAGCTCCCGCCGCGAGGTCACCTCGCGGATGTCGGAGACCTCGACCAGTGCCGACATCGCGGCCCTGTAGGTGTGCTCGAGGTGGCGGTGGTCCTTGACCGCCGCATCGGCGGGAACGGTCGCGTCGGCGGCGCCGTCGTGCTCGAGCTCGACGAAGGCGTCCTTGAGCCTCCTGGTGCCGTCGGCGAGCAGCCGGGCCATCTCGGCCATCGCGGGGTCGGGCTCCGTGCCCATCACCTCCGCTTCGGAGACCATGTTCTTGGCGCTGTTCAGGACCTCGTCGAGCCCGCTCGAGAGCTCGAAGATATCCTCCGGCTCGAGGGGCGTCGAGAAGGCGGTGGTCAGCGCCTTGCGCAGCTCGCGCTTGTGGTCGTCGGCGTGGTGCTCGGCTGCGTGCAGCCGCTCGCTCGCCCCGGGGTCGCCCTCCGCCCAGGCGATCAGCGCGTCCATCCCCTCGATCGTGATCTCGGTCTGCTCTCGCAGCATCCCCAGGACGTCGGGGACCTGCGGGAGGAACCATCGTCGCGACCTCATCCCAGCGCTCTCCACACGACAAGCGTAACCGCAGCCAGAGCCGCCGACGCGGGCAGGGTGAGCAGCCAGGCGAAGGCGATCGAGCGGACCACGGTCCAGCGCACGTGGGCCCAGCGACGACGGCTGCCGCCGACCCCGACCACCGACGAGGCGACCACCTGTGTCGTCGACACCGGCCCGCCGAGGTAGGTCGCCGGGAGGATCACCGCGGTCGAAGCAGTCTGGCTGGAGAAGCCGTCGATCGACGCCAGCCGGAAGATGCGCCTCCCGATCGTGCGGACGATCCTCCAGCCGCCGAGCGCGGTGCCGAGCGTCAGCGCGGCCCCGCAGACGAACTTGACCCAGAGGGGCACGGTGAGCGAGTCGATGTGCCCGGTGGCGAGCAGCAGCGCCGCGATCACGCCCATCGACTTCTGGGCGTCGTTGGCGCCGTGGCCGAAGGAGAGCGCCGCCGACATAACCCACTCCGCCGCGCGGATCGGCCGCCTGATCTCCTTCGTCGCCCGCCGCAGGGCCCGAACGTTGAGCCGCCCCAGAGCGAGCCCGAAGGCGACGCCGAGCACCGGTGATACCGCGAGAACGATCAGCACCCCGAGCACGCCGACCGGCTTGTGGCCCTCGAGGCCGCCCCAGTTGATCGCCCCGATGCCGGCCTCGGCCACCGCCGCGCCGCCCAGCCCTCCGACCAGGGCATGGGCGGAGCTCGAGGGCAGACCCCGTGACCAGGTGATCACGTTCCACACCGTCGCGGCGAGGACTCCCGAGCCGATCACGGCCACCGCCTCGTCGGGCGCGACTGTGACGATCCCGGCGATCGTGTCGGCGACCGCGGTCCCCACCAGCAGGGCCCCGAGCATGTTGAAGGTGGCGGAGAGGACGATCGCCTGCCCCGGGTTCGCCCCGCGGGTCGCGACCAGGGTGGCGATCGCGTTGGCCGCGTCGTGGAAGCCGTTGGTGAAGGAGAAGGCGATCGAGAAAGCGATGGCGAGGCCGAGCTCCACGGCCCCATCATCTCCCTGCCGTGCGATAGAACATATTGGTCTACCCAAGATTCAGGAGGTCGCATGGAGGAGAAGACGTGGGGTGAGGAACCGTTCTGGGGCCTCGGTTATGACTGGGATCCCGATTGGGTGCTGAGCGACAGCCAGCGTGAGCTGCGCGAGACCCTGATCGGGCTCTGCGAGAAGGAGCTGCGGGCCAACGCAAAGCGCTCCGATGACGAGCTGCTCTACCCGCGCCGCAACTTCGAGCTGCTGGCCGAGCACGGCTTCCTCAGCCTCACCGTGCCCGAGGAGTACGGCGGCCTCGGCGAGAACCACGTCGGCTTCGCGATGGTCTGCGAGACGCTGGCGCGCTATGGCTGCGCCTCGACGGCGATGTGCTACGTGATGCATATCGGCGCGGTGGCGACGATCATGCTCCGCCCCACCCCCGAGCTGGTCGATCGCTACATCCGGCCGCTCGACTCCGAGTGCCGGATCGGCACCCTCTCCTATTCAGATCCGGAGACCGGCTCGCACTTCTGGTACCCGGTCTCCTCCGGTGCCGAGCGCTCCAACGGCGGCTACAAGGTGCGAAAGAAGGCTTCCTGGACGACCTCGGGGGGATTCGCCGACTTCTACGTCGTGCAGACGACCAGCCCCGACTTCTCCGGCTACGACGACCTCTCGGTGTTCGTGATCGATGGCGACGACGTAAAGGCCCAGCCGTCGCTCTGGGACGCCTTGGGGCTGCGCGGCAACCAGTCGGGGCCAATCGAGGTCGACGAGATCGAGGTCCCGGCCGAACAGGTCGTCGGCCCGCTCGGCGACGGCGCCTCCTCGAACGACGAGGCGGTCGACCCCTGGTTCCTGGTCGGCTCCTCCTCGGTCTGGAACGGGATCGCCCTTGGGGCGATCGACATCGCCCGCCGCCACACGACCCGCAAGCGCCACGTCGACGTCGGCATGCGGGTCGCCGACTACCCGACGATCCAGGACTACGTCGGCGAGGCGGTGATGGACACCAATGCCGCCCGCCTCTTCGTCTACTCGGTCGCCCAGGCGATGGACCGCGCCACCGACGACAACACCAAGGTCCTCGCCCCCGGCGAGACGGCCCGCGCCGACTACCTGCACTGGGCTTGGCAGATCAAGTTCGAGGCGGCCAAGAACGTCGCCCACGTGGTCGACAAGATGCTCCACGCCTGCGGCGGGTCGGGCTACAAGCGCGACATGGAGCTGGAGCGCTACGTCCGCGACGCCAAGGCCGGCTGGGTAATGGGGCCGACCAACGAGGTCCTGCGCCAGTTCGTCGGCAAGGCGGTGCTGCTCGGCTTCGACGCGCTCGACTACTGGAACCAGAACTACAACCGGCGGGTGGTCGAGAACGAGGTCAAGAAGCTCGACTCGGACGCCAAGCGCGAGCTCGCCGCGAAGCTCGTCGAGGAGGCCGAGGCGGCCGAGGCATCGACCGCGAAGGCCTGAGCGTGGCCGCGGCGCGACCTGCCTTGCTGGAGCGTGGGCTGCGTCCGCTCGATCGTTCGCTGGAGTCGCACTGGGTGAGGCCGGGCGCGGCGACGGCGGTGCGCCTGCATCCCGGCGATGCTCTGACGGTGATCAATCGCGACGGCGGGCAGGCCGCGGAGCTGACCGTCCTCGACGCCGAGGGCGGTGAGGACGGAGCGGCGATCGGGGTCCGCGCCGACGCCGAGGCCGGTGTGCTGAGGGGCCTGATCGCCGCCGGCGAGGCGGAGGGGTTCCTCGGGGCGCTGCACGCCGAGGGCCTGATCCCCGACGAGGCCCGTGCCCTGCGGCTGTTCGGGCGCGACACGCCGCGAGGGGAAGCGGAGTCGTTCACCGCCGAGCGCGAGGCGATCGCGATCGCCGCGGCGCCGGGGGGCCGGGTCGTGGAGGGCGCCTGGCCCGCCTCGCCGCTCCTGCTGGAGGTGCGCCGGGCGACCCCCCGTCCACCCGGCGAGGCCGAGCTTCCGCCCCCGCTGGCCGAGCCCCGACTCGACTTCCGCGTCGATCGCGCCACCGCGGCGGCCTACGAGGTCGCCGCCGGCGAGTACATCCAGATCATCGATGTCGAGGGCAAGCAGTGCTCGGACTTCCTCGCGTTCAACAGCGGCAAGCTCGAGCGCGGCCTCGAGCGCGGGCTAGACGCGACCACCACCCGCACCCTGATGGGCTCCGCCTATCCCCAGCCGGGGCTATACCGCAAGACGTTCGACGTCGACCAGGACCCCCTGGTGGAGGTGGTCCAGGACACGGTCGGCCGCCACGACAGCTTCGCGCTCGCCTGCACCGCCAAGTACTACGAGGACCTCGGCTATCCCGGCCACGTCAACTGCTCGCAGAACTTCAACCGTCAGGTAACGCCATTCGGCGTCGCCCCGCGCAAGGGATGGGAGGCGCTCAATTTCTTCTACAACACGGGCTTCGACGAGGCCAACTCCTTCATCGTGGACGAGCCCTGGTCGCGGCCGGGCGACTACGTCCTGCTGCGGGCCGCCGGCGACCTGCTCTGCGCCTCCTCGGCATGCCCCGACGACATCGACCCCGCCAACGGCTGGGAGATCACCGACATCCATGTCCGCGTCTACCGCCCGGAGAACCGCTTCTCGATGGCGATCGCCCACCGCGTCACCCCGGAGGCTGAACCCCTTATGACCCAGGAGACCGCGTTCCATCCCCGCACCTCGGCGCTGACCCGCGACCTGGTCGAGTACCGCGGCTACTGGCTGCCCGACTGCTACCAGGGCGAGGGCACGATCGCCGAGTACTGGGCCTGCCGCGAGGCGGCGGTGGTCATGGACCTCTCTCCGCTGCGGAAGTTCGAGGTGCTCGGCCCCGACGCCGAGACGCTGATGCAGAGGGCGGTGACCCGCGACGTGCGCAGGCTCGCGGTCGGCCAGGTCACCTACACGGCGGTCTGCAACGAGACCGGTGGGATGCTCGACGACGCCACCGTCTACCGGCTCGCCGACGACAACTTCCGCTTCGTCGTCGGCGACCCCTACACCGGCGTCCACCTCACCGCTCTGGCCGAGGCTGAGTCGATGCGAGCCTGGGTGAAGCCCTCGACCGACCAGCTCCACAACGTCGCCGTCCAGGGCCCGGGCAGCCGCGAGATCCTCGGCGAGATCGTCTGGACCCCCCCGGCCCAGCCGCAACTCTCCGAGCTGCGCTGGTTCCGGTTGCTGGTGGGCCGCATCGGGGCGCCCGACGGGATCCCGATCGTCGTCTCGCGCACCGGCTACACGGGCGAGCTCGGCTACGAGGTCTGGTGCCACCCCGACGACGGCCCGGCCGTCTGGGACGCGATATGGGAGGCCGGCTCGCCGCACGGTATGAAGCCGCTCGGCCTCTCCGCGCTCGACGTGCTGCGGATCGAGTCGGGGCTGATCTTCGCCGGGTATGAGTTCGACGATCAGGTCGACCCGTTCGAGGCCGGGATCGGCTTCGCCGTCGCCCTCGACAGCGAGGACGACTTCGTCGGCAAGGCCGCCCTCGGGGAGCGGAAGGCCCACCCGCAGCGAAAGCTGGTCGGCCTCGAGCTGGCCGGGCGGGAGACCGCCGCCCACGGCGACTGCGTCCACGTCCCGGGGGCCCGAGCCTCGGTCGGGGTGATCACCAGCGCCACCCGCAGCCCGCTGCTGCGCAAGAACATCGCCCTCTGCCGGATCGCCGTCCAGCACGCCGAGCCCGGGACCGAGATCGAGGTCGGCAAGCTCGACGGCGCCCAGAAGCGGATCCCGGCGACCGTGGTGCCGATCCCCTTCTACGACCCGGAGAAGAAGCGGCCCCGCTCCTAGGCCTCGGAGGTCAGGTCCCTGTAGCGGCCACCGTGGAAGAGCAGCGGCCGGGCGTCCTCGTCGTGGCAGGCGTACTCGACGCGGCCCAGGAAGAGCGAGTGATCGCCGCCCCAGTAGGAGCGGACGACCCTGGCGACGAACTGCGCCGCCGAGCCGTCTACCAGCGGTGCCTCGTGGACAACCGCGAAACTCGGAGCCGGGGCCGCCGCTTCGCGGCCGGCGAAGTGGTCGGAGAGGGCGTGCTGGTCCGCCGCGAGGACGCTGACCCCAAAGCGGCGGTCCTCGTGAAGGAGCGTGCACATTCGGGTGCGACGGTCGATCGAGATCAGCACCAGCGGCGGCTCCAGCGAGACCGACATGAAGGCGTTCGCGGTCATCCCATGGACCTGATCGGCGATCTGGATGGTGATCACCGTCACTCCGGTCGCGAACATGCCCAGCGTCCGGCGCAGGGCCACCGCCGGGTCATCGCCCTCGATCTCGAGTTCCTCGGGCTTAGGCGCGACCACCGGCGCCTCGCCAATCCCCTCCGGGCCGCTGCCGACCCAGGCCCCCGCTTCGGCCAGCGTCAGGTCGAACTCGTGCGGCGCAGCCGGTGTCTCGCTCACAGCCGCATTATTCACCCGGCCGGCAGAGGTGGCGGCTCCCCTTGCCCCCAGGCGTCGAGGCCGCCATCGACGACGATGCTGGTGCCGGTGATGTAGCCGCCGCCGTCGCTCGCCAAGAAGGCAATCGTCTCCCCCACCTCCTCGGGTCGGCCGAGTCTGCCCAGTGGCACCTGGCGGCGGGAGGCCTCCAGGGCCTCGGCGCCGTAGTCGGCGAGTCCCGCGGTCTCGACGTTGCCGGGGACGACGCAGACAGAGCGGATCCCGTGCCGGCTCCACTCAAGCGCCAGTCCAGCCGCAAGGTTCTCCAGGCCGGCGCGGAGAGCTGCCGCGGGGGCAAAGCCGGGAATCCCACGGCGCGGCGAGAAGCCGATGAAGACGATCAGCCCTCCGGGGCCGGGGATCATCGCGCGGTTGGCAACCTCGCGGGTCAGCTCCCAGACGGCGTCGAGATTCAGCCTGCCGATCGCTCGCAGGCCCTTCGCCGACACCTCCTCGGCCGGCGCGGTGAACTGCCCGCCGGCGTTGTTGACCAGCACGTCGACGGTGCCGAAGCGATCCAGAGTCGCATCGAGGAGGCGCTTGATCTGGTCGGGCTCGCGCACGTCGCAGGGCAGGGCCATGCACTCCGCCCCGCTCGCCTCGAGCTCATCGCAAACCGCCTGGAGCGGCTCCGGGCGGCGGCCGCAGATCGCCACCCGCGCGCCGGAGGAGGCGAAGGCTTGGGCGGTGGCCCGCCCGATCCCGGTGCCACCCCCGCTGATCAGCGCGACCTTGCCGCGGTTGGCGTCGGCGGCGAGGGAGGTCGTCATTCGCCGCGCCAGCGGGGCGCGCGGCCCTCGGCGAAAGCGCGCGGGCCCTCCGCGGCGTCGGCCGAGGCCATGGCCCGGTCATAGGCCGGGATGCGCCCGTCGCGCAGCGCCGCGAAGCCCTCCTCGACCGTCAGCTCCTCGCTCGCCGCCAGGGTCGCCTTCACCGCGCGGACGGCGAGCGGGGCCACCGCCTCGATCCTCTCCGCGATCTCGCGGGCGGCCGGCAGAAGCTCGGGGGCCTCGACCACCCGGTTGACCAACCCCCAGCGGGCCGCCTCGGCCGCGTCGATCGGCTCGCCGGTGAGCAGCATCTCCATCGCCAGCGGATGCGGCATCCGCCGCGGCAGGCGGAAGATGCCGCCGGAGTCGGGGATCAGTCCGAGCTTCACCTCGGGCAGCGAGAAGCGGGCCTCCGGCACGGCGACGACGATGTCGCATGAGAGCACCAGCTCGAAGCCGCCCCCAGCCGCGTAGCCGTTGACCGCGGCGATCACCGGCTTGTCCAGGTCGAACAGCTCGGTCAGCCCGCCGAGTCCTCCAGCGCCGAAGTCGTCCGGGTCGCCCGCCGCGTAGGCCTTCAGGTCCCAGCCGGCCGAGAAGAAGCGCTCGCCGGCACCGGTGACGATCGCCACCCGCAGCTCCGGATCGTCGCGCAGCTCGGCGAAAGCCTCTCCCATCGCCCTGCTGGTCGCCGAGTCGATCGCGTTCGCCTTCGGCCGGTCGAGCGTCAGCTCCATCGTCGCGCCGCGCCGCTCGACCCGGATCCCTTCCATGGCGCGGACCCTACCCCCATCCCATCGCCGAACTGCACGTTGAGGCCGGTATTCGGCCCGAATGTGAAGTTCGGCCTGGCGGATGTGCGCGCGCGGCCCCGGGAGATCCCGGAGGTGCCCTAGGGGACATTCCGAATAGACGCGGCCCAGGGGCGCTGGGAGCCTGGAGATGCAACCAACGATGATCCAAAAGGAGGCATCTCCAATGAACGACGAAACTCCCAGAATCGAAGGTCCCGGAAGCGAGCGGCCGGATTCGAGCGAGCCCGGCCGGCAGGCCGGGGGGGCGCCGCGCCGCCTGCGGCGCTCCTCGAGCGACCGTGTCCTGGTCGGCGTCGCCGGCGGGCTCGGCCGCTACTTCGGCGTCGATCCCGTGATCTTCAGGATCGGCTTCGGGATCTCGGTCCTGTTCGGCGGGATCGGCGCCCTGGTCTACCTGCTGCTGGCCGCCTTCGTCCCCACCGACGGCGAGCCCGACCGGGCCCAGCGGCTGGGCGGGCGGCTGCAGTCGCTCGGCTTCTGGCGCGGTGCCGGGATGGTGGCGCTAGCCGCCCTTGCCCTGGCGGGGCTGATCGGCCTCGCCGGGGGGGCGGCATTCGCCGTGGCCCTCGGCTGGGGCGTCCCGGTCGCGATCCTGGTGATCGCGATCGGGGCGCTGCTCGGGGTCGCCGCCCTGCGGGGCGGCGCCCGCTGGCTGATCGCCCCGGCGCTCGCCCTGGCGCTCGGCGCCGGGGTCGCCGCCGCCTCCGATCTCGACTTCCGCGGCGGCATCGGCAAGCGCGAATACCACCCGCTCTCGGTCCGGGCGATTCCCGCCGACGGCTACCGCCTCGGCATCGGCCGCCTCGACGTGGATCTTCGCGACCTCACCTGGGGGAAGCGAAGGGTGGTCAGGCTGAAGGTCGACCTCGGGGCCGGCCAGGCGAGCGTCTACGTGCCCTCCTCGGTCTGCGTCTCCGGCCCGACCCACGTCGGCGCAGGTGAGAGCGAGGTCGCGGGAGAGCTGAACGACGGGCTCGACGTCGACCACCGTGCCGGCGCCGGCACGGCGGCGACTCCGCGACTCGAGATAGACGCGAACGTCCAGCTCGGGCAGCTGCGGGTCCTGAACAGCGACAGCGCGAGCATCGAGAACGCCGGCTACGGGCCCGGCCCGCTGCACGAGGACGCCGCTCCACAGCGCGCGGCCGAGGCGAGAGCGTGCGAAACCGGATGAGGCTCGACCAGGTCTCGCTTGCCTCGGGGGTGGCGGTCGCCGCCCTCGGCGCACTCGTCCTGCTCGATGCCACCGGGGCGCTCACCGTCTCCCTCGGCTGGATGGCCGTCGCGCTGACCGGCGCGTTCGGGATCGTCCTCCTGGTCTCCGGACTCGACCGCGAGGGGCACGGGAATGGAGGCTGAGCCGGTGGGCGCCCGCCCCGCCAGAGCTCCGCTTCGACGCGACACCGCGAGGGGACTGGTCGGGGGCGTGATCGCCGGGATCGCCCGGCGCACCGGGGCCGACCCCATCCTGCTGCGGGTCGGCTTCGTCCTGATCGCGATCGCCAGCGGGGGACTGGCGCTGCTTGCCTACCTCGTAGCCTGGGCATCGATCCCCGCAGCCGCGGAGGAGGACGCGCCGCTGCGCCGGGTTGGCATGCGTCGAAGGTCCGGCGGCGGCTGGCGGATCGCCGCGGGGGTCGGTCTGCTGACCCTCTCGGCGCTGCTCACCTTCCGCGAGCTCGGCATCTGGTGGAGCGACGCCCTCGTCTGGCCCCTTGTCCTGGCCGCCTTCGGCGCCGCCGTGCTCTGGCGCCGAAACCGCGGTGGCGGGCCCACTGCCGAGCCCACTCCCCCCGCCTGGGCGACGACGCCCTCTCCGGCGCCCCCGCAGGCCGGGGCGACCGCGGCGCCGCGGCGCTCCGGGCTCGCCGACCTCTACAGAGGCGGGTTCGGGGTGCTGCTGGTGATCGGCGCTGCCCTGCTGTTCATCTCCTCGAACGACATCTTCGGCGGAGTCCGCGACGCCGCCCTGACCTCGGTGGTCGTGGTCGTCGCCCTCGGCCTGATCCTCGCGCCGTTCCTCTGGCGCCTCGGCCGCAGCCTGGCCCTGGAGCGGGCGGAGCGGATCCGCTCCCAGGAGCGGGCTGAGGTCGCGGCCCACCTGCACGACTCGGTGCTGCAGACCCTCGCCCTGGTGCAGAAGCGGGCCGACGACCCGCGCGAGGTCGCCGCCCTGGCCCGTCGCCAGGAGCGCGAGCTCCGCAGCTGGCTCGCCGGGTCCGACGAGGCTGCGGGAGGCAGCTTCGCCGCGGCGCTTCGCTCGGTCGCCGAGGAGATCGAGGACGAGCGCCGGGTCGCGATCGAGGTGGTGGTCGTCGGTGACTGCGAGCTCGACGAGCGCGCCGAAGCCGTGGTCGGCGCCGCCCGGGAGGCGCTGATCAACGCGGCCAAGCACGCGCCCGAGCCCGGCCCGATCCGGCTGTTCGCCGAGGTCGAGGCCGGCTCGATCGGGGTCTTCGTCCGCGACCGCGGGCCGGGCTTCGACCCCGACGAGGTCTCCGCCGACCGGCGCGGGGTGCGGGAGTCGATACTGGGGAGGATGAGACGTGCTGGCGGGCGCGCCGAGATCAGTTCCCCTGGCGAGGGCGGCACCGAGGTCGCCCTTGAGATCAGCCGGGCCGGGGCCGAGGGGAGCGAGTCCCGGTGAGCGAGGCGCCGCCCAGCGTGGTGATCGTCGACGACCACGCCCTCTTCCGGGCCGGCGTCCGCTCCGAGCTGGAGGGTGTGGCAGAGGTGCGAGCCGAGGCGGGTGCGGTTTCCGAGGCGGTGACAGCGATCCTCGCCGAGCAGCCCGACGTGGTCCTGGTCGACGTCCACATGCCGGACGGAGGCGGAGCCGAGGTGATCCGGCGGGTCATCCGGGAGCGGCCCGGGCAGCGATTCCTGGCGCTCTCGGTCTCAGACGCCGCCGGGGACGTGATCGGGACGATCCGGGCCGGCGCCCGCGGCTACGTCACCAAGTCGATCTCCGGCGAGGAGCTGGCAGCGGCGATCCGGCGGGTCCGAGACGGCGACGCGGTCTTCTCGCCGCAGCTGGCGGGATTCGTCCTCGACGCCTTCCAGGGGGAGATACCGGCGGCCGAGATCGATCCGGAGCTCGACCAGCTCACCCCGCGCGAGCGCGAGGTCCTCCGCCTGATCGCCCGTGGCTACCTCTACAAGGAGATCGCCCGCCAGCTCGAGATCTCACCGCGAACCGTCGAGGCTCACGTCAGCGCCGTGCTGCGCAAGCTGCAGCTCTCCAGCCGCCACGAGCTGAGCCGCTGGGCCGCCGACCGCCGCCTGGTCGAGTGACGTGGGACCTTTCAGCCGCCATATAGGCGCTTCAAAGGTCACCCCCAGGCCGCCGCGATTCCGAGGACGTGGGACCTCAGCTGCCACATAGGCGCTTCAAAGGTCCCACCTCAGGTGTGGCGGCGAAGGTTGGTCAGCACGTGCAGGTGGAAGCGGGTCATCTCGAGGAGGTCTGCGACCTCGATCGCCTCGTCGGCGCCGTGGGCGGCGTCCATGTAGGCGACCGGGTCGGTCGCGAACACCGGGGCGAAGCCGTAGGCGACCGTGCCGTGCTCCTTTCTCACCCAATGTGAGTCGCTGAAGCCAGGGGTGACCACCGGGAAGAGCGCCGCGCCGGGAATCCGCTCCTCGACGTAGGACTCGCAGGCCGCGAACAGCGGTGTGTCGACCGGCGACTCGGTCCCCCCGGCGAGCGGCTCCAGCAGCTCCAGCTCGTGCGGGATCTCCCCTCCCAGTGCGCGCTCGACCTGCTCGCGGATCTCGTCGGGGCCGTCGCCCGGCAGGGCCCGGCAGTCGCAGATCACGTCGGCGAAGGGGGGAATCACGTTGCTCGGCTCGAAGGTCTGAAACCCGGTCGGGGTGATCGTCATCCTGGTCATCGCAGACATCAGCGCCCCCAGGACCGGGTTCTGTCCCGCGGCCCACTCGACCGCCCGATCGGCGTCCAGGGGCGCTGCCAGAGCCTCTAGGGCGGCGGACACCGAGGGGATCAGCCGGGGCGGCGCACGATGTCCCAGCAGCCTCTCGACCGCCCTCGCCGCGTTCCGCAAAGGGTTCTCGCCCCGGCCGGGGACCGAAGCGTGGGCGGCGCGGCCGTGGATGCGGAGCCGTAGCGAGGTGACGAGCTTCTCCCCCACCGAGACGGTGACGATCCGCCCCCCGCCGGCCAGCTCGAGCAGCGTCCCACCCCCCTCGTTGAGGGCGAAGTCGCAGCGCAGGTCGGGGCGCTCGCGGACCAGCCACGACATCCCGACGTCGGCGGTGTTTCGCTCCTCGTCGGCCTCGGCGATCAGCATCACGTCGCCGGCCGGGCGCTCGCCGCTGCGCGCAAATGCGGCAAGCGCCACCGCCCGGGCCGCCAGCTCGTTCTTCATGTCGGTCGCGCCGCGGCCGATCAGCCGTCCGTCCCGCAGCACGCCCTCGAAGGGCGGGACCGTCCAGCCGGCGCTCGCGGCCGGCACCACGTCGGTGTGGGCCATGAACAGCAGCGACGGGCCTTCACCATCGCCTTCGATCCGTGCCACCAGGTTGAGCCTCGAGGGGTCGGGCCCGACCAGCTCGCATTCGACGCCGGCGCCGCGCAGGTAGGCGGCGAGATGCTCCGCCGCGGGGGTCTCGCGCCCCGGCGGGTTGGAGGTATCGAAGCGGATCAGCTCCCGGGTCAGTCCGACGACCTCTTCGCGGAGGTCAGGATCGCTCATCGCGCGCCCGGGCGAGTCGCCGCACCAGCTCGACCGGGAAGGGCTCCTGCATGCCGCCCTCGCGGAGCTCACCGGGCTCCGCGGCGACGAGGCAGTTGTAGACCGCCTCCTGCGAGGCCTCCCAGGCGGCCGCGAAGTACGGGTTGAGCCGGTCGTCGGGGACCACGGGGCCGGCCGCGGTCGAGAAGGCGAGGCCGATCTCCCCCGACCCCTCACCACCGTAAGAGCCGGCCCGGGCGAGCCCGAGCAGCGGCCGCATCGCCAGGCGCCGCAGCTGATGGGCCGCGAGGGGTGCGTCGGTCGCGCAGACGGCGATGCAGGACCCCGCGGTCGGGCTCCTGCGCCGGGTCGGCTCGAGGTTCGTGCCGAGCAGGTCGAGCCGCTCGCGGTCGCCGAAGTTGCAGAGCAGCAGCACCCCGACGTGGTGCTCGCCGACCGCCCGCGAGGCCGTGCCGATCCCGCCCGGGAACTCGAAGCACATCATCCCCGTGCCGGCCCCCACCGTCCCTTCCTCGACCTCCTCGCCGAGCGACGCGAGAGCCCGCTCGACGTCCTCGGTGACCACGGTGCGCGAGTCGGCCCTCCAGCTGTCGTCGCACTCGCCGACGATTGGGAGGACGACGCCCTCCGGCCCGCCCCCGGCGGCGAGCATGGCGGCGTGGTGGACGGCGCCGACCGCCAGCGATCCGCAGAGGTAGACCGGCGTCTGCAGGGTTCCCCGCTCGTCGATCTCGATCTTTCCGGTGAGCTCGCCCATCCCGTTCAGCACCGCGGTCCCGGCGGGCACCGGGACGGCCGGCGGGGCCACCACGGTCACTCCGGTCGGCTCACCGCTGCCCGCCTGCGCCTGCCCGACCCGCACCCCCGCCACGTCGGTGATCGCGTTGCGGGGGCCGGTGGCGATCCGCCCCACCGGTCCCGCGATCTCCCGCCAGCGCTCAGCCATCGCCGGCTTCGACCGCAGCGGGCGCGAGGTTGGGATCGTGCAACAGGCAGGCCGCCGCCTGGTCGCGCCCGCCGGTCGCGATCAGCGGCGGGTCGACCCGGTCGCAGGGCTCGAAGCGCCGCGGGCAGCGCGGGTGGAAGCGGCAGCCTGTGGGCACGTCCGTTGCGTCGGGGAGCTCGCCGCCGAGCAGCTCGCGTTTTCCCCCGCCACCCGCGGTCGGCACGGGGATCGCGTCGACCAGGGCCTGGGTATAGGGATGGCGGGGCTGCTCGATCACGTCCACCGCGGTTCCCTGCTCCACGACCCGCCCCAGGTACATCACCGCGAGGCGGTCGCAGAGCGACCAGGCGAGGCTGAGATCGTGGGTGATGAACAGCAGCGATAGCCCCCGGCGCTTCTGCAGCCCGCCGAGCACGGTGAGAATCTGGGCCCGGACCGAAGCGTCGAGCATCGAGACCGGCTCGTCGCAGATCAGCCCCTCGGGCTCGAGCACCAGCGCCGCAGCGATCGCCACCCGCTGGCGCTGACCGCCGGAGAGCTGGTGCGGGTAGCGGCGCCCGAAGCGCTCCGGATCGAGCCCGACGTCCTCGAGCGCCCGCCGCACCCTCCCATCGTGCTCCGCCCGCGGCACCTTCTGCACGATAAGCGGCTCGGCGACGATCGAGCGCACCCGCTGGCGCGGGTTGAGCGTCTGGTAGGGGTCCTGGAAGATCATCTGCACGCGTCGCCGCAGCTCCCCCACCCCGGCCTTGCCCTCGACCTTGCCGCCGCGCAGGGTCAGCTCCCCGGCCGCGGGCTCGACCAGGCCGAGCAGCGCCCGGGCCAGGGTCGACTTGCCACAGCCCGACTCGCCGACCACGCCGAAGATCTCGCCCGGCATCCATTTGATCGAGATCCCGTCCACCGCCCGCGTCACGCCCCTGCGCACCTTGAATTGCACCGCGAGGTCGCGGACCTCCATCAGCGGCTCGCTCATGCGCCTCCTTCGGCGGCCGCCGCCGGAGCATCGGCGGCAGGCCACTCGCTCCACGGCGCGTAGTGGCAGGCGCTCGCCTGGCCGGCGCGCACCTCTCGAAGCGCCGGATCGGTGAGACAGCGCTCTGCTGCGTAGGGACAGCGCGGGCGGAAGCGGCATCCCTCCGGCATGTCTCCCGGGTCCGGGGGGCCGCCCGGGATCGGCGTCGCCAGCCCCCGCTCGCCGCCGATCACCGGCAGCGTGTCGAGCAGGCGCTTGGTGTAGGGATGCTGTGGCGCCTCGAAAACGGAGTCCACCGAGCCGATCTCGACGATCCTCCCCGCGTACATGATCGCGACCCGGTCGCAGGTCTCGGCCAGCACCCCGAGGTCGTGGGAGATCAGGATCAGCGCCAGGCCGAGCTGCTCGCGGAGGCGCTCGAGCAGCTGCAGGACCTGGGCCTGCATGACCACGTCGAGCGCCGTGGTCGGCTCGTCGGCGATCACCAGCGAGGGCCGGCAGGCAAGCGCCAGGGCGATCATCACCCGCTGGCGCTGGCCGCCGGAGAGCTGGTGCGGGTAGCGGCGGCCCAACCCCGGGATCAGCCCGACCGTCTTCAGCAGCTCGCCGATCCGCTCGCGCATCTCCCTGGCCTTCGGCCGCGCCTCGTGCAGGCGGATCGCCTCGGCGATCTGCGTGTCGATGCGCTGCACCGGGTCGAGCGAGTTCATCGCCCCCTGGAAGACGAGCGAGATGTGGCGCCAGCGGACCAGGCCCATGCCGGCCTCGGTGCGCTTCCCGATGTTGATCGGCTCCTCGACCTCGGGAGGCCGCAGGGTGAGGCGGCCGGACTGCCTCAGGGTCGGAGGCAGCAGCTTCATCAGCGCCAGCGCGGTGGTCGTCTTGCCGCAGCCCGACTCACCGGCGAGGCCGAGCGCCTCGCCCGCCTCGAGATCGAAGTCGACGCCGTCGACGATCGGCTGGCCGGCGTGCTCGACCCGCAGGTCGCTGACCTCCAGCAGGGCGCTCAATGCTGCTCCCGCAGGCGCGGGTTGACGTGCTCCTCGAGCATGTACCCGAGGATCGAGACCGCCAGCACCAGGACGGTGATGCAGAGGCCCGGAGGGATCACGTACCACCAGGCGCCGGCGCTGGGCGCCCCGGCGTTGAAGGCATTCTCGAGCATCGTGCCCCAGGAGATCCTGGTCGGGTCGCCGAGTCCGAGGAAGGCGAGCGCTGACTCGGAGAGGACCGCGACGGCGACGATCAGCACCGTGTTGGCGAAGATCAGGGGCAGCGTGTTGGGGAGGATGTGGGTGCGGATGATGTAGCCGTCGCCCGCCCCCAGGGCACGGGCGCGCTCGACGAAGGCCCGCTCGCGCAGGGTCAGCACCTGGGCGCGGACGATCCGCCCCGTCCCCGCCCACGAGGTGAGGCCGATGACCGCGATCAGCACTCCGAGCGAGGGGCTGAGCAGCCGGGCGAGGACGATCATCAGCGGCAGGGTCGGGATCACCAGGAACCAGTTCTCCAGCGGGTCGAGGATGCGGTCCGTCCAGCCGCCGAAGTAGCCGCCGGCCAGCCCGACCGCCGCTCCCAGCACCGCCGAGATCAGCGCCGCGGAGAAGCCGACGATGATCGAGACCTGCGCCCCGACCAGCAGCTGCGAGAGGACGTCGGAGCCGAACTCGGTCGTCCCCAGCGGATGATCTGCGCTGATCCCCTTCAGCACCTGGAGGCTCGAGGCGTTGGGGTCGTCCGGAGCGATCAGGCTGCCGAAGATCGCCATCAGGACGAACAGCGCGACAACGCCGAGGCCGATCCGACCGCGCCAGGTGTGCAGGAAGAGCTCGCGGACGCTGCGCTCGGCAGCCGGGCTTCCCGCAGGGGCGACCACGGGCGTTCCCGGGTCCGGCGGTGTCTGCACCTCGGTCACTTCGACTGCACCCGCGGGTCGAGGTAGAAGTAGAGGCAGTCGGCGGCGAGGTTGGCGAGGATGACGCCGGCCGAGAAGATCAGGAACGTCCCCTGGAGCACCGGGAAGTCCTTGTTGTTGATCGCGTCGAAGCTGAGCAGCCCGAGGCCGGGCCAGGAGAACACCGTCTCGATCGTTATCGCCCCCCCGACCACGGCACCGAACTGGATGGCGGAGAGAGTTACTAGCGGGAGTAGCGCGTTGGGGACTGCGTGGCGGCGGACCACCCGCTCCCAGGGCAGTCCGATCGCCCGTTTCACGGTGACGAAGTCCTCGGTCAGCACGTCGACCATCGAGGAGCGCATGATCAGGAAGTACTGGCCGAGCAGCATCAGGGTCATCGCCGTCGCGGGCAGGACGAGGTGGTCGGCGACATCGACGGCGTTATCGAAGAAGCTCGAGAACTCGACCCCGGGCGTCACCTGCTGCCCGGCCGGGAAGATCGGGATCTCGACCGCGAAGAGGATGATCAGGATGATCCCGATCCAGTACTCCGGCGCCGCGTAGGTGAACAGGCTGAAGCTGAGCAGGCCGTCATCGGTGCGCTTGCCGCGCCGCGTCGCGGCGATCACCCCCATCCATGATCCGATCAGGGTCGCCAGCAGCGTGCCGGTGCCGACCAGCAGCAGCGTCCACGGCAGCGCGTCCTTGATCTCGTCCCAGACCGCGCGCCGGGACGTCTGGCTGGTGCCGAAATCGAGGCGCAGCGTGTCTCCCACGTAGTCGGCGAACTGGCCGAGCAGCGGCTTGTCGAGCCCGTACTGGGCGCGGATCCTCTCGACCGCCTTCGGGGTTGCGCGGGGCACGTGGGCGAGCTGCGTCGTCGGGTCGCCCATCACCCGGAAGAGGAAGAAGTTGAAGACGACGACGAAGGCGAAGGTGAGCAGCGCCGCCGCCGCCTTGCCCGCCAGCCAGCGACCGCTCATCCTTGGCGCCTCACTCCTCCAGCTCCAGCGGCTCGCCCTTGCGCCGCCGTGAGCGGACGATCAGGAACACTGCGCCGGCTGCGACCACGACGATCGCGGCGATCACGATCCCGGTGCTGCTGCCTCCGCCGCTGGTGTCGGCGCTGGTCGGGGTGATCGTCACCAGCGGCTGGTAGCCGACCTGCTCGCAGATGATGTCCCCGGTCTTGTCCTGAGGGCACTGCGGGCTGACGTTGCCGATCCTGTCGGTCCGGTAGGCCTGCAGGTTGGGGTCGTAGGTGAGGACCAGGTAGGGCAGGTCGCGCTGGCTGATCGCGATCATCTTCTTGATCGTCGCCCGGCGCGCCGCGGTGTCGAACTGGGTCGACTGCTTCTCGTAGAGGCGGTCGTAGGTCGGGTTCGAGAAGAACGAGTCCGACGAGTTGCCGATCTCCCCGGTGGTCAGCAGGCTGAGCAGGAAGCTCGGGTCGTAGGGGTCGCCGCCCCAGCCCCAGATGAAGGTGTCGAAGTCGGGCGCCGGCTTGCCGTTCTGTGTCTGGGTGGTCAGCTCGGTCAGCTTGTCGGTGCTGACCACCTGGACGTTGAAGTCGACGCCGATCGCCTTCGCCTCCTCGGCGACCAGCTTCGCCGCCTGGATGTTGTACGGCGACTCGGAGCGCACGTAGAGGTTGAAGGAGAGGTCGTTGCCGTTCTTCGAGCGCACCCCGTCCCCGGACCGCGTGTAGCCGGCGTCGTCGAGGATCTTGTTCGCCTTGGCGACGTCCAGGGGATAGTCCATAGCCGGCTTCTGGAAGAACGACTTGTAGAAGGTCGGCAGCAGCCCCTGCCCGATGAACGAGGTGCCCCGGGCGGCGATCTCGTTGATCCGGTTGCGGTCGACCGCGTACCCGATCGCCTGCCGAACCGCGCGGTCCTGGACCGCCGGGTTGAACTTCGCGTCGGGGCAGTTCTTCTTCGAGCAGAGGTTGAAGGCCAGCTCGGTGAACGCCGGAGTGCTGCTGCGGAAGGTGTCGATGTTCGGCTCGTTGCCGAGCGACTCGAAGGTCGACGCCTGGACCTCGAGGTCGAGGTCGATCTCGCCCAGCTGCAGGGCGCGCTCGACCGCGTCCTGGCTGCCGTAGGTGTAGAACTGGATCTCGTCGAACTTCGGCTTCGCCCCGCGCCAGTGCGGGTTCTGCTCGAGGGTGAGCAGCTTCCCGCGCTCAAAGTCGGTGACCACGAATGGGCCGCTGCCCACCAGCGGCATCTGCGGCTGGTAGGAGCCGGTCAGCTTGCTCACCGGGATCTTGCCCCAGATGTGCTTGGGGATGATGTAGATGAACAGGCCGCCGACGATCCGCGCGTCCGGCTTGCGGGTGTTGATCACCACCGTGTACGGGTTCGGCGTCTCGATCGAGGTGACGTTGTCGGTGTAGCTCGTGAACAGGGCGCCGTTCCCACCCAGCACCTCGAGCGAGTACTTGACGTCGGCGGAGGTGATCGGCTGGCCGTCGGACCATTTCGCGTTCGGGTCGAGCTTGAAGGTCACGGTCTTGCCGCCGTTGGAGACCTTCCAGCTCTTGGCGATGCCCGGTGACGGCGAGAGGTCCTTGGGGCTGAAGTCGACCAGCAGGTCCCAGTTCATCGCCCAGGCGGTGTAGGACTCCTCGTCGAGGCCGACGAAGGGGTTGATCGTCGATGGGTTCTGGGCCCAGCCGATCTTCAGGACCTTCTTCTGGGACGCATCGCCGCTCTTCGCGGAGGTCGAGTCCTCGGCACTCGCCGGCAGGGCGATCAAGGCGACGCTCAATGCGACGATCGCGGCCAGCAGGCCCGCTGCGGTCCAGATGCTCCTCAACCTCATTACCGGTCCTCTCCTCGTTGTTGGTCCTGCGGCTGGGACACCGCAGCCTCTATCACTTCCAAGCTCTTCGCGTCCCCGTCGATCCTCACCTTGGCCCCGAGCGGCATCGTCGCCATGTGCTTGCCGTGCCCGACCGGGACGTTGGCGATCGCCGGGATGCCCAGCGGGGCGATCAGCTCGTCGAGCATCTCCTCGATCGAGAGGGTCGACTCGGTGAACTCCGGGATCGTCTGGGACTTCAGGTTGACGTCGGTCCCGAAGACGAACCCGGCGGCGCCGTCGAGCTTCCCGGCGCGGATCAGCTGGTTGAGCGCGGTGTCGACCAGATAGACATCGGTATTCAGGTCCTCGACCATCACCACGCAGCCTTCGGTTTCCAACTCGAACGGGGTTCCGATGCTGGCGCTCAGCAGGGTTAGGCAACCGCCGACCAGCGGCGCCTCGGCGCTGCCGGAGCCGACGGTCAGCACGTAGGGGTTCTCGGGATCCTCGAACACCGGCCCGAGCGGTTGCGGCTCGAAGGCGCGGTGGAACCACTTCTCGGTCTGCTCGGTGAGTCCATCCTTGTGCCTGGTGAAGCGCAGGAAGTTGGGTCCGTAGAAGGTCACCCATCCGGCGTGCGCGGCCAGCGCCAGGTGCAGGGCGGTTATGTCGCTGTAGCCGCAGACGATCCGCGGCTCGCCGACCGCGTCCCAGTCGATCAGGTCGTGGAGGCGCGCGGCCCCGTAGCCGCCGCAGAGGGTGTGAACCATGTCGATGCCCGGCTCGCTCAGCGCCCACTGCAGGTCGGCGGCCCGCTCGGCGTCGGTGCCGGCCAGATAGCCGTGGACCTTGCGGTGGTTCGGCCCGAAGACGACCTCGTGGCCGCGCGAGGTGAAGTAGTCCGTAGCCTGCTCGATGTCCGAGCGGGTCTGCGGCGGGCTGGCCGGCGCCACCACGGCGATCGTCGCCTTCTCGGGAAGGGCCGGCGGCTTGGTCCGCTCCGCCGCCACTACTCCCCCTCCTCGGGGTCGAGCTCGCGGGAGACGGCGCCGATCGCCTCGGTGACCAGCTCTGGCGCGGCGCCGACCGAGCCAAGCACCAGCTCGACGTGGATATCGGCGACCCGCTGCAGCGCCAGAGGCCCGGCGGGGTCGAACCAGAGCGCCACCCCGGTGCACTGCAGCAGGATCGCGTAGGTGGCGACGTCGGCTTCGGAGACGCGCAGCGAGCCGTCCTCGAGGCCGTCACGGATCATTCCCCTGAACATCTCCTGGTAGGAGTCGCGCTTGGCGATCAGGGCCCTCCGCGGCTCCTCGGCCAGGGCCCGGATCTCGCTGTCGGTGACGAATGCAGCCCGCCGGTGGATGCCGTGATAGACGACGTGCTCCCAGACCGCGGCCGCCAGTCGCAGCGCCGGGCGGGGCTGGCGGTCGACCGCCTCCGTCACCTTCGCCGTCAGCCTCTCCATGAAGTCGTCCTGGAAGCCGACCAGGATCGACTCCTTGCCGGGATAGTGGTGATAGATGGCGGCCGGTTGGACCTCGGCCGCCGAGGCGATCGCCCGCATCGACGTCGCGTGGTAGCCGCGCCGCGCGAACAGCTCCAGCGCCGCGCGGTCGATCGCCGCGCGGGTGCCCGGCCCGCGCCGTGCCGAGGAGCGGCCGTCCTCGAGCGCCCCGCGGTCGGATATCGCCTCGGCCTCAGCCAAGCTCGAGCAGCTCCGGCGTCTGTGCCTGGGTCGCGACCTCACGCCCCAGGGCGCCCGCGAGGCCGACGGCCATCTCGACCAGGGCGGCGTTGGAGGGGGCGTGGACCCCCCTGCTGATGTAGGCGACGTCCTCGAGGCCGGTGCGGATCCCCGGTGCCCCGAGCAGCAGCGCCAGGCCGAGCATCCGCTGGTGGTGGCGGCCGATGCAGGTCACCGTCCAGAAGGCGTCCGGGGGCAGCGGTCGCAGCATCGCCTCAAGCGCCTCCGGGGAGGCGTCGATCCCCCCTGGGACCCCGAAGACCAGGTTGATCCGCAGCGGCGACGACAGCAGCCCCTGCTCCAGCCAGCGGACCGCGCTGACCACGTGGCCGACGTCGAAGGCCTCGACTTCGAGCGCGATCCCCGCCGAGGTGGCCCGCTCGATGATCCCGCGCCCGGCAGGCGGCGGGGTTATGAAGGTCTCGTCACCGAAGTTCATCGAGCCCGACTCGACCCCGGAGATGTCCGGCTTCGCCTCCAGCCCGGTGGTCCGCTCCTCGATCGTCATGTCGTTGGCGCCACCCGTCGAGACCATGGTCAGCATCTCGGTCTCGGCGCGGATCCGGTCGATCACGTCGACGAACAGCTCCGGGCGCCCGCTGGGAGTGCCGTCGTCCTCCCGCACGTGCAGGTGGGCGACCGTCGCCCCGGCGGCGTTCGACCCGATCGCCGAGTCGGCGATCTCCTTCGTCGTGTAGGGGATGTTCGGGTTGTTCTCGCGGAACACGTCGGCGCCGGTGACGGCGACGGTGACGACGACGGGGTTGCTGTTCCATTCGCTCATCCACTGGCCTCCTCGCCTCTCATCAGTGCAGCGCGCTCCTGATCGGTGATCTGCCGCGACTCGCGCCGGGCCGGATCCCACAGCACCAGCCCGAACTCCCCCTCGACCACCACCCTGCCGCGGTCGTCGAGGATGCGCTCGCTGGTCGTCAGGCTCGAGCGGCCCAGCTCCCGGACCGCGCACTCCACGGTCACCGAGCCGAATGCGGGATCGATCTCCCCGTTGAAGCTGACCGAGCAGCGGCCGACCACGTACTCCTCCCGATGCACCCCGCACTCCGCGAGGAAGGCATCGCGACCCTCCTCCAGGTAGGTGAGCACGACGGTGTGGTTGACGTGGCCGAGCCCGTCGAGATCGCGCCAGCGCATCTGCACCCGGTGCCCGGCGGGTTCGCTCATGCCGCCTCCTCCAGCGGCGCGCCGAGCGCCTCGCGCAGTGCCGGGGTGCGGCGGACCAGGTCGAGCGCGTAGGAGCCGAGGTCCGGGGTGTAGCCGCTGCCGACGATCATTCGGGCATCCGAGGAGAGGCCGTCGCCGGCCAGGGCGACGGTCGAGAACCTGGTCGCCATCGAGAGGAAGAGCACCGTCCCCCCGTCCGCGGTGAGCATGATCGCCGTCGGCTCGCATCCGCCGGCGTTGACGACCGAGATCGTCAGGTCCGCCGGCGGGGCGCCGGCGCGGCGCAGCTCCTCCAGGGCGGCGAGCGGGTCGCGGAGGTCGGCGGTAACCCCGATGTCGCAGAGCTCCAGCCGGGTGACCAGCTCGACCGCCTCCGGGTCGACATCCACGCCGATCACGGTGCCGCCATTCATCGCCTCGCTCGCCGCCGCCATTGCCAGCTTGCCGGCGTGGCCCGCCCCGAGGACGCAGACCGTGCCCGGCTGCGGGGCGAGATCGCGGGTGTGGGAGGCGGCGGTGTAAACGTCGTAGACCTCGAGCACGGTCTGAAGCGGCAGGTCGGCGGGGACCGGTCCCCATGGCGCGCGCTCGCAGACGTAGGCGGTGCCGACCACCTCGACCTGCGGCGAGGCCGGGTCGAGGCCGGCGATCCGCTCGAGCCTCAGCGGGGTCAGGGTCAGCGAGGCGAGGGTGACGATGCGCTCGCCGATCGGCGGCGGGGAACCGAGGCGCTCGCCCGTCGATGCGACGGTTCCGAGCAGGACGCCGCCCGAGTCGGTATCGGGGTTGTGCATCTTCCCCCGCGCCGCGACGATCTCGAGGATCCGCCCCCCCATCCGATCGGGGTCGCCGTCGCAGCGCTCGCGGATCTCCCGGTAGGAGGTCGAGTCGATGCAGAGACGCTCGACCGAGACCTCGAACTCGAACGGCCGGGTCGGGCCGGAGGGGTCGAGGAGCTCCGCCGGCTGGGGCAGCGCGCCGCGCGGCTCGATCACCCGGTCAGCGCCGACCCGCTGCTCCATCTCCCCGTTCAGATCGCTCTTCATGAACGCTCGTTAGAAGCTATAACGAACGTTCGCCAATTGTCAATGGCCGGCGCGGTGTTAGCGCCGGCAGTCGCATGTAAGGCGGCGAAGCCGCCGCAGGTTGTTCCCGCATGGCCGGCGCGATGTTAGCGCCGGCATCCCCATACTCTGGCCGGGTGAGCTTGGCGATCCCAGCGGTGTGGAGCGACCGGGTCCGCCTGCACGACCCCGGGGGAGAGGTCTGGGTAGGGGTGCGGACCCCCGGCACCGAGGTTCCGGCCCGGGCCGATCGCATCCGCGAAGCCCTGGACGCGGCGGGCGCCCGCCTGATCGAGGCGGACCCCGCCACTGCCGATGCCCTGCTCGCCGTCCACGATCCCGAGCTCCTCGAATACCTCGCCGGAGCGTGGGAGGGCTGGAGGCGCTCCGGCCTGACCGCGGACCCGGGCCAGGACCGGGTCGTCCCCTACCTCTTCGCCCACCCGGGCCTGGTCGGCGAGCTCCCCATGCGCAATCCCGCCTCCCCGTCGGCGCGAGCGGGCCGCTTCGCCTACGACACGATGACCCTGATCGGCCCCGGGACCTGGGAGGCGGCCCTGGGCGCGGTCGGCGCCGCACTCGCCGCCGCCGATCTGGTCGTGGCAGGCGAACCCGCCGCCTATGCCTGCTGCCGGCCGCCCGGTCACCATGCGACCCGAGGCGCCTTTGGCGGCTCCTGCTACCTCAACAACGCCGCCCTGGTGGCGGCCAGGCTGCGGGACGCCGGCAGCGCCCCGGTCGCGGTGATCGACATCGATGCCCACCACGGCAACGGCACCCAGTCGATCTTCTACGCCGATCCCGAGGTGCTCGCCGGCTCGGTGCACGTCGATCCGGGGGCCGGCTGGTTCCCCCACTTCCTCGGCTATCCCTCGGAGAGGGGCGAGGGCGCCGGCGAGGGCGCCAACCGCAACCTGCCGCTCGCCCCCGGCGCCGGCGACGGACCGTGGCTCGAGGCGGTCGCAGACCTCGCCGCCTGGGCGGTCGGCGCCGGCGCGCGCAGCCTGGTGATCGCTCTGGGCGTCGACGCCGCCGCGGGCGATCCCGAGAGCCCGCTCGAGGTGACGGCCGACGGCTACCGCGCCGCCGGCAGCACCCTCGGCGCCCTCGGCCTGCCGACCGTGGTGGTCCAGGAGGGCGGCTACGACCTGGAGACGATCGGCGCCCTGGTGGTCGAGACCCTGCGCGGCGTGGTCAGCGCCCCGGGCCGAACTGCACGTTAGGGGCCGCATACCGGCCCAAATGTTGCGTTCGGCGGGGTTGGGCAGGCACACACCCAGGTGTCAACACCTCCGTTTAGCCCCCGGGTCTCTTGTCGTGCCGGGCGGCCGCGGGTTTCCTGGGGGAGAGCTTCCGCCCGGAAGCGACTTAGCACTGGAAATCCGAGAAGGAGGAGACATGCAGCACGCTTTAAAGAGGCCGGGCGCCTGGCGGGTCACCGTCGGAGCCGCCCTTCTCGGCCTCGCGATGTTCGCCCTGATCGCATCGTCGGCGCAGGCCAAGGTGGTCAAGGTCACCGGTGAGCAGGCGACGATCGCGCCCTCGTCGGGGCTGACCCAGTTCCTCAGCAACCACGGGGTCTCGGTCGAGGCGACCGGGGCGGCGTCGCTCGACGCCTCCGGCAACCTGACGCTGCCGATCGCCGGCGGGCGGGTCAACACCAAGAACCTGCACGGCGTGCTGGTGACCAAGGGCGGCGTCAAGTTCTCCAAGGACGGTCGCTCGCTGAGGCTGCACCGCATGGTCGCCGTCAACCGCGGCAAGCACGCCTTCCTCAGCGCCAAGGTCGGAAGGCACCACAGGGTGCGGGTCGCGCGCCTCACCAACGCCAGCGCCGACGTCGCCACCGGCACCGCCGAGGCCGACCTGCGCCTCAGCGGGAATGTGGCGCGGCGGATCAACCATGTCGCCGGTGAGCACGTGGTCAGCGCCGGCGCGCTGCTCGGCCATGTCACCGCGACGGTGACCACCGGCTGAGTCCGGAACCCACCGGATTCGGCGGGCTGCGTCCCTGAAGCCCGCCGTGGAGAGCCCCCGCCCTCGAGCGGGGGCTCTCTCGTTCCGCCCGCCTAGGTGCGCTCGGTCGCCGAGCGCACCGCCGCCGCGACCGCCTCGGCCGTGATCCCGAGGCGCTCGAACACCTCCGCCGCCGGGGCGCTGGCGCCGAACCTGCTCAGCCCGACCGAGCCGCCGGCGTAGCGCTCCCAACCCTGCGCGACCCCCGCCTCGACCGAGACGATCGGCAGATCCGCCGGCAGCACCTCGTCACGGTAGCTCTGCGGTTGGGCCTCGAACAGCTCCCAGGAGGGCATCGATACGACCGCGGCGTCGATCCCTTCCCCGCCCAGCAGCTGGCGCGCCTCCAGGGCCACCGAGACTTCGGACCCGGTCGCGACAATCACCGCCGCGGCCCGGCTCCCGCTCGCTGCGGCGAGGACATATCCGCCGCGGTCCAGACCCTCGGCGCCGGCCAGCTCGCCACGGTCGAGGACCGGCAGGTCCTGGCGGGTCAGCAGGAAGCAGACCGGCCCCTCGAGCTCCTCCAGGGTGACCCGCCAGGCCTCAGCGGTCTCGGCGGCGTCGGCGGGGCGGATCACGGTCAGGCCGGGGATCGCCCGCAGCGCCGCGTAGTGCTCGATCGGCTGGTGGGTCGGCCCGTCCTCCCCCACCCCGATCGAGTCGTGCGAGAAGACCCAGGCGACCGGCAGGCCCATGATCGCCGAGAGCCGGATCGCGGGTCGCATGTAGTCGGAGAAGACAAGGAAGGTCGACCCGTAGGGCCGGACGATCCCCCCGTGCAGGGCAAGGCCGTTGACGGCGGAGCCCATCGCGTGCTCCCGCACGCCCCAGTGGACGTTGCGCCCGGCCGACTCGCGGCTGTAGCCGGGCTCATCGGCGAACTCGGTCTTGGTCGAACTGGCGAGATCGGCCGAGCCGCCGATCATCGTCGGCACCAAATCGGCGAAGGCCTGCATCGCCTTGCCGGAGGCGCTCCGCGTCGAGATCTTCGGGCCCTCGAAGCTCGGCAGTCGCGGACCGACCTCGCCGCTCGGCCTGCCCTCCCAGGCTGCGTCCCACTCGGCCGCGGCCGCCGGCTCGGCTGCCCGCCAGTCATCGAGGCGCGCTCGCCAATCGCGATTCGCCTCGGCTCCGCGCTCCCGCGCGTCGGCGAATGCGTCCCCGGCCTCCGCCGGAACCACGAAGGTCGCCTCCGGGTCGAGGCCAAGGGCGAGCTTGGTCTCCCGTGCCTCCTCGGCGCCGAGCGGCGAGCCGTGGACTCCGGCGGTGCCGGCCTTGTTCGGCGCGGGCCAGCCGATCACCGAGCGCACCCTGACCAGCGAAGGCCGCTCCTGCTCGTCGCGGGCAGCGCGCAGCGCCGCTTCCAGCGCGGCCAGGTCGTTGGCGTCCTCGACCGAGAGCGTCTGCCAGCCGTAGGCGCGGAACCGCGACTCGACGTCCTCGCTGGAGAATGAGAGGTCGGTGGAGCCGTCGATAGTGATCCGGTTGTCGTCGTAGACGTAGACGATCCGCCCCAGGCCGAGGTGTCCGGCCAGCGAGGCCGCCTCCGATCCGACGCCCTCCATCAGGTCGCCGTCGGAGCAAATGCCGTAGATCCGGTGGTCCATCCGCTCGGCGCCGTAGTGCTCGCGCAGGAAGCGCTCGGCCATCGCCATCCCGACTCCGTTGGCGAAGCCCTGCCCCAGCGGGCCCGTGGTCGTCTCGACCCCGGGGGTCTCGGGGCCGCGCTCGGGATGGCCGGGGGTCGCCGAGCCCCACTGGCGGAAGCGCCGCAGCTCCTCGAGCGGGAGGTCGTATCCGGCCAGGTGGAGCACCGAGTAGAGCAGCGCCGAGCCGTGCCCGGCTGAGAGGACGAAGCGGTCGCGGTCGGGCCAGGCCGGGTCGGCGGGATCGTGCTCCATGATCCCCGCGTAGAGCAGGTAGGCGGCGGGCGCCATCGCCAGCGGCAGGCCGGGATGACCCGAGTTGGCCGCCTCGACGGCGTCGATGCAGAGTCCGCGGATCGTCGTGATCGCAGCCTCGGCGAGCGCGTCCGCATCGGTCGCGGACGGGACTGCGCGCGGATCGGCGAGGTCGCGGGGTGCCACCACCGGCACTATTAGCAAGGGAGGCGGCCGGGTGTCGCCGCTAGCGGCCCCGGACGCGTGAGGCCGATCGCGAGGCTGCCGGTGATTCGGAACGCGATCGGCCGGGAGCGGAGGAGGCCGCGTATTCCGTCTAGGGTCCGAGGTCCTGCTGCAGCGAGGCGGCTCCGGGGACGTTGCCGTCTGCTGCCATCCTGCGAAGCGCCCGGCGCTTGCCCTTGAGGAAGCCGTCGAAGAAGTCGCTTGTGGTGTTGACGAACGGCGCCAGCCAGCGCCCGTAGAAGAAGACATGGGGGGCGTCCTCAAGGGTCAGGAACGCCTTCGGCGGCGCCGCCTGAGCGTAGCCCGCGGCGCTTCCGCCGTAGGCCAGGGTTTCGTCGGCCTCGCCGTGCACGAACAGGAACGGCGGGGTCCGCTCCGGGAAGAGGCTGCCGCCCGGGAACGGCAGCAGAGCACCGGACCACTCGCTTGCCGCGTCGATGCGAGGGTCCAGACAGCAGCTGTTGGCCGCCACGCCGAGTGTGGTGATCGCGCCGAGCGAGTGGCCCGCCACCCCGATCTCGTGCCGGTCGATCGTCCGGGTCAGCCCATGGTGCCCGCGGGTGAGGCGCAGCACCTTGGAGAGCACGAAGCTGACGTCGGCGGGCTGGTTGACGTAGTCGCCGCCCTTCGGCCCGCCGGGCGCCCCCCCGCTGGACAGCGGGAAGGTCGGCGCGGCGACGACGTATCCCCGGCTGACGAACCGGGCCAGCACCGTGGCGTAGGCCGGCCCGCTCGCCAGGTAGCCGTGGGAGAAGACGATCAGCGGGAAGCGGTGGCCGCGACGTCGGTGGATCGGCTTCGCGCCACTGCTGATCGGCCCGGCCGGGTCGCCCTTCGCCGGGTAGAGCAGCATCGTCTTCAGGGTCCTGGTCGGCGCCCCGGGGTAGGTGCCGTTGGGCGCCGTCGGGCGGCTGGTGTCGACGAAGGTGTAGTCCCTTCGGCCCACCGCGAAGGGCGGGCGCTGCTGCTTGCCTGCTCCCGTGTGATAGGCGGGCCGCGCCGCGGCCCCCGCGGCGGTTCCCCCGGAGTACGCGAGCAGGAACCCCGCCGCAAGCATGATTGCTAAACGTCTCCCTGGCATCTGTCTCACACGATAACCCTCGAGCCGCCCCGGAGATGCGATCCTCCTTGGAGGCAAAGCGAGCTTGGCGGAGGGTGAGCGGATGGCGAGGAGAGGCAGGGCGAGCCGAGCGGATCAACGCTCCGGCATGGCGATGAAGGCGGGCCTGGTGGCGCTGGGCGTGGTGGCGGTCGCCGCAGTCGCGCAGGCCCTGGCCGTGGGCTCAGGCCCCGGCGAGCGCTTCGTCGTCAGGACCAACCCGTACACCATCGGCCAGGCCCCGGACTGGCTCGACTCCAACCACGTCGTCTACCAGGCGCCCAGCGGCAACGGCGATCGCCAGATCTTCCGCTCCACCCTGAGCGGGGCGAAGCGGCGCTGCCTGACCTGCGGGCTGAGCGGCCCCAATCAGGTCCCGGTGGTCCAGCCGCACGGCGACTGGATCCTCTTTCACTCCTTCCACGGGCACGCGGTCCGCGCCGGCTCACCCGGGTTCGGCGGGCTGGGCTCCGACGTATGGGTGATGAGACGCGACGGCAGCCAGAGGACAGACCTCACCCCGAGCAGCGAGTTCCACGACAACTTCCACGCCTACTGGTCGCCCGACGGGCGCTACATCGTCTGGACGGCGCTCAACTGGAACTCCGCGGAGGGCGGGAACGGGAGGTCGGACATCCGGGTGGCCCGCTTCGATCCGCACGGTCCCGATGGCCCGAGGCTGGTGGACGTGCACCGCGTCCGCCCGCCCACCGGTCACTGGTATGAGACACAGTGGTGGGCCCCGGACGGCTCCGGCTTCCTCTACACCGAGTCGGTGGACACCTCGCTCAACAACGAGCTGTTCTTTTGCCGGCTGCCCGATCCCTCCAGCGGCGCCTGCCATCCTCAGCGACTGACGCGGAACCCGGCCTGGGACGAGCAGGCGATCTTCACTCCCGGCATGGACGGGATCGTCTTCATGTCGACTCGCGACCACGCCGGGGCCTTCAACAACTGGACCCAGCTGGCGACCCTGCTCGACCTCCCGGCCAGATACGACTACGCATTGATCCTCCAGGTGTTCAGCGAGGGATTCCTGAAGCCGGTCTTCGAGCAGGCCGACGATCTCTACCGGATCGACCTCGAGTGGAATCCGGACCACACCCGCTTCCGCCAGCGGGGGCCGGTGCGGCGACTAACGCACTCCGGTGCGAACGGCTGGATCATTCCCGAGTTCGCCTGGGACCCCGCCGGCCGGCGGTTGCTCTGGACGGAGGGCAAGCTGCCCGGTCGGGTCGACGAGCCGACGGTGCTGCGCGGCATCCGCCACGACATCGTCGCCCGCCTGCGGGGCGTCGACCGGATCAACGAGATCCCCCTCGACATCGTCTCCCAGGTGCGCGACCGGGTGGGGAAGGTTCTCGTCGACCCCGGCTCGTTCGGCGGGGGCGGCGGCTCCCAGGAGCTGATTCAGAAGACCGTGATCGGGAGGTTCGTGCAGCCCTAGCGGCGGCAGGATCAGGCGATGACCCCGACCCGGCTCGCAGTCGCCCTCGCCCTTCTGGGCGCCGCGTCCACCGTGGCGCCGGCCACAGCGTCCGCCGGCGCGGACCCCCGCCCCGTGACGATCCCCGCCCTGCGGCACTGGGACCCCGGCAGCGGCCACTTCGCGCTGCGCCCGGACGCCCGTGTGTTCTCGCTCGAGGGCGGCGAGCGCGAGGCGCGAACCCTTGCCGGCGACCTCACCCGCGTCACCGGGCGCCGCATCGGGGTCGCTCTCGCCGGCTCACCGCGTCGTGGCGACATCGCGCTCCAGATCGGCGGCGGCCGGGGTCGGCTCGGCCGCGAGGGCTACCGGCTGCGGATCGGCCGATTCTTCGAGATCGACGCAGCTCAGGCCGCCGGCGGCTTCTACGGCGGGCAGACGCTGATCCAGCTCCTCCGGGACCCGGGGCCGATCCCCCAAGGCACCGCCACCGACCGCCCGCGCTACCCGGAGCGCGGGCTGATGATCGACCTCGGGCGCCGGCTCTACCCCGCCGCCTGGATCCGGCGCGAGATCCGCCAGCTCTCCTACCTGAAGCTCAACCTCCTGCACCTTCACCTGACCGACGACCAGCGCTGGGGGATCGAGAGCGAGCGCCACCCGGAGCTCGCCTCACCGGGGGCGCTCCGCAAGTCACAGGTCCGCTCGCTGCTGCGCTTCGCCCGTCGCCGCCACGTCACCGTCGTCCCCGAGATCGACATGCCGGGGCACATGGGAGCGCTGCTCGCAAAGCACCCGGGCCTCGCGCTGCGGAAGCCGGGCGAGCCCGCCGGGGCCCCGGCGACCAGGCTGGACATAACCAACCCCGCTGCCCTGCGCTTCGCGTTCAGCGTGATCGGCGAGTACCTGCCCCTGTTCGGCGACCGCTACTGGCATCTCGGGGCCGACGAGTACATGGGCGACGCGGAGCTCGCCGCCTACCCCCAGCTCGCCGCCTACGCGCAGCAGAGATACGGTGCCACCGCGACGGCGAAGGACGCGGTGCTCGGGTTCGTAAACTCGATCGACCGCTTCGTGCGGGCCCGCGGCGCGACGCTCCGCGCCTGGGGCGACGAGCTCGGCGACGGCGGCGCCGTCGCGGTCGACCCCGACGTCGTCGTCGAGTGGTGGACGCCTGCATCGCCGCTCTCCGACCTGACTGCGCCGACGCCGGCGGAGCTGCTCGCCGCAGGGCACCGGATCGTCAACGCCGGCTGGTTCCCGACCTACTTCACCGGCGACGTCGGCCCGATCGAGGGCAAGCCGGACATGCGCGCCGCCTATGAGGGGTGGGAGGTCAACCAGTTCGCGGGCCCGACGGTCGCGGGAGGGGAGATCTTCCCCCGCAGCGTCGTCCCGGCCTCCTCGCGCCGCGTCCTCGGGGCGAAGATCAACGCCTGGGAGGACACCGACCTCAGCGACTCTCAGCTGGCGACGGCGCTGCTGCCGCGGCTCGCGGTGCTCGCCCAGAAGACCTGGCGCTCGCGGCCCCTGACCCCCGCCTACTCCGAGTTCCTCTCGATCGTCGCCGCGATCGGTCGCTCACCGGGAGCCAATCGTTAGTTGACACCGTGTGACACACAGTGTAGGTTTCGTTCGGTGAGGCGTTTCGAGGGCAAGGGCAGACTCGCGGCATTGGCGGCGATCGCGCTGCTGGCCGCTGCGCTCCTCGCCTCGGTCGCCTCGGCCGGGGGGACGCAGCCGAGCGAGGCGAAGCACCTCCACAACGCCCGTTACTGCGAGATCATCGAGGTCAAGGGGACGCCGCCAGACGTCGTCGTCACGGTCTGGAACACGATCAAGCTGAACCGCTGTCCGGAGGAGAAGTGGAAGAGCTTCGACGCCACCGCGCTGGCGAAGGAGCTGGGCGACTTCCTCGTAGTCCTCAACGGGCCGCGTCACTTCCTGATGGACTCGGCGGCTGCCGTCCCCGGCCCGGTGCGCTCATTCCACGGGCTGCGGATGCAGAAGGTCGCGACGATCCCGGTCTCGAACCTCGCCGACCTCGTGCAAACGCCGTACAAGGAGCGGGTCATCGACCGCGACAACACCTGGACCTGGCAGGCCGGGAGGCGGGTCTACGAGCTGGTCGCTCCGTGCGGCGCCCGCTACCTGATGCAAAGTTACTCGCAGATCCGCGACCCCGATCTGAAGATCGGGCAGCTGAAGTCGCTGGGCGAGCGCCTCGACCTGCCCAGCGGCTGGCGCTTCCAGACACGCCGCCTCGAGCACGGTCTCACCCTGAAGGCGCACGGCAAGGCGCGGATCATCCAGGACGACCTGCTCGATACCTACCAGCGTGAGCCGGCCAGCCTGCTCTCGCCGCACCCGAAGCGCCACCGCGTCTCGCTTACCGGCAAGACCCGCACCGTCGGCGCCCCCTCCCCCGGGGTGCTCGAGGACCAGGGCACGATCTCGGGCGATCCGTTCGGCACCGGCACGATCGACCTGGTGGTCACCTTCGACGGCCCGAAGGTCAACGGACCCTTCCACATAGATTCACCGTCCGGGTCGGCGGACGGCCGCTTCTGGATGGACTACGCGATCGAGAACGGGGAGATCGACTTCAACGGCACCGCGTGCTTCGCCTCAGGGACCGGCGCCTATCGGGGGATCCGCGGCTCTGGCCTTCAGGCGCACGACCACAACACCCTCGACGGCCAGAACGGCGAGGTCTCCCTGAAGGGGTTCGCCAGCTACTGAATCTCTACTTCTTGGCGCGAGCCGCCGGCTTCCTCTTCGCCGCCGGCTTCCGCCGTGCGGTGCCGGTCCGCTTCGGCTTCGAGGTGTTGGCCTTGCGGGCCTCCTCGATGTCGCGCTGAAGCGCCCGCCCCAGCTTGCGGCCGTCGCGCCGCGCCTTCTTGACGAAATCCTCCACGTCGCGGTAGAAGGCCTGGGCGCCCGTGCCCACGTCCTTGCTCATCGCGGCGAGCGCGTCCTGGGCGGTGTCGAGCCCCTTGTTGAGACGCTTGACGGCGGCCGGCTCGGCCGGCTTCCTCGCGGTCGTGCGCTTCGTCTTGGTGGGCTTCTTCGCTGCTGGCACAGGCAACCTCCTGGGTTCGGGTAGCTCGACTCTATGTCATGCGCTCGCGGGTGTGGCATCGCGCCTGAGCAGGTCGAGCGGCGGCCACTGCGAGGGCGGGCCCGGCGGGCGCCGAACCCTCTCAGGCCGGCTGCCGGATGGAAGCTCGGCGAGCAGCTGGCGGTTCTCGGGGCGCTCCAGCTGCGACGCGACGGTGCGCCTGGCCACCTCGATCACCCGGTTGCGATCCTTGCCGCTCATCAGGTTGAGGCCCATCGCCTCGAGGTCCTCGCCCAGCGGCTGCACCAGGACGACCTCGGTGCCGGCGGCCCGCAGCTTCTTCGCCTCGTGGCCGAGGCGCCGCCCGGAGGCGCGATGCAGGATCAACCTCGCCGCGGCGGTGGGGTCCAGGGCCCGGATCGGATGCAGCGAGGAGGTCGGGTTGAGGCAGATGACCAGGTCGAGGCCGACATCGCGGAGCACGTCGGCGTTGGAGGCCGAGTAGACGCCGCCGTCCACGTAGCTGCGGCCGTCGATCTCAACCGGCCGGTAGAAGCCCGGGATGGCGCACGATGCGGCGACCGCGTCGGCCAGTTCCGCGGGCGGGGCCCCTGCCGGGCCGAAGGAGACCCGCCTGCCGGTCGCGTAGTCGCAGGCGACGATCCGCAGATCGGGGTGCGCACTCCAGCCGCTCGGCGTGACGCGTCGCACCTGCTCGCTCAGGGGCTCGGTCGAGACCAGTCCGCGGGGCAGCCAGGCGCTGACCGCCGCGGCGGGCGTGTGGCGGTTCGGGTGCGAGATCGTGCGGAGCAGAAGCGGCCACGATCCCGGCCCGATCCCCGGGAAGCCCCGGTGGATCCGGAATACCGCACCGCCGCTGCGGTCCGCCTCGGCGGCCGGGCGCCCCTTTGCATCGGTGACGCCCTCGAAGGTCTCGCCGCGCGAGTGAGCCACCATGAACCACGGCGGAACTCCGGAGGCGAGCAGGGCCCCCATCATCGACCCGGCCGAGGTGCCGACGATGCAATCGGCGCCGGCCGGGTCCCAGCCGGTCTGCTCCGCCAGGGCGTCGAGGCCTCCGGTGAGCCAGGCGCCCCCCTTCACCCCACCGGCCCCGAGCACCAGCCCAATCCTCACGCGGCCTCAGCCTCCCCGCGCCTCCGCCTTCCGGGGGACGGCTCTCCGCCCTCGCGGGCGGGTGGGCGGCTGACGAAGTGGAAGTCCTCGGGGTGCTCGAGCGAGAAGCCCTCGGCGGAGCCGGGAGCGACGTCGATCACCAGGGCTGGACCGGCCCTCCTGGCGCCGAAGTGATCGCCGTCTGCGAATACCGGGGCGCCCTCGACAGCGCCCAGCTTGACGTCGCTGTCCTGCGGCAGCAGCTCCGCCCTCGTGACGCACTTCAGCGCGCCCTCCTCCGCGCAGGACCCCGCCGCATAGAAGGCGAGCTGTCCGTGCTTTTCCTGGAGGTGCTCGATCTTCTCCCGCGCCTCAGGCGTCGCCAGAACGTTCAAAGTCATCGAAACCGTAGCCAATCATGCTCAGGGGACGGCGCGCATCCGTGGATTACCCCAGGATTGCCTGGGTCTTATCCGCTGACCGGAGCTCGGCGAGGTGGTGCCTGCGGGAAGACCACACGGCCGATGTGGCCCTCCCGCACGGCGCTGTGGGCAAACCCGGATGCCCTCGGGCCCGCCCTCCTCTAGCGTCGATGGAGTGGCGCGATCCGACCCTGACGAAGCTTCGCCGGCCCGCCCGGGACTGCCGTCGCTCCCGCCGATCGACCGTCATTTTGCGGCGGTCCTCCGCTATGTCGCGCACGCCGGCACCCACCCCTCGATGCCGGGGCTCCCGCATCGCGGCACAGGCTCCGCTGCGCGGATCACCCACCGGATCACCCACCTGCGCTCCTGACAAGATCGGGCCCTCGGTCCCGTTCATACGTCAGACTTGGTGGACGCTGCGAGCGGCGCAGCCGGCACGGCATCGAAGCTGACCAGGAGGCCAGAACACGGATGAACGAGCAGACGATCACCCTGACGTTGAGCAGGAGCGACGCCGAGGTCCTCCTCGGAGTCCTCTCCTCGGAGCGCTACAACCCCGACGCCGAGGCGGTCTGCAGCGCGGTCCGCAAGCAGCTCGACGAGGCGCTCGGCGACTAGGACCCCTCGGCAACGACTCGGGCGGGCATCTTGGAATCGGCAACGAGGGCGGATCGGACCGGGCGGCGGGATGGGCCGCCGGCCGGCCTCGAGGCGCTGATCGAGCGCTTCGACCCCGAGGTGATCGACCTCCCCGGCGGATCGGCGCGGATTCGCCTGATCGTCGACGACGGAGACGAGTGGGACGCCCTGATCGAGACCGACGGGATCAGGATCGAGCCCGCCGGTCGCTCTCAACCCGATGCGCTGCTCAGCGCGGGCGCCCAGACCTGGGAGCAGGTCGCCCGGGATGTCCGCGGCGGGATGACCGCCTTCCGGTCGGGCAGGATGCGTATCCGCCAGAACCTCCATCTCGGAGTCGGGTTCCTCGCGGCGACCAGCGGGATCACCGACGAGCGCCGCCTCCGCTTCGACTCGGTGCAGACGCGGGTCGGGACGATCTCGACCCTCTCGGCGGGTGAGGGCGACCCCGTGGTCTGCGTCCACGGGCTGGGCGCCACCAAGGCCTCCTTCCTGCCGACCGTCGCTGCACTCGCCGGCAGCCACCGGGTGATCGCGCTCGACCTCCCGGGGTTCGGTGAGTCCGACAAGCCGATCTCCGCTCCCTACGACGCTCCCTACTTCGCCCGCGCCGTGACCGCCCTGCTCGACCGGCTGGAGATCGAGAGGGCGCACCTGATCGGCAACAGCATGGGCGGGCGGGTCTCGATCGAAATGGGCCTGCGGGAGCCGGGGCGGGTGCGGCGAATCGCCCTCTTGAGCCCAGCGCTTGCCTGGTTGCGCGACCGGCGCTGGCGCTGGCTTCTCTCCGCACCGCTCCCGAAGCTGGGTCTGATCCAGCCGGCCCCGCGGGTGATCACCGAGCCGATCGTCCGCAGTCTCGTCCCGGGCGGCAACGACGGCTGGTCGGCGGCAGGGGTCGATGAGTTCCTTCGCTCCTTCCTCACCCCGCGCGGCCGGGTCGCCTTCTACGAGTCCGCGCGCAACATCTACCTGGACGAGCCACACGGAGAGGACGGCCTGTGGTCTCGCCTCGCGGGCATGAGGCCGCCCTGCCTCTTCGTCTGGGGCCGGCACGACCAGCTGGTCCCGATCGGCTTCCGCAAGTACGTCGAGCGTGCCCTGCCGGCGGCGCGCCACCTCGAGCTCGACTGCGGGCACGTCCCCCAGATGGAGGCCCCCGAGGAGACGCACGGCGCGATCCTCGAGTTCTTCAGGGCTGCCGGGACCTGATCTCGTCGAGCGCCGCGGTGGCCGCCTCGTAGCCCTGGCGGATCAGTCGCGGCCAGTGGCTGCGGTCGAGGAAGAGGTCGTAGAACGAGGTGCCCTGAAGCTCGGAGTCGTCGACCGGATCGATCACGGTCAGCCTTTCCCCCAGCTTCTCCTTCGCCCTGCGGGCGATCTCCAGGTGGTAGCCCTGCTGCATCTGCCGGCTCGCCTCGAACAGCCCCCCGGTGCGCTGCGGCCAGCCGCTGATGTCCTTGGGAAGGAACCCCTTGGGGAGCATGAAGTTGACCCCGAAGACGTGGTCGAAGCCGCCGCGGTCGATCACAGGCTGCACCGGCCAGACCTCGATCACCCCGCCGTCGACGTAGAGGTGCCCGCCGACCTCGACCGACTCGATGAACAGCGGCAGGGCGATCGCGACCCGGACCAGGTGGCCGATGGTCAGATCCGGGGTGCTCTCGGTGCCGAAGTACTCGACCGTGCCGAGGTCCATGTTGTAGACGATTGTCGTGATCGGGATCGCCGTCTCGGCACAGCGAAGCTCGGTCAGGCGCCGGTCGAACAGCCTCTCGACGGCCTCCCCCTTGGCGATGCCGGTGAATCCCCGCAGCGCCGAGAGTGCGAAGCGCGGAAACGAGAGCCACTGGATGTCGAGGTAGTCCTCCGGCCTCCAGGAGAGCGAGAACTCGGCCATCTCCTCGGCGCTCATCCCGGCGGCCCACATCGAGCCCCAGATCGCCCCTCCCGAGCAGCCGACGATCTCGGCCGGCTCCAGCCCGGCCTCCTCGAAGGCGCGGGCCACCCCGACCAGGGCGACGGCGGCGCCGCCCCCGCCCGAGGCGACCATCGCCAGCCGCTTTCCGGCCAGCGCCGGGACCGGGCGCTCCTCGAACGGCGGGAACACCTCTGAGCCGTCGATTTCCTCGGGACGGTCGAGCAGCGGCAGCGGCAGCAGGGTTCGCCGGGCGCGCCTCAGGAAGCCCAGATCGGTGGCAAGCTCGCCGAGGTCGATCAGCCCGGCGGCCCGCTCGAACTGGGCCTTGATCGCGAACAGGTCGATGCGCTCGTCGAGGGACATGGTCTTGTGCCCGACACCGTAACCCCCGGACGCACGTAGGAGGCGCGGGACCGGGGTGGTACGGTCGGCGCACCTGAGCAGGCCACAAAGGCGTCAGGGAGAAAAGGAGAAAAGATGAGTCGCAAGCTTCTGGCAGGGGTGGCGATCCTGGTCCTCTGCGGCATGGCCGCGGGGTCGGTCGTCTCCGCGGGCGCTCGCAGCCCCGCCAAGACCAAGGTGACGATCATTCCCGAGTCGGGCGGGTTCTTCGGTTACGTCTTCAGCCCGAAGCCGGGCCGGTGCGCCAACAACCGCGTCGTCAGGCTCTACAAGCAGCGGGGCCGGCGTCAGAAGCCGAGCGTCGACACGAAGATCGGCTTCGACATCGCCGAGCCCAATGGCGACCGCTACATGTGGTCGACCGGCAACACCGGATTCATGCCGGGCAAGTTCTACGCCCGCGCCGGCAGGATCCCGGGCTGCCAGCCGGATTCGAGCAAGTCGATCCCGGCCCAGCACTGACCCACAGGGGGCGTGGGACCTTTTGACCGCCATATAGGCGGTTCAAAGGTCCCACCCCCTCCGGCGCAGTTGCCGGCGCGGCTCAGCCGCGGGCGATCCCCTTGAGGAAGGGGATCAGGTGGTTGACGAAGGCGTTCTTCGGCGCCGCCGTGTTGGGATCGTTGTGCGCGTAGGTCGCGGAACGGTTGACCAGGGTCAGGTTGCGCTTCGGGATGCCCGACTGCTCGGCCAGGGTCGAAGCCGCATCGAGCACCCGCTGGCCCCCCAGCGCCGCCCCGAATGCGTAGATCCGCAGCTTCCGCGAGAGGTCGGAGCCGTGGATCGCCCGCACCTTGAGGATCTTCTGCGCCGGGTTCGGGTTGCCGTTAGCCACCGCGCCGGAGTCGAGCGACAGCCTCTGCGGGTGATACCAGGCGGTGCCGTCGAGGCCCTTCAGCCCCCAGCCGGCAAACGCCTTGGCGTAGCGGCGGATCGGGGTCAGCTCACCGGCCCGCACCCAGCCGCGCGGAGTGCCGCTGGCCGCGAGATGCCCGAGGTGGGCCTGGGCCGCGGCCAGCCCGGGCGGCGACGTCTCGGTGTCGAGCGCGTAGCCGTACTGACCCTCGTTGGTGGGCAGCACCGGCGGCTTCAGATCCGCCGGCAGCAGCGGGAAATTGTAGGTCAGCGAGGGCTGGTTCGGAGCGACGATCTCGCTCAGCGCCCCCGCGGTGTTGAAGAGGCCGGTGAACGGCGAGGGGATCCCGCCGAACACGAGCCAGGGCGAGGCGGCGGGAGCCATCAGGTCATTCAGCGACTGGGTCGCCTGCTCCGGGGTCACCGGAGTCGGGCCGCTGCCGCCGTCGATGTAGACGAGACCGGAGAGCCCCTTAGCCCCCGGCTTGCCGTTGAAGTCCCAGGTCGCGTAGGCGGTGGTGATCGAGCCGCCCAGGGAGTGGCCGCCGACGACCACGTGGCGCCCGTGCGCCTGCGCCCGTCGCACGACGCGGCGCAGGTCGCCGATCTCCACCTTCATCCCCCAGTTCTTCGCGTAGGCGACGTCGGCGTCCGGGATCATCTGAAAGTGCTTGGTGACGCTCGGGTCGGTGAGCCAGCCGAGGTAGTAGTCGAAGACCTGCTGCGGGGTCGCCTTGCCGGCCTTGGCCTTGTTGAACACCGACTGATCCTCGAGCAGGTTCTCGCGGCGCTCGACCGACCACACCTGCCAGCCCTTGGCCTTCGAGACGATCGTCTTCGCCAGCGGCTCGAAGTAGGCGGCGCTGGCGGAGGTCCCGGGGTTCAGCACGAGGATGTTGGGCGCCCTGCGGGGCCCGGTCTTGAGGATGCCGACCTTGTCGTACTTGGCCGGAGTGCCGGGAGAATCGACGCCCTGGATCCGGTCGAACCTGACCAGGGAGCCAGCGCTCGCCGCCGGGGCAGCGACCGCGGCTCCCAGCCCGATCGTCGCGGCAGCGATCGCCAGCCGCACACCCATCCACTTCGCTTTCCGCATGCTTCCTCCTGTCGAGTCCCCGCCGGCGCTCCCTGTAGCGCGCTCGCCGCGCCAAGCCGGCAAACGATCCTGCCAGGCTACACGCTGCGGGGCGCCGGCGTCCGCGCGATCGCCCCTGGGCCTGCCTGTATCCTTCCGCGGCCGGTGAGGGAGTGATGAAGAGATTCTTGATCTGCCTCGGCGCGGTCGCCGTCGTCGCCTGTTCCGTGGTCGCGATCGCCCTCGGGGACGGCGGCTCGGCGGGCACTTCGGATCGCACGGCCGCACAGCGCGGACCCCTCGTCGCCGCCCTCGGCGACTCGATCACGGCCGGCTGGCCGAGGTGGGATCCCGATCCGAAGTGGCGCGCCTGGCTGCGGCGCAACTGGCACCGGCACACGACCCGGCGAAGCCAGTACGAGTACTGGGCGAAGCGGCTCGAGCCGCGGCTTCGCTTCCGCAACTGCGGGGTGCCGGGCGAGCGCACCGACGAGATCGCCCTGCGACTGGACGGCTGCGCAAAGGGGGCCGACGTGCTGCTGATCCAGGGCGGCACCAACGATCTGCTGCAGGCCTACAAGGGGGAGCTGCCGCACAGCC
The DNA here is from genome assembly GCA_963720735.1 of uncultured Actinomycetes bacterium. Classification (GTDB taxonomy): domain Bacteria; phylum Actinomycetota; class Thermoleophilia; order Solirubrobacterales; family 70-9; genus JBBRHQ01. The sequence continues at coordinate 760,255 of CAVRGL010000001.1, forward strand.
CGATCGAGCAGGTCGGGGTCGCCGCCGCGAACCTGCGGAGCATGGTCGGCAGCGCCCGCAGGGCGGGCGTCCGCAGGGTCCTGCTCGCCGACGTGCTCCCGATCGAGAAGACGACCCGCGCCCAGGCCGCCAAGGTCCGGCTGCTTGACCGCGCGATCCGGGCGATCGGGCGCGACAGGAACGTCCAGATCGTCCCCTTCTTCCACACCCTCAGCGACCACGGCAACTCGGGCCGCTTCGCCGCCGGCGACAACGCCGACAAGGTCCACCCCTCGGTCACCGGCTACCGGCTGCTGGGGCGGGTGCTGCTGAAACGGCTCCCCGGGGGTTCCGGCTAGCGCGGTTCCATCTGCTCGAGGCCGCGGTCGAGCTGGTGGTTCGTCACCCGGCCCTTCGGCACCGGGACGGCCCGATAGGAGTTGCCCCACCACAGCCTCCAGGCGACCTGCCGGCGGTTGTTGAAGGCTGAGACCAGCGTCGTGTCGCCGAACCCGACCAGCCAGCCGCCGGGGATCGCCCGCACCGAGCCGCAGCAGTTCCCCTTCTTGGCTCGCGGATCGACCAGCTCCCCGATGTACTTCGCGGTGCGGTTCTTCAGGTCGAGCCGGTAGACGACCCCGCGCGGAGGACGGGAGCGAAGCGTGCCGTTGTCGAAGATGCTGAGGGCGCCGTTGCCGTAGACCCTGACGTCGTGCTCACCGCCGAACAGCTCGTCGGGGGAGTAGGGGCCACCGCTCATCGTCAGCGACTCTGGTGCCGGCGTCCCGCCGAGCTTCCAGCGGATCTTGCCGGTCTTCCGGGAGAAGCCGAAGACCGCATTCGTGTGGCGAGTCGAGACGACCAGCTCGTGGCCCCAGGGGTCGATCGCGTTGACGTGGACCACGTCATAGGTCGGCAGGCCGCCCCGCCGCCTGCGCGGGTTGCCGAGGATGATGTGCCACCAGAGCGGCGAGGTGTCCGCGAGGGTGATCTTGTGCAGCAGGCTCCAGCGCCGCAGCAGCTTGCCCTTGCGGGAGAGCTCCTGGATCTCCGGGTAGACGATCGCCGCCCGCTTCGGCCCGCCGTAGGCGCTCAGGTCGACCGGCGCGTGGGGCACGTAGCTCTCGACCAGCAAGTCGCGGTCTCGCTCCTGGGTCATCTCGTGGGGGTCGGAGATCCTGCCCCTGCTGGTCCGCACCACCTGCAGCAGCTTCCCCGAGAGCGCATGGATCTCCTCCGCCTGCCGCGGGTCGCGGCCGTAGCCGTCGCCGAAGGCGCGCGACCAGGCAACGGTCCCGCCCCGGAGCACCTGCACATTGATCGGGCGGGTGTCCGACTGGTACCACCAGCGCGGCGTACCGGAGCTGTCGAAGATCGCCACCCACGGCGGGATCCCCTTCGCGGCGCGCGAGCCGAGCGCGATCAACCCCGGCTTCGGCGCCTTTGCCCTGAGCCGCTGGAAATGCCAGTTCGGGAAGCGCCTCGGCAGGCAGCGGACCTCGTAGGAGCGGGTGTGGTGGTGCCGGATCACCCTGACCCGGAAGTTCTGGCCGGGCTTGACGTCGAGCCGCACATGGCTTTGCCCCGAGCGCGGCCGCGAGCCCCCGGCCGAGATCCGGATCGGGCGCGCCGCCCGCATCGAAACCTTGGTCCTGCCGTGCTTGCACTTGGCCACGTAGTAGTGGCGGCCGGTCTGGAACCGTGGATAGAGGCTCGGGGCCGAGAACCGCACCTTCGCGGCGGCGGACGATCGCGCCGGCCCGGCACCGTCACTGGCCCCGGCGATCACGGCGAGGATGACGCCGACGCTCGCCGCGCCGGCTGCCGATCGCGATGGTGTTCTTCAGGGTCGCCAGGCGCACGGAGTCTCTCCGATCGTGTCAGCCGATGCCAGCGGCCTTCGGTTCAGCGTCCCCACCGCTCCCGCTCAGACCTGCTGCGTATAGGTGAACTTGACCTTGCGCGAGCCGCGGTGGCAGGAGACGTTGACGCTGTATTGGATGTGGGGGGCGACGGTCCGCTTGCCCTCGCCGCACTTAAAGCGCTTGACCTTGTTGGGGCAGCGCCCGTTCAGCCCGCCGTGCTTATAGCGGCACTTGGTGTAGCCGTTGACCACCTTGCGCCCGGTGCGGCAGGAGGTGCTCTGGGTCTTCAGCGCGTCGAGGTACATGTTGTGCCCGTAGTCGCGCTGGTGCCCTTTGATGTTGCAGCTGCCCGAGGCGCTGGCCGCCGGGGCGGCGCCGGCGGTCGGGGCGATCAGCGCCGCCGCCCCTAGGAGCGCCGCGGCGAGCGTCGTTGCGATCGAGATCTTCGTCCTCATCTGGGTGGGGTTTCCTTTCCCTGGCTTTCAATCTGGCGAAGCGGTGCGGCATCCTAGCGAACCCCGATGCCGCCTTAAATGGGGGCGATCAGGGCTCACAGGCGGTGAAGTGCTCGAGGTTTAGGCAGGTATCAAAGAGCGGGCCGCCGTCGCCGAAGTCCCCGGCGGCGCTCTCGGCGCCCGAGCCGCCGTCCAGGAAGTCGTGAGCCGCCGATATCGCAGGAGGCGCCGGCGCAGGGGTGGATGTCGCCGTAGAGGCGGTCGTCGCCGCGCTTGCCGTAGATCCTGTCGTTGCCCTCATCGCCGACAAGCTTGTCGTTCCCCGGGCCCCCGTCGATCATGTCGCGGCCGCCGTAGCCCTCGATCGAGTCGTTGCCACGGTCGCCGTAGAGTCGATCGGCGCTGTAGTAGCCGAGGATCCTGTCGTCGCCGCCATCGCCGTGGACGACGTCCTGCGCGGGGCCGCCGTTGATCAGGTCATCACCGCCCCCGCCCCGGATCACGTCCGGATCGGCGGAGCCCGAGAGCAGGTTCGGGCGGTTGTCGCCGATGATCTTGTCGGGCAGGGTCGAGCCCATCACCCCCTCGATCCCGACCAGGCGGTCGAGCCCCTGCCCGTGGGCTATGCCGCGGCGGAGGTCGACCTTGACCGGCCCCAGGGGCCCGCCAAAGGCGGCGACGTCGGCGCTGGCCGGGGTTCCGCCGTCGGGCCCGCCGATGATCAGATCGCCGTCCTCGGCGCCAGAGAGGTAGTCGGCCCCGCGCTGGCCGCGCAGCCTGTCCTTGCCCTCGTTGCCGTGCAGGGAATCGCGGTTGTCGCCCCCATCGATCCGATCGCCCCCCGGCCCCCCGAAGGCGAAGTCCTTGCCGCGCCCCGCGCAGATCACGTCGTTGCCGCCCTTGCCGTGGATCTCGTCATCGCCGGAGCCGCCGTCGATCACGTCGCGGTGGGCGGTTCCCGAGATCAGGTCGGCGTGCGAGGTCCCCGCGATCGTCACCCGCAACCCCTGACACCGGGACTTCGAGCCGCCCCCAGGGCCCGAGCCCGAGTGCCCGCCCTTCGGGAAGCGGGTTCGGTGCGGGTCCTGACCAGGCCGCGAGAACCGCGCGCCCATCGCCAGGAGGCGGGCGAAGGCGGTTGCTCCCTGATAGGAGAGGTGGGCGTGGTCGGGCTGGAACCAGCCGCTGTGGCGGCGGCTGTAGCGGACCCAGTCGAAGAGGACGATCCGGGTCGGATGCCGGGCGGCGGCCTTGCGCATCACGCTGGCGTCGAAGCCGGCGCCCCCGCCCAGCTCGTTCGGGGTGACCAGGCCGAGCACGCGATCGGGCCCGGCGACCCGCAGCGCCTTCTGGATCTGGGGCATCGTCACCCTCCCGTCGGTGCCGAGCGCCAGCACGACGAGGCGCGGCAACTCTCCCGCCCGTCGGGTTGCGCGGACCACTCCCAGCCCCTCCGCGAACGACCGGCAGCCTTGGCCGTTGGTGTCATAGCCGACCGCTGCCAGGTTGTGGAGAGCGAGCAGCATCACCGAGTCCCCGACAGCCAGCGGCGCCGGGCCGCCGGGGTTGACGTTCTTGGTCGCCGTCACCCGCTCGACGTCGCCACAGCCGCGGCGCGCGGATGCCCCCGGCGGATGCGCCACGGCGAGGGCAGCTGCCATCACCAGGCCGGCCACCACGATCCAGCTCCTGCTGGGGGACAGGATCATCTGATTCCCGAAACCCGTGCTCGGCGCCGCAGTTGCGGGTCCAGGTCTCCGCCGCGTCTCATCGGGACCATCGTTGCGCCCCGGCGGGTCGGAAAAAACCGGCTCAGAGCCAGCCCGAGAGCCCCAGTGCCAGGCCGAGGGTGACGTCGATCGCGGCCAGCCCGCCGACGACCCGCAGCTGGCGGCGGCGGTCGTCGCCCATGTCGTAGATCCAGGCGGCGATCGCGAAGAAGGTCATGTAGCCGAAGACGACGATCAACGGCACGAACGGGGTGTTCCACCACCAGTACTCCCAGGTGAAGTAGCCGGTCGAGTGCAGGAACAGCTCGACCACGACGCAGGCGCAGGAGAAGGCGAATACCAGGAACAGGCGGTTGGGTACGCCGAGGATCCGCCGGGCCGGGTCCCTGGGGAGCTGCTTGACGAAGGCGACGCCGGCGATCAGGAAGAGCAGCGAGATCTCGATGCTGAGCCCGATCAGGATCAGGTAGCTGGTGTCGCCTGTGACCGTCCACAGCGGCGCCCGGTCGGTGGCATGGAAGATCGCCGAGTTGACCAGCTCGTTGAACCAGTCCATCAGCCAGAACCCGAGCCCGGCGAGGATGATGTCCCAGCGCCGCCGTTCGACCTCGACCGAGTAGACGTAGACCACAAGACCCAGCAGGGTCACCGTGGACCAGCTGAAGGTGGAGCCGTCGCGGAGGATGCCGAGCGCCTCGCGGGCTGCATCGGTTATCTCGGCAGTGAAGGAAATGCCTCAACCCGCGATGTGCTCGAAGGTCCAGCCGTGCTCGGGGATCTGGATCTCCGCCTTGGTCGCCTCCAACGTGACTGCCTCGAACTCTCCCGGTCCCCACTTGATCTCGCCGTACTGCATCCGGGGCTGATCGTCGAGCCCGCGAGCCCGCGGGACCTGGCGCAGGCCGTCGACGTTGTAGAGGCGGAATTCCCGCACCTTGCCGTTCTCGCGCCAGCGCAGGGTCGCCGGCGAGCAGTAGACGTTGTAGTTGGTGAGCGTCGCGGTGATTCCGCCGGCGTGCATCCGGTAGCGCCTGTCCTCGCCCGGGGCGAGCCCGAGCGCCGAGGTGTCGCCATGTGGGTTCGGGAGCAGCCTGCGGCTCAGTCGGGCGTCGGTACGGTGGAACTGCCAACCTTCCGCCGGCGGTGAGCTGACGTCACGCTGCCAGAACCCGGTGTGGCCTCGGTGCACCCCCTCGACCCGGAGGATGCGGTGCACCGCGTCCACCCCGACCTTGTTGATCGAGATCGCGGAGGTGATCTTGCCGTGGATCTTCGGCTGCCGAGTCCAGTTCGCGGGCGGCAGCTGGATCGGCGAACCGTCGCCCTTGCCGCGCTGGTCGAGGTAGGAGTACGTGAAGAAGATCGGGTCATGGCCGGAGATATCGAAGTCGTACAGGCGCGTGAACATGTCGCCGTGGTGGCCGATCACGAACACATAGGAGCCGGCTGCGCTGAGATTGACCGCGCGGAAGCGCCCGCGATGCGGGCCGCACATCTCGTAGCTCTGATCGAGCGGTAGCCACGGATCCCAGAAGGTCAGCCGCCGTCCGCCCGGTCGCAGACCCCAGATATGGGAGACCTTGCCGGCGCCGACCGCGGTCCGGTTTCCGGCCGGATCGGTCCAGTTGTGATCCTCGAGCGGCGATATCACCGACCAGGACCAGGCCCTGGTCGGTGGAAGGGTGATCCCCGGCCCGCGCCAGATCGGCACACCCCAGTGCCCCGTCCAGCTGAACGCCGAACCGTTGTCGAGCGCCCGGTTCATCGTGAACACATGGCGCTGATCATCGAGCGCGATCATCTCGTCGTCATCGACGGATATCTGCGCGACATGGCCGGCGAAGCAGGCCGGCAGCGGCAGCCGGCGCCACGGGTGTGAGCCCACCCGCAGGCGGGCGAAGATCCCGCCTCTGCGGGTGGCGAAGTCGTAGAGGCGGTTGAAGCCCTCCGTCTCGGTGCGGAGAAAGACCCGGTCGGGCAACAGCCCCGGAGGGGCCTTCGCCCAATCGGCGGGAATCCCGGGAGTGCCGCCCGCCGGTTCGCCGGGCTGGGGCGCCTCGGCCTGATACACGTGCTCGCAGCTCTGCTCGACGGTGCCTGCCGCGATCGGCCCTGCACCGGCCCGGCCGATCGAAGTCGATGCGGCGACCAGCGTCAAGCCGCTGGCGATCACCCCGAGTCTTGCCCATCTTGCGGCCATCGGCGCGGCAACGCTAACAGCCGCGGGAAAGGCCGGGGGCCGTCCGAGCGCGACTCGCAACGCGATCGAGCCCAGGGCTCAGGTTCGGGCCGGGGACGCTAGCAACACCGACCAGGGCTCAAGGTCGGCGCGGTCCGCTGCCGATAGAAGCCCGGTCCCAACTAACAAGGAGTCAACTGTGCTGAAGTCCCTGGGGTCGCGTCTGACCTTTTCGAACCTCGTCTCGATGATCGCTCTGTGCGTCGCCCTGGGCGGGGTCTCCTACGCCGCCGTGACGCTGCCGAGGCACAGCGTCGGCGCCGAGCAGCTTCGCCCTAACGCGGTGAAGCCGGCCAAGCTCGCCCCCAACAGCGTCCGCAAGCGCGCCCTGTCGCGGGGTCTCCGCAAGCAGCTTCGCAGCTCACCCGCGGTGCGCCTCCATTTCTCCGCCGACGCCAAGCCGGGGGCGGCGACACGGACGGTCGGCACGGTCAACGGGCTCACCCTGCGAGCCGCCTGCCGGACCAGCGGAGGCGGGACGGCCCTTGTCTTCGCGCTGCGCTCCAAGCACGCGGGGACGATCCAGGAGAACTTCCAGAACGACACCGGCTCCAACCCGCACACGCCCGGCAGCCTCAACGCCGGCAACCTGCAGATCGACGTGCCGGCCGGCACCATGGTGCTCGGCGGCCCGCCGCCGGTGCCGTCGGGGGGCTTCTTCCGGACGATCGCCAACCTGGTGTTCGCGACCAAGCGCGGCACCGCCACCTTCAACGTGGCGACGATCGCCAACGGCACCACCGAGCACTGCACCGCCGACGGCATCGCGCTGCAGGCCGGCGCCTGAGCGTCGGGCCGGCCGAGCGGAATCGCCCATAGACTGAGCGCGGGGTTCCGATCGGCCGGTTGAGGAGGCCGCTTGCCTGATCGCATCGTCGAAACGGATGTAGCGGTGGTCGGGGCCGGCATCGCCGGCCTCACCGCCGCCTCCGCGCTCAGCCGCGAGGGCGTCGACGTCCTCGTGCTCGAGGCGCGTGACCGGGTCGGCGGGCGGACCTGGAACACGGAGATCGGCGGCGAGGCGAACGAGCTCGGCGGCCAGTGGGTCGCCCCCTACCAGTCGGCGCTGCAGGCGCTGTTGGCCGAGCTCGAGATCGAGCTGTTCCCCAGCTTCCGCGAGGGCGAGCACGTCTTCATCGATCCCGGCGGAAAGGCGCATCGCTACCGGGGCCACGACGCGCCCCTCGGGGCCGGCCTCCGAGCGCGCCTTCGAGCAGGCCGACTCGAAGCTCGACGCGCTCGCCAAGGAGCTCGATCCCGAGGCGCCCTGGTCGCACCCCGACGCGACCGAGCTCGACTCGATCACCTTCGAGGCCTGGCTGCAGCGGGAGGTGGGCGACGAGATGGCCCGCGACCTGCTGCGCGCCTGGCTCGCCGGCGGCTTCCTCGCCAAGCCGGCTCACACCTTCTCGCTGCTCCAGGGCCTCTGGATGATCGCCGGCGCCGGCGGCACCTTCGAGCTGTTCGAGCCGGAGCAGTGCCTCGCCTACCGCGTGGTCGGCGGATCTCAGCTGATCGCGATCCGGCTCGCCGAGCGCCTCGGCGAGCGGGTGGTGCTGGAGGCGCCCGTCCGCGAGCTCCGCTGGACCGATACCGGGGTCGAGATCGATGCCGGCCCGGTGCAGGCGCGGGCCCGCGCGGCGATCGTCGCGGTCCCGCCCAACCTGGCAAGCGCGATCCGCTTCCGGCCTGCGCTCCCGGCCTGGCGGCTTCGCCTCGAGCAGGGCCTCTCCCAGGGAAGCGTGACCAAGCTCCTCGCCGTCTACGAGCAGCCATTCTGGCGCGACGAGGGTCTCTCCGGCCAGGGATTCGCGCCCTACCAGCTGGTCCGCGAGCTCTACGACAACTCGCCCCCCTCCGCTTCGGCGGGCGTGCTCTGCACCTTCCTCGCGGGGGAGTTCGCGGAGCGCGTCGGGCAGATGGAGCCGGGGGCGCGGCGCGAAGCGGTGCTCGAGGGGATGGCCGCCTACGTCGGGGAGCGGGCGCTGCGGCCGGTCGACTTGATCGAGACCGAGTGGTCGGGACAGGAGTGGACCCGGGGCGCCTACGGGACCAGCTTCGGGGTCGGCGGGCTGAGCCGCTTCGGCGGGGACCTGCGCCGGCCGATCGGCCCGATCCACTGGGCCTGCACCGACATCGCCGGCGTCGGGCACATCCACATGGAGGGAGCGACCCGCTCCGGCGCCGCCGCCGCCGAGGCCTGCCTGGAGGTCCTCCGCGCCCGCTCCTCACCGGGCTGAGGCGGCGCGAGCCGGTCAGATCGGCGCGCACGGAGCCCATCGCCGGTCTGACCGGCAGGGCCAACAAGCACGCCTCAAGACGCCCTACACGCCGGCGGGGGTGCTGCGCCGGATCCGCAGCGGGTCCCTGGAGGACGCCGTCGGCGGCAGGGTGGTGATGATCAGCTGCTCCTCCTCGGGGGTCGGCAAGCCGAGCGGCTTCGGGTCGGAGCCGCCGGCGGCACGGTCTGCTCGTGGCCCGCAACATCCGGTGCTCGAGCCGACGCAGGAGAGATTGCCGCCGCCGGGGGCCGCGCCCACGTGCACCCCTGCGACCTCTCCGACCTCGACGCGGTCGGGGTACTGGCCGCCGCCGCCCTCGAGCAGCACGGCCACTCGACGCCGGTCAACACCGCGGCGCCCTCGATCCGCCGCTCGCTCGAGCTCTCCTATGAGCGCATGAATGACTTCCAGCGGACATGCAGATCAACTACTTCTCGCCGGTGAGGCTGCATCGCTTGGGTCGCCTCGCCACCGATCTCCGCGGGCGCGAAGACCCGGGCCACGATCTCACCACACCGTCCCTCCGGCCGGGCTGCGATCGATCACGCTGCGGTTCCCCGCCGACCTGGCGTCCAAGGCCGCGCTGAAGGGATTCTCCGCCCCGAGCGGCTCGGAAGTGGGCCGACCGTGTCCATGTCACGACCGTCTCATCCGCTGGGGCCGCCCCCGATGATCGATCCCCAGCGATGGCTGTCTGCTCGCGCACCTCCGTTCTCCCAGCTCTCGGCGACGCCAGATCTCGAGGCTCCTCGTCGCGTCGGCCATCGTCGACCACCGCCGCCCGCTCCCCGGCGCCGTTTCGCCCCAACGCCTTGGCTTGGTGCAGCGCCAACGCGATGTCCCGGGGACGGTCGGGAACCCTGCTGAAGGCCTCCCCGGGCTGGGGTCGGGTTTCGTCGGTGCGTGCGGCCGGGCGATGAACTTTCCGCCGAGAGTCATCTCTCCTCCAGCGCCGACCTCGCGCGGGCCGGCTGGGGCCTATGTCTGCGGCTTTAATAGTTGCCATCGCCACTCTTGTGGTTACCGTCGTACCAAGAACTAGGCACACTGAATCACCGAGAGCCCGGCGATTCCATCCGGGGAGAGTCCGCGCCTGTTCCGCCTGAGCGGCGACCAGCTCAGTGCGGCGGCGTCAGGCTCGGAGCGCCGCGGCCGCGGCTGCCCGCCCGGTCCGCACCGCGCCCTCCATGTAGCCGCAGACCCACTGGTCCGAGCCGCAGACGTAGAAGGGCGGCTCGTGGGTGCCGTGCAGCGGCCCCACCGCCATCACGTCACCCGGCCGCCACGAGGTGATGTAGCCCTGGGTCCAGGGGTCGACGCCCCAGCGGCGCAGGAAGAAGGCGACCGGGCTGCCCGCCCGCTCACCGAAGGCAGCGACCATCTCCGCGGTCAGCTCCTCGGCGACGAGATGGCCGGGGGTGGCGATCAGCGGTGCGAGCCGCTCGGGCGGCACCAGGGTCGAGATCACCCCGCCGGCCTGCGCCCAGGCACCACCGATCAGCCCGGTCTCGGAGTAAAGGTCGCCGTTCTGGCCCTCCTCCTCCCAGAAGGCCGACTCGTAGGCGAACACCGGCTTCGCCGCGAGCGCATGGCGCTGGCGGTGAAGCGAGCCGAGGCGCTCCGCCGAGACCCCCTCGATCTGGATGTCCCGCAGCGGCCCGGCGGGGACAGCAGAGACGACGACCTCCGCCTCGAAGCGCTCCCCGGTCGCGGCGGTCACCGAGCAGCCCGAGCTGCTGACCCGGATCAGGCTCACCGGAGTCGCGTAGCGAACCCGGTGGCCCAGCTCCTCGGCCATCCGCAGCGGCACCGTCGCCGATCCCTCGGCGACCCGCTCCGCCTCCCATGTCTCGTATGAGTAGAAGCCGCCGGCATCGGCGGAGGCCTCCTTGCGCAGCTCGGAGAGCAGCGAGGTCCGCTCGATCGATTCCGAGGAGAGCGCCAGGGCGAAGAGGTCGCGGGCCCGGACCGCGTTCCGGGTCGCGCCGGCCTCCCGCAGCCAGTCCCCGATCGAGAGCCGGTCGAGCCGCTCGGCCTCCGGGTGTGACCAGGGATCCTCCGGATCGAGCCGTCCTCGCAAGCCGGGCGAACTCCTCCTCGGCCTTGGCGTAGCTGGCCCGGTCCTCGTCGCTCATCCACGGGTGGCCGTCGCCGACGTAGCGCCCCTCCGCCAGCAGGAAGGTCTCCTCCCCGGTGTCGGCGACGAAGGAGGGCTCGAGGGTCAGGCCCAGCTCGGCGACCAGGCCGCGATACGAGGACTGATGGGGACCGGTGAGCTCACCGCCGAGCTGCACCAGCCGGCCGTCCTCGAGGGTCGTCTGAACGACCCGGCCGCCCGGGCGGTCGCGGGCCTCGAGCACCACCACGTCCGTCCCGGCGGCCGCGAGGTCGCGGGCAGCCGACAGTCCGGCCAGGCCGGCCCCGACGACGATGGCGTCAGCCACGGCCTCTCTCCCCTAGCGGTACTTCAGGTGGGTGACGCCCGGGGCATCGACGACCCGGGCGACCTCGAGCGCAGTGCCGGCCCCCGCGCCCTGGTCGAAGAGACGGGCGCCGCTGCCGAGCAGGATGGGGACGAAGGCTAGGTTGATCTCATCGACCAGGCCCGCGCCGATGTACTGCCGGGCGGCGCTCGCGCCCCCGCCGATCGCCACGTCCTTGTCCCCGGCGGCCGGCTCCTCTCCCCACCAGCCCTGCCATGGATCCTCTCCCCAGGGGCCCGGCCCGCCGCCGAACATATTGCGCCCCATCAGCGTGGCGCCGACTCCCTCGCGCATCTCCTCGACGATCTCGGTGCTCGCGTTGACCTCGCCGCCCTCCTGACCGTGGGGCTCTCGCCAGGCGGCGAGCTCGAAGGCCCAGTCGTGGAGCCGCATCCCGCCTTCCCCCAGCGGGTTCTCCTCGCTCTGGTTCGGGCCGGCGACGAAGCCGTCGAGCGAGATCGAGAGGAAGAGCTTCACCGCCGCCATCCGCGCTCCACGTTAATCGACCCGCCCGGCAGCCGCGACCCCGGTCAGCGATGATCGGCTGGGATGCCCGCCGCCACCACCAGATGCGAGCTGATCACGATCCCGATCAGCCACTACTGCGAGAAGGCCCGATGGGCGCTGGAGCGGGCCGGCGTCCCATACGTCGAGCGCGCCCACCTGCAGCTGATCCACCGGGTCGCGGTGCGCCGGGCGGGCGGCGGGACGACCGCTCCCGTCCTCGTCTGCGGCGAGCGGGTCCTGGCAGACTCGGCCGAGATCCTCGAGTGGGCCGACGCGCAGGCCCCCGCCGAGCGCCGCATCTATGCCGACGAGGACGCCGACCGCGCCGAGATCCGCAGGCTGGAGCGCGACTTCGACCGCAGGCTGGGGCCGGAGGGCCGCCGCTGGATGTACAACGAGCTGCGCGGCTGCCGCGAGATCGCGCTCGCCTACGCCACCACCGGCGTCCCGGCCTGGGAGCGGCGGGTGATGCCGCTCCTCTATCCCCTGGTCTGGCGGGGGATCGACCGCTACCTCGACGTCACCCCGCATACCGCGGCCCTCTCCGAGGTCGTGGTGCGAGCGAGCTTCGACGAGGTGGCCGGGCTGCTCGCCGACGGGCGTCCCTTCCTATGGGGTGAGCGCTTCAGCGCCGCCGACCTCACCTTCTCCGCCCTGGCCGCCTCGGTCCTGATGCCGCCCCAGTACGGGGTGCCGCTCCCCCAACCCGGCGAGCTGCCGGAGCACACCTCCGGGATGGTGCGTGAGCTCAGGGCTCATCCGGCCGGGCGACACGCGATGAAGATGTTCAGCGAGCAGAGGCGCTGAGATCCGGATAGGGTCGCCTCGTGGCGCAGGCAGGCCAGGAGATCGAAGGGCCAGACGGCTTCCGGCTGCTGCCGGTCCGGACCGCGAACGAGACCGACGGCGAGCTGCTCGAGATGGAGGCGAGCTACGCCGGGACCGGGAAGATGCCCCCGAACCACCTGCACCCGAAGCAGGTCGAGCGTTTCGAGGTCCTCGAGGGAAGTGTTCGAACGATCATCGGCGCAGTCGAGCGAGACTACGAGAAGGGCGAGAGCTTCGAGGTCCCTGCCGAGACCCCACATCAGATGACCGCCGACGTCCCGGCCCGGGTGCGGTGGGAGGTGACGCCCGCGCTGCGCACCGCCGAGTTCTTCGAGCGCCTCTACGCGGCCCTCGCCGGGACCGGAGAGGATGAGGGCGTCAACCTGTTCGAGGAGTACAGCGACGAGTTCCAGCTGGTCAGCGAGACGTACCCCGCATCGGGCTAGCCGGTGAGCGCGTAGGCGCGGCGGGCGAGAGCTGCCGCGGCCTCCCGCAGACGCCGATCCGGCGCGCCGGGCAAGTAGAAGTCGACGATCAGCAACCGATTCCCCCGGATCGCCAAGAGCTGCGCCGAGGCCGATGTCCAGACCGCCCCCCCATTCTCGGAGCCGGGGTCACCGACCCCCTTCACCTGCCGGGGGAGCCTCGCCGGATCGCCGCCGCTGAACTGGACCTCCTCCACGACCCGGTTGGCGAACCGCTGGTGGGAGTCCGAGGCGGTATCGAGGGTGATCGAGGCCCGGGCGCCCCGCCCCGAGAAGGTGCATTTCGAGAGCCGCACCGTGCCGGACGCCGCCGTTCTGATCGGGCCTGACGCCAGGCCGCTCGCGCCGATCTCGGAGCGCGCCAGAGGTTGCAGCCGCCGGCAGGTCTCCGCGCTCAGGGAGGGCCGGGCCGGGTTCGCTTGCCCCGTTTCAGCCGACCCTCCTCCCCCACATCCGAGCAGCGCCGCCGCGCAGGCCCCGATCGCCAGCACGGCCGTCCTCTCAGACGGCGTCACCCCCCGATGCCGTGTCCAGCTTCGCATGCCAGCTGATCCCGCTGGTGCGGCAGTTGGTCCCGAAGGCCGTCCCGCGGCTGCGCGAGAGCGTGCCCGACGCCGTCGAGCCTGCGATCCGCCCGTCGACGTGCGCGATCCCCCCGGTTTCCAGCAGTCCCCCGAGCGAGAAGACGCCGTAGTGGATCCGAGTGCCGTCGAGGGCGATCGTGTTGGTGTGGACCTGTCCGTCGGCGCAGCGTGCCCGCCAGCCGAACCTGACCGAGCTGACCGATCCCGGATGGACCACGAATGAGATCGGCAGGCCCTGGCTGGTCACTCCGAGGTAGCTGCCCGACACCGGAGGCCCGGTCGCCACGGTCGTATCCGTTGAACCACCGCCACAGCCGGCCGCCACAACCGCGATCAACAGAGCCGCCGCCCACCCGATCCGGCGACCCGACCGCACCTCGCAAGTCTCCTCGGCTGCGTGCATCCGTTGCAGCATCGGCCGTCCTCGCGGCATGCTTGAGGGCCGGGTGCACGGTCGCCTCCTCGCCGGGGGGCATCCCTGCCCCGCCGCCCTCCTAGGCGCCGGCCTTGACGGCCTCGTCGAGCTGGCGTTTCATCTCCTCCGGGTCTCCCAGATTCCTTTCGTTCGGTGATGCGTTCCGGTGCCGGGCAGGGAGCCTACGCCAGCCTACGTCCGCTCGGCTCTGCTCCGTCCCGGAGCCCGGTCGCGAGCGCCTCAGCTTCCCCGGCCGGGCCTCCGCGAAGGAGTGCCAGGCCCTCGAGAGAGCCGGCGGACCTGACGCCCGCGCCGCCGACCCCGAGCCGGACGCTCCCCCCCACCCTGCCCAGCTGGTGGGCCACCCCGGTGAACAGATCGGGCTGCGAGGCTGCGAGCACGACCCATCGGGGATGGAGGGACTCGGTTGCCTCCTCGACCGTCTCGATCGGGGTATCGGGGCCGAGGTAGACGATCCGCCAGCCCCGCTCGCGCAGACAAAGGCCGAAGCAGATCAGCCCGAGGTCGTGCAGGTCGCCGGGTACGCAGGCGAGCAGCGCCAACGGTCCCGACCCGGACCCCCATCCGCGGGCCAGGCCGAGCAGGCGCCCCCTGATCACCCCCGAGGCGAAATGCTCCTGGCCGACGGAGACCTCGCCACGCTCCCAGCTGTCCCCGATCCCTGCCATCGCGGGCAGGACGACGCCCTCGATGAAGCGATCGAGGGAGAGCCCGGCGAGCGACTCGTCGAGTATCGCGTTGGCGGCGGGCTCGTCGAATGCCTCGAGCGCCGACCGCAGCCATGTGGCCTGCGCGGCGGGGTCGAGCGCTACCCCTCCGGGGGGCGGAACGGGAGAGGGCGCCATTGCGCCGCCCGCCCTTACAAGCCTCGCTGCCTCCGCCGCGGCGAGGCCCTGCCCGGTCAGCTCTCGCATCGCCCGCAGCGCCGCCTCGTCGGCGGCCGAGTAGAGGCGGTATCCGCCGGGGCTGCGCACCGGGTCGAGCAGCCCGTAGCGCCGCTCCCAGGCGCGGATCGCGTCCGGGCGGACACCGGTTCGGCGGCTGATTTCACCGATCCGCACCAGCGCTTCGTGTTCATGCTCAGACATTGGACAAAGACTCGACGATCTGCTCCGTTTGTGCTAGCTTGACAGGCTACACACTCTGGACGATGCCTAGACAGACTGATCCAATAATGAACCCTGGCCGCGACGGATACCCGCTGCGTATCGCCGTGGTGGGCGCCGGCGTATCCGGGCTTGTCGCCACCCACGAGCTTCTCGACTCCGGCCACGACGTCCATCTGTTCGAGGCCGGCGATTACGCGGGAGGACACGCCAACACGGTCTCGGTCGAGAACGATGCCGGCCGCTGGGATGTGGACACCGGCTTCGTCGTCCTCAACGACCGCAACTACCCGAACCTCGACCGGCTCTTCGCCGAGCTCGGCGTCGTCACCCAGCCGGCCGAGATGAGCTTCTCGGTGTCCGACGGGAAGGGCGGCTTCGAGTGGGCTAGCCGGCCGCTCGGGCTGTTCGCCCGCCCCGCGCACACCGTCGACCCGCGCTTCCATCGCATGCTCGCCGACCTCGTCCGCTTCAACCGCGAGGCCCGGGGGCTCGTTGGACGCAACGGCGGCGGCCCCTCGATGCGGGAGTTCCTCGCCGAGCGGCGCTACTCGCCCTATTTCGTCGAGCGGCTGATCGTCCCCCAGGTGTCGGCGATCTGGTCGGCGGACCCAGCCGAGCTGTGGTCCCTACCGGCCAGCTTCATGGCGGAATTCTTCGCCAACCACGGCGCGCTCCAGCTCCGCGGGCGGCCTCGCTGGCGCAGCGTGACGGGGGGGTCGAAGCGCTACGTCGAGGCGCTGACGCGAGGTTTTGGGGATCGCCTGCATCTGAGTTCGCCGGTGAGGAGGATCGAGCGCGACCAGGCCGGCGCCACGTTGCGGCTCGAGCGCGGCAGCGAGCGATTCGACCAGATTGTCCTCGCGGTTCACTCCGACCAGGCGCTCGCCCTGCTCGCCGACCCGAGCCCCGCCGAGTCGATGGTGCTTGGGGCGATCCCCTACCAACCCAACGAGACCGTTCTCCACAGCGACGGACGGCTCCTCCCCCGCCGCCGCGCCGCAAGGGCGAGCTGGAACTTTCACCTCAGGCGGCAAGCCCCGGGGCGGACGACGATCACATACGACATGAACCGGCTTCAGTCGCTCGACGCCCGGCAGAGGTTCCTGGTCACCCTGAACCGCAGCGAGGCGATCGACCCTTCCCGGGTGATCCGCCGCTTCGACTACGCCCACCCCGTCTACACCCGCGCCGGCGTCGCCGCCCAGCGTCGCTGGGCCGAGATCAGCGGGCACCGGCACACCCACTACTGCGGTGCCTACTGGCGATGGGGTTTCCATGAGGACGGGGTCTGGTCCGCCCTGCGGGTCTCCGAGGCCCTCGGCGGCCGCGGGCCGATCGCCGCCGAGGGCGCCGCCTCGCCGATGGAGCCGGTGGGCGTCGGTGGTCTCGAGTCCGATGAATTGGCGCTCGCCGCATGACCGCCTCGGCGATCTATGAGGGATGGGTGAGCCACCGCCGGCTCAAACCGCTCCGCCACGACTTCGCATATCGGATCTTCATGCCCCTGCTCGACCTCGAGGAGCTGCCGGACCTGCTCGACCCCTACCCGCTCTGGTCCGCGCGCCGGCCGGCGCTGGCCCGGATCCGCCGGGCGGATTTCCTCGGCGACGCCCGGACTCCGCTGCGCGAGGCTGTCGGCGAGCTGCTCACGGAGCGGCTTGGACGGCGGCCCGAGGGGCCGGTCAGGCTGCTCGCCCAGCCCTCCTGCTTGGGGGTCGGCTTCAACCCGGTCAGCTTCATCTTCTGCCACCGGATCTCGGGCGAGCTCGACGCAATCGTCGCCGAGGTCACCAACACCCCCTGGGGCGAGCGGCACGCCTACGTGCTCGACGCGCAGGGCCGCCCGCCCGGAGCTGACGGCACGGTCGGCGGCCGGGTGCCGAAGCGCATGCACGTCTCCCCCTTCATGAGCACCGACCAGCACTACGAGTGGTGGACGAACCCGCCCGGCGAGTCACTCCGCTTCGGGTTCCGAAGCATCGAGGCGGGCGAGCCGGTGTTCGAGGCCTCGCTTTCCATGCGCAGGCGTGAGATCAGCAGGCGGCTGATGAGGCGGCTCCCACTCACCTATCCGCCGATGACCATCGCCACCCTGGCCCGCATCTATACCCAGGCGCTGCGGCTGTGGGTCAAGGGTGCACCGCGGTTCGCGCACCCCCGGGGCCGTTCCCGGCCCCGGGGTGCGAACCGCGGTGCGAATGCTCAGTAGCCGTAGCCGCCGGACGAGCCGCCGCCCGTCGATGAGCCGCCCCCAGCGGAGCCTGTTCCGGCCGGGGCCTTGGAACCGTTCGAAGTGACGGCGTTCCAGACCGCCCCATAGGCATCGATTCCGTTGCCGCTGGCCTGACCGGGAGCGGTGTCGGCCGAATATGTGTAGAGGGGGTGGCCGGCGTAGGTCACCTGCATCGTCCCGTCGCTGCGCTTCACGCTGCCGAGCTTCGCGGCGCTGGCGCCACCGCTTGCCTTCGGACTCCCCTTGGTGACCTCGGGGGGCCAGATCTGCGCACATGCGCCCGAGCAACTCGACATGCCGTTGCGATCCTTTTGGAACATGTAGAGAGTGTGGCCCTGGCTGTCGACGAGGATCGGGCCCAGGCCGGCGGCGCTGGAGACATCAATCGTCGCAGCCGAGGTCGCAGCCGTCGACGGTGTGCTGTTGGTGGCGGCGGTGGCACTTGAGCTGCTGTTGCCACTACCACCACAGCCCGCCAATGCGATCAGGGCGAGCAGGGCAGGGACAGTCGCAAGGGGGTGTCGTATCGACATCAAGGAACCTCTCTTCTGCCTGGATGGGGATGATCGAGGGCTCGGCGGAAGCTGCATGATTTGCGAGCCTTTTGACCGGGACTACGTTCGCCGGCCGGCGAAGGTTCAGCCCCCTTCCTGGACGGCTGAACGAGCCAGCCGGGCGCCCCCTCAAGAAGACCGGCCGGCGGCCGAGAGGTGGCATAGACGCCGATCAAGGGGGACGCATGAAGAAGCTGATGATCGCCACCGCGCTCTGCGCAAGCCTGGTCCTCCCCTCTTCATCGCTCGGCGCCGGGCGGCGCGGGCCGGGCGCCGGACATCTGGTCCGGGCGGGTGCGATCGCCCTCTCGGTGCATGCCTGCCTGGCTGAGGCGCGGCAGTCCGGACGCGATGCCTTCGCGGCCCAATACGGGACTCCGGGGCCCCTACGCAACTGCGTCAACCAGCATGTCGATGCCTACGCCGGGGCAATCCAGGCGTGTGCCGGGGATCGAAAACAGCTCGGCGGCAAGGGATTCGTGCAGGCATACGGGAAGCCGCACCCGATGCTGAACTGCGTCAACTCGAAGATCGAGGCGCCGCCGATCACCGTCTGATCGACTAACCGGCCGTTTTGCCTGCGCGGGGCCGGGTAGTCAAAGCTCGATGATTCCCTTCTTCATCGCGCTCGGTCTGGTGATCCTTGCGGCGGCAGCGGTTGTCATGCAAGCGCTGAAGGAAAAGCGAGCCTGGGTTGCTCGCCAGGGCCGCAGGCCGAAGCGCTCCCCCAAGCCGGAGACAGCCTTCGGGCGCGCGGGCCGGTGGCGCTAGCACCCGGCGCGGGTTCACATCGTTCCGTAACGCGTTGGCCGCCTTCCGTAACGCGTTGGCCGACGTGGGACCTTTGAAGCGCCATATAGGCGGCTGAAAGGTCCCACCCTCACGTGGCCTGGCCGTCGGGCCGCTTCGGGATGAAGCTGAGGCGGCCGTTCCGCCCGAAGCACAGCCAGCCGGCCTATGGGTGGAAGGGAGGCGGGTTCGCCGTCTTGTGGACGCTGAACTTGTCGAACTGGCTACGGCAGTAGCGGGTGCGATTGTTGTGGATGTCGCGGATGAAGGTCATCTTGAGCTTCCCCGTTGCATCCTTGTAGCCCTTCGAGAAGGTCCCGGATAGCCGGAACCAGGCCTTCGGTGAGATATCGAGGGACGCCGTGAACTTACCGTTGAACTTCCGCTTGCCGTTGACGTGGATCGGCGCCTTGACCGTATAGACGGGGCCGCCGATGCCGTAGTCGAAATGACTGCCGTCATCGCACTTGACCGGGATGCCGTTGATCTCGACGTACTGGATCGCGCTCACCCGGCCGTTCTTGACCACGCCATCGAAGTACACCCGGCAAAAATCAGGATCCTTCTTGCAGCCCTTGTCGTGGTCCTTGCCGGTGTAGTACCTGGTGGTCGGCGTCGTGGCGCCGAAGGCGACCGCGCAGACGCTGGCGGCGGCGATCAGGGTTGTGATCAATGCGACTCGCTTCACTCGAGCCCTCCTTGCCGTGGCTTACTCCTGCATCCCCCGGCGGGGAACGTTATCGGGACCCGCCTCCTCGCGCGAGCACGGCTCCGGGCGGCCGGGATGCCCGGCCGCCCGGAGTGCCGCGCCTGATGCTCAGTGCAGCGGGCCGCGCTCGAAGACGTCGAAGTCGACGCCGGAGTCGCCGCCGGTGAACTGACCCGGCGAGCTGAAGGTGACCCAGCGGCCGTCCTCGGAGATCGAGGGCAGCTGGCTGTTGTAGGTCGGCTCCTGCTGACCGTTGGACTTGATGCTGACCCGGCGGGTCTTTTCCGTCTTGCGATCGTGGACGTAGATGTCGTCCGCGTTGTTCGTGTCGGAGGAGACCAGCGGGGCGTAGGACTCGAACGCCACAAAGCGTCCATTGCCTGAGATCGACGCCGGGTTGTTGGCGCCACTCGGCGCAGGGAGCTCGTCACCGCTCGAGGTGATGCTCGCCCGGGTGGTCTTGCCCGACTTCAGGTCATGAACGTAAACGTCGGACTCGGCGTTCATGTCCCCGGGCACGAAGGTGCCGTGATCGTCGGCGCTGAAGGCGACGAAGCGCCCATTGGCCGAGATCGCCGGCTCCCTGTTGGTCTGGTTGTGGTTGGGGTCGGCCTCGGTGCCGTCAGACTTGAGGCTGGCCCGAGTCGTCGTCTTGCCCTTGACGTCGCGGACGAAGATGTCCGAGTCGACCGCGTTGGCGAAGTCGCTGTCGTCCGTCAGCGACCCATCGAGCGAGGCGAAGGCAACCCTGTTGCCGTCACCCGAAATGCTCGGGTCGGTGCTGTTCTGGTCGGTCTGATCGCCGTTCGAGCGAATGCTGATCCGGATCGTCTTGCCGGTCTTCAGGTCGTGGCGATAGATGTCCTCGACCCCGTTCGTGTCGGAGCCGACCAGGGCCCCGTCAGTGACGAAGGCGACGTAGCGACCATCGGCGGAGATCGAGGGCAGGCCGCTGCCGGCCGGGATCTCCGATCCGTCGGACTTGACGCTCGCCCGGACGATCTTGCCCGACGACATGTTCTTCACGTAGACGTCGGGGTAGCCGTTGTTGTCGCTGCCGACCATGGCGCCATCACAGGTGAAGGCGACAAGGTTGCCGTTGGCCGAGATCGAGTGGTTCAGGCAGTCCTGGCCGTCGACCTCCTTGCCGTTCGACTTGAGGCTGGCGCGCCGGGTCTTCCCGGTGAGCCGATCGTGCACGAAGACGTCGTAGTCGGACCCGCCGTCTCCATGGGTGTACTTCCCCTGCGAGGGGAAGGCAACGTAGCGGCCGTCGGCCGAGACCGAGGCGCCGAAATCGTTGTCGACGTTGATCTCCTGGCCGTTCGACTTGACGCTGACCCGCTTCGTCTTCGGCGCCGAGTGGGCCTGGGCCGCGGTCGCGGGCACGAGAACCGCGGCGAGCGATGCCGCGAGAACCAGTGCCCGGGTGATCGTGCTGGTGATGGACTTCATGACTGTCTCCTTGGTCGAAGTTGGTCTGGGGGACCTGTTCGAACCAAGGGTCGACCCGCCGGGGCGGGCTTCACAGATGCCCAAGGGCGGGAGTCACCGCCGCCGGGGGGGTGGGTTCACTCACACCTGGGTTGAGGAGCCGATCAGGCCTTGCTGCGAGAGCTGCGCGCCGGCGGCCCAAAATGCCAGTAGGCGGCCCACATCACTGCCGCGACCATCGACCAGATGGCCATCACCTGACCAGGTAGCCCAATGAGGAACCAACCAACCGCCAGGGCCAATGACACGGTCATGATCAGCATCAGCCAGAGGGCATGTCGAAGCAGTGGATGGCGGCTGAAGAGCCTCATGCGGACACCCTAACCGGACCTAGTACCCCTTCTCGAGCCGGCGAGGCTTTTGCGATGATCGGGACGTGGGCAGCAGTCAGATCGACATCGTCGAGGCCGGTGCCGGCGATCTCGATCGGGTCGAGCCGCTGTGGCGTTCGATGGTCGAGTTCCACCGCGATCTGGCCGGCGCCGAATGGCCGGTTCGCACGGCGCAGGACGCATGGGAGCTGCGCAGCGCGCAGTACCTGGAGTGGCTCGGCGGCGACGGATGCTGGCTGCTGCTGGCCGTTGACGCCGAGGCGGCGGATCAACCGTGCGGATACGCGGTCCTGCGACTGACCGAGCCGGGGCCGACCTGGGAGCTCGGGGAGCGGATCGGCGAGATCGAGTCCCTGGCGGTGGTCGACGATGCTCGCGGCAACGGCGTCGGCACCGCGCTGATCGAAGCAGCCCGCGAGCTGCTCCGCGAGCGGGGGATCCGCTTCTGGTCAGTGGCAGTGGTCGAGAAGAACGCCGGCGCGACCCGCCTCTACCGGCGTCACGGATTCCGCAACTACTACCGGCAGCTGCTCGGCGCGGTCGACGAGGAGGACGGCTAGGTCGTAGCCGCGGTGACCTTCACCGCAGGAAGGCCCTGGGCCGGTAGCGCATGATCAGCTCCCGGGTGCAGCTGGCGCAGGAGCACTCGGGGATCGTCAGGCCGGAATACCGGCATCGTCCCGAGGCCGGCCATTCTGTCGCCTCCTCGACCGCCTCCACCGGAGCACCGATGTGACGGAGCTGCATGACCAGGTACTCGAGGTCCGGGTCCTGGGCGCCGGGGTCGAGGTTGCTCGCCATCGCGGGCGATCGTGCCGGACTCCCGTTGCCGCACCGCATCCGCGGCGTTTCCGCCTTGGAGTGGTTGACGCGGCTCCCCGGCGAGTAGTCGGAGCGCCGTCCGCAGGAGCGCAGCGCCGCCCTGGCCCCGCGCTAGCCTGAGGTGCGTGACCGTCGCCCACCCCGCCCCCCCGGTCGAGGCTGCGGATCTCGACGCCGCACTGGAGGCGGTTCGCGCCGCCGGCCTGCGGGTCACCGCGCCTCGCCGGCTGTTGCTCGAGTCGCTCTGGGACGCGTCGGAGCCGCTGACCGCGGATCGGCTCAACGAGCTCGCGGGCGGGGGTGCCGACGTCGCCTCGGTCTACCGCAACCTCGAGACCTTCGAGCGGGCCGGCCTGGTCCGCCACTTCCATCTCGGCCATGGGCCCGGCCTCTACGCGCGGATCTCGCTCGGCCCCCGCGAGTACCTGGTCTGCGACGCCTGTGGCGAGCATCGCGCCGTCGATCCTTCGCAGCTCGCAGGGGTGCGGCGGCTGATCCGCAAGGAGTTCGGCTACGAGGCCAGCTTCAACCATTTCCCGATCGCCGGCCTCTGCCCGGATTGCGCCCGGCGAGCGGCTGACGATCACTAGTTGACAACCACTTGCACTAAGCAATAAGTTTCGTCTGCACTCGGAAGTCGATTCGAGGAGGCGAGATGGAGCCGGTCTCACGCGGGCGGTTGGGGGCCTCCCGCTGGCAGCGCGTTCGCGGATCGCTGACTCGCGCCGAGTGGCTCAGGGCCGGAGGCCTCGCGGCCGCGATCCTCGCCCTCCACGTGATCGGTTTCGGCCTCCTCCTGGCGTTCGTGGTCCCCCAGCACCTCAGCCTCGGCTCGAGTGGGGTTTTCGGCGTCGGTTTGGGGATCACCGCCTACACCCTGGGGATGCGCCACGCCTTCGACGCCGACCACATCGGGGCGATCGACAACACCACCAGAAAGCTGATGAGCGACGGGCAGCGGCCGCTCGGCGTCGGCTTTTTCTTCTCGCTCGGCCACTCGACGATCGTCTTCCTGCTGGCGATCGCCTTCACGCTTGGGATCAAGGGGTTGAGCGGGGCGGTCGAGAGCGACGGCTCGACCCTTCACCGGGCCACGGGTTTGATCGGGCCGACGGTCTCGGGGACCTTCCTCTTCATCATCGGCATCCTCAATCTGCTGGTCCTGCTCAACATCATCGGGATCTTCCGGCGGATGCGAGGAGGACAGTACGACGAGGCCGAGCTCGAGCGCGAGCTCGACAACCGCGGCTTCATGAACCGCTTCTACAGGAGGGCCACCAACCTGGTCAGGAAGTCGTGGCAGATGTACCCGATCGGCGCCCTCTTCGGGCTCGGCTTCGACACCGCGACGGAGATCGCCCTGCTGGCGGTGGCCGGGACCGCGGCGGCAGCCGACCTGCCGATCTACGCGATCCTCTGCCTGCCGGTCCTCTTCGCCGCGGGGATGTCGCTGCTCGACACGATCGACGGGGCGTTCATGAACTTCGCCTACGGCTGGGCCTTCTCCAGGCCGGTCAGAAAGCTCTACTACAACATCACGATCACCTGGCTCTCGGTCGTCGTCGCGCTTGTGGTGGGGACGATCGAGCTGGTCTCGGTGCTCGCCGAGAAGCTAGGCCTCACCGGCCAGCCCTGGGACTCCGTCTCCGGACTCGACCTCAACTACGTCGGCTATGCGATCGTCGCGATGTTCGTGCTCACCTGGGCGGGGGCGCTGGCGATCTGGCGCCTGGGGCGGATCGAGGAGCGCTGGTCGGCGGGGATCAGCTCCCCGGTTGCGGCGGGCAGCCCGGAACGGAGATGATCCGGTCGATGCCGGTCAAGGTCCTGTTCAGATGCGAGTTCTGCTCCGCCGAGCCCGATCCGCAGACCCGGCGTGCCCTCGAGGCGCAGCTCCAGGAGCTGCTCTTCGGCACCTACCTCGACGCCGACCCCGGCCACTGGCTGGTCTGGCACGGCGGCGGCCTCTACGGGCGCGCCCGCTACGCCTGCGGCGAGCACCGGGGGGAGCTGAAGGCCCAGGTGCGCGAGCACTACGGCTGCATCGGGCCCCATCCCTGGAAGATGGGGCCGCACAAGGTCGAGGTCCTGCGTCGCGGACGGGTGACGGCGCGCAAGCGGGTCGGGCCGGGCTGGTCCTCCCGGCCCCGCTGGGGCCCGACGGCCTGACGGGTAGCGGCGGGACCTAGCCGAGGGTCGCCGCGGCGATCGCCGCCTGACCGAAGGAGATGCCGCCATCGTTGGGCGGCAGCAGCCGCGGTGTCAGCACCCGCAGGCCCTGCTCGCACAGCCGCGCCGAGGTCCTCTCCAGCAGCAGCCTGTTCTGAAAGACGCCTCCCGAGAGCACCGCCAGGTCGACTCCGCGGCGTTCGGCCTCGAGCGCAAGCGCCCCCGCCGTCGCCGCGGCGATCGCGTTGTGAAAGCGAGCCGAGAGCTGCCCAAGCGGTATTCCCGCGGCGGCCGCCTCACTGAGGGCAAGGACCAGCTCGCGGGCGTCGAGCAGCAACGCTCCACCGTGCTCGGGACCCGCTTCGACCAGCGGCATCGGCCATTCACGCGCCTCGGCGAGGTCCGCCGCCGCCTCGAGCTCAACCGCGGCCTGGCCCTCGTAGTTGACGGTGGCGCGCACGCCGCAGATCGCGGCGGCCGCGTCGAACAGGCGGCCCATGCTGGTGGTCGGCGGCGACGCCACCCCGGAGCGATGCAGGGCGGAGACCTCGCTCCAGCGCTCCGGCTCCACCCGGTCGGAGAGCGCCGCCGGCAACGCCGGCTCGTCGACCGCCTGCGCCTGCGCCAGCCAGGCGCAGGCCATCCGCCAGGGCTCCCTGATCGCGGCCTCCCCCCCGGGCAGCCGCACGGGCCAGAGCAGCCCTACCCGCTCGTAGGAGTCGAGGCCGCCGGCGAGCAGCTCGCCGCCCCAGATCGTCTCGTCCGGCCCGTAACCGGTGCCGTCGTAGATCGCCCCCAGCGCCGGGCCCGGCTCGTCGTGCTCGGCGAGGCAGGCGGCGAGGTGGGCGTGATGGTGCTGGACGCCGATGTGCTCGACGCCCTCGCGCTCCAGCGCGTACTTGGTCGAGAGGTAATCGGGGTGAAGGTCATGAGCGACCGCCACGGGATCGACCGCGAAGAGGCGCTGAAAATGCTCGATCCCCTCGGCGAACGAGGTCAGCGTCTCGAGGTTGGCGAGGTCCCCGATATGAGGGCCGACCCAGGCCCGCCTCCCCTTCGCCAGACAGAAGGTGTTCTTCATCTCCGCCCCGCAGGCCAGTAGCGGTGGGGCGGCCCGGGGCAGGGCGAGGCTCTCCGGAACGTAGCCCCTCGAGCGCCGCAGCAGCAGCGGGCCACGCGAGGAGGCGCGCAGGACGGAGTCATCTGTGCGGGTCTCGATCGGACGGTCGTGGAGGAGGAAGAGGTCGGCGATCCGCCCGAGGCGCTCGAGCGCATCCGCGTCGCGGTAGGCGATCGGCTCGTCGGAGACGTTGCCGCTGGTCATCACCAGCGGCGTGCCGGCATCGCCCAGCAGCAGGTGGTGGAGCGGCGAGTAGGGCAGCATCACGCCGAGGTCGGGCCTGCCGGGGGCGACCGATGGTGCGACCGCCCCGGTCTGTCTGCGACGGGCGACGATGATCGGGCGCTGCGGGGAGCGGAGCAGGTCCTCCTCCTCGGCGGTGAGCTCGACCAGACGGCGCGCGGACCCGGGTTCGGGGGCCATCAGCGCGAAGGGCTTGTCCTCGCGGTGCTTCCGCGACCGCAGCCTCGCGACCGCGGCCTCGTCGGCGCCATCGCAGGCGAGGTGAAAGCCGCCGACCCCCTTGACCGCGACGATCGCTCCCTCGAGCAGAGCACGTGCCGCGGCAGCGATCGCGTCCCGCTCCTCGACCGCGCTCCCGTCGGGGGCGCTGAGCCGGGCGCGCGGGCCACACTCCGGGCAGGCGTTGGGCTCGGCGTGGAAGCGCCGGTCGAGGGGGTCCTCGTACTCGGCCCGGCAGCGGCGGCACATCCGAAAGCCGGCCATCGTCGTCAGCGCCCGGTCGTAGGGCACGCCGCGAACGATCGTGAACCGGGGCCCGCAGTTGGTGCAGTTGATGAACGGATAGCGGTGGCGCCGGTCCTCGGGGTCGTTCAGCTCGGCGAGGCACTCGGAGCAGATCGCGGTGTCCGGGGAGACCAGGGCCGCGGGCTCGCCGCTTCGCTCGCTGGCGCCGATCGCAAATGCGCGCTCGCCCCTGGGCTCCTCCTCCTCGGTGGCGACCCGCTCGACCGCTGCCAGCGGCGGCGCCTCGGCGGGAAGACGGGCGAGGAAGCGCTCGACGTCCTCGCCGCGGCCCTCGACCGCGAGCACCACGCCGCGCTCGTCGTTTCGCACCTGCCCCCCGAGGCCGAGCTCGGCCGCCAGGCGGTAGACGTAGGGACGGAAGCCGACCCCCTGCACCGTTCCCTCGACGCGGGCCCGGACCCGGCGCCGGCCCTCGCTCGGAGCCGCGCTCAACCCGGCTGCACCGCCCCGGGCGGGTCCAACTCGACCAGCTCGCGCAGCGCGTGGTAGGCGCTCGCCTGGGCCTCCTGAATTCGCGGGATGTGCTGGGAGCGGGTGATCACGGTGTGATCGGCGAGGCCCTCGGCGGCGACCCGGCCGCCGTCGTAGCCGACCATCGCGATCGTCGTCATATCCCGGGAGCGAGCCTCCTCGAGCGCCAGGATCATGTTGGCGGAGTTCCCGCTGGTCGAGAGGGCCAGCAGCGCATCGCCCTGCCGGCCGTAGGCGATCACCTGGCGCTGGAAGATCTCCTCGACGCCGATGTCGTTGCCGACCGCGGTGAGGATCGCGGAGTCCTCGGTGAGGTCGATCGCTGCGCGCGGGCTCCAACCGCTGCCCGAGGGCGGGTAGCGAAAGTCGGCGACTGCGTCCATCGCGTCGGTCGCCGAGCCGCCGTTGCCGAGCGCCAGCAGCTTGCCGCCCCGATCGAAACAGCCCCGCAGCTCCGCGGCTGCTTCGACCAGCACCCCGGCTCCGTCGCGGAGCGTCTGCTCGCGAAGCTCGCTCACCTCCCTCGCCTTCATCACCGCGCTGGCCCGCACGTCGGAGACCACCGCCTCGAGGTCGGACTCCGACTCGGAGAGGAACGGGTAGAGAAAGCTCGAGTGACCGGGGTCGTGGACCGGTCCGGCCTCCCTGCCGGTGAGCAGCCCGCGATGGTCGAAGAAGACGTGCACCAGCTCCCAGAGCACGTGGTAGGCGGTCTCGGCGACCTCCTGGCGGACGAACGGATCCGGATCGGAGACCGGCATCTCCCACTCGGCGCCGCAGGGGGCGAACGCCAGGGTCAGGCAACCGCGCCGCCGAGCCGCGGCGAGCGCCTCGCGGACCTCCTCGCCGCCCGTCTCGTCCGTCCCGAAGGCGATCGCGATGTCGTCCGGCTCGGCGATCAGCTCCACCTGGGCGTCGAGCGGCCCGCCCTCGCGCGACAGCCCGATCGCCGGCAGCGCCCGCTTGCCGACGATCACCGGGTGGACGAACTCGACCGTCACGTGGCGGACGTCGGAGCGCGCCGCCGGCGAGACCCCGAGCGCCACCAGGCGCCCGCCGGTCGCGAAGCGCTCGGCCATCCGGTGGCAGAGGCGCGCCAGCCCGATCCGCCTCCTGATCGAAGAAGCGCCGGTTCGCCTCCAGCCTGAGCTCGAGCAGGGCGGCGACCCGGTCGCGCGAGGCCGGTGAGATGGCGCTCTGGGCCAAGATCAGGACCGGGCGGCGGCCGCGCCCGGGGTCGGGCGCGCGCTCACCCCGGCAAGCCAGGAGCGGAACGCCTCGACCCCCTCGCCTGTCTTGGCGCTCAGGGGCATCGTCTCGACATCGGGGTTGACGGCGTCGACGTTGTAGAGGAGCCGCTCGAGGTCGAAGTCGAGGTGATCGAGCAGGTCGATCTTGTTTACGACGACCAGCTCGCAGGTGCGGAACATCAAGGGGTATTTCAGCGGCTTGTCCTCGCCCTCGGTCACCGAGCAGACCATCGCCTTCGCATCCTCGCCGATCCGGAACTCGGCCGGGCAGACGAGGTTTCCGACGTTCTCGACGATCAGCAGGTCGATATCGCCGAGCGGCAGGTCGGGCAGTGCGGTGCGGACCATGTTCGCGTCGAGATGGCAGTCACCGCCGAACCCGTTGTCGGTGTTGAGCTGGGTGACCGGGATGTGCAGGGCGGCCAGCCGGTCGGCGTCGATGCTCCCCTGGACGTCGCCCTCGAGCACCCCGACCCGGGGCTCGAGCCCGGGCAGTGTCGCCTCCAGCAGAGTCGTCTTACCCGCGCCCGGAGCGCTCATCAGGTTGACGACTCGCACTTCATCGCGATCGAAGTCGGCCCGGTTGGCCGCGGCGATCGTCGAGTTCGCGTCGAGTGCGTCCTCGGTGACCTTGACCTTTGTGCGGTGCATCGGCTCTCCTCAGATCGTGCCGCTTGAGCGTGCTTCGGCGAGGCCCGCATGCGGGTCATCTTCCACGACGATCGACTCGACCTCGAACTCCTCGCCGCTGAGGACCTCGGCGCCCGCTGCCTCGCAGCGCGGGCAGCGGAACGTCGGAACCAGCAGCAGCTCGCCTTCCTCCTCTGCCGGCTGTGGCGCCGGGTCCCACTCGCGGCGGCAGTCACCGCAGCGCAGGCGGGCATCGATCAGCTCCAGATCGAGGATTGCCCCGTCGCAGATCGTCTCGGCGGTGACGATGCCGAAATAGAAGCTCAGGGAGTCGGGCACCACCTGCCTCAAGCGCCCGATCCGCATCTGCACCGAGCGCACCGGCCGTCCCTCGGCGTGGCGGATCGCCGTCTCCTGGATCGCCCCGGCCAGGGAGAGCTCGTGCATCAGCCCCCCTCCTCGGCGCGAGTCCCGGCGTGCTCCGCGGAGGCCTCGCGGCGCATCTCCTCGATCTGCTCCAGCACCACCTCGATCGCCCGCTCCACCGAGGCCTCGACCGCGGCGGAGAGCTCGATCCCCATCTCATCCACCTCTTGCGGCTCGCAGGCGACGACCACCACCTTCCCGGGCCAGCCGTGCACCGCCTTGACGAAGCGCAACACCGTCTGCGGGTCCATCCCATGCGGGCTGATCACCTCGCCGTCCTCGATCCCCCCGTCTATCTCGTCGGGGTCGGGCTCGAGCACGTAGAGGGTGCCCGGCTCCCCTCCCTGGCGGCTGACGTCGATCAGGATCAGCCCGTGGTAGCCCCGCATCACCTCGTAGGCGAGGTCGAGGCCCCCGGTCCCGAAATCCATGACCTCGCACCCCGGCGGGCAGCTCCGCCCGCTCGAGCCTGCGGGCGACGTGGCCTCCGAAGCCGTCATCGGTGAGCCACGAGTTGCCGACCCCGGCGACGAGGATCTGGGCCTCGACCTGCTTCATCGCCGCTCCCCGATCGGCCCGACCTCCACCTCGTCGCCGAAGAAGAACAGGTAGCGGCCGGTCTCGCGGAGAAGGTCCTGGCCGGGGTCGTCATTGACCGTGACCCCGAGGTAGACCCTGTCGTCGTAGCCGCGGTAGATGCGCTCGATCGTCGCGCTGCGCCCGTCGAGGATCTTGTCGAAGACGTCCCCCTCGGTCCCCGGCCTCAGCACCACGGTGTCGCCTCGCCGCAGCGGGGCGCCGCCGACCTCGGTCTCCACCTCCCCCTTGACCGCGTCGACCCCGGGCGGCGGGCGGCGCTCGGAGTTCGACGGCGGCTGCTCGACAGGGTCGCCGCCCGGCTCGGGCTCGGCGAAGGTGAGCCGCCCGTGCAGGTCGAGCATCTCCTCGTTGCTGACCGCATCGGCCCGCTCGATCATCTCGCGCACCGCGGGGTCCTGGCCGGCGATCGCCTCGCGCTCCCCCTCGGAGAGGGCCTGGACGTGGAGCAGCAGCGCCTCCTCGATCTCGGTGTTGTCGAAGAGGTTGCCGAGGCTCTCGGGCGCCAGCTCGGGATGCTCGGGCAGAGCGATCGCAGCGCCGAGCACGGCGCGGTCGCGATCCCCGACCAGCACCGGGAATGTGTTGAGCGGTTCGCAGCCGGAGACCGCATCGCCCCGAACTCCCTGGCGCTCCAGCGGCGAGACGAACCTGCCGTCCTCGACCTCGAGCAGCGGGTGGACCGAGAGCAGGCTGTGACGAAGCGCCTCGGCGCGGGAGATCTCGGAGGGGTGGGCGATCTCGGTCGAGTTGTGGACGCAGAGCTTCACCCTGGCCAGCTCGGGGCCCAGCAGCTCGGCCCGCATTCGCACCCGGCCGGCGATCGCGGGGCCCGCGCCGTCCTCGGGCTCGAAGCTGAACTCCCGCAGCGGGCCCTGGTTCGGCCGTGCCAGCTCGACGAGGCGGACGGGGCCGAGCTCGAGGCGCCGTTCGAGGCCGCGGTGGCCGGCGCCGGCGGCCTGCAGGAAGCGCACCGTGGCGCGCAGCTCGGCCTCCGGACCGGCCTCCAGAGCGCACTCGAGCCGCGCCAGCGGATGGGCCGCCGGTTGGCTCTCCGCGTAGGCGGGCGGATAGACGATCCCGAACGGGGTCGGGGTGGCGTTCTTGGTCGAGCCCGGCGTGTAGGGGTAAAGGGCATAGCCCTCGTAGAGCAGCGTGCCGACCAGTTCCTCGACGCCCTTCACCCGCGATCACCCCCGGAGGCCCGCGGCTCGCCCCCCGATTCGAGCAGCTCCAGCACCGCCGCGTCGTAGGTGGGGAGGCCGCGCTCGACCTTGCGGCGCCGCAGCGCCTCGAGCGTCTCGCGGTGCAGCGGCAGCCAGCCGCGGTGGGGGTAGTAGGAGTCGATCATCTGCTTCCAGACCGTCAGCGGGAAGCCGAAGGCGGCGACCGTGTCCCAGGGGAGCTGGATGATCTGCAGGCCCCCGTCCTCCCCGGCGTAATAGACGCTGCCGTTGAAGTGGAGGGCGAGTGGCACCTCACCTCCCTCGATCGCATGGAAGTAGCGGGTCGCGGCGAGCTCGAGGTCGTAGTTGCAGAGGACCTTCATCTCGACCGTGGTGCGCCCGGTGAACGGCTGCACGAGCACGCTCTCCGTGGCCCAGACCATCCGCTGCGCCGAGCTCGCCCAGCGGTGCGGCTCTCCGAACAGCTCGCGCAGGCGATCGCGCTCCTCCGGCTCGTAGGAGCGCTTGATCGGCTCGATCTGGATCATCACCGTGAGCGCCGCCATGAATACCTCGCGGCCGGAGCGGTCGCGCAGGTCGAGGCTGAAGGAGAGGATCGGAGCCGCGGCGTGGAGCACCGGGACGACCCCGCTTACCTCGATTTCGAGCCAGGGACGCCCCGGAACCGGCCCGGTCTCCACCGGCCCGCGGCCGCCGAGGTCGGCCCCGACCTCCGGAGGCCGCGCCGCCACCCGGCGGGCGCCGTTGCCGGCGCCGGCGTCGACGCCGCGGTCGGAAGGTGGAAGGCTCACCTGCTGCTCACCACCGCCCGCCGGCGGATCCCCTCGAAGAACTCCGGCACCTCCCGCTCGATCGCGGCGCCGCCGGAGATCCCCTCCCAGCTCGCCTTCACCGTCCCGACCAGCCCGTAGCAGTCGTCGATCGGGACGATCGCGAACTGGGCCGGCTCCGATATCCGGTTGACGACCAGCGCCTCGGCGTCGGGCTCGAGCGAGTGGAGCACCGGGTTCTCCCGCCTCAGGTCCTCCCAGGCGCCCAGCTCCAGCTCCGACTCGGTCGCACCCGCGGGGCTCGGATAGAGGGCGATCACCGAGTCGGTCGCGCTGGAAAAGATGAAGAAGGCGAGGCCGATCGGGATCTGCAGCCGTCCCCAGAGGTCGTCCGGCAGCCGGAAGTCCTCCAGCCAGAGCACCCGGGTCCCGGTCGGCCGGTACTCCGCGTCCGCCGAGCGCTGAGCCCAGCAGCTGGTGCAGACACAGAGGATCCTGCGGTCGGTGAGCTGGAGCAGGTGGTTGTGCTTCTCCTGGATGCCGACCCCGCAGAGGTCGCAGGCCTCCTCGAGCGTCCCGGCACCCGCCCCGGCGGCGCCGGGAGCGCCGCTTGCGAGGCGCCGCAGGTTGGCGATCATCGTCGAGCGCCGCCTCGCCGCCACTTTCTCTTCGATCGGCCGCCCGCCGCCGTTGGAGCCGTTGCCCGGGGCCGCTGTCATCTCTCCAGCGCCACCCGGACCCGGCCCTCGGAGCCGAGCAGCGGCACCGGCCTCAGATTGATCCGCTCGTCATCGAGGGAGCGGCCCGCCCGGGGAAGGAAGTAGCGGCGATCGCAGCCGGGGCAGGCGAGCACCCCCTCGCTCAGCTCACCGCCCGCGAGCGCCGATCCGCAGGAGGGACAGGCGTCAAGATAGGCGAGCAGCGAGCCTTCGACCATCGCCACGATCAGTTTCGTGCCGCGCACCTCGGTCTCGGCGAGCGAGCTCTCGCCGAGACCGTCGATTTCGCCGTTCAGCTCGTGCCAGGCGGGACCCGCGACCGGCGCATCGGCCTGGATCACCGGCAGCTCGCCGCCGGAGAGCTCCAGCGCCTCGGCTCCACGACTTTCGCCGGCCCCCTCGACCTCGATCCCCTGGAGGTCGGGCGCCGCGTCGGTGAGCGCCGACTTGACCGCCAGCTCGAGGGTCGCCGAGGAGGCGGGGCAACCGTCGCAGCTGCCGCTCAGCCTCAGGCGGGCGACGTCGCCCTCGAGGCCGAGCAGCTCGATGTCGCCGCCATGGGACTCCATGTAGGGCCGCACCGAGTCGAGCGCCTCCTCGACCCGGTCCGCCAGCGGCACCGGGTATAGGTCGTGGATCAGCAGCAGGCTCGCCACGGTGCCATCGCCGGCGAGCCGCTCGCGGATCGCCGTCCCGTCCTCACCCGCTTCGTCGATCAGCGCCAGGATCCGCTCGAGACCGTCCCCGTAGAGCTCGAGCACGGCGCCGATCAGCTCCTGAGCCAGCGCGCGGGACTGCGGGTCCGGGAGCCGCTCGACCTCCTCGCTCAGCTCCTGGACCCGCTCAATCAGCGCCTCGGCGTCGGTTGGCACCCCCGGCGTCCTCCTAGCTCATCCCGGTCGGGGTGTGCATCACCTTCCGCACCCGGCCGTGACCGGTGTACATGTGCACCCCGCAGGGCAGGCACGGGTCGAAGCTCCGCACCGCCCGCATGATGTCGACGCCCTTGAAGTTCTCGGGGCCGTTCTCCTCGAAGATCGGCGTGTTCTGCACCGCATCCTCGTATGGCCCCGGCGTCCCGTAGGTGTCGCGCGGGTTGCTGTTCCAGGGGGTCGGCGGGTAGGGCTGATAGTTGGCCACCTTGCCGTCCTTGATCACCATGTGGTGCGAGAGGACGCCCCGGGCCGCCTCGCAGAAGCCGACCGAGACCGCGTCCTGGGGGACCTTGAAGTCGTTCCAGGACTTCGTCCGGCCCTCGCGGACCTCCTTCAGCGCCCGCTCCAGGCAGTGCAGCCCGATCAGCGCCGAGTAGGCCTGGTGATAGCTGCGGGCGCGGTCGCGCTCGACCGCGTTCGACTTCTCGGGGATCTTCCACTCCAGCTCCATCTCCGGCTGGCTGGCAGTGCGCGGCAGCACCATCTGCAGGCTCTGGCCGGTCGCCTTCGCGTAGCCGAAGTCGACCAGCCCCGCCTTCGCCGTCACCCACTGGCGGGCGAACGGCCCGCCGCCGGTGTCGCTGGCGACGTAGGTGTCGTTGCGCTGGTCATACATACGCGGCGAGGCCACCCAGCTGTACTTGTCGGCGAAGTCGCGCTTCTGCGGCTTCGGCAGCGTCACCTTGTTCCAGGGGTGGCGCTTGTCGACCGGGTTGCCGAGGGGGTCGTGGGTGACGAACGTCTCCTGGTCGGTCCAGTCGTCGAAGTAGGAGCTGCCGAGCAGGATCCGCATCATCCCGTTGATCTCGACCAGGTCTGTGGAGACCAGCTCCCCCTTGAAGACGACACCGGGGGTGACGTAGCGCTTGCGCCCCCACTCCGCCATCGTCTTGTAGTTGTAGTCGACGTAGTCGGGGTCGTCGAAGTATCCCCAGCAGATCAGGTCGGCGTCGCGATAGCCGACCATGTCATACCCCGGCAACTCCTGCAGGAAGAAGTCGTAGAGGTCGTCGTGCATCGGCACCGAGCGCTTCGTGTAATCGATGTAGCGCATCAGCCGCACGTAGTAGTCGGTGCAGGTCTGGTGGGTGATGTCGACTGTGACGCCGCCCGGCATGATCGTCGAGGGGTGCGTGTGGCGCCCGCCGAACAGGCAGTACATCTCGCGGGTGTATCGCGCCACCTGCAGCGTCTCCAGGTAGAAGTCGCCGGTGAACGGGTTGAGCGCCCGCATGATGTCGGCGATCGTCTTGTAACCGTGGATGTCGCTGTGCGGGGCCGCCGCCGACTCGGCCTTCTGCAGCAGCGACGGATTGGTCTCCTTGACCATCTGCTCGCAGAAGTCGACGTTCGCCATGCAGTCGTTGAAGATCGCGTGGTCGAACATGTAGTCGGCGCTCTCGGCGAGGTTGTAGCCGAGGTCACCCAGGGCGGGCGGCTTCACCCCATACGCCATGTTCTGGTTGATGCAGGAGGTGGTGCAGTGGTTGTCGCCGCAGATTCCACAGATGCGGCTGGTGATGAAGTGCGAATCGCGGGGGTCGATCCCCTTCATGAAGATGTCGAAGCCCCGGAAGACCATCGAGGTCGAGTAGCACTTCTCGACCTTCTGGGCGTCGAAATCGATCTCCGTGTGGATCCCGAGGCTGCCGACGATCCGGGTGATCGGGTCCCACGACATCTCCTTGACCGCGACCTTCCTCTCGGTCGGCGTCTGTGCGGTTGCCATCTCTGACTCTCCTCTCGCTCTAGCTTCGTGTCGTCAGGACCCGGGCGGCGCGTAGCCTGCGGATCGGGATTCATACCCGGAGGTCAGCGTCTTTCCCCGTCTGCGCCACTCCGGTTCGCGGTCGTACTTGTTCTTGACGTTTCGCCTGCGCATCGTCCGCACGATCGCCCCGTAGGTGAACTTCATGATGTTGGCGGCGGCCCGGCCGTTGATGTCCTCGTCCATGAACGGCATGTACTTGTCGGGGAAGCCCGGCATCGTGCACGCCATGCAGATGCCGCCCACGTTGGGGCAGCCGCCGATCCCGCTCTGCCAGCCGCGAACCGGCACATTGCACTTGACCACCGGGCCCATGCACCCGAGCTTCACCAGGCAGCGGTGATCGGAGCCGTATTCGGTCGCGAACTCGCCCTGCTCGGAGAAGCCCGCGCGGTTGCAGCTCTCCCGCACCGTGCGCCCGAACAGCCAGGTCGGGCGGTGGGCATCATCGAGCTCCGGAACCGGAGCGCGGCCTGCCAGGTGAAGGGCGAGGTAGAGCAGCGCCTCGGTCATGTTGTCCGGCTGCGCGGGACAGCCGGGGATGCAGACCACCGGCAGGCCGGCGCTCGACTTCCAGTCCCAGCCGAGGTAGTCGGGCAGGCCCATCGCTCCGGTCGGGTTGTTGGCCATCGCCGGGATCCCGCCGTAGGTCGCGCAGGTCCCGACCGCGACCACGGCCGCGGCCTTCGGCGCCAGCCGGTCGACCCACTCGTTGGTGGTGATCGGCTGGCCGGTGTCGCGGTGGTTGCCCATCGCCGCCCAGTAGCCCTCGCCACTCAGCTCCTCGTTGGGGATCGAGCCCTCGACCACGAGCACGAAGGGGTCGAGCCGGCCCTCCTCGGCGTCGTACCAGGCCTGCATGAACTCCTCCCCCACCTCGTAGGCGAGCACCGGGTTGTGGACGATCACCTTCGGCATCCCCGGGATCGCCTGGGTGACGATGTCCTCGAGGCTGGGGTCCACGGCCGAGGTCATCGCCACGGAGTCGCCGTCGCAGCTCAACCCCGTGGTCATCCAGATCACGTGCGCCTCGACTGCCTCGGTCTTGGCCTGATCAGGTACGAACTCGGTCGCCGGCATCGGCTCTCCTCTCCACTTCTTCGCGCTACTGGTCCTTTGGGGTGCTCTCCATCAGCAGATCCTCGGCAGGGGGTCCCCGGCGAGCATGTCCATGACTCGCTTGCCGCCGAACGCGGTCTCCACCAGCACCATCCCCGGCGGCTCGGAGCGGACCTCGCCGATCTCCCCGGCGTCCTCGCAGCCGTCGACCTCGCGCAGCGCGGCGAGGGCGGCCTCGCTGCGCTCCGGGTCGACGAAGGCGACGAACTTGCCCTCGTTGGCGATGTACATCGGGTCGATCCCGAGCAGCTCGGCTGCCCCGGCGACCGAAGGCTTCACCGGAACCTCGCCCTCCCTGACCAGGAGGGCGACGCCGGAGGCTCGCGCCAGCTCGTTCAGCGCAGAGGCGATCCCGCCCCGGGTCCCGTCCCGCATGCAGCGGATCCCGTCCCCCGCCGCCTCGAGCAGCGCGTCGACGGCCGGCCACAGCGGGCGGGTATCGGAGGCGACCTCCGACTCCAGCTCGAACTCTCCACGGGAGAGCATGATCGCGGTCCCGTGCTCGCCGATCGAGCCCGAGACGAGGATCCGGTCGCCGGGCTTCAAAGCCGCGGTCGAGAGCTCGGCGCGCTCGTCGAGCTTGCCGATCCCGGCAGTGCAGATGTACATCTTGTCGGCGTGGCCGCGCTCCACGACCTTGGTGTCCCCGGTGATCACCTGGACTCCGGCCCGCTCGGCCGCGACGGCGATCGCCTCGACCTCGGCCCTCAGCTCCTCGGCGGGCAACCCCTCCTCGAGCACCAGCGCGAGGCTGAGTGCCTCGGGGCGGGCCCCCGCCACCGCGAGGTCGTTGACGGTGCCGTTGACGGCCAGCTCCCCGATCGAGCCGCCGGGGAATCGCATCGGGCGAACGACGAAGCTGTCGGTGCTCATCGCAAGGCCGAGGCCGTCGATCCGTACCACTCCGGAGTCGCCGAGCTGCTCGAGCGGCTCGGAGCCCAGCGCCGGGACCAGCAGGCCCTCGATCAGGGTCTGGGACGCCTTGCCGCCGGCCCCGTGGGCCATCGTCACCGACGGAGCCTTGAAACGGGGGCGCTTGGCCCGGGCGGTCTCGATGATCCCGAGGACCCTTTCCTCGCGGGCGCTGACCGCGCCGGCCATCACACCACCTCCCGCTCGCGGGCGAAGCGACCGTAGTTGTAGTAGGCGGCGCAGGCTCCCTCCGGGGAGACCATGCAGGTGCCGATCGCGTGCTCCGGGGTGCAGGCCGTGCCGAAGACCTTGCATTCCCAGGGCTTGATCACGCCCTTCAGCACCTCGCCGCACTGGCACGCCTTCGGGTCGGCGACGCGCACGCCGGGCACCTCGTAGCGCCGCTCAGCGTCGAGGTCGGCGTAGGCCTCCGAGAGCTTCAGCGCGCTTTGCGAGATGAAACCGAGCCCCCGCCACTCGAAGTGCGGGCGCAGCTCGAAGACCTCCGACATCACCCGCAGCGCCGCGACGTTGCCCTCGTAAGGGACGACCCGTTGGTACTGGTTCTCGACCTCGCAGCGGCCCTCGGCGATCTGGGCGAGGATCATCTCGATTGCCGAGAGGATGTCGAGCGGCTCGAAGCCGGCGATCACGATCGGCTTGCCGTAGTCGGCGGGGATGAACTCGAACGGCCGTGCGCCGACGATCGTCGAGACGTGCCCCGGCCCGATGAACCCGTCGAGCCGGAAGTCGGGCGAATCGAGAAGCGCCCGCAGCGGCGGCACGATCGTCACGTGGTTGCACATGCAGAGGAAGTTCGGGACTCCCTCCGCTTTGGCCCGCTTCAGGGTCAAGGCCGTCGAGGGGGCAGTCGTCTCGAAGCCGATCGCGAAGAAGACGACGTCGCGATCGGGGTTCTCCTTGGCGACTCGCAGCGCGTCGAGCGGCGAGTAGACCATGCGGATGTCGGCGCCCTCGGCCTTGGCGTCGGTGAAGGTCTGATCGGAACCCGGCACCCGCATCATGTCGCCGAAGCAGGTGAAGATCACGTCCTCCTCGCAGGCCATCGCGATGCCGTCGTCGATCCGTCCCATCGGCATCACGCAGACCGGGCACCCCGGGCCGTGGACGAGCTCGATGTTCTCCGGCAGCAGGTCGTCGATCCCGTACTTGTAGATCGAGTGGGTGTGCCCGCCGCAGACCTCCATCACCTTGTAGTGGCGGCCCGGCTCGACCGAGGAGAGGATCTTCGCTGCCAGCGCCCGGCCGAGGTCGGCGTCGCGGTACTCGTCGACGTACTTCATCGTCATCGGGCGGCCTCCGCAGCGTGGGCGATCGCGGTGCCGGCGTGGACGAGCAGGCGGTCACCGTCGCCCACCGGCTCGACCAAGGCGATCTCGACGCTCCTCGGGGCGTCGTCGCCGGCGCTGCACAGCGCCAGGCCGCGATCCCGGTCGACGCGCAACACCTCCATCTCGATTGCTTCGTCCCCGCAGGTGATACACCCGGCGTGCTGATCGCAGCTCATTCGATCACGCTCGCCTTCAGCTCCTCCAGCTCGGCCTCGTAGTCGGCGCCCATCCCCTCGAGCAGCTTCAAGGTGGCGAGCGCCTCCTCCTCGTCCACCTTGGAGATCGCGAAGCCGACGTGGATCAGCACCCAGTCACCGCAGCCGACCCCGCCGTCATCGCCGAGCAGCCCGATGTTGACGTTGCGCTTCACCCCTGCCACATCGACCCGGGCAAGCTGGTTGGCCTCGTCCACCACTTCGACTATCTGGCCCGGGATGGCCAGGCACATGGTCTCTCTCTTCCGTTGAACGGCGGTCTCCGGCAGACGGCCCAAACGCCCTGATTTGAAACGACGCTACTCCGCTCCAATTGCGAAGTCAAGGACGCCGCGAGCAGGCGAATTTCCGCTCTAATATGCGGTTTGAGAGTTGCCTAAGCGGGTAAAGTAGATGTTTCGCCGTGGAGGATCTTCTGCAGCGAGAGGTGTTCGTCGACGGCGCCTACAAGGCGTTCGGTGAGCTGAGCGCCGAGGACGCCCGCAAACTCGCGGCGGAGCTCCGCGGGCTTTCCGGCGGCGGGCTGGAGGCCAGGGTGATGCCGGTGAAGACGGCCTGGACCGAGCTCGCCGGCCTGCTAGAGGAATCGCAGGCGACCGTCGCCGAGCTTGACCGCGAAACCGCGACCGCGATCGCCGAGCGCGTCTGGGTGGTCCCGCCCGGCGGCACCCTGCTTCCCTGAGCCTCGCGCCGGCTGACCGACGCCCGGCTAGCGGTGATGGGCGGACTTGACGACGGTCGTCAGGCCCGAGATCGAATCGTTGCGGGGGTTGTCGTCCCTGTTGTTCCCCTCGCCGCCGTGCAGGTAGTCGAGCTCGACCCAGTGGGTGAGCGAGCCCGAGGGTCGCACCTTGGCGGTGATCTTCACGGTTCCGCCCGGCGGGATCCTGCCCGGCTCGCAGATCGCGCCCGGGTGCACCGCGAAGAACTTCACTCTGCGGCAGGAGCCCTGGCTCGGCTTCAGCGAGACGTAGCGGCTGCCGACCACGGGCTGTGCCAGCTTGTGGGGCTTCGAGGTGATCAGTTCCACCGCCGGTGACATCGGCAGGGTGCCGAGGTTCCTCACCGTCAGCTTGTAGGTGACGGTCTGGCCGTGGTGGATCACCTTGCGCGAGCGGGTCTGGCTGAGGCTTCCGTCGAAGCGGGCCTCCCTCATCCCCAGGTGGAAGTCGGGGTCGAGGTTGATGTCGTCGAGCAGCACCTGGATCCGGTAGGTGGTCCCCGCCCTGGCCATGAAGGCGCTGATCTCACCGGTCGAGTGGCCCGCGTAGAGGTCGTCGCAGCTCGGCGGCCCCTCGGGGGTGAGGGCGACCGTGCCACTCACCGGGGTGAGCGAGTTGAGCGCCGAACCACGGTAGATCGTCGTCTGCGTTCCGAAGTCCTGGCCGCAGTCGTCGAACCAGATCCGGGTGTCCTTGGGAGCCGTCCAGCGGTACCAGACCGACTGGGCGTCGGAGGGGCTGCCGAAGTAGCCCTCCTCCCCGGGCTCGACCGTGGTGTCGGTGGTGGTCGCCGCGATCCGCACCGGCAGCGAGCCGATGTTCTGGGCTTTGGCGAAGTCGTCGTTGGCCGGCGCCGCCGGGGCGGAGAGCGACAGGGTGAAGGTCCCCTGTGTGACGTACTCGATCA
This sequence comes from uncultured Actinomycetes bacterium, assembly GCA_963720735.1. Classification (GTDB taxonomy): domain Bacteria; phylum Actinomycetota; class Thermoleophilia; order Solirubrobacterales; family 70-9; genus JBBRHQ01. The sequence goes on from CAVRGL010000001.1 coordinate 800,207, forward strand.
CGACTATCCGGTACGTCGTGCCCGCTGTGGCGTGGAAGCTTTCCTTGTCCGATCCATTGAACCCCCCGCAGTTCGAGTCCGGCGTTGTCTCCACCGGGCTGAGCGATGCCAGCGAGGAGCCTGTGTAGACGAGCACCGCCGTCGCGTTTTGGCTCGTGCACACGTTGAGGCGGACGTTCGAGCTGACCGGGGCGGTCCACGAGTACCAGACGCTGCCGTTGCCGCTGACGAAATGGCTCGGCTCGTTCGGTTCCCGGCTCGCCCCCACCGTGGTCCCGCTGGCGCTGGTCGAGGTGCCGGTCAGAACCTGGGGCGAGGCGAAGTTGTCGTTCGCTGGCGCCGCGGTTGCGACGGACGGCAGGGCGAGCGCCGCCGCCGAGAGCGAGGCAGCCGCGAGCACCATCACCTTGCACTCGCGCATCACGTCAACATTCCTCCCACCTCGCTGCCGTTGCCTTCACCTTACCTCGCCTCGGGCCGCGTATCCCCGGTTTCGGCGGATGGCCGAGGCGCTGAAGCGTCAGGCAACCCCGGCGCGATCTCCGGCGCCCGCTCGGCGCTCTGACTCCACCCGGGTCTCCTCGAGGGAGCTCTCCACGGTCTGCTCCCAGGGCCCGGCCACGCGGCCGGCCCACCACTCGCCCAGCCACCAGAGGTCCGCGCCGATCTCCCCGACGTATTCGAGCTCGGTCCCGCCAGTGGTGCGGTTGAGCTCGAATCGCTCGACGACATGGGGAACCGGTCCTCGAAGGAGGCGGAACGAGATCCGTCGCGGTCGATCGAAGCGGACCGTCTCCACAGTGGTGGTCGTCAGCGGCCCGACCTTGGTGTAGTGGGCCGCAAGGACGAGGTCGGTGCCCCGCTCGAGCACCTCGAGCTTGGCCTGCATGGCGCTGGGGGTCTTGCCGAGGTACGGGGCGGCGATCACGTCGAACACCGTTTCCGGCGGGGCGAGGATCGTGAAGTTGATCGGCCCCAACGGCCGGACCCGGCGCCCTATTCCCAGGTCGAGGGTGAGGTTGCCCCTCACGGTGAGGACGTAGGCGACGGCGGCGCCGGCTGCCGGGATGGCGAGGCGGTGGGCACGCACCGGTTCAGCCTACCTGCGAGGAAGCCCGCAGCCCCGGCGGCCGGAGCCTGGCCGCTTTCTGGACGCCATCTACGCTGGATTCAGGCTCGCTGCCTGCGCTGGTGCTCGATTGCCGCCGCAATTGCCTGGGCTCTCGTCCTGCCGGCCTCCGCCGCCGCGATCGGCGACCCGCAGCAGGCTGTGGGCGGCGCCGGCTCGAAGTGGTTCACCGGAAGCCTGATCCAGCAGATCGGCGAGAACTGCTCGGTGCTCGGCGACCCCTACACCGAGGTGATGGTCTCGGGAGTGGGGAGCTATGGCGGCGCGCCCGGGAATGGAGTGGTCAAGGTCGGCGACGCTTACTGGGTATCGCTTCTGGTGTCGATCCCCGGCAATCCATGCGGGCCGGGCTCCTCATCCGTTGCGACCGACCTCTCGCTTCCGGCCCATACCGCGTACGACCCGAGCCGTCAGATCCGCTGCTTCGGCACCAACCGCTTCTCCAACGACTTCTTCGAGGTCACCAACCAGACTTGGAACTTCCTCGGCCAGAGCGGCCGGTATTGCCCGACAGGACCGAGCGCGGGCGCGCCGATCGGCCAGAGGTTCGGCTTCCGGCCCCTCGCCAATGGCCAGCAGTTCTGGATCTTCGTCCCGGTCAAGAGCACCGCCACCCTGAAGGGCGCCGGGGGCCCGGACGAGTTCGACTGGCTCACCCAGGCGACCGGCGTCTACGCCAACCCCGGACGCAGCTACATCTGGGCCGATGTCTTCCCCGGCGGAGGCGGCGGCACACCGTTCGTCTATTTCGCCCACGACCCTGCCGCGATCCCGTTCTGGGACGGGGGCGCCGGCGGCACCGAGAACCGGGTCGAGTTCTTCGCCAACGTCTACACGGGGGGCCAGGCCGGATATCTCCACTACGAGATCCGCAGAACCGACACCAACGCGCTGGTCGCCTCTGACACCGACGACGCCAGCTACAACGGTGCGGTCGGGGCCGGACAGGACCTCGTCCAGGTCAACGCCACCGGCCCCAACGCCGGCCCCGACGGCGGTTACGTCCCGTTCGCCTACGGCTCTCTGCTCGACGTGCCGATGAAGATCACCTGGGACTTCACCTACAACGGCGGCAGCTCCCACGCCCTGAAGCCCGCCACCTTCAGGACCCTCGCCGGCCCCGACAGCGACGGTGACGGCGTGCCCGACGCCTCCGATCAGTGCCCGACCGTCAAGGGCACGGCGGCGAACGGCTGCCTGCCGGCGCTGCCGCTGCTCAAGGGGAGTGTCGCCCTGAAGCGCAACGCGAAGCTGAAGCGCAGCAAGCTGGTTCCGGGGGTCAAGCTGGGCTTGCACTGCAACCTGCAGTCGAACGCGACCGCCGGCCTCTCCGTGAACCGGGCGACCGTCCACCGCTTCGGCCTGAGCGCCGGCCGCGTGGGGTCGGGGAACGCCGCCTGCACCCCGGCCGGCGGCGGCTCACTGAAGCTGAAACTGACCGGCTCCGCGGCGACCAAGCTCCGCGGCGCCCGGAACCCGGTCGCCGCCACCCTGACGGTCGCCTTCAGGCGGCAGGGATCCAAACCGTCCAAGGTGGTGCTTCCGGTCAGGATCGCCTGACGTTTGTGCAGCCCGCTGGCGTTCGGGTAGGTTCGGCAAGGGATGCAACAGCTCTCCGCACTGGATGCGCAGTTCCTGGCACTCGAGACCGACCGCAACTACGGTCACGTCGGCTCGCTGGCGATCCTCGATCCCTCCACGGCGCCCGGAGGCTCGGTGACGATCGAGGGGATGCGGCAGCTGCTCGGCGAGCGCCTGCACATGATCCCGCCCTTCACCTCGCGGCTGGCCGAGGTCCCGCTCGGCCTCGACTGGCCCTACTGGGTCCCCGATGACCACTTCGACCTCGGCTACCACTGCCGCGAGCTGGCCCTGCCGCCACCCGGGAGCATGGAGCAGCTGGTCGAGCAGACGGCCCGCATCTACTCGCGGCGGCTGGATCGCGCCCGCCCGCTCTGGGAGCTCTACCTGATCCACGGCCTCGAGGGCGGCCGCGTCGCCCTGGTCACCAAGATCCACCACGCCGCCGTCGACGGGATGTCCGGGGGCGAGATCATGACCATGCTCTACGACCTCAGCCCGGAGCCGAGGGAGGTCGAGCCTCCCGAGGACCGACCGGACGAGGCACCCCCGGGAGCCAGGTCGATGATGGTGCGGGGCGTCGATCGCGTTGCCGCGCTACCCGTTGACCGTCGCAACCCGCTTCACGCGGCTCCTCCCCCACATCGACGTGATCCCCTCCCTGCTCGGCGTCCCCGGCACCGAGACGGCGAGCCGCTGGTTGGCGCGGGCGCGGCGCGCGGTGAGCCGCGACTCACACGCCCAGATCATCGAGCGTCCGGCGATGCACGCGCCGCAAGGGCCCCTACGGGTCGCGGCTCTCCCCCCACCGGATCTTCGGCATCGGCTCGATCTCGCTCAGCGACGTGAAGCGGGTCAAGAACCACTTCGGGGTGAAGGTCAACGACGTCGTCGTCGCCCTGGTCGCCGGAGCGGTGCGCGAGCACCTCCTCGCCCACGACGAGCTGCCCGAGGAGCCGCTGCTCTCGCAGATCCCCGTCTCGGTGAGGACCGAGGAGGAGCGCGGCACTTTCGGCAACCAGGTCTCGATCATGATCGTCCCGATCCCGACCCACCTCGACGATCCCGCCGCGCGGATCGCTTTCGCCAACCAGAAGCTCTCCGGCGCCAAGGAGCGACACAAGGCGCTGCCCGCCAAGGCGCTGCGGGACGTGTCGACCTTCGTCCCCCCCGCGCTTCACACACGGGCTTCGCGGGTGATCTTCGGGCTGACCGCGAGTCAGCTCACCCGGCCGCTCTTCAACCTGGTGATCTCCAACGTGCCCGGGCCGCCGATGGACATCTATAGCGGCGGCGCCCGGCTCGAGGCGCTCTATCCGCTGTCGATCATCGCCGACGGCACCGGCCTCAACGTCACCGTGATGAGCTACCGCGACGCGATCGACATCGGGATCACGGCCGACCGCGAGCAGACCCCCAACGTGCAGACGATCGTCGAGGGAATGCGCGACGAGCTGGCGGCGCTGGTCGAGCTTTGCCGCCCGCTGGAGGGGAACTCGCGACCGAAGGCCTCTGCGGCGAGCGGCTGATTCCTATTCGGCGGCGGCCTGGGCCCAGGCCTCGTAGCCGCCGTTGTCGCTCCCAGATCGAGGTCAGAAGCTCCTCCAGCTCGGCGCGCTCGCCGGGGTCGAAACCCTCGAGCAGCTCGTTCTCGACCCCGTCCATCACCTCGGAGACCTTCTCGATCACCGCGATCCCCTTCTTCGAGACCGCGACCAGGTGGCGGCGGCGGTCCTCCGGGTCGCGGCGGCGGGTGGCGAGGCCCTTCTGCTCGAGCTCGTTGAGGACGGCGACCAGATTGGTGGGATCAAGATGCAGGTGCGAGCAGAGGGTCTGCTGGGTCAGCTCCCCGCCGTCACGGAGCTCGATCAGCGCGGCAACGTGCCGCGGCCGGATCCCGAACGGCTCCAGCGCGGTGGTGAAGCGGTGCATGGTGATCCGGCCCAGCTTGATCAGCAGCAAGGTCGGCCATTGCCTGGCGATTCCCGGAGGAGCCGCTTGGATCGTGGCCTTCGTCACGGATCAGAACCTAGCATGAACAAACCATTGGTGTCTACTAATCATCTGCTAGGGTCAGGCGGATCTTGAGGCGCGCCGCCAGCCCCAGCCCCCGGATCATCCTCGCCGTCCTCTCGCTCGGCGGGATCTCCTACGCGCTCCTGCAATCGCTGGTCGTCCCGGCGCTGCCGGAGATCCAGAGCTCTCTGCATACCTCGGAGAGCGCCGTCGGCTGGGTGCTCACCGCGTATCTGCTGAGCGCCTCGGTGACCACCCCGATCATCGGCCGGCTCGGCGACATGTACGGCAAGGAGCGCCTGCTGATGATCGTCCTGCTGCTGCTCGCCTTCGGCACCCTGATCTCGGCGATTGCCTCCTCGCTGTGGCTGATGCTGCTCGGCCGCGTCATCCAGGGCGCCGGCGGCGGCATCTTCCCGCTCGCCTTCTCGATCATCCGCGACGAGTTCCCCAACGAGCGGGTCCCGGGGGCGATCGGGCTGGTCTCCTCGCTGCTCGGGATCGGCGGCGGAGCAGGAGTCGTGTTCGCCGGCGTGGTCACCGAGAACCTCTCCTACCACTGGCTCTTCTGGTTCCCGCTGGTGATGATCGTCGCCACCGCCTATCTGACCTGGCGGTTCATCCCCGAGTCGCCGGTGAAGACGCCCGCCGTGGTCAACTACCGCGCCGCGGCGCTGATGACCATCGGCATCTCGGGCGTGCTGCTGGCGATCACCGAGACGAGCACATGGGGCTGGGGCTCGCCGAAGACCGTCGGCCTGCTCGCCCTCGGCCTGCTGGTGATCGGAGCCTGGGTCCGCGAGGAGCTGCGCTCGCGCGAGCCGCTGGTCGACATGCGGATGATGGCGATCCGCGGGGTCTGGACCACCAACACCGTGGCCTTCCTGATCGGCATGGGGATGTACTCGTCCTTCGTCCTGCTCCCGGAGCTGGTCCAGGAACCGGCGAGCACCGGCTACGGGTTCGGCGTCTCGGTGACGGTCGCCGGGCTGTTCCTGCTGCCCTCGACAATCGCAATCGTCGTGGTCGGGCAGATGGCGGGCTTCCTCGAGCGCCGGATCGGCTCTCGCGGCTCGCTGATCGGCGGCACCCTGTTCGCCTTGGCCTGCTACGTGATGCTTGTCGCCGATCGCAGCGCCGAGTGGGAGATCTACGTCGCCGCCGGCCTGCTCGGGATCGGGATCGGCCTCTCCTTCGCCGCGATGCCGAACCTGATCGTCCAGAACGTCGATCAGAAACAGACCGGGGTCGCAACCGGGATGAACGCCGTCACCCGGACGCTGGGCGGCGCCTTCGGAGGTCAACTGGCCGCGACGCTGCTGGCCGACAACCTCGGCGGCGCCGGCATCCCCACCGCCTCCGGCTTCACGCTCTCCTTCCTGATGTGCCTGATCGCCCTCGCCGGAGCGCTCGGCTTTGCCGTCGCGGTCCCGAGGCGGAGCGCCAATGACCTCGAATCAGAGGTCGCCCTGCTCCCCGGCGCTCCGCGCGGCGAGCCGGAGCGCAGCGCCGCCTGAGCGCGAGCCGGCCCAGCCTGGGATCGGCACAGCTAGGACCTACCGGGATGCAGATCGCCGATTACGCCGATCCGGAACCCGAGCCACGGGTAGGTGAAGTCGTAGAACGGGTTTTCCTGGGGTTGCAGACCGACCGCCGAGAGCCAGAGCTGGTAGGCGGGGGCGTTTGCGATCCCGCCGTGCAGCCGCCTCCACACCCTCCCGTCGGGCCTCCCCGAGGGAGGCGGGGTGATCGTGTCGGTCCACTCGACCACGTTGCCGCCCTGGTCGAGGGTCCCCCAGGGCGAGGTCGTCTTCGCCTGCCCGACCGTGCTGACGCTCCCCTGGTAGAGATCGGCATAGGTGGTGGGGTCAAGCCCGAACGGGTTGACGCTGGAGCAGTTCGAGGGGCTGACCTGCGCAGGGCACCAGGACGGCGCGGCCAAGCCCGAGGCGTGGTAGGTGGCGAGCGGCTGGGTCGCAGAGTTGGTGACATCGCCGTTGGTGGGGTCGAGGGTGGTCGGGCTGGGCGCCGTCGCGGTCCCGTCGCCGAAGACCCCGGGGTTGGTCGGGTACTTCCAATAGGAGTAGGTGCCGCCGCCGGAGGGGTCGAAGTAGGCGGCCTTGATCCACTCGTTCTGGCTCGGAACGACGAAGCCGGACCGCTGCGCCCGCCTCGCGCCGCTCCGCTTGTGGCGGGCCAGGTCGTACATGCCCCGCTCGGTCTGGCTCGAGAGGCGCACCTTGTAGGTGAGGTACTGGAACCCGCCGGCGCTGCTGGCCCGCTTCGAGAGCAGCTTCCCGTTGAACATGGAGTTCACGAATCGAGCCGCCCGAAGGAAGTTGGCGAATCCGTAGGGCTTGTCCGCCCACTGCGGATATGGCACTGAGTAGTGGTGGCGCCGGCGAGCCTTCGAGGTGAAATCGATCTCGCCGAACCTGGGCCAGCCCGCCGAGTCCTCGGTGGGGTCGTAGAGATGGTGCGGGTCGCGCCCGGTGGGATCGGCCGTGTTCAGGAACTTCACCCATTGCCGGTCGGTGATCTCGAGCCTGCCGATGCCATAGCGGTACCCGACCCCGCCGACCCGCTGGCAGCCCCGGGATGTCTTCGGCGCCTTGGCGCAGGAGCGGTAGATCGCGTCGGTGAACGGGACGATCGCGGCCGACCGGTTGCCCGGCGCTCCGACCTTGACGGTCTTCACCTCGACCACGGCTCCCCGGGTTCTGGCGCTCGCCGCGGCGGCCCCGGCGAGCGAAAGCAGAGCGAGGAGCGCAAGCACCCCGACAGTTCGCAGGCTGCGGTGGTGCCGGTTGAACGTTGTCGCATTCGCCGCAGGCACGATTGTCTCCTCATCGAGCCGAGGCTGAGTTTCCTTTAGCCGGGCAAGGCGTGCGAATCGGCTCAGTCGTCAGAGCTGTATGCGAAACCGGCTTCGTAGGCGCAATTGCCGCTGAATTCGAACTGCAGGGGTGCGGCGTCCACGGCCAGCGTTTCTGCGTAGAGCTCTCTGCCGGGTTGATGGTGCCCGGAGATGATGCAGGTGGTGGGCTCCTGATCGGGCACCGGTCCGTGGATACGGACCGTCACCTCGTTGCCGGCCCGGAACCACCCGCGGCCTCGTGTGTGGCCGATCTCGATCGGAACCGGGCGGACCTCGAGTAGCTCGCTGGGTTTGAACGCCCACGGGAACTGCTTCATCGGAGTTCCTCCGAGTCGCCCCAGGAAGATCTGGCTCAGTGCGCTGCGCTGACGCTCGTCTCCCCGAAGGTCGAGGAAGAGGATGAAGCGCCATGGAGAACCCGGCTCGTCGTCGTCATATTGCAGTGCCAGGACCACGTTGAGATCGGATAGGTCGAGCTCACCGGCGTGTCCCTCCTCGATCGCCCAGGAGAGGGTGCCGAGGCAGATGCCGTAGGTCGAGCGGCCTCCCTGGCGACCGCCGATCCGGCGGCAGGGACAGATCGCCTCGCAGCTGCAGGATTCGAGATACGTCCCCGACAGAGCCCAGGGTTGAAACTCGCCCGATCCGCTCACACCGGTCACGCTTCCGCAACGATGACCGGAACCCGCTGCACCTCGTTGTTGGCGTAGCCGCCGAGGTTCCAGGCGGGTTCGAGCGGCTGGACGTTGCCGGCGCCGTCGGTGGCGCGGCAGCAGAGCTCGTAGGCACCGGGCTCTGACGCGCCCCACTCCAGATGCCATGAGCGCCATGCCCACTCCGAAGCCTGCGGACCCAGCTCGGCGTCGTTCCAGCTCGTTCCTCCATTCACGCTCACCTCGACCCGCTCGATCGGCCCGAGGCCCGACCAGGCGCGGCCACGGACATTGCAGGGACCGGGAGTCAGGTTCCGCGCCCTGGTGGCGAAATCCGGTACCCCGGGAGGGACCATCAGCGAACGGGGGAGGATCCGGAAGACCGGCACCCCGGGCTCGTCCGGCGTCTGTCGGAGGCGATAGCCGTGGGCCTGCTGGTATCCGTCGAAGGGGCGGTCGAGCACGGTGATCCGCTCCAGCCACTTGACGCTCGCCATCCCGTAGGAGCCCGGGACTACCAGCCGGAGGGGGAAGCCGTGCTGCGGCGGGAGCGGCGCGCCGTTCATCGCATAGGCGAGGAGCATCTCATCGGCCATCGCCCGGTCGAGCGGCAGGCTGCGCTCGTAGTTCTGCTCCTCCCCGCCCTCGACGCCGCGGTCGATGCCCGTGAAGAGCACCTCCGGCGCCCCCTCCTCGGCCCCGGCTTCCTCGAGCAGGTCCCGCAGCCGCACCCCGGTCCACTCCGCTGTTCCCACGGCTTCCAGGAGCCACGGCTGGCTCAGGGGCCGGGGCGAGAGCCGGGCGCGCCCGTTGCCCGCGCACTCCATCGTCACCACGAGGCTCGAAGCCGAGCGGGCCATGATCTCCTCGAGGGAGAGAGACAGCTCCCGGCCGACGCGGCCTTCCACGCGCAGCCGCCAGGCGTCGGGGTCGACCACCGGGATGTCGTAGTGAATGAGGAGGTAGTGCAGCCCGACCGGGGTCACGTCATAGGAGAGTGCCTCCAGCGGAAGCGCGTGGTTCCGGGCGGCGAGACGCAGCTCAGCCGGGGTGATCTGCTCGGAGGCCTCGACCCCGGGCAGCTCAGACCGAGTCTCTGTCAGATCGCTGGCCGTGCGCCGATCATAAGCGCTGGGTCAGTCCGCCTCGACCGCTTCCTTGATCCGCTGCGCGAATGCGTCGGCCCAGGCTATCTGGCTTCACGCGGGTGGCGAGCGCAGGCTAGGCCGCGGCGAAGCGAGCGGGATCCGGCCCGATCCTCTCGGCGCGATCCAGCCCGGCCACCTGCTCCATCTCGGCGCCGGTCAGCTCGAAATCGAAAATCTCGAAGTTCTCGCGAATTCTCCGCGGCGTCACCGATTTCGGGAAGACGATGTTCCCGAGCTGAATCTGCCAGCGCAGGACCGCCTGGGCTGGGGTCCTGTCGTGGGCCGCCGCGATCTCGGTGATCGTCGGATCCGCGAGGATCTCGCCCCGCGCCAGCGGGCTCCACGCCTCGGTGGCGATCCCTCGCTCGTCCTGCCAGGCCCGCAACTCGGCCTGCTGCAGGCGAGGGTGAAGCTCGATCTGGTTGACGGTCGGGCGTACCTCGGCCTCGTCCTCGATCCGCTCGAGGTCCTCGATCCGGAAGTTGGAGACCCCGATGGTCCGGGCCCTGCCGTCCTCCCTGACGCCCTCGAAGGCGCGCCAGGTGTCGAGGTAGAGGTCCTCGGAGGGGACCGGCCAGTGGATCAGGTAGAGGTCGACGTATTCGGTGCCAAGTCGATCCAGGCTGGCCTCGATCGCCGCCCGGGCAGACTCGAATCCCTGCTGCGAGTTCCAGAGCTTGGTGGTGAGGAAGATTTCCCCGCGCGGGATCCCGGAGCCTGCGATCGCGGCTCCTACGCCTGCCTCGTTGCCATATGCGGCGGCGGTGTCAATGTGCCGGTAGCCGGTCTCCAACGCAAGCTCGACCGCCTCCTGGGTCTGTTCCGGCGGTACCTGGAATACGCCGAAGCCGAGCTGCGGAATCTCGACCCCGTCGTGGAGCCTCACATCGGGAACTCGGGTCATGCCAGCTCCTTTCCTAGCGATGGGCGGCACCCTCGCGGGCGCCGATTCTTGTGCCTACCCGTTCGCGGCCGTTTCAGCGCCGAGCGGCGGCCCGAACCCCAGGTCAGGAGGTGTTGCGGACCAGCTCGAGGGCGTTCTGCGGCCACCATCGCCCCGCAGGAGGTCCCCCGCGACAGGCTCCGTCACTCGTACCCGGCTCCTTGACCCAAAGGAAGGCGTCCACACCTTCCTGGCCGGTGTCGGTGGTCGGGTCCCGGCCCAGGGCCCGCCCGGGCGGATTGCACCAGTCTTTCTTCCCGGCGCCCGCCGATCCGTTGCCGTTGCGACCCGTGTCGATCACGAAGTGGGCGCCGCCCAGGAGACGCGAGAGCTCCCGCCCGTAGCGGACGCTCTCGCTCGTCCGGTAGTAGTTGCTGACGTTGAGAGCGAAGCCGGCCGCCGCGCCGATGCCCGCCTGGCGTAGCGGTCCCACCAGCCGAGACGGAGGATGGATCCAACCGACGTTCCCCGCGTCCAGGTAGACGCTGGTGCCGGGACGGGCGGAGAGCTGGCGGACCGCGAAGCGCAGAAGCCGGTAGCGCTGTTTGCGCGCGGTTGGCGAGAGGCAGCCCTCTACGGCCTGCGGGATCGCATCGGGCTCGAGGATGACGACGGCGCTTCCCCCGCCGAGGCCCTCGCGCGAATGCCCGAACCCAGCCGCGGTAGGCATCAGCGGAGGGGGCTCCGCCGGCCGAGTAGCTGCCGCAGTCCCGACCGGGGATGTCGTAGGCGACCAACAACCTCGTCTTACCGGCCTGTCGGGCGGGCATGACGAGAGAGCGGACCCAGCCCGCTACGTCTGGCCCATCGGCGATCCAGGTGGCGGTGGGCCGGCTCGCCAGGCTCGTCATATCCTTGGCGTCCCCGGCCCGGCCCTGCCGGCTCCAGGTGAGCGCTTGACGGACCGGCGGACTGGCCGGGTCAACGTAGATCGCCCGACCGGCCAGCGGGTTCGCGTCCGGTTGCCCGCTGCGGGCCGTCGAATGGGATTGCGAGGAATCCCCACCGTCGCCCGAGCAGCCGGCGAGCATCATCGTCAGCGCCAGGATCGACATCGCGCCGAGAAGCGCCTGGCGGTTGGGCCGTGGTGGTCGCACCCGACCGAGCATAGCCCGCAATTTCCGCGGGCCTTCCGCCGATGGCGTGCCAGTTTTCGGCCGCTGCCTGCGTTGCGTGGGGTACGAGCGTTGTCGCCAGGGGCCCGTTCGTGACCGCGCGACGCGGGGCCTGGCTCTGCGTGAACCCCTACCTCTGCCGAACATTTCGACCACCAACTACGACTACGAGGGACGCAGCCAGGCAGCCGGTCCGCTGACCGAGCCGCCCGCCGCCGGCCAATACCGGGTCCGCTTCCGACGTCTCGATGGCGCCCGGCCGATCCGCAGCACCCTGCTGGTGCTCGCGGCATTGCTTCTTCTGGGCGGGTTCCTGGTCTGGCTGATGCTGCCGGCCCACTGGCCATCTGGCGAGGCGGGATCGGTGATCCGGATCGCCTCGATCACGATGACGGTGACCACGGGAATCATCGGCGTGTTCGCGTTTCTCAACCTGGCAACCCTCTGCCGGGCGACATTGCTGGCTCGAGACCCGATCCCGGTCCGCGCCGCGCCCGGGCACAGGGTCGCGTTCGTGACCACAATCGTCCCGTCGGCTGAGCCGATCGAGTTGGTGGTGCCGACTCTGGAGGCCGCCCGGAAGATTCGCTACGAGGGTGGAATCGATGTCTGGCTGCTCGATGAGGGAGACCACCCGGCTGTGCGGGAGAGGTGCGCCGCCCTCGGGGTCAAGCACTTCAGCCGCCGTGGGGTCGAGCGCTTGAACCGGCCCTCGGGCCGGTTCAAGGCGAAGAGCAAGCACGGCAACTGGAATGCCTGGCTCGAGGCGCACGGCGAGGAGTACGAGTTCGTGCTCGGCGTCGACCCCGACCACGTGCCGCTTCCCAACTACGCCGAGCGCTTCCTCGGCTATTTCCGCGATCCGGACGTCGCCTTCGTCGTCGGTCCGCAGGTCTACGGCAACTACGAGGGCTTCGTGGTGAAGGCCGCGGAGTCTCAGCAGTTCCTCTTCCACTCGCTGCTGCAGCGCGCCGGCAACCGCTCGCGCTCGCCGATGCTGGTCGGCACCAACAACGCAATGCGGGTCAGCGCCCTGCGCCAGATCGGCGGGCTCCAGGACTCGATCACCGAGGACATGGCCACCGGGCTCACCCTGCATGGCGCACGCAACCCGCTGACGACGCGACGCTGGACCTCCGTCTACACCCCGGACGTGGTTGCGGTCGGAGAAGGCCCCTCGTCCTTCACCGACTACTTCAGCCAGCAGGACCGCTGGTCGCGCGGCACCGACGAGGTCCTTACCGGCAAGCTCTGGCGATGGGCGCACCGGCTCTCGCCTCGGACGCTGGCCAACTACTCCTTCCTCCTCTGCTATTACCCGACCGTCGCGATCGCCTGGGTGCTGGGGGCGCTGAACGGCATCCTCTACTTCTCGCTCGGCGCCGGCGGGGTGCAGGTGCCGGCGCATCTCTGGCTGATGCTCTATCTGGACGCGGCCACCCTGCAGGTCGGCCTCTACTTCTACAACCGCCGGCACAACGTAAGCCCGCACGAAGAGGAGGGCTCGACGGGGATGATGGGCCTGTTGATCTCGGCCCTCTCGGCCCCGGTCTATGCCGCCTCGTTGGCCGCCGTGCTGCTTCGCCGAGCAACTGGGTTCGTCACCACTCCCAAGGGCGAGGCCGGGACACGCGACCGGCTGGCCACCTTCCGCAAGCACCTCCTCTGGGGTCTCGTCTTCGGCGTCCCGCTGGCGGTCGGGGTCGCCGTCGGACGCGACCACGTCTCGATGCGCGTCTGGTCGCTGCTCTCCCTGTTCGTCTGCCTGCTGCCAGTGGCGATCTGGCGGATCGAGGCGGCCGCCCATCTCCGGCGCCGCAGCGAGGCAGCGGAGGTTGAGCCGCGGGAGCTCGGCTGGAGCTCGCTCGAGGAGTTCGGCTCATGAGGGTCCGCGCCCGCACCCGGATCGCCAGGAGGATCGGCGCGCTGCTCGTCCTCGGCGGGCTGGTCGCGGTCAACGGTCCCACCCTGGTCTCCGCCGCCCGTCACGCCATCCACGATTACGAGATCAACACCCAGGGCTACAAGGAGAAAAACGGACACTGGTCGATCCTCGACGTGCCCGAGGACATGCAGGTCAACGCGATCCATGCCGCGCTGCTTCGCACCGGCAAGGTGCTGCTGATCGCGGGCTCGGGCAACGACCGCCAGCAGTTCGATGCCGGCAAGTTCGAGTCGCTGCTCTGGGACCCGAAGACCGACGAGTTCAAGAAGATCCACACGCCGTCTGACATGTTCTGCGGGGGCCACGTCTTCCTGCCCGACGGCAAGCTGCTGATCGCCGGGGGCACCCGCCGCTACGAGGTCCTCCCCAAGAACATCAAGCGGGCGGCGGGGGTGATGACGATCAAGAACGAGGACCCCAACGGCCAGCCGCTTCTGATCGATCGCGGCACCGAGCTGCTCTCGCCCGACGGCCACGCCTTCCGCACCCGCAACAAGGTGACGATCAAGCCGGCCCGCAAGCAGGTTGCGGCCGATGGCACGACGACGGTCACCGCGAGCCAGACCGAGGTCTGGGTGACAGCGCTCGAGAAGGGCAAGTCCTCGGTCGTAAAGGAGCCCACCCAGTTCGAGATCGCCGGCATCCCGCCCGGCCGCAGGCACGCCCTCTACGGCTTCTCCACCTCCCTGACACTCGACAAGCAGGAGTACTGGGGCGACAACAAGTCCTATCTCTTCGATCCGATCAAGGAGCGCTACGAGAAGGTCGACAACCTGGACCTGGCCCGCTGGTACCCGACCCTGGTCGGGCTGAAGGACGGGCGCGCGCTGGCCGTCTCCGGGCTGGACGGGTTCGGGCGGATCATCAACGGCCAAAATGAGATCTACAACCCGAAGACTAGGCAGTGGACCCCCCATCCGGAGCTGCGGCGCACCTTCCCCACCTTTCCGGCGCTATTCCTGATGCCGAACGGGAACCTCTTCTACACGGGCAGCAACGCCGGCTACGGCTCGGCCTCGATCGGCCGCCACCCCGGGATCTGGGACCTCAAGGACAACAGCTTCGACAAGGTCCCCGGCCTGCGCGTGCCGCACGAGACCGAGACCAGCGGCAGCGTCCTCCTGCCCCCGGCCCAGGACCAGCGCTACATGATCGCCGGGGGCGGCGGGATCGGCGAGTCGCCCAAGTCCACAGACCGCACCGACGTTATCGACCTGAACAAGCCCTCGCCGCGCTTCCGGCCCGGGCCCGACCTCGCCCAGCCGGTCCGCTATCCGAACCTGGTGATCACCCCCGATGACAAGGTGGTGATCACCGGCGGCTCGACCGGCTACCGGGGCGAGGGGGCGAGCGACGTGCTGCTCTGCCATCTGTATGACCCCAACACCAACCGCCTGAAGCGGGTCGCCGATCCGAGCGTCGGGCGCAATTACCACTCCTCGGCGCTGCTCCTGCCGGACGGCCGCATCATCACCCTGGGCAGCGACCCCCTCTACGCCGACGCCGACAACTCGATCCCGGGCACATTCGAGAAGCGGATCGAGATCTACTCGCCCCCCTACCTCTACGCCGACAACCGCCCCAGCATCACCAGCGGACCCGAGGTGGTCGTCCACGGCGGGACAGCCCGGTTCGGCACCTCGGACCCGAGCGCGATCAAAACCGCCCGCCTGATCCGTCCGAGTGCCGTCACCCACGTCACCGACGTCGAGCAGCGCTCGATCGCCCTGCATTTCAGGCGCCGCGATGACGGAATCGAGGTCACCATCCCTCGGAACTCCGGCCTGCTCCCCTCCGGCTGGTACATGCTGTTCGTCGACAACGGCCAGGGAACGCCGTCCGAGGCGCGCTGGGTGCAGGTCGGGGGGAGCGTTCAGTAGCGCCGGGTCCTGCCGGAGAGGCGACACCTCCGAGTCGGCCCAAACCGACGATCCATAGGATGAGCAGCGATGAGCGCGCGGGTGACGGTACTGGGGGCGGGTTTCGGCGGCCTGGAGCTGAGCACGATGCTCTCCGAGGTGGCCGGCGAGGCCGTTGATGTCACCCTGATCGACAAGGCCGAGGCATTCGTCTTCGGCTACTCGAAGCTGGACCTGATGTTCAGAGGCGCAACCCCCGAGCAGGTCCGGCTTCCCTACAGCGAGATCCGAAAGCCGGGTGTCCGTGTGCTGCGCGAAACGATCACCGCGATCGACCCCGTGGCCCGCCGGGTGAGGACCGACGCGGGCAACCACGAGTCCGACTTCCTCGTCGTCGCGCTCGGCGCCGACTACGACTTCGACGCCACCCCCGGCCTGGCCGAGGGGGGTAACGAGTTCTATTCCGTCCCCGGGGCCCAACGGCTGGCCGAGCTCATCCCAACCTTCACGGAAGGTCACGCCCTGATCGGGGTCTGCGGCGCGCCCTTCAAGTGCCCGCCGGCGCCGAGCGAGTGCGCTCTGCTTCTCGCCGACGAGCTGACCGCTCGCGGGGTGCGCGAAGCCTGCCAGATCTCCTTCGTGGTCCCGCTCCCCTCTCCGGTGCCGCCCTCGCCGGAGACCTCGGAGGCCCTGCGCGCGGAGTTCGAGAAGCGCGGGGTCGAGCTGATCACCGGCCATCGAGTCAGCGCGATCGACCCTGACCGCTCCGCAGCCATCCTCGACGACGAGACCGTGCTGCCCTTCGACCTCTTCCTCGGCGTGCCGCGGCATCGGGCGCCGGACGTCGTGATCGAGAGCGGAATGACCGAGGAGGGCTACATCCCGGTCGATCCGGCGACGCTTGCGACCCGCTTCCCCGGCGTCTACGCGGTCGGCGACGTCGCCACGGCGGGGGTGCCGAAGGCCGGCGTCTTCGCCGAGGGCGCCGCGCGGATCGTCGCCCAGACCCTGCTCGCCGAGCTCGAACTGGGTGATCCGCCCGGCCGCCACCTGGGGCAGGGAACCTGCTACATCGAGTTCGGCGAAGGGCGGGTCGGCAGCGTCGACATCGACTTCCTCTCCGGCCCCGAGCGCACCGGAACCTTCAACCCACCTTCGCCGGACCTCGTCGCCGAAAAGGAACGGTTCGGCTCCAGCCGGCGACAGCGTTGGTTCTGAGCCGAGCGCGAGAACCTCCCTCGAGCCCAGGCTCAGGGGTTAGACTCTCCCCATGGGAGCGAGAGGTGGGGTCGTCGGCAGGATGGCGCTCCTCAGCGGGATGCTGCTGGTCGCCGCGCTATGCGCCGCCCAGGGCGCCGATGCCTTCATCTACTGGGCCAACACCGGGACCACGATCGGCCGGGCGCGCGGGAACGGGACCGGCGTCGATCAGAGCTTCCTCGCCAGCGGCCAAGCCTGCGGCGTTGCCTTGGACAAGACCCACATCTACTGGACCGGTCATGCCAATGGTGTGCCGGGGAAGGGGACGATCGGCCGGGCGAGGCTGGACGGAAGCCACCGTCAGCCGAACTTCATCACAGGCGCCAGCAATCCCTGCGGGTTGGCCGTCAACCGAGGCCACATCTACTGGTCCAACACCGTGTCGGCCGGCTGGATCGGGCGCGCCAGGCTCAACGGCTCCCACGTCCAGCGGAAGTTCGTCCGCACCGATGGTTACGCCTGCGGAGTGGCCGTTGACCGATCCCACCTGTTCTGGGCAAACCGCGATGCGGAAACGATCGGGCGGTCGAAGCTCAACGGCAAGCGGGCAAGCGTGAGGCAGGGATTCATACGCCACGCCGGAACCGAGCTCTGCGGCGTGGCGGTGAACCGCGCCCACGTCTACTGGGCCGACTTTCAAGCCAACAGCATCGGCCGGGCGGGGAAGAGCGGCAAGCCGGCCAGCGTCAACAGGAACTTCATCACCGGGGCGAGCCATCCATGCGGTTTGGCGGTCGACCGATCTCACATCTTCTGGGCGAACTCGCTCACCGGGACGATCGGCCGGGCCAATCTCAACGGCACCGGGATCAACCAGAGCCTCGTGCCGGCCAACATCCCCTGCTGGGTGGCGACGACACGCTAGAACTCCGGCGTGAGCGCGGCCGAGGCGACGACCGTCGATGCCGGGGGGCGCGAACTGCGCATCTCCAACCCCGATCGCGTCATCTTCCCGACGACCGAGCGCTCGGGCGAGCTGACCAAGCTCGATGTCGTCGAGTACTACCTCGCCGTCGAGGACGGCATCATGGGCGCGCTGGAGCGGCGCCCGACGACGCTGGAGCGCTGGCCGAAGGGCGTACACCCGGGGATCGTCCTCTCGACGCGCGAGAAAGGCGGTGGCGACGCCTTCTTTCAAAAGCGCATCCCGCGCGGGGCTCCGGACTACGTGCAGACCGCCCGGATCGAGTTCCCGTCGGGTCGTCACGCGGATGAGATCTGTCCCACCGAGGTGGCCGTTGTCGGGTGGGCTGCCCAGATGGGCACCATCACATTTCATCCGTGGCCGGTTCGCAGCGACGATGTCGACCACCCGGACGAGCTGCGTATCGACCTCGACCCGCAGCCGGGCACGGACTTCGCCGACGCCATCCGCGTCGCCGCAGAAGCACACGTTCTACTGGAGGAGCTCGGCTACACCGGTTTCCCGAAGACCTCGGGCGGCCGGGGCCTGCACATATACGTCCGGATCGCGCCTCGCTGGACGTTCACCGACGTCCGCCACGCCGCGATCGCCTTCGGGCGGGAGCTGGAGCGGCGTCTGCCGGACCAGGTGACGACGAAGTGGTGGAAGGAGGAGCGGGGCGAGCGCATCTTCGTCGACTACAACCAGAACGCACGCGATCGCACCATCGCCTCGGCCTACAGCGTCAGGCCCAAGCCCGGCGCGCCGGTGTCCGCACCGCTCGCCTGGGACGAGATCGCCGAAGTCGCGCCCGAGGACTTCACGGTGGAGACGATGCCGGCGCGCTTCGCAGAGGTGGGCGACCGCCACGCGGCAATCGACGAGGAAGCCCACTCGCTGCAGCCGCTGCTGGACATCTACGAGGGCGAGGCGGCCGAGGGAGAAGCCGACATGCCCTACCCGCCCGACTATCCGAAGATGCCGGGAGAGCCGAAGCGGGTTCAGCCCTCGCGCGACCGTGACCGGCGGCGGTCATGACTCTCTGGGCCCAGGGATCCATTGAGGTTCTCTTTATGGGCGGTGCTAGCGTGCCCGGGGTCGTCTCTCCCGGGGGTCCCGCTCATGCTCACCTACCTTCAAGCGATCGTCATCGCCCTCATCCAGGGGGTGACCGAGCTGTTCCCGGTCTCGAGCCTCGGGCACTCGGTGCTCGTCCCGGCCTGGTTCGGCGGCAGCTGGCAGACGCTCGTCACCCAGTCCTCGCAGGGGCACAGCGAGTCCTCCTTCTACCTCGCCTTCCTCGTCGCGCTTCACGTCGCCACCGCGCTCGCACTGCTCTGGTTCTTCCGGACCGACTGGGTCCGGATCGTCGCCGGATTCTGCCGCAGCCTCGCGCGCGCTGTGCGGGAGCGTCGCTTCAGCGTCGAGGACAGCGACGAGCGACTGGCATGGCTGATCGTCGTGGCGACCATCCCGGTGGGGCTCACGGGAGTGTCCTTCGAGCACGTCTTCCGCACCGCGCTGGCCAAGCCCGTGGCCGCGAGCCTCTTCCTGATCGCAAACGGGCTGATCCTCCTGGCCGGGGACCGCTTCGCCCGCGAGCACCAGAGGCGCGGGATCCACGGCCCGGCCGGGCCTTTGGAGCCGGAGGCCCCAGCTCCGACGCTGAAGGTCACCGGGGGACGCTCCGGGGCTGACGTGGCAGAGGCATTCGCCTCGGATGTCCGGATCTCGCGGCTCCCCTTCCTCGATTCGCTGTTCATCGGAGCGCTGCAGATCCTCGCCCTGTTCGCCGGCATCAGCCGCTCGGGTGTGACGATGGTCGGAGGACTGTGGCGTGGACTCGACCATGAGGACGCGGCGCGCTTCGCATTCCTACTGGCCACCCCGGTGATCCTCGCGGCCGGCGTGCTCAAGGTGCCCAGCCTCTTCGGCTCGGCCGGCCAGCACATTCACGGCCAGGTCATCGTCGGTATGGCGATAACCGGCCTCGCGGCCTACTTCTCGGTCCGCTTCCTCGTCCGGTACTTCGAGAACCACAGCCTGCGGCCATTCGCCCTCTACTGCCTGATCTTCGGGGGCGTCAGCCTGGTGCGGTTCGCGGCATTCTGAGATCGACACGGCCGGCGCTCATGGCGACTGCGGGAGCTTGGCCGCTCCACGGGCGGTGACCGGGGCGGACGGGGGCGGCACAACCGGCCCGATGTCCCCGTCCGGCGCCTCGTCGAGGTCGATGATCACGGGGGCGTGATCGCTCGGGCCGCTGCCCTTGCGGGCCTGGCGGTCCACCCAGGCCGCCCGGACGCGGTCGGCGATCGGCGCACCGGCCAGGACGAGATCAATGCGCATGCCAAGGTCCCGGTGGAACATTCCCGCCCGGTAGTCCCAGTAGGTGAACACCCGCTCGCCCGGCCAGCGCTCGCGCACAACGTCATGCAGGCCGAGCGCTCCCAGCTCGGCCAGCGCCTCGCGCTCGGGGGGAGTCACATGGGTCTGCCCGACGTAGGCGTCCGGATCGAACACATCTTCGTCGGTCGGCGCGACGTTCATGTCGCCGCATACGACCGTCGCCTCGGGGCCTGCGGCAACGGCATCCCGCAGTGCCGCGAGCCAGGCGAGCTTGTATTCGTAGTGCTCCGAGCCCGGCTCGCGCCCGTTCGGAACGTACACCGAGAGGACCTTGATCCCGCCACAGGTGGCGGACACCGCGCGCGCCTCGGGATGCGGGAAGCCCGGCGCGCCGGCGAGCCCCGATTCGACGTCCTCGAGTCCGGCCCGCGAGAGGATCGCAACCCCGTTCCAGGTCGCCTCGCCGTGGACCGCGACGGCGTACCCGCGGTCGGCGAGCTCGTCGCCGAGCAGATCGACGAACGCCTCGTCGGCGAGCTTGGTCTCCTGCAAGCAGACGACGTCCGGTTGGCGTTCATCCAGCCAGGGCAGGAGTCGGGGCACCCGCTGCTTGACCGAGTTGACGTTCCAGGTCGCTATCCGCACGGACCCACGCTAGCGGCAGTTCATTGGAGTGGAGCCGGTTCGCACTGCGACCTTGGCCCGCCCGGCAGCCACGTCGCTGGGACCCAGTTCGTAGCGGACGACGACCTTAGAGCGGGCGGGCCCATAGGCTGCGACGCATGGCAAGCCCCAGACCCGTCCCTCCCCGGTGAGCGAGGGACCCGAAGCTTCCGGTCCGCCGCCCGAGCTGCTGGAGCTGATCGGAAACCTTGCGAGGTTTCACCGCGAGCACGAGAAGTTCTACTCCCAGGCGCCGCTTGGCCAGGCACAGGAGGTGCAGGCCGTCTCGCGAATCCTCCTGTCTCTGGGGGCCCGTTGGAGCGAGGTAGAGCCTCAGCGGCAGCCATTGCCAAGCCCCTATGCGGGCGCCGAGGACCTGAACGCGCCCGGCTTGATTGCCGAAAGCGGCGTCCTCTTCATGGAGGGTGAGGCGGAGCCGGCGGAGATCACGCGCATCAAGCGGGGCCTCGAAACGCTGGCAGACGACCTGGAGGAGACGGGTAAGTGGCTCACGGAGGCAATGGAGCAGTCGTGGCGCATCGCAGGCGCCCTTGCCCAATACCCGGAGCTCTCCGATGTCCTTGGAGAGCGCCACCGGATCATCGCCAACGATTCCCTCTGCGCGCAAATGCAGCTACTGGCTTCCCGCCTCCTACGCCGTGCGCTGGACCTGATCGAGGCCATCGATTTCAGCTCGCCGGCGGTCCGTGCTGACATCGGCGGGGCGCGAAACAACTCCGGATACCTCTATTCCGCCTCCGAGCTGCTCGCTCGGGCCGCTGATCTGATTGCAGAGTCGGCGGCGCTCGTCCATGACAATGAGCGGCGCTGGCGGGTCTTCGGGGAGCGCGTGCGAAGCCTGGTCGGTTAGTTCGCGAGGACCTTCAAGTGATCCCGATCGGGGCGATCGAAGGTGAGAGTTTTCTCACAGCTCTCTTATCAGCGACTTAGCCTGGGCACCTAGTTTCGGCGGCGAGCCATGGATTCGTTCGGACAGCCACGGCCGGATTCGCGTGGATCCGATGGCCGCATCGTCGCCCGCGACCGGGGCCTACGGAGGGTCTCGGCGCTCACAAGGGCACTGATCGTTGCCGCCATCGCGGCGGTTGGAGCGATCGCAGGGCTGATCTCGCAGGCGGCCAAACCGAGCTCGTCGGCCGCTCTGACCCAGGTTCGGAAAGGAACTCCCTCGCCGTCCGAGCGCAAGGTCCCGCCGCGAGCCGGGCTCCCGGCTCCCTCGGCCGGGCTCGACAGCTCCGCGAGCACCTCGCTTGCGCCTCCGCCCGCTCCTCCAGCACCGACGGCCGCTCCCCCGGTGGTCGTCTCCAGCGGTTCCTAGCCGTGGACGGGAAGGCCTCCTTCAGGGCTCTCGGAACCAGTGCTGAACTCGTCCTCTCCGGGCCGGGCCAGCTCGGCAGAGCGCAGACGATTCTCGAGTACGAGTTGGACCGAATCGACCGCGCCTGCAGCCGCTTCCGCGACGACTCCGAACTGAGCCGGCTGAATCAGGCCGGGGGCAGGGCAATCAAGGTCAGTGAGCTTTTCGCGACCGCTGTTGGCTCGGCGCTCCGCGCCGCCCGGCTGACGGACGGCGCCGTCGATCCAACCGTCGGCGGCGCCCTGCGGGCGATCGGATACGACCGCGACTTCGACGCCGTCCGACACCGAACACCCGGTCCTGTTTCGGGCGCTGTCGTACCCGGCTGGCGCGTTGTCGAGATCGATCCAACCGCGCGCACGGTGCGGATTCCCAGCGGAGTCGTCCTCGACCTCGGCGCGACGGCGAAGGCGCTCGCGGCGGATCGCGGCGCCCAGCGCATCCATGAGGAACTGGGATGCGGGGTCCTTGTCAGCCTCGGCGGCGACATCTCTACGGCCGGCGCAGTCCCCGAGGGCGGCTGGATCGTCGGCATCTGCGAAGACGCCGCCACCGATCCCGATTGCCGCGAGGTGCAGAAGGTCAGCCTTGGTTCTGGCGCCCTTGCAACCTCTAGTACCGAGCTGCGGCGCTGGGCGGGACCCGACGGAGAGCGGCACCACATCATCGACCCCAGGCTCGGCCGCAGCGCGGGTGTGGGCTGGCGCACCGCAAGCGTCGCCGCAGCCACCTGTCTCGACGCAAACACCGCAAGCACGGCGGCAATCGTTCGCCCCGAAACGGCGCCTGGGTGGCTCGAGTCCCGGGGGCTTCCTGCCCGTCTCGTCGATCAGCGGGGTGAGGTCAGGACGATCGCCGGATGGCCCACCGGGGAAGGGTGAGCGTCGTTCGGTGATTTCGCTTCCCCTTGGAGTCACCCCGAGCTCGTACTGGTTCCTGACCCGCGGGGCCGGGGTCATCACGCTGGTCTTGCTGAGCACGGCAATGGTGCTCGGCATCCTCGACGTCACGCGGATCAGCGGCGAGCGCTGGCCACGATTCGTGATCGACCGCATGCACCGAAACGTCTCGCTGCTGGCTCTCGTCGTCCTCGCCCTACACATCGTCACCACGCTTGCCGACGGCTTCGCTCCGATCGGGATCAAGGACGCGGTCATCCCCTTCGGCTCCGCATACCGGCCGCTTTGGCTCGGAATGGGTGCGCTTGCATTCGACCTGCTGCTGGCCGTGACCATCACCAGCGTCGTCCGCGCCCGGCTTGGATACGGCGCCTGGCGGGCCGTTCATTGGGCCGCCTATGCGTGCTGGCCGCTGGCGATCGCCCACGGAATCGGGACTGGAAGCGACGGCGCCCACCTCTGGATGCTGGTCCTGACCGGCCTCTGTGCGGGTGCCGTTCTCGGCGCGACCGCCTGGCGGACTGCCTCCGCAGCGGGCATCGAGGACCGCCACCGCAGCGTGGCGCTGTTGACAATCGCGGCGGCCCCGGTCGCGCTCGCCACATTGGTGATCGCGGGGCCGCTCGCCGGGGGCTGGGCGCGACGGGCCGGCACTCCTCAATCCTTGATCAGGGCCGCGCATCCGGTCCTGACCGCCGCCCGTGGGTCGAAAAAGCTCCCGCAGTTGCGGGTTCCCTTTTCGGCGAAGCTGAACGGCAGCCTGCTGCAGAGTCATGTCTCCGCCAGCGGACTGATCGGGATCGACATCCCGATGAAGCTGAGCGGGAGCGCGAGCGGCACGCTCGGCATCCGCATCGTGGGCGAGCCCTTGAGCGACGGTGGCGTCTCGATGTCGCAGAGCACCGTGACCCTGGGCCCTCCGGGGCGACCCACCCTCTACACGGGGCGTGTCACCAGCCTCCAGGGAACGCATCTGAGCGCATCTGTGACCGGCGCAAACGGCAAAGCGGTGAGCCTTCAAATCATCATCACGATCGACCAGGTCAATAGGACCGTCTCCGGCTCCGTCCGGGGATCGACCGCATGAGCCCGAGCGCTCGCAGGCTGCTTGACGGACTGCCCTCCAGGGGCCCGCTCCGACTCGAGGACCATCTGACGAGGTTGGGCGAGGTCGACCCAGACGCCGTTGCCGGCGGCCTCATCGACGAGACCGGGCGCAGCGGACTCCTCGGTCGTGGCGGCGGTGCCTTCCCGGTCGCTGAGAAGCTGCGAGCGGTCGCGGGCCGCACTCGGCCAGTCGTGGTCGTCAACGGAACCGAGGGCGAGCCGGCCAGCAGGAAGGACAAGCTGCTTCTCAGGTCCAATCCCCACCTGGTCCTCGACGGCGCCGTGGCGGCGGCACTGGCGATCGGGGCCTGGGAGGGGCTGGTTTGCATCGAGCAGGCTGACCCGGTCGCTTGCGAGCGGACATCCGAGGCGATCGAGGAGCGCCTGCGGGCGCGGCTCGACCCCGTCCAGCTCAGCGTCACACGCACGCCCCCCGGCTACGTGGTCGGCGAAGAGACCGCGTTGGTCAACTACCTCGACGGTGGTCCGCCCAAGCCGACCCTGAAGCCCCCATTTCCGTACCAGCGGGGCGTCGGTGGCAAGGCCACGCTCATACAGAACGCGGAGACCCTGGCGCATCTCGGGCTGATCGCACGATTCGGCGGCGAATGGTTTCGCGAACTGGGGACGCCCGAGGACCCCGGTACCCACCTCGTCACGATCTCCGGCTGCGTCACCCGGCCGGGCGTCTACGAAATCGCCGGGGGCACGACCCTCGGCAAGCTCGCCCAAGCCGCCGGGGGCTGGGGCGAGCCGCCGCAGGCGATCCTGGTCGGAGGCTATGGAGGAACCTGGTACGGGGCCGAGCATGCCGACGGCATCCGCCTCGGTGCGGCCGCGCTGCGCAACGCGGGAGGCAGCTTCGGCCCCGGGGTCATCGTGGGTCTGCCCGCCGGTGCCTGCGGCGTTTCGGAGACCGCCCGCATCGTGGACTATCTGGCCGACGAATCGTCCGGTCAGTGCGGGCCCTGCTTCTACGGCCTTCGCGCGATCGCCGATTCCCTCTGGCGGCTTGCCGACGGCGTCGGTGGCTCGACCAGCTTGCAAACCGTGAACCGCTGGTGCTCGCAGGTCTTCGGGCGGGGAGCCTGCCGGCACCCCGACGGCACCGTGCGTCTGATCTCAAGCGCGATTACGACCTTCTCGTCCGACTTCCACGACCACGAGCAGGGGCAGCCGTGCAGGACGGACCCGCGCATGCGCGACCTGATGCCGGTCCCCGATATCCCGAGGCCGGTGGGCGCGTGACGGAGAAGGTGTTCCTCGAGATAGACCCCATCGCCTGCGAAGCACATGGCCTCTGCGCGGAGCTCTTCCCGGAGGCGATCGTCCTCGATGATTGGGGCTACCCACTGATCGCCGAGTGGCCGATCGGTTCGGCCGAGCTCGAGCACGCCGAGCGCGCCGTTGAGGCCTGCCCAACGCTGGCGCTGCGCCTGCGGGCGGCCCATCGGCCGGATCGGGAGGGTCACGGCGGGCCTGCAAAGCAAAGCCGGCCATAAGATCGCTTCGTGAGCAGCAGCGAGCGGTTCGGCTTTGCCTTCGCGCGGTCGTATCGCGCGGCGGGCCGGGCGTTCGGTATCACGCCTGCAACCGCCTGGGTCGATGTGGGCAACGAGACCCTCGAGGCCCATTTCGGCCCCTGGCGGCTGTCAACCCCACTGTTCAACATCGTTGACGTCGCCGTCACCGGACCGTATGCGTTTTGGAAGACTGCTGGACCCGCGCGCCTCGCGATCACCGACCGGGGCCTGACGTTCGCGACCAACGGAGAGCGCGGCGTGCTGCTCTCGTTCCAAACCCCGGTCCGCGGGCTCGAGCCACTTGGTGTCATCCGCCATCCCGAGCTGACCGTGACCGTCGCCGAGACCGATCGGTTGGCGAAGTTGTTAAGGAGCTCGTCCGTGTGAGGAGTTCGGCGGAGCTTCGCGACCACTGCCTCTCGTTGACGGGCGCCGAGGAGACGTTTCCGTTCGGCCCCACCGTCTCGGTGTTCAAGGTCGGCGGAAAGATGTTCGCCCTCTCCCAGCTCGAAGCCGAGTCGCTTCGGGTCAGCGTGAAGTGCGAGCCCGAGCTCGCGGAGGCACTGCGCGACGCCCATCCGGCGGTGAGTCCCGGATACCACCTCAACAAGCGCCACTGGAACACCGTGATCATCGACGGCTCGCTCCCCGACCAGGCCATCCGCGAGATGATCGAGGACTCATACGACCTGGTCGTGAGCAAGCTGCCGGCGGCCGAGCGCCGTGCTCTCGGCGGGCCAGGCGAGGCCTAGCGTCCGGCGTCGGGGCGCATCGAATCCCACCGCATAGGGTTCCATGCCGTGCACCCGATCGCCGAGGAGACCCGCCCGATGCCAGCCGCCTTGCCCCGCCGCGCCCGCCGACTGTTAGCCCCGGCTCTCGCCGTCGGCGCCGCGCTCGCCTTCGCAGTCGCCCCCGCCTCGGCCGCATATGACCCGGGCGATCCGGCCCAGAAGGCGCAGTACGACGCGGCGCTGACCGTGGCGGAGCAGGGCTACGAGTACGGCATGCCGCTGCTCAACATGGCCCGCGTCTTCCGCACCAGCACGAGCGTCAACGTGGCCAACGGCCGCGGGGGCGGTCCGGTCAACCAGTTCAGCCACTTCACCAAGCTGGCCGATGCCAAGGACCGCAAGGTCGTGGCGCCGAACAACGACACGCTCTACTCGATGGCCTGGCTGGACCTGAGCAAAGGGCCGCTCGTCATCCACACTGCCCGGGGCATCAAGCGCTTTCACGTGCTGGAGCTGCTGGATCCCTACGAGGAGAACTTCGCGAACATCGGCTCCCCGACTCGCGGCTACGGCGACGGCGACTACCTGATCGCCCCGAGGGGTTGGAAGGGCCACACGCCGAAGGGGCTGAAGAGAATCAACTCGCCGCAGAACCGTGTCTGGGTGATCGGGCGCACGCTGGTGTACGGCAAGGCCGACCTGAAGAACGTGCGGAAGATCCAGCGCACCTACCGGATCGTCCCGCTGCGGAAGTGGGATCCGGAGCACCCGTACGCGTACACACCGCCCAAGCCGAAGAAGCCGGACCGCAAGACGAACGATGCGCACGTGCCCGGAACGGGCGCGGGCGAGGACCCGGCGAGCTTCTTCGACGCGCTGGGCGATCAGCTGAAGCGCTTTCCGCCGCCCAGGGCTGACGCGCCGATGCTGGCCAAGCTGAAGACGCTGGGGGTGGGCCCGGGCCGCCACCCTGTGGCGAGCGGCAAGCTGACCGACCCGCAGCTGCAGGCCATGCGTGACGCGGTCACACAGGGCCCGGCGAAGATAAGGGCCTTGATCGTCAGCAAGTACCTGGAGAAGTTCGACGCCCTGAACGGGTGGCTGGCGACGAGAACCGGCGCGTACGGCACCGACTACGCGAAGCGCGCGATGGTGGACCAGGCCGGGATCGGGGCCCCGCTGCCGTGGGTGTCGGTCTACCCGCTGGCCCTGTTCGACAGCACGCGGGCTCCTCTGACCGGCGCCAAGCGCTACGTCGCCCACTTCACGCCGGGAACCTCACACCCGCCGGTCAAGTTCTTCTGGTCGATGACCCTCTACGACAACGACGGCTTCCTCGTCGACAACCCGAAGAACCGCTACCTGGTCAACGACCGCAGTCACCTCCGATACAACCAGGACGGCTCGCTGGACATCTACATCCAGCCGACGATGCCTACCAACCCCGCGCAGGCCAGGAACTGGCTCCCCTCACCCTCGCCTTCGAGCCCGACGCCCGGCTTCCGCCTGTTGATCCGCCTCTACGGCCTCTCCGAGAAGGGAATCGAGGGCGTCGTGAGCGGCAAAGGCTGGCACGGCCCGACCCTTCTGCCCTGCGCGAGCAACGGGACGACTTCCGCCGGGATCCCCTGCGCGAGCTAGGGCCTCCTCAGGAGCTAAGGGCCTTGCCCGCTTCCCTCGACTCGAGGACGAAGACCTCGCTGGCCAACCCGCTCTCGGGATCGAATCCCCTCACCGTGACGAACGTCTGGACGTGCAGAGGGCCCTTGCCGAAGGTATCGAGATAGAGCCGGGCGACGCTTTCGGAGATCCTCGAGGTGATCTGCGCTTCGGATCCCGGCTGGGCCAAGGTGGAACTCCTCTCTGCTCCCTCCTTCGAAGTGGCATCGCAAGGCGGAGGAGCCAGAGTTCCCGACGAGGCCTGGCAAGCGTAGCGGGAACAGACAGGGGGCCCGAGCGCGAGGACTGTGCGGCGCTAGGATCTGCGCTCAGCCATCGACCGGCCGGCCCCGATGCCCAGAGCAGATGCCCAGCCCCCAAGCAAGGCCCGCGGCGAGGTCCTGAGCGAGATCTCCGAGGGCATGGTTGCCCTACTGAAGGAGTACTACGGGCTTGGTCCGACCCAGGCCAAGACCTACTACCAGGACGACCTCGTCGTCTGCGTGCTTCGCGGAGGCTTCACCCGGGTCGAGCAGACTCTCCTCGACGGCGATCGCGGAGCGGCGGTGATCCAGCAGCGGATGGCCTTTCAGGAGGTCATGCGGGAGCGCTTCGAGGCGGTCGTGCAGCACGCGACCGGGCAAGCCGTGATCGGGTTCATGAGCGGCAACCAGCAGGATCCCGACATGATCTGCGAGGTGTTCGTTCTCAGCCCGACCGATCTGGTCGACGACCCGGAGATGCTCCTGGCCGGCGGCTCGGGTCGCGGCTGACCTCGCTACGGATCAGGACCCCTGGCCAGAGCGGATAGGCGGCCTTCCTATGCCTTCTCCAGGCATCCCCGGGACTGCCCATGATGCGGCGTCCGACCGGGCCTCGAGGCCGCCCTGAGCGCTCGAGCCTGGCTCCAGGTCAGCATACGGCCGCTCTGGCGGTCCACCAACTTGAGCCGGACCGAGCGAAGGCCATCACCGAGACTGATCGCGGGCACTCCGGCGAAGATCTCGTTCTCGTCATGGGCCCGCTGGAGCCTGTAATTCGGGATCTTGGCGCTGAGGTGATGGACGTGGTGCAGCCCGATGTTGCCGCTGAAGAACTGGAGAACCTTGGGGAGCTTCAGGTGCGAGCTCCCCTGCAACGCCGCGTCGGCATAGCTCCAGCGCTCTCCACTTTCCCAGTAGGCGTCTTCGAACTGGTGCTGCACGTAGAACAGGAAGACTCCCGTGGTGGCGGCGAGAAGTGCGGCGGGCATCTCCACCAACAGCCAGGCCCGCGGGCCGGCAAGCCAGAGGGTCGCACCGACCAGGACCCCCAGGGCGAGATTTGTCGCGATGACGCTGCGGCGCTGACGGGAGCGCATCCCCTTCGACCAGATGCGCGGCCCGATCATCAGTGACCAGATCGGCCCGATTCCGAACATCACCAGGGGACTCCGAAACAGTCGGTAGCCGAGCCGTCCGCTCCAGGAGCGGGCCGAATACTCCTCGGTGGTGAGCGTCATCACATCGCCGGTCCCTCGCCGGTCGAGATCGCCGGCAGTGCCGTGATGGACGGCGTGGGCATGGCGCCAGTTGGCGAAGGGCTGGAAGACCAGCAGACCGCTCACCCTGCCCAGCCAGAGGTTGCCCCGCTTGCTCGGCACGAAGGAGCCGTGGGCGCAGTCGTGGAAGACGATGAAGCTCCTCAGCAGAAAGCCGGCGGCCGGGACCGCCAGGGCCAGCGTGAGCCAGACGGAGATGCCGAGGCAGACGTACATCGCCCCGAGCAACAGCAGGTAGGGGATCGCGGACGTCGCAAGGTCGACGAGCGCGAGCCGCACCGAGGGCCGCTCGTAGGGGGCAACGGAATCGCGCCAGTAGACCCGGTCCCGGGTTCCCTCCGGGGCGCTCATGCGGCTCCCTCCGCTGCCCCGGGTGGTGGGGATGGGAAGACACCTGACCCATGCGGAGAACTAGGGACCAACGGAGACCTCCAGGCGGTTGGAACGACAAGCACCGGAAGTCAGGTCGTGCTGCCGGCTCGCGAGCCGACCTCAGCTAGTGCCCTCCGACGCTCAGGGTAGCGCGTCCGTTGAGCTTCGTCTATCCGCGATGCCCAGGGCGCCCGCGGGTCCCCTCTCCCCTCTCCCCTGGGAAGGCCGGCGGGCGGGCTGCTACCGTTGAGGAGTCGGGTTTGGCCATTCGCCACCCGAGAGGTTCTGTTTCCTTGGTGTGCCCACTTGGTGCATAGGGGCTGCTGGATCTCCCCTAAGAAGCCCAAGAAGGAGCACACAACATCACTTCATTTGCCGATCTCGGCATCTCCAAACCAGTCGTGCGCGCGCTTGCGAGCCGCGACATCACCGAACCCTTTCCCATCCAGGAGCGAGTCATGCGCGACGCGCTCTCCGGCCACGACCTGCTCGTCCAGTCGCCCACCGGCTCGGGCAAGACGCTCGCCTTCGGCATCCCGCTGGCCGAGCGCATCGAGCCCGGGTCCGGCAGGACCTCGGCTCTCATCCTCGCCCCAACCCGCGAGCTTGCCGGCCAGATCGTCAAAGAGCTGCGCCCAGTCATCGGCACCCGGGGCCTGAGGATCGCGGCCGTCTACGGCGGCGTCGGCTTCGGGCCGCAGATCAAGGCGGCGCGACGCGCCGAGATCCTTGTGGCCACTCCGGGCCGGCTCGAGGACCTGATCGCACGTGGAGTCGTAGCCCTGGGACAGGTCGAGGTGCTGGTGCTCGACGAAGCCGATCGCATGCTCGATATGGGCTTTAAGCCCGCGGTCGGCCGGATCGTCGCCCAGACGCCCCCGGACCGCCAGACGCTCTTCTTCTCCGCGACGCTGGAGGGGCCGACCAGGAAGATCGCCGCCACCTTCACCAGCGATGCCCGCCGCCATACCCAGGCTCCCAAGGAAAGCGCAAAGGCCGATGTCGAGCACCGCTTCGTTCACGTGGAGTCCCAGAGCGCCAAACTCGACCATCTGGTCGAACAGCTGCGAGGTGATGAGGGAGGCAGCACGCTGGTCTTTGTCCGCACCAAACGCGGAGCAGACCGGCTCACCAAGCGGCTCCGCAGCCGTGGGCTCGACGCTGTGGCCATGCACGGTGACAAGGGCCAGCGCCAGCGCGAACGGGCCCTGGCCCAGTTCGACTCCGGCGAGGTCGACGCCCTGATCGCAACCGATGTGGCCGCCCGCGGCATCGACGTCGACGGCATCACCCGGGTGATCAACTTTGATGCCCCTGAGGACCCCGACAGCTACGTGCACCGGGTCGGCCGCACCGGCCGCGCCGGCCGCCGCGGGACCGGCATCAGCTTCGTCCTGGCCGACCAGGCCGATTCAGTCCGAAGCATGGCGGGCCACCTCGGGCTCGCCAGGGAGTTCGGTTCCGCCGACGGGGAACGGGGGTCCCGAGGCGACCGGCCCAGGAATGTCGGCCATTCCCGTCGCCGGCGCTCCAACGCAAGGACGGGCCGGTGACCGCCCCGGCAGCGGCCCGCAGGTGGATCTGCTGCCGCTGCAGCATGGCGGTCGGTCGCATCGACGGCGCCCAAGTCCCGTTCCCAGAGAGCTGGGAAAGCTGCGGAGAGGGTGAGTTCTGCCTTTCCTGTCGTCGCCAGCGGGCGGCCGAGGCGGCGCAGGCCGCGGTGCCGGATGGCTCCACGGGAGATGTCCGCGCCAAGGCGCAGCGCACCGGGCTGATCGAGTTCGAGGTGCGTCGCACCCCGCAGCTGGCCGACAGCAGGATCGCCAAGGCGTGCCGCACCAGCACATCGGTGATCACCGCGGCACGCCGGCGACTCGGCATGCCCAAGGGCCCTCCGCCCGGCTCCCCAAACCGCGGGACGGCCGCGCTCCCCCTCCGGACCGGCCCGGAGTAGGCCCGCCGGACTTGCCTGAACCCGTTTGGGGACGTTCGCCCAGGGGGCGCTACGTCCGTTTGGCGTAATCGCCGAAGCCACTGAAGTCGAGCTGGACGCAGGGCTCGTCCCCGGTCACCTCGGCGTCATGGCCTGGCGGGATCTCGAATGCGTCTCCGGCGGTGATCTCAAAGGTGGTCCCGTCGTTCATGTGAACGGTCATCGCACCGAGAGGCAGTAGCCCAGGTGATGAGCCTGGCAGGAATCGGTCTTCGCGATGGGCTTGACGTTCTCCGACCACCTCCACCCCGGCTCGAACACCCCCTTGCCGATCGCCTTGCCTCCGAGGTTGACAAGTTGCTCCTGCCCCTTGCCCTCGAACGGCCGGGTCTCATCGGGGGACTCGAAGTTCTTGGCTTCGCCTGCCATACGTGCTCCTTTCGTCGATTGTCGCCTTTGCTTTCAAACCTATCCGACCAGATGTAGCTCTCCTAAAGGCTCCGCGTAGCATTCGCCTCAGGTGTCATCGACCTTCCAGGTGCTCGGCCAGGGACGGCGCGGTGGCGCCTCCTCGACGCGGACTCTCGCGTCGACCGCCAGCGCACCCGTCGGCCCCGCCATCACCGGGTTGAGATCGAGCTCGACGATCTCGTGGTGAGCGTCGACCATGGCGCCGATCCGGAGCAGGACCCCCTGAAGCGCCTCGAGATCGGCCTCGGGCGCTCCGCGGAAGCCGGTCAGCAGCGGGTAGATCGGGAGCGAGCGGATCGTCTCGGCCGCTTCGCGGAGGGTCAGCGGGCAGATTCTCACGCTGACGTCCTTATGCAGCTCGGCCTGGATCCCACCCGCGCCGCAGGCGAGCACCGGTCCGAATACGGGATCGCTGACCACGCCGACCAACAGCTCTGTGCCGACCTCGACCATGCTCTGGACGATGAAGCTCTGCCGCTCGACCCCGGCAGCGCTGAGCGCCTCGTCCATCTCCACCGCTGCCCATGAGACCTCGGCCGCGCCTTCGAGCCCCACCCGAACCGCGTCGATATCGGTCTTGTGCACGATCGCTGGACCGGCTGCCTTGAGCGCCACGCGACCCCCCAGATCATCCGCGGCGTGACCGGCGGCGACCGGGTCGGTGACCGAGCGCCATTCGGGCATCGACACGCCGTAACAGCCCAGCAACTCGGTGATCTCCTCGAGGGCGAGCCATCCCGCGCCGCGGGCTAGGGCCTTGGCGATCACCGCTACGGCGCGGTCGGCGTCGGCGTCGGCTATCTCGGCCGGTTCCTCGCGGGGCCGTGCGCGCCATTCGACATGGCGCATCACCCGACCCAGGGTCCGGGCGGCGTCCTCGGGATAGAGGTGCGCGGGCACGCCCCCGGCCGCGGCCATCGTCGCGTGATCGCGTCCCGAGATGAAGACCCCCTGCACCGGAATCTCCCGAGGGAGGTCCGCGCAGGCAGCTCGCACCGCTTCGGCGACCTCCTCGGCACGCGTCAGCAGGGGCCGGATGAAGATCGCGATCAGGGCATCGATTCCCTCCCACTCGGCGAGCGTCGTGATCGTTCTCCGGTACTGCTCGGCACTTGCCGTCGCGATCATGTCGACCGGGTTGGCGAGCGAGGCCTCGGGCGCAAGCCCCTGCGCCAAGGAGGCCTGCACCTGCTCGGGCAGGGTAGGGACCTCGAGGCCGGCCGCCTCGCAGGCGTCAGCGCACATGATGCCCGGCCCACCGGCATTGGTGACGATCCCCACCCTGCGCCCCGCCGGCAGCGGCTGGTTCGCGAGCAGCGATGCCACATCGAGCAGCTCCGCGAGGCTGTCGGTGCGGATCACCCCGGCTTGGTCGAAGAGGGCGTCGACCGTCACGTCGGAAGCGGAGACCAGCGCCCCGGTGTGAGATCCGGTCGCGCGCGCGCCGGATGAGGAGCGGCCGCTCTTGACGACCACGATCGGCTTCTCGCGACCCACCCGCCGCGCCACCTTGGAGAAGCGCCGGGGATTGCTGAACGACTCGATGTAGAGCAATGCGACCCCGGTGCTCTCGTCCTCCTCCCAGTACTCGAGCATGTCATTGGCCGTGACGTCGGCGCGGTTGCCGATCGAGGCGAACGAGGAGACGCCGAGGCTGCGTTCCGCTGCGAGGTCGATGAGCGCCAGGCCGAGGGCACCGCTTTGGGTCACGAAGCCGACGTTCCCGGGCGGCGGCATCGCCGGCGCGAAGGTGGCGTTGAGGCTGCTTTCGGGATCCGTGTTGAGGATCCCGAGGCAGTTCGGTCCGATCAAGCGGATCCCCGCCTCACGGCAGATCTTCATCAGCTCTCGCTGACGCTCGGCTCCCTCCTTGCCGACCTCGGCGAATCCCGCCGAGATCACGACCATCGCGGGGACGCCCTTCTCGGCGCAATCGCGGGCCGCATCAGCGACCGCCTCAGCCGGAACGGCGATTACAGCCAGGTCGACCTCGCCGGGGACGGCGGCGATGCTCGGGTAGGCCCGTACCGACTGGACCACATCGGCCGAGGGATTGACTGGATAGACGACACCGCCGAACCCTGCCTCGAGCATGTTGTGGAAGATCTCGCCGCCGACGGTTCCGCGCCGGCGCGACGCCCCGACCACCGCGACGGCGCGAGGCTCGAGAAAGTGGCTCACGGCGGTGGCTGCGGCAAGCCGGTCTCGCTGCTCGAAGCGCTCCACCGCATTCGCGGAGAACGAGGTCGGAGCCTCGATCCCGATGGCCCCCGGAACGGGGGACATCTCGACCGGGAACCCACTCTCGCGGAAGACCTCGATCATCCGGTGGTTGCCCGGCAGGACCTCCGCCTCGAACACCGAGAAGCCATGCTCCGCGGCGACCTCGGCCAGATGGGCGAGGAGGACCGTTCCCAGTCCCCTGCCCTGCAGCTGGTCGGCGATCGCGAACGCCACCTCGGCGCGACCCGGCCCGGTCTCCACGTAGGTTCCGTGCCCAACCGGGGGCTCGTCCTCGCCTCGGGTGGCGAGAAGCCCGTAGCGTGATTCATAGTCGACGTCGACGGCGAAGCGCGCGGCCCTTTCCGCGCTCGCCCCGCCGGTGAAGAACCGGAACCCACGTGACTCGGGGCTGAGAGACTCGAAGAACTCGACCAGACGCCCCTCGTCCTCGGGTCGGACCGGCCGGACGTGCACAGTGGAGCCGTCACGCAGGGCGACGTCGGCTTCCCTGTGGGCAGGGTAGGCGCCGATCACCAGGCGATCCTAGTCGCCCGGAATCGATTTCCGGCCCAGGCCGGCATGCGAGTCGACGAAGGCCTCAACATCGATCGCCAGCTCCTGCGGCGAAGCCTCGGCGACCAGCTTCGCCCGCGCCTCGGGGGCGACCTCCTCGAGCGACTCGCGCTCGGCGAGCTGGCGACGCAGGACGTCGGCATCCGCGTCCGAGACCCGCCCGGCGTCGCGCTGGCGTTCGCGCAAGCGCGAGAGCAGCACGTCCGTGGGTGCCTGACACTCGACGAAAAGGAGCGGAACCGAGTTCTCTCCGAGGCCCGCCCGGAAGGCGTCGCGCTCCCGGCGGCGGTGAAACGTCGCGTCCACGATCACCCCGCTCGCACTCTCGAGTGCATCCCGCGAAGCGGCGCCCAGCTCGCGGTAGGTTCGCTCGGTGAACTCCTGCGAGTAGTGGTCGGGTGCGGCGCGGGCCTCGGGGGCGAGGCCTGCGAGGCGCTTGCGCGTGACGTCGGAGGAGTGGTGCGGCCAGCCGCTGACGGTCGCAAGTTCCTGAGCAAGCGACGTCTTGCCGCTCGCCGCGACGCCGCAGATCACCAACAAGAGCGGGCCCCGTGCGCGCCACGCGAGCCGGTGACCAAGCCGGAAGAGCTCGCGGGCGCCGGCCTCCTGCGTGACGCGATCGCGACTGCCCTCGGGCAGCTCGAGGGCCCGCGTCAGGGCAACCTTGGCGCGAACCCAGGCCCTGTAGGAGGCGAAGAACCAGAGCATCGAATCGTCGCCGGGGTCCCCGCCCGCATCCCGGTAGGTCTCGACCAGAAGAAGCGCGAGATCCTCGGCGCCAAGCGCGACCAGGTCCATGACCAGGAAGGCGAAGTCGGCGGCCACGTCGATCTGGCGCAGCGAGGGGTCGAACTCGATGCAGTCATAGATGTAGACGCCCTCCTGCTCGGCGACGATGACGTGCTCGGCCCGCAGGTCGCCGTGGCAGTCGCGAACCAGCCCGCTGCGCGACCTTTGCTCGAGCTCCTCTCGCCGGGCAGCGACAAAAGCACCGGTGAAGTGCTCGGCGGAATCCAGACGGCCCACGCCGAGCAACGAAGCGCCCGTCTCGCGCAGCGTCGCCAGGTTCTCCTCCAGGGCCGCGATCAGGACCTCGACGCTTCGCTTCGGCTGCTCGGCGTGCGGTGCGTCGGCGTGCAGGCGCGCCAGGCGCCGCGCGACGGCAAGCACGTGGTTGCGCCCGAGCCTGCCCTCAACGGCGAGGGTGGCCATGCTGCGGGTCTCATCGACCGGTCGCATCTCGACCGCGTACTCGGACGCCGTCGGGTCGCCCTCGGATGTCAGGGTCCACCGGCCGCCCGCCCCGGTGATGCCGACCACGCCCAGGTAGATCTGCGGGGCGAAGCGTCGGTTGAGGCGCACCTCCTCCCGACACATCCGATGGCGCCGCTCGAGGCTGCCGTAGTCGAGAAAGGGCAGCTTCAGCGGCTTCTTCACCTTGTAGGCGAAATCCCCGGCGAGGAAGACCCAAGAGATGTGCGTCTCGCGCAGCTCAACCGACTCGGGTGCGTGAGGGTAGAAGCCGGGCTCGAGCATCGCGGCGACAAGCTCCGGGTTTTCGCTGCCTGGGTTCGCCATCTCGCCGGCGATCGTGACATCTAACCCAGCAGGTAGGTCGGCTCGCGACTGCTACCGTTGAGGGGTCGGGTCGGCCGATTCGCCGCCCGAAAGGCTCCGTATTCCTTTCATTCGCGTGCTGCTAGGCGCCCAGGGGCCCGCTGGATCTTCCCTCAGAGGCCGAAAAGGAGCCGCACAACATCACTTCACTTGCCGATCTCGGCATCTCCAAGCAGCTGGTCGCGCGCGACGGGCTCCCGGGCCACGGCCCGATATAGGGATCTATCGATGGGGTCAGTCCAAACCGGCATCGCGCTGGCGCTCGTAGCCGCCCTGATGGCGAACCTGGCCAGTCTGCTGAAGCATCGAGGCTGCCAGCGCGTCGCGCCTGTTCACATCCGGCGGCCGCTGCACAGCGCCCGCGGACTCGCCCGATCGCGCTGGTTCGCGGCGGGCTGGGGACTTGCCGCCGCGGCTTGGCTGGTCCACGTCGCCGCTCTCACGATGGCGCCGATCTCCCTCGTGCAGGCGGTGCTCGCCGGCGGTGCCGTCACCCTTGCGGTGATGTCGCAGCGACTCTTCGGCGACCCGGTCGAGCGGCGTCAGTGGCTGGCCCTGTTGCTGGGCGGCGCCGGCCTCGCGTTGCTGGCGGTGACGCTGCCGCACTTCAGCGGCAGCCACTCCGGGTTCGCCCTGGCCCCGATCCTCGGCTTTGAGGGGGGGCTGTCCCTGTTGGCGATTGCACTGGCGCTCGGACATCGCTCGGAGCGCTTCGCTGAACGGCGCGGCATCCTCCTGGCCGCCCTCGCAGGCACCCTGTTCGCCCTTGCCGGCGTGGCGATCAAGGGGTTGACCGGAGCCGACGGAGTCGGCGCCCCGGTCGTTGCCTGCTGGGTGATGGTCATCGTGGTCTGCGGCGCCCTCGCCCAGTACACAGCGGTCGCCGCACTTCAGCGTGGCGGCGCCATCGAGACGATTGGATTGATGGGGCTTGTCGCCAACGCGATGCAGATCGCCGGGGGCGTCCTCGTCTTCGGCGACCCCCTATCCGCCGATCCAACCGGCATCGTCCTGCAGGGAAGCGCCTTCGCGATGGTCTGCCTCTCGGCGCTCCTGCTTCCAACGCAGGCGAGACCAACGACCGGCCCCGCGCCCCGGCTACTCGCACCGTAAGTCTCCGCGGCAGGCGTCTTTCGCGGGAGAGCGCGGCGGTCACGAGCCGTCCTATCGCCTGGTGGACGCGGGCGAGGCTTCGACGGGAAAACAAGAAGCCGTAGCCGAGGATCGCTCGGCAGGATTTGCGCGCGCGACTTCGCTGTGCTAAGCCTTCAAGTGGCAAAGGGCAAATGAAGCACGCGGGCTTTATCACGGGCGTATGGAAGGTCCCTCGGGCGAGTCTGCTGGCGCTCGCACTCGCCCTCGGCGTTTCCCTTGCCTTCACCACGGCCGCGTCGGCCAGGGTCCTGCGCGTCGCCCAGAGCCATCCGCCGGGTACCGCTGCCGCACCGTTCCGCTCGATCCAGGCCGCCGTCGACGCCGCTCGGCCCGGCGACTGGATCCTGGTTGCGCCGGGCGACTACCACGAGCGCGGCGACTACACCACTCACAAGCCGACCGATCAGGCCGGCGCCGGCGTGCTGATCACGACGCCGAATATCCACCTGCGCGGGCTGGATCGAAACGGCGTCGTTGTCGATGGGACCAAGCCGGGCTCGCCGAAGTGCTCGTCGGCGGCCGTGAATCAAGACCTCGGGCCCGGCGGCCTTGGGCGCAACGGGGTCGAGGTCTTCAAGGCAGACGGCGTCACGGTGGAGAACCTCACCGTCTGCAACTTCCTCGAGGGCAGCGGCGAGGGCGGCAACCAGATCTGGTTCAACGGCGGTGACGGCAGCGGCCAGATCGGCATGGGACCGTTCCGCGGCGACTTCCTCTCG
Organism: uncultured Actinomycetes bacterium; assembly: GCA_963720735.1. Classification (GTDB taxonomy): domain Bacteria; phylum Actinomycetota; class Thermoleophilia; order Solirubrobacterales; family 70-9; genus JBBRHQ01. The sequence goes on from CAVRGL010000001.1 coordinate 838,553, forward strand.
GCGACCTCGACCTTCTATGGCGGCTCCGACGCCCCCGCCGGCACCTACGGGATCTTCACCTCGAACTCGCGGGGCCCGGGAGTGATCGACCACTCCTACGCCAGCAACATGAACGACGCCAGCTACTACATCGGCGCCTGCCCCGATTGCAATCAGGTGCTGACCCACGCGCACGCCGAGGGAAGCGCGCTTGGCTACTCGGGGACCAACTCCGGCGGCCACCTGGTGATCGAGAACTCCGAATGGGACCTAAACAACACCGGCATCGTCACCAACTCGCAGAACAACGACGACGCACCGTCGCCGCAGGTCGGCCTATGCCCCGGAAGCGCAACCCAGTCCTGCACGATCTTCCGCAACAACTTCATCCACAACAACAACAACCCCAACGTGCCGATGGCCGGCAGTGCCTCGTTTGGCCCGCCGGGCACCGGCATCGTCGTCTCCGGGGGGCGCTTCGACACTGTCACCCAAAATCGGATCGCCGACAACGGTGCCTGGGGCATCCTGCTCGCGCCCTTCCCGGATGACACCCCGAACCCGCTCGACACCCCGTCGCACTGCCAGGGCGGGATCCTCAACTTCGTCGTCGCCTGCTACTACGACGATTGGGGCAACGAGGTCTCCAACAACTCGCTAAGCGGCAACGGGTTCTTCGGCAACCCGACCAACGGCGACCTCGCCGAGATATCCCAACCGCATGATCCCGGCAACTGCTGGCACGGCAACTTCCATCCCGACGCCAGCCCGGTCACCAGCGCCCCCGCCAACCTCCAGGTCACCCACGCGATCTGCGGCATTCCGAACCAAGGGGCCAGCCTCGCCGACCCGCTGACGGCGCAGGTGATCTGCGCGACGCAGGCGTTCGGGCCATGCCCGCCACAACCGGGCATGAGCTATCCGCGCCCGACCAACGTTCAAATGCTGCCCCTGCCGGCGCAGCCTTCAATGCCTTCGCCATGCTCCGGAGTCCCGAACACGCCGTGGTGCAAGAACCCGCACGGCGCCGGCTAGCAGCGACGTCTCCCAAGACCTCAGAGATCCGGGTCCACACCCGACTCTTGCTTCCCTTGCACCCGCGCCCAGTACCCGAAGGCAGCCATCCAACCTCCGCCAGAACCGCGAGGCGGGCGGTACCTCACGGCCGCGTCCAGTGTCGCGTTGCGTCTCACAGCTTGCCTCGCACCTCCTTGGCGACTCGCTCGCCGGAACGCACCGCGCCGTCCATGTAGCCGGCCCAGAAGAACGAGGTCTCACTGCCGGCCCAATGCACACGCCGGAACGGCGCGCGGATCGCCGGGCCGAAGTCGGAGAGGACGCCGGGGGGAAGAGTCACGGTGGGGCAGCCGCGGATCCAGGGCTCGTCGGCCGCCGAGTCGTCCTCGATGTAGGAGCGTGGGTGCCGTGCCCGCTCACCGAAATAGGTTGCGAGGTTGTCGAGCACCGCGGCCCGTCGAGCGCTCGGGGACAGCTTCATCCAGGCGCGGGCGTCGCGGCCGCCGACGAAGCCGAAGAGGACGCCCGGGCGCCCGTCCGGCGGTGAGTTGTCGAAGGTGGTTCGCGCCGGTCCCGTGTCGGAGACGGCCTGGCCACTGAGTCCGTCGTCGCGCCAGAACGGCCGGTCATAGACGGCTTCCGCCTTGGCCAAGGTGCCGTGCGGCATGCGCTGGATCAGCTGAGCCCGCGGTCCCGGCAGCGGGGGGTTGAACTCGATCGCCGCCGTCAGCGCCGGCAGAATCGCCACGATCGCCCGGCGTGCCCGCACCGTGACCCGCTCGGACTCGACCGTGACCCCGTGGCGGTCCTGGATGATGCGCCGGACGGGCGAATCGACGACGACCCGCTTTCCCAGCTTGGCGGCCATGCGGATCGAGATCAGCTCTGAGCCGCCGACGAAGCGGCTCTCCTGGGCTCCGTTGCCTGTGCTGATCAGGCGCGCAAAGCTACCGGGCGTGGTCTCGTTGCCCGCGGCCCGCGCGTACCAGAGCGCGTAAAGGAGGGAGAGGTCCCGCGGCTCGGCTCCCCAGATCGCGTTGACGGCGGCCTCGAAGAGCTTTCGCACATCGGCGGATGGGATATTGGCCCCGATCCACGTATCGAGCGTCTGGGCGTCCCAGTCAGAGGCCTGGGCCGCACGCCATGGCTTCTTCAGCGGCACTTGGCCAACGAGCGCGTCGAAGCTCTGCAGAGCGGCGAGGGTGTCGCCAAAGAGCGGCTGGTCGGTGGGGATGCCGACGGATGCCGGGTAGGTCGAGCGCTGACCATTGAGGAAGAGGACGCTCTGGCCCTGGTTATAGGTCTTGAAGGTGCGGATCCCCAACCGGCGGGCGAGGCGAACCACACGGTCCTGGGTCGGTCCGACATACTCGCCCATCAGCTCGCTGATCTCGCCACCGCCGATCGGGTGGTTCTCGGTCCGCCCACCCACGCGGTCGTCGGCCTCGATCACCACTACCGAGTGTCGGGCCCGGGCGAGCGCCCGGGCCGCGGTGAGGCCGGCGAGGCCCCCGCCGACGATCGCAACGTCGGCGCTGCGGGTGCCGCGCTGCGCCCCCCACGCCGCTCCAGCAGGAAGTGTCGTGGCAACGCCCGCCGCGGTCGCGGTGCCGATCAGCTGTCGCCGGGTAATCGACCGCTTGCTCATTGTCGGCTCGCCAGCCTATTTCGCTGATCCGGGACAGGCATCCGTAATCCGCCGCAGGCCAACCGCGAGAAACTCCGACTTTCGCCCGGGCGCTGCGGCCGCGAGAAAGCGCTGCAGATCAAGCGTTCGAATCCGGGGCACGATTCGTCGCTCGCTGATGCCTCTCACCAAGCAGCGGGAAGCCCGCCGCAGCGGGCTTCCCGATCAATAGCGGGGGCCCGATTCGTCTCTCGCGACCACCCGCGGATCGTCGAGCGGGCACGCCTGACGACCTGACCTCGGGCGTTGCGCAGCGGCCTGAAGTGAGGAAGACTTGAGCTCAATCAGTCGAGAATGCCGCGGGTAGTTTCGGGATTCCCCAGCGAGAATGGTCCGGGCCCGCAGGTATCAGCGTCATACTCGTCGGGACGGGAGAGAAAGCGCTGCACCACCTGCTCAGTCTCCGCCCAGATCTCGCTGTCGTCCTTGCGGCGCCAGCAGATCTTTCGAAGTTCGCCGCCGGGCTTGAGAGCCCCGCGGATCGCTCGCATGGCAGGGACGGGCGCGGCGAAGAACTGCGTCCCCATGCGCGAGAAGGCGTAGTCGTAGCTCGGGTCCCAATCCGCCGTCTGCGCGTCGGCAACCTCAAACTCGACGTTCTCAACACCCGCCTCAGCCGCTTCGCGCCGCGCGTCCTCGACGAACCTCGGTGAGGAGTCGGTGCCGAGCGCGAATCCTCCGGCCCCGACGAGCTCAGCGAGCCGCTGGGTCGTATCGCCGAACTCGCAGCCGATGTCGATGCAGCGTCCGCCCTCTGGCGGGCGAAAGCGATCGAAGGCCTCCTCGGTGATCTCGTCCAGCGCACCGACGAACACCTTGCGGTTGCTCTTCCACCGCTCGTACAGGACGGTGTCCCAGGCCCGTACGGCCTCCAGATTGGCTGCTGCTGTGCCCTCCGGTTTCACTCAAAACGCCCCGCACGAGCTTACCCATTGCGCCTTGCACCGGGAATCCCGCCTAGCGGGTTTTTCAACTGATGGCGGGAGCGGGATTCGAACCCGCGACCCTCAAGATATGAGATCGGCCTGCCGTACTCCCTTTGGGCCCGCTACACCTCGACGAGGCCCAGAATGGTTTCGCGGCGGCGGCTCAGATGGGGGGGACAGCGCGTCAACCAAGCTGCAGAGGACGAGGCGAAGTTCATCGACTTCGAGCGCTCGTCGTACTTCTCAAGGACCATGTCTTCCTCCCTCTCGAGTGACAGCCGGTCAGGCCGCTCGGCGCCACTGCGCAAGAGCGAGCCCCGCGATCCAGAAAGGCACGAGGACCCAAACCTGTGCGCGAGTGTAGTAACGCAGCTCCGCACGCAAATCGACCCCCGTAAGTTCCGCGTCCAGCGCCGGCTGGCGCCAGAAGTTGAGGACGTGGATGGTGAGGGCCAGGTAGTTGGCGGCAATCCCGAGTAACCAGACCCCAAGAATCACTCCGACGGCGCGGCCCCAGGTCAGGGTCCAGACGCCGAACGCCGCGCCGCCCATTGTCCCCAGCGCGAACTCGCCCAGGATCACCCGCCGGCGACGCGGGGTTCCCCGGGTGCCGTGCATGTCGAGCGCGGCCAGCCGCCGCACGTCCAGCCTCGCGCTCGGGGGAAGCATGCCTCCCACCCTATGCCTCCCACCTAGGACGGGTCAGCGTCGGGACGGATCAGCTCCGCGCATGACATCCTCGCTTTGCCGGAGCGCCTGGAGCGGGAAGCAAACCCCTAGCCGCTGCCGCGGCGTCCGGCGGCACCGACCAGGCCACGGTCAGTTCCCTCCGTGGAGGCCTACGCCGATTAGATGGCCCAGCCCGAAGGCGAGTTGTGAATTGGGATCTCCCAAGCCTTGACTATCGGCGATGTCGTCGTCAAGCTCGGCTTTGCCTGCCGAGAGGGCGTAGAGCACGCGGTCGCCGAAACTCGGGCCAGCGGGCGCGCCGTCGGCCAGGTTCTGGTCGCCTCGGGCGCGGTCTTTTCGGTGCAGCTCGCCCCCCACTGGCCGAACGCAACAACCTGCCATTCGTCGATCTCGAGACTTTCGAAGTCGACATGGGCGCCGCAAGTCTCCTCAGCACATCACAGGCCCGCCACTATCAGGCAATGCCGATCCGCTTCCTTGGACGAGCGGACGATCCTCATCGTCTCGGATTCGACCACCGTTCCGGCAACCCTCGTCCCCGGCCTTGTTTCCCGAATCAAGATCATGGCCGAGATGAACACCACGGAGCGGAGGATCCCCCAGGACGGTCGCATGGGGCTTACGATCGACGGGCGCTTTGTCGATATTCAGGTCTCGACGCTGCCGATCATCCGCGGCGAATCGGGGGTCCTCCGGATCCTCGGCGATCCTCGTCACCGGCGACCGGCGCCGGAAAGACCTTCGCCTCCGGGCTGCGATCCATAACCGGACACCTCGTCTTCTCCACTCTTGATACGAGTGGAGCGCCGATGGCGCCGGCACGGTTGATCGAGATGGGATCGAGCCGTTTCGTTGCCTCCGGCATCCAGTGCATATTGTGGGCCAAGGGGCTCGCCCACAGGCTCTGCGAGGAGTGCAAGTCACCCGTTCACATCACGGCCGCCGAGCTCGAGCGAAGCGGCCTCGGTTCCCATGCGGAGGATCTCACCGCATTCGAGCCGGTGGGCTGCCTCCACTGTCGCGGCACCGGCTATCTGGGACGTATCGGAATCTACGAGGTGATGACTCTCAACGATGAGATCCGTACCTTGATCTGAGACGAAAGTCTGCAACCGAGGTAGCCGCAGCCGCAACGCCGGTTCTGCGGCGGCAGGGAGGGCGGGAGACATCCGCTGAGAACAAAGAAACCGCCGATCTGCGGGGCTTCTCCCCATAGCGTGATCGGGATTTGAAACCGCGACCCTCCCGGTAATGAGCCCGACTCCTCCGCACAGTGAGGTCGCGCGGGCTGGCGAGGCACCTCGCCCGTGGAGCGCCGAGGTTCAGCTACGGTCGAGGCGTGCCAGACCGGACAAACCCGGGTGACGACCACGTTCGCGCCGCGGAGCTGATCGCGGCGCTCTGCCTCGCTACCGACCTCGGCATGGGATTCCCGTTCGGGCACGGCTTGCGGAGCACGCTGATCGCATCGCGGCTTGCCGACGGCCTCAGCGTCGATCCGGACACGGCGTCGCAGACCTACTACGTTTGCCTGCTTTCGCACGCCGGCTGCACGACCGATGCCCACGTCACCGCCCAGGTCTTCGGTGGGTCGCTCGTGACCCATCTCAATCCGGTTCTCTATGGGTCCGAACGCGAGGTTGTCAGGGGATTGGTGCGAGCGCTGCCCGATCCCGGGCGCATCGCGCCCATGCGGGCGCTTCAGGCCGTGCGGGGCCTCCCGAGGATGGCCCGGGAGCAACGTCCGCATCTGACGGCGATGTGCGAGGTGGCAGGGATGCTGGCCGAGGGCATCGGGCTCGAGCGCTCGACCGCCGAGCTGCTCGCATACCTCACCGATCGCTGGGATGGCAGGGGTCCGTTGCGCCGCGGGAAGGGAGAGGAGATTCCGCTGGCCATGCGAATCGTGCACGTCGCCACCGACGCCGCCCTGCAGAGCCTGCTTGTCGGGAAGCAGGACACGGCTCGGATCATCCGCGAGCACGCGCGCCGCGGCATCGATCCGGAGATCGCCGAATTCCTCTCCGAACACGCCGACGAGATCCTCAGCCCGGGCGACGGGGCGTCCACCTGGGAGGAGTGTCTGGACAGCGAGCCGGGAGCGCCGCGGGTGCTCTCCGGCGCTGAGCTCGACCGTGCGCTTGCCACGATGGGCGACTTCGCCGACCTGATTTCACCCTACTTTGCAGGTCACTCGCGCGGCGTGGCCAAGATTGCCGCCACCGCCGCGGAACTCTGCCGGATCGATCCGCCGGATGCCGTGGCGCTGGGGCGCGCTGCCGCCGTGCAAGATCTCGGACGGGTGGCGATCGCTGCGCGAACTTGGCAGAAACCGGGTCCCCTCACCGCGGCGGAGTGGGAAGCGGTTCGGCTGCATCCGTACCACACCGAGCGCATTCTCTCGCGCTCGGAGTTCCTATCCGCCCTCGCACCGATCGCCGGTGCTCACCAGGAACGCCTGGATGGAGGCGGCTATCACCGTGGAGCGACCGGCGCGGAGCTGACGTTCCCCGCTCGCCTGCTGGCCGCCGCGGATGCCTATCAGGCGATGACCGAGCCGCGGCCGCACCGGGAGGCGATGAGCGCCGCTGAGGCGGCACGTGAGCTCGCTCGTGAGGCCGAGGCCGGCCGGCTCGATGCCCGGGCGGTGACCGCAGTGCTCAAGGCGGCCGGGCAGGCGCCCCCCAAGCTCGAGCGACCGGCTGGGCTGACCGAGCGCGAAGCCGAGGTGGTCAGCCTGGTTGCGCGCGGCCTTCAGACCAAGCAGGTTGCGCGGGACCTCGGGATCTCGACGAAGACCGCGGACCACCACATCCAGAACGCATATCGCAAAATCGGGATCTCGACCCGGGCGGCCGCGGCCCTGTTCGCGATGCAGCACGGCCTGGTCGCATGGGGAGAACTCCCGATTGCGGGCTCGCCGCGCCCCTTCTAGCTTCCTACCGACAGGTCCCCGATGGAAGGATGAGATGGCGAGCGAGACGCAGGACATCAGGACCACGATGCACGAGATCGCGGAGGCGATCGCACCGACATGGGAGCGCCGGAGGCCCCAGCTCGAAGAGGTCACGACCCCCGTGCGCGAGTGGATGGTGCGGGAGCTGGCCCCGAGCGACGGGGAGACCATCCTCGAGCTGGCGGCAGGCGTCGGCGACACCGGCTTCGATGCCGCCGAGCTGCTCGGCGCAGGCGGCCGGTTGATCACCACCGACTTCTCGCCGGCCATGCTCGAGGCGGCGCGTCGGCGCGGTGCCGAGCGTGGGATCCGGAATGCCGAGTACCGGGTGGTCGACGCTGAGCAGATCGAACTGGACGACCGCTCGGCGGACGGCGTCCTCTGCCGCTTCGGCTACATGCTGATGGTCGACCCGGCTGCGGCCCTCGCAGAGACGCGGCGGGTGTTGCGGCCGGGCGGCCGGCTCGTACTGGCCGTTTGGGGCCCGCCCGAGCAGAACCCCTTCCTCTCGGTCGCCGCGATGAAGCTGGTTGAGCGCGGGCACATGCCGCCGCCCGACCCTCCGCCCGCACCCGGGCCCTTTAGCATGGCCAGCCCGGCGAGAACCCGCGGGCTGCTCGCTGCAGCCGGGTTCAGTGAGCTCCGCACCGCTGAGGTGGAGGTCCGTTTCGCGTTCCCGGACGTCGGAGGGTACCTCGAGTTCGTCGCCGACACCGCCGGCCCGATCGGGCTCACCGCGCGCAGCCTCTCCGCCGAGGATCGCACCGCGTTGAGCACCGAGATTGGCCAGGTCTTCGAGCCGTTCGCGACCGGTGACGGGTACGAGCTGACCGGGGTTGCGCTCTGCGCGGTGGCAAGGTGACGCGGGCCCTTACCCAGACAGGCCCCGGAAACCGAAAGGCCCCTTTCCGGGGCCTTTCGTGAGTAGCGGGGGCGGAATTCGAACCCGCGACCACCCGCGGATCGTCGAGCGGGCACGCCTGACGACCTGACCTCGGGCGTTGCGCAGCGGCCTGAAGTGAGGAAGACTTGAGCTCAATCAGTCACAGATCTGCTCACCACGACTCGAGGACCGTTTTCGGGCGTTGCCGCAGAACTTGAGCGAAAACGACCCACTGCGAGGCCATCCGCAGAGCCGCCGGCCGGAGACGGCCGATCTAGCCGGGATCGCGCTCGAGCCGCAGGCGATCAGTCCCGCGCCGCGCACTGGCCGAGCTGGTGGTTCGCGTCCTCCAAGCCGGCCACGAACTCGCCGGGGCCACAGATCACGGCGTCAATCTCGCCGTCTATCTGCTCGGACCCGGACGGCAACGGCGTCGAGCTGATGGTCGACCGCCCGCAGGAAGAATGGCCGGGCGGACCGAAGGGTCAGATAGCCATGCGGGTGGATCCTCTCGACCTGGATCGCCCGGTCAAACACACGCTGGAGCGCTGAAGCTCCGGCCGGGTTCGTCCTAAAGAGCTGACCTGGTCTGGTCAGACCACCTTGCCGCCGAGAAAACCGGTGCCGTAGGTCGCCTCGACCCCCTTGGCGGCGAGCCACAACTTCATGCGCAAGGTCGTAGACAGCGCCGGTAGGCAACTCAACGAGTAAGACGGCGCGAAATGGGGGCACCAATCGGAGGCGAGATCGCGCATTATTCACGGCCTCCCGGCCGTCCCGCGAGGGGATCCCAGACGGCCATCTCCGATCCGTGTACCTTCGGTGCCTCGCTGGTGATGTGCTGCATTAGCCCATAGAAGCGCGGAAGCTCCGGATAGAGCACCGGCTTGCCGTTGGTTATCACCGCGCAGGCGAGCGCGCGCTCGGGGTCGGCCCATGCGAGGATATTCGTGAAGCCGAGATGACCGAACGCGTGCTGTGTATCGCGACCGTACAGGCTCAGCAACTGCGCGCCCAGCATGAGCCCGTACCCGAACCGCGTAGGGAATCCGAGCGAGAGGTCAACCTCCAAGTGCGACTGCTCGGTGATCGCATTGCGCACTGTCTCCGGCCTCATCACCCGGACGCCGTCGAGCTCGCCCCCGCGGCGAAAGATCTCATAGAAGCGCGAGAGCTCGTTGGCTGTCGTGACCACGCTCGCCGACGGGACGATCGCGGTCAGGAGGCGCTCGTCGTTGCTGGCCTCGACCAACTCATCGAAGGGGAGCCCGAGCGCCCGCGAGAACAGCTGCGAGAATGGAGGCGCGGTGGGCAGCCCAGTCACGTAGTTGAGCGCCACGTGCGAGACGTCCTCCGGTGCGACGCCGTAGTTGGTCCAACGGAAGCCCAAGGGGTCAAGGATCTCCTCCGCGAGCACCGTGCGGATGTCCTTGCCGGTCACCCGATGCACAATCTCGCCGAGGATGTAGCCGCCCGAGACGGAGTGGTAGGCGAGAAACCTCCCCGGCTTGGCGAACGGCTTTGCGTCGCAGAGGGTCCGGACCCAGAACTCGCGGTCAAGCGCGCGGTCGAGATCGAAGGCCTCCCGCGGGAGATTGGGCACTCCGGCGCGGTGGGAGAGCACGTGGGCGATCGTTATCTCGCCCTTGCCGTTACGGTCATACTCGGGGATGTGCTGGCAGACGCGGTCTGAGATGTCCAGCAACCCGCGCTCTTGGAGCATGTGGACCACGAACGCCGTGACCGCCTTGGCGCCGGAATAGATCACAAACGGCGTCGCCGGCGTCGCGGGCTGTCTTTCTGCCTCCGCCCTATCACGGGGGCCGTTGCCGCGGGCGTGACCGATCGCGCGGTCGAGCACGACTGCGCCCTGGCGGCGCACGCACACCTGCACGGCAGGGTGGACTCCGCTTCGATAAAGGTCGACGGCCGCGCTCCAGATGCGCTCCACGGACTCCCCGCTCATGCCGCCGGCTCCGGGCTCCTGCTCCTGGCCGATCGCGGTGACCGACTCGAGGTCGCGCGGGACGTGCACCCGTCGCAGTGGATCCGGCAGCCCGGGCAGGCGGGGAACCGACGGTATGCGAGACACGGCCAGGCCCTCCAGCTCAACCCGCCGGGGCCAACGCCCACGCGCTGAAATCACCAAGCGCCCTTACGGTGAACCTGGGCGGTCCGGCGATGGGCGCTCGAGCTCGTCGTGGACGGGTGGTCGTCCAGTAGCGAGGATCTGCCCTGCCGACCTCGCGGCCGTTCAGCCAGGCACGACCACCACCTCGGCGGGCCGCCAGCCCGCGCCTGGACTTGATCGTCTGCTCAACCCGGCGGTCGCCATCGGCGCGGCTCATCTCACCCCGCCGTCGTGCGGCTCGTGTTGCCGTGCGGTGTCGCTCTGCGCTCGTCATGGTCCTCGACCTTCCAGTCTTCCTTAGAGGCGAGTTTTCGCGGCTCTCGGCGAGCAGTTCGAACGGGCCCGCGTTGAGCCCTCGGTAGCCCTCGTCGCCGACCCAGTTGACCCAGGCCTTCGGCGCTGTGACTCGATCGGCCGCGGCCCGGAGCCGGGCGTAGACTCGAACTCGGTCGATGTGCCGAGGGCGGCGTCAAGGCGCTCGACCAGCCGGTTTTGCTCGACCAGTGCCGCCTCGGGCCGCTGGAGCGCGCGGTCGTGTTCCTGGCTTGCCATGGTCCTCATCCTCTTTTAGTCCCTCTGTGGGGGCGCGCGAAAGGAAGAGAGAGAGTGTGAGACCCAACGAACGTTGAAGCTTTAGGTAACCCTACTCCGATGAACGGCGGCCCCGAGGCGCGAGACCCATCTCGCCGAAATTGGCGAGACTTTCGCCAGTCGTTCCGCTAGACCCCCGCTCCGACACTCGCGCTCCGCGCGAAGAGCAGCATCGAGTCGAGCCTGTCGACGTAGGTGAAAACTCAGCCTGGGAATTGCGGCGTCGCGTCACGTGGGGGCGCCACAAGCGATGGTCACCTCCCGCCCTTTTCGAGCAGATCTTTGAGGGCGGCGAGAGAGTTGCGCACGTCCCTTCGCATCATCGGCGCACTGAGACGGCTGGCGATCAGGGCCAGGACGCCGCCGGGCACCTGGTAGCTGAAACGCATCGTCACCTCAGTCTCGCCGTCGCGCTCGCGCAGGATCCAGCGCCCGCGATTGTCGATCCCGCTGACGTTGGTCCAGGCCAGCTCGTGGGGCGGATCGAACTCGACCAGCTCAACGGCTCCCCCGAGGTCGGTGGAGCCGACCTCGACGTTGAGCCAGAACCGAGCCCGCAGTCCCGAGGACGGCTCGCCCTCGATCGGCTCCCAGCTCGAGCCGACCATGAACTCCGAGTAGCGGGTCGGCTCGCTGACGTATCGCCAGACCCGCTCCCGCGGCGCAGCCATCCGGATGCTCTCCTCCACCCGCATCGCCCCGGGCCGCCCTCAGCCCACCACGGGTAGCCGGCGCTCGGCGGAGAGCTGGTCGAGCTTCCCCTGCATCACGGCGGTGATCTCCTCGTAGACGCGGTCGACATCGGGGTCGCGCCCAAAGCGCTGCCGCAGGTGGATCGGCTCCATCGCCTCGACTGTGAGCTTCGCGGGAAGCGGCCAGTGGCCGAGCATGTCGCCAACGTTCACCCCCCAGGGGATCGCGAGCGAGATCGGCAGCACCTTGAGTCTGAACAGCCGGTCGAGCTGCAGTGCCCTCGCGATTCGCTCGCCGCGGGCGAGGAAGACCGACGTCTCCTGGCCGCCGACCGCGACCAGCGGGACGACCGGCACGCCGGTGTCCAGCGCCAGCCTCACCCATCCCTTGCGCCCCGCGAAGTCGACCCTGGCCGACTGCCAGGAGGGGCGGTGGACCTCCCAGTCGCCGCCCGGATAGATCAGTACCGCCGCGCCGCGGTCGAGCGCGAAGCGGGCGTTTGCGTGGGAGGCCGTCACGCAGCCGAACTTGGCCAGGCTGAAGGGCAGCGGCATCGCCAGCAGCAGGTTGTGGACCAGCGGATGGAGGCGCCGCTCGACCCCGAAGTGGCCCAGGAAGGCGAGCGTGAAGACGAGCGTGTCGGGAGTGACGTTGCCACCGGAATGGTTCCCGACCAGGAGTACCGGGCCCTCTGCCGGGATCCGTTCGAGACCGCGGACGTCGGCGCGGAAGTAGAAGGAGGCGAGCACCCAGAGGCCGGGCAGCTGTTCGCGGATGTAGTCGGGATCGCGGTCGTCGAGGTCCGCGTCGGGGATCCGCGCCGAGACCAGGTCCTTCACGCCCTGGCTGACTCGCGCCCGGAGACTCATCGGTCCGTCGGCGAGCCCCCCGGCCCTCGCCGCAACCGCTCGCGCACGGACTCGAGCGACCACTGGAACGCCCCTGTCTCGTCGATGAAGTCGGTCAGCTCGCGGACGATCCGGTCGGGCTCGTCGAGCATCGGCCAGTGGCCGGAGCCCTCGATCTCGACGTAGCGGCTGTGGGCGACGATCTCGTGCGCGCGGCGGCCGTGCTCGACCGGGATCACGGGGTCCTCCGTACCCCAGATGAACATCGTCGGCAACTGGTCGGCGAGGTAGAGCCTGTCGAGGGCGGAGACGCGCTGGCCGTCGCCGTCGATCACGCTCCGCATCGTGTGGAGGAAGGCATTCCGGGCCCCCTTGTGCACCAGCGATGCGTATCCGCGGGCGAACTCGGCGATGTCGGCTCCGGCCTCGATCCCGATCCTCGCGGCCACCGAACGCACCGCGTCGCCGGCCTTCACCGGCCACTCGTGCGCCAGCAGCGGCAGCACCCACTCCGAGCCGGGCAGGGTCGCCGCCCGCAGCAGCGGGTGGACGTCCCGCCCCAGCCCGCCGGAGGAGATCAGCGCCATCCGCTCTACGTACTCGGGGAACAGGTAGCTGAACTGCATCGCGATCCCGCCTCCCAGCGAGTGTCCGACGATGGTGCCCCTCTCAAAGCCGAGCACCGCCAGCAGGTCGCGCACCCCCGCCGCGTAGGCGCCCAGCGAATAGTCGCCGCGCGGCTTCGCCGAGCGGCCGTGACCGATCATGTCCGGAGCGATCACCGTGAATCGCTCGGCGAGCTGGGGCATCACCTCGCGCCAGGCGTCCGAGGTGGAGGTGATCCCGTGCAGCAGCACGAGCAGCGGCCCCTCGCCGGCCGCCTGGAAGCCGACGGTGTGGCCGTGCAGGGCGACCTCCTCGTAAGGCCCCAGTGGCTCGTCGGGACCGCCCCAGGTCGGGGGCTTCTGAAGCGCTGCCGCTTTCTCCATCAGGTCGGGCTCCTATCCGTCGCCTCGATGTATTCCGGACCACGCTTGTCGAGGTCGGCCGCGGCGAGGGCGAGCTGCACGCATGCGCCCCGCACCTCCTCGGCGCTGACGGGGAAGGCCTCGGCCACGCCGGGCGCGATCGCGCGCAACCCCACACCTGAGCGAGCGAGATGCAGGACCCCGATCGCTTGGAGGTAGAGCTGGTTGGCGCGCAGGTCGGGTTCCGCCACGCCCAACTCGCGCAGGATGTCGGCGAGCCATTCAATGCACGCCCCCATCGCCCGGCCCAGGCGCAGCCACACGGTGTCGGAGACCTGCGCGTGCAGATCCTCGGCCGGCTGGCGGAGCAACGAGAGCGCGCAGTCGAGGAAGGCGGGATACTCGATCCCGTACTCGGCGAAGGCCTGAAAGCCGCGGCCCAACCGCTCGGGCGGGTCGCTTGTCTCCTCGTCTACGGCCTGAAGCAGGGCCTTGATCTCGGCCAGGTAGCGCGTGACCGTCAGCACGAACAACTCCTCCTTGGAGGCGAAGTGCCGGTAGACGATGGCCTTGTTGATGCCTGCCCGGCGGGCGATGCGGTCGATGCGGGCGTCCTGCATCCGGCGCTCGTCGAACAGGGCGCGGGTCGCGTCGACGATCTTGCGCTCGCGGGCGCGTCGAAGGTCCGCGCGCGGCTGTCGGGTCACCGGCACCCACGAAGTGTAACCTATAGTTTGACTATCGTTTACAACGAAATGACACCTCCCCGGTCGATCCGCAAGAAGATCCCGCGTGATCGCGAGAACGACTACACGCCCGAGGCCGCGGAGGTGCGCCGGGCCTTCTTACGTGAGCAGACGGGCGCGGCACTGGAGCACGTCTCCCACTACTCCTTCGATCCATCGATCCTCCCCGGCAATGTCGAGCACTTCACCGGGGTCGCGCAGGTGCCGATCGGCATCGCCGGACCTCTGCTCGTCAAGGGGGAGCACGCGCAGGGTGAGTTCTACGTTCCCCTGGCGACGAGCGAGGGCACGCTGGTCGCTAGCTACAACCGAGGCATGAAGATGCTGCGCGAGGCCGGGGGCGTGACGACCACGGTCCTGGACGACGCCATGCAGCGCGCCCCCGCCTTCGTGTTCGAGAGCGCCCGCGAGGCGCGAGCGTTCGGAGAATGGCTCACCGAACATTTCGCGGAGATCAAGCAGGCGGCGGAAAGCACCACGCGTACCGGGCACCTGCGCCGCATCGAGCAGTACTCAGCGAGCCGGATCCTGTTCACTCGCTTTGACTACACGACTGGCGACGCCGCTGGTCAGAACCTGACGGGCAAGGCAACCGCGGCCGCATGCGCGTGGATCACCTCCAACTACGAGGGCATAACCAACTTCTATCTGGAGTCGAACTTCGCCACCGACAAGAAGAGCTCGCAGATCAATGTGCTGCGCACGCGAGGCAAGCGCGTCGTTGCCGAGGTGACGATTCCCGCGGCTCTGATCGAGGAGCAGATGCACACCAGCGGCGAGGAGCTTTTCCGGGCACGACAGGTGTCGAACCTGGGCGGCTTCATGTCCGGGGTCAACAACAACGGCCTCCAGTCCGCCAACGGGATCGCCGCGCTGTTCATCGCCACCGGCCAGGATGCGGCCAACGTCGCGGAGTCCTCCGCGGCCCTCGGCTTCAGCGAGCTGCTCCCCAACGGCGACTACTACGGCTCGATCACCCTCCCCTCGCTGATCGTCGCCACCTACGGCGGCGGCACGGGGCTCGCCACCCAGCGCGAATGCCTGGAGCTGCTTGATTGCTACGGGACAGGCAAGGTTCGCAAGCTCGCCGAGATCGTGGCGGCAACGGTGCTCTGCGGTGAGCTCTCACTCGGCTGGGCGATCGTCGCTGCAGAATGGATCAGGGCGCACGACCTCTACGGCCGCAACCGGCCATAGCTCACGTTGCGCTCCCCCTCTGCGCGAAACCGAGCTACCACTCCCCAAACCGAATTCAAGGCGCTGCGAGGCGGGCGGGTATCGCCGCGGCGGCTCCCAAGCTCCGTCGCACCTCAGCCGTAGGGGGATAATGTCGGGATGGCCGACCCACCAGTGCGGCCCCGCGTCAGGTTTCCTTCCCGGCCCGAGTTAGTCACCGGGGGCATCGGCTGGGTGCAGGAGGCCATCTACATCGCCGTCGGCGTACTGCTCGCCATCGCAGGGATCCTCGTGATCGTCGGCACGGTCGACGGCGTCATCAAAGGCATCGAGGCCAACGACGACGCTGTGTTGATCGGGCTCCTGGTGCTCGACCGGGTCCTGCTCTTGTTGATCGTCGCCGAGCTCCTCCATACGCTGGCGCTGGTGCTCTATGAGGGCGAGATTCACGCCGAGCCCTTTCTTCTGGTCGGGCTGATCGCTGTCGTGCGGCGGGTCGTGGTGATCACCGCCAAGGTGGAGCAGATACCGTCCGGCCAGGCACTCCATAACTTCCTGCTCGAGCTCGGAGTGCTCGCCGGTCTCGCGCTGGCCTTTGGCGCCGCGATCTACCTGCTCCGCCGCGGCGAGGCGCAGACCGGGGCCGCCCGGCCCGAGGCGGCCGGTCCAGCCGAGAGGTAAGACGGAGGTCTGTTCGGGTCGCGTCCCCTTTCGCGTGAGGCTGTCGCACAAAGGCCGCGGTCCGGACTGCCGGCGGTAAACCGGGCGGATCTGAAAACGGCAGGGCCTTTCGGCCCCCGATCAGGCGGTCGCGGCCGCCAAGGAGTGCCGGTGGAGCTTCAAAGGTTGTGAGTCGCCGAGATCAGGCGCCATTCCGAGCGGGCGGCGGCACGGCCTCTTCGTTTGAAGCGGTCGATCCGACGGTTCGTCTTGATCTGGGCAAAGACCGGCTCGACCATGCACTGGCGCTTGGAATAGAGCTCGCCGCCGGCCTCGGTGGCCATCACCCTGCGCATGAAGTCATAGGGCCCGCCGAGCCTGGTCTTTCGTGGACGGTTTCGGGTGGTGTCGGCGGCGACGATCGGGGTGATCCCGCGCTCGCGCAGCGAGTCGATGTGATCGTTTGACCAGTAGCCGGCGTCGGCCAGCACCACCCCGGGGCTCTCCTCGACGCCGGCGGTTGCCAGCTCGCGCTCGGCGGCGGCGATCATCGGATCGAGCTCCTCGAAGTCGCCGCCCCTGGTGGTGACCTCGGCGGCGACGATGATCTGATCCTCGGTGGTCACCGCCTGCGCGTTGTAGGCGGGCATGAAGTTGCGCCCGAACTTCATCCTGTGTGCGTCGGGATCGGTCGTGTTGACCTTGCCCTCGGGTGCCTCGGGCGGTGAGTAGGGCTTCGGCGGCGAACCGAATGGACGTCCGTCGCGCATCACCCCACGAGCGCGGTAAACCTCGTAGGCCTGGTTTGCCCGCCGCTCGGCGCGCCAGTCCTCGGCCAGTCGCCGCCGGCAGGTCTCGAGGCGCTGGGCGCGATCGCGCGCCACTGGCTCGGGGTTCTCGGCCCGTTCGCGCTCGAGCTCTTCCTTGGCCTCGCGAAGCCATGCCCGGCGCCCGTTTGGGGTGCGAAGCCCCTCGGGCAGCTCATCGCCGCGGGCATCGCCGTGGATCTGATCCTCGGCGGCGTCGATGCGCCCGGCCTCGGCGAGGATCTCGGCGGCGATCTGCTCATAGCTTCGGATCGCTCCGTCAGAGGCCGCGGCGGCGAGCTTGGTGCCATCGACCGCGACGACGCTGACGTCGACGATCCCGGCCTTCCCGCAGAGCCCCAGGACCTGGCCGAAGAGGTCCGCCAGGGCCTCCTCGTGGCGGACGCGAAAGCGCGCGATCGTGGCGTGGTCGGGAGCCTGGTTGGCGCAGATCACGCGGAAGGCGACGTCCTCGTGGCAGCGGCGCTCGATCCCCCGCGATGAGCGCTCGCCGACCGCATAGGCGTAGGCGAACAGGGTCACCATCATCTTCGGATCATGCGCGGCGGCGGCCATGACCGTCGGCCCGGTAGGAGGCGTAGAAGGGCTCGAGGTCTAGCTCATCGATCGCCTCGATCACGAACCAGGCGAGGTGGTCGGCGTCGAGCCAGTCGCGGAGGTCCGGCGGCAGGAGCATCGGTTGGTCGCGGTCGCAGCTGAGGAAGTTCTGGGGCATGACTGGATGGTCCAGAACCGGCCGGACAGCAGGGGGTTTGTGCGACAGCCTCGCGTGGAAGCAGGAGTGACTTGTGGGTTTCCCTGACTTCCGATAGGTGGCCCGATTCGTCTCTCGCGACCACCCGCCGATAGCGGAGATAATGGCTGCTTAAGCAGGTTCAAGTTCACAAGTAACAGCAGGCCGGCGGTCCCAAGCCCTGAGGAGTAGGGCTACCGAGCCGGCGGGCGTGCCCCCTACGGCTACCGCCGCCGTGAGCAGGAGCTTCCGTCCGACCACAAGGGCGACCGCGAGAAGCGCCGCGTGACGCTCGAGCCCGAGCCCGAGGAGGCGAAGGTCGTCGCCGAGATCTTCGATCTTTCGTCAATGGCAAACACTCGCCGAAGGCGATCGCCAACCACCTCAACCAACCTGGCGGTCCGCCCTCTCCCCGCCACGTGGACCCCTCGCGCAACCTGCGCGGGCACTGGGCCGCCAGCACGATCCGGGCGATGCTGCAGAACCCCGCCTACACGGGCCGCACCGTCTGGAACCGCCTCAACTTCACCGAGGCCAAGCACGCCGGGGGCGGAGCCCGCCGCAGGGCCAAGGAGGAGTGGGTGATCGCCGAGGAGGCCCACCTGCCGCTCGTCACCGATGCGACCTTCGAGGCAGCCCAGAGGCGCTTCTCCACGAAGGGGCGCGGGAACGGAAGCGCCCACTCCAAGAACGGCTACGTCCTCTCAGGGATGGTTCGCTGCTGCTGCGGGGACGGACCGATGGCGATGGCGGGCAAGCGGCGCAAGGGTCACACCTACTACGTCTGCGAGTACGCCGCCAGCTACGGCGACACCGCAGCCCTGGAGGCCCACGGCGATCAGAAGTTCATCTCGGCCCGCGAGGACGGGCTGCTGCGGCTGGTCCTGCGCTTCTTCGAGCAGCGGATCTTCGGGCCTCTGCGCCTTGAGCGCCTCGAGAAGCAGCTGCGCGCCGAGGCCCGCAGCCAGCGCCAGAACGGCAAGCTCGCCGGCACGAAGCTGCGCCAGCGGATCGCCGAGATCGAGCGCAGGGTCAAGGCACAGGTGCAGGCACTGGAGAACGGGATCGAGCCGGAGTTGGTTTCGGAGCGCATTGCCGAGCTTCGCGCTGACAAGGAAGCCCTCGAGGAGACGCTGGCCGAGGTCGGTGCCGAGCGCGAGGAGGCCGAGGACGAGGAGCTGGCCACGCAGCTGGAGAAGCTTCCCGACCTGAGCAAGGCGCTGGTCGAGGCTCCTCCCGAGGTCCAGCGACAGGTCTTCGAGGCTTTCGAGTTGCAGATCGCCTACGACAAGGTCGGCAGGCGCATTGAACTCTCCGCAACCGTCTCGGAGGCGGTCGCAGACGCCTTCGAGAACACGAAAGCCCTCCGCAAGGAGGGCTCAGCGGTGGTCGTGAGAGACATAGCGGGGGCCCGATTCGTTTCTCGCGACCACCCACGGATTGTCGAGCGGATGGCCGCTTGAATGCGGCTACGCCAGCGTGAGGTCCCGCGCCGGGTTTCCCTGCGATCCGCCGCCGGGCGGCTCAAGCCATCCGTGCAGGCGCTCATAGACCTCGGGGTGGTTGAGCAACGCGAGGTGGTGGGCGGGACTCACATGGTGCCCGTGCTCGGCCTCGAATGGGATCCGCCGGGTGCGGCCCTGCCCGGAGGCGCTGGGCGTCAGCACGAGAATGTCCCCAAGGCTGCTCGAGGCGTAGTCGGGGCGGTCTCGAAAACCGTTGGGCGTCTATGGCGCCTCGTGGGTTCGAATCCCATCCCCTCCGCTTTGTAGTTGGTTGACGATGCCGGTAAAGCGGTTGGAGCTCGGTGTCGCTATCACGCAAGAGCAGAAGCAACCTCACCCAGCGGGATGCGATGATGATAGGCAAAACGGAAGACCCGACCGAAATCGCTATGCCAGTCGACCGCACCAACCCCGGAGTGGAACGTTCGCCCTGGAGGAGGCGGACGGCTGGATGGCTGGACTCCGACCTCGTCGGGATTCCTGCCACTCTGTACACCTTCGCCGTGCTCGCCGTCAGCTTGGCGGTCTTTCGCTTCGGCGGACCTGTCGCGGGCATCGTGGTCGCCGTGGCCTTGTGGATTCCGATGGTCCTCTTCGCGATCCGGGAGGTTGGGCAACCTACTGCTTCCCTGGAATTCACGGACCAGAACGAGGGCCCTCGGCACCGGGTGCTGGTTGTCGCCAACCAGGGACTCGAGGACCCCGCTCTGTGTCGCGAGATCTGCCGTCGCGAGGAGCGCATTCCCACCGAGGTCCTGATCGTCGCCCCGGTGATCGCCTCGTCGCGATTGCGCGACCTCACCGATGACGTGGATCGAGAGCTCGACCTTGCCAGGAACCGGGTGGAGGCTGCCCTCCAGACGCTGAGTGATGCGGGAGTGGAGGGACGCGGGCGGGCGGACATTTCGGAGCAATCGACTCGGTGCTCGACGGCCTGCGGGAGTTCCCGCCGAACGAGGTCGTGATCATGCCCGGGCGTGAGACGAGATGGGAGCCCGCGGGCGCTCTGGCGGACCGACTGAGGGCCGAGGCCGGGCTACCGGTCACCGAGGTCAGCGCTTCGTCGACGTGACGGGTACCGCCATTTCCGCCGCGCCTTCCCCCGGACCGCGCACGTTCACCTCCCGGAGCGAGGCGCTGAGCGGCATAGTTGGAGTTCTGCGCCGCGCCGGCCCGCTCGCTGCCGTCTACTTGCGCGGGCGCCTCGACCCCGAGCTCAGGGAGCGGGTGATGGTCGCCGTCAGCCGGGTAAACGCATGCCGCGGCTGCACCTTCGTGCACGAACGCTGGGCCACCCGGTCGGGCGTCACACCCGACGAGCTGGCGGCGATCGGTCTCGACGACCTCGCAACGCTCGATGATCGCAGTCGCGCCGCGGTCCTCTATGCGACGGCCCGGGCCGAGTCGCGGTTCTCCGTTCCTGTTCCCCCCGATGTGGCTGAAGAGGCAGCGAGTCGGCTGAGCCCCCGAGAGCTTGACGCCGTCGAGGCAATCGCTCAAGCGATGGCCCTGGCCAATCTCTCCGCCAGTACGGTCGCCGCCCTGGGGTCCCGTGTGCAACGTTCAGCGCGCTGAGCCGACCGGCCGAGTTGGAGCAATCGCCGAGGCGATCGCGCCCGCTGCTCTCTTGCGCGATGAGCAGCAGTCCGGCCGCTCACTCGATAGGTTGAGCTGGACTGGCACTTGCCGGAAAACTGGCCCAAATCGTAATCGTGGCGCACACCGGGCTTGTTGCTGGGGGCGCATTGCGATCCATCCTCGTTGCGGGGAGATCGATCGAGGCCATCTTCCGACGACGAAGTCTCGATGGGGGTTGCGCCGCCCGAGCGGGCGGCCCGACGGCTTGCGTCTAGGCTGTCTGCGATACCCGCGCTGGTCCCGTGCTCCTCGCGACCTCGGTCGGCAAGAGAAGGGAGAGCAGGCCGGCTGCGAGGAGGAACCCGGTCGATACCCAAAGGCACGCGGTAAGTCCGTGCCATTGATAGAGCAGCCCTGAGAGGACCGTGCCGGCGAGCCGCCCGAAGGCGTTGGCCATGTAATAGAAGCCCACGTTCATAGCCACCTTGTCGTTATCGGCGTAGGCGAGGATGAGGTAGGAGTGAACCGCGGAGTTCATCGCGAAAGCAGCCCCGAACGGGATGAGCCCGGCGATGATCGCGAGCGTCGGGTCAACGCCTGCGTTGAGAGCGGCGGCCATCGCGGCGGGGAATAGCGCCACGCCGAGCGCCAGCCACACGGCGGTCCTTCCGTCGGGCTCGCCGCCGGCGCCGCGGCCTCGGCGGCGCACGAAGCGCGGTGCTGCGGCCTGGACCGCGCCGTAGCCGATCACCCAAACGGCGAGGAGGGTCCCGATCGCCCAGAAGCTCCAGCCCAGCTCGGCGTAGAGGAAGAACGGCAGGGCGACGACGAACCACACGTCGCGGGCGGCGAACAGGAAGATGCGCGCGGCCGCGAGGACGTTGACGGCGCGGTTGTTGGAGAACATGTGCTTGAACTTCGCCTTCCGGTCCGGGCGCCCGAGGTGGCCGCGAATCGAGGTGGAGGTCACGACGAGAGCGATGAGCACGAGTGCCGCGAGCGCCAGCACGGCGCTCTGAAACCCGAAAAGCGTGAGCAGCAGGCCGCCGAGGAAGAAGCCAACTCCCTTCAGGGCGTTCTTTGAGCCAGTCAGGATCGCAACCCAGCGGTACAGGGAGGATTGGTCGCCCTCGGGCACTATCAGCTTGACGGCGCTCTTGGAGCTCATCTTGTTGAGATCCTTGGCGACGCCCGACAGCGCTTGGGAGACCATGACATAAGGGACCACGAGCAGCGACGGGGGGGCGAAGCCGAGCATGCAAAGCGCCGTGACCTGGATCGCCAGGCCCATGAAGAGCGTGACCTTCAAGCCCAGCCGGGCCGCGAGCCAGCCCCCGACCAGGTTCGTGACTATGCCCGCGATCTCGTAGAAGACGAACAGCGAGGCAACCTGAAGCGGCGTATAGCCGAGCTGGTCGAAATAGAAGAGGACCAGCGTCCGGATCGCCCCATCGACGAGTGTGTCGGTCCAGTATGCACCCGTTACTAGCACGTAGTTCCGCATGTCGCGGCGCCGCGGCCGTGCGGTGCCTACAGCGGCGACTTCAGTGCTGCTAGCCATCCGCCACCTTGGCGGAGCCAACCGTGCGCTCGGCTTCGCGGAGGCTCCTCGCGACTGTGCGCGCGAGCTCAACGAGGCGGTTCGCGTAGCCCCACTCGTTGTCGTACCACGCGAGGATCTTCACCTGGGTTCCGTCGGTGACCATCGTCGAGGGGCCGTCGACTATCCCCGAGCGCGGGTCGTCCTTGAAGTCGACCGAGACCAGCGGCCGTCGCTCGTATCCGAGGATCCCAGCCAGCGGCCCCTCCGCGGCGGTTTCGAGCAGGCCGCTGACCTCGTCGACCGTCGTCGGGCGGGCGACCTCGAACACACAGTCCGTGAGCGAGGCGTTGAGCAGCGGCACGCGCACCGCGAGGCCGTTGAGCTTGCCCTCGAGCTCCGGGAAGATGAGCCCGATCGCAGTCGCCGACCCGGTTGTGGTGGGGATCAGCGAGGCGCTCGCTGCGCGCGCCCTGCGCAGGTCCTTGTGCGGCGAGTCGATCAGCGTCTGCGTGTTGGTCATGTCGTGCAGGGTTGTGATCTGCCCGTGGTGGATGCCGATTCCCTCGTGGATCACCTTCACGACCGGCGCGAGGCAGTTGGTCGTGCAGGACGCCGCCGTCAACAGGTCGTGGCGCTGGGGGTCGTAAAGGTGGTCGTTGACGCCGACCACCAAGTTGAGCGCGCCGTCTTTGACCGGAGCGGCGACGATGACCTTGCGCACGCCCTGCCGGAAGTACGCGTCGAGCAGCTCGGACGTTCGGAACCTGCCAGAGCACTCGAGAACGACATCGACGCCCAGCTCGCTCCAGGGCACATCACCGGGCTCCGGATGGCTGCTGTAGCCGATCGCCGCCCCGTTGACCATGAGCACCTCGCCGTCGCCGTGGACGTCCTCGGACCAGCGACCATGGATCGAGTCAAACGTCAGCAGGTGGGCGGCGGTACCGGCATCGCCATGCAGCTCGTTGACGTGGGTGAACGTGAGCTCCGGCCAGCCCCAAGCGGCGCGCAGCGCCAGGCGCCCCATGCGACCGAAACCGTTGATCCCGACCCGTGCGCTCATCGGGCGTGAGCGCGGATCACAATGCCCCCCGGCCGGGGCGCAACTCATGGGGGGCGGCGTGCTCTCGCGGCACATCGACGGGTCGAAGTACGAATGCAGTGGGCGGCGTCACGCGGTTCTCTTCTCCAGCTGACCCCGCTCGGCGGCGGCGCAGGGCGCGCAGCGCAGTTTGCGCGCCGGCGGCTCGGCGGCAACGGGGCGGTTGATGGGCATCTGGAAGGTCAGGTGCTCATCGGACTCGATCAGGTGTTTGAGGCACAGGCCAGCGCCACAGCGGCCACAGACCGCGACAGCGGGGATCTGGTTCAAGCGACAGTCCAAGCAGTTCACTGCGGCCTACACAGGTCGACCAACGGGTTCGCGGAGCGGCTCGGCCCCCGGCGTTGGCGCCGCGCGCTCGTCGGGCCACCAGCGGCGTCGCAGCCATAGCGCGACGTAGACGAGGCTGACGAGGACGGGGACCTCGATCAGCGGGCCGACGACGCCGGCGAGCGCCTGACCCGAGCTGGCGCCCCAGACACCGACCGCGACCGCGATCGCCAGCTCGAAGTCGTTGGAGGCGACGGTGAAGGCGAGCGTCGCGGTCCTGGGATAGCCGAGGTGCATCGCCCGGCCGATTCCGAAGCCGAGGATCCACATGACGACGAAGTAGACGAGCAACGGCAGCGCGATGCGTGCGACCGTCAACGGATCGGAGGTGATGTGATCGCCCTGGATCGCGAACAAGAGCACGATCGTGAACAGGAGGCCGTAGAGCGTGATCGGCGCGATTCGCGGGATGACCTTCGACTCGAACCACTCGCGACCGTGGGCCCGCAGCCCCCAGTACCGGGTGAGATAGCCCGCGGTCAGCGGGATGCCGAGGAAGATCAGCACCGTGCGGGCGACCTCCCAGATCGAGACCTCGAAGCCCTGGGTGTCGAGGCCGAGCAGGTTCGGCAGCGCGTTGAGGTAGAACCAGCCGAGGAGCGCGTAGGCGACGACCTGGAAGATCGCGTTGAAGACGACGAGGATTGCTGCGCGATCGCGATCGCCCTCGGCGAGATCGTTCCAGACCAGCACCATCGCGATGCAGCGCGCCAGGCCGACGACGATCACCCCGGTGCGAAACGCGGGCTCGTTGGCCAGGAAGATCCAGGCGAGGGCGAACATCAACGCCGGGCCCACGACCCACGACAGGAACAGTGAGACGCCGAACATCCGCCCGTCCCCGTGGGTGCGACCGAGGTCCTCGTAGCGGACCTTGGTCAGGACCGGGTACATCATCAGCAGCAGCCCGATCGCGATCGGCAGGCTGACCGTCCCAACCTTCAGCGTGTCCAGGAAGTCGTTCAACCCGGGGACGAGCGAGCCGAGGGCGAGCCCGCCCGCCATCGCAAGCGCGATCCACAGCGGGAGGAACCGGTCGAGCGTCGACAGCCGCCGGATGACGGCCGCCTCACCGGGACTGGTTGAAAGCTGGGTCATGGAGAGGCCGCGCCGAACGGGTCAGGTCGCGCCAATGTCTCCCTTGGGCGGCGGGACCTCATCGATCAGCGCCATGACCCGCGTCGCGATCTCGTCGCGGATGCGGCGCACGGTCTCGAGATCCTTGCCGGCGGGGTCCTCGAGCTCCCAATCCTCGTAGTGCTTGCCCGGGTAGATCGGGCAGGCGTCGCCGCAGCCCATCGTGATCACGGCGTCGGCCGCTCTTACGACCTCGTCGGTCAGCGGCTTCGGGAACTCCTTGCTCACGTCAATTCCGACCTCCTCCATTGCCGCGACGACGGCGGGATTGAGCTGATCGGCCGGGTCCGAGCCGGCGGAGCGGACGTGGAGCCTGCCGGCGGAGAGCTTGTCGAGGAGGCCGGCAGCCATCTGGCTGCGGCCCGAGTTGTGGACGCAGACGAACAGAACCTCGGGCACCTCCTTCGTCACTTTACCCTCGGACTGGGCCAGAGCTCGCAATCGCTCACGGGCGAAGCGGTGCACGAGCAGCGGCACGAAGTTGAAGAACCGCGCACCCGATAGCCGTTCGAGGGAATCATCGGCCCAGCGGTCGACCGTTTCCGCGGAGAAGATCCCCGCGAACTCCTCCTTGAGCCTCGCAGTTCCGGCGTCAACGTGGGCGCGCGTCGCAGGATCGAGTTGAAGACTCACTGGGCACCTTCCGCTTAGACGTCTTCATCCACGCTAGCCAATTACATTGATATATTCAAATAGATGAGCGTCGATCTGGAACTCACGCCGAAGCAGAAGCGTCCCCCCGGCGAGCCGTGCTGCGAGCCGGTCGTGTATCCCGACATCGAGCGCGAGGCGGCAGAGCGGATCGCCGGCGTCGCGAAGGCGCTCGGTGATCCGATCCGGATGCAGTTGGTCGATGTCCTCCGCAAGCACGCCGGCAAGGTCTGCGTCTGTGAACTGGTGCCGCTGTTCGATCTCTCCCAGCCGACCGTCTCCCATCATCTGAAGGTGCTGCGCGAGGCGGGGATCGTCGGCTCGGAGCGCCAAGGCCTTTGGGCGTACTACTACGTCAAGCCGGAAGCACTGGAGGAACTGAGCGCATGGCTGAGCTAGACACCGTCGAGGCCAAGACCACAAGTTGTTGTTCTCCGGCCGCCCAGGAGACCTGCTGTGAGCCCGAGGCCAAGGCGGAGTGCTGCGGCGAGGATCGCCACCGCACCGGCTGCGGATGCAGTCCAACGGCGGCGATCAGCACGGAAGACATCCGCGAAGTCGTCCGCGAGCGCTACGCCGCCACGGCGACGGCGACGGCGACGGCGACGGCGACCGCGGCGGGCACGGCGTCGGCATCGTGCTGTGATAACGCCTCGGTCATCACCGATGAGCAGCGCCAGGCATTCGGCGCTGGTCTCTACGAGAGCGAGGATCGAGACGCCCTACCGGACGCCGCGCATCTTGCCTCGCTCGGCTGCGGCAATCCGACCGCTGTCGCCGATCTCCATGAGGGGGAGACGGTCCTTGATCTCGGCTCCGGCGGAGGCATTGATGTGCTGCTGTCGGCTCGGCGAGTCGGCCCCACTGGAAAGGCCTATGGCCTCGATATGACCGATGAGATGCTCGAACTCGCCCGGCGAAATCAGAGCGAGGCCGGAGTCGAGAACGTCGAATTCGTCAAGGGCACGATCGAGGATGTGCCACTGCCCGACGATTCGATCGACGTGATCATCTCCAACTGCGTCATCAACCTCTCCGGCGACAAGTCGGCTGTATTCCGCGAGGCCGCCCGGGTGCTGCGCCCAGGTGGGCGCTTCGCCGTCA
The DNA here is from genome assembly GCA_963720735.1 of uncultured Actinomycetes bacterium. GTDB lineage: Bacteria > Actinomycetota > Thermoleophilia > Solirubrobacterales > 70-9 > JBBRHQ01. Next base: position 865,014 of record CAVRGL010000001.1, read on the forward strand.
CCGACGTCGTCGCCGACGAGGGCATGGACGAGGCGACACGGCGCGACATGGCGCAGTGGACGGGCTGCATCGCCGGAGCACTCACCGCCGCGGAGTTTCGTCGCGAGCTCGAGAGCGCCGGCTTTGAGAACGTCGAGATCCGCGAGACCCACCGCGTGCACGAACAGGCTGGGTCGGCCATCGTGCGAGCCAGTCTGAGCTCGCAGTAGCGGCCACCGCGGCGCCCGGAATCGGCGGTCTCGCCGAAGAGAGCGGGCGGGAAGCCCGCCACTCGCTAATCGACCTTCTCAAAGGGGAGTCCCGCCTTCTCCCAGGCCGCGAAGCCGCCCGCGACCTCGGCAGCCCCGCGTCGCACCGTCGCCTTCGAGCGGACTGCATGCTGACAGAGATAGATAGTGCCCGGTCCCTCTGGACTGGCGACATGCTTGGCGAGCGAAACCGGCTCGGCGCCTGGCGGCGCTCCGTGTCGCCGGCGCTCGATCTGCGTCCTCAAGTCGAGTAGTCGCGCATCGCCGCGCTCGACCGCCGCCCAAACCGCCTCGGGTTCTAGAGAGCGCGCCACTGAATCACCACCGACACAGTGTCGTCCTCCCTCTTGATCTGTTGACCCCTCGGGCCCCGCTATCGCTTCGCGCCGTGGTTCGGCGCTACGCCAAGGCCGTGAGTGTCCCGAGCGGGGCTCACGTTTCGCGAGGGGGCACCGCCCCGAGAGACACCGGCTTTGCGGTGGCGTCGTGCCGCTACGATCCCCACAGGCTCAGGGACAGCGCGCTCGCATGTGTTCCATAAATGTGCCATTCCGCAAAGGCGCCTTAGACGCCTGCGAGAAAAAGTCCTGCATCTGAGCACGAGCCCCGATAGCTCAGCCGGATAGAGCGACTCCCTCCTAAGGAGTAGGCCGCAGGTTCGAATCCTGCTCGGGGCGCTGGGAGGTTAGGGTTCGCCCGGGCCATGCAGTCCGCGCCAGATCGAGGCGAGACCGAGCGCATCCGCCACCGGATGCAGTTGCTGATCAGGATCACGGCGCGCCCGGGGATCTTCCGCGCCGGGATCATGGTGGCGGCCCGTCGCCTGACGCCGGAGGAGGCGCGGATCCTCACCGATCTCGAGGCGAGCGGGATGGACGTCATCCAGCTGCGGGAGGTGCTGCGGGGGGCGCACGTGCTCGTCGACGACCCGGAGCTGTACGACGCCTGGCGTGCGTTCAAGCGCAGCCGGACGCGGATCTCGAGCCACCACAGGACCGTCGACAAGACGCGCTACCCGGACATCGGCCTCAAGGGCCCGCTCGTGCGCGAGAAGCTGCACGGCCGGACCGCCGCCGGTACATGGGTCCAGCTCGAGAAGACGCCCGCGTCGATGGGCGGCAAGAAGCTCCCGCTTCCGACCTGGACCGACATCCAGCATCTGTGGGACTACATCGTCTACCGCATCAGGCGCAGCAACGTCGGTCCCTGGGGGCTGTCGCGGCTGACCGAGAAGCGCCCGATGTACCTGTCGCCCTCCCTGCACGCGACCGTTCCGCTGCCGACGGCGGCGAACGAGGAGGTCGCGGGCGCCCTGGCGCGGATCGAGGCGGACGACGACGTCACGTCGGCGTCGCCCGACCTGGCACGGCGCTTCCCGCCACCAGAGCGCGCGAACGACCTGCTGGAGGTCGCTTTCCGTCCCGGTGAGAGCCCGGGGCGCGGGCTGTTCGGCGGCTCGGACGTCTGGGTCACCGAGGCGGCGTCGGACAGCGCGCGAACGCAGCTCTCCAGGCAGGACGACTCGCCGCCCGCGTGGGAGCTCCCCGAGCCCGGATCGACGCGCCGCGAGAGCCTCGCGGTGGGCGAGCGCGAGCTCGCGTTCGCGGTGAGGGCCGCGGGCCCGTGAGCGCTGCGCCTCGCCGGCCGGGCGCCTCGGACGAGCTCATCGAGGCCGTCGTCGAGCTCGTGCACACGGGCCCGGTACCGCTCGGCGCCTACACGCTGGCCGAGCTCGCGGCGGTGAACGGAACGGTCGCGCTGCTGGAGCGCGAGCCGCCGGCGGAGCTCGTCGCGGAGGCGGTGCGCTCGCTCGCCGCCCGCGACCTCGTCACGACCGAGCCGGGCGCGGACACGATCCAGGTGCGCGGCGACCTGGGAATCGCGATCGCCTTCCAGGAGCGGGCGAAGGTCGTCGTCGACGCGCGCCTGACGGGCACGGAGCCCGACGAGCCGTGGCGTTTCCTCCTCATGCCCCAGCCCGAGGACGTGACGCTCGAGGTGCTGATCGACGCGCTGGGGATCCACCTGTTCGCGTTGCGCACGAGCGCGGAGGCCGCAAGCCGCCTCCGGCAGCGGCTGCCGAGTGGGGACCGCGGGCCGCATGACGCCGACTTCGACAAGGTGCTCGCGGCAAGCGCGGAGACGGCGCTCGTGAGCGTCACGCACTGGGCGCCCCAGGGATCGCCGTCGACGACCGACGTCGCGCTCGCGCACGACGACGGCGCCCTCCACGTGTTCCTGCGCGACCCCGACCAGCCGAGCCGCATGGTCGCCCAGGGCCTGGACGCCGACGAGCTGCACGCGCTGCTCGCGAAGTTCGCGGATCCGCGACCGCGTGGGGACGGGCAGGACGGGAGCTGATCGAGCCCGGCGCGTCGGAGCGGTCCTCACGTTCAAGCGGTAGAACGCCGGCCCTAGTGGGCGGTGGGCGGCGGCGGCTGGGAGTCGACGATCGAGATGTGGCCGGTGATCAGGGCCTGCTCGCCGGTATCGGATGGGGCGGAGCAGTCGGACGGCCGGCGCCCGTCGAGGAGGCCGGTCAGGCGGGCACCGAAGGTGTCGGGGTTGCCGTCGTGCACCGTGATCGTCACGACGCCGGGCCCGCCCGTCTCATCGTCGAAGTTGAGGATGGCGTCGGCCCCGTCGACAGCGAGGCAGGTCACCGGTCCGCTCAGCTGCTTCCAGATCGGCTCCGTCGGGGAGGGGAAGAGGACCTCGATGGCCACGTGCCCCCCCGCGCTCTCTCCGCTCGGACCGCTGACCGCGGTGATCGCATCCACGCGCAGGCTGCCGTCCTGGGTCTCGCCCTGCCCGCCCGAGAAGAGCACCGAGTCCTGACCCGCGCAGCCGATCAAGGCGAGGGCCGCTCCCACGAGGACGGCACTGAACAGCGTCCTGCGCACCACACGAGCCTCCGCTCCTCGATCCAGCCCAGCCCTCGACTACACCGGAGCCCTGGGAGAAAGTGAATCCCCTCAAGGGATACTCAGCGGTCCGGGCGCTCCGCATCGCCCCTTGTCGATACGGAGCGCGGTGTCACCTCGCTATGGGCGTCGGCTGGGAGTCGACGATCGAGATGTGTCCGCTGATCAGAGGCTTTCCGGCGGGGATCGGGGTAGGGGGGCAGTCGCCGGGCGGCGGGCCGCCTCAAGGCGAGCCGCGAAGGTGTCGGGGTTGCCGTCGTGCACCGTGATCGTTATGACGCCGAGACCGAGCTGCTGCTCGTCGTAGTTGAGCGTGGCGTCGTGCCCGTCGACAGCGAGGCAGGTCACCGGTCCCCGCAGTTCGACCGAGACCGGCCCGCGCGGGCCGGGGACAACGGTCGTGAGGTCCACGCTCCCGCCCGCGTTTTCTCCGCTCGGACCGCTGAAGGCGGTCATCACACTCACGAATGTGCTGCCGTCCTGGGTCTCGCCCACGCCCGTGAGGCTCACCGAGTCCTGACCCACGCAACCGGTCAAGGCAAGGGCCGCTGTCATCAGGACGGCGCTGAACAGCGTCCTGCGCGCCACACGGGCCTCCACTCCTCGATCCAGCTCTCGACTACACCGGACCCCTGGGAGAAAGTCAATCCCCTCAAGGGGTACTCAGCGGTCCGGGCGCTCCGGGTAGACCTCGTCGATCGTGGTCAGCGCTCGGTACGGCGCGGGTGCGGCGGCCGCGCGGATCGCTTGGGCGCCTCCGGCGAGGCGGTCGCAGATCGCGAGCACGCCGCAGATCTCGAGGTCGGCTTCGCGGACCGCTTCGAGCGCGCGCAGCGTCGAGCCGCCGGTGGTCACGACGTCCTCGACCACCAGGCAGCGCTCGCCGGGCTCGAGGTCCGGTCCCTCGATGCGGCGTCCGAGCCCGTGCTCCTTGGCCTCCTTGCGCACGAAGAACGCCTTGACGTCGGCGCCGCCGGCCAGCGCCGCGCAGGCGATCGGGTCGGCGCCCATGGTCAGGCCGCCGACGGCGGTGGCTCCCCATTCGCGCGCCTGCTCGGCGACCAGCGCCGCCAGCGCCATGAAGCCGCGCGGGCGCAGGATCGCGCGCTTGGCGTCGACCAGGTACTGCGCCCCGCGCACCGCTGGTCAGCGTCACCTCGCCGACGATGAGCGCGTGCTTGCGCAGCTCGGAGAGGAGCGTCTCCCGGGGGTCAGGAGTGCCTGGCACTTTCAGACGGCCCGACCGAGCCGGTTCCCGGTCAAGCTGGACGCCGCACGCCAGCGCAGCGGTAGCAGCCGGCCCCGACTGCGAAGCAGTTGGTGCACGAGCATGGCGGGTGGCGATCCAGCGCCGGGCGGGGGCCGGGTCGGCCGTGCCGGACCACCGTGTCGGGCGCTCCTATCGATAGACGTCGATCCGGTCGCCCAGCCGGAGCCAGTTCATGATCTGGCGCGAGTAGGTCGTCGGCGTGCGCAGGCAGCCGTGGCTGGCCGGGGTAGGACGGGACGCTGGGGAAGCCGTGCAGCGCGAAGCCGCGGATGAAGTAGACGGAGTTCACCATCCCCTCGGAGTTCGTGCCGGGCGACTTGCGGCGGAAGCGGAAGCGGCCGCGGATCGTGGGCGTCGAGGGCTTGCCCGAGCTCGTGGGAACCGTCCGGTACACGCGCCCGCGACCGTCGATCAGCGCGTAGACCTGACGCGAGAGCTTCGCCTCGACGCGGTTGCGGCCCGTTGCGCCGTAGCGCGGGACGAAGCGCCCGGCCCCGCGCGCCACGCGGAGGTAGACGCTGCGCGACATCGAGAAGTTGCGGGCCATGCGGTTGACCTTGCGGTAGGCCATGATCGCCCAGCGCGTGCGCAGGTCGTAGCGGCCCGACTGTCCCGGCCAGTAACTCATGGCGGCGAGGCGCTGCTGGATGAAGCGCACCGACGGTCCCGAGCGCGCCTTGGGATTGAGCACGAATACGGTGAAGCGCCCGCGCGGCGCGCTGCCGCCCGGAGCGGCCGGTCGCACGACCTCGACGCTGGTCTGCCCGGGACGGTTGACCTTCAGCTTGACCGCGAAGGAGCCGCCCGCCTTTGGCGTGACGCGCCGGGTGAGCGCGACCTTCCTGCCGCGGTAGAGCCGCACGATTACGTCGCCGGCCCCAGCGCGGGCCACCCCCGCGACGCCCCAGGCACGGCCGGCGATCGCCGCGCGGGCCTTACCGAATGCGTACGTCCCCGGAGCGGTGACGGTCAGCGGGCCCGAGGCACCCTGAGCGGGCGCCGCCAGCGCCAGCGCGGGCAGCGAGACCAGTCCGAGGAGCAGCAGACGGGGGCGCACGGCGCGCGCATCCTACTCAGCAGTGTGGTCGTGAGCCAATGCCGGCCCAGCCTGGGCGCGGACGACTATCGGAGCGAGCAACAGCGCACACAGGGACAGGGCCCCGATCACCACCAACGGGATCTGCCAGCTCCAGTGCTGCGAGGCGCCGTAGGCGATCGAGTTGTTGATCGCGTGCAGCGCGATGCAGGGCAGCAGCGAACCGGTGCGCCAGTAGAGCAGGCACAGCAGCACGCCGAACACCGCGAGCGGCACCAGGTAGGCGACGGGCGACGAGCCGGCGTGGATGGAGCCGAAGACGATCCCGGTGAGGATCGCGGCGACCGCCACGCCCTTCCAGTTGCGAAGCGCGGAGAAGAAGAAACCGCGGAAGAACGTCTCCTCGGCGATCGGCGCGAAGACGGTCACGAGCACACCAACTGCCACCAGCGCCACCGTGCTCGTGTCGGCACCGAGCTCCGACGGCAGCTCGTCGCTGCGGCTGACGTGCGCGCCGACCGCGTCGAGGAACGCGAGCCACGCCGCGGTGAACGTGAGGAAGGTGACGTAGGCGACCACGGTCCAGCCGATCGCCGGCCGCAGCCGCGTCGGGCGCAGGCCGAAGTGCCACGGCCCGCGCGCCGGGGTCACGCGCGCGAGCAGCACGGCGGCGCCGACGAGCGCGAGGTCCTGGAACACCGTCGCGGCGATCACGGCCGCGGGCGGCGGGTCGTTCAGGTCGCCGCCCGCGATCGCCACCCCGATGCCGGCGATGAGGGCCGCGCCGACGATCGCGACACCGAAGCCCGCGAGCAGCCCGACGAGGGCGATCCACGGCGGCCACGGAGTCACCGGCCCGGGCCGGGGGCCTGCACGCCGCGGCGGAAGGCGCGGTGGCGGCGCGCCCTCGGGCAGCTCCGGGAGCTCCGGCGGGCGCCCCGGGTGGGGATGGGCGTAGGACACCGCAGCAAGCTTACGTAGGGCGCTTCGCCGGCAGGCCCTGTGGCCGCGCCGTCAGGCCG
>CAVRGL010000002.1:0-279418 GCA_963720735.1 uncultured Actinomycetes bacterium
GCGGAGGGGGTGGGATTCGAACCCACGGTAGACCCTAAAGCCCACAACGGTTTTCGAGACCGCCCCGTTCAACCACTCCGGCACCCCTCCGGGGAGTCGGGAGAGAGGCTAGATGATCGGTGCAGGGAAGAGGTCCCGTGATCAGCCCCGCTTGAAGGAGATCAGGCGGAGTTTCTCCACCGGGCCCTTGACCGCGATCTCGCGGACCGTGCCGATGCCGCGGACGTAGTACTTGTTGTCGATGACGCCCGGCTCGAGCGGGGTCCACTCCCTGGTCCGCAGGCCGCGGCGGGTGGAGACGAAGGGCACCGAGACCCGGGCATGGCGCTCGACGACTCTGAAATGGTCCTCCGCGTGGCCCCGGTAGAACTCCTGGCGGCCGTGGGTGCCAACCCGCGGGTGCCTTGGGATGAAGAGGCCCGCTCGGGCGCGGTGCCTCCCGGCCGTGAACGATCCCTCTCGGCTGATCACCTTGCCGTGGCGGTTCAGCTCCTTGGTCCGCTCGCCGAAGTACCAGACGTTGCCGTGGCTGTCCTGCGCGTACCAGTCGTCGGTGACCTCCTCCGGCCGGCCATGCACGTAGACGACGTCGTGGACCACTGTTGCGCGGACACCGAGGATCGTCTTCCTGCGGTGGGTAACGTGGACGACGTCGACCATCGGCGTGTGCTCCTTGATCCCCCGGTAGCGGTAGACGCTTCCCGGCCGGAGCGGGAACCAGGGGTTGTCGACCCGCTTGACGAAGTCGCTCGGCCTCAGCGTTCTTGGCCATCCCGGCCCGGCGCCGGACTTGAAGGTCGCCGATCCCTGGGCGCTGGCCGCCACCTCGGCAAGTAGGCCGATCCCCGCGGCGCCGAGAACCCCGCCAACGCAGAGCAGGGTCTTTAGACCTCTTGCGCTCGCGATTCTGGTGACCCTCATGGCTCAACTCCTCTGATCGTGGAATCGAGAGAAAGGTAAGCCGGCTTCGTGAGAGGAAGATGAACGGGCCGTCAAGCTCGGGGTCGAGCGGAGAGGGTGGGATTCGAACCCACGAGGCAGAAGATTCCGCCCACGCGATTTCCAGTCGCGCTCCTTAAGCCACTCGGACACCTCTCCGGGCGCCCCAAGGGTAGCCGCATCGCGGCTCAGCGGCGATCGGCGAAGAAGCGCTGCAGCAGGCCCGCGCACTCCTCGGCGAGGACGCCGCCCGTTACCTCGGGACGGTGGTTGAGCGCCGGCTCGGCGAGGACGTTGAGGACACTGCCGGCGGCCCCCGCCTTCGGGTCCCAGGCACCGAAGACGACCGACGGGACTCGGGCGAGGATCGCCGCCCCGGCGCACATCGCGCAGGGCTCGAGGGTGACGTACAGCGTCGTCAGCGGCAGCCGCCACCCGCCGAGCGCCTCGGAGGCCGCACGGATCGCCAGCAGCTCCGCGTGGGCGGTGGGATCTCCGCGCAGCTCGCGCTCGTTCCCGGCGAGGGCGATCGGTTTGCCCTCGGCGGCGATCACGGCACCGATCGGCACGTCACCGTGTTCCTGGGCGGCGATCGCCTGCCCGATCGCCAGCCGCATCATCTCCTCGTGGGGCACCCGGGGGCGCTCGGATCCGGCTTCCACGGTAGAAGACTATGGCGGGTGCCAGGCAACTGAAGGCGGGCGGGATCCGGGCAACTTCGGCGGGGGCAGCGTGTTAGGTGAATATCCCGACCGGTCCGGCGAGCAGGGTTCCGCCTGGGGGAATGCCCGAGATGAGACGACTCTTGATCACTTTCGCGGCGCTGACGCTGCCCGCCGTCGCCGCGCTGGCCGCCGCGGGACCCGCCGCGGCCGCCTCCGCCCCGACGCCCGCCTACGCGCCGGGCCAGGTGGTCGTCAAGTTCGACCGGCAGGGCTCCGGCCGGGCTGTGGATCTGCCGGCAGGCGTCGGAGTCGGCGAGGCCACCGCCGCGCTTCGCGACAACCCCCATGTCGACTACGCCGTCCCCAACTACATCGCCGTCGCCTCGGCCCGGATCCCCAACGATCCCGGCACCGTCCCCGGAAAGCCCGGCCCCGCAGGAGGCTGGGTGCGAAAGCAGTGGAACTTCCTGCCCTGCGGGTCGCTCTGCGATCCGCAGGCGCGTAAGGACGAGTTCCAGTCGCGCGGCGGAATCGATGCGATCGGCGCCTGGCACAACCTCCAACAGGTTGGACGCGCCGGCGCCAAGGGGGTGAGGATCGCCGTTCTCGACACCGGCGTCGCCTACCGCAACTACCGCTCCCCCCAGGGGCGGTTCCGCCGCAGCCCCGACTTCGTCCGCAAGCAGTTCGCGAGCGGCTATGACTTCGTCAAGAACGACCCGATCGCACTCGACGAGAACGGCCACGGGACGCATATCGCCGGGACGATCGGCGAGCGGACCAACAACGGCATCGGCCTCACCGGCCTCGCCTCACGCGCGAAGCTGATCCCGGTGCGGGTCCTGAACAGCCTCGGCCGCGGACAGTCCGACGACATCGCCCGCGGGATCCGCTTCGCCGCCGATCACCACGCCGATGTGATCAACATGAGCTTCAACTTCTCCTGCCACGCCAAGGTCAAGCCGGTCGCCGCGGCGATCCGCCACGCGCACAAGGAGGGCGCGGTCCTGGTCGCGTCGGTCGGCAACCGCGGCTCGGAGGCGTGCGTCTCGCCGCCTGCGACGCTACCCAACGTGATCGGGGTCGCCGGGACTACCGAGGGGGCCTGCCTCGGCGACTACTCGCTCACCGGCGATGACATCGACCTCGCCGCCCCCGGTGGCGGCGCCCCGCCACAGAGCTGCACCGCGCGCGCCTCGCGGCCGATCTTCCAGGTCACGCTGCGCGGGGGCGACCCACTCCTCTTCGGCCTGCCCAACGAGTACGTCGGGACCTCGATGGCCGCGGCACACGTCAGCGGGGTCGCGGCGATGGTCCTCGCGAGCGGTGTCCTCGGCGCCGATCCGCAGCCCTGGCAGGTCGCCTCGAGACTGGAGACGACCGCCCGGGACCTCGGCCCCCCCGGTTGGGACCCCGGCTTCGGGGCCGGCCTGATCGACGCCGCCGCAGCCACCGACCCGAACCTCTAGCGGGTCCGACGCCGCAGCCCGGCGAGGGGCCGGCTAGGTGGTGCGGACGATGATCACGCTGCAGGGAGCGTGATGGGAGACCTTGTTGGGCACGCTTCCGAGCAGGAACCGGCGGGCGCCCGTCATCCCCTTGTTGCCGACCACGATCAGGTCGGCCTTGACCTCCTCGGCGACGTCGAGGATGGCGTCGGCCGGGTCCCCCTCGCGGGCGTGCGTCGTGACCTCTCCCACCCCATCGCCCTTGGCCGCCGCGGCGGCGGCGGCGTCGAGGGTGATGTTGACGTCCTCCCGCGGGTGGAACTCGTGCTGCACATCGCCGGGCGCTCCCCCCTGCTCCTCCTCGACCCGCCGCCGGGGGACCGGCTCGAAGGCGCTGACGATGTCGAGCTGCCCGCCGGTCAGCTTGGCCAGCTCGGATGCCTGGCGCACCGCCTCGGTGGCGGTGTCGGAGCCGTCGGTCCCGACCACGATACGGCTGAACACCTCGCCCTCTCCTCCTTCGTCGGTCGCTGAAGCCGTGGGGATACTAACGGGGGAATTGCGTGCCGTGCCAGCTCTTGAAGCCGGCGCCGAGCACCTCTGTCTGAGTCGTCGCCAGCCGCACCGAGCCGATCACGATCGAGGCGAGCAGGCAAACGACCAGGATGACCATCGCGACCTTCCAGAGCGTCGGCATGGCGCAAGCCTAGAGATGCTCGTCCGCCCGGACCCTGCGAATAGACTGGCCGCGATCCGCACCGCCGGAGGGAGCGATGTCAGAAGAGAAACTGCTCGGCAGAGGGCCGATGAGCCCGATCCTGGAGAAGGTCGCCGACGACGTCTGGGTGCTGCGCGGCGACGTCCGCCACGGGATGAACGTCTATTTCCTCGAGGAGGACGGCGGCCTGGTGCAGTTCGACGCCGGCACCCGCGGGATGGTCAAGGCAAACCGGGCCGTCGCCGAGAGGCTGGGGCCGATCAAGCGGATCGTCCTCGGGCACGCGCACGCCGACCACCGCGGGACGGCCGCGGCGATGGGTGTCCCGGTGCTCTGCCACCCGGACGAGGTCGCCGACGCGGAGAGCGACGCGCCGATCCCCGCCTACATGGACCTCTCGCTGGTCGAGGTCGCCCCCGTGCGCTGGATCTACCCGACCCTGCTGAAGCACTGGGACGGCGGCGCCGTGAGGATCGACGGGATCGTCTCCGAGGGCGACGAGATCGCAGGCTTCAAGGTGATCGATTTCCCGGGGCATGCGCCGGGCCTGATCGGGCTCTGGCGCGAGTCGGACCGCCTGGCGATCGTCAGCGACACGGTCTATTTCGTCGACTCCACCCGTTTCCGGCCGCTGCCCCCCGGCGAGGGGACGGTCCCTCACCCCGCCTTCGCCTGGGACCACCAGCGGGCCAAGGACTCGGTCCGCAAGCTGGCGGCGCTCGACCCGGCGACCGTCTGCGCCGGGCACGCCGAGCCGGTCCGCGACGCCAGCCTCCGCGCGATGCTCGAGGAAGCCGCGGAGAAGTACTGAGGCGCCTAGCGGCGCACCGGGTCGCCGAACAGCCGCGCAGCGAATAGGCCGGTGGTGTCGGGGAAGATGGCCAGCTTGCCGGCGACGAGGATCTTTCCGTTGGGCAGGATCTGAAGCCGGGGTAAGGCATCGGCGGTTCCGCCGAGGAGGAAGAGGCGGGATCCACGATTTCCAAAACCCAGGTCGGGGGCGCCATTCGGTCGCAATCTGCCGACCAGGGTGCCGCCGACGATCCCCGGGACGTCGCCCCCGATTCCGGCTACAACGATCTTGCCATTGCGCTGCAGAGCGAGATCGGTGACGAGCCCGAACCCCTGGCGAAAGGTCGAGCGCACCAGGCCGTCACCGCCACCGAAACCGTGATCGCGGTTGCCCGCGGGCGTCAGCCTGGCCACGTAGCCGGAAACCTTCCCCAAGGCGGCGCCTGCGACCACGATCTTGCCCCGGGCGCCGACCTCGCAGGCGAAAGCCGTGGAGGCCTTGCCGACCCGCACCCTGACGATGCCCCCTGTCCCGAAGCTCTGGTCGAGCGTTCCGTTCGAGCGGTAGCGAAGCACCAATCCCTCACCGCCGGCAGGCCCACCGCCGCCGACGACGACGACCTTGCCGCCCTTCGCTGCTTCGACGTCCAGCGCAGTGGCCCCGACGCCGACCTTGGTCGTCACCACACCGTCACCGCCGCCGAAGTCGGGATCGGGTAGACCGTTCTTCAGGTAACGGACGAGCGCAATCTGCGCCACCCCTCCGAGGTCCGCCCGGCCGGCCACGAGCAGCTTGCCGTCCCTCCGAACGGCGATCGCCCGCGGACTGGCGTTGTCACCGATGGTGGTGGTGATCGTCCCCCCGCCGAAACCGGGGTCCAGCGCACCGGTGGGGGTGAATCTGCCGATCCCGAATCGGGCCTGTCCGGAGATGCTCTCGGCGGCTATGTAGTAGCGGCCGCCCGAGGCCGCCGCCGCAGCGTTGACGTGATCATCGCCGGAGATCCCATCGACGACGACGTGATCTGGAGCGGGGCCGAAGCCCGCGTCGGGCCTGCCGTTGGCCCTCAGGGCGCCGAGGGCATATTCGGGGCCGGTGCGGCTTGCCCGCGGCGAGCGATGGAAGAACGGCTGCCAAGAGCAGCACGATCCCCACTGACCCCAGAGAACGGCGAGACACCCAACGATCCTAGGGTCGCGCGGGACATTTGTCGAGTCGAGCCCTAGACCCCGCTCATCGCCGCGCCCTGGCGCTCCCAATGGGCGCGATAGACGGTGTGCGTCCCCGCCAGGCCCTTCAGCTCGAGCTCGCGCGGGTCGCCGAACTCGATCCGTTCCTCTGATCCGCACTGGTCGTGCAGCGCCTCGGAGACGAGGATCTCCCCTCCACGCGCCTGGGCGGCGATCCGCGCCGCGAGGATCACGTTCCGCCCGAAGAAGTCGCCCTCCTCGGCGATCGCCTCCCCGGTGTGGAGGCCGATCCGGACCCGGATCCGTTCGTCGGGGCGCTCGGCGGCGCGCTCCTCGAAGGCCCGCTGGACCTCGATCGCGCAGCGCAGCGCCCCGACCGGGCTCGGGAAGACGAGCATGAAGCCGTCGCCCTGGTTCTTGACCTCGTAGCCGTCGTGGGCGTTGAGCTTCTCCCGGAAGACCGAGTTGTGGTCGCGCAGGACCCCCAGCCAGCGCTCGTCCCCGAGGCGCTCCGTCATCGCGGTCGAGCTCTCGATGTCGCTGAACAGGATCGTGACGCTGCCGTCGGGAGCAGCGTAGGAGCGGACGTCGGGGCGCTCCTGCTCGATCGCTCCGATCACGTCCTCGATCGTCTCCTCGACGTCGATCCCGCTCAGCCCCTGGGACTCGAGCTTCAGCGCCAGCGCCCGCTCCGACGTTCCCGCCATCCGCAGCCGTTGGGCCGCGTCGAGCGAGCTGTCGAGCAGCTCCGCGGCCCGCTCCGCGTCGCCCTCGCCGCCGCGGCCCAGCAGCACCCGCGCCAGCTCGATCGAGGACTCCGCCGTGAACGGGCGATCGCCCATCCTCCGCGACATGGCGATCGCCTCCTCGTAGTCGGCGACGGCGGTCTCGGCGTCCCCGGCGGTCTCGGCCGCCAGTCCCAGGTAGCGGGCGACCGGCCCGCGGGCGGCGGCGGAGCGCCCGGCGACGACGACCAGGCCGCGGTAGGGGGCGAGCCTCTGCCTTAGGAGCCGGGCCCGCTCGGCGTCGCCCAGGCCGGCGGCCGCGTCGGTGAGCAGCGCGTGGGAGATCGTCCATTGGGCGTCCTGAGGGATGCGCTCGAAATCGTTCTCGGCGAGGCGCTCGAACGCGGCCCGGGCCTCGTCGAGGCGGCCGAGATCGGCGAGTATCGCGGCCTTGGCGACGCTCCAAGCGCGCACCGCCGGGTAGCGCTCGGCCAGCTCGGCGACCGTCTCGGCGATCTCGGCCAAACGGCCCTGTTGACGGTAGATCGTCAGCGCCTGCACCGCGAAGAACTGCTGCGCCAGGGGCTCGCCGGCGCGCTCGCCCCCCGCCCGCGCCTCGAGGGCCAGCTCCTCAGCCTCCTCGAAGCGGCCGTCGATCATCGCCCGCATCCCACGCAGGATCGGGATGTGCCAGAGGTAGGAGGGCTGGCGCAGCTCGGTGGCGAGGCGGGCGTAGGTGTCGAGGTCGCGGTCGACCGCGGGTATGTCGCCGAGGGCGAGGTGGTTGTTGAGCCGCAGGACGTGCGAGCGGACCTCGAGCTCGCGGTCGCCCAGCTTTCGTGCCAGCCCGATCACCTCGGTGTTGACCTCGACCCCGTTGCGGGCCGCCTCCGGGGTGATGTCGACGAAGTTGGCGCGGCTCAGAGCGTGGGCAAGGGTGCCCTCGTCGCCGAGCCGCCTTGCCATCGCGATCGCCTCCTTGTGGAGGTCGGTCGAGCGGCCCTGCGGGTCGATCCAGTAGTAGTCCTGGGCGAGCCATGAGAGCAGGATCGCCCGTGGCGGGCTGTCGCCGGGACCCACCGCTTCGAGCGCCGCCTCCAGTGCCTCGGCCATCTTCTCGTCGAAGCCGCCGACCTCGGCGGTGAATGAGACCCCGACCGCGGCCCGGGTCATCAGCTCCGGATCGCCGATCGCGGCCGCTTCCTCGACCGCGGTCTCCAGGGTCTGCCGCGCCTCGGCGAGGTTCCCTCCCCGCATCCCGGCCTCGCCCAGCAGGAGCAACAGCCGGCAGCGGCGGCGGGAGTCGATGCCGGCGATCTCCCCAGCTTCCAGCGCCCTGCGGTAGTGGTCCGCGGCCTCCTCGTAGCCGAGCTGGCCGCTGGCCTGATCGCCGGCCCGCTCGGCGTAGTCGACCGCCTTCTGCGGGTCGCCGGCCCCGGCAGCCTCGTTGAAGTGGTGGGCCAGCTCCGCCAGGCGGCGGTCGGTCCGCCCCGGCTCCTCCGCGTAGAGCTCCTCCAGGGTGGTCGCGATGCGGCTGTGCAGGGCGGGGCGCTGGGCGGCGCTCAGCTCCTCATAGAGGGTCTCGCGGACCAGCGCATGGGCGAAGCGGTAGCGGCCGTCGCCGCGGCCGGGCTCGAGGAACTGGGCTCCGACCGCCTCCTCGAGGGCACTGTCAAGCTCGGCGCGGTCGACGTCCGCGATCCGCGCCAGGGCCTCTTCGTCGAAGTCCCGCCCGATCGCCGCGGCGCTACGCAGGACCACGTTGGTCTTCTCCGAGAGACGGTCAAGCCGGCGGCCGACGACGTCACGGACGCCCTGCGGGATCAGCACCCGGCCGTCTCCGCCCCCGTCGAGGGCGCCCTCGCTGGCCAGCAGGCGGACGACCTCCCCGACGAAGAACGGGTTCCCCTCGGTCTGCCGGTGGACCTCGGCGACCAGAGCGGGAGGCGCGGCGGTCCCGGCCGAGCGCTCGACGTAGCTGGCTATCTCCGCCTCCCCTAGCCCGCGGAGCAGCACGCGGCAGCAGCGCTCCAGGCCGGAGAGCTCGCCCAGCACCCGGGAGAGCGGGTGGTGGCGGCCGAGCTCGACGTCGCGGTAGGTGCCGACCAGCAGCAGCGAGGATGAGGAGAGACCGCGGGCAATGAACTCGAGCAGCAGCAGCGATGGCTCGTCGGCCCAGTGGAGGTCGTCGAGGACGACGACGAGGGGTCGTGAGGCCGAGGCGTTGGCGAGGAAGGAGGAGATCGCGTCGAAGAGGCGGAAGCGGGACTGCTCGTCATCGGCCTCGTCCTGAATCGTCACCTCGCCGACCCGCTCGGCGACCTCGGGCACGAGGCGGGCGATCTCCGACGCGCCGCCGCCCATCTCCCAGGCGAGCGCTACCGGGTCTGCCTCGCGCACATAGGAGCGGATCGCCTGCACCCAGGGCCAGTAGGGCGGCGCCCCCTCGCTCTCATGGCAGCGCCCCCAGTGAACGTTGGCGCCGCGAAGCCGGGCGAAGGTCGCCACCTCCTCGGCGGTCCTCGTCTTGCCGATGCCCGGCTCCCCCGCGAGCAGGACGAGCTGGGCGCGGCCCCCGAGGGCCTCGTCGGCGGCGGCGCGGAGCTCGGCGAGCTCCGGCTCACGACCGACGAAGACGCCACCGGCCAGGCCCTCGAGCGGGTTCTCGGGCGGGCGGCCGGCGTCGGCCTCGGGGAGCGGGGCGTCGCGGATCTGCTCGAGGCGCTCGCGCACCGCGGCCGCCGACTCGGGGCGATCCTGCGGGGATTTCGCCAGCAGCTCGGTGATCAGCTCATCGAGCGCCGGCGGCACCGCCGGGTTGTGGCGCGATGGCGCGACCGGCTCGGCGCTGAGGTGCTGCCCGATCACCGCCACCGCCTCGCCGCCGGTGAAGGGAGGCCGCCCGCAGACCATCTCGTAGAGCAGCACCCCCAGCGAGTAGAGGTCGGAGCGCGGGCCGGTGGTGCGCCCCAAAGCCTGCTCCGGCGGTAGGTAGGCGACCGTCCCGACCATCCCTCCACCGCGGCCCGGGCCGGTGGCGGCGAGGCCGAAGTCACCGAGACGCGCGCCTCCGTCCTCGTCGAGCCAGACGTTCGCCGGCTTCAGGTCGCGGTGGACGATCCCGCAGTGGTGGGCGTGCTCGAGCGCCCGGCAGACGTCGATCCCTATGCGGATCGCCCGGGGCAGCTCGAGGCCGTCGCCGTCGGCGGCGGCGAGCAGGCCCTTGACGTCACCGCCGGCCATGTAGGAGCTGACGATGTAGGCGCGCCCGTCCTGCTCCCCGGTCTCGAAGACGGGCACCAGGTGGGGATGCTCCCCGAGGCGCTCCATCGCCTGCATCTCGCGCCGCGCCCTGGCCAGCGCCGTCTCCCCCAGCCCGGCTGTGTCGAACAGGGCCACCGCGACCTCGCGGCCGGAACCCGTCTCGTCGCGAGCCAGGAAGACGTCCTTGCGCCCGCCACGTCCGATGAAGCCGACCATCTCGAGGTGGTCGGCGACGCGGCGCGGGGTGTCGTCGGGGAGCGGCGCTGGCGCAGGCGAGGCGGGCTCGGCGAGGTCAGCGCTCGCGCCCCCGGTTTGCTCGAGCCGCGTCCCGCAGGAATCGCAGAACGTTGCCCCTTCCCGGTTCTCGTTGCCGCACGAGGGGCAGATCATGATCACCATTTTGGCGATCCGCGGCTCAAGGGTTGCTAAGCCCTTGATCGGAGCAGGAAGCAGCGGTACCGGGTCAGTCAGGTTCGGCGTCGCGGGGCGCCGGGCGGACGACGATCACCTCGCCGGGCGCCGACTCGAGAAGCCAGGCGACGTCCGCAGGGTCGAGGCCGTCGCTGACGGCCGTCGCGGCCGGGACGACAAGGCGGTCGAAGCGCTCGGACTCGACCAGCTTGCGGAGCGCGTGGCGGGGCGTGCGACCCGTCTCGATCCGGGTGTCCACGGGGATCCCCTGCTCGGCCGCCCGCTGCTCGATCGCATCGAGCAGCGGCATCGCCGACTCGCAGCGCGCCGGGAGTGAGGTCTCCGGCGAGAGGTAGAGAGGGATCTCGGCGATGTAGGCCGGAACGAGGGTCGCCTCCTCCGCCTTTGCCAGGCGCATCGCCGCCTGGAGTGTCCGCTCGGAGATCGAGTCGCCCAGGAACGGGAAGAGGATCCTCTGCTCCCCGCTTGACTTACCGTTGTTCTTGCCCATCCCCATCATCGTGATCCCTCCTCCCCGCCGCGCTCTGTCCGGTCCGCGACGATCCTCAGGTCGACCCCGGGGAGCAGCCGCATCAGGCGGTTTGGAAGCGGCTCGGACAGGCGGCCGAGTCGTCCCCCGCTCTGGTGCGGGCGCCCGATCAGTACGTAGGTCGTTCCCCGGTCTGTCGCAACCCTTGCCGTGGTCTCGGCGACGTCGCGACCTTGCTCCACCAGCAGGTGGGCGCCGAGCACCGAGGCCAGCTTGCGCAGCGCCTGAAGCTGATCGGCCTCCTCGTCACCGGGCGCAGAGGACTGCACATAGAGCAGATCGAGCTCGGCCCCGAGGCGCTGGGCGGAGCGCCATGCCCGGCGTACCAGCCGCTGAGAGCTCGGTCGCGGAGTGATCAGGGCCAGCAGCCGCTCCCCGACCGCCTGCGTAGCTGCCGTCTCCCTCAGCCTGTCGTCCCGGGTGCCGAGGGCCTCCGGCGCGATCAGTCGCTTCGCTTCAACCTCCTCGGCGACCTGCCGCAGCGCGACCTCGCGCAGGGCGGCGAGGTTCTCGATCTTGAAGAAGCCGCCGAGCGCAGTGTCCACCCGCTCGGGCGGGTAGACCTTGCCGGCGCGCAGGCGCTCGAGCAGCGCCTCAGGGGTGAGGTCGATCAGGATCACCTCGTCGGCGGTCCCCAGAACCGAGTCGGGAAAGGTCTCCCGCACCCGGACCCCGGTCAGCTCGGCCACCTGGTCGTTGAGCGACTCCAAGTGCTGGACGTTGACGGTGGAGAAGACGTCTATTCCCGCTTCCAGCACGTCCTCGATGTCTTCGTAGCGCTTCTCGTGCCTCATTCCGGGGGCGTTGGTATGGGCCAGCTCGTCGATCAGCGCCAGGTCCGGGGCCCTGGCGATCACCGCATCGGTATCCATCTCCCGCACGACCGTCTCCCGGTAGGGAACCCGCAACTCGGGAACCGCCTCGAAACCCTCGGCGAGAGCCATCGTCTCGCGGCGGTCGTGCGGTTCCAGGTAGCCGATCACGACGTCCTCCCCGGCTTCCGCCTCGGCGTGCCCCTCCTGAAGCATCCGATAGGTCTTTCCCACCCCAGCGGCCATCCCGAGGAAGATCTTGTAGTGGCCGCGGGTGCCCTCGGTGGGTGAATCGTCGGTTCTCCGAAGCTCGGCCATCTCATGCCTCTGCGCTCGCGCCGTCAAGTGCATCGATTGCGGCACGGAGATCAGCCTTGAAGGCTCCCCGTATCGTAGGTGAGTAAAGCGGTCCGGCGGGATCGATGAGCAGTAGGCGCAGAAGCGCCACGCCCCTTGGATCGATCGGCTGGCCAAATCGCAGCATCCGCTCCGCGATGGAGATCTCCTTTTCCGCGTGGAGCACCTCGTCGTGATCCGGGGCGACGGCCGAGCCAGGGCCGAGAGATGGGGCCGCTTCTCTCAGGCCGGCCAGCGCATCGGCGAGCCGGCGCCGGCTGCCGGGTGCCACCAGTTGGGCGGCACGCGCGGCGAGTGCCGCCGAATCCCGCTCCTCGGCTCCCGCGGCGAGAGCCAGGTCGAGCGAAGACCGGCGAAACCGCGAGAGGATTTCGCCAGCGAGACGTCGGGGCGCCGGCCGGCCTGCTGTTAACGGGGGTCGCCGGCCGAGCGTGAGCTGACCCGCGCCGGCCACCTCACGCCCCCAGGAGGTTGTGGACGATCAGGTCGATCAGCTTGATCCCGATGAAGGGGGCGATCAGGCCGCCCAGCCCATAGATCAGCATGTTGCGGCGCAGCAGCGCGGTGGCGCCGATCGGCCGGTAGCGGACCCCGCGCAGCGAGAGCGGGATCAGCAGGGGGATGATCAGCGCGTTGAAGATGACCGCCGAGAGGATCGCCGACATCGGCGTCCCCAGGGACATGATGTTGAGCGAGTCAAGCGGCCCGCGCTGACCGGCGACCGCGTAGGTGGTGGCGAACATCGCCGGCAGGATCGCGAAGTACTTTGCGACGTCGTTGGCGATCGAGAAGGTGGTCAGCGCGCCGCGGGTGATCAGCAGCTGCTTGCCGACCTCGACGATCTCGATCAGTTTGGTTGGATTCGAGTCGAGGTCGACCATGTTGCCCGCCTCGCGCGCAGCCTGGGTGCCTGTGTTCATCGCCACCCCCACGTCGGCCTGGGCCAGCGCCGGGGCGTCGTTGGTGCCGTCCCCGGTCATCGCGATCAGCCGCCCGTCGGCCTGCTGCTCCTTGATCAGCTCCAGCTTGCGCTCCGGAGTCGCCTCGGCGAGGAAGTCGTCCACACCCGCCTCGTCGGCGATCTTTGCCGCGGTCAAGCGGTTGTCGCCGGTGACCATGATCGTGCGGATGCCCATCGCCCGGAGCTGGTCGAAGCGGACCGTCATTCCCTCCTTGACCACGTCCTTCAGGTAGATGACTCCGAGCACCACGCTGTCGCGCGATACGGCGAGCGGCGTCCCGCCCTCGCGGGCGATCTTCTCCAGCTCCGCGTCGAGCTGGGGGGAGCCTGACCCCCCTCGGAAGAGATCCAGGCCTTGATCGCGTCCCCCGCCCCCTTGCGCAGCTGGGTCCCGTTGAAGTCGACGCCGCTCATCCTCGTCTCGGCGCTGAACGGGACGAAATCCGGCTCGTGACCGGCGAAGTCGTGCTCGCGCACGCCGAAGCCCTTGGCCAGCACCACGATCGAGCGGCCCTCCGGCGTCTCGTCGGCCAGCGAGGACATCTGGGCTGCCTCGGCGAGGTCGTGATCGGAGATTCCGGGCATCGGGATGAACTCGGTCGCCTCGCGGTTCCCGAGGGTGATCGTGCCCGTCTTGTCAAGTAGCAGGACATCGCAGTCTCCCGACGCCTCGACCGCCCGGCCCGAGAGGGCCAGCACGTTTCGCCGCACCAGGCGGTCCATGCCGGCGATCCCAATCGCCGAGAGCAGCGCCCCGATCGTGGTCGGGATCAGCGCCACCAGCAGGGCGATCAGGGTCGTCTCGGAGAGCTGCGTGCCGGCGAAAAGCCCGAACGGCCTCAGCGAAACAATCACCAGGACGAAGACCAGCGTCAGGGCGGCGAGCAGGATCCCCAGGGCGATCTCGTTGGGAGTCTTCCGTCTCTCCGCTCCCTCGACCAGCGCGATCATCCGGTCGAGGAACGACTTGCCCGGCTCCTGGGTGATCTCGACGACGATCCGGTCGGAGAGGACCTTGGTGCCTCCGGTGACGGCGCTGCGATCGCCACCGGCCTCGCGGATCACCGGCGCCGACTCGCCGGTGATCGCCGACTCGTCGACCGAGGCGATCCCCTCGATCACGGTGCCATCTCCCGGGATCGCCTCCCCGGCGACGACGATCACGACATCGCCGCGGGCCAGCTCGGAGGCGGGCCGGGTGCCGCCGTCGCGGAGGTTGGCGACCGTCTCGGTCCTCATCGCCCGCAGGCTGGCGGCCTGGGCCCGGCCGCGACCTTCCGCCAGTGCCTCCGCGAGGTTGGCGAAGACGACGGTGAGCCAGAGCCAGGCCGAGACGCTGAAGGTGAACCAGGCGGGCTCGCCGCCGCCGCCGAGCGGCTTTCCCCCGAAGACCTGGATCAACCAGGCGACGGTGGTGATCGCCGCGCCGATCTCGACCACGAACATAACCGGGTTCAGTACCTGCACCCGCGGGTCGAGCTTCCTCAGCGACTCGATCAGTGCCGGGCGGACGATCGATGGGTCGAACAGCGAGCGTGGCTGATTTTCAGTGGTCATTGCCCCGCCTCCCGGTCGAGCGCCATGTTCAGCTCGAGGACGTTGACGCCGGGCTCCCCGAAGAGGCCGAGGAAGCGCCCGTCGGTGTGATCTGAGATCAGGCTCTCCACGTTGGCGAGCGGCAGGTTGCGGACGGCGGCGATCCGGTGCGCCTGGATGCGCGCGTTGGCCTGCGAGATCTGCGGATCGACCCCCGAAGCCGACTGGGTGATCGCGTCGACCGGAACCTGGTCCTTGCTCAAAGTGCGGTCGAAGGGCCGCTCGAGCTTCAGGTAGGCGGCGAGGTTGGCCTCGACCAGGTCCCGAGCGTCCTTGCTGTTCGGCCCGAGGTTGCTGAAGTAGGTGACGTCGGGCGTGTAGCCGGTCTGCGAGGGCCGCGGCTGGAAGTAGCGGGGGTCGGGCACGAGCACCGGATTGCCGTCTGCGTCGACCTTCGGCTTGCCGTTCTTGCCCAGCACCGGCTTGGAGAAGGACTGGGCGATCAGGGTGGAGCCGACCAGCTTCCCGTCGACGCTCAGGCGAGAGCCGTTGGCGTGGCCCGGGAAGACGACCTGGGCGATGCCGGTCATCGCGAGCGGGTACGCCAGGCCAAACAGGACGGTGAAGGCGATCACCGCGAGCAGGGAAGTGGCGACGGTTCGGCGCATCTCAGATGGATCTCCTCGTCGAGGCCCGGAGGACGGGTCCGAGCAGCAGGCCTGTGTGAGCGAGCTCCCCGACCAGAAGCGCGAGCAGGCTGAGGGCGGCGGAGTAGATAGCCACCGCTGCGAGCAGGGTGAGCAGAGCCCGGCCACCCATCAGAACAGCCTCGTGGTCAGGCTCTGGACGATCGGTCCGAGCAGGAGGGCCGGAAAGAAGGTGAGGGCGCCGACCAGGATGATCACGCCGACCAGCAGCACGACGAAGGTCGGGGTGTCAGTACGCATCGTTCCCGGCCCGACGGGAGCGACCTTCTTGCCGGCGAGCGAGCCGGCGACGGCGAGGACGAAGATGATCGGGATGAACCGGGCCAGGGTCATCGTCGCGCCGCCGAGCAGGTCGGCGAAGGAAATCCCGTATGAACCGACGTTTCCGGGTGGGTTGGGCTGGACGAACCCCGTGTAGCCGGCGAACGCGGAGCCGTTGTTGTTGGCCTGGGAGAGGTAGGCGTAGAGCGTCTCGGAGAAACCCTGCGGACCGTTGGCGAAGATCGACCTGGTCCCGGCCCGGGTGGCGGTCGCCAGCCCTGCGGTCACCAGAACGGCCAGTGGCGTGAACAGGACCCCCAGCGAGATCAGCTTGATCTCCCGCGCCGCGACCTTCTTGCCCAGGTATTCGGGCGTCCTGCCCACCATCAGGCCGCCGATGAACACCGCGAGCAGGACGAAGAGCAGCATCGAGTAGAGGCCGGTGCCGACACCGCCGAAGACCACCTCGCTGGCCGCCAGACCCGACATCGGCACCGCCCCTCCGAGGCCGGTGTAGGACTCATGGGCGGAGTCGACCGAGCCGTTCGAGGTGACCGTCGTCGTTGTTGCCCACAACGCCGACTCGGCGATCCCGTTGCGCTGCTCCTTGCCCTCCATGTTTCCGCCGGTCGAGCCGTCCATCGCCAGCGTGGGAGAGCCAGCGGCGTGCTGGGCCGGCGTCCCGTGCTGCTCGGAAGGGATGATCACCGCGATGAAGGCGATGTAGATCGCCAGCATCGCCGCGAAGATCGCCCAACCCTCGCGGGTGCGGCCGACCAGCTTCCCGTAGGTATAGGTCAGCGCCGCCGGGATCAGGAGGATCGAGAGCAGCTCGACCATGTTGGTGAGCTGGTTCGGGTTCTCGAAGGGCATCGACGAATTGACGTTGAAGAAGCCGCCGCCGTTGGTCCCCAGCTGCTTGATCGCGACCTGCGAGGCAGCCGGGCCCAGGGCCAGGGTCTGGCCGGCGCCCTCCAGGGTGTGCCCGACCACCGAGCCTTCCAGCGTCTGCACCACGCCCTGCGAAACCAGTACGAGCGCGACGATCACCGAGAGCGGCAGCAGGACGTAGTAGAGGCTGCGGGTCAGGTCCTGCCAGAAGTTGCCCAGCCCGTTGCCGCTGCGGCCGACGATGCCGCGGATGAAGGCCAGCAAGACGCATATGCCGACGGCCGGAGTGACGAAGTTCTCCACCGTCAGCCCCGCCATCTGGGCAAAGTAGGTAAGCGTCGTCTCCCCGCCGTAGTACTGCCAGTTGGTGTTGGAGACGAATGAGGAGGCGGTGTTGAAGCTGACGTCCCACGGTCCGGAATCGAACCCGTGCGGGTTGAACGGCTGGATCCCCTGGGTGCGCAGGATCAGGTAGAGCGCCACCCAGGAGAAGAGAGAGAAGAGGACCACGCTGCGCGCGTACTCCTTCCAGTCCTGCTCCTCGTCAGGGCTCACCCGCAGCACCCTGTAGGTGAGGCGCTCGAGCGGCCCGAGGATCGGGCTGAGAAGAACGGGCCGGCCCTCGAAGACGCGGGCCATATAGGCCCCGAGAAGCGGCGTCAGGGCTATCAGGATGCCGAGGAAGAGAGCGACTTGCAGCCAACCCTGGGCCATCAGAGCTTCTCCCCGCGCACCAGCGCGTAGAGCAGGTAGGCGAAAACGAGCGCCGAGACGATCAATCCGAAGATGTCGGCGCCACTGAGGGCGCTCAGCGGGAGCATGCTCATATCCGGTCGATCAGGTCGATCGCCCAGTAGAGGAGGGCGAAGAGCGCCACCGCCAGTGCGATCGCAAAGACATCGGCGACCGGGCTGCCGCCTCCCGGAAATATGTCAGCGCTCAGAAGCACGAATCCAGTATTTGCGGGCGGCTGTCAAGAAGGCGTGTGGATTCGGCTCCCCCGCATGAAGAATTCGTCAAGGCCGCTGCGCGCAGCCGCGCCGCCTCCACCGGAGCGCTGCCATAGTTACCGCGCTCATGATCGGGACCTACGCCTCGGCGGCGCTGATCTGCGTCGCCTCGCTTTTGGTCGGCCGCACGATCCTGGCGGCGAGCGGCCGCGAGCGCTGGTCGTGGCTGGAGCCGGCTGTCGGGTTCGCCGCGATGATCGCGGTTTCCGGGCTGCTGGTCCGGCTGCCCGGTCACGGGACGACCGCCACCATCGGCCTGCTCGTGCTCGGCGCCCTCGGCCTGGCCGGGCTGCGGATCCCCTACCGCCTCGACGGCGCCCTGGCCTCCGGCGCGGCCGTCGCCCTGATGCTTGCGCTGGTGGTGTCGATTCCCTTCGCGATCAGCGGTCGCTGGGGGCTGATCGGGGTCGGCTTCAACAACGACCTCGGGCTCCACCTCGCCTGGAGCGAGTGGCTGCGAAGCGGGTTCGGGCCAAGCCCCGACGCCGGCTATCCCCTCGGCCCGCACGGGGTCGCGATCGCGACAGCGGTCGTCCCTAGGGTCAGCCTCGGGCAGGCATTCATCGGCGAGTTGCAGGCGATCACCATCCTCACCGGGCTGACCGCGCTGGGAGCCCTGCGCGGGATGGGGCGCGTGCGGCCTGTGCTGGCGGCGACCCTGGTCGCGGTCCCCTACCTCGCCGCGTCCTACTTCGCGCAGGCGGCCTTCAAGGAGACGGCCGAGGCCCTTTTCGTGCTCGCCTTCGCGATCGCCCTGCCGGCCGCCTGGCCCTTCTTCGCGCGGCCGGGCGAGCGTCTCCGCCGCTTCGCGCCCCTCGGCGTACTCCTCGCAGGGATCTTCTTCTCCTACAGCTTCGCCGGGCTGGCCTGGCCGCTGGCGATCGCCGCGCTGTGGAGCCTGACGCTGCCCGCGGTGCGCCGCGCCCTCGCCCCGCGCTCGCTGCTGCGGCTTCTCGCCCGTCCCTCGACCCTGGCCTGGATCGCGATCCTCGCCGTCGCCGCGGCGCTGCTCGCCTTCGTCGGGCCGTTCGGGTTCGCGAGCGGCTTCGGCAAGGTCGCGGGCACCGGCACCTACGGGCCGGTTTCCCCCGCCGAGGCGCTGGGGGTGTGGCCGGCCGCGAACTACAGGCTCGATGCCCCCGGAGGCGCCCCGCTCGCCGGTCTCGCCGTGGCGGTGGCGCTGGTCGCGGTCGCCGCCGGGATCGTCTGGTGGGTCAGGCGCGACGAGCCGGCGGTGCCAATCGCCCTCGGCGCCTGCGCCCTGCTGTACGTGGTCTCGCTGCCGTTCAGCGGCGACTACTCGCAGGCGAAGGCGCTGATGATCGGCTCACCGCTGGCGATGCTGATCGCCGCCCGGGCCCTGCTCAGCGGCCCGGGCGACGGCTGGGGCGCCCGGGCGGGGTCCGCCGGTCCGCTGCGGCTCGGTTGGGCAGCTCTCGCCGCCGCCTTCCTCGCCGGCGCCGCCTACTCGACCTTCCTGGTCCTGCGCGATGCTCCGGTCGGCCCCCCGGGGCACGGGGCCGAGCTGCGCGCCTTCGTCGCAGAGCTGCACGGGGACTCGGTGCTCTTCGCCGGCCAGGACCGCTTCGCCGCCTACGAGCTGTCCGGTACCGACGCCGACGTTCCCCTGGTCGAGTTCCCCGACCCGGATGTCGTCCAGAGCCCCACCAAGCCGTTCGACACGGGCGATGCCTACAGCCCGATCGACTTCGACTCGTTCACCTACGGGACGCTCAACCACCACAGCTTCGTGATCACCGGCTCGGCCGCGTGGAACAGCGCTGCGCCGCGCAACTTCAAGGAGATCGGCAGGACGCCATCGTTCATCCTCTGGCGCCGCGAGGGGAAGACGCCGCCGGACCGCCAGACCCTGCTCGAGGGGACCGAGCCGGCGGCGCCGGTCGACTGCGCGGCGCCCGAGATGCGGATCTTCGTCGCCGGCGGCGGGCGTGCCTCGATCTTCCCCAACCCGGTGATCGGCCCCAAGAACCGCTGGCGGGACGGACCGGAGATCGGCACCGGCGAGAGCGTCTCGCAATCGCTCACCCTCCCGGCTGGACGATGGCGGCTGTCCCTCCAGTACTTCTCGCCGTTCGGCCTCACCCTGAGCGCGCCCGGATTAAGCCGCCGCCTCGTTCCCGCCCTCGACGGCCAGCGGCCGAACACGATCAGCCTCTCAAACGACGGCCAGTACTGGCCGGCGGGGGTGTTCACGACCAGCCGGTCCGGGCGGGTTCGCTTCACCCTGCGGGCCGACGATCCCAGCACCCTCCAGGAGCTGAGCGGCTACGACGGGGAGGCCGAGCTGGGGCGTCTGGTCGCCGTGCCGGATCGTCCCCACCGCACGGTGCCGCTGGCCGGCGCCTGCGGACACTGGCTCGACTACTACCAGGGCCCCGGCGCCCCCTGAGCGCCGCACCCGGCGGCCGCTCAGGGGCCGGGGAGGCCTTTTCGCAGGTCCTCAACCGCCCAGTCGGCGCCCGCCTCGGAGAGCTGGGCGACGCTGTAGGCGCCGGTGGCGACTCCGACCACCCTGATCCCCGCCCCGTGGCCGGCGTCGACATCCCGTGGGGTGTCGCCGATCGCGATCGCGGAGGAGATATCGACCGTGTCGCCGGAGACCGTCTCGGCGCGCTGCAGTGCCCGTTTGGTCAGCTCGGTGCGCGAGCGCGAGTCGGAGCCGTATCCGCCGAAGCTGAAGAAGCGGTTGAGCCCGGCACGCGAGAGCTTGATGTGGGCGGCCGCCTCGACGTTCCCCGTAACCAGGCCGAGCAGGGTGCCGCCGTCGATCAGCTCGGTCAGCGTCTTCTCGATTCCCGGCATCACCCGGTAGCCGTCGGACTCGCGGATCGTGTCGTGCAGGTGGTAGAGGTAGCCGGCGACGACCCGGGCCCGCTCCGCCGTCGTCCCGTCGCGGCCGATCACCTCCCGGAAGATGGTCTCGGTGATCTCCGGGTCGGTCATCCCGGCGTCGGTGTGCTCGGCGACGTCGGCGTCGATCCCGTGCTGCTCGCGGAAGGCCCGCTGCCAGGCGGCGGCCCCCGCCCCGCCGGTGACCAGGATGGTGCCGTCGATGTCGAAGAGGACCGCCCCCGCCCGGCTCATACCGAGGTGTGATCCCCGCGGACGAGGTCGCGCTGGCTGAGGACATAGAGAAGGGCGAGCGAGGGAAGCACCACCACCGCCGCAATCCCGAAGACGATCAGCACCGTTGTCAGGGTCGGGCCCGGGCGCGGCCGCGGCTCCGATCTTGAGGCTGGTCGGCAGCAGGTACGGGTGCTGGGCGACGCCCCATCCCCAGATCACCGCGACCACGGTCGCGCCCGGCGAGCGGGACGGATCCATCGATACTCGCGGCGGATCAGCAGCACCAGCACTGCGAGGCCGCAGACGGCGGAGAGGATCACCAGCGGCAGCCCGGAGCTTGTCAGTCCGTCGTAGTCGTAGCGGCCGTCGGCGTGTAGCGCGATCAGCCCACCCGCAGCTGCGAGGCCAGCGCCGAGACTGGCCCAGATGGCGCGGCGGGAGAAGTAGCGTTCAAGGTCCCTGTCGTCATGGCGCGAGGCGTCACCGATCAGCAACACAGCCGCCAGGTAGGCGCAGGTGGCGACGAACATGACGCCGAAGAAGAGCGGCGCCGGGGCCAGCCAGCTGGAGACGGGGTCCCCGTCACCCGAAGCCGGGACGTTGCCGACCGCGATGGCTCCCGCCACGGTCCCCATGAAGAACGGCGTCAGCACCGAGGAGATGGCGAAGGTGGCGCCGGCGGCCCGGCGGCTGCCAAGGCCCCTGATCTCCTTGCGGAAGGCGAAGCCGGCTCCGCGGAGGACTATCCCCACCGCAGCCAGAGCCAGAGGTATGTAGAGAGTGGTCATGATCGCCCCGAACGCCTTCGGGAACGCCGTCCAGAGGACGACCAGGATGAAGATCAGCCAGACGTGGTTGGCCTCCCAGACCGGGGTCAGGGAGTGCTGGATCATCACCCGCGGCCGCTCGCCCCTCTCCGCGTTTCCCGCCAGCAGGTCCCAGATGCCGCCGCCGAAGTCGGCGCCGCCGAAGAGCGCGTAGGCGGTCACCCCGGCCCAGAGGATGACGGCGGCGATGTCCGCCTTGCTCATCTGCCCACCTTCGCGACCTCTGCCGGCGGCCCGTAGGGGGAGCCGCCCTCCTCGTCCTCGGTTCCCTCGCGCCAGCGACGCGCCATGTGGCGGAGGACGAGGATCGCAGTCGTCCCCAGGGCCGCGTAGAGCAACAGCACCCCGGCGAAGCTGTACCAGAGCCCGTTGGCGGGGGTGACCGCGTCGGAGGTCCGCATGAAGCCCTGGACGATCCACGGCTGGCGCCCGACCTCGGTCACGATCCAGCCGGCCCAGAGGGTCAGCACGGCGGCGGCGCCGCAAATCGAGACGACCCGCAGGAACCAGACTGTCCCGGGTATGTCGCGCTTGCGCCACCAGGAGAAGGCGAGCCAGGCGCCGAGGGCGATGAAGGCCGAGCCGATGCCGACCATGAAGTCGAACGAGAGGTGCAGCAGGGTGTTGGCGGGTGGGCGGTTCTTCGGCGGGAAGGCGTCGAGCCCGGTGACCTTCGTGTTGGTGCTGAATCCGACCAGGAATGAGTCGAGGCCTGGAATGGCGATCCCGCCCTCCACCCCGCTCGAGGTGCAGCGGCCGCCGATGTACTCGGTCTGGTCGCGCCCCGTCTTCTGAATGCATTCCATCCCCGCGAATTTGGCTGGCTGTTTGTCGGCGACCTCCCTCGCGGCGGTGTCGCCTACGAGGAACTGAACCGGGGCAAGCGCCAGGGCGAAGAGTCAGGGGAATCAGCAGCCCGAGCCGGTGGTGGCGGTCGCGCCGGCCCTTCAGCATTCCGACTGCGTAGACGGAGGCGACCAGCATCCCGGTGACGATGTAGGCGGCGAGGATCATGTGCGGGACCTCGTAGCTGGTGGCCGGGTTGAGGAGGATCTTCACCGGATCGGTGTCGATGACCTTGCCGGCTGCGTCGAGGGTGAATCCCTGCGGCTGGTTCATCCAGGAGTTGGCGGCGACGACCGAGAATGCCCCGCCGATCCCGGTCACGAAGATCGGCACCCCGGTCCAGAAGTGCGCCCAGCCGCTCAGCCGCTTCCAGCCGTAAATGTAGATCGCGAGGAAGATCGCCTCGGTGAAGAAGAAGATGCCCTCGATCGCGAAGGCGACACCGAAGGCGCTGCCGAAGCGCTCCATGAAGCGTGGCCAGAGCAGGCCGAACTCAAAGGTCAGGACGGTCCCGGTTACCGCCCCGACGGCGAAGGTCACCGCCATCACCTTCGACCAGCGCTTCGCCAGCTCGAGCGCGTCGGCGTCGTCGCGCTTCAACCCGATGTAGTTGGCGATCAGGATGATCGCCGGGAAGGCGACCCCTAGGCAGGAGAGGACGATGTGGAAGGCAAGCGTGAACGCCATCTGCTCGCGCGCCGCCAACAGATTCGACGATTCGGCGACTGGCAGGGCGTTGAGCGCGAAGCTCATCCCTTAGATCTTGCTTCCCGGCAGGGACGGATCTGCAGGTTGCGAATTGCCGCCTCCGCCGAGGGTGGGAAGTTCCCCCTCGATCACCCGCTCGTCGAGATTGCCCGAACGGGCGCTGATCCACCTCCCGAGCACGCCGAGACGGTGACCGGGCGCGCCGCCCAGGTAGTAGAGATGAACGCTGAGGTACATGTAGAAGGCGATGCGACCCGATATCTGCCGGCCCCTGACCTCGCAGACCGCCTTGCCGCGCCCGATCACCGCCAGGGCGCCCTTGTCGAGATAGTGGAACGGGGTCGAGGCGCCCGCCTCGCCCGACTTGATCGCCTTGGCGACATGGCGCGCCTGTTGGATCGCGACCGTCGCCAGGCCGGGAAGCGGCTTGCCATCCGGCCCTGGGTGATTCGCCATGTCGCCGATCACCGAGATCTCCGGCCTGCCGGGCAGCGCGCAGTCCTCCCCCACCTCGATTCGGCCCGCCCGGTCGGCCTTGGCCCCGGTGGCGTCAACCACTATCCCCGCAAGTCCGGTGGCGCGAACCCCCGCTGCCCAGATCACGGTTCGGGCGGCGATCCGCTCGGTCGACCCGCCCAGCTCTATTTCGATCCCGCGCTCGTCGATCGACGTCGCCTTAGCCCCCTCTCGGACGGTCACGCCGAGCGCAGCGAGGCCCTTCGCCGCCTTTGCCGAGAGCGACTCGCTGAAGGCGGTGAGCACGCGGTCGCCCGCGTCGACGAGGATCACCCTGGCCCCGCTGGTGTCGATTCGCTTGAAGTCGCGCTCCAGCGTATGACGGGCAAGGATCCCAAGCTGGCCGCTGATCTCGACCCCGGTGGCCCCGCCGCCGACGATCACGAATGTCAGCCACTCGTCTCGCTCAGCCTGGGTTGTGGCCCGCTCGGCCTGCTCGAAGGCGCCGAAGACCCGGTCACGGAGGGCGACCGCATCATCGAGCGTCTTCAGCCCCAAGGTGACCTCCGCCCATTCGTCGCGCCCGAAGTAGGAGGTCTCGGCCCCGCCGGCGAGGATCAGGCTGTCGTAGTCGAGGCGCTCCCCGGTGTCGAGCGCGATCTGGCGGCGCTCCGCGTCGATGCCGATGACCTCGGCCATCAGCACGGTCGTGTTCGCCTGGCGCCTCAACATCGTCCGGATCGGCGTCGCGCACTCTCCCTCCGAGAGCGCACCGAGCGCGACCTGGTAGAGCAGCGGCTGGAACAGCTGATGGTTGGTGCGGTCCACCAGGGTCAGATCGCAATCGGCGTCCCCCAGCTTGCGGGCCGCGGCGAGGCCGCCGAACCCGCCACCGACGATTACGACCTTGCGCCGTCCGCCGCCCTCGCTCTCAGGCGGCACCGTTCGCCTCTTGGGAAGCCGATGCTCCGAGTCGCTCCAGCAGATGGTCGCCGACCCGCAACCCATTGGCCATCGCTGTCAGCGCCGGGTTCACGGCGCCGATGCTGGGGAAGAAGCTGGTGTCGACGACGTAGAGGTTGTCCAGCTCGTGCGCCCTGCAGTTGGGATCGAGCGCCGAGCTCGCCGGATCCGCGCCGAAGCGACAGGTGCCGGCCTGGTGGGCGACGCCCGCCACCGGGATGTCGGTCTTCAGGTAGGCGTTTCGCGGAATCAGGTGGTGCTGCATGCCGAGGCTGCCGAGCATCGACTTGAGCTGATCGAAGAGCCGCTGCTTGGGCTCGTCATTGGTTGGTGTGTAGGAGAGCTTTACCTTGCCGTCGCTGTTCAGCGTTACGCGGTTCTCGGGCATCGGCAGGTCCTCGGTCGAGAGCCAGAAGTCGACCGCGTGTTTCGCCACGTCCTCGAGAGCAAACTCGGGCGCCAGGATGGTCTCGACCGGCTTCTCTCCCCGGAACATCTCGGCCTGCGATTTGCCGACCATCTGGATGTTGCCCATCGGGAACTCGAAGTCCTCGGAGCCGAAGTAGAAGTCGTTGACGCCCAGCGTCTTCTGAAAGACCGTGGGGTTCTCCTCCTCCGAGAGCGCCAGCACCGCCCGGCTGGCGTGGAACATGTAGTTGCGGCCGACCTGGTCGGAGGAGTTGGCGAGGCCATTGGGGTGGTGCTCGCTCTGCCGAGGCGAGGAGCAGCTTGGCCGAATTCGCCGCGCCGCAGGAGACGACCACGATGTCGGCCGAATGCGTCTCGCGCTCGGCGCCTCGCTCCACCTCGACTCCTGTGACCGTCTTGCCCGAGGCGTCCGTGTTCAGCTTCACGGCCTCGGCGCCGGTCAGCAGGGTGACGTTCGGGTGCTCCAGCGCCGGTCGCACCGCGAGGACCTCGGCGTCTGACTTGGCATGGACCAGGCAGGGGAAAGCCGTCGCAGGTGGCACAGCGCACGCATGAGCTGTAGGGCATGTTCCCCTCGTCCAGCATCACCCCGCAGGGTGCGTGGAAGGGGTGCAGGCCCTCGGCCGCAAGATCGTCGGACAGCTGCTGGATCCGGGGCTCGTGGGAGACCGCGGGGAACGGATAGTCGGCCGCTGGACGGGTGGCTCGGTCGGATCCTCGCCGCGGGCCCCATGGACCCGGTAGAGCTGCTCCGCCTGGGCGTAGTAGGGCTCGAAATCCTCATAGGGGACCGGCCAGGCCGGGGAGATGCCGTCGTGGTGGCGGAGCTCGCCGAAGTCCTCCTCGCGGAGCCGGTAGAGCGCGGCACCGTAGAGCTTCGTCGCGCCACCGACGAAGTAGTGGACCTGGGGCTGGAACGCTTCCCCGTCGGCGTCGTACCAGGTGTCCTCGGAGATGTAGCGATTGTCGGCGAAGACCGACTCGGCGGACCAGTTCTGCGGCTCCCGGGTGAGCCAGTCGCCGCGCTCGAGCAGCAGGACCCGCTTGCCCGAAGGGGCGAGGCGGTTGACCAGCGTTCCGCCGCCGGCGCCGCTGCCGATGACGATCACGTCGTAGGAGCTCAAGCGAACTCCTCGAGTCGTTCGGCGAGGTCAGGGACCAGCCAATCAACCGACCCGTCCGGCGCGATCATCTCGCCGTTCACGACCCGATCCAGGGCTCGTGCCAGCGGCCATGGCCGGCGACCAGCTTCTCGGCCGCCTCGGGCCCCCAGGAGCCCTTCGGGTAGCGGTGCACAGGCGGCGGTGCGTCGAGAAGCGGCTGCAGAACACGCCAGGTCTCATCGACACAGTCCTGACGGGTGAAGCGGGTGTTCACCCCGTCCATCGCCGCCCTCAGCAGGACCTCGTACGGCGTCGGACCCTCCCCACCCTCCTCGGCGAACTCCATGTCAAGGTTGATCTGCTCAGGCGCCGCGCCGCCGGACCGCTGGGCATCGACCAGCAGCCGCACGCCGGTGCTGGGGTCGAGCCTCATCACCAGCTGGTCGGCATCCGGGCGGCGCGGGAAGAAGCCGAGCTTCGGCGGGTGCTTGAAGACCAGCCGCAACTCCGTCTGGGTCACCGGGAGGCACTTGCCGGTTCGGATGAAGAACGGCACCCCCGCCCAGCGCCAGTTCTCGATCTCCAGCCGGAGCGCCGCGTAGGTCGCGGTGCTGGAATTGCGCTCGACGCCGTCGATGTCGAGGTAGCCCTCGTACTGACCTCGGACGTAGTGTGCGGGGTCGGCTTCGGGCATTGACCTGAAGACGTTGTAAAGCCCGTCCTTCAGTGTGCCCGGATCGCCGCCGGAGGGAGGCTCCATCGCCGCGGCTCCGACCACCTGCATCAGGTGGTTGACGACGACGTCGCGAAGCGCGCCGACCGGGTCATAGAAATGGCCGCGGTCCTCGACGCCGAAGCTCTCGGCCATGGTTATCTGAACCGAGGCGATGTAGTTGCGGTTCCAGATCGGCTCGAGGACCGAATTGGCGAACCGCAGGAAGAGGATCTCGGACAGCCCCATCTTGCCGAGGAAGTGGTCGATCCTGAACAGCTGGGACTCGTCGATGTGGGCGTGGATCTCCTCGCCGAGGGCCCGGGCCGAGCCGAGGTCGTGGCCGAAAGGCTTCTCGACCACGACCCTCGCGTGCTTCGTCAACCCCGCATCGGCAAGGCCCTTGATCACTGGGCCGAAGAGGAACGGCGGGATCTCGAGGTAGAAGACGGGGCTCTCTGCTCCTTTGATCGCATCTCCGACCCGACCGAAGGTGTCCGCGTCGCCGAAGTCCCCCGACACATAGGAGAACCGGCCGGCAAGGCGGTCGAAGATCTTGGGGTCGATCGTCTCTCCGCAGGCCTCGATCGAGCTGCGGGCCCGCTCTCGTAGCTGATCGACGGTCCAGTCGTCGGCGGCGACGCCAACCACGGGACAGTTCAGGAGGCCCCGCATCTCGAGCCGGTAGAGCGAGTGGAAGGTCATCACCTTGGCGAGGTCGCCGCTGATGCCGAAGATGACGAGGACGTCGGCTGACTCAGCTCCGAGGCCCCGGGCTCCTGGCATCTCCGAAGCAGTCACGGCTGATTCCCTGCCTGGGGGCTCACGCTCGGAACACTATCTAGGCGCCCTCCTGGTACGTCCCGCAGAACGGATGATCTCCTGCCGGCTGGAGGTCACTCGAGAGACGCGGGGGCGATCGCCGCCCGGGCTCCGATCTCCGTCTCCACTGACTCGATCAGAAGACCGCGATCGGGTTCAAGGGTGATCCCGTGCCGCCGACGATCCGCAGCGGCGCCGCCACGACGAGGAATTCCCAGCGGCCGCTCTGCTCACACATGGCGACCGCGTCCTCGAGCTGCAGGTAGTCGAGCAGATGAACCCCCATCGAGTTAAGCGTCAGCACGTGAACGGGGAAGCCGATCCCCTCCACTGCGCTGGGCGCCGTGTCGTTGTTGCCATCAGAGCCCAGGGCGACGACTCCACGCTCCGCGAGAAATGTCGCGCAGGTCGGGTGCAGGCCGGCCTTTGCCTGAGCCATGTCCCACGGTCCGTGCTCGGCCAGTCGCCGGCCGTGGCCGACGCGCACGAGCAGGATGTCGCCCTTGGAGACGGTCAGCCCCAGGCTCCGCTCGCACCGCACGAGGTCCTCGGGGAAGACGTGGTCGCCCGGCTCCAGCCAGCGCACGCCGCGGAGCTTCGGGATGTCGAGGAGGACGCCGCGCCCGACGAGGCCGTTCTCGAGTACGGCAATCGCGTCCGCGGAAGCGCCCGCGCTGGTAACCGACGAGCTCGGCCGACCGTTGTAGAGGGCACCATCGAAGTCGACGTGGCAGAGGGCATCGATGTGGCTGTGCGACTCGTTGTGGTAGTCGACGCCGACGTAGTCCTTTGAGAACCCCATCTCCCCCGACCCGACCCCGGCGTGGCCGAGCGTCGTCATGCGGTGCTCGGCGGGCGCCGGGTTGTCCAGCCCCGGACTGGTATTGAGGCGAAGGCCGAGGGTGACGGTCTCGCCGCTGCTGACCAGCCGGGACGCAGCCAGAACCCGGTCAGGGGAGAGCAGGTTGAGCGCCCCGCGCTCGTCCTCCTCGCCCCAGCGCCCCCAGTTGCTGACGGTTTCGAACAGGGCCCTGAACTCGGCCGCGCGCATCTCGGCTCTCTGTGTTTGCACAGGGGGGAGTATCGCGGGAGCCCGGCCGCCCCGAGCTCCCGCGACTCGGCTCAGATCGTGCGCTCGGGCTCGCCGAGGACGACGAGGCCGTGGATGCAGATCAGGCAGATCGCGAAGACGCCGACCGCCCAGAAGGGGTGCGGTCCGCCGATCGCAAACAGCGAGCCGATGGCGCCGATGGACGCGGCGAAGATCCCGATCACCCGGCCGTAGGCCCCGCCACCAAACAGCGAGAACCCTGCGGTCAGCTGGATGACCCCGAGGAAGACGGTTACCCACCCCCAGGTGTGGAGGCTGGAGAACGCGTACTGGGTTCCGTTGTAGAAATTGGCGTCGCCGATCGCGGCGATGCCGTAGACGATGTTGAGGATTCCCGCTATCAGCAGCAGGATGGCGACAAAGATGGCACTGCCAGCGCCTCTCAAATTGTGTCTCCTTCCGGTAGCCGGCCGTCATCTGTGTCGGCCAGGTGATCGGACAAGCTCAGGACATTGCGGCTGCCCTATTCGCCGGAGCAGCGGCGATTCCTGCGGTCCACCTCAGCTGTCGGATCGTGCTTCCCGGTAGCGGCAGATCAGCGCGTTGGTGGAGCTGTCGTGGCCGAGCTCGCCCTCGCCCTGGAGCTCTCCGATGATCGCCTTCGCGAGGGCCTTGCCCAGCTCCACCCCCCACTGGTCGAAGGAGTCGATCCCCCAGATCGCTCCCTGGGTGAAGACGCTGTGCTCATAGAGCGCCACCAGCTGCCCGAGGACCGCCGGCGTCAGCCGCTCGGCGAGGATCGTGTTGGTCGGGCGGTTGCCCTCGAAGGTGCGGTGCGGGACCAGCCACTCCTCGGTCCCCTCCGCGGCGACCTGCTCGGGGGTCTTGCCGAAGGCAAGCGCCTCGGTCTGCGCGAAGACGTTGGAGATCAGCAGGTCCTGGTGCTCGCCGAGCGGGTTCAGCGACCGCATGAAGCCGATGAAGTCGCAGGGGATCAGCTCCGTCCCCTGATGGATCAGCTGGTAGAAGGAGTGCTGGCCGTTGGTCCCCGGCTCACCCCAGTAGATCGCCCCGGTCTGGTAGTCGACCCGCTCGCCGTCGAGGGTGACGTGCTTACCGTTCGACTCCATCGTCAGCTGCTGGAGATAGGCCGGGAAGCGGTGCAGGTACTGGTCGTAGGGCAGGACCGCGACCGTCTGCGCCCCGAACAGCTCGCCATACCAGACGGCCAGCATGCCGAGCAGCGCCGGCAGGTTGCGATCGAGCGGCGCCTCACGGAAGTGCTCGTCGACCGCGTGGAAGCCGCCGAGCATCTCGGCGAACGCCTCCGGGCCGACCGCCAGCATGGTCGAGAGTCCGATCGCCGAGTCCATCGAGTAGCGGCCGCCGACCCACTCCCAGAACCCGAACATGTTGTCGGTGTCGATGCCGAACTCCGAGACCCCCTCGGCATTTGTCGAGACGGCGACGAAATGGCGGGCGATCGCCGCCTCCTCGCCGCCGAGACCGGCCAGCGCCCACTCCCGGGCGGTGTGGGCGTTGGTCATCGTCTCCAGGGTCGTGAAGGTCTTCGAGGAGACGATGAACAGCGTCTCGGCCGGGTCGAGGTCGCGGGTGGACTCGGCGAAGTCGGTGCCGTCGACGTTGGAGACGAAGCGGAAGGCGATGTCGCGGCGGCTGTAGTGGCGGAGCGCCTCGTAGGCCATCACCGGGCCGAGGTCGGAGCCGCCGATCCCGATGTTGACGACGTTGCGGATCGGCTTGCCGGTGTGGCCCTTCCACTCGCCAGAGCGCACCCGCTCGGCGAAGGAGGACATCCGGTCGAGCACCTCGTGGACCTGCTTGACGACGTCGGTCCCCTCGACGATCAGCGAGCGCTCCCGCGGCATCCGCAGGGCGACGTGAAGGACGGAGCGGTTCTCGGAGACGTTGATCCGCTCGCCCGCGAACATCGCCTCGCGGCGCTCCGGCATCCCCCGCTCCTCGGCCAAAGCGACCAGCAGGCCGATCGTTTCGGCGGTGATCCGGTTCTTCGAGTAGTCCAGGAAGAGCCCCGCCGCCTCGGCGGTCATTGCCTCGCCGCGCTGCGGGTCCTGCGCGAAGAGATCCCGCAGGTGCAGGTGTCCGACCTCCCGGTGGTGCGCCTCGAGGGCGCTCCAGGCCGCCCCCTCGCGTAGCGCGCTCACTCGCTAGGCAACCTTCTGGCGCTCGATCGAGGCGAGCAGGTCCTTCCAGGAGTTGACGAAAGCCTCCTTGCCCTCCTCCTGGAGCTGCTCGGCCAGCTCGTTGGGCTCCATCCCGGCCTCGCGATGGGCCTGCAGGACCTGATCGGCGTCGCCGCCGTCGGCGGGCAGCGGCTCAGGCACGGTGCCGTGGTCGGCGAACGCCTTCAGGGTCTTCTCCGGCATCGTGTTGACGGTCAGCGGCGAGGCAAGGCCCT
Organism: uncultured Actinomycetes bacterium; assembly: GCA_963720735.1. Lineage (GTDB taxonomy): Bacteria > Actinomycetota > Thermoleophilia > Solirubrobacterales > 70-9 > JBBRHQ01. Next base: position 30,683 of record CAVRGL010000002.1, read on the forward strand.
CGATGTAGAGGACGTCGGAGAGGGCCTCGTCCTTGGTGCCGGTGCTGGCCCAGAGGAGCCGCTGCGGCCGGGCGCCCTCGTTCTGGAGGCGCTGCATGCGGGCCGACGCGAGCAGCTCGCGGTAGCTGCGGTAGGCGGCCTGACCGACCGCGATGCCCAGCTTCCCGTAGAGCTCGGAGGGCGAGCGCTCGGCCACCTTGACGTCCCAGCGGCTCATGAACAGCGAGGCGACCGAGGGTACCCACGGGTCCAGCCCCTCCGCGACGCGCCGCTCGATCCCCTTGAGGTAGGCGTCGGCCGCGGCAAGGTACTGATCACCGGAGAACAGCAGGGTGACGTTGACAGGGATGCCCGCGTAGATCGAGTCCTCGATCGACTTCAGACCGGCCGGCGTCCCGGGGATCTTGATGAAGATGTTGTCGCGGCCCGCCTGGGCGTGGAGCTTGGCCGCCTGCTCGGTGGTCGCCTCGGTGTCGTCGGCGAGCAGCGGCGAGACCTCGAGCGAGACGTAGCCGTCGACGCCGTCGGTGCGGCTGTGGATCGGCGCGAACATCTCCGCCGCCTCGGTCAGGTCCGTGATCGCCAGCTCGAAGAACCGCTCCTCGGTGGAGGGCGCGGTGGAGGCCTCGATCTGCTCGTCGTAGGCGTCGCCCTCGCTGATCGCCTTGTCGAAGATCGTCGGGTTGGAGGTCAGCCCGGTGAGGTTGTAGTCGTCGATGTAGCCCTGCAGCGTCCCGTCGTTCAGCATCGTGCGGGTGATGTTGTCGACCCAGAGGCTCTGCCCCAGGTCGTGAAGCTTCCGTTGTCGATTCGCTCATTGCTTCCTCTCGATCAGCTCTCTGGCGGCTTCGACCACCTTCTCGGGGGTGAAGCCGAACAAGTTCTCGACTTCCTTGAGCGGCGCCGAGGCCCCGAAGGTATGCATGCCGACGATCCTGCCCTCGCGGGCCGACGTAGCGGTCCCAGCCGAGGGTCGAGGCCTGCTCGACCGCGACCCGCGCCCCGACCGCCGGAGGGCAGGACGCTCTCCCGGTAGTGCCTCGTCCTGGCGGTCGAAGAGCTGCCACGAAGGGAGGCTGACGACCCGGGCCCTGGCGCCGTCGGCGCTCAGCTCCTCATACGCGCTGACCGCGAGGTGGACCTCTGAGCCGGTGGCGATCAGGATCACCTCCGGCTCACCCTCGCAGTCGCCGAGCACGTAGCCGCCACGGGCGAGGCCGTCGGCCGGGGCGTAGCGGGAGCGGTCGAGCACCGGCAGGTCCTGGCGGCTCAAGACGAGCGCCGCGGGCTCATGCCGCAGCGGCATGATCACCCGCCAGGCTGCCGCCACCTCGTTGGCGTCGCAGGGGCGGATCACGTTGAGGTTGGGGATCGCCCGCAGCGAGGCGAGCTGCTCGACCGGCTGGTGGGTCGGGCCGTCCTCGCCGAGCCCGATCGAGTCGTGGCTGAACCAGTGGATCACCGGCAGCTCCATCAGCGCCGAGAGCCGGATCGCCGGGCGGGCGTAGTCGGAGAAGATCAAGTACGTGGACCAGACCGGCCGCAGCTTCGAGAGCGAGAGGCCGTTGGAGATCGCCGCCGACTCGTGCTCGCGGATCCCGTAGTGCAGGGTGCGCCCGGCCCGGTCGGTGGGCTGGAAGTCGGCGGCCCCGTCGAAGTCGAGCCCGCTCGCCGCCGAGCCGGTGAGGTCGGCGGATCCGCTCAGCAGCCAGGGAACCCTGGGGGCGATCGAGTTGAGAACCTGGTGGGCGGCCTTGCGGGTCGCGACCCCCTCCTCGTCGGGATCGAACTCGGGGATCTCCGCGTCCCAGCCCTCGGGAAGCTCGCGCCGCTGCATCTGGTCGATCTGGACCGAGAGGCCGGCATCGGCGGCATCGACGCGCTGGCGCCACTCGGCGTGCAGGCGTGCTCCCCGCTCGCCGATCCCGGCGGCGAAGTGCTCGTAGACGCCGTCGGGGACGAGGAACTGGGCGTCCTCGGGCCAGCCGTAGGCGCGCTTCGTCTCCCGCACCTCCTCGTCGCCGAGCGGCTCGCCGTGGGCGGCCGCGGTGTCCTGCTTGTGCGGCGAGCCATAGCCGATGTGGCTGTCGAGGATGATCAGGGTCGGGCGGCCGCTCTCCTCCCGGAAGCGCTCGAAGGCCCGGCTGATCAGCTCGATGTCGTTGGCGTCGCCGACCCGGTTGACGGCCCAGCCGTAGCCGAGGAAGCGGGCGGCGACGTCGTCCTCGTAGGTGATCTCGGTGTGGCCGTCGATCGTGATGTGGTTGTTGTCGTAGATCCAGCAGAGGTTGTCGAGGCGCTGGTGGCCGGCGATCGACGCCGCCTCGCTGGAGACGCCCTCCATCAGGCAGCCGTCGCCGCAGACGGCGTAGACGTCGAAATCGAACAGCTCGGCGCCGAAGTGCTCGCGGTCCCACTGGCCGGCGATCGCCATCCCGACCGAGGTGGCGATGCCCTGTCCGAGCGGCCCGGTGGTCGTCTCGATCCCCGAGGCGAGGCGGTACTCGGGGTGCCCGGCGGCCTTCGAGTCGAGCTGGCGGAAGCTCTCGATGTCGGAGAGGCTGATCGCCGGCTCACCCTGGGTCTCGTAGTCGGAGTCCACCGACTTCACCTGGGCCAGGTGCAGCAGCGAGTAGAGCAGCATCGAGGCGTGCCCGGCCGAGAGCACGAAGCGGTCGCGGTTCGGCCAGATCGGGTCGGCCGGGTCGAAGCGCAGGTAGCGCTGCCACAGCGTGTAGGCCAGCGGCGCGAGCGCCATCGGCGTTCCGGGGTGACCGGAGTTGGCCTTCTCGATCGCGTCGATCGAGAGCGTCCGGATCGTGTTGATGCAGAGCTGGTCGATATCGGTGCTTTGGACTGTGTCCGTGGCGGCCTGCATCGCTGGCTCCCGATCCTACCCGTGCCGCATACAGTGTTCCCGTGACGGCGACCGGAACCGGGCCCGCGGAGGCCGAGAAGGCCGTCGCGGCCAAGGCGGCGGCCGCCCTGGTCGAGGACGGGATGACGGTCGGCCTGGGGACGGGCTCGACCGTCGCCCACCTGCTGCCGGCGCTGGCCGAGCGCGGGCTGAGCGGGATCCGCTGCGTCGCCACCTCGCCGGCGACCGAGGAGGCCGCGCGGGGACTGGGGATCGAGGTCGAGCCATTCGAGAACCTCGAGCGCCTCGACATCGCGATCGACGGCGCCGACCAGGTGACCCCGGACGGCTGGCTGGTCAAGGGCGGCGGCGGCGCCCACCTGCGCGAGAAGATCGTCGCCGAGGCGGCCCAGCGCTTCGTGGTGATCGCCGACTCGAGCAAGCCGACCGACGAGCTGCACCCGCCGGTGCCGGTGGAGCTCTTCGCCTTCGGTCTGGGCTCGACCCTGGCGCGGCTCGGAGAGGTCGAGCTCCGCGACGCGCCTCGAAGCCCCGACGGGGGCCTGATCGGCGACTACTCGGGCGACACGGCCAATCCCGCCTCCCTGGCGGCCTGGCTGGACGCCGACCCCGGCGTCGCCGCCCACGGCCTCTTCCCCCCCTCGATCACGTCAGACGTGATCATCGCCCGCGGCGAGGTCGCGGAGCGGATCGAGCTCGGTTAGGCGGCGTCGCCGGCCGCGTCGCGGTCGGCGATCAGCAGCATCTCGTCGTTCTTCACCCGGCCGGCCGGAACCGAGGGGTCGGAGGCAAGGAGCTTCTTCATCGCCTCCTGCTTGTCATCGCCGGTCACCAGCCAGACGATCCGCCGGGCGGCGGCGAGCGCCGGGTAGGTGAGGGTCATGCGGCGGTGGCCCTGGTAGGCGCCGGTGGTGATCGCAACGCGGCGGTCCGTGACCTCGAGGACGTCGTCATCGGGGACCAGGGAGGCGGTGTGGCCGTCGGGGCCGAGGCCGAGGTGGACGAGGTCGAGCCGCTCGGGAAGCCCCGACTCGTAGTCCGCCGCGGCTTCCACGAGGTTCGTGCTGGTCACCGGCATCGGGCGGATCGCCGCGTGGCGCTCCAGGGGCAGCGCCAGCAGAAGGTGGGTGAGATTGCGGTCGTCGCTGCCGGGCTCGGCGACCCGCTCGTCGACCTGGAAGATCTGGGTCGCATCCCAGGGGAGGTCCATCCCCGCGAGCAGCGCCAGCATCCGCCAGGGCGAGCGGCCGCCGCTGACCGCGGCCGAGAAGGACCCCCGCTCGCTGCCCGCCTCCGCGCCGGCCTCGGCGATCACCTCGGCGGCCCGGGCGGCCGCGGCCTCGGCGTCGGCGAGGACCTCGACCTCCACCCCCTACTCCTTCTTCTCGTCGTGGCCGCCGAACTGCTTTCGCATCGCCGAGAGCACCTTGTCGCCGAACTCGTCGAGATCGCGCGAGGAGAAGCGCTCGTTGAGCGCCGCGGTCAGGACCGGCGCCGGCACCCCCTCCTCGATCGCCGCGATCGTCGTCCAGCGCCCCTCGCCCGAGTCCGAGACCCGCCCCGAGAACTCGGCCAGGTCGGGGGATTCCTGCAGTGCCGCCGCGGTCAGGTCGAGCAGCCAGGAGCCGATCACGCTGCCCCGCCGCCAGACCTCGGCGACCTCGGGGATGTCGATGTCGTACTGGTAGTACTGGGGCTGCTCGAGCGGCGCGGTCTCGGCGTCCTCGCTGCGCTCCGCCTTGCCCGCGTTGGCGTTGCGCAGCACGTTCAGCCCCTCGGCGTAGGCGGCCATGATCCCGTACTCGATCCCGTTGTGGACCATCTTCACGAAGTGGCCGGCGCCGCTCGGCCCGCAGTGCAGGTAGCCGTTCTCGGCAGGGCCGGGGTCGCCGCTGCGCCCGGGGGTGCGCTCCGCGGAATCGACCCCGGGGGCGACGGTGGCGAAGATCGGGTCGAGCCGCTCGACCGCCGCGTCCGGCCCGCCGATCATCAGGCAGTAGCCACGGTCGAGCCCGAAGACGCCGCCGCTCGTGCCGCAATCGATGAAGTCGATCCCCTGCTCGGCCAGCTCGGCCGCATGGCGCATGTCGTCGCGGTAATACGAGTTGCCGCCGTCGATGATCGCGTCGCCCTTCTCGAGGGTGTCGGCGACCTCGTGGATCGTCTGATCGGTGATCTCGCCGGCCGGGACCATCACCCAGACGGCGCGGGGCGCGGACATCTTCTGCGCCAGCTCCTGCAGCGAGGAGGCGCCCTCCGCGCCGTCGGCGACCAGCGTCTCGATCGCCTCCTTGTTGACGTCGTAGACGAAGCAGTCGTGCCCGTCACGCATCAGGCGGCGCACGATGTTGGCACCCATCCGGCCCAGCCCGACCATTCCAAGTTCCATGCGCGACCCCTTCCTCGATTGCGGGACCGGATCCTATGCCCGAACGGATAGCCTCCGCGACGATGGCTTCGAAGAAGAAGCGCCCGCCCGGAGTCGCCGACGTCCTCGTCATCTTCGGGATCACCGGAGACCTCGCGAAGAGGATGACCTTCCGGGCGCTCTACCGGCTCGAGGCGCGGGGGGAGCTTGACTTCACGATCGTCGGGGTGGCCCGCAACGACTGGTCTCACGACGACCTCGTCAACCACGTCCGCGAGTCGATCTCGACCAGCGTCGAGGACCCCGACGAGGATGTCTTCACCCGGCTGGCCAAGCGCCTTCGCTATGTCGGCGGCGACTACTCGGATCCGAAGACCTTCGAGCGGGTGGCCGAGGCCGTCTCCGATCACGAACAGCCGGTCTTCTACCTCGAGGTCCCGCCCTTCCTGTTCGCCGACGTGGTGCGGGCGCTGGGCAAGGCCGGGGTGACCGAGAACGCCCGGGTGGTGATCGAGAAACCGTTCGGCCACGACCTCGACTCGGCCAAGGCGCTGGAGGCGGAGCTGCTCGAGACCCTCCGCGAGGACCAGATCTACCGCATCGATCACTACCTCGGCAAGGAGCCGGTGATGGACATCACCTACCTCCGCTTCGCCAACTCGATCCTCGAGCCGGTCTGGAACCGGCAGTTCATCTCCCACGTGCAGATGACCATGGCCGAGACCTTCGGGGTCGAGGACCGCGGCCGTTTCTACGACCCGGTGGGGACCCTGCGCGACGTGATCCAGAACCACGCCATGCAGATGCTCGGGCTGATCGCGATGGAGCCACCCGCCGGCAATCAGACAGACTCGATCCGCGACAAGAAGCTGGAGCTGTTCAAGGCGATCCGCGCCGCCGACCCGAAGCGCTACATCCGCGGGCAGTACGACGGCTACCTCGACGTCAAAGGCGTAGCCAAGGACTCGAAGACCGAGACCTACGTGGCGCTCGAGCTGGAGATCGACAACTGGCGCTGGAGCGGCGTCCCCTTCTTCCTCCGGGCCGGCAAGAAGCTGCCGGTGAAGGCGACCGAGATCCAGGTCGTCTTCAAGCGCCCGCCACGCCTCGGGGTCGGCACCGGCAGGATCCCCGAGCCCAACCAGCTGGCGATCCGGATCGACCCGACCCCCGGGGCCCGGATCCGCTTCCTGATGAAGCAGGCGGGCAAGGAGGCCTTCGAGGCCGCCGACCTGCGGGTGCTGTTCGAGAAGGTCCCCGGGGAGGATCCGGAGCCCTACGAGCGACTGCTCGACGACGCGATCCGGGGCAAGTCCGACCTGTTCAGCCGCAGCGACAGCATCGAGGAGACCTGGCGGGTGGTGCAGCCGCTGCTCGACGACCCCGGGCCGGTGATCCCCTATGTGCCGGGCACCTGGGGCCCGGAGGAGGCATCGAAGCTGACCCGCGGGGTGTGCGAGTGGCACGAGCCGTGGATGCCCGACCCGGACGGGAGCTGACGCCGCTTGGGCGAGGATCGCACGATCTATGAGCGGATCGCGATTCCCCTGGCCTCCTCCCGGCCCGGGTCCTGGTTCTACGTCAACCTCGCTCCCCACCTCGACCGGCCGATGCTCCGACTCAGCCGGGGAAGGCTCAGCACCGCCGGCCTCAATCGCGTGGGGATGCTCAAGGTCAGGGGCGCGAAGAGCGGTGCTGAGAAGCAGACCCCGCTCGTCCACACCAAGGATGGCGAATCGATCCTCCTGGTCGCCTCGCGCGGCGGCGACATCCGCCACCCCGCCTGGTACCGGAACGTGGTCGCCAACCCGGACGTGCGCTACCTCTGCAACGGCGAGGAGCGTTCCTACCTCGCGCGCGAGCTCGAGGGCGAGGAGCGCGAGCAGGCCTGGCGCCTCGTCAACCGCACCTACCCCGGGTTCACCACCTACCAGAAGCGCGCCGGGGCCCGGCTGATCCCGGTGCTTCGCCTCGAGCCCCGCTAGCGACCGCCGATCAGCGCGTTGCGGCGAGCTGCCCGCAGGCGGCGTCGATGTCGCGGCCCCGGGTGAGGCGGACGGTCGCCGGGATGCCCGCCTCGATCAGCACCTCGCGGAAGGCGGCGATCGCGGCGCGGCTGGAGCCCTCCAAGCCGGTGCCGGTCGGGTTGTAGGGGATCAGGTTGACCTTGAAGGCGGGCACCGGGCTGAGCACCGAGGCAAGTGCCGCAGCCTGCTCGTGGCGGTCGTTGACGCCGGCGAGCATCAGGTACTCGACGAAGACCTTGCGCCGCCGGGTGCGATGCCAGGCAAGGCAGGCGTCGAGCACCTCGGCCAGGGGATAGCGGCGGTTGACCGGCATCAGCTCCGATCGCAGGGCGTCCTCCGCCGCGTGCAGCGAGAGCGCCAGGCGCACCGGCGGGCCCTGGCTCGCCATCCGCTCGATCCCGGGGACCCATCCGACCGTCGAGACGGTCGTGTGGGCGTTCGAGATCCCGGCCTCGGGGAGCCGCTCGCAGGCGCCGAGGACCGCATCGAGGTTCATCATCGGCTCGCCCATCCCCATGAAGACGGCGTTGTTGACCGCTCCGCGCCGGCGGAAGTGAAGGGCCTGGTCGACGATCTCGGACTCGGTCAGGTTGCGGCCGAAGCTCATCCTCCCTGTCGCGCAGAAGGTGCAGGTCAGCGGGCATCCCGACTGGCTCGAGAGGCAGACCGAGCGGCGCCCGTCGCGGTAGCTCATCAGCACCGCCTCGAGCGGCCGGCCGTCAGTCGTCTCGAACAGCGCCTTGACGGTCCCGTCGCGGGAGCGGGCCTCGCGCAGCAGCGAGAGCGAGGAGATCGGCAGCTCGGCGGCTAGGCGACGGCGAAGCCCGAGCGGGAGGTTGGTCATCTCCTCGAAGGAGCCCACCCCCGCGGCCAGCCACCGCCAGATTTGGCGGGCGCGGTAGGGCGGCTCGCCGACCTCATCCAGTCTGCGCTCGAGCTCCGCCAGGTCCACCCGGGGCAGTCTGCCAATCGTCGCGACCGGCGGCGCGGCGGCGGCCGAGGGAGATGGTCGGAATCTCGTCCCCCCGCAATCCCTAGCGGCGTGCTACGGTTTCGGCTGTCCTAATTAGGGACCCCTAATACCCATCCCGATGATCCCGAAAGCCCAACCCGCCGAGTGATCCCCACCCTCGTCATCGGCCTGCGCGAGGGAGTCGAGGCCTCGCTGATCGTCGGGATCATCGCAGCCTTCCTGGTCAAGGAGGGTCGCGGCGACGCGCTGCGCCAGATGTGGCTGGGAGTCGCGGTCGCGATCGGACTCTGCGTCGCTGCCGCGATCACCCTGCGGATCGTCGGCCAGGAGCTCCCCCAGCGCGAGCAGGAGGCGCTGGAGACCGTGATCGGCGTGATCGCCGTCGGAGCCGTCACCTACATGATCGTCTGGATGCGGCGCCACGCCCGCAGCATCCGCTCGACGCTCGAGGGCAGCGCCGCCGAGGCGCTGATGGCGGGCTCGACCCTCGCCCTGGTGGGGATGGCCTTTCTCGCCGTCCTCCGCGAGGGCCTCGAGACCTCCGTCTTCATGCTCGCCGCCTTCCAGGACGCCACCGACACGACCGCCGCCGGGGCCGGCGCGGTGCTCGGCGTCCTGCTCGCGGTGGCGATCGGCGTCGGCCTCTACCGGGGCGGGGTGCGGATCAACCTCTCGCGCTTCTTCAGGTTCACCGGCCTCGTCCTGGTCTTCGTCGCCGCGGGGCTGCTCTCGGTCTCGCTGCACACCGCCCACGAGGCCGGCTGGTTCAACCAGCTCCAGGGCCAGGCGGTCGACCTCTCCTGGCTGGTCCAGCCGGGGACGATCTCCGGCTCGCTGCTCACCGGGATGCTCGGGCTGCAGCCGAAGCCGACCGTGGGAGAGGCGCTGATCTACGTGCTCTACGTGCTTCCCATGGCTGTCTACGTGCTCTGGCCGGATCGCCTCCGGGTGCGGCGGAGCCCGGCGCGCGCCGGGGCTCAGCTGCCCGCGGAGAACCCGGCTTGAACGAGTACATCCGCCACGTCGGCAGCGCCGTCTTCGCGGTACCGCCCGGCGCCCGGCCCGGCGGCTATGTCGGAGAACCGCTGCTCGGCTAGGAGTCCTTGCCCGGGGCCGCCTCACCCTTCTCGGCCTTCAGCGGGCTCGGCAGGTGGGGCGAGCCGCCGATCCGGTCCTGCCAGCGGCGGTAGCGCTCCTCGGAGCGCTTCGCCCGGCGGCGCGCCTTCTCCATCCTCCTGCTGTCCGGCTTGTAGAAGCGCCGCGCCCATGGCGAGCCCGGCTTGGCGGTCCTGATCGCGCCGACCGTCGAGAACAGCGGGAGGAAGAAGCCGATCAAACCGGTCCAGAGCTTGCCCTTGAACAGCGCGACGAAGCAGAACGCGAGGTCGGTGGCGACCGTCAGCACGACGACGATGATCGAGCCGGTCGGGTTGTCCTCCCCGGTTCCGAGGGGGGCGAACCCCAGGACAACAGCTCCGCCGATGATCGCCGCGACGATGGTCGCGTCGATCGAGCGCCTCCCTTCCTCGGACCAGTAGACGTCCTCGAGGTGCAGCCAGAGCGCGAACTCGTCCAGGGTGAGGCCGCAGCCGACGCCGAAGGCCACCGCGAGGATCTCCAGCCAGGGGCTGGCGGGACGCAGGGCGAACTGGAGGAACCCGGCGAGCATGATCAGGACGATCCCGAAGACCAGGTGGTGGATATGGAGACCGCCCGGCTTGACGCTGCCAGGCCACCAGGTGACCTTGGGGCTGCGCATCAGGCGGGTGCTCATCCGGATGAAGCCAAAGGAGAGGAGGAAGCCGAGCAGCAGCAACAGACCGGCGCGCTGGCCCGCGCCGCCGAGGTTGCCCTTGCCGGCGTCGAACTTGATCGACACGTCGGCGATCAGTCCTGTCGCGGCCGCGAGCATCGGACCGCTCACCTTATCCCGATCCCGAGGCGGCGGCGACTGCTGCAAGCGTGCGACGCAGACCAATCAGCAGGGTGAGCGCGCAGAGCCCGGCGAGGATCAGGTAGGGCACGGCGTCGCTGCTCGCCTCGGCGAGGCCGGCGCCGCCGGCCGAGCCGATCGCCTGCCCACCGGCCCAGGCGAGGTTCCATAGGCCGAAGGCGACACCCTGGCCGAGCTCGAAGTAGGCGGCACCGGCCGAGAGCATCGCGCTTGCCGGGACCCAGGGCCAACCGAAGGCGATGCAGGCGAGGACCAGGGCAATCGAGTAGGGGACAAGCGTGCCCGGGAGGGGCAGAAGGATCGCCATCACCGTGCAGCCGGCGAGGCCGAGCCGCGCCACCGGATAGGCGCCCCTGCGGTCGGCGAGCTGCCCGACCAGCGGGCTCATCGCCGCCTCGGCCAGGGTGCAGATCAGGAAGATGACGGCGATCGCCACGGTGCTCGCCCCGAGGACGCTCAGTCGCAGCGGCGCCAGCACCTCGAAGATGCCGAACAGCACCGAGGGCAGGAAGGTGAAGAGGATCCCGGCCCGCAGCCGCGGTTCCTCCCTGGCGGCGGCGATCAGGTCGGCGATCGTGTCGGGGCGCCCGGGCGGGGGCGCCGGCACCCGCAGCGCCAGCACTCCGAGGCCGCCGATCACGGCGGCGATCAGGCTGAAGACCAGCTCCGGGCTGGTCAGGGTCGCCGCCCCTCCCAGGACCGGGCCCAGCAGCGCTCCGCCGATGCCGATCCCGACCGCGGCGCCGATCACCGTGCTGCGCCTCTCCTCGGGCGCGGTGGAGACCAGCCAGCTCAGCCCGGCCGCCCACAGGCAGGAGCCGCCGGCGCCCTGGACGAAGCGGGCGCCGTCGAGCACCACCAGGTCCCGCGCGAAGCCGAAGGCGACGCTAGAGGCCGCCAGCAGCGCGACCCCGGCGAGCACCGTCCGGCGGGCGCCGATCCGGGCCACCAGGAACCCGGCCGGCACGGCGAAGGCGATCGCCCCGAAGGCGTAGAAGGCCGAGAGGGTCCCCGCCGCCGCCTTGGTCAGCCCGAGGTGCTCGACGTAGTAGGGGAGCAGCGGCGCCAGCACCGAGTAGAACATCGTCTCGACCAGGACCAGCGCCCCGACCAGGGCGAAGAGCCGCCGGTCGACCCCGGCGGCGGCCGCCTCTTCACCGCTTCGGAGCAAGCCGACGGCTCAGAGGGCCGAGGCGGCCTCGCGGCCGGCGGCCGCGCTGACGCCGACGCCGAGCAGGTCATCGAGGCCGCGCTTCCGCGCCTCGTTGGCGATCACCAGTCGCTGAATCTCGGAGGTGCCCTCCCAGATCCGGTCGACCCGGATGTCCCGGTAGAGCCGCTCGACCGGGTTCTCGCGCATGTACCCGCGCCCGCCGAAGATCTGCACGGCGCGATCGACCACCCGGCCGGCCGCCTCCGAGGCCGCGAGCTTGGTCATCGCCGCCTTCGCGTGCAGCAGCTTGCGGGGCACGCCCGCGTCCGCTTCCCAGGCGACCTGATAGACGAGGGCGCGGTTGAGCGCGATCTCGGTGGCGCTATCGGCGATCATCGCGGCGATCAGCTGATGCTCGGCGATCGGCTTGCCGCCCTGGACGCGACCGTCTGCCCATTCTGAGGCCAGCCGCAGGGCCCGCTCGGCGGCGCCGGTGGCGCGGGCGGCGATCATCAGCCGCTCCTCCACGAACCAGTCGCGGGTCAGCTCGTACCCCTGGCCGATCCCGCCGAGAACCGTCTCCGGCCCCAGCCTGACCCGGTCGAATACGAACTCCGGGTGCTCGTAGACGAAGGTGTGCATGTAGGCCGGGGTGCGCTTGACCGCGACCCCTGGCAGGTCCTTGTCGACCAGGAACATCGTCGGCTCGTCCTCCGGCATCACCCTCGCGAGGACGATCAGGAAGTCCGCGACGTCGCCGACCGTGACGAACCATTTCTCGCCGCTGAGCAGGAAGTCGTCGCCGTCGCGTTCGGCGACGCTGCTCAGGGCCGAGGGGTCCGAGCCGGCATCGGCCTCGGTGACGGCAACGCAGTCGCGACGCTCGCCGCGTATCGCGGGCTCCAGCCAGCGCGCCCGCTGCTCCTCGTCGCAGGCCCGCAGCGCGTTGGCGGGGCGCCAGACCGTGTCCCAGAGGGCATTGGTGATCTGGCCCAACTGCTCCTGGACGAGCACCTGGTCGAAGATCGAGAGCCCCGCTCCGCCCCACTCGGCCGGCATGTTGATCGCGTTCAGCCCGTGCTCGATCGTCTTCGCCGAGATCTCTGCGAGCGCCTCGGGGCCGAGCCCGCGATCACGCTCGCAGTCCTCCTCGTAGGCGATGATCTCGGCGGCCAGCGAGGCGGCCCGCTGACGCAGTTCCTCCTGCTCGTCGCTCAGTTGGAAGTCCATTGCTGCTCCTTGGCTTTGTTCGTGGTTGACGCGTTGGTGAAGCGGTGCGAAGGCCTAAGTGGCGGCGCGGACGATCCGCGCGTCGAGCCCGATCACGCCCTGCTCGAGGACGAGCAGCGGGTTGACCTCGATCTCTGAGATCTCGGGGTGGGCCGCGGCCAGCCTCGAGAGCGCGGCGGCGGCGGCGGCGGCGGCGGCAAGGTCTAGCGGCGGGCGACCGCGGGCGCCGAGGAGCAGGGGGGCGCCGCGCAGCGATCGCAGCAGCATCTCGGCCTCCCGCTCGTCCATCGGGGCGAGCCCGACGGCGAAGTCGTCGAGCAGCTCGGTGTAGACGCCGCCGAGGCCGACCGCGACCACGGGTCCGAAGCGCGGATCACGCCGGCTCCCGAGCAGCAGCTCCACCCCGTCGGAGACCGGGCCCATCCGCTCGACCGCATGGGAGCCGCTGCCGAGCCCTGACATCGCGTCGAAGGCGCGGCCGAGAGCAGCCTCGTCGGCGAGCCCGAGCGCCACGCCCCCCTGATCGGACTTGTGGAGGATGTCGGTCGCCTTCAGCGCCACCGGGTAGCCGACCTCCGCCGCGGCGGCGAGCGCCTCGGTGCGGCTCCCGACCCGAGCCGAGGTGGCAAGCGGAACACCGGCAGCCGAGATCGCCTCCCGGGCGACCCAGTATCCGTCGCCCTCGATCTCCGGCTCGGGCGGCGGCAGCGGCAGGATCGCCCCGGGCTCGCCCGGCATCGTCTCGACCACGCGGCCGAGCGAGCCGATCGCGTCCTCGACCCTCGCGAACACCGGAACCCCGGAATCGCGCAGCGCGACCGCCGGCGGCGTGGCCCAGAACATCGTCTGGGCCAGAAGCGGCGTTCCGCTCCGCGCCGCGGCGCCGGCCATCTCGCCGGCCACCTCGGCCTCGCGCTCTCCGGCGTTCGCCCCCTCGCCCGCGTCCACGCTGTAGCCGCCGAAATACCCGGTGAGGACGATCGAGTCGACCTCGCCCGAAGCGCCGAGCTCCTCGATCACCCTCGCGTAGCTTCCGAGATCCTGCTCGCCGGCGCCGGCGAGGTCGATCGGGTTCTCGGCCACCGGCCGCCCCGGCAGCCGGCCGACGATCCGCATCTGAAGGTCCTCGCTCAGGGTCGGCAGCTCGAGGCCCGCCCGGGTCGCGAGGTCGGCGGCGATCACGCCGTGGCCGCCGCCGTCGGTGACGATCGCGACCCGCGGCCCGGCGGGGCGCTCTCCTCCCAGGAGCACCTTCGCCACCTCGATCGTCTCGGCCAGCGAGGAGACGCGGATCGCTCCGGCCTCGCGGCAGGCGGCGTCCACCGCGGCGAGATCGCTGACCATCGCCCCGGTGTGGGAGGCGGCCGCCCGCGCCCCGGCGGCGCTGGCGCCGGCGGCGAGCAGGATCACCGGCTTGCCGGTGGCGATCATCGCCTCGGCCAGGGCCCGCCCGCCGCGGAAGTCCTCGACGTAGAGCGCGATCACCTCGGTCGGACCGTGACGCCCGAGATCGGCGACGAGGTCGGCCACCTCGAGGTCGGCCTGGTTGCCGATCGATGCGACCCGGGTGAAGCCGAGGCCGGCATCGCCCGCCAGCAGGGCCAGCTCGGCGGCGACGTTGCCGCTCTGTGCGACCAATCCGATCGGCCCGGGAGTCAGCCCGCCGACCCCGAGGCCGAGGCCGGCGCCCGTGTCGGCGAGTCCGCCGCAGTTGGGCCCGAGCATCACCGCCCCTGCCTCCCGTACCCGCTCGACCACCGCCCTCTCGCGGGCGCGCCCCTCCTCCCCGCCTTCGGCGAACCCCGCGGTGATCGCGAGCAGCGCCCCGGCCCCCGCCTCGAGTGAGTCATCGACCGCTTCCTCGAAGCGGCTCTCGGGGACGGTCAGTACGACCAGATCGGGACTCTCAGGAACCTCGCGCAGCGACGTGTAGGCGCGCTGGCCGAGGATCTCCCCCCCGCGGGCGTTGACCAGGTGCACGCTGCGCCGCTCGGCGCCGGCAAGCGCGTCCCGGGCCATCCAGTGGCCCCACTTCATCGGGTCTGCCGAGGCGCCGATGATCGCGATCGAGCGCGGCTCGTAGAGGGGCCCCAGCTCTCGCCGGGCGGGCTTCGCTGCGACGGTCACCGCTACCGGGCTCCCGCCGCCGGCTCGAGCGATTCCAGCAGTTGCCGCGAGGAGCGCATCCCGCTCTCGACCGCCCCCTCCATAAACCCCGGCCAGCGCTGCGCCGTCTCGGACCCCGCGAACAGCAGCGGCGCCTCGGATGCCAGCAGCTCGGGCAGGCCGGTGCTCGCCCAGCCCGGGCGCCAGCCGCCCCAGGTGCCCCCCGCGTAGGGGTCCGCGGCCCAGTTGTGCCAGGTCGAGGCGGTCAGATCCAGCTCGGGGAGGTAGTGGCGCAGGGACGCCTCGACCGCCTTCGGGTCGTCGCCGTCGAGGCTGGAAGCGTCGCGGCCGAAGCCGACGATCAGAACGCCGTCATCGACTCGCTTCCAGGCCGAGGCGACGTCGATCCCCGGCGCCTCGCCGAGGGCGTGGAAATCCTCGGGCGCGTCCTTGGCCAGCGCCCAGTACTTCGCCCCCAGGTTGGCGCTGCCGGCCTCGATCCCCGCCGTCGTCCCGGGCGAGAGCCCGGGCCGCAGGTCGATCCGCCGCAGCGCGTTGAGCGGCACGGTGAGGATCACGGCGCCCGCCCCGATTGCCTCGCCTCCCGTGTGAACGAGGGCGCCGTCGCCGTCGTGCTCGACCGCCTCGACCTCGTGACCGAGGCGGACCTCGGCCTGGACGTCGCCGGCGATCGCCGCTGCGATCGCGCTGGTGCCCCCCTCGACGCCGGCGTAGTCGACGCTGAGGAAGGACCACAGCCCCCCGGCGGCGGCCAGATGCCGCGCCATCAGCAGCATCGAGGACTCCGCCGCCTCCCCCGACATCAGCGAGCTGCCGAAAACCGACCCGAGCTCGGTGCTCGCCGGGCCGAGCCCAAGGCCCTCCACCCACTCGGTGATCGGGATGTCGAGGTCGGCGAGGTCCTGGTCGGAGGTCGGGGAGTCGGGGTCGACGCGGCGGCCGGCGTTATGGACCTCGGCGAGGAGAAGCTCCAGGTCGGCCAGCTCTGCGACCGGCACCGGCAGGCCCGGCCCGAGCCGCTTGCCCGCGAGCCGCCAGACGTTGGGAGGCTCGAAGGGGTACTCGTCGCCTCTCATCAGCCCGTAGCGGGCGACCTCGGCGCTGATCAGCGGCTGGCGAGAGTCGACCGACTGGGCGCCCAGGTCGAGCGTGATCCCGGGCAGGGCATCGGCCTTGGTCCAGGTCCGGCCGCCGATCCGGTCGCGGGCTTCGAGCACGACGACCTCGAGCCCGGACCCGGACAGCTCGCGTGCCGCGATCAGCCCGGCGAGGCCGGCCCCGACCACAATCACGTCTGCGTCGCGCCGGCTCATCCGGCCACCTCGGCGTCGGGAGTCGGAGTCTCGGTGGTCACCGTCGGGGCGGTGTCGCCGGGATCGCCAGCCAGCACCCGCAGCGCGTCCACCTCGAGCGCCGGGTCCGGGTCGTACCCCAGCTCCGAGGCGATGAATGACCAGACCAGCTCTCGCATCCGCTCCAGGTCCATTCCCGGGTCACCGATCATCGCCCGTACCCCGCAGCCGTCGATCAGCGCCAGCAGATGGTCGGCGAAATCATCCGGGTCCTGGCCGGCCGCGAGCGCCTCGGCGGCGATCGCATCGCGGACCCACTCGTGCATGTCGGCGTATAGCCGGGCTGAGGTCGGCGCCAGGTCGGGGTGGCGGATCGCCCGCAGCCACAGCTCCACCCAGAGCATCCAGTCCTGCCGCTGCTCTCCCGGGATCGGCAGGTAGTTGTCGAGCATCCGCCTCATCCGCTCCTCGGTCGAGAGGTCGGGCGCCTCTCGCTCGGGGATCCTGACGTTGCCGACCCGGTGATAGGAGTAGGTGAGCGCCTCGGCGAGCAGCGTCTCGCGGGAGTCGAAGTGATAGTGGACCAGTGCCGGGGAGACGCCGGCGTCGACCGCGATCCGGGCGATGCGGACGTCGTCGATGCCCTCGCTGGCGATCCGCGAGACGGCCGCGGAGAGGATCCGCTCGCGGGCGCCGGCAGCCTGCTCGGCCTCGTCCGCCGGATCGACCGCGGAGCCGTTCTCCGGCCGCGTCTCGGCGGGCACGTCCACGGGGCGATCGCTCAAGGATTCCCTCCGGCGGCGGCCAGGTCGGCGCGGACCTTGGACGCGAGCCAGCCGACGGCCGCCTCGCGCTCGTTCAGCGGGCCGCAGCGGTAGCCGGTCGTCTTCAGGCCGTTCTGGACGGCCTCGACCAGCTCGACGTCCTCGTCGCTGACGAGGTCATTGACACGGTCGTTGAGGCGGCGGATGAGGCGCTCGCGCCAGCCCTCCCCGCGCGGGCGCAGCAGCGCGAAATGATCGCGGGTGCGGTCGGGGCCGTCCGGGTTGATCTGCCAGAAGCCGATCTGGTCGGGGTAGAGGTCGAGCGCCGTGTTGGGGTAGATGAAGACGTAGCGCCAGACGTGGCGGTCGGCCTCGGTGAGCTTCCCCATCGGGCGCACCAGCCGCTGGTAGAGCCGCTCGGTGCGGTTCTCGGAGGGTTCATCCCGCATCGGCGCCTCGAACCAGACGTGGTTCTCGGCGATCTCCGGGATGTAGCGCTCGTAGTCGAGCAGCCGCATCAGCCCCGGATGGGCGATCGGCACGTGGTAGCCCTCGAGGTAGTTGTCGGCGACCACCTTCCAGTTGGCGCCCTGGGAGTGGTCGCGGCCGCCGCCCGCCCGCACCAGCGAGGGGATGTCGTAGCGCTCGAGCCGCTGCGGAAGGTCGCCGAGGAGATCGGCGAGCGGGACTGCGCCCGGATCGAGGTTGACGAAGACGAGGCCGCAGAGCACCTCGACCCGGGCGCCGTGAAGGCCGAGCTTGGGCCGGTCGATGCCCCCCGGGAAGCTGCGCAGCTCGGGGGCGCCGAGCAGCTTGCCGTCGAGCGCGTAGGTCCAGCCGTGGTAGGCACAGCGGATCGCCCGGCTGCACCCGGCCGCATCGCCGATCAGCCTGCGGCCGCGGTGACGGCAGACATTGCGGAAGGCGCGCAGCTCGCCGTCCTTGCCGCGAATCACGATCAGCGACTGCGATCCGGCGCTCGCGGTGACATACGAGCCCGGCTCGGGAAGGTCGCTGACGTGGCCGGCGAGCTGCCACGTGCGCTCGAAGATCGCCCGCTGCTCGAGCACCGCGGCCTCCGGGTCGTAGTAGAGGCGCGGCTCCAGCGCCGCGCCGGCGCCCGCGAAGCCGTGTCCGCCCTCGACCGGGCTGCCGTTGAGCGTCTCCCCGGCGGTCTCGGCGGGCGGGGGCTTGAGTGATTCGGCGGGCATGGCTCGTCCTGACTTTGTGCTCAGCCGTACGCGAAGACCGGACTCGCTCGGTCGTGCGTTCTCTCCTCCGGCACAAGATCAGCGGTCGGCTGACTTTGTAATCAGTCACGCTAACATACGTCCATGGGGAGCGCAAGATCGTTCTTGGCGCGCCTGCCGTGGGGCGGCCGGCCCGAACAGCTCGGCTGGCTATCGCTGACGCCCGAGCCCGAGCGGGAGCTGCCGCCGGTGATGGCGGCGCTGCGCAGCGAGGACCCCCGCGGGAGCGGCGAGGCGCTGGAGCGGGAGCGCGCCGCCCTCGAGGAGATCGTCCTGCGGGGCGGGGAGCGCGACTGGCTCTCCTACCTGAGCGAGGTCGTCACCCTGCTGCTCGACTCGCCCGAGGTCGGGCTCAGCCCCTCGCAACGGGCAGCGGCCCTGGAGGTGCTCGCCAACCACCACCGGCTCCTGCTCGGGCTGCCCGGCGACGCCGCTGAGCGGACCGAGGCCGAGCGGGCCGCCCTGGAGCGAGGCCCTGGCGGCCGCCCCCGACGACGACCAAGTCAACCGGAACGGAGGACCATGACCGCGACCGCCACCGCCAGCCCCGCAGGCGCCGGGATCGAGCTGACGCCGGAGCAGGAGGAGCTCCAGCAGCGCGCCCGCCGCTTCACCGAGGAGGTGCTGATCCCCCTGGAGGAGCTCTCGGAGCGAAACGGCGGCCGGCTGCCGGCGCGGGAGATCGAGCAGATTCACGCCGCCGCGATCGAGGCCCGGTTGAACGGGGGCCGGCACCGGCCCGAGCACGGGGGACAGGGTTGGACGATGTTCGAGAGCTTCCTGGTCGGGGAGCAGTTCGGTCGCTGCACCAACGGCCTGCACTGGTACGTGCCGCAGGCCTACAACGTGCTCGAGATGGGCACCCCGGAGCAGATCGACCGCTACCTGCGACCGGCCCTGCGCGGCGAGGGCGACACCGCCTACGCGGTGACCGAAGAGCACGCGGGCTCCGACCCGTCGGGAATCGCCACCACCGCGACCCGCAGCGATGGCGGCTGGGTGATCGATGGCGAGAAGTGGTTCGTCACCTCGGCCGACGCCGCCTTGGTGATGATCGTCATGGCCAACGCGATCGAGGACGATCAGCGGCTGCCGACCCTGTTCCTGGTCGAGCCCGCCGCCGACGGCGTGGAGTTCGTCGACGATCCGCCCTTCACCCACAACTACCCGCACGGGCACCCGACCGTCCGCTTCAGCGGCGTGGAGGTCCCCGAGGACGCGGTGATCGGCGGCCTGGGCGCCGGCGACGACCTGCAGCGGATGTGGTTCACGGAGGAGAGGCTGGGCATCGCGACCCACGGCCTCGGAGCGATGTGGCGGCTGATCGACGAGACGACCGAGTGGGCCCTTCACCGCGAGCAGGGCGGGCAGCGGATCTTCGACTACCAGGGCGTCTCCTTCCCGCTCGCCGACTCGGCGACCGATGCGGCCGCGGGCCGCCTGCTCACCGCCCAGGTCGCCCAGCTCACGGACGCCGGCGCGCCCGCCAAGATCGTCCACGCCAAGGCCTCGATGGCGAAGCTCTTCGTCAGCGAAGCCGCCTGCCGCGCGGCCGACCGGGCCGTGCAGATCTTCGGCGGCCGCGGCTATATCCGCACCAACGTCGCCGAGCGCTTCTGGCGCGAGCTGCGGGTCGACCGGATCTGGGAGGGGACCTCCGAGATCCAGCGGCTGATCATCGCCCGCGCCCTGGAGCGACGCGGCGTCGAGGCGACCATCCACTGACCCGGGCGCGGCGCCCACACTCACGTGGGACCTTTCAGACGTCTATATGGCGCCTCAGAAGCCCCACGTCAGAGCGTTCGGCGACGTGGGACCTTTCAAGCGTCTATATGGCGGCTCAAAGGTCCCACCCCGGGGCGAACGCCCGGGTTAGTTGCGGGCGACGGCTATCCCGGTGACGATCTCGCGGACGATCCGCTCGGCCGCGAGCGCGGTGATGTCCGCGGAGCCAACGGCGGTGGGAATGACCTCGACCACCTCAGCGCCGATCAGCTTGGTGCGGGCGGCGATCTGGCGGGCCGCCGAGAGCAGGTCGGCGCTCGTCATCCCCCCTGGCTCGGGTGTGCCGGTGCCCGGCGCGTAGGCCGGGTCGAGCACGTCGACGTCGATCGAGAGGAAGACGGGGCCGCTGCCGACCGCGGCGATCGCCAGGTCGGTCACCTCGGAGATGCCGAGGTCGCGGACGTCGTGCATGAAGAAGCTGGTGATGCCCCGCTCCGCCTGCCAGGCGAACTCCTTCTCCCCCGGCCAGTAGCCGCGCAGGCCGATCTGGACGTAGCGGCTCGGGTCCAGCGATCCCTGCTCGATAAGCCGGAACATCGGCGTCCCGTGCGAGACCTCGACCCCGAAGACCTCCTCGCCGGTATCGGTGTGGGTGTCGAAATGGATCATGCCCACCGCGCCATGGCGCCCCGCGCATGCCCGGATGTCGGGCTCGGCGATCGAGTGATCGCCCCCGAGGACGATCGGGATCGCCCCGGCGGCCAGCGCCTCGCCGACGGTCGCCTCGATCGCCTCGTGAGATCGGGCCGGGTCCGCCGGCAGCACCGGGGCGTCGCCGAAGTCGATCACCCGCAGCGCGGCGAAGCCGTCGACCCTGGCCTCGAGGTGGGGACCGGGAGGGCAGCTCGCGGCCCGGATCGCCCTCGGCCCGAAGCGAGCTCCCGGACGGTCGGAGACGAGGTCATCGGTCGGGGCGCCGACGATCACCACATCGGCGCCTTCGAGCTCGGCCGGGTCCTCGGTCCAGGGCACGCCGCTGAAGCTCGGCAGCCCGGCGTAGTCGGGCTTCTCCCCGTACTTCCGCCAGCGCTCGAGCGGGTCGATCACGGCCCGGATCCTAAAGGGGGAGAGCCCATCGGGCCGGTTCCCTAGTCTCGCCACGTGGCCCGGCCCGAGCTCGATCCCGACCAGACGGAAGCCCAGCTCGCGCTGCAGGGACTGGCCGAGGTCGAGGAGGCCCCCTCCGGGGCGCCGGCCAGGCTCTACGCCGGGCCGCGCGATCCCGGCGCGCTCCTCGCCCACTTCGGCCATTCCGAGTTCCGTCCCGGCCAGCGAGAGGCGGTCGAGGCGGGACTGGCCGGACGCGACTCGCTGATCGTCATGCCCACCGGCGGGGGCAAGAGCCTCTGCTACCAGCTGCCGGGGCTCGCCGGGGAGGACCTGACGATCGTGGTCAGCCCGCTGATCGCCCTGATGGCCGATCAGTGGCGGAGGCTGACAATGGAGGGGCACCCTGCGGTGATGATCGCCTCGGGCCTCGGCGAGCAGCAGACGCGCGGGGCCCTCGCGGCGATCCGCGGCGGAGCGGCCCGGATCGCCTACTGCTCGCCGGAGCGGTTCGGCTCGCCGGCCTTCCTCGATGCCGTCTGCAGCCGCCGGGTCGACCTGATGGCGGTCGACGAGGCGCACTGCCTCTCCGAGTGGGGACACGATTTCCGGCCCGATTACCTGCGGCTGCCGAAGGCGCTGGAGCGCCTTGGCCGGCCGGCGGTGATGGCCTGCACGGCGACCGCGACCGAGGAGGTCGCCGCCGAGGTCGTCGAGCGACTCGGCCTGCGGGACCCGTTGCGGGTCCGCTCCGGCTTCGACCGGCCGAACCTCTCCTTCGACACCGTCCGGCTCGAGGGGAAGGGGTCGAAGGCGCGAAAGCAGCGGCTGCTGGAGATCGGGCTTTCCGACCCGGCGAACCGCCCGGCCATCGTCTACTGCGGGACCCGGCGCGACACCGAGGCGGTCTGCGACGCGCTGCGCTCCGCCGGGCTCGAGAGCGTCGCCTACCACGCCGGCATGGCCCCAGACGAAAGGGCCTCTGCCCAGCACCGCTTCATGACCGGCGACGCGCAGGTGATCGCCGCTACCAACGCCTTCGGCATGGGAGTGGACAAGGCCGACGTGCGCTCCGTCTGGCACTGGGCGATACCTACCAGCGTCGAGGCCTACTACCAGGAGGCCGGCCGCGCAGGCCGCGACGGCCAGCCGTCCCGCGCCGTGCTGCTGGCGATGCGCTCCGACCTGGGGCGGCTGGTGCGCTTCATCGAGCAGCGAAGCGTCGAGCCCGCGGAGGTCGCTGCTTACGTCGATCGGCTGCGCGGGGCGGCCGGGGCGGAGGGAGCCCTGCGGATCGAGAACCCGCGCCTCGAGGAGGAGCGGATCCCGCTGGCGATCGCCGAGCGCACCGGCGCCCTGAAGATCGAGCCCGCCGGTGGAGGCCGGCTGCTGGTCGAGTTCGACGGCCCGCTCGACCTGCGCCGGGTCGCGGCCGCCTGCCGGGAGGCGCGCGATCGCAGCTGGCGCGCCTACCGGGCGGTCGACGCCTTCAGCTTCTCCGACAGCTGCCGGCGGCGAGCCCTGCTCGACCATTTCGGCGACAGCGCCGCCGGCAACCCCGAGGGCCGCTGCTGCGACGTCTGCGACCCGCCCGGCTGGCTGCCTGACCCGGCGGAGATCACCGTGACCAGGACGAGAAGTCCACGCCGCGCCCCCACCGAGCCGGCGCCGGAGCTCTCCGCGGCCGACTCGGAGCTGTTCGAGGCGCTGCGGGCCTGGCGCCTGACGGCCGCGGCCGGCAAGCCGGCCTTCACCGTCGCCCACGACCGCACCCTCGAGGCGATCTCGGCGGCTCGCCCGCGCGGGGTCGAGGAGCTGGCGGGGATCCGCGGAGTCGGGCCGAGCTTCATCCGCAAGTACGCGGATCAGGTGCTGGAGATCGTCGCCGGGGCCACGGGGCGGCAGAGGCCGGCAGCCTGACGCCGGAGATGCTCAGGAGGAGCGCAGGGCGACGACCGTCCAGGGCTCGACCGAGCGCTCGCTGACCAGGCCCGCCTCGACGTAGGGGTCTGCGGCGACGAACTCGGCGACCGCCGCCTCGTCGCAGTCGAAGCCGAAGAGGGCCCCGTGTGGCGGTTCGCCGAGCGCTCCGGCGATCACCAGCCGCCCCTCCTCGGACCAGCCGCGGACCAGCTCGAGATGGGCGTCGCGGTGAGGAGCCCGCCGCTCGAGGATCCCGGCGACGTATGAGTAGCGCAGCGCCAGCAGGCGGAGCGGCTCGCTCACCTGACGAATCGCAGATGCGCCTTCTGCCGGGAGCCGTCCTTCGAGGCCCGCTCGACGACAGCGCTTCCCCGCGAGCCGCGGAACCTTCCGGTGCCCCCGACGATCGAGACCGTCTTGGTGTTGCTGTCGAGGCGGATCGAGCCGGCGAGCTGCACCCGTCCCCGGGCCTTCCAGAACAGAGTGACGTTGCACTCGGCGCGCATCGTCGAGGCGACAATGCAGATGCTGTCGAAGCTGCCGATCCGCTTGCCGGCCTGCCTCATCTCTCCGCCGCCACCGAAGATCGTCCCGGGGGTGAAGCCGCCGCTGCTCGAAAAGCCGCCGGTCGAGTGCAGAAGGACATTGCGGGTCACGACCCTCTGAGCTCCCGAGGCGCCGGGGGCTGCGAGCATCGCAAGCGCCAGGATGGACAGGGCGAGGGTGGTGAGCTTCTTCATGGTTCTCCTGATCGGGGTTCCTCGCCGGCGCGGTGTTAGCGCCGGCACAGGCATGTAAGGCGGCGGAGCCGCCGCAGCTGATATGGACCGGTGGTTCTCTTTCCACGCACCAGGCCCGCCTCCTTCGCACCCGCCCAGGCAAGGCCATCTGTAATGCTCGGCCGATGGACCTGCTGGTCAAGCGCGACGACCTGCGCCGCTGCCGGGTCGTCGACCGGGCGCTGGTCGAGCCGGGGCAAGGGCAGGCCAGGCTCTCGGTCGAATGCTTCGGGCTCAGCTCTAACAACGTCACCTACGCGGTGATGGGCGACGCGATGTCCTACTGGGACTTCTTCGAGGCCGAGGACGGCTGGGGGAGGGTCCCGGTCTGGGGCTTTGCGACCGTCTCGGCCTCGGCGCACGACGACCTCCCGCAGGGCACCCGGGTCTACGGCTACATGCCGATGTCGACGGAGGTGATGGTCACGCCGGAGCGGATCGGCGAGCGCGGTTTCGTCGACGCAGCCCCCCACCGCGCCTCCCTGCCCCCCACATACAACTCCTACAGCGCGGTCGCCACCGACCCGCTCTACGACCCCGCTCGCGAGGCCGAGCAGATGCTGCTGGGACCGCTATTCGCGACCTCGTTCCTGATCGATGACTTCCTCGCGGACGAGGGTCTGCTCGAGCAGGGGACGGTGATCCTCGCGAGTGCCTCCAGCAAGACCGCGCTGGCGACCGCCTTCCTCCTCTCCCGGCGCCGCGGGCCGGAGCTGATCGGCCTCACCTCGGAGAGGAATCTCGACTTCGTCGAGGGCCTCGGGATCTACGACCGTGCCGTCGCCTACGACCAGGTCGAGAGCCTTCCGCGCGGGGGCGCCGTCTACCTCGACATGTCGGGCGACGCCGCGGTCCGTGGCGCCGTGCACCGCCATCTTGGCGAGGCGCTTGCCCACAGCGCGATCGTCGGGGTCACCCATTGGGAGCGGGTTGCGGCCGGCTCAGCTGAGTTGCCGGGACCCGAGCCGGCGCTGTTCTTCGCCCCCGACAGGGCGCGGAAACGAGGCTCCGACTGGGGGCCGGAGGAGCTGGAGGCCCGGATCGCGGAGGCCTGGTGGGCCTACGTGGCGTGGACCGGGGGTTGGCTGCGGATCTCCCGGGAGAGCGGCTTCGAGGCGATCGAGCGGACCTACCTCGAGCTGCTGGAAGGGCGGATCGACCCCGCGCAGGGGCATCTGCTCTCCCCCCGATGAGCGCCGCCTATGTGATCGACGCGGTGCGCACGCCGTTCGGCCGCTACGGCGGCGCGCTCGCCGGTATCCGGCCCGACGACCTCGCCTCCCTCGCGCTCAGCGGGCTGCTCGAGCGTTCCTCCAGGCTCGACCCCGCCGAGATCGACGACGTCCTCTTCGGCGACGCCAACGGAGCCGGGGAGGACAACCGCAACGTCGCCCGCATGGCGGTGCTGCTCTCCGGTCTTCCGACCAGCGTCCCCGGGGCGACCGTCAACCGGCTCTGCGGGTCCGGGCTGGAGGCGGCGATCGGCGCCAGCCGGGCGATCGAGACCGGCGACGCCTCGCTGATCGTCGCCGGGGGGGTCGAATCGATGAGCAGGGCGCCATGGGTGCTACTGAAGCCCGAGCGCCCATACCCGAGGGGCCATGAGGAGCTCCACTCGACCACGCTCGGCTGGCGCATGGTCAACCCGGGAATGCCCGAACGCTGGACGATCTCGCTCGGGGAGAGTGCCGAGCACCTCGCTGAGGTGCATTCGATCTCCCGCTCGGCCCAGGACGAGTTCGCCCTGCGCAGCCATCGGCTCGCGGCGGCGGCCTGGGAGCAGGGCCGCTATGCCGATCAGATCGTCGCCGTCCCCGGGATCGAGCTGGAGCGCGACGAGAGCATCCGGCCGGAGACGACGATCGAGGCGCTCTCGAAACTGCGGCCGGTGTTCCGCGAGGACGGAACGGTGACGGCGGGCAACGCTTCGCCGCTCAACGACGGAGCCGCTGCCGCGCTGGTCGGCGACGAGGCCGCGGCGGCGAAGCTAGGCCGGGAGCCGCTCGCCCGGATCGCCTCCCGGGCGGCAGCCGGCGTCGACCCCGACGTGTTCGGGATCGGACCGGTGCAGGCGGCGCAGGACGCCCTCGGGCGCGCCGGGATCGGCTGGGACGACCTGGTCGCGGTGGAACTGAACGAGGCCTTCGCCAGCCAGTCGCTCGCCTGCCTGGCCGGCTGGCCGGAGCTCGACCCGGAGAAGCTCAACCCCAACGGCGGGGCGATCGCGATCGGCCATCCGCTCGGCGCCTCGGGTATCCGCGTCCTCGGCACCCTCGCCCACGAGCTCCGCCGCCGCGGAGGCGGCTGGGGACTGGCGACGCTCTGCATAGGCGTCGGCCAGGGACTCGCGGTGGTCCTGGAGGCCGCCTGATCCCGCGGGCGCCGCCCGCTAGTCGTCAGCCAGCTCGGGGAGGTAGCGCCGCACGTGGTCGCCGATCGTCTTGCGCACCCATTGCTGGGTCTCCGCGTCGGCCATCCGGTAGCGGCCGAGCAGCATCGCCTGGTCGTCGAGCGGCAGTCCGGCTATCTCCCAGCGCACCGCGAGGCGCTCGAACATCATCTCGGTGCGCCGGCGCCACGCGTCCTCGGCCGAGGTGGCGGCGCTGGCCGGCGCCTCGCGGATCTTCGCGATCGTCGCGACGCTGAGCGACTCGCGCAGGGTGAGCACGTTGCCCTCCGGATCGGCGTAGTCGACGGTCGCCGCCCCTGAGCGCTTTCGACGGGGCTTTCGCCGCTTCGCCGTCAAGCGTTCAACATACATCCAGTCGCGCCGGGGCCGGCACTAGGGTCTTGAGCGGTGCCGTCCCCCCGGAACAAGGGTCTCGTCCTCGCGGCGATGATCTTCGCGGTGGCGATGACCTTCATCGACCAGACGATCGTCGCGATCGCCGCCCCCGACCTCCAGCAAGACCTTTCGCTCTCGCCAACCGGGGTGCAGTGGATCATCAACGGCTACCTGCTCTCGCTCTCGGCCCTGTTCGCGTTCGGCGGGCGCCTCGCCGACATCGCCGGGCACCGCAGGATGGTGGTGATCGGCGTGATCACCTTCGCCGGCGCCTCCGCACTCTGCGGGGCGACGCCGACCGGCGCCATCGGCGAAGCGTGGATCATCACCTTCCGGGTGATCCAGGGCGCCGGGGCGGCGCTGATGTTCCCCGCCGCGCTGGCGATCGTGATCGCCTCCTACCCGCTCGAGGAGCGGGGCAGGGCGATGGCGGTCTTCTTCGGGATCGCCGGAGGGCTGACCTCGATCGGCCCGATCGCCGGCGGCTATCTGACCCAGTGGACCTGGCGGGCGATCTTCTGGGTCAACATCCCGGTGGCGATCATCGCCCTGGTGCTGATCGCGATCTCAAAGCCCGAGGACGAGAGGCACCCCGCGCCGATCGACTACCGCGGCACAGTGCTGATCGCCGCGGGGATGGGGATCGCCGTGCTCGGCCTCCAGCAGGCGAGCGTGTGGGGCTGGGGCAGCGCGGCGACGATCGGCTGCCTGGCCGTGGGCCTGGCGATCCTTGCCTACTTCGTGCGCTTCGAGCTGAGCATCCCCCAGCCGCTGCTGCAGATGCGGATCTTCGAGGACCGCCGTTTCGCGATGCAGAACATCGTCCTCTTCCTGCTGATGATCTGCTTCGTGCCGCTGTTCTTCTTCGCCAGCACCTACGCGCAGATATCGCTGGGCGACAGCGCTTCGAACGCCGGGCTCTACCTGCTCACCTTCTTCGCGGGCTTCGCGATCGCCGCCCAGGTGGGGGGCCGGATCCTCGACGAGCGCGGCTCCAGGCCGGCGGTGGTCGCCGGCTCGGCGATCGCCGCGATCGGCTTCTACCTCTGGGCCCACGAGATGCCCGGCCTCAACTACGACGACCAATGGACCTACATCGTCGTCGCCGGCGCCGGGGTCGGCCTGGTGCTGGGACCGTCGAACACCGACGCCGTCAACCGGGCGCCGCGCACCAGCTACGGGGAGGCCACCGGGATCACCCAGACGGTCCGCAACTTCGGCTCCAGCCTGGGCCTGGCGGTGCTGGGGACGATCCTCATCCTCCAGAACAAGTCGAACCTCGAGTCGGCCCTCGGCGCCCTGGGGCTGCCGAAGGTGAAGGCTGACGCGATCGCCAACTCGCTCGGAAATGCCGGGGGTGGTGATCTCTCAGGGCAGGGTGGCCGACATGCGGAGCAGTTCCTGCACGCCGTCCAGCACAGCTACGCGCTCTCCTCGCGGACGATCTTCTACGCGATGGCGGGGGTGATGGCGGTCTGCTTCGTCGTCGCCCTGATCGCCCTGCCCGGAGGCAAGATGGAGGTCATCGAGGACAAGCCCGCGGCCGGGCCACCGGGTCAGCCGCAGTAGGAGTAGGCGGTGGTGCGGCTCGGGAACTGGCTGATCGGCACCGCGCCGAGCATCCAGCGCTTCGGGTTGAGCCGTCGCTGCTCGAGCGGGATCACCGCGCTGACATTGTCCTGCGAGCGGAAGATCAACGGCGCGTAGTAGCCGGCCGCGACCGCCTTGGTGTGGCGCGGGCAGAGCGGCGTCGCGAAGTGGGTGAGCTGTCCGAGGCCGGTCAGGTAACGGCTCTTGGCGCGCACCTTGATCGGCTTCTTGGCGCAGTAGGCGTAGGAGCGGGCAACCGACTTCCCGACCGCGAAGCGACCGATGGTGACCTCCCAGCCGCCGGGGACGATGCGGTTCCCGAAAATCAGGCCGGGAGGGCCGCCGTCGCTGGCCAGCTCGGCGAGGTCGGCGGCGCTCAGCTGCAGCGCGAAGCCACCGTCGACCGGCCAGGTCTTGTACGGGCACTGGGCATAGATGTCGCGCAGCGGGAAAGGCGAGCCCGAGGTCCCGACCACCGCCGCACCACGCCTCACCCGGGTGACGGTCCGACCGGGGTGCCGGCGGCAGTAGGCGATCGCCGCGAACTGCTTCGGGTTGACGATCGGCGCGCCGGCGCTGTAGACGGAGACGGTCCATGCGCGGCGCCCGACCCGGCGGGAGACGTAGGGGACGAGCACCCGGGCGTCGCCCTCGAGCTGGATGTTGGCGTAGGTCTTCACGCCCCCGGAGATCACCCTGGTGCCGCGCGGGCAGCGGGCGGTGACCTTGCCGGTCGTCCCCGGAGGGCCGGAGATCATCCCGGTTGCCTTGGAGGAGACGATCCGGCCGGGCCGGTGCGCCTTGGACGCGGCGAGCGCGGGCGCTGCCAGAAGCGCGGCGGCTGCGACGGCGAGCAGGAGGGAAGCGGCAAGGGTGGATCGTCTCGGAATCATTGTCCGGGTATCGGCACCCGGGCGGGCGGCTTTAGCCGCGGGTGACGGAGTTGGCACGATGTGAGCCGTTGGAATCGTCCGCCGAAAGCCACCGGCGCCTCAGCGCAACCCTGCGCGAGGGAGAGCAGGTCACCCCGCTCGAGCTCTTCTTCGACCTCGTCTTCGTGCTGGCGATCACCCAGTGCACGGCGCTGATGGCGCACGATCCCTCCTGGTCCGGGCTGGCGCAGGGGATCCTCGTCCTCGGCGTCCTCTGGTGGGCCTGGGTCGGCTACGCCTGGCTGACCAGCGTCGTCGACCCCGAGGAGGGCAGCGTCCGCTTCGCGATGTTCGGCGCGATGGCCGGCCTGCTGGTCGTCTCGCTCTGCGTCCCAGAGGCCTTCGACGACCTGGCGCTGACCTTCGCCGTCGCCTACGCGGTGGTCAGGGCGGGTCAGATCGCGCTCTTCCTGCTGGCCAGCCGCGATGACCCGAAGCTGCGCTCCTCCGTGGTCGGGCTGGCGATAAGCAGCGCGATCGGCGTCGCCCTGCTCGCCGCCGCCTCGCTGCTCGACGGGATCCCGCAGGGCGCCGTCTGGCTGCTGGCGATGCTGCTCGACATGGGCGGCCCCTACCTGTTCGGATCGGAGGGCTGGAAGCTGGTGCCCCGCCACTTCGCCGAGCGACACGGGCTGATCGTGCTGATCGCGCTCGGCGAGTCGATCGTCGCGATCGGGGTCGGCGCCGAGTTCGGGGTCGACGCCGGGGTGATCGCCGTCGCGGTTCTCGGCACCGCGCTGGCGGCGGCGATGTGGTGGGCCTACTTCGACGTGGTCGCGATCGTCGCCACGCGCCGGCTCGAGAGCGCCGAGGCCGGCAAGGTGCGAAACGAGATGGCCCGGGACTCCTACTCGTTCCTGCACTTCCCGATGGTCGCCGGGATCGTCCTCGTCGCCCTCGGGCTGAAGAAGACGCTGGGACACGTGGACCATCACCTCGATCTGGTCCCGGCCTTCGCCCTCTTCGGCGGGCTCGCGATCTACCTGCTCGGCCACGTCGCCTTCCGCTACCGCAACGTTCACACCCTCAACCGGCAGCGGCTCGGGCTTGCCCTGGTCCTCTTCGCGCTGGTTCCCGTGGCGACATCGATCCCGGCCTGGGCGGCCCTGCTGATCCCGACCGCGCTGATCTGGGCGATGATCCTCTACGAGACGATCAGCTACGGCGAGGCGCGTGCGCGGGTCCGGCACGAGCCGGCCCCGCAGCCCTCCGACTAGCGCCGATCAGCCCCGCTCGAGCGGGTGACCGCTGCTCGCCCAGGCGCCGACCCCGCCAGGGCCGACGTGGATCACCTCGTCGAACCCCTCGCGCTGGAGGATCGATGCGGCGAGGCCGCTGCGCTTGCCGCCGCTGCAGATGGCCGCGATCGGGGCGTCGCGGGAGAGCTCGCCGATCCTGCCCCCCAGCTCGCCGTAGGGGATGTGGACCGCCCCGGGGATGTGGCCGGCCGCGAACTCGTCAGCATCGCGGACGTCGAGCAGGGTCAGCTCCTCACCTGCCTGGAGCCGCCCCGCCAGCCGCTCCGGGTCGATCAGCTCGAGCCGCTGCACGGGCCGGCCCTCGGAGCGCCAGGCGGTCATGCTCCCCTCGAGAAACCCGCGCACCCGCAGCCCGACAGAGGAGAGCAGCTCGGCCGCTTCCATCTCATAGCCGTCCGAGGCGGCGACGACGATCAGCTCGACATCGTCGGGGACGATTCTGGCGACCTTCGTCCCGAACCCTGTGTCGTAGGCGGAGGCGCTGAACGCGCCGGGTATGTGCGCTTCATCGAACTGCTCGTTGGTGCGCGCGTCGATCACCTGGGCGCCCTCGGCGATCGCAACCTCTACGGCGCGCGGGGTCAGCGGCGTGGGAGTCCCCAGCTCCTCGAGCAGGGGTCCCCGGTTGAGCGCGACGACGAGTTCGACGTTGGGCGGCGGATCGCCGAGTGAGCCGACCGAGTCCGCGACGAACTCCTCCTCGCTGGCGAACCTGAGGGCACGGTTGTGCTCCCGCTCGAAGCCGATCGTCGTGGACGCCCTATGGTCGATGCCGGAGCTGCCGCAGAGCGAGCCGCCGAGGTGGCCAGGCCAGACCTCGACGCTGTCGGGGAGCGAGAAGAGGCGCTCGTGCAGCGAGTGGTAGAGCTGCGCGGCGCCGTCGGTGGCGTCGATCGCCAGATCGGGCCGGGCGACGTCGCCGACGAACAGCGAATCCCCGGTCAGCACCGCGCAGGGGTCGGCGGCCCGCCCCCCGTCCCGCAGCAGGAACGAGGTGTGCTCAGGGCGATGGCCGGGCGTCGCGATCGCCTCGATCGTCACTTCCCCGAGCTCCAGCGTCCAGCCGTCGCCGAACGCCTCGTGCGGGTACTCCGCCTCGGCCAGGGCGTTGACGTGGATCGATGCCCCCGTGGCCCGGGCCAGGCGGCCGTGCCCGGAGACGTGGTCGGCGTGGTTGTGGGTCTCGAGCACGTGCTCGATGCGGACCCCGTGCAGGCGGCTGAGCCGAAGGTAGGGGTCGATGTCCCACTGCGGGTCGACCACCGCGGCGATCCCGCGGCCGGAGTCGCCGACCAGATATGAGGCGCAGGCGAGGTCCTCATGGAGGATCTGGCGGAACAGCACCGGATCACGATAGCCCGGAAGCGAGCCCGCTTCGTCCTCCTTCAAGCTGTCGGCGTGATGGCACGACTTCGAAGGCCGCTGCGGGTCCTCCGGCACCGCGACTTCCGCTTCCTCTGGCTGGCGCAATCGGCGAGTGGGCTCGGCGACGCGATCGTCACCGTGGCAATCGCGCTCTTCGTGATCAACCTGACCGGCAGCGCAACCGATCTCGGCTTGGTCCTCGCCGCCCACGCGATTCCCCTCGTCGCCTTCCTGATGATCGGCGGTGTCTGGGCGGACCGGCTTCCCCGCCACCGCCTGATGATAGTCACCGACCTGGCGCGGTTCGCGCTCCACGGGCTGCTCGCCGTGCTGATCTTCACCGGCACGGTCGAGATCTGGCAGATCGTCGTGATCGAGATCCTCTTCGGGATCGCGGAGGCCTTCTTCCGCCCGGCGGCCAGCGGCCTGCTGCCGCAGACCGTCCCCGAGAGCGACATCCAGGAGGCGAACGCGGTCACTTCGATGTTCCTCAGCTTCGCCGACTTCGCCGGCCCCGCGCTGGCCGCTGCCCTGGTCGTCGGGATCGGCGCCGGCGCCGCCTTCGCGATCGATGCCGGGACCTTCCTGCTCAGCGCCCTCTTCCTCTCCCGGGTCCGGCCGCGGGCCCGAGGCTCCGAGGCCGAGGCGGAGGCCGCCGGAGTGCTGAGCGAGCTTCGCGACGGCTACCGCGAGGTCCGCTCCCGCGCCTGGGTGTGGGTGACGCTGGCTGCGATCTCGGTCTCGCTGTTCGTCGCGCTGGCGCCGTGGTACGTGCTCGGGCCGGTGATCGGCAAGCAGCAGTACGGGAGCGTCAACGTCTACGGCGCGGTCGCCGCGGCCTTCGGGGCGGGGCTGGTGGTCGGCTCGCTGATCGGGGTGGGGTGGAAGCCGCGCCACCCGATGAGGCTGGGGATGATCTTCCTGCTCGCCTGGCCACCGGCGATGATGCTCTATGCGGCCGGCCTCACCCTCGCCCTGGTGATCCCGGCTCTGATCGTCGCCGGCACCGGGATCGCCCTGTTCGACGTCTGGTGGCTGACCGCGCTCGCCGACCGGATCCCCCCGAGCAGGCTCTCCAGAGTCACCTCCTATGACTGGATGGTCTCGCTGGGGCTGCTCCCGCTCGGCTACCTGCTCGTCGGCCCGCTGGCGGCCGCTCTCGGCGCGGTCGAGGTCTTCATCGGCGGCTGCGTCGTCGCCTTCCTGGTCACCGCGGTAGCCCTCCTCCCCCGTGAGACGAGAATGCTGACCGCCGTGCGGCACGCTGAGACAGAGCTCTCCGAGCATCCCGCCCCGGGCGTGCCCCTCCCCTAAATAAGGAAAGATCCGAAACAAACTTGGCTGAAATGCGTTTCCGGTGTAGCGTCAAAGGAGCCCGTCAAAGCAAGGAGCAGGGGGTATTCAGTTGCAGAGTCCGTTCGACACCAGCAGGGGCGTTCGCCGTCGCGAGTTCCTGATCGCCGGCGCCGGCGCCGGCCTCGCCCTGGCCGGCCCGGTGAACTACGTCGCCCTGGCGCGCAATCGCAGGCTGCCCCTGGCGCGGGAGGGGAAGTTCGCCCACGGTGTCGCCTCCGGCGTGCCCTCCCCCACGGCGATCACCCTCTGGACGCGCCTCAGCGGCGTCGAGCGTTCCTCGCGCCTGAGGCTCGAGGTGGCCGAGGACAAGCACTTCCGGAAGCTGGTCGACAACCGCCTCGTCGCCGCACCGGAGAGCCGCGACTTCACGGTCCACGCGCGGGTCGGCGGGCTGAAGCCCGGCCATGAGTACCACTACCGCTTCCAGACCAAGGAGAAGCACTCCCGGGTCGGCCGCTTCCGGACCCTACCGCCGCCCGACTCGAAGCAGCCGATCAGGATCGGCTTCTACTCCTGCCAGAGCTACGAGGCCGGCTTCTACACGGCCCACGCGGCGCTCGCCAAGGAGCAGGACCTCGATCTGGTCCTCTGCCTCGGCGACTACATCTACGAGCACCACTTCTACCCGGGTCCCAACGCGCGGAAGGACAGGACCGGCAAGAACCACGACGGCGACGTGCAGACGCTCGCCGAGTACCGCCAGAAGTACCGCCTCTACCAGACCGACCCCAACCTCCAGGACCTGCATGCCACCTACCCCTTCGTCTCGGTCTGGGACGACCACGAGGTCGAGGACAACTACGCCGGCACCCAGCCCGACTCGGCGTCCACCGACCCGACTCACTTCGAGAACAACAACACCTATGCGCGCAGGGTCCCGTTCGGCGCCCGCCGCCGCAACGGCTACCGGGCATTCTTCGAGGCGATGCCGCGGATCCAGCGCAAGGGGCATCCGAACGAGATCTACGGGTCGCTGCGGATCGGCGGCCTTGCCGAGCTGTTCCTCACCGACCAGCGCCAGTTCCGTGATCAGCAGCCCTGTGCCGACGTCCAGCTCACGGACTGCCCCGACGACCTGCTGCCGGGGCGGACCTATCTCGGCTCGAAGCAGAAGGCCTGGTTCAAGCACGCCGTCCCCAACTCGAAGGCGAAGTGGAAGCTGTGGGGGAGCGAGACGATGGTCATGGCACTCGACGGATCGGGCATCGGAAAGCACGCAAACCAGGACCAGTGGGACGGCTACTCGGCCGAGCGCCAGGAGATCCTCGGCCACTTCCACGACAAGGATCTCAAGAACTTCGTTGTGCTGAGCGGCGACATCCACACCTTCATCGCCGGAAACCTCGGCACCAACGGCGAGCAGAGCGGCGACCCGATCGGGGTCGAGCTGGTCGGCGGATCGGTCACCTCGCTCGGCCTACCGGAGGAGCTCAACTTCCCGCCGGCGGCGCTCGAGGCCCTGCGCCAGCTGTACGACCCGCACACGATCTACGCCGACTTCGAGAGCCGCGGCTACTCCGTGGTCACAGTCAGCAAGGACTCGGTGGTCGGGCAGTTCCGGGCCGTCGGTACGACCCAGCAGGCCCACAGCCCGGCCCACGACCTGGCCAAGTTCAAGGTCGAGGCCGGGACGCCCGAGCTCCAGCAGATCTGATCGCGCGCCGCTAGGCGAGCGAGGCGAGGATCCCGGCGATCTCGTCCTCGGTGATCGTCGGGTTGATGAAGCAGAAGCGCAGCAGGGTCTCGCCTCCCCAGCTGGTCGGTGCGGTCATCGTCAGGCCGCCGGCGAGCGCCCCCTCCGACCAGCGCCGGTAGTCGGCCGCCTCCCAGCCGAGGCGGCGGAAGACCACCACCGAGAGCTCGGGCTCGCAGTAGAGCTCGAGCCGCTCCGTGGCCTCGATCATCTCGGCGGCCTTCCGCGCCAGGCCGATGCAGCGTTCGATCGCCTCGACGTAGGGGCGCCAGCCGTTCGCCGCCAGCGAGAACCACAGCGGCAGCCCGCGGGCGCGACGGGTCAGGTGGATCGCGAAGTCGGAGGGATTCCACTCCGCCCTGTCCTCGATCACGTCGATGTACTCAGCCTTCTGCGTGAAGGCGGCCGCGGCGAGCCCCGGATGCCGGTAGAGCAGCGCTGCGCAGTCGAACGGCGCAAACAGCCACTTGTGGGGATCGACGACGAACGAGTCGGCCCGCTCCGTCCCCGCGAACAGGGGGCGGGCGCTGGGAACCAGGATCCCGGCCCCCCCGTAGGCGCCGTCGACGTGCATCCAGATGCGGCGCTGCTCGCAGACGGCGGCGACCGCGTCGAGCTCGTCGACGGCGCCGAAGTTGGTCGAGCCGGCGGTCGCGGCGACGGCGAAGACCTCCCGCTCGGTGGCGTCCAGAGCCGCACCGAGGGCGTCGCCGCGCATCCTCCCGCGCTCGTCGGCCTCGACCTCGACGACCTCGACATCGAGGATCCGGGCTGCGAGCCGCAGCGACGAATGGCCGCCGCCGGTGAGCGCGACCGCGGGGCGCTCCCGGCTCTCGCTGCGGCGCCGCCAGGCGTCGCGCGCCACCGCCAGGGCGCTGAGGTTGCCCGCCGTGCCACCGCTGACGAAGACGCCACCCGCTCCCGCAGGGAAGCCGATCGTCTCGGCGATCCAGCCGAGCGCCTCGTTCTCGGCGTGGACCGCGCCGGAGGCCTCGACCCACCAATCGGCGGAGATCGCC
This sequence comes from uncultured Actinomycetes bacterium, assembly GCA_963720735.1. Taxonomy (GTDB): domain Bacteria; phylum Actinomycetota; class Thermoleophilia; order Solirubrobacterales; family 70-9; genus JBBRHQ01. The sequence continues at coordinate 66,232 of CAVRGL010000002.1, forward strand.
GAGGCCGAGACCGCGAGGTCGAAGAGGATCGAGGCCGCGGTCGGCGCATTCGGCACGAAGCTGAGGAAGCGGGGATGGCTGGTGTTGACGCAGGCCGGTGCCAGCACCTCCTCGAAGACCTGGAAGGCCCTCGCCGGGCCCAGCCCGTCCTCGGTGATCGTCTTCCCGGCCAGCTGCCGCAGCTCGCTCTCCGACATCGGCCGGTTCAGCTCGGGGGGCTCCGCGAGCCGCCTCTCGACGTAGCCGAAGACCTGCTTCGCGAGGGATTCCTCGGCGGGCCCGAACCGGTGCATCCGCCCCGCGTCGTCCGGCCCGGCGTCGTCCCCGCTTCTCTCCTCCTCGCTCACCCGGCGCGATTCTGCCAGGCCGGAGCCGCGGGCGGCTCAGCTCAGTGGTGATGCCTCCTCGGCTGCTTCAACGCCTGGCGGCGGCTTCCCGTGTCGGGAGCCCGGTCCACCTTCCCGCCCGGTCCGGAGCAGGTGTAGACCGCCCAGTAGTAGTGGTCTTTGTTGCCCACCTCCTCGGCCACGGCGCTCCGCCTGAAGCTCATCACGATCGTGTGATGGTGGCCGGTGAAGCTGGTCCTGGCGGTCTCGGTGAAGGGGCTGAGAACGCCGAAGTTGGTGCTGACGCCGTCGCGGAAGGGCTTGCTCTTGATGATGATCGAGGGCGCGAGCAGCTTGCTCGTGGCACCCCGCATCGTCACCGTGTAAACGACCCTGCCCCGCTTGGCCAGCTTCGAGGTCGCCTTCAGCACGTCGCAGACGGGGTCGGATGAGTCCCGTCTGGGATCGACGACCTTGGCGGTCTTGGTGGCGCCGAGCACCGCGGCACATAGCACCAGCCCGAGCGCCAGCAGCGCCACCGTGGCCGCCGTTCCCTTGCCGATCCGGATCCGTGAGTCCATCCCGCTCAACCTCCCGCCTGGGGTCAAGGTAACCGTCCCGGGCGGGGAAGTCAAGCGAGTGCCCCCGCCGGCGGATAGGGTGAGGCGATGGCAGCCGAGCCGCAGCAGAAGTCACTCGAGGAGCTCTCTGTGGTCGACCGCGACGAGTGGGCCGGCGGTCCCCCCCACGAGACCTTCAGGCGGCTTCGCCGCGAGTGCCCGGTGCACTGGTCGGAGATCCACGACTACCCCGAGGAGGACGGGCTGTGGTCGATAACCAGGGCCGAGGACGTCCGCGCGGTCAGCCTCGACTGGAAGACCTTCTCCTCGGAGCGCGGCGGGATCACCGGGCTCACCCACCAGTTCCCGCTGGAGCTGGTGCAGGCGATGTTCATCGGCATGGACCCGCCCAAGCACGACCGGATCAAGATGCTCTTCCAGCGCGGCTTCACGCCGAAGCGGATCGCCGAGCACGAGGCCGAGATCAGGGAGATCGCCGAGCGAGTGCTCGACGGCGTCGCCGCGCGGGGTGAGTGCGACCTTGTCACCGGCGTAGCCCAGCCGGTCGTCTCGCGTGTGATCGGCAGCTTCATGGGGATCCCCGAGTCCGAGGACGAAGCCTGGGCGACCCTGATGAACACCACCCTGGGGCTCGGCGATCCAGACCTCAACCCGGGCGGGACAGAGGGCATCGTCCACGAGGACATCCCGGCGATCTTCGAAGGGGTTCGGGCGATGATCGCCGAGCGGCGCGGGAGCCCCACCGACGACCTGACCAGCGTCCTCGTCCATGCCGAGATCGAGGACGAGAAGCTCAGCGAGGAGGAGATCGTCATGGGCTTCTTCCTGCTGGTCGCGGCCGGCAACGACAGCACCAAGGCGACATACACAAGCGGCATGCGGGCGCTGATGGAGCACCCCGACCAGATGAAGATGCTGGTGGACGATCCCTCCCTGATCCCCGGCGCGGTAGAGGAATGCCTGCGGATGTTCCCTGCCTTCGCCCACTTCCGCCGCACCGCGATGGGGGACACCGAGATCGCCGGCCGCCCCATCAACGACGGCGACAAGGTGGTGATGTGGTACGTCTCCAGCAACCGCGACGAGGACGTCTACGAGGACCCGGACCGCTTCGACGTGCTCCGCAACCCCGAGCACCAGGCCTTCGGCGCCGGCGGGCGTCACTTCTGTCTCGGCTCCGCGCTGGCCCGCCTCGAGCTGAGAATCCTCTTCGAGGAGACGCTCGGGCGCTTCCCGCAGATGCGGATCGCCGGCGAGCCCGCGCAGGTGCTCTCCCCGTTCGTCAACCAGCTGAAGACGCTGCCGGTCGCCTGGTAGCCCGGCAAGGCGCTCGCCACGCCCCTCTTGCAGCGCGGGAGGCTCTCGCCCGTAACGGTCGAAATGCCATCCTTAGCGGATGGCAACACGGGCGCAGAGACGTCGCCGGCGCAGTGCGCGGTCACCGGCCTGGAAGAAGCTCCTGCTCGCGCTGGGGGTCTTCGTCGGCATGCTCGCGGTCGCCGGCGGTGTCGCCACCGGCTGGGTGATCAACATCTACAACTCCGCCCCGCCCCTCTCCAGCCTGCACCGGATCGAGAAGGGGCGATCCTCGGCGATCTACGCCGCCGACGGCAGCCTGCTCGGCTTCATCCAGTCGAGCAACATCCGCCAGCCGGTCGGCTGGGGCGCGATACCCCAGAACCTCAAGGACGCGACGATCGCGATCGAGGACCACAACTTCTACAACCACGGCGGGATCGACCCGGCCGGGATCGCGCGGGCCGCCTGGGAGGACATCCTCGCCGGCGGCAAGCCGGTCCAGGGCGCCTCGACCATCACCCAGCAGCTCGTCCGCAACCTCTACATCCAGAACCCCGAGGACACGATCAAGCGCAAGGTGATCGAGGCCCACCTGGCCAACGACATGGAGGACGCCCACTCGAAGCGCTGGATACTGACCGGCTACCTCAACTCGGCCCCCTACGGGACGGTCGAGGGTGAGACCGCGGTCGGGGTCGAGGCGGCCGCTGAGACCTACTATGGCAAGCACGCCAAGGAGCTCGGCCTGACCGAGGCGGCGATGATCGCCGGCCTGCCCCAGGCGCCCTCCGCCTACAACCCGTTCATCGACCCTAAGGCGGCGCTGGATCGCCGCAACGAGGTGCTGAAGGCGATGACGGACCAGGGCTACATCAGCCGCGCCAGGTACCGGATCGCCCGCAGCCGCGGGCTGGGCCTGAGCCCGGGCGACAAGTACCGGACGATCCGCGAGCCCTTCCTCTTCGACCTGGTCCAGCAGCAGCTGATCGACCGCTACGGGGTCAACACGGTGCGCAACGGGGGCCTCAAGGCCTACACGACGATCGACCCAACCCTCCAGGAGTACGCGCAGGCGGCGGTCGATTCCTGCGCGGTGTGCTATTCGGGCGGCGGGCCGGCGGCGGCGCTGGCCTCCGTCAACCCGCGGAACGGCGAGATCGTCGCCCTCGCCTCGAGCCAGGGCGAGTACTCGGTGGACAACCAGTTCAACTACGCCTTCCAGGCGCACCGCCAGCCGGGATCCTCGTTCAAGACGTTCGTGCTGGCGACCGCGATCAAGCAGGGGATCGACCCCTACACGACCTACTACGACGGGACCGCGCCGAAGACCCTGGTCACGCCCGGCGGGTCCGTGTGGACGGTCAACAACGCCGAGCCCGGTGGCGGGGTGATGCCTCTCTCGCAGGCGACCTGGGACTCGGTCAACGCCGTCTTCGCCCAGCTCGACCTCGACGTCGGGTCCGAGAACGTCACCCACACAGCTCACCAGATGGGGATCACCTCGCCGCTCGACTCGCTTCCCGCCGAAGGGATCGGCGGTCTGCGGGTCGGCGTCACCCCGCTGGAGATGGCAAGCGCCTACGGCACCCTCGCCGACGGCGGGATCCACCACGCGCCGACCGCGGTCAGCAGGGTCGAGTTCCCCGGCGGCAAGGTCGATCAGACCGACCCCGACTCCGGCAACCGGGTGCTGACCGAGGGGCAGGCCTACGACGTCACCAAGCTGCTGGAGGGAGTGATCACCCAGGGGACCGGCGCCGGCTATACCTCGATCGGATGCTCCGGCGAGGCCGGCAAGACCGGCACCTCCGAGGGTGAGTCCGATGCCTGGTTCGTCGGCTACACGCCGCTGTTTGCGACCGCCGTCTGGGTCGGTCACCCCGAGTCGCGAGACCCGACCGGCTACGGCGGACCCACCGCCGGCCCGATCTGGCAGTCGTTCATGTCGGCCGCCCAGGGCGGCAACTGCCCGGACTTCCCGGCCCCGACCGACACCCCGACCCTGCACGCGCTGCACAGCAGCAACACCCGTTCGGCCTCGCAGGTGCCTTCGACCAGCCCGACCGTGCCGAACGGGGGCACGGGCGGCGGCTACCAGAAACAGGGCACCACCCCGAACGGCAGCCAGGCGCAGACCACTCCCTCGGCGCCCGGCGCTACCGCTCCACCGGCTCCTCCGCCATCGGTGGGCGGCGGGGTGACCCCGGGCGGTGGCGTCTCCCCGCCCTAGGCGCTCACCCGTCCAGGCCCTTCTCCCTGAAGCGGCGCCGCAACGGCAGGACGTACCAGAGGGCGAGGAACATCGACAGCGCCGCGATCCCGGTTATCGCCGTGGCCAGGGCGCCGTAGAGAACGTTGGTGATCAGCGTCACCGCGCCGGTCATCGCCAGCGCCAGGGAGCCGAGACCGGCGATCGCGAAGCGGTTGGCGAGGACGACCAGCCGCTCCTTCTGCTGGTAGCGGAAGGTGAGCCGGTGATACGCCGAGGGCGCTATCAGCAGAGCCGCCGAGACGCCGGTGAATATCAGCGTCGCGAAGTAGGCGTCCTTCTGAAAGGCGGTGATCTGCGAGTAGCCGTTGGAGAACGGAACCGCCAGCAGGAAGGCGAAGAGGACCTGCACCCCCGGGAGCGCCACCCGCAGTTCCTGGAGCAGCTCGCTCAGGTTGCGGTCGAGGCGCTCCTCGACGGTCTCCTCTCTGCCCGAGGGGCGGGCCATGTTTGGACCCTACCCCCGCGCTCAATGCCGGGGGCCTCTCTCGCAGCCCTGCGAGCGGCCCCGGCCGGGGCCGCCGTCGCAGTAATCGTTGCCGTGACCTCCGTAGAGGCGGTCGCTGCTGGCCCCGCCGTAGAGGCGGTCGCGGCCGCCGTCACCGTGGCAGCCGTCGTGCCCCGGCCCCATCCGGCAGACATCCGGGCCGGGGCCGCCCCAGCAGCCGTCGCTGCCGGTGCTCGCCCGGCAGTAGTCCCTGCCCGCCCCGCCGACGCAGTCGGTGTTGCGGGGACCGGTGATGCAGATGTCCCGGCCGGGGCCCCCGACGCAGCGGTTGCGCCGTGTCCCCTGCGGATAGCAGGTGTCGCGCTCGCCGTTTGCGATCAGCTTGTCGGAGCCCTTGCCGAGATAGGCGGTGAGGGGGATCGGCAGCCGATTGAGAACCTCGGCCTTGTCATCGGAGGGACCCATCACGAGGACGATCGAGGAGACGCCGGAAAGCGGGCAGACGGCCTTGCGCCGCCGCAGGATGAAGCGGCATCCCTGCGGGCGCGATTTCGCCATGTAACCCCTGACGACGATCCGCCTGCGGCTGGCGGTGATCCTCAGGTGCGAGCCGGAGGCGGCGCCATGGACCACGATCTGGCCTTCGGGAGCGGCGCCGGCGGGCCAGCCGAGCAGCGCCGCCGAGGCGGCGATCCCGACCGCGGCGAGGATCGCCCACCGGCTCCGCCTGGTGAATCGAGCAGGAATGATCACTCCTTGATACCGACTCCGGAGTGCGGGGTGCGAGCAGGCCTCGAGGAGGAGTGCCGCTACGCTGAGGCCATGTGCCGAAACATCCGCACCCTTCACAATTTCGATCCCCCGACGACCGAGGAGGAGGTCCACGAGGCCGCCCTTCAGTACGTCCGGAAGATCAGCGGTTCGAGCAAGCCGTCGAAGGCGAACGCCGAGGTGTTCGACCGGGCCGTCGAGGAGATCTCCGCGGCGACCCGGGCGCTGCTCGACGGGCTGACCACCTCGGCGCCCCCGAAGAACCGGGAGGACGAGGCGGCCAAGCGCCGCGCCCGCGCCAAGCTGCGCTTCGCTGCCTGAGGCGAGTCCGGATCGCCTAGGCCCGGGAGACGAGCCGCCTGTAGGCGATCCGGTGCGGCTGGTCGGCCTCCGCGCCGAGGCGGCGGTGCCGGCTCTCCTCGTAGGCCTCGAAGTTGCCCTCGAACCACTCGACCTGCGAGTCGCCCTCGAAGGCGAGGACGTGGGTCGCCACCCGGTCGAGGAACCAGCGATCGTGGGAGATCACCACGGCACAGCCGGCGAAGGCGAGCAGCGCCTCCTCCAGGGCCCGCAGGGTGTCGACGTCGAGGTCGTTGGTGGGCTCGTCGAGCAGCAGCAGGTTGCCTCCGGAGCGCAGCAGCTTCGCCAGATGGACCCGGTTGCGCTCACCCCCCGAGAGGGTGCCGACCTCACGCTGCTGGTCGGATCCCTTGAAGTTGAAGCCGGCGACGTAGGCGCGGGAGTTCATCCACCTCTCGCCGACCTTGATCTCCTCCTCGCCGGCGGAAATCTCCTCCCAGACGGTTCTAGAGGGGTCGAGGGCGTCGCGTGACTGATCGACGTAGGCGAGATCGACCGTCTCTCCGAGCCGCAGCTCGCCGGCGTCGGGCTGCTCCTCGCCGACGATCATCCGGAAGAGAGTCGTCTTGCCGGCCCCGTTCGGCCCGATCACGCCGACGATCCCGGCCGGCGGCAGCGAGAACGAGAGGTCCTCGATCAGCAGCTTCTCGCCGAACCCCTTGCGCAGCCCGGCCGCCTCGATCACCACCCTGCCCAGACGCGGGCCGGCCGGGATGTGGATCTGGACCTCGTCGAGCTTCACCGCCTGCTCCTCGGCGAGCAGCGCCTCGTAACGGGCGAGACGTGCCTTCGACTTCTTCCGCCTGCCCTTGGGGTTCTCGCGGACCCACTCCAACTCCGCCGCGATCGTGCGCTGGCGCGCCGTCTGCCTGCGCTCCTCCTGCGCGAGGCGCTCCTGCTTCTGCTCGAGCCAGGAGGAGTAGTTGCCGCGGAAGGGAATGCCCTTGCCCCGGTCCAGCTCGAGGATCCAGCCGGCGACGTTGTCGAGGAAGTAGCGGTCGTGGGTCACGGCGACGACCGTGCCCTTGTACTCCTCGAGATGGCGCTCGAGCCAGGCGACCGACTCCGCGTCGAGGTGGTTCGTCGGCTCGTCGAGAAGCAGCAGGTCGGGGGCCGAGAGCAGCAGGCGGCAGAGCGCCACTCGGCGGCGTTCGCCGCCCGACAGCCTGCCGACCTCGGCATCTGCGGGAGGGAGCCGCAGGGCGTCCATCGCCGTCTCCAGCATCGTCTCCAGGTTCCAGGCGTCGGCCGCATCGATCCGGTCCTGGAGACGGGAGAACTCCTCCGCGGTCTCCTCCGAGTAGTTGGCCGCCAGCTCGTTGAAGCGGTCGAGCAGGTCCCGCAGCTCCCGCACCCCATCCTCGACGTTCCCCTTGACGTCCTTGGCCTCGTCCAGGCTCGGCTCCTGCTCGAGCATTCCGACCGTCGCGCCGGGGCGAAGCTGGGCATCTCCCCGGAACTCGGTGTCGGCCCCGGCCATGATCCGCAGCAGGGTCGACTTCCCGGCGCCGTTGTAGCCGAGCACGCCGATCTTCGCCCCGGGCAGGAAGCTCAGCGAGATGTCGCTGAGCACCTCCTTGCCCGGCGGGTGTGTGCGGGAGACCCGGTACATGGTGAAGATGTGGTCCGAGGACATCGCCGGCCACGATAGCCGTGTCGCTACGGTGGGCGGGTGCCCGGCCCGCTCCTCGCAGTCGATGCCCCCTCGATGCTGTTCCGAGCCTTCTACGCGCTGCCACGCACGATCCGCGGCAGTGACGACCGGCCCGTCAACGCTCTCCTGGGCGCGGCCAACCTGATCCTGCGTGAGGTCGAGGCCCACTCGCCCCGTGCGGTCGTCCTCTGCTTCGGGCCCGACGCCGCCGAATACAGGGTCGAGCTGTTCCCCGCCTACCACGCGGACCGCGACGCGGTGCCGGAGGAGCTTGCTCCGCAGTTCGCCGCCAGCTCCGACTTCTTCGGCGCCTTCGGCTGGACGATCGCCGACCATGACTCGCTGGAGGCCGACGACCTGCTCGGCTCCTTCGCCGCGCGGGAGAGCGATGCCGGCGGAAGGGCGCTGCTGCTGACCGGAGACCGCGACATGTACCAGTGCGCGAGCAAGCGGGTCAGCGTCCTCTACGTGCGCACGGGCGGCCGCGGCGCCGAGGTGGTGACCCCGGCGGAGGTGCGCCGGCGCTACGGGATCGGGCCCGAGCTGGTTCCCGACTTCATCGCCCTGCGCGGCGACCCCTCGGACGGCATCCCGGGGGCGAAGGGCGTCGGCGAGAAGACAGCGGCCGAACTACTGGGCCGCCACGGCTCGCTCGAGGCGGTGCTCGATGCGGCCACCGGCGAGACCAGGCAGCGGCTGCGGGCCTCGCTGCTCGGCTCACGCGAGGAGCTGCTCGCCTTCAAGCGGATCGCGACGCTCCAGGACGCGGAAGTGAAGCTCCCCGCCGACCGGGCGACCGGCTGGCGGGGAGGGGCGGAGGCCGCCCGCGAGCTGGGTATGAACCGGCTCGCCGAGCGGCTCGAGAAGGCCGGGGCCGCCTAGCCGCAGACCGGCCAGTGGCCGGCCCCGTCGCGGCGCTTCAGAAAAACAGCGACCACGCCCTGGGTCCGGTAGGAGTAGGCGATCGGGTCGCCTCCCGGGCTCTTCGGAGAGCTGCGCCAGGTGGACTTAAGGAACTGGAAGGCGCCGCGGTAAAGGCCTCCGCCGCCGATCGCGCGCGGATTGCCGCCCGACTCGCACTCGCTGGTCCGGTGCGCCCAGCGCCGGGCGGTGCGGGGAAAGCCGTACCAGATCCGGTCATAGCGGTCGGCGAGGCGCTTGCTCGCCGAGTGGCTGCCGTCCTTGGTACCGGTGCCCATGCCGCCGCTGGCCGCGCCCGCGGCGCCGGCGCCGATCGCGGCGGTCGTCATCACGGCAAGCGCCACGATCGCGAGCAGGGATAGCCAGGGTCGAAGGTTCGCCAGGGAAGGTTTGAAACTCATCACGCTCCGCTCTCGTCGCTTCCGGGGTTAGCTGACGGGCTCGCGCTGAAGAGCTAGCGCTACACGGCGCTACGGCCGTGATTCGCCCCAACAATTGGGTCCCCCGTCCCCCGCCGCCATGAGCAAGCGGGGACTCAGCAGGAATATGAACTGGCCGCAGATTAGCAAAGTATTAGGACGCCATTAGTCCATGCCCGTGTCCCCGGCCCCGGTGAGATCTGCAGCCATGGTGCAAGACTGTTTTGGCAATGGGGAGGCTGCCACCGATCCGGGCTCTGGGCATCGGCGTCGTCCTGGCGATCCTGCTGCTGCCGCTCCAGGCCTCGGCGAGCCAGCGACGGGCGCCTCTGCGGCTCGACACGGCAACCGCGACCGGGAACAACCTGATCACCGACGACTTCAGCGCCGTCGACATCGACGTCGATGCATCCAGCGGCCCCTCGGGCGAGAACCCTCGCGGCACCGCCTCCTTCAACCCAGGGGGCATGCTGCCGATCTCCGGCCCGGTCTCATGCCTGAACGTCAAGGGCAATGTCGCGGTGCTGACGGTGCAGGGCCCGTTCTCGAATGCGCCCGGATTCCTCGGCTTCAGCCTGAGGCTGATCGACAACGGCGGCGGTGGCGATGACGTCTTCCAATACTGGCCCGCCGACCCCGAGTTCCCCGACCCGCTCGACTGCCGGGTCGGCGCCCTGGATTGGTTCGGCGGGACGCTGATCGGCAGGGCGGTGGTCACCGACGCGCCGGCGCTGCCCACCTCACGCAGGCAGTGCCGCCACGGCGGCTGGGCGAGCTTCGGGTTCCGCAGCAAGAAGCAGTGCTTCCGCTTCGTCAAGCGCCAGCGGCACGGGGCGCCGTAGCGGCGCCGGGCCGGATATCAGACGGCGGGCCGGCGCACCCGGCCCCCGTACATCGGTAGGTCCACGGCGGGTCCGGCCCGGAGGATCTGCTCCCACATCCGCGAGACCCCGGCGGTGCCGTATTCGCGGACCCGGCGGACCGCGTCGAGGTCAAGCACATGAACCAGACAGGAAGGCGCGAGCAGCTTGCCGCCGCCGCCAGGGAGGTGCTGCTGGAGCGGGGCGCGGTGGGCCTTCGCGTCAAGGATGTCGCCGAGCGGGCCAGCTCGCCCCAAGCAGCGTCCTCTACTATCGCCGAGGCGATCGCCCGCGGTTTCGTCGGTATGGAGGACGGGCTCGGCCTGCAGGTCGTGATCGGCCATTCCGGCCTGGATGCAGGCGAAGCCGAAAGGATCCTGCTCGCCTACGGAAGCGGGATGACGGGTGTGCGGCTCGAGGACGTGCCGGTTCCCGAGGCACCGGTTCCCTCACCGGCCTGAGGCGATCCGCTAGCCGGAGCGGGGAACGCCGCGGCAGCTGGCGCGCTGGCGGTCCCGCGGGAAGGGGAGGTCGGCGATCACCGCCGTCTCCAGGTAGTCGTTCTCGATCTTGCTCCCCGAGAAGCCACTGAGCCGGGCGGCGGTCTGCTCGAGCTCGGGCCGCGGCCCGTCCGGCCGCACCCAGGGGGCGATCGCCAGGAACTGGCGCTTCGGCCCGGCATAGCGGCGGAACGGCGGCTGGTCGGCGGGCAGGGCGCGGCGGTTGCCGATGTAGGTGCAGCGGCGCGTCCCGCGCAGGCCCCGCTCGGTGATCGCGGTCTGGCCGTCGAAGGCGAGGTCGGCGAGGTTGCCGACCAGGTGGGGCGTGACGTTGTAGTCGAACGAGACGGTCGGATCGGCGCTGGCTCGCCAGGTCGAGCCCATCCACTCAAGCGGCTGCCACGCTCCCTGCCCGCCGGTCCCGGCCCAGGGCCCCGGGTTGGCCTCGTCCTGCATCACCAGGTTCGCGCCGAGCCGCTCCAGGCAGGGCATGTAGTAGGTGGAGAGGTCGGAGCACGGATCGAGGCCCGGCGGCTTCATCCCGAAGTCGTATCCGTAGGTGAACGCCGGCAGGCTGGTCGCGAAGGCCATCCGCGCCCGGCTGTGAGGAAGCCGGTATGGACGGACGTTGGCGATCCCGTCGGCGCCGCTCGCCGGGCCGGGGGTGAGTTGCAACGACTGCTCGATCGGGGTCAGCGGCACCTTGCGGTTCTGCGCGACCACGTTTCGCAGCGGTAGCGGGCCCTCCCGGCGCACGTAACGCGGGGCCCAGAGGAAGGCCTCGTTGTAGACCTGCGGGGCGGTGGCGACGAAGACGCTCTCGGGCTTCGGCAGGTCCGGATCGCGGAAGGTGTCGACCTCGGCGGGGTCGCGCGACTCGCGGAACGGCGCCTGGTCGTTCGACCCCAGCATGTAGACGCCGTAGCGCCGGGCCATGTCGGAGAACACCTGCATCCAGCCGCGTGCGAAGGTGTCGGTGGTCGAGAGGAATGGAGCGGCCAGTACCGGAACGTCCGGAAAACGGGTCTCATAGGCGGAGCGCGGGCCAGCATAGGCATCGCCCGCAGATAGTGCCGCCATCAGGGCCGCGCAAGGCGGCGGCGCGCCGGCGCAGGATGCCGGCGGATCCGGGCCCGCGGCGATCTCCCGGGCGGCGGCCCCCCTGGACCCGGTCGCCAGGGTCATCAACCCGACGTCCTCGTTGAAGGCGACGACGTTGGGCCGCCCCCTCGCCTCAAACGGGACGACGTAGCGGCGGATCATGCACTCGATCTTCCGCCTGAAGGAGCCGTAGGTCCGGACGTGGCGAAGATCCTGCTTGAGCTGCATCGCGAACACCCGCGGGGCTCCCCGGGCGGGATCGAGCGCCTTGATCGGCGGCAGGCTGCGCGAGGCGGCGAGCCGCCGGCATTGCGAGGCGGTCGGAGGCGCGGGGATGCGCGGCGGTGGCCCCTCGGCGCGGGCGAAGACCCGCCGGGCCCTGGTCGGGTCGTTGGTGATCAGGGCGTCGACGCCGATCTCGAAGGCGGACCTTATGTCGGCCGGCTGATCGACCGTGTAGGGGACGACCTGCAACCCGGCGGCGTGGGCCTCGGAAACGTAGTCCTGGGAGACCGGCCATTGCGGAGAGACCCACTGATTGCCCTCGGCGTGGGCCAGGTTGATGCCGGATGGGTTGGCCCCCAGCGTAAGCAGGGATGTGTCGATGGCCGACAGCCGCTGCTGGGCCACGGTCAGGTTCGGTGGCCAGAAGCTCTGAATGATGAGTTGATCCGACGGAACACCGCTGCGCTTGATCGCATCGGTGACCGTGGTTGCGAAGCTGAAGGTTGCGTCGAAGTCCGGATCGGTGGGGATGTTCTTGATCTCGATGTTCGCCGAGGCGCCGGTCCGGCGCAGCAGGCGGAGGACGGTGCTCAGCCGCGGGATCGGCGCCCGGCGGGGATCGGAGGGCGCGAGCTGGCGAAGATGATCCTCGGCCCCCAGCACGTCCAGCTTGCAGCCGCGAAGCTGGGCGAAGGTGCGGTCGGCGAGCAACCCTGTACAGGGCGTCACCCGGTCGAGGGTGGCGTCGTGGAAGACGACTGGGACCCCGTCGGCGGTGACCTTCGCGTCCAGCTCGAGCGTGAACCCGTGCCTGGCCGCCTGGCGGAAGGCCGGCATCGTGTTCTCGGGATAGGTCGGCGTCCCGCTGACGATCGCCCCGCCACGATGGGCGTGGATGTAGGGCGAGGCGCCGGCTGGGGCCGCGCCCGGCAGCGCCAGCAGCCCGCCCATCGCGGCCAGTACGAGTGCTCTTGGGACGAGGCGGGAAGGCAAGCTCTCTCCGCCCCCATGCTCCCAGATCGGCGCTCAGGCGGGCGTCCTAGTCGACGCGGACCGGCTCAGCCGCCGAGCCGCACCGGCAGCTTCTTCAGCTGGTTAATGAAGGCGGACTCGACGACCGTCGGATCGCCCGCCATCTCCATCGCGGGGTAGCGGGCCAGCGTCTCCTCGAAGAGGATCCGCAGCTCGAGCCGCGCCAGCGCCGTCCCCAGGCAGAAGTGGCGACCCCCAGCCCCGAAGGCCTGGTGCTCGGGATTGCGGCGCACGTCGAAGCGGTCGGGGTCCTCGTAGCGGGACTCGTCCCGGTTTGAGGACACGTACCACATGATCACCTTCTCGCCCTCGCGGATCTTCTGGCCTGCCAGCTCGGTGTCGCAGGTCGTGGTGCGGCGGAAGTGGGCGAAGGCGGGATACAGCCGCAGCGACTCCTCCACCGCGCTCGGGATCAGCGACGGGTCCTCGAGCAACAGCTCGCGCTGGTCGGGGTGCTCCATCAGGGCCCTCATGCCGCTGCAGTAGGTCGCCTTGGTGCTGTCGTTGCCCGCCGCGACCAGCAAGAAGAACCCCATGACGATCTCGTGCTCCTCGAGCTTCTCGCCGTCGATCTCGGCGTGGACGAGGACGCTGGTCAGATCGTCGAGTGGGCTGCTCGCGGCGGGCCGCGACCATCCGGCCGCAGCGGGCGAAGATCTCCGGGATGTCGTGCTCGAGCACGCCCTGGATCCCCTCGGGATTGAGATCCGGGTCCCCGGCCGCGAGCGCGGAGTTCATCAGGTTGGCCCATACCTCGTCGTCCTCGGGCGGGATCCCCATGAAGCTGCCGATCACCCGCGAGACGGCTGGCTGGGCAACGTCGGCGACCAGGTCGCAGGTCTCGCGGCCTTCAATCCGGTCGAGGACGTCGGTGACGATCTCGCGGATCTCCTCCTCGTGGGCGGCGATCCGCTTCGGCGTGAAGCCGGCCTGGAAGAGCGCCTTGAGGCGGTCGTGCTTGGGCGGGTCCATGCCGATGAACATCGCCCGGCTGAGCTCGATCGGGAAGCCGGCGTTAATCGCGGTGACCCCGCCCAGCTCCGATGAGTAGGTCTTGTGGTCGCGGCTGACGGTATGGATGTCGTCGGCCCTGGTCACCGACCAGTAGCCGGCCTCCTCCGGGTACTCGCTGATCCGGCTGGTCCAGTGGACGGGACAACCCTGGCGCATCTCGCGGAACAGCTCGTGCGGCGGACCGTCGAGCCAGTAATCGCGCTCGGTGACCTGCACGTCCTTCAGGTCATCCTTGAGATCGCTGCCAGCTGAGTTCATGCCGACCTCCGTCGCTCGCCGATTCGCCGCCCGGGCCGGTCGGATACTACTACTGGCTGGCTGGCCAGCATTGCCGTGCTTCCCGCCTGGTTAGGGTTCGCCGATGGTCACCGCGACCGAGCCTCGATCCGGCGGCGCCAAGCTCGCCGTGTTCGGGCCCAACCCGCTGCTCTCGATCAGCATCGAGCAACGCGCGGCCGAGGGCGACGACATCCACATCCACGCCGGCGGCCAGGGAGTCTGGGTGACGAGGATGGCGGGCGAGCTCGGCGCCGAGCCGGTGATGTGCGGGCTGCTCGGAGGCGAAACCGGCGCCGTCCTGCGCCCTCTCCTCGAGCAGCTTCCGGGACAGCTCCGGCTGATCGAGACGGCCGGGCCCAGCGGCTGCTACGTCAACGACCGCCGCGGCGGCGAGCGCGAGCTGGTGTCGCTGGCGGCGAGCCCGCCCCCCTCCCGGCACGAGGTCGACGACCTCTTCTCGGCGACCTGCGCCGCGGCGCTCGACGCCGGCGTCCTCGCGGTCTGCAACCCCTATCCGGCCGAGGCGCTGCCTCTGGACCTTTACGGCAGCCTCGTCGCCGACGCTCGGGCAAACGGCGCCCGGGTGCTCGTCGACCTCTCCTCACCACGGCTCGACAGCGCTCTGGAGGGCTCCCCCGACCTGGTCAAGCTCAACGACTGGGAGCTGGCCGAGTTCGTCTCCGGGCCGGTCGAAGGCGCCGACCTGCGCTCGGCTGCCGAGGAGTTGCGCCGGCGGGGCGCCGGCGCGGTCGTCGTGACCCGAGCGGAGCGCCCGACGCTCGTCCTGCGCGAGGACGAGGCGTGGTGGCTGACGCCGCCCCACTTCGACCGCGGCACCCGGGAGGGCTGCGGCGACTCGATGATGGGCGCGCTCGCGGCCTGCTTCGCAGAGGGGCGCGACTGGCGCGAGGCGCTGGTGATCGGCGCCGCCGCCGGGGCCGCCAACTTCCTGCGCCACGGCCTCGGGACCGGCGCTCGGCAGGTGGTCGAGGATCTCTCGCGCCAGGTCGAGCTGACGCCGGCCGACTGAGGCGCCGGCGCTCAGAGCGGCTCGAAGGGGGGCTCGACCGGCCCTCCGGCAACGATCGCCCGCGGTGCGGTGCGAGCGATCCACCCGGCGTGGGGCGCCAGGCGCTCCACCTGGGCCAGCGCGCCGATCGCATCGCCCAGCCGCGCGGCGCGCCCAAATCGCGCCGAGTGCGAGTCGCTGCCGAGCACGTGAACCAGCCCGCGGCGGGCCAGCTCGAGCATTCCCGGCGCCGTGTCCTCGCGCAGGAAGAAGTCGGCGGTGGCTTGGACCAGGGCGCCGTCGGCGACCAGCCGGGCGAGGCGCTCGAACATGTCGGTCGCGAGATGGCGCTCGGGGTGAGCGATCAGCGACCGGTACCCGCGCCGCGTCAGTGCCTCGACGCGGCGCTCGAGGCTGTTCGAGAGCGGCCCCGGCGCCGGCTCCAGCAGTACCCAGCGTCCGGAGCCGAGTGCCACCTTGGCCAGCTCCTCCTCGTCGAGGCGCTCGACGGCGGTTTCCGCAACCTCACCGCCCGGAAGGATCTGAACCACGACACCGCGCTCGCGCAGGTCGCGGTTCAGCGCCTCGACCCTTCCCTCGATCTCGCCGATGCGGACGTCGTGATCGTGGCGGATGTGCGGGGTGGCGCAGATCGCCTCGATCCCGTCGTCTGCGGCCTGATGCGCCATCGCCGCACTCTCCTGCGGGTCTTGCGCTCCATCGTCGATCGCGGGGAGAATGTGGCAATGGAGATCGATCAAGGTCGGTGGGCGCAGCCTAGTGCCGGCGTGCCGGGCCTCGCCGGATGAGCGGCGGGGAGGGTTCAGCTCACGAACCCCGGGAGATCCTCCCCGGGCTCCACCGCTGGAGCGCGGTCCACCCGCGGATCGGGATCGAGGTCAGCTCGCACTTCCTCTCCGGCTCGAGGATCGCCTTCGACCCGCTCCTGCCGGCCCGGGGCGCTGACTGGTTCGAGCAACACGGCGGCGTCGAGGCCGTTGTGCTCAGCAACCGCCACCATCTGCGCCACGCCGAGCGCTTGGCCGAGCGCTATGGCTGCCCGATCCGCTGCCACGAGTCGGGCCTGCACGAATTCTCGGGCGGGCCCCAGGTCGAGGGCTTCGCCTTCGGCGAACGCCTCGGCGACGAGGTAGTGGCACTGGAGATGGACGCGATCTGCCCCGACGACACGGTCCTGCGGCTCGAGGTCGGGCCGGGGGCGCTGCTCTTCGCCGACGCGCTGATCAACCATGGCGCGCTCGGCTTCGTGCCCGACCAACTGATCGGCGATCACCCCGAGGCCGTGAAGCGCCAGATCCGCGAGCGGGCTCTGGCCCTCGCGGAGGAGCCGATCGAGGCCCTGCTGTTCGCCCACGGCGACCCGCTGCTCGAGGGGGGCAGGGAGGCGCTCCGCCGGATCGGCGGGGGCTGAGGCGATGATCCGGCCATCGGGCGGGGAGAGGTCGGCCGGGCTTGTCCTGCTCGCGCTGGCGGTGGCGCTCATTCCGGCGCGGGCAGAGGCGACGCCGGCACCGCTCTCCGCCGACCGGAGCCCGGCCCGGATCGCCTCCTCCTACGGCAGCGGCGCCTTCGGCCGCTGGAGCGTCGACCGCTTCGGGCTGCCCGCCTTCCGCTACCGGGTCGACGAGGAGAGGGTGCCATGGGCCCGGCAGCCCGAGCTCGATGGCGACACGGCCGCCCAGCACGAGCTCGGCAACGATCACATCGTCGCCGCCGCCTTCAACCACGGCTATACCCAGCTCTGGAGCCAGGACCGGCTCGCCCAGTGGGCCAACCGCTTCGAGCCCGGCGCCAGCCACTTCTCGGGAGGCTTTGGCTATCTGAACCTCGGCGGCAAGGTGCTCAGCACCCTCCACCTCGACCGGCCGCCGGGAGCGGCCACCTCGCGGCGCTTCGGCGTCGGCTACTACCGGCGGAGCCTGCGATCGGACCATCTCGGCATCCGCGAGGTCGTCTACGCGCCCTTCGGCGATGACCCTCTGCTTCTGCACGACGTGACGATCCGCAACAGGTCGGAGCGAACCCGGAAGGTCTCCTGGTTCGAATACTGGGACGTCAACCCCTATGACCAGTACGACCACACCCACCGAGGCCTGGGCTCGCCTCGCTGGGCGCCTGCCCGCAAGACCCTGAGCGTCCCCCAGGCGGCGGGCGAGGGAGACGATCGCCCGCTCAGCATCTTCGCCGCGGCGCTTCGCGGGCCGCTCTCGGGGTATGAGACCTCGGCGCCGGCCTTCTTCGGCGCGGGGACACGGGCGACCCCCGCCGAGGTGGCAGCGAACCGGCTCAGCGACTCGATCTCGCCCCCTTCACCTGGCGGTGCCGCCGGCGCGACGCTGTTCGCCTTCCGGGCTCCGCTTCGCCTCGCGCCAGGCCAATCGGTGACCCTGCGCTACGCCTACGGGATGGCCCAACCGGGGCAGATCCCCACCCTGGTGAGGCGCTACCGCCGGACCCGCGCTCCGTTCGCCGCCAGCGAGCGGCGCTGGTCGGCCTGGGTCCCGAAGGCCGACTTCGGCCCCGGCCGGGCCTGGGTCGCCCGCGAGCTCGAGTGGGACGCCTACCTGCTGCGCGCCGCCTCGGTCTACGAAGAGGCGTGCGGCCACCACACGATCACCCAGGGCGGCTACTACCAGTACAGCGGCGGTGCCAACCTCGGTTCGCGCAGCTGGCTGCACTACCTGCTGCCGATGGTCTACGCGGACCCGGCGATGGCCCGCGAGATCCTCCGCTACTCGGTGTCGCTGCAGTCGCGGGCCAGCGGCGAGATCCCCTACGGCAGCCTGCCGCTCTGCCGTCCCTACGACCTGATCGAGAACTCCGACGACCTCGACTTCTGGCTGCTGATGGCGGCCGCCGAGTACGGGCTCGGCTCGCGCGACACCCGTTTCTTCTCCGAGAAGCTGCCGTTCAACGACAGCGACCGCAGGGTCAGCGTCTGGCGGCATCTGAAGATCGCCTTCGCGCACCAGGAATCGCTGCGCGGCCCCCACGGCGGGTACCTGGCCGGGCGCAACGGCGACTGGTCGGACTTCTCGGCGGTCTTCCTGCACATGAACGAGTCGATGCTGGTCCCCGCCCAGCTCGCCTACGCCTACCCGCGCCTCGCCGAGCTCGCCGAGCTGCGCGGCGACCGCGCCTTCGCGGCGAAGCTCCGGACCCGCGCCGCCGAGCTGCGGGCGACCGTCAGGGCCGAGTGGACCGGCGGCTGGTACCTCCGCGGCTATACCGCAGCCGGCACCCCGATCGGGAGCGGCGCGATCTTCGGAGAGCCGCAGCCATGGGCGATTCTCGCGGGGGTGCCGAGCCGCTCGCAGGCGCGGACCCTGGTCGCCAACATCCGCCGCTTCCTCACCGGGATCGGAGCGCCGGCGGCGCTCGGTGGACCGGCGAAGATCGGCTCTGCCCAGTCCCCCGCCGCGGCCGATCCCGCGGTCACCGAGCCCCCGACCCCCGGCGGCTTCGACGGCGCCTCCCAGTACGTGGGGGGCGTCTGGTACGACGTCAACGGTTGGCTGACCTGGGCCCTGGCAAGCCTCGACGGCAAGGTTTCGGGCGCACCCCGCTACGCCTGGAGCGAGTACACGCGCAACACCCTCGCCGCCCACGCCACCGCCTTCCCCCGGCACTGGGACGGCACGGTGTCCGTCGACGACGCCTGCAACGCCTTCTACGCGAGCCGGCCCGCCGACTGCGGGGTCGGCCTCTACTCCGACTACGCGGGTCAGATCACCGAGCAGCCGACCTGGATGGTGATGGACGCCATCAACCTCGCCGGCGTCACCGCGACCGAGCGCGGTTTCCGGATCACCCCGCACCTGCGGCGATTCTCCCTGCGGCTGCCGCGGGTGGGTGTCGAGCGCGACGGCAGCCGCATCCGCGGCTATCTGCGGGTCGCCTCACACGATCGGCTGGCCCTCGGCGTCGGGGGCGTGCCCCGCGGCGCGGCGGTCACGGTCTGGGCCGACGGCCGCCGCGTCGCCCACCGCCGCGCCGGCGGCCTGGTCCACTTCCACCTGGATGCGCAGCCGGGCCGGGCCGCGGACTGGGCAGTGACCTGGAGGTAGGTGAACCCAGCCGCCTCGTTCCCCGTATCAACGCCCGATGGCCGGAGGTGCCGGCCGCCGAACGATTGGAGTTGGGATGCGCTCTTCGTCGATTGCCCGGTGCGACCGTCGGTCACCCACGTGGTGGATCGCCCTGGGGATTGCGATGAGCGCCTGCCTGGCGCTGGCGCCGGGCGCACTGGCCCGAGGAGCCGGCCGCTACGTGCAGCGAAACCTCGTCTCCGACCAGGCGGGCAAGGCCCAGCTTCTCGACCCGAGCCTGGTCAACGCATGGGGCCTTGCCTTCGGCCCGATGACTCCGGCCTGGGTCGCCAACAACGGATCCGACAACTCGACCCTGTACTCAGGCGGGGTGAGCGGCACGCCGGTGGCGAAGCTGCCGCTGACGGTCTCGATCCCCGGCGGGGAGCCGACCGGAATGGTCTACAACGGCTCCTCTGGCTTCGTCGTCCACTCCGGAGCGGCCTCGGGGCCGGCCACCTTCCTCTTCTCGTCGGAAGCCGGCAAGATCACCGGCTGGAACATCGCCGTGCCGCCGGCGACCGAGGCTCAGCCGGCGGCCTCGGTCCGGGGCGCGATCTTCAAGGGCCTGGCGATCGCCGACACCCCCAACGGCCAGCGGCTCTACGCGACCGACTTCCACCACGGCAAGGTGGACGTATGGAACTCCCGGTTCAAGCCGGTCCACCGCCGCGGCGCCTTCAGCGACCGCAAGATCCCGGACAAGTACGCCCCCTTCGGGATCCAGGCGATCGGCCAGAAGGTCTTCGTCAGCTACGCGAAGCAGGATCGCGGCGCGGAGGACGACGTCCCGGGCCGCGGCAACGGCTACGTCGACGTCTACGACACCAGCGGGAAGCTGCTGCGCCGGTTCGCCCGCCGGGGGCCGCTCGACTCGCCCTGGGGGATCGTGCGGGCACCGGGGGACTTCGGCGGTGCCGGAGGGGCGCTTCTGATCGGCAACTTCGGCAACGGCCGGATCAACGCCTTCGCCCCTCGCAGCGGCAAGTTCCTCGGCGCGCTGCAGCGCAGCAACGGCAAGCCGCTGGTGATCGACGGGCTCTGGGGGTTGAGCTTCGGCAACGGGATCATCGGCAATCCCGGCACGCTGCTGTTCACCGCGGGGCCGGCCGGTGAGAGCCACGGCCTCTTCGGCGAGGTCCTGCCGAGCGCCGGCTAGCCGCCCGTCGTAAACCGCCAGCTGGTCGGATTGGCGAGGGTGTTGGCGGCCAGGTCCTTGGCAGTGCCGGCGATCGTCGCCGTGTACTGGGTGTTGGCCCCCAGCGGCGAGGCGGGGGCGAAGATCAGCGCGTTGCCGTACCAGCCAAAGCTCCCCGGGACGGTGGCTCCGTCACTGGTGCGCTTCAGCGTGAAGGCTGCCTCGGCCGAGGGCTTATCCATCGCCTTGTTGAAGAAGGGGATGACAAGAGAGGCTCGCGAGACTCCGGTCGCCCCGTCGGCCGGGTAGAGGTAGTTGACGATCGGGCGGTTGGTGGTCGTGAACTTCCAGCTCTTCGCGACGGGCAGGGGATGGCCGGCGGAGTCCTTGGCGGCAGTGGAGACCGTCGCCGTGTACTGGGTCGCGGGGGCAAGGTCGCTTGCCGGGTCGAAGATCAGGACGTAGGCGCCGCCGCCGTACCAGCCGAAGCTGCCGCTGACCGGGGCCCCGTCACTGCTCCGCTTCAGGCTGAAGGCGGCTTGGGCCGAGGCCTTGTTCATCGCCGTGTCGAAGGCGACGACGACGTAGCCGTTGGGCAGCACCTCGGTGGCGCTCTCGGCCGGGACGACGTTGGTGATCAGCGGCTGGGTGGCGGTGGTGAACTGCCAGCTCTTGGGGGCCGAGAGCGGGTTGCCGGCCGGGTCCTTTGCCCCGACGCCCTCGCTCGCCGTGTAGCCGGTGGCGCCATCCAGCGGCTTGGCGGGGAGGAAGATCAGCGCGTTGCCGAACCAGCCGAGGCTGCCGGGGACCGCGGCGCCGTTGCTGGTGCGCTTCAGCGAGAAGGCTGCCTCGGCGGAGGGCTTATCCATCGCCTGGTCGAAGCCGACGACGATCGGGGCGGTCCGGGAGACCCCGGTCGCGCCGGCGAGCGGGCTGACGAAGGCCACTGTCGGGGGTGGCGCGGAGGCGATAGTGAAGCTCGAGCCGGCGGGAGTCGGATCGGCGTTGCCCGCTGGGTCGATCGCCCGCACCTTGAAGGTGTGGGAACCGGCGCCGAGGCCTTCGAAGCGGGCCGGTGAATCGCAGGCCGAGAAGGCCGAGCCGTCCAGGCTGCATTCGAAGCTGACCCCCATCTCATTGCCCGAGAAGCCGAAGCGGACCGGGCCGGGGCTGACGCTCGCCGCCGGGCTCGTGGAGATGGACGTCTCCGGAGGGGTGGTGTCGGACCCTGTTCCAGCCGCGAAGGTGCGCCATGTCCCGGCCAGCGGCTGCTCCGCGACCCCGGGCTGAGTCCAGTCGCAGACCCCGTCGGGGAAGATCGCCTGCAGCCGGCTCCGCTGGACCGGCGAGGTCGCCGGATAGTCGCCGAAGTCGATCGGCGCGAGGCGACACTTGGCAGCGATCGAATCGACCGGCTTGCCGGCCCGGTTGGCGGGGAGGCTGTGGGCGGGATAGGTGGTCGAGCAGGTTCCGGTGCCGGTCAGCGAAGCCGGCTCGTCGATTCTGGTGCCGCCAATCCAGCAGGCATCGACGGCGTTGGCGGGCTTGCCGGCGACGACCTTCTGGCTCCGCGGCAGGCTCGAGGTGTCGGCGTCGATGTTGTCCAGCCAGGTGCCCATGGTGTCGATCGCGGCGTCCTGCATGCGGTTGACGCTGGCGCCGCCCTTGGCCCGGAACATCACCTGGTTGTCGTGGTCGCCGTCGAAGCGGTCGAGGCGAGCGCGCATCCGGTAGGTGTTGAAGTACTGGTGGACGTTGACCTCGTTGTCCGTGTAGCTGCGGATGTCCACCACCGGCACGTCCGGGTAGCCGCCCGTTCCCTGGTTGATGCGCCCGGTGCGGTAGGCGATCGCCAGAGCGGTCGGGTCCGCCACCGAGCGTTGCGGCCTCGGATCGCCGTTGTCGTCGAAGCCGCCGATCCCCTGGTTCAGGTCGAGGAACTGATCGACGCTGATCGCTCCTTCCTGGAGCGCCTTCAATCCGTACTGAACCCCGACGTTGTCGAGGGTGCGCCGCGCGTAGCCGGTTGCCGGGTCGGCGCCGTAGACGTTCACCATGCTGTCCCAGATCGTGCAGCGCGCGCCGCCGGGGTTCGTCACCGGGTCGAAGATGTTCGCCACGCCGACGACACTCTCGATGCATCCCTCACTTGCATGGATCACGTCGGCGCCGGCGCTCAGCGCGGCGCAGCCGTTGGGGTCGCTGAGCCCGGTGATCGAGCTGCGCTGGGCATTGGTCAGCGCCGCACCCTGTGTGGTGCCGAAGTAGCTGAGCAGCAGCCTGCAGTCCGGGTAGTCGGGGGCCGAGTTGTCGGGAAAGCTCGCGCCGGGCACGATCCCGTCGAGGAGGCCCGGGTAGTTCTGGGCGATCATCTGCACCTGGACCGAGCCCCCCGAGCTGCCCCAGCCCATCGTCCAGACCGGGGGCTCGCCGAGGCTCTCGATCACGTGCTCCTTGATCATCGAGGTCGCCTCGGCCGAGAGCACGTCATTGCAGGCGGTGTTGAGCACGTTGAGGCTGGACCCCACCACCGAGTACCCGCGGGAGAGCATCCGGTCGTCGAGGACGCCATCGGGGTCCGAGGTCCCCTGCTGGTGCCCGGCGGAGCAGCCGCCGCCGTAGAAGTAGATCAGCCGGTGGTTCCAGCCCTCGGCGATGTGGCCGCCGGGCGCCAGCACCGCCCAGCGGTAGATCGAGCGGTCGATCACCCCAGATTCGAGCCTGACCACGTAGTCGACGGTCTGGCCGTCGCGCGTCGTGGTCTGGGCGAGGTCGGCGGGGCGGCTCTGCGGGTCCGCCAGGGGATGGAAGGCCCCGTCCGTACCCATGTAGTAGTAGGAGACCTGGGTGGGCGCGGCGCAGGTGGCGCTATCCGTGGGGGGACCGAGGCCGCCGGCGGCGGTGGTGCAGACATACGGGGTCTGCTGCGGTCCGGAGAAGATCGGTCCCTGGCGGGGGTGGTCGACCAGGAAGAGGGTCGCCGCCGGCTGTCCGGGAAGCGTCGCCCGCACCGTGCTCGGACCGGGAGAGAGGCCGCTGACGAGTGAGCGCAGGCGGCGACCGTCGCCCCCGACGGCCGCGAAGCCGGAGGTCCGGTCGACTCCGTTCACGGTGACGCTCAATCCAGCCGGATCGGCGCTCGCCGGGACATCCACCTCGACCAGGGCATCGCCGTCGCTGACCATGTCGGGCCGCGAGGAGAGCGCCTCGACGCTGAGCTGGTCCTGCTCCGCCGCCGGAGCGGGTTCAGGGAGGCCGGCGAGGATCGATATCGCGGCGATCGCCGCCAGCGCCGCGATCCTGGCGCGCGACCATCCCGAGGATTCCCTGAAAGCCGCCGGCACCGCGCCAACTCAACAGGATCAGGGCATCCGCGGCAAGGCACCCTGGGTGTCCAACACCCAGGTGGCTGGGCCTAGGGCCGCGGCTGCCAGTCGGGGTGGAAGCCGCCGACCCTGGTCGTCGTCAGCCGCTCCGTCTTGCCGTCGCGGATCCGGATCCTCATCAGCTTCTGCGAGTCATGGCACCCCGGTCCGTAGTCGACGCAGCGCTCCACGGCGAAGGCGACCCAGCGCCCGTCCGGCGAGAAGGCGGGCGAGAGCACGCTCGAGTACGCGTCGCTCCTCGCCTTCAGGTGGGTGAGCGCGTGCAGATGGGCCCCTCCGGGGCCGACGAGGTAGATCTGGCCCCCGTCGGCGAAGGCGATCCGCCTGCTGTCAGGCGAGACCGCCGGGTCGTACCCGAAGGCGAGCCGCCTCTCCCTGGAGCCGTCGGGGCGCATCGTGAGGATCCGGCCGGAGCGCTCGAAGACGACGTAGCGGCCGTCTGCGGATTCCTGCGGATTGTGCTCGGCGATCTCCCCGTGCTTGTGCGTCAGCCGCTTCAGGCCGCTGCCGTCAACCGACACCGAGTAGATATCTCCGTAGCCCTCGCCGCCGCTGTCACGGACGAAGAAGATGCGCTTCCCGCTCGCGCCGAAGGAGGGCTGATACTCATCGGCCGGGGAGTCGAGCACAGCGTGGGCGCCGCTGCCATCGCTTCGCATGATCATCAGGTCGCTCTGCACGCCGTCACAGACGCTGTAGGCGATCCTGCGCCCGTTGGGCGAGAAGGCCGGGTTGATCCCCCGCCCGAGGACCGCGCGGTGCCGCCCGCTGGGGCGCATCGTCTCGATCGCGTCGTCGCTGCTGACGCAGTCGGACTCGGATTCCCCGCCGCCGCTCTGGGCGGAGCTGTCGAAGGCGATCAGGCCCGGCCTCCCGGGGAAAGCGCCGCGCGCGGCCGGGAGGAAGAGCGAGCCCGCGGCGAGCAGCGCGGTCAGGCATGCCAGCACCAAAGCGGTTCGGAAGGGAATCGGAATGGCGCTCACACCTGTTGAAACACGCTGCGCCCTCCGAGGTTGCTGCCGGCGCAGATATCTCGAGACTAGATGTGCCTGCGGGCCGCGTGGTGGTGCTTGGCGCCGGTGTAATCGAAGGTGACGGTGTAGCGCTTCGTGTCGAAGCGGGTCTCGCACGAGTTGAGCCCCGAGGGCCGCTGCTCGCAGTCCCACTTGTAGCCCACCTTGCGGAAGCTGCAGCGGTTCCTGCACTTGCGCCGGCTGACATCCTCGGCGATCACCTTCTTGGCCTGGCGGCAGCTGACGCCGAAGGCGCGCACCTTCTTCGCCTTGGGGGCGTTGCTGCATCCCTGAGCCGACGCCGGAGACGGGCTCAGGACGAGCACCGCGACCGCGGCGCCAATGACCGCCAACAGAACGATCCAGCCCCGGGTTCTCCCAACCTGGCCCCCCGCCGCAAGCTCCATGGGAGCAAGCCTATCCTGGATCAGGGGTCCCGGGTCAAGACCGAAATTGGGTCAATCGTCGATCATGAGGATCGTGCGGAACCCGGTCCAACCGCTTTTCCTTGTCGCCACCCTGGTGCTGCTGGTCAACCTCGGAGCTCCAGCCGCGCTCGCCTCCGGACGCGCCCCATACCTGCCCCGGGCGAAGGCCAAGGTCTACGCGAAGCGCGCCCTGTATCACCGGTTGCGCGG
Source organism: uncultured Actinomycetes bacterium (assembly GCA_963720735.1). GTDB lineage: Bacteria > Actinomycetota > Thermoleophilia > Solirubrobacterales > 70-9 > JBBRHQ01. Next base: position 91,584 of record CAVRGL010000002.1, read on the forward strand.
GTATCGCCGGGGCTCGGGCAAGCGCTACCGCTGCCGCGAGCGAGTCAACACCTCGACCGTGCGCTGCTTCGCCGCATGGGTGCGGGGCAGGCAGTTCTACTACGCCAAGGTGGTCGCCCACCGCTTCCGCGGGAAGCGGGGCATCGACTGGTGGGCCCGCTACAAGGTCGATCGCATCGACGACCGCTGTTACCTGCGCCACAAGTCGCGGCACCGCTGTAGCCACTGGGCCTGGGGCGTCTACCACCCGGGTTGAGCGCGGTGCCCGAGATCGAGGGCCGCTGCGACCGGCGATTCACCGGGGTTCGGGAGGCGCTGGCCGAGAATTTCAGTGGCCGAGGCGAGATCGGGGCTGCCGTCGCCGTCTGCATCGACGGGGATCCGGTGGTCGACATCTGGGGGGGCTGGTCGGACCGACGGCGGCGGCGCCCCTGGCGCCGGGACACGCTGGTCGACGTCTTCTCGGTCGGCAAGGCGATGGCCGCCACCTGCCTGCTGACCCTGGTCGAGGAGGGGCGGCTCGACATCGATCAGCCCGTGTCCCGGTACTGGCCGCAGTTCGCGGCGCAGGGCAAGGACGAGATCAGCACGAGGATGGTGCTCTCTCACCGGGCGGGCCTGCCGGGGATCAGGGACCCGCTCCCCGAGACGGCGATGTATGAGTGGGAGACGATGACCGAAGCGCTCGCCGCCGAGCGCCCCTGGTGGTCGCCGGGCCGCACCCACGGCTACCACGTCAACACCTTCGGCTTCCTGGTCGGGGAGATAGCGAGGCGGATCAGCAGTACGGCCCTGGGGGAGCTGTTCCGCCGCAGGATCGCCGGGCCGCTCGCGGCCGACTTCAGCTTCGGCGTCGGGCGTGGGGACGAGGGCCGCGTCGCCGAGTACCTGTTCGACGCCGACCCGGCTCCGGACCCGGCACCAGTCGAGGATCCAGGCGCAGGCGGGGCGGGGTCCGGCGGGGAGGACCCGCGGGCTGCGCTTCTTCGAAGCGTCTACTTCAACCCGCCGGGGATCTCGGGGCTGGGCACGGTCAACACCAGGGCATGGCGCGACGCCGAGATGCCCTCGACCAACGGCCACGCGACGGCGGTGGCGATCGCCCGGATCTACGCCGCGCTCGCCTGTGGAGGGTCGATCGACGGAGTGCGCGTGCTCGGCGAGGAGATGATCGAAGCGGCGACCGCCGAGCAATCCTCCGGTACGGACTTCGTGCTCGAGCGGCCGTCCCGGTTCGGCCTCGGCTTCCAGCTGACCCAGGCGGAGCGCCCGCTGGGCACCGGCTCCCGGGGGTTCGGGCACTTCGGGGCCGGGGGATCGCTGGGGTTCGCCGACCCCGACCAGCGACTCAGCTTCGGCTATACGATGAACCGGGCCGGGCCGAGCTGGCAGAACCCTCGCAACCGGGCACTGATCGACGCCGTCTATGCGGCGCTCTGAGCCCTCAGTAGGCGCCTTTCCTCAGTCTCGATCTGACGCTCTTCAGCCAAGCGCTCGCCTGCGACCTGGTGGAGGCGCCAATCTCCGTGGAAGCACGGGCGGCCTGAGCCGGTTTGCCGTCGGTGAACAACCAGGTCCTGAACAGGCTGTCGAGCTGCTTGCCCGAAACACTCTCGGCAAGGGAGATGAATTGGCCCGTGGTCCCGTGGCCGCCGCCTCGGGTTGAAACCCAGCGCCGGATCAGCTTCCAGAAGCTGCGATCTCCGATCCGGTCGCGCAGCGCCTGCAGCGTCATCGCGCCGCGGACGTAGACGGGGTCATCGAATGCCCGCACCGGACCGGGGTTTCCGATCACGAGCGACCACAGCGGATCGTCGGCGGGTGTGGCGAGCAGGCCCTGGAACATCTGCTCGGGTGTCCCCTGCCCCTCGTGCTGGCTCCACAGCCATTCGACGTAGGTCGCGAAACCCTCGTTCAGCCAGGTGTCCCGCCAGCGCCGAAGCGTTATGTAGTCGCCGAACCATTGGTGGGAGAGCTCGTGAGCAATCACGTAGTCGGCGTTCGTGGGTTGGCCGTGGTTGTCGATCCAGAAGATGTAGGAGTAGACGGGCCGCGTCTGATTCTCCAATGCATAGCCAATCGGGCGCTCATGATCGACGATTCCCCCAACAGTGCTGAATGGATATGGGTGGCCAAAGTCATGGCCAAGGAGCTTGAGGATCTCGCCCTGCCGAGCCAGGGAGGAGTCGATTTCCTGGCGGAACTGATCGGGAATCGCCGGATCGACGGCATCGTAGACCGGCACCCCGGTCCCAGTCCTCCAGCGATGGACATCCCATTTCCCGACATCGATCGTGGCCAGATAGGAAGCCATCGGCTGGCGCGATTCCCACCGCCAGGCGGTCCAGCCGTTGGGGCTCTTCCGATGCCCGCGAGGCTCTCCGTTGGCGACGACCTGGTAGCCGGGGGGCACTGTGACCTCGAAGGAGAAGGAAGCCTTGTCGGTGGGATGGTCATTGGCCGGGTACCAGGTGTCGGCCCCTTCGGGCTCTGTGGTCACACTGACCCCGTCCGAGGTGGTCTGGAATCCCGATGGCAGGTGCGTGAGCGGATCGGAGAGCTGGACCGGAACACCGCCGTAGCGGACCACGACGCGGAAATCGGCATGCCTGTCCAGCGTACGGCTAGGCGAGATGACCAACTCCTGGCCGTCACGTCTCCACGTCGCCGTCTTGCCGTTGACCCTGACGGCATTCACCTCGAGGCCGACCAGGTCGAGGTCGAATCGACAGAGTCGCCGTCCCGTTCTGGCCTCGATGGTCGCCGTACCGCCAAGCAGGTCGGTGGCGGGGTCATATGTGAGGTCGAGCCCGTAGTGTCGGACCTCATAGCCGCCGTTGCCGTCTTCTGGGAAGTAGCTATCCCCTGCGCCCGGCGCTCCCACGCAGTTGCGGCCCTCCGCCTGGACTGCAGTCGGGAGCAGCAGCGCTCCCAGCGCTGCCACCGTCACGACCGCCCCAAACGCCTTCCCCGCCAACCTCATCGGCTCCAACCTATGCGGCCGCGGGAGAATGTCAACCATTCGGGCCGCGGGACAGCTGAATCTAGACCGCGGCTATCGCCTTGCTACGCGTCGACCTGCGAGGCGGCCCAATCCTGCAGGCGATCCGAGAACTCCGGCGTCCCAGCCCCGACCTCGACGACCTTGTCGGCCGGGACATTGGCCCGCCGTGCCGCGGCGATGATCTCGTCCGGGGAGGGCGACTCATAGAGGCAGTAGGTGCGCCGGCGGTCGGCGCTGAGAAACGAGAAGAGCCAGTGGACCCCTTCCCCGGCGTTCACCTCCTCGATCAGGTTGATGTCCTCGTTGGTCAGCTCCAGCTGATCCGCAAAGGTTCGCTCGATCATGAAGAGCGGCATCAGGACAGATCCTAGCGCGGGCTCAGGCCTCGATCAGGCCGTGGCGGTGCGCGTAGGAGGCGGCCTCGGTGCGGTTCGCGCAATCGGTTTTCCGCAGGATGCTGCGCATGTGGTTGGCGGCGGTGTGCTCGCTGATCTGAAGCTCGGCCCCGATCTCGCGGTTGCTGAGCCCCCGCGCGACCAGGCGCAGGATCTGCGCCTCCCGTGCCGAGAGCCCATCGGGCAGGCCGGTCGGGGCGGCCGATCCGAGCGATTTGGCCCGGGCAAGCAGGGTCGCCATCCCGATTCGCTCCGCCAGCTCAGCCGCCTCGTTGAGCAGCGCAGCGGCTCGAGCCCGGTCGCCGTTCGGGCTCTTCAGCAGCAGGCGGGCATATTCATATGCGCTGTGGGCGAGCCAGGTGTCGGCACCCATGCGCCGGTTCAGTTCGATGGCGCTCTCGAAGTGCTCCCCGGCACGGTCCCACTCGCCCAGGGTCGTCGCGAGCATTCCCAGGTAGCGGTCGGCGGCCCCGTAGAAGGAGACCAGATGGCCGATCATCACGTTCGCCCCTGCCAGCGGCTCCAGCTCCGGATAGACGACGGCGGCCAGCCGCTCCTCACCGAGCGCCGCGCAGGCATCGGTCAGGTAGGTGAGCGAGGCCAGCCAGAGCGACGCTCGCAGGCGATCGAGGCCCTGATCGGCCAACTGCCCCAGCTCTTCTCTCGCCTCGTCCTGCATCCCGAGCTCGATCAGCACGGTGATCAAGCCGGGGCGCCAGGGGCCACCGTCGCGAGACTCGCCGGCGAGGATCCTGACCACGGGGGCCAGCTCCGCCAGGCGGCCCTGCTCGCGCCGGACGCTGAACATCTGGATCCCGTACACCCCGGAGGGATCCCTTCCGGTCAGCAGCCGGCTCCACTCGTGAGACCGGTTGGCCGCCGCCTCGGCTTCGGCCAGGCGCCCGTCGCCGAGCGCGATCGCCGATGCGTAATGCTCGGCCACGTGATGCATGAACGGCTGCGCGGTCTGCTCGGCCGTCTCGCGAAGTGCGGTGACCTCGAGCCGGGCCGAGTCGATATCCCCCAGCGCGACGAGGGTCGGCACCCTCCAGGCCATCGCCTCGGCGCGGATCTCAGTGTTCCCAAGCGACTCGGCGATCTCCGTCGCCTCGGTGAGCATCTCGAGGATCTCCGGCAGGGAGCTGGTGCCCCGTGCCCAGTAGGAGCGCATCAGCACGGTCGCGAGCCCGGCGCGATCGCCCAGGCCCCGCGCCATCTCCACGGCCCTGGTCCTGACGATCGCCCCGCGCTCGTGCTCACCCTGGAAGTCGAGTGCCCTCGCCAGGCCGGCGAGCAGGCCGATCCGCAGTGCCGAGGTCTCGTCCCCGAGCGCGGTCGCTGCTTCTTCGAGCAGGTCCACCGCCCCCTCCTCGGCGATCCCGGGGCGCCAGCAGGCCTCCTCGTATCCGATCGCCGCCCTGGCGAGCAGCTGCGCGTCCTCGAGCTCGCGGGCGATCCCGGCCGCCGAGTCGAACGCCTCGAGGGCATCGAGCGCCCTGCCCGCGCGGTGGCTGGCCGAGCCGAGCTCCAGCAAGGCCTCGGCCCGCTGCAGAGGGTCGTCGATCGGCAGCTCGAGCGCGGTCCGCATCCACTCCGCCGCCTGCTCGAAATCGAGCGCGGCCGTCGCAGCCCGGGCCGCCAGCAGCGTGTACTCGACCGCCCGCCCCGGCTCGGCGAGCGGGGCGGCACTGGCGAAATGATGGGCGAGGTCCGCCAGGGCGCGGGCGGACTGCACCCCGCCCTTCTCGAGCGCCTCGCCGACCAGGAGGTGCAGCTCCGCCCGCCGCAGGCCGCTGAGCCGATCATGGAGGGCCCTGCGAACCAGCTCGTGGGTGAACCGGTAGGAGAGCGCGGTCGAGGGGAGCTCCTCGATCATCCCGCTGCGAGCCGCCTCGTCGAGGGCGGCGCGCAGCTCGCGGTCCTCGAGATGCGATGCCCTGCGCACCGTGCCCAGCTCGAACTCGCCTCCGGCGATCGCGGCAAGCTCCAGCAGGTCGGAAGTGCCAGGGGCAAGCCGCGAGAGCCGCTGGCTGACCACCTCGCGAACGCCCTGCGGAGTCCCGAGCTCGCTGAGTGGACGGGCGAGGCGGATCTCTCCCCCGCTCAGCTCGACGGCCCCGGTCTCGACCAGGGAGCGCCAGAGCTCGCAGACGAGGAAGGCGTTCCCGTCGGTCAGCTCGCTGATCGCGCTCGCCAGCTCCGGAAGACCCTCCCCCGCGCCGCCGCCGGCGGCCCGCCGCACGAACTCCGTCATCTCCTCGCTGGAGAAGCCGGCGAGCCGCAGCCAGACGACCGCTTCGGAGCGGCGCAGATCGGCGAGCGTCTCGGAGAACGCCTCCGGCAGCTCGGACTCGGTGTCGCGGAAGGTTGCGAGGAGCAGAATCCTGGCGTGGCCTGCGGAACGGGTCAGGTGGCGCAGCAGCATCAGGGTCGGGGCATCCGCCCAGTGGCCGTCCTCGAGGACCAGCAGGACGGGGCGGCTGCGACTGATCCCGGCGAGGAGCTCGGTCACCGCGGTGTGGAGCCGATGCCGCTCCGTGTCGGGGTCGGCCTCGACCGGCGGCTCGAGCTCACCCACCCTTGCGGGCAGGTCGGGAAGCAGCCGGGTCAGCTCCCCTCCTCCGGGCCCGAGAGCGGCCCGGAGCTCGTTTGGCTCACAGACCCGGGAGAGGTGGTCGAGGGCTTCGACGAATGGCCCGTAGGGGGAGCGGACCACCGCATCGCAGGCGCCGTAGAGGACGAGGGCACCGTCCTCGGCCGCGACGCCTGAGAACTCCCGAACCAGGCGGCTCTTGCCGGAGCCGGGCTCGCCACCGATCATCGCCGCGCGGCGGCCCTCGCCCTCGGCACGGGGGATCAGCGAGCGCAGCGTTTCGAGCTCGGCGGAGCGCCCGACGAAGGGATAGGTCGAGGGAAGACGCAGCGCACCAGGGAGGTCTTGCATCCGGGCTTCACCAAGACCATAGTCAGTTCTGACCACTCCGCCCGGAAATCAGGACGCGGTGGCCCGAAAAAGTGGGTCAGAACGGGTCATGACAGGGCCTCGCGGTTGGCCTAGGTTCGATCCGGATGAATCCGACCACCCAGCAGGAGGAGGACGCATGACCACAGCGACCACACCCGCGCAGACCGCGCGCCAGGAGCTCAGCGGCTTCGACGGGCGGCTGATCGGGCCCGAGGACGCCGGCTACGACGAGGCGCGGGCCGTCTACAACGCGATGATCGACAAGCGGCCGGCGCTGATCGCCCGCTGCGCCGACGCAGCCGAGGTGGCGCAGGTCGTCCGCTTCGCAGCCGCGCACGACCTGCTGCTCGCAGTCCGCGGCGGCGGCCACAACGGCGGCGGGCTGGGCACCTGCGACGACGGGGTCGTCATCGACCTCTCGGCGATCAAGCAGATCGAGGTCGACCCTGAGGCGAGGACCGCCCGGGTCGGCGGCGGCTGCACCTGGGGCGAGGTCGACGCCGCGACCAACCAGCATGGCCTCGCAACGCCGAGTGGGATCATCTCGACCACCGGGGTCGGAGGTCTGACCCTGGGCGGCGGCCTCGGGCATCTGACCCGCAAGTTCGGCCTCTCGATCGACAACCTGCTCGAGGCCGAGGTGGTGCTGGCCAGCGGCGAGCAGGTGCGGGCGAGCGCCGACGAGCACCCCGACCTGTTCTGGGCGATCCGCGGCGGCGGCGGCAACTTCGGCGTCGTCACCTCGTTCCTGTTCCGGCTGCACGAGGTGGACACGGTGATCGCCGGCCCGGTGTTCTGGGACATCGGGCAGAGCGCGGAGGTGCTGTCCGCCTACCGCGAGTTCATCACCGCGGCCCCGCGTGAGCTGAACGGGTTCTTCGCCTACACCTCGGTGCCCCCGGCGCCGCCGTTCCCGGAGGAGCTGCACGCTCGCAAGGTGTGCGGGATCGTCTGGTGCTACGTAGGCGAGGAGGCCGATGCCGCGAAGGAGATGGCACCGCTGCTCGATGCGGTCCCCGAGCCGCTGATGAACGGCGTCCAGCCGATGCCCCATCCGGCGCTCCAGAGCGCCTTCGATGGCCTCTACCCGAAGGGCGACCAGTGGTACTGGCGGGCCGATTTCGTCAACGAGATCCCAGACGAGGCGGTCGAGGTCCACGCCCGGTTCGGGCCCGAGATGCCGACCCTGAAGTCAACCATGCACATGTACCCGATCGACGGAGCGGCGCACGACCCTGCTCCCACTGACACGGCCTGGAGCTACCGGGACGCGAACTGGGGCTCGGTCTTCGCCGGGGTGGACCCCGACCCGGCGAACGCAAGCGAGATCCGCAACTGGTCGATCGATTATTTCGAGGCCCTGCACCCATATTCGGCGGGCGGCGCCTACGTGAACATGATGATGGACGAGGGCCAGGAGCGGGTCCGGGCGAGCTACCGCGACAACTATGACCGGCTCGCCAAGGTGAAGGCGACCTATGACCCGGACAACCTCTTCCGGGTCAACCAGAACATCGTCCCGCAGACATAGGCGCCTCGAGCTACCTGCAGGTGACCGCCCGGCGGCCTGACGGCCGCCGGGCGGTTCGCTGCAATCCGGGGGGCGCCTTGCCTACGGCTGGGCGCGCAGCGTGACGCTGTTGGCCGGGAGGCAGTGCGAGGTGCGGGTGGCGCGGGCGTAATAGCGGCCGGAGTGCAGGCCGGGGTTGCCCATGTCCCACATGTAGCCGTCGTTGTTGGCCTCGGCGAGGTCCATGCCGACCTTCTGGTCGTTGCGCGGGTCCTGCTTCGAGCCGAGCTGCTTGTAGAGGACGACGGTGCGCTCGGACTTGCAGCGGAGCTTCGGGCTCTTGACGTAACCGAAGAAGCCGCCGGACTCGGCCTCGATCAGGACCTTGGTCGGGGCCGGCGCCGCGGCGCTGGCGATCCCGGCGAAGCCGGAGAGGGCCGTCACCGTGAGGGCGAGGGCGGCGATCGTGTTGCGGATCTTTGTCTTGGGGGTCATTGCTTCTCCTTGTTGGATTCGGGTACCGCTTGCAATGACCATGCTCGTCGCGGGCCCCTGCCGCGACCAGCACCCCTGGGGTGGAACCTGACCACCCCCCGCCGGCTGGCCCCTCGACGCCTTCCAGTAGATCTCGCCTGTCACAAAGCTCGGCCGACCGACCGTCCAGCCGCGCCCGATGGGCTACTTCACCGTCTCCACCGAGAGCAGCCCTTCCTGATCGTGCGGCTTGCCCTTGCCGTCCCGATCGGTGAGCGGGCAGAAGAAGATGTACTGCCCGGGCTTCTTCAGGTCGAGCGAAACCGTCTGCGAGAGGCCCCCGTCGAGGATCGCGGTGGTCTGCACTCCGGAGGGGTCGATGTAGGAGGGCGGCGGACCGTTGCTCGCGAGGTCCTTCTTGATCTGGCTCACCGGCGGCGCCTTGCCCTTGACCGGCGCCGCGATGATCACGTGCACCGCATCGTTGCCCTTGGCGGTGAAGGTGGCCTTGTTGGTACCCGTCGTCAGCCCGGAGATGTCCCACTTGAACTTGTCCTTGCCCGCGGTCGCCGCGGTCACCTGAGCCGGGGTGTCGGGAAGGCTGCCGCTGGACCCACCGCTGAGCTTGATGCCTGCGGTGGCCGGCGGGCTGCTGCTGCCTCCGAGCGCCGCGGCATCGGCGATCAGGTAGTTGCCCACCGGGAGATCGATGGTCGCGCTGCCGGTCTTTCCGGGCTGGACGCTCCCGATTCCGCCGTTCAGCTTCGCCCACGGCGGGATCACGTTGCTGTTGCTCGCCATGGCCTTGAGCACGTCCTGCATCGTGTGATCGCCCGTGTACTGGATGAACTGGACTCCGTGTGGCGCCTTGCCGTCGTTGGTCAGCTTGACGTCGACCAGTCCGCCCTCGGCGGTCTTCGGCGCCTTGAAGCTGGCGCTCTTGCCGCTCTCGCCGATGCTCATCTTCAGCGTCGTCGCCGAATCGCTGTCGCTTCCCCCGCAGCCCGCCGCGAGAAGCCCCGCACTCGCGATGAGAAAGCAGGCAATCCACATGCCTGGTCGATGCATCGGTGTCATCTCTGCTCCTCGTCTAGGGGGATGGTGTGCCGAGCGGCGAAGCCGCGATCCGGTGCGGAACCGTATCCGGAGTCGCGGCGGCTAACCCGATGGCGGGATGCCAGGATGAGGCGATGTGGATCCAGCGGCAGATCACGCTTCGGCCCCGGCAGAGGGGCTTTCACCTGATCGGCGAGGAGATCGCCTCCGCGATGGCCGAGATCGCCACGCTCGAGTCCGGGCTCCTGCACCTGCTGATCCAGCACACCTCGGCCTCGCTGGCGCTCAACGAGAACGCCAGCCCGGATGTTCGGGCCGACCTCGAGACCTGGTTCAGCGACGCGGTGCGGGAGGAGCCCTCCCAGTGGCGGCACTCGCTGGAGGGGCCGGACGATATGCCGGCCCATGTCAAATCGGTGCTGATCGGGCCTTCGCTGACCCTGCCGGTCTCAGGCGGATCTCTGGCATTGGGAACCTGGCAGGGCATCTACCTCTGCGAGCACCGCGACCGTCCTTCCCCGCGGCGGGTGCTGGCGACCCTGCATGGGGAGTAGCGACGGCGGCGTCGCGGCGATAGGATCCGGCAACCGGGGAGGATCGTCAGATGCGGAAGATCAGGATTGCACTTGCGGCAGGGCTGCTGCTGAGCCTGGGCACGGTCGCATTCGCGGTGGCCAGCCCGGGCCAGGACGCTGAGATCGCGACATACGACTTTGCCCTGCTGTTCAACAACGACGGCGGCGCAACTGCGTTCTGCCCCAATGGGAGCGTCGCGGTCGGAGGCGGCGTCGGGTACAGCTCTGCGAGCACCCCCAATCTCGGCGTCAACGTCAGCGGGCCGGCAAATTCGAGCGAGCTCACCTCGCACACGAGGAGCGGCGACACGGCCCGGGTCTGGAACAGCTCCGTCTACAGTGGCACGGGCAGCGAGGTCGACCTGAAGACCTTTGCGATCTGCTCCCGCTCAAGCGGGGCCAAGCTCCGGGTCAAGAGCTTCAAGGTCGGACCGGTCAAGACCGGCGGGGCGATCGTCGGCTGCCCGCGCCATCAGCGGGCCCTCGGTGGAGGGATCGGCGTCGGCGACGGTCCCGCAGACGGCGTCTACGAGACCTCCTCCGGGCCGCTGGCCGGCAAGGGCGGGGTCTCCGCGGCGAACACCGGTGATGTCGCCCGCAGGTGGTTCGGCTCCGTCTACAACGGCTTCGGGGTGACCCGGCGCTTCAAAGTGCTGGTCGTCTGCGCGCGCCGCGGAAACGCCCGCATCGTCGCCGCCAAGGCAAACGTCAAGCCCTTTGACGCGGTCGAGTCGGTGGCGGCCTGCCCGACCGGCGAGCGCGCGCTCGGCGGGGGCATGAGCGTGCTCGGCCGCCCCAGCGTGGAGCTTCAGTTCCAGTCGAACGGGCCTCAGGGACCGAGCGGGACCAGCGGGACGACGATGGACGGCGATCGCGCTGTCTACTGGGACGGTGAGATCTACAACCGCCTCTCCCGGACCCGCTTCTTCAAGGTCTTCGCGATCTGCGCGAGCCGCTGAGCGGCCGGGCGGGGCCTAACCCGCCGTCGCAAAATGCCAGGTGGTCGAGCCCGACCCGATCGAGATGCTCTCGGGCATCGGGCTCACCTGCGGGCGACGCCGACGGTCCAGACCCCGGAACCCTCGAGCTCGAGCCGGGTCTCGAACCCGTGGCGCTCGAGCTCGCGGCGGCAGGGGTCGCCGCCCCTGCCCCAGTCGAGCCGGATGCAGCGGACACGCTCGATCCAGCGTCCTGCGGCGCGCAGCACCCTTGCCTCGGCGCCCTCGATCGTCATGTAGAGGAAGTCGATCTCACCATCGGGCATGTGACTGTCCAGCAGGACATCGATCGTCGTCGCCTCGACCCGCGCTCCCGGGGGATCGCCTCCCCGGCTCGGGCGCACCGAGTAGCCGAAGGCCGTCTCTCCCTCCACGATCAGCTCGGCCTGCCGGTCCCAGATCGCCGCCTGGACCACCTTGCAGCGGTCCCCGAAGCGGGCGACGTTGCGGCGGGCCAGGTCCGCGTTCATCGGGTCGGCCTCGACGCCGAGGACCCTGGCCTGCGGATAGCGGATCGCGAAGCTGGCCATGGCGCTTCCCGTGTTGCAGCCGAGCTCGACGATCTGCCGGATCTCCGTGGGCGGGATCTCGGGCGGCGGCAGGTGAATCCGGTCGAGGTAGTCGCCGGCTGCGTTGACGAGGTCGGAGGTGCCGGGCCGGACCAGCAGTCCCCGGCCGCCCAGCTCCTTCATCGAGACCGGCTTCGGAACCGCGTCGGGGCCGCGTCCCCGACCGCTGAGCTGGCCCATGAACGTCACCTGGATCGCCCGCAGCCCGCCGCGCCAACCCTGGGCGATCTCCGTCGCCCGCAGGGTCTGGTGGGCGAACGGCCTGATCCGGCCTTTGAGCCGCCAAAGGCGGGCCAGGTTGTCCCGGCGAGGAGGGTGGGTGCCTCGCGTGAACGCCACTGCAATAAAGATTGCAAAGCGGCCTCGCCGGCCCGAGCCTTGCGCCTGAACCTCGGCGCGGGTGCGCTCCGTATGCCAACCCGACCGAACGCCGCACGCAGATCGGAGTTGTCAGTGAGCCCACCGAGCGTCTCCCCGGCCGCAGACGAGAGCTCCGCCAGCGGAATCGCTGTGCCCCTCGCCATCGCCCTCGGCCTCGCCGCCGCGATCACCCTCGGCCTCTACCTCTTTGGCACCGAGCACGTGCCCGACTACAGCGGCACTGCCCTGTTCGGCGCCACGGCCACCGACACGCTGCCGTTGAAGTCGTGGCTGGCAACCGGCCTGCTCGGCTTCGCCGTGCTCCAGATCGGCCTCGCGCTCTGGATCTACGGCAGGCTCCCGGGGGCGGGGGTGGCGAATCCCGCGATGGGCAAGGTCCACCGGGCGATCGGCACCGGCGCCCTGCTGCTCAGCATTCCGGTTGCCTACCACTGCGCCTTCGCCTACGGGGTGCAGACCTTCGACACCCGGATCGCCGTCCACTCCCTGGCCGGCTGCTTCTTCTACGGAGCCTTTGCCGCGAAGCTGACCATCGTCCGCTCCCACCGGCTGCCCGGTTGGGTCCTGCCGCTCGCCGGCGGGACCCTGTTCGTGCTGATCGCCGTGCTCTGGTACACGAGCGCTCTCTGGTACTTCGACGGCTTCACGCTGCCAAGTCTCTAGGCAGCTCTGCGATCCCGGCTCAGCGTGACGGCGCCGGCCCCCAATCCGGCCGGTACTCGAACAGCGGCGAAGTGGAAACCGCCCGCTTGTGGCGGCCGTTCGGATCCATCGTCCAGATGTCCCCCACGGACGGTGTGTGCTTGTCGCCGGGGACGAACCGTGTGTAGGCGATCCGCCTGCCGTTCGGCGAGAAGCTCGGGTTGAAGCTCCAGACCCGCCCCCTGCTGTGGTGGGTCAGGTAGCGGATCCGCTTGCGGCACTTGGCCGGGGTGGGACAGTTCGCCGGCACGGTCGCGACGTTCTGACTCTTTCCCTTGGGCGGGCCGCCGTGACCGTAGGTCTCGAAGACGACGAGGTCCTTGGTCGGTCCGCTTGCGGCAAGCGAGAGGTCGGGGATATCGGCCTGGAGGCGCCAGGGGGTGAGCCGCCGCACCTTGGTGCCGTCGGCATCCATCCGGAAGACTGCGACCGAGTCCGGCGAAGTTCGCCCGCGGAGGAAGACCACGTAGCTCCCGTCGCGGGAGTAGTCCGCGTAGAAGTCCCCGAACCTGGCACCGATACCCGGCGGCGAGAGCCGCTTTGGCCCGGAGCCGTCGAGCCGGGACGTCTGAAGGAAGGCGGCGGTGGCGTTACCGTTGACCGGATCGAAGGGGCCGATCACCGGGGTGTAAGCGAGCCGCCCGCCGCCTCTCAGCCAGGTCGGCCCGGAGTCGAGCGCGCAGGGGTCGACGCAGCCCAGGTCGAGCTGGCGCCGGTTCTTCCCGTTGATCCCGGCCAGGTGGATCTCCGGCAGGATGCTCTCGTCGAAGAAGTCCCGCTCCCAGACGACCCGGTGCCCGTTGGGGGAGATCTGCGCGTCGATGTCGGAGCCGCCCTTCTTCGGCTGGCTGATCGCATGCAGCCCGCTGCCGTCGGGCCTGGCGGCGACAATCTGCTGGCGGGTGAAGTTCTCATCGAAACGCGACCAGACGATGGTCGAGGCACTGCTCGCGGCCGGCGCCCCCAGGAAGGCCAGCGCCATCAACCCCAGGATCAGCGGACCCCTGTAGCCGTGATCCCCCGTTCCCCCTCCCATGCCGTCGCCTTTCGGCCGCCTCTTACTGGCGTCAGCGACCCTAACCGGGCGGACCGGCCCTGGCAACCCCATTGAGACGGGTGGATACTGGGGAGGCGATGTCACGGGAGGACACCGAGACCTGCATGCGGGCGGTCGAGGCATACAACCGCGGCGACGTCGATGGGTTCGTCGATCAGTTCGACCCCGCCGTGGAGTGGCAGCCGCTGAACCAGTTGATGTTCGGAGAGGAGGCGAAGGTCTACAAAGGCCACGTAGGCGTGCGGCGCTTCATGGACGAGGTCGATGAAGCGTTCGCCCAGGTCCAGATCGAGGTGCTGGAGATCCTTGACCTCGGAGAGCGGATCGTGATGAGCGGGCAGCTCCGCGCCCTCGGCAGGGCGAGCGGAGCGCGGACCGAATCCCCGATCGGCTGGCTGCTCGAGTTCAGAAACGCCCGGATCGTCCGGATGAGGGACTTCCTCGACCCCGATGAAGCCCTCAGAGCCGCCCCGGACCCCGACTAGCCGATGTCGGAAGAGAACATCGAGGTGGTGCGCCGCATCCTCGAAGCCTTCAACGAGGGCGGCGTCGAGGCGACCTTCGAGCATTTCGACCCGGATATCGAGTGGGTCGGTCCCCCGGAATGGCTCGAGGATCGTCTCTACCAGGGTGATCAAGGGCTTCGCAAGCTGGCCGCTACCTGGGTCGAGAACTTCGACCAGTACCGCCTCGAACCCGAGCGGATGATCGACGCCGGCGATCGGGTCGTGGTGCTGGGCCAGCAGCGTGGCCGGATCAAGGGAAGCGCCGTCCCGGTCGTCCAGCAGGTGGGAATGGTCTGGACGCTGCGGGACGCGAGAGGAGTGCGGGTCGAGGCCTTCTTCTCCTGGAGGGAGGCTCTCGAGGCGGCCCGGCTCGAGGAGTAATCGCGGCAAGTCTCCGGCCGGCGAGCCGCCCTCGAGCTTCGGGGCGGTTCGCCGGCCGGGGTACGGGTCGCGGATTGGAGCTTGCAGCTCCTCGGCGCCCCTAGTACTTGCACTTCGTCCAGCCGCGTCGCTGGGCGAAGCCGTAGGTCGTCTTGCGGTTCTGGATCACGGTGCCGCAGACGTCGCCGTCGGTGAACCCGAACATCGCCAGGCAGTCGACCCGGGACGGCCCGCGTCGCTTGCAGGCCGGAACCTGGTAGCGGTAGCAATCCGAGTACGACGAGCAAATGCCGCGCGCCAGCCTCGTGCTCTGGTGCCGGGCGACGCCATAGCTCAGGTGAGCGCCGCTTGCGCTCGCGTCGTCGGTGGCGAAGACCGCGACGAGCATGACGAGGATCGCCGCCAGCTCGGCCTTGTGGCGGAACCGCCAGCGTCGGGGCTCCCTCGACTGCGCCGAGCGGGCCGGGGTCGGCCGTCGATGGCGGGGCGCTGCGTCCGCAGCAGCTGGGCAAACCAGGTGGACTTCATGTCTCCTCCTTCGTCTTGGTGCCGGGCTCTGCCGGCAGGGACAGGAACATCTGGTTGCCGAGCCTGAATGGGGGCTTTGAACGGATCCTTGACAGGCGTGGTCTGCGGCAGTACCTCGAGTGCCGCCGCGCTTTGATCGACGAGCTGGGGATCGAGCCCTCGGAGCAGACTTCCGAGATCCAGGCGCGGATCCTCACGGGCCAGGCCGTTTGAACCCCCTAGGGTTGAGCGACCCGGAATCGGCAAGGAGGACTCGATGGGCCTGTTCAGAGGCGGAGACGATGAAATCGATGGAGGCTTGCGATTCCAGATGCGCGAGAAGCTGCTGTCGATCGGTGACGACTACTGGATCGACGACTCAGCCGGGAACCATGCCTTCCGGGTCAATGGGAAGGCGCTGCGCGTCCGCCAGACGTTCGTCCTCGAGGACCCAGGAGGAAACGAGGTCGCGAAGATCCAGGAGCGAAAGCTCAGTGTCCGCGACAAGATGGCGATCGAGCGTGACGGGGACACGCTGGCGACCGTGAAGAAGGCGCTGGTGGGTATCCGGGACCGCTTCTCGATTGATCTCGACGGCGGCGAGGATCTGCACGCCAAGGGGAATTTCGTCGACCACGAATACACGGTCGAGCGGGATGGGAACGCGGTCGCGGTGATCTCCAAGCGCTGGTTTCGGGTCCGGGAGACATACGGGGTCGAGATCGCTCCCGGCGAGGATGAGGCGCTGTTGCTGGCAATCACGGTCTGCATCGACGCGCTGTCGGAGGTTCGCGACTGAGGCGTCTCTAGCCGCGGGCTGATCGGCGCGGCGGGGGATCGCCCTTCAGGGGGCTTCGGCGAGCCGCCGGAGCAGCGCGACCGCCTCTCCGAGGACCACCCGCTCGCGGGGTGAGAGCTCCTCGCCGATCGCCTCGGCAAGCCAGCCCTCGCGCTGCCGGCGCTCCGCGGCGAGCCGCGACCGGCCCTCTGCGGTCAGCTCGACCAGGGCGCGGCGGCCGTCGCCGGGGTCGGGTCGCCGGGCGACCAGCCCCTCGTCCTCGAGGTCGCGGACGGTCTGCGCCATCGACTGGGGCCGGACACGTTCGGCGGCGGCGAGGTCGCTGACCGAGCTCACCTGCTCGCGATCGAGCCTGCCGAGGACAGCCGCCTGAGAGAGCGAGAAGCGGTGCTG
This sequence comes from uncultured Actinomycetes bacterium, assembly GCA_963720735.1. Taxonomy (GTDB): domain Bacteria; phylum Actinomycetota; class Thermoleophilia; order Solirubrobacterales; family 70-9; genus JBBRHQ01. Next base: position 107,856 of record CAVRGL010000002.1, read on the forward strand.
CTCGCGCAGCCTGCGGACGATCTGACCGAGGACCACCCGCAGCTCGCTGGCCAGGCGCGGCGCTTCGGTGTTGGTGGCCACGCCCCGACTATACCGGGTAATCAACAGGCAAACTGTGCAGTCCTCCTGTATAACCGAGAGGTGGCCTACAAGTGGATCGCGCTCTCGAACACGACCCTGGCGGTGCTGCTCGCCACGCTCGATGCGTCGATCACCCTGATCGCGATGCCCGACATCTTCCGCGGCATCCACCTCGACCCGCTGGTCCCGTCCAACAGCTTCTACCTGCTGTGGATGATCCTCGGCTACCTGGTCGTCTCCAGCGTGCTGATCGTCAGCCTCGGGCGGCTCGGCGACATGTACGGAAGGGTGCGGATCTATCGGCTCGGCTTCGTCATCTACACGATCGCATCCCTGCTTCTAGCGGTCACCTGGCTCGACGGCCGCGCCGGAGCCGACTACCTGATCTTCTTCCGCATCGTCCAGGGAGTCGGCGGCGCCTGTCTACTGGCAAACGCAGCCGCGATCATCACCGATGCCTTCCCCGCCAACCAGCGGGGCATGGCGCTGGGGATCAACAACATCGTCGGCGTCAGCGGGTTGTTCGTCGGCCTCGTGCTGGGTGGGCTGCTGGCGCCGATCGACTGGCGGTTGGTCTTCCTGATCTCGGTTCCGGTGGGACTGTTCGGGACCGTCTGGGCGTACATGAAGCTCGAGGAGCGAAGCTCGCCGCGCCCGGCACCGATCGATTGGTTGGGGAACATCACCTTCGCCCTGGGGCTGATCCTGATCATGGTCTCGGTGACCTACGGCATCCGGCCCTACGGCGGGCAGCCGACCGGCTGGGGCAGCCCGCGGGTGCTGGCACTGCTTGCCGGCGGCGTCATCTTCCTGGCGGCATTCGTCGCTGATCGAGTGGCGGGCCGCCAACCCGATGTTCCGGCTGCCCCTGTTCCGGATCCGCGCTTTCACCTTCGGAACCCTCTCGACCTTTCTCGCGGCGGTCGCCCGCGGCGGCCTGATGTTCATCCTGATCATCTGGCTACAGGGGATCTGGCTGCCCGCGCATGGATACGACTTCGCCGATACCCCGCTGTGGGCGGGGATCTACATGCTGCCGCTCTCCCTGGGATTGCTGGTCGCCGGGCCCGTCTCCGGATACCTCTCGGATCACTTCGGGGCCCGGCCGTTCGCGACCGGGGGAATGCTCGGCGCGGCCGCGAGCTTCGGCCTGCTGATGCTGCTGCCGGTCGACTTCCCCTATCCCCTGTTCGCCCTGGTCCTGCTGCTCAGCGGGATCTCGATGGGGCTGTTCGTCTCACCCAACCGGGCCGCAGTGATGAACAGCCTGCCGCCTGGAGATCGCGGCGCCGGTGGCGGGATGAACCAGACCTTCCAGAACTCGGCGCAGGTGCTCTCGATCGGAATCTTCTTCACCCTGATGATCGCCGGACTGGCCTCGGCGCTGCCGCGGACGATCAGCGGCGGCCTGCTCGCGCACGGTGTCAGCTCCGCCGGGGCCCATCACGCCGCCCAGGCACCGCCGATCTCGATCCTCTTCGCCGCCTTCCTCGGCTACAACCCGATCCAGCACCTGGTCGGGGGGCACGCCCTCGCCGCGCTGGCACCCGCCAACCGCGCCGAGCTGACCGATCCGGGCTTCTTCCCCCACCTGATCTCCGCTCCCTTCCACGACGGGCTCGGGGCGGCCTTCACGTTCGCGATCGTCGCCTGCCTGGTGGCCGCCGTCGCCTCCCTGATGCGGGGAGGCCGCTACAGCCATGCCGAGGAGCCGGCCGACGAGCGGGCGCTCGGGCTACCGCGCCGAACCGGGGTCGGCGAGCTGAGAGGCCCCGGATGACCGACCAAACGACCGCGACCGTGGTCTATGACCGCGACTGCGGCTTCTGCCGCTGGTGCGTCGGGTGGGTGCTACGGCTCGACCGGCACCGCCGCCTGCGTACGGTTGCGCTCCAGGCGGACCTCGCGACAGAGCTACTGCCGGGGCTCAGCCCCGAGCAGCGAATGGGCTCATGGCATCTGGTCAGGGCCGAAGGCGGGGTGCTCTCGGGCGGCGCGGCCCTGGGGCCTCTGGCCGCGGTGTTGTGGCCGGGCTTCGGCCGTCGCCTGGGCAGGGTGATTGCGCCCTTCGCCGATCCGGGATATCGACTCGTCGCCGACAACCGCGGACCTCTCGGCAGGCTCGTGAGCGTCGACGCGGTTGCCCGGGCGGATCGCATGATCGCCGAACGGAGTCGACGCCAAACCTGAGCGCCGAGGGGCTCAGCCCCCGATCGCGCCCGCCGGGGGCAGCGGCGGATTCTGGCCCTCCGCGGCGCAGCGGGCCAGCCCGGGCGCCGGATCGGGCGCCGCAGCGAGGACCGGCGGCTGGCGGAAATGCGCCCGGTGAAAGTTGAAGTAGTCGGTCATGTTGGCCGCATTCGCATCGCGGAAGGTCATCGCCCCGAGGTTCCACTTGGTCTCGATGAAGCGGGTGATCGAGGTGTGATCCTGGACCACGTTCGAGACGTAGTTCCGGCGCGCCCAGGGTGAGACGACGATCAGCGGGACGCGGAAGCCGTAGCGGTCGAAGCCCGCGTCGACGTCGCCCGGGTGGAGCAACGGGGGGATGTCATCGGGCTTGATCGCCGGCGGCGGAGGGACGTGGTCGAAGTAGCCGCCATGCTCGTCATAGGTGACGAACAGCGCCGTGCGCCGCCACTGCGGCGAATGCAGCACGGCGTTGGTCACGGCGGCGACGAACCGCTCGCCGAACTGGATGTCCTGCGGGTTCTCCTCGGAGACCGAGTCGTAGTTCGGATTGACCATGCTGAACTGCGGCAGATGGCCCGCGGCGGCGTCGTCGATGAAGTGCTGGACGCCCTTGACGAACCGCGGCCCCCGGCCGACCGCCACGTCTGGGATGACGAGCGGAGCCGGGAGGTTGTCGAAATAGACCTTCCAGTCGACCCCGAACTGGTCGAAGCGATCGAAGATCGTGCCGTTGGCGGCGGGCGTCGAGAAGGTCGAGTTGTCGGTGCGGATCACCCCGCTCGAGGTGCCCGTCAGCAGGTAGCGGAAGTTCGGATAGGTCTGGCCGAGGAGGGAGCAGAAGTAGCGCTGGCCGATCGGGAAGTGCCTCGCGAGCGAGTAGGTGAACGGCAGGTCGGAGTCATCGAAGAAGCGCATCGCCACCGGGCCGCTGGCGAGGACGAAGCCATCGTTGCGACCGTTGTCGAAGGAGGTATGGCTCGCGTTCCAGGCCTGGCTCGGAACGGCCCCGAACTGGCACGGCGTATCGGCGTGTACCGAGAAGAACTTCTTGCCCTGGGCGTCGCGGTTGAAGGTCAGGGGGCGCCCCCGGAAGACCGGCAGCCCGTCGACCCTGCGACGGCGCCGGAACCGGTGGGGGACCATGCCGAGGACGTTGTCGAAGGACTGGTTCTCCATCATCACCACGACGATGTGCTCGATCTGCGGCATCGTCTCGGTGCCCTCGGGCAGGCGGGGATAGGGACGCGACCCGGGGCCCTTGATCCGACCTGAGCGGACGATCGGGCGCGCCCAGGCGGGAAGGCCGGAGCTCGACGCAGCGGCGATCGCCAGACTCGCCCCCGCGGCCGTCTTCAGCGCAGTGCGGCGCGTGATCCCGCCAGACCTCTCCACGAATCAGCATCCTAACCCCGGCGCGGCCGATCTGCCGAGATCGGCTAGGGCGGGCCGGCGCTAGCGCTTGGCGCGGAGGAGATCGACGCCGTTGCTGTTGTCGGCGGCGACGTAGACGTCGCGTCCCTTTGCGGCGAGCGCGACTTGGTAGGGGCCGTCCAGGGCCTTGCCCACCCGGCAGGTCCCCGCCCCGTCCTCGCTGGAGCCGTCGAGGCTGACGCAGCCGTCCTTGCCGGCCAGCTGGTGTATCGCCCCGGTCCTCGGCGAGACGCGGAAGATGATCAGCGCATCAGGGCCGTAGGAGGTGTAGTAGAGGGTCCTGCCGCTCGGGGCGAGCGCCCCGGCGTAGCCGTCTGCGATCGCCCGGCCCTCCTGGCAAGTGCCGGCGCCATCCCCGCTGGAGCCGTCGCTGCTGATGCAGCCTGCTTTTCCGGAGCGCTGCGAGAGGCGACCGGTGTGCAGATTGCGATTGATCACCGCCACCACGCCCGGGTCCGTGTAGCCGTAGGTGTAGATGAAGCGCTTGTTCTTGGAGAGGACGGCCCGCTCGAGCTTGAACATCCCGCGGCCGTCGACGCAGGGCCCGGCCGGGCTGATGCCATCGTCGCTGACGCAGCCGGTCTTCCCGGCAAGCGGCACCAGGCCGCCCTTCGAGTTACGCCGGAAGGCCTGCAGTAGGTCCGGCCCGTAGGAGGCCGGGACGTAGGCGAAACGATTGTCTGGAGTGGCGACGTCCCAGACCTCGCCGAGGTTCTCGGCCGTGCGACAGACCTTGTTCGTGCCGCTTTGCTCGGTCGTGCCGTCGGCGGTCAGGCAGCCGTTCTTGCCCCGAAGCTGGTGAAGCTTGCCGGTGCGCCGGCTGCGGGCGAAGATCGCGATCCCGCCGTGCGGGTTGCTGTCGTAGTTGGAGGCGTAGAGGTATTTCTGATCGGGGGTGAGGTGCACCGCGGGCTCGTCGTCGATCTCACGGGCCCGCCGGCAGGTCCCCGGTCCGTCCTCGCTCGCGCCTGTTGCCGAGATGCAGCCCTGCTTGCCCTTCAGCTGGCGCAGCGTGCCCTTGCGTGCGTTGCGTGCGAAGATCGCGATCCCGCCGAGGTCGTTGTTGTTGACCGAGAGCTGGGAGGCGAGGTAGAGGAAGCGCCCGTCGCGCGAGATCGTCAGCGAGGTCGCGTCGCCGGTGTCGATGTCGCGGCCGTTGCGGCAGGTCTTGGCTCCGTCCTCACTCGACCCGTCAATGGACCAGCATCCCGACTTGCCGGGGATCTGATGCAGCGTCCCGGTGCGCGGGTTGCGCCGGAAGATCGAGAGAACCGGGGGCCGCGAGTTCTCGCCGTAGCCGGTCAGGTAGGCGAACCTCCCGTCCCGGCTGATCACGACCGTGGTCGCGGATTCCCCGCCCCGGATCTTGCGACACGTCCCCGGGCCCGCGCCGCTCGAACCGTCGCTGGTGTAGCAGCCGCTCTTGCCGGCGACCTGGGTCGCCGAACCGGATGGTCCGGCTGCCAGAGCGACCGCCGCGAGGATCACGCCCAGGATCAGCGCGGTCAAAGACGTCAGGGCCACCCGGCGGCGTCGCCCGCCGGTCCTGCCCGATCCCCATTCCCTGCTTGGAGCCATCAACGAGCAGAAGTGTAATCACAGGGCCCGGCGGCTGGACAAACGTTCGCCGCACCGCCGGCGACGGAAACGCGCAGAGCTCTCGCGCCCCGTTGGAGCGGAGAACGCCGCTGGGCCGCCGCAGCAGTCAGGCGGATTGGGAGGACGCTGACTCCGCCACGGAGATCGCCTCTTGCACGTCCGGAAGGAGTTGGGCGTGGATGACCTTCCCGTCTTCCGGCCGGACGGTATAGAGCATGGCCAAGCGCTGATTGACCTCCGCGCCGCTGCGTCTGTCGCCGAAATGGGAAGGGTGCTTGTGGTCGAAGAGGAGGATGGGGTTGTCTATGTGAGCGAGCTCCAGGGCAAGGGAATGTTGGACCGGCTCGCCAGACACGCAGTTACCGGCCGGTATTCCGATGGGAATGGGAGCCCGGCGTTGGGGAAATTGAGGTCCTTGGCCGGAAGTTGTCGACGTAGTCGAGTCGGCCACGGTTCACGCTCACACTGAAGCCGACCTTGACATCCTCCTGGCAGCGCTTCTAGAGCCAGCGACTCCCCGGTCAGCGCTCGAAGTGCCGGCCCGTGCGATGGACGCGCTTGGCAACAGGCGTGGGCGTCACGCGGCTTGCCGGTCAGAGCGAGAACCGACCCGACTCCGACAAACCGGCTTAGCAAGCCAACTGTCGCCCAAAACTGCAACGCGCCCGACAGGATTCGAACCTGTGACCTTCGGTTTCGTAGGGCGTGGGTGCTTGGCTCGCGCATGCGGTGAAACCCTCCGATGAGACCAGGATGCAACCAGAATCTGGGCTCCGGGCCGGGCCGCGCTGTTCGGTACCGCCGATTCCGGCGGCCGAGGTGCTGGCTACCGTGCGTTGATGCCCGAGGGCGATGTCCTTGCGACAGCCGATGCCCCAGATGGACGGGGTTGCCCAGGTCCGCGCGGCGACGTGGGACCATGTGCTGGCGGGACATCCCGAGATGGCCGCGCATCTGAGCGACGTGATCGACACGATTGAGAGCCCCGAGCTTCGAGAGGACGACCCCCGTCCGGGTAGGAGTCGCTACTTCCGTCGGTGCGGCCCTGAGCACTGGTTGCGAGTGGTCATCGAATTCGGCGGAGACATGGATACCGTGGTCACCGCATTCCCTCAGGCAAACGATCCAGCCGGATGGCGCCAATGACGAGGATCGGAAATCACGAGTTCGATCGCGAGCGCTACGACCCGGATGGAGATGTTCTCTATCTGAGTCGCGGCCCCGAGCAGCGTGCCGCGAGCACGTTCGCGACACCGGAGGGCCACGCCGTTCGCCTCGACGAGGCAGGCGAGGTCATCGGACTCACCATCGTCAACGCGAAGTGGCTGCTCGACCGCGACGGAAAGCTCGTCGTCACGATCCCTGAGCGCGTCGAGTCACCGCGCGCCGAGGTCGAGCCGGCGCTGACAGGCTCGACCGGCTAGAGAGACCAGCGGGCGGCGGCGCCCGCCAGCCGGCCAAGACGAGGTCCACCTCGGCCGACACGCACTCGCGTGCGTCTGTCGGCTCATGCCCGACATCAGCAGCTCGTTGCAGGACACGTGCCGCGTCGACGCAGCAACGGCCAGCTCGATCGTGCTCGCCCAACTTCGCGAGGGAACTACTCGACGGCTACCGGCGACAGCTGACGCGGCACGGTGCAGATTCTGCCTAGCTCGACTGGGTGCTCGCTGCATGCGGCGCACTTCGCTGAGCAGACTCCGTACCTGCTGATCACCACCCCGAGAAGCAGTGCGGGAAGACAAGGCTGATGGAAGTTCCCGAGCTGCTTGTCCTAGGCCATGGCAGGTCATCAGCCCATCAGAAGCGGTGCTGTACCGGACGGTCGATGGCTCGATGCCGACGCTGCTGCTGGATGAGGTGGACACCATCTTCAACCCTCGGACGGCAAAGGACAACGAGCACCTGCGGGCGCTCATCAACTCCGGCAACCGGCCGGGCGTCACCGTCCCACGCTGCGTTGGGAACTCGCAGAAGGTTGCATGACTTCAAGGTCTATTGCGTCAAGGCTCTCGCCGGGATCGGGACCTTGCCCGACACCATCACGGATCGCTCTGTTTCGATCAGGCTGAAGCGGAGGGACAAGAAGACCGAGAGTGTCGAGAAGTTCCGGCGCTCTAAGACGGAGCCTGCCGGTCACGCTCGTCCGAGGTCGGACGGCTGCGTGGGCAAAGGACAACGCAAAGGAGCTGAAGCGGGCGCGGCCGAAGATTCCGGATGAGCTGGACGACCTGATGCAGGACGCCTGCGAGCAACTGTTTGCGATAGCTGACCGGGTGGGCAAATCGTGGTCGAACTTGAGCCGTGATGCCCTGATCGAGCTATGCACCGGTGAGAGGGTCGATAGCCAAGAGTCGCTACGGCTGCGGCTGCTCCGTGATATCCGCGATGTCTTTGAAGAGCGCGACAGAAAAGCGCGGAAGACGGTGCAAGGCATTCGGACGGTGGACTTGCTCGCCTCGCTGTACCTCATCGAGGAAGCGCCCTGGTCGAGCTACTACGGCCGGGGGCTGGCCGACCGCGATCTGGCTGCCCTTCTGAAGAGCTATGGGATCGCTTCCACGACCATCCGATTCACGAACGCCGGACCCAAGAAGGGATACAAGCGCGACGCCTTCCATGAGGCATGGCTGCGGCATCTCGACGTAACCGGCGTAACGGACGTAACGGCCTAACGAGACGAGATATGAAGCCACGACTCCCCCGCCATAGAAGTTGTCTCTCAGTCTCCTTGTCTCTCTCTATCCCCTCCCTACTACAAGTAAACGGGAGGGGCGAGCGCGAGGAAGGGGCGGCTTCACATCCTCTTCCGAAACTGGGTTACGTCCGTTACGCCGTTACGAAAAGGAGATTGGAATGGCCGACAAGTTCGCTTGGCTAGAGGAGCGCGGAGATCGAGGAGAGCTGGAAGTGTTCCTAGTACCCGGCCGGAGAGGAGAGGGCCAGGACGTCGTGCTCCGGATAGATGGTGGGTACGGAGATCCGGCGGACGCCAAAGAGATGGCGGACTGGTGGTGCCGAACTTTGAACGAGGATGATGGGCTGAGAGTGTCGCGGGGGTCGAGCCGAGATGCGCGGTACCCGGGATTAAGCCCGAGCCTTCGCCCCTCCACCAATTTCGCCGGGTCGATCTCCCCGTAGCTCCCAACCCTCTGAAAGCTTTCTGGCCTACCCGGCACGTTGGATTGAGGCGATCGCGGTGCTCACTGCGGGGCGCCGTGCGGCCACGAGCTCAGCCAGGATCGAGTGGCTCAGATCAATCGGGACCAACGACCGATCCGATCCGATCGTCCCGCACCGATCGGCGAGATGCCACAAGATCATCAGCACGCCAGTTTCACGGCTGTGCGCCTTCACGGCGAGGGTCCCCGGAGCGCCCTGGAGTCCGAGACGCCTCAGCATCAAGCCGCCGAGGATCGGTAACCCGGGCCCCTGTCGCACCGCTGCAGGCCATTCCGGTTCCTGCCAGGTCCCGCGGGAAACCTGAACGACCGGAGCCCGGCTGCGGGACTTCGCCGCCCCGAGCCGGTCCTCGGCAAGCAAGGCGGCGAGCTCGAGATCCTCGTCAAGCACGGACACCGCTCTCAGCCGGCGGAACGCCGACGTCCGATCTCGGCCCGGGAGCGCCTTGCGGCCATCGGCATTGGGCGGCACGACCAACTCAAGCCTAGCCATCCCCCTTCACCTCCGATGCCTGAAGGTCCCGAACTCCGCTGCCGCGGTGAATCTCGAGAACAGCCCGCCTCGCTGGGGTCATTTCCCGCGAGGAGCCGAGTCGCCGCGATCCGGCGCGCTCTCGCTTCGCCGATGCTCCTCGCGTCTGCGCTCAAAGTCCCTTACGGCATAGGCGATCTGACCAACTATGGCAGCATCGATCGCCGCAAAGCTTCCGATTACGACTGGGGACATGCTCTTGATTTTCCTCCGCCGCTGCCGTATTGCAACGGGTCGTGTCTGAGTTCTGACGCTGGCGCTCCGGCGCGTTTTTGCTCGGTGGGGGGCGCGGAATAGGTCAGCAACGGGGGGATGGCAATGCGTTGTTGCTTCAGTGCCCTCCGTTGTTGCTTCAGTGCCCTCCTTATGGGGTGAGGGTGGAGCGGGTGATCTCAGACAATGGCGCCTGCTATCGCTCCAAGGCCGATCGCGAGGCATCCCGTACTCGGCCCGAGCCGCCTCCCGGACGTCGGAGCGGCGATCGGTCGAGGCTATCGCGAGTTCAGGGATGCCTTGGAGGGAAGAGACGAACCTACCGACGATCGCGGGAACGCCCCCCCAAATTAGTTGCGGCCCGGGTGGGTGGTCGGACCACCCATCTCGCCCGGAGGGCCTCCCGTCAGCTGCCAGCCTCCAGTCACCTTCCTGGCCCTTCCGGAGCGTTGAATGGATGCCATGGCCGCGCTCACCGTGGGACGCCGCGCGGCGACCAATTCGCCCAGGATGGAGTGGCTCAGATCGATCGGGATCCGCGCGCCGTCCGGCCCAATCGTTCCGTAGCGATCGGCGAGAAGCCAGAGCATCATCAGCACGCGCGTCTCAACCTTCGGCTGCTGGACGATGGCCATGTTCACGGCAAGGTGCCGCGAGCGACGCACCGCGCGGACGACGATCTCCATTTGAATCTCGGGAAACGGGGAAACCCGCCTCGCAAAGCCGAGGTCCAGGATCGCGATCCTGCAGGGCTCGATCGCCTGCCATCGCGCCTGCCCGCCTTCGATCAGTCCGCTTTCGTTTCCCTGCCAGGGTCGCAGCAAGTCGCCGGTGGATAGCAACTCGGCGCCGGAGCGCCCGTCGAGTCCCAGGTGCCGAAGCATCGTGCCCGCCAGGATCAGCAGCCCGGGCCCCTGCCGCACCGCCGGCGTCCATTTCGGCTCCTCCCAAGCGCCCGGATAGACCGTCAACACCCGGGCCCGGCTGTGCGATCTCGCCTCGGCCAATCTGTCCTTCGCGAGCGTGTTCGCGAAACCGAGATCCTCATTGAGGATCGAAGTCACCTTCAGCCGGCGGAGCACCTTCGGTTGATCTCCACCCGAGGATGCGGTGCCGGCATCGGCAATCGAGGACACGACCATTCAAGCCTAGCCGCCCGGTCAGGAATCTGACAATCCACCTTGACAGGGGCACCAGCCACGGGTGTAGGATCAGCAACGGCGAAGCCACATCCCGGCACCGGGATACGGATGTGGCAGCACCACGGCTAGGGGAAAGGGACCGAGATAATGTCACGAGCGAAGAAGGTAGGGACGCTGCTGGCCATCGCGATTCTCGCCCTGGCGACCGCCAGCGTGGCGATGGGCAAATTCACCAAGGGGATCTATCGCAGCAAACCGCCGGCGAGCCGCGTCAACTACGTCGATTTCAGCTTCACGGCTACGAAGACGAAGGCCAGGACCGTTCGCTTCTATTACCGCAAGACCAACGCCTGCAGCAACGGGAACGCTGCCCTCGGCACCGAGGAGGTGTACGGCAATCCGGCCAGTGCGATCAACCGCGCCGGCAAGTTCAGCATCCATGTCACCAACGCTGCCGGCAGCAAGCTCAACATCACCGGCAAGGTGACCGGACGCAAGGCCTCGGGCACGCTGCGCGATCGCTTCACCGTGGGGAGCGTCCACTGCGACACCAAAGCGATGCGCTGGACGGCCCGCCACCTGGGGTAGCCGGAGGCTCGCGACGGCAAAGCTGGTGAGTCTTCGATGGAGTGCGCATATGGGACATCACGTCGGCGACGACGGGAATCGCTCGTTAGATGGTGGCGGCGTGCAGCCATAGCAGTCAGTGCCTCAGCGTTGCTCTTGTTGGCGGCTCCATCGCTGGCCGGCGCCTCTGTGTTCTCCGTCAAGGTGTCACCAACGACGCTCTATCTCGAGCAGGTCATAGACAACTCCAACCCACCCCAGATCTACCTCGGCAACAACCCTGAGGTCGATTAGACGGTCACTGTGGGTTCGGTCGATCCGGCATGCATTTGGAATCCCGGTATGCCGGACGCTTCCCTTAACTGGGGCGTCGATGAAGCAGTCCGCTACCTGGGTAACTCCTACTTCCTGAGCCCCGGTGTCCTGCTTGGACCCGGCGATCCCGTTCCGACCACCAAGAAGGGATTCGAATACCCCTACGCCGAGTCGGCCGCAGGAACGAAGCCCATTCATCAGCCGAAGTTCCTTGGAACGGCAGGCCTGAAATTCATCTTCACCTGTGGTGAATCGTTGACGAGCAAGATCGTAAACGTGAAGATCTACCTTCTACCCCAGGGGTGGAAGGCCCCCGATACCGCCAAGCAGGTCCAAGGCCTCAAGAGGGCCAGAGCGGTCCTGCGGGGGGATCGCCGGCGGATGCAGGCGGCGATCAAGGACCTAAACGACAAGAACTCGGTCTTCTGCGGTGTCTCCGGCTTGCTGCTTGAGCCCTCGGATCTCCCCGAGGGCCTCGGAGAGGGCTGGGATGAGGCCTGCGATCACATCCCCGACCTCGTCAAGGCCTACCTCGACGCCGACCGAAGCTCAACTACAACTCGAAGATGATCAAGAAGCTAGATGCCGAGATCGGGGCGCTGGAGAAGCAGTTCACCGCCGACCGGCCGATCGAAACGAGCCATTTCGCAAGCGCCTCCTCGCATCCACGCTCACCTCGCCAGCGCAGGGCACCGCGCCCGCTGGCCGCACTCGGCAAAGCCCGCAAGAGGGCCCTGGCCGCGATGGTGGCGCTGACCAATGCGATCGCCAAGGGCAAGCTCGGCCAGACCAAGAGCCTCGCCAAGAGCGCCGCAGCCAGATACGCCGCCCTCCCCAAGGCCTGCGGCGCCGTCAAGTCCTATCTGAAGAGAGCCGGTCTCGGCGGGTGGGCCAGCCGTGGCGAGATCCTCCGGGCGCTGAAGCGACTGAACGCCAAGCGATTGGCTCGCCTCGGCGGTCTCCTTCGCGCGGGCACTTCACATCAAGCCCGCTCAGATGAAGAAGCTGATCCGCAAGGCCGAGGTGGTCCCCAAGTCGACGGTCAGGGCAACCGGGCTCACCGACCTCTTCTGCAGCCCCAAGCTGGACGCCATCGATCGCTCCCTGGCCTCAACTTTCCGCAAGCTGGCGGGGGCTCTTTAGGCACCCCTGCGCCGGCGTCGCAGCTAGGCCAGTACTCCACGGACGGTTGATGGCTATCGCGGCCCCAACCGCTTGCAAAAGCCGATTCCGCCCTGGAATGAGAAGCGCGCCCGACAGGATTCGAACCTGTGACCTTCGGTTTCGTAGACCGACGCTCTATCCAACTGAGCTACGGGCGCGGGGCCGGCGGAGCGATTCTACGAGAGCCCCGGCGGCCGCGTTTCCCTCATGCGTTGTCGTTGAGGAAGAGGTTGCAGCCCGCGGCGTTCGCTTCGCCCGCGATGGTCGAGGCGGTGTCGTAGGCCTTATCGGCTCCGGCTTGGTCGCCCTTGCTGGCGAGGTAATCCCCCTTCTCCTGCCACTGGTTTGCGTTGTCTGCGTCGTTCTGGCAATCGTCATCGTCGTTGCCGTGCTCCCAGGCGCCGGTCTGCATGGCCGCAACTGTTCCGCCGGCGATGACCCGGATCGGGCGCACTCCCTCGCCAAGGCGAGAGATCGCCGGGGTGGTCACGGTCGGCTGTGCGGGAGGTGTGTTGGTGAGGGTCGCGGCGCGGTGCTGGTGTGCCCTGGCGTGCTTGTGTGCCTTGCCGTGCGAGGCCGCGGTGGCTGGGCCGACCGCGACGGCGGTCAGAGCGAGTGCCGCGAGGGCGGCGATGGCGAGTTGCTTGACGCGGGTCATTTCGTCTCCTTGGGTGGGGTGATTGACCCGGCCATCGTCGGCCCCGCCGCCATCCCCCGGAAGCCACCCCAGGGACCAAGCTCCTACACCCCCCCCGCCCCGGAGGTTCAGCGCCGGCGCTTGTGGACGACCACCGCGACGTTGACCCGTCCGTTCCCCTCCGAGAACAGCCCGCAGGAGGTGCCGTTGCCCACTGCCAGCCCGAGCGGAACGCTGCACTCTGGCGATGAGGTGACGTCCTTGAGCGCCGCCGTCTCGTAGGCGAAGACCATGTCGCCGAAGGTCGCCAGGCCCAGCAGGTCGCCGCGCTTCACCCGGATATTGGTCGCAAACCGCGGTGCGCTGTGCGCGGGGATCTGCTCTTTGCGACTGCGAGCGACCAGCTTGTATTGGCCGCGGGTCCGCGTGTGGCGGAAAACCCAGAGCTGAGCTCGGACCGGAGATGCGGTCGTGTTGCGAGATCTCCAGGAGGTGATCCTCCATTTCCCGGCCGGCACGGCGTAGGAGGGCGAACCGGCGGCGCTCCTCGTCTGGAAGCCATGACAGCCCGTGCAGCTTTCACCGGCAGGGGTGTTCGCCGGCGCGAGACTGCCAAGCGTCTTCGCGGGAGCGGCGGGTGCCAGGGCGAGAGTCGCCGAGCAGGCTGCGAACGCAACGCAAAGCAGCCGGCCGGGGCTTCATCGGGCCTCGCCCAAGTGGAGCATCGGGTGATCGAGTCCGTGCTGCTCGCAGAGCCGCGGCACGCTCTCGGGGTCCATCTCCAAGCCGTAGCGGGCTGCAAGCTCGCCCATGCGAGCGGGATCGAAGTCCGGGGACGCGACAAGATCCGCCATCTCTTCGAAGTAATGCTCGAAGCCCCCGGGCGAGATGATCTCGAGGATCCGGCAGGGTGAGTCGTCTGGGTTCCAGAAGGTGTGCCACTGGTTTCGCGGCTTGAAAGCGAGGTCGCCGACCTCTGCATAGACGACCTCGTTTCCAAGCTGGGCGCCCATCCGGCCCTCGACTACAAAGCTGTACTCGTCCTCGCGCGAGTGGCGATGGAGCGGGGCGACGAGGGTCAGCGGAGGGATCGGGTGCTCGACCAGCGAGAAGCCGCCACCCGTCTCCTCGGTCCAGGCCATGAAGCGGACTCCGACCGACTGCAGGTCGACCGACTTGCCCTCGGCGGGCCCGATGATGCGCGGTCCCTGCGATGCGTCGAAGCGCTTCATCGGCGGGCGCCACCAGCATCTTTCGTCGCCTGCCGCTCGTGGACCGTGCGCGCGTGCTCCCAGCGCTCGCGCAGGAACTCGATCGCCCTCTGCGCCGCAGCGGCGTCATCGAGGCGAATTGTCACCCAGCCCGACTCCGGCGGGGTCCAGCGGTGACGCTCCGCCTCGCCCCGCTCGACCAGCCGGCGCTTCTGCTCAGGCGGCAACGGCATGTCGAGGGTCGCCGGCGGGTGAAGGTGGCCCAGCTCGCGGCGGCCGACCAGGAACCGGGTCGAGCCGAAGCGCCCCTCGCCCGTGCTCACCCCATCCCACGAACTCACCTCTCGGACCAGGCTATCTCCGACATCGGCGATCACATGACCAGCCTAGCCAGCCGAACTGCACGTTAGGACCGCATAGCGGACCGAAGGTGAAGTTCGGCGCGGAGGCCGCCGAGCCGGCTACGGATGCTCGCTAGCCTCGGCGGCAGCGAAATGCGAGCGAAGGAGACGGGATGAAGGTTGCTGTGCTGGGCACGGGCGGGGTTGGGCAGACGATCGCAACAAAGCTGGTCGAGCTCGGCCACGAGGTGACGATGGGATCGCGCAGCGCCGGCAACGAGGCGGCGGCGGCGTGGGTCGAGGCGGCAGGGGGCGGAGCGGGGCACGGGACCTTCGCCGAAGCCGCCGCGGCGGGCGAGATCGTCTTCAACTGCACCGCCGGCACGGCATCGCTCGAGGCCCTCGAGGCGGCCGGGGCGGAGAACCTCGAGGGCAAGGTGCTGGTCGACGTCTCAAACCCACTCGACTTCTCCAAGGGGATGCCGCCGACGCTCAGCGTCTGCAACGACGAGAGCCTCGCCGAGCAGATCCAGGCCGCCCACCCCCGGGCCAGGGTCGTCAAGGCCCTGAACACGGTGAACGCCGCGATCATGGTCGATCCCGGCTCGCTCCCCGAGCCGACCGCGATCTTCGTCGCCGGCAATGACGAGGGCGCCAAGCAGGAGGTCGGCGCCCTGCTCCGCGCCTTCGGCTGGCCGCAGGAGTCGATCCTCGACCTCGGCGAGATCGGCGCAGCCCGGGGCATGGAGATGTACCTGCCGCTGTGGCTGGGGATGATGGGCGCGCTCGACACGCCCGCCTTCAACGTCCGGGTCGTGCGCTGACGCCGCTTCCGGCGCCTAGCTGGTCGGCTTGACGCGGAAGCCGTTGCCGTGCGGCCCGCGGCGGAACTTCGCCGTCTGCGGGTTCACCTGCCAGGGGTTCGGCAGGCGGCCGCCGGGGAAGGCGAGGAACTTGGTGAACAGCGATGAAGCGCGGGCGCAGGTCAGGCCGTTCTTCTGCAGCAGGATGATCCAGTAGTTGCCCTTCGGAAGCTGCAGCTTGCCGATGTGGTCGTTGTGGAGGACCCGGAAGGTGGCCGGGCAGAACCGCCCGTTCTTCGGGTGGCGACCGCCGCCGCCTCCACCACCACCGCCGCCGCCGTTTCGCTTCACGGCAAATCCGACCCCCGGGCTCTGCACGAACGCTCGCTTCGCGGCGCTGATCCGGTAGCCGCGGGGCAGCTTGCCGTCGAAGTCCTCGAGGAAACGGGTGAAGAGCTTCGAGGCCGCGGTGCAGCTCGGCCTGCCGCTGGAAAGGATGGTGATCTGGTAGCTCCCCGCCGGAAGCGACATCCGCCCGACGTGGTCGTTGTGGAGGACACGGAAGGTCCCCGGGCACTGGACCCGCGCGGCGGAGGCTTTGCCGGCGTTGATCGCAAGCAGCAGCATCGCCGCCGCGGTCACCAGCGCGAGAAGCCCCGTGACCCGCAGGCCTGTCCCTGTCCTTGCGAAGGAGGTCTCCCCACCCACGGCGCGCACATATTAACTGTTGTCATGGCGTCAGGGGGACCGGGCGCTCAGGGCACCCGGTGGACCTCGAACAGGTTCGTTCCCAGCTCCTGGTCGGGGAGCCCGGCGACGATCCCGATCAGCTGCCCCGGGCGGGCGATGCCGTGGACGGCGGCCAGCGCCGCGCAGTCGTGGAGCAGGTCGCGGATCTCGCTCGTCTGGTCGCTGAGCACGGCCTTCACCCCGAACAGCAGGTTCATGCGGCGGACGGTCTCGATTCTCGGCGAGATCGCCATCACCGGCACGTTGGGCCGGTGGGCGGATATCAGTCGCGCGGTGCGACCGCTCGTCGTCGGCACCACCAGCGCCGCCAGGCCGAGGCGGTAGGCGGAGCCGACCGCGCTCTGGGCGACGGAGTCGGCGACATCCTGGGTCGCCTTCTCGGTCCTCGTCAGAAGCCACTCGCCGTAGCTGAGGTCGGTCTCGGTCTCACGTGCGATCCGGTCCATCACGCGTACCGCCTCGACCGGGTTCTGCCCCACCGCGGTCTCCTCCGAGAGCATCACGGCGTCGGTGCCGTCGTAGATCGCGTTGGCGACGTCGGTGACCTCGGCCCTGGTGGGGCGCCGCGCGGTCACCATCGAGGCAAGCATCTGGGTGGCGGTGATCGTCGGCTTGGAGAGCTTGCCGGCCTTGCGGATCAGCTCCTTCTGGACGATCGGGACCCGCGAGAGCGGCAGCTCGATCCCGAGGTCGCCCCGGGCGACCATGATCCCGCTGGTCGCCGCGTCGATGATCTCCTCGGCGTTCTCGGCCGCCTGGGGCTTCTCGATCTTGGCGATCAGGGGGATGTCGGAATGGAGCTCGTGGAGGCGCTCCTCGACCGGGGCGAGATCCGCCGCGCGGCGCACGAAGGACACCGCCAGCAGATCGACCCGCTGGCGAACCGCGAAATCGACCCACTCCAGGTCCTCGTCGTCGATCGCCGGTAGCCCGGTCTCGGCGCCGGGAAGGTTCATCCCCTTGTGCGAGCTGAGCGCGCCGCCGACCTCGACCTCGCACTCGACCCCGCCGGCCCCGACCTCGAGCACCCGCAGGCGGATGGCGCCATCGGCGAGGTAGACCAGCTCATCGGGGTCGAGCGCCTGCGGCAGGCCGGCCCAGGAGACCGGGATCCGATGCTCATCCCCGACCCCGCCGTCGGCGGTCAGGGTGACCGTGGTGCCGGCGGCTAGCTCAACCACGTCACCGCGCATCGAGCCGATCCGCAGCTTCGGTCCGGGGAGGTCGCCGAGGATCGCGACCTCACGCCCGACCGTCTCGGCCGCGCCGCGGATCGCGTTGATCGTCTCTGCCTGGCGCTCCGGATCGGCGTGGGAGAAGTTGAGCCGCAGCACATCGGCGCCGGCAGCGATCAGCTCGACCAGCCTCCCGGGCTCCCAGGTGGCCGGCCCGACGGTGGCGACGATCTTCGTGCGGCGGTTGGCGGAGGTCACACCGACCATTGTCCTCGCCTGGCGGCGGCACCGCGGGCGGATAGGCTCGCCCCGTGGCCGAGCGGCTCAGTGCCTCCGACATGTCATCGCTGCTCGCCGAGCGCGGCCCGATCCACGTCAACGTCGGGGGCGCGATGATCATGGAGGGCGAGCCGCCGCCCTTCGCCGAGCTGCTCGACCACGTTGAATCGCGCCTTCACCTGATACCCCGATACCGGCGGCGGGTGAGGAAGGCGCCGGTGGTGCAGCTGACCAACCCGCGTTGGACCGACGATGAGCGCTTCGATCTGCGCTGGCACGTTCGGAGGGCGGGGTTGCCCGCTCCCGGCGGAATCGAGGAGCTGCGCGAGCTGGTCGGCCAGATCATGTCGGCGCCCCTCGATCTCGCCCGGCCGCTCTGGCAGCTCTACCTGATCGAGGGCCTCGACCGCGGGCGCCACGCATACCTCTCGAAGACGCACCACGCGCTGGTCGACGGCGTCTCGGCGATCGACGTGGGAACGATCGTGCTGGACCCCGACCCGAAGGCGACCAGGGCCGAGCCCCCCGATCCGTGGGAGCCGGACCAGTCAAGTCCGGGGATGCTGTTCGTCAGCGAGGCCACCGACACCCTGCGGCGGCCGATCCGTGCGGCGGGCCGGGCGGCGCGGCAGACGCTGACCACTCCCTTCGTTGAGACCGCCGCGCGGGCGATGAAGACCGCCGAGGGCTTCGCCGGCCTAGCCGCCGGCGGGCCGGGCGCGCCACGCAGCACGCTGAACGTCGAGATCGGACGCGACCGGCTCGTCGCCTGGGTCCGGGGTGAGCTCGACGCGATCAAGGGCGCTCGCTCGGCGGTCGAGGGATCGACGGTCAACGACGTCATCCTCTCGACCGCCGCGGGCGCGCTCGGCCGCTTCCTCGCCGGGCGCGGCCCCGACCCGCCGGAGTATCTGATCGCCCTGGTGCCGGTCAGCATCCGCCGGCCCGATGAGCAGAGCACGCTCGGCAACCGGATCACCTCGATCCAGGTCCGGCTACCGCTCGATACCCCCGACCCGCGCCGGCGGCTGGAACAGGTGACGCGGGAGACCTCGCGGCTGAAGGACTCCGAGCAGGCACACGCTGCGTCGTTGATCATCGACGCCACCGGCTGGACCCCGCCGACGATCAACCGCCTCCTCGCCGAGGCGATCTCGCGGCCCCTGACATGGAACCTGGTGGTCTCCAACGTGCCCGGCCCGCAAATGCCCTTCTACCTGCTCGGGCGCCGGCTGCTCGAGGTCTACCCGTGCGTCCCCCTCTCCCCGCAGGGCCACGCCCTCTCGATCGGCGTCGTCAGCTATGACGGCGGGGTCTTCTTCGGCCTGATGGGCGACCGCGAGACGCTCTCCGACCTCGACGCCCTGGCCAGCGAGCTCGAGGCCTCGCTGGCCGAGCAGGCCGCCGCTGCCTGAGCTCAGCCGGAGACGAACACCGGCGTCCCCAGCGGAACCTCGCGGAACAGCGTCCTCATCGTCTCGTCGGTGGCGCGGACGCAGCCCGCGGAAGCAGCCAGCCCCACCGGGCCCGGGGTGCCGTGGATCGCCAAGCGGTTGCCGCCGATCCAGCCGGCTGGCAGGTTCGGCTGGTGCCCTGAGAGGGCCAGAGCGCAGCAGCCGTAGAAGGGGCTGGAATCGTAGGTGAGCGCGTCGGTGATCGCGAAGCGCCCCAGAGGCGTCTCCGAGCCCGACCCGCCGACGGTGACCGCGAAGCGCGAGACGCTGTCCTTCCCGTAGCGGATCTCGAGGAGGCGCTGGGAGAGGTCCACGGCGAGCGAATACTTCGTCCAGTAGAGCTCCATGCGCGAGCGGTCGAAGCGGGTCCAGCCGAGCTCGCCGTTCGGCAGCAGCGGCGTCTGGAAGCCGATCCATGATCCGCGCCGGTGGTCGACGGCGAGCACAACCGGTGAGCCGAACTCTGTCCGGGGGCCGAGCGAGGTGACCGGATCGGCGCCGGGACGGCGCGACACCGCGATTCGCCTGCCCGGCAGCGGCCGGACGATCGAGAAGTAGGGCCCGCGGACCGGCCGCACGCCGATGCTGGGCACCCTCCCGCGGGGGCGGAAGGCGACCGGTTGGGGCTGCGGCGCCCGCTCGGGCCCCGGCGCACGGCCGGTGGGGTGCCCGGCGATCACGGTGACCGCGGCCGCCGCAGAGCCGCGGTCGGCGCTGTGCAGGATCGCCGTCGTCACCACGGCGGAGCCGACCAGGGTGGCGAGGCAGGCGATCGAGATGGCCAGCCGCCGGGCCATCAGCGGACCGAGGGCCTGTTTTCGGAGCAGTCCACTCAGCGGAGAGGGAGGGATTCGAACCCTCGAGAGAGCTTGCGCCCCCTACTCGCTTAGCAGGCGAGTGCCTTCAGCCACTCGGCCACCTCTCCGGGCGCCCGATTGTAGGAGGAGAGGAACCATTTGCGGCGGCTACGCCGCCTTACATGCCTGTGCCGGCGCTAACACCGCGCCGGCCCTTCGGAAGCGCCGTGGCCGGGATGTAGGCTCGCCGCCGTGCCGGCCCCGGAGCAGACTCACCGCCGCTACGAGCGGGCCTTCTCTGAGGTCGAGGCTCCCTTCGCCTTCGTCGATCTCGACGCGATGTGGGCGAACGCCGCCGACATGGCCCGCCGGGCCGGCGGCAAGCCGATCCGCCTGGCCAGCAAGTCGGTGCGCTCCAGGGCACTTCTGCAACGGATCCTCGCCCGCGGCGAGGGGTTCGCCGGGCTGCTCACGTTCACCCTCGCCGAGACGCTCTGGCTCGCCTCGGAGGGCTTCGAGAACCTCCTGCTCGCCTACCCGACGACCGACCGCGACGCTCTCGCCGAGCTGGCGGTCGGCAGCGCCGCCAACCCCGACCAGGCGCCGGTGGTGATGGTCGATTGCGTCGAGCATCTCGAGCTGATCGAGTCGGTGCTGGGCAGCGCGGCGGCGCCGATCAGGCTCTGCATCGACGTCGACGCCGGCTGGTGGACGCTGGGTGGGCGGGTCAAGGTCGGGCCGAAACGCTCCCCGGTCCACTCCGTGGCCGACGCCGTCGCCCTGGCCCGGGAGATCGAGGGCCGCCCGCAGCTGCGGCTCGTCGCGCTGATGGCCTACGAGGGCCAGATCGCCGGGGTGGGCGACCGCCCGCCCGGCCGCAGGCTGCGGGGAGCGGCGATCCGCTTCATACAGCGTCGCTCATCGAGGGAGCTGAGGAGGAGACGGGGCAAGATCGTCGCCGCGGTGCGGGAGATCGCCGAAATCGAGCTGGTCAACGGAGGCGGCACGGGCAGCCTTGAGCTGACCGCAGCAGATTCCTCGGTGACCGAGCTCGCCGCCGGCTCGGGGCTCTACGGGCCGGTCCTCTTCGACCACTACAGCCGCTTCACCCCCCTCCCGGCGGCCGGGTTCGCCCTGCCGGTCGTCCGCCGCCCCGGCCCCGGGATCGTCACCGCGCTCGGCGGTGGCTACCTGGCGTCGGGAAGCGGAGACGCGACTCGGCTGCCCACGCCTTGGCTGCCGGAGGGGCTACGGCTCGACCCGGAGGAGGGCGCCGGCGAGGTGCAGACGCCGCTTCTCGGAGGGGCGGCCGACGGGCTGCGAATCGGCGACCGCGCCTACTTCCGCCATACCAAGGCCGGGGAGCTGTGCGAGCGCTTCGACTCCCTCTATCTCGTCGAGGGCGGCGAGATAGTCGATCACGTCCCGACCTATCGCGGCGAGGGCCGCACCTTCCTCTAGCGCACACCGCCGGGTCTGCTGTGGCCTGTGGCCCCTTAGGGACCGAGCACCCGGGCCGCGTACTCGTTGGTGAAGACGCGGCCCGGGTCGAGCTCGTCGCGGGCGGCGGCGAACTCGCCCCAGCGCGGATAGCGCGGCGCCAGCGTCTCGGCGCTCTGGAAATGACGCTTGCCCCAGTGGGGGCGCCCACCGTAGGAGTCCATGATCTCCTCGACCGCCTCGAAGTAGCGCCGCCACTCCATCCCCGGGAACTGATGGACGGCGACGTAGGTGGTCTCGCGCTCGTGCGAGGGGCTGAGCAGGGCGTCGTCGGGGGCGACGACCCGGCATTCGATCGGCATCGCCACGGCGAGGCGGGTATCGGCGATCAGGTCGAGCACCCGGCGCACCGCCTCGGGACCGCTTTGCCGCGGGATCGCGTACTCCATCTCGGTGAAGCGGATCTCGCGGCGGTTGGAGAAGATCCGGTAGCTGTGGTCGATGTGCTCCCCCTGAGAGAGCACCCGGGCGGCCAACCCGGTAGAGCGCGGGATCAGCTTCGGCCAGCGCCGGGTCGCCCGCAGCATCAGCTTGCCGAGGCCCTCCTCGAGGAGGACGTCGGAGGCATAGCGCCTCACCGCCCCGCGGGGGCGAGGCTCGCGCTCGGTGCGGTTGCGGCGGATCGTCAGCGCCGAGTCGGTGTAGGGGAAGACGAAGAACTCGAAGTGGTCGTTGGCGCCGGCCAGCTCGAAGAAGGAGCCGAGCACCTCCTCGAGAGGCCGGGGCTGGTCGATCCGGTGAAGGGTGAAGGCCGGGACGCATCGCAGGGTGACCGAGGAAACCGCCCCCAGGGCCCCGACGCCGACCCGCGCGGCCCTCAGCAGCTCGGGCTCCCCCTCGGTCTTCAGCTCCCGGACGCTGCCGTCGCCGAGGACCAACTCGATCGCCGCGACCTGGGCGGAGATGTTGCGCAGGCCGGCGCCGGTGCCGTGGGTCGCGGTCGAGATCGCGCCGGCGATCGTCTGGCGGTCGATGTCGCCGAGGTTCTCCATCGCCAGCCCGAGCCCCGCCAGCGCCCGGTTGAGGTCGGCCAGCACGGTGCCGGCGCCGACCTTGACCAGGCCCGAGGCGGGGTCGGCGTCGATTACACCGGCCAGGGCGTCGATCCGGATCATCAAGCCGTCGGTCATCGCCGCCTCGGTGAACGAGTGCCCCGAGCCGGGGATGCTGACCTTCCGCCCCGCGGACGCGGCTGCCGCGACCGCCTCGGCGAGCTCGCCCGTATCCCGGGGGCTGACGATCTCCGCGGGCCGGCAGGACTGATCGCCGGCCCAGTTGGTCCAGCTGCTCCCGGCGCGGCTCGATCGGGCCACTGCCGAGGCCATCAGCGGACCCCGAGGTCGCTGATCCGAGGCTCGGGCGCCGCCGCCGCGGGGCGGGCGTTGGCGAGCCGGCGTGCGATCAAGGCGCCGACAGCCATCAGTGCCGCGATCACCAGAGAGGGAACCGCGTCACCGATCAGGCTGGCCGCGGCCCCTCCGCCGAGCCCGCCCAGCACCTGCCCCCCGGCCCAGGCGACGCTGGTCAGGCCGACCACTATCCCCTGGTGGAGACCGACGTCGTCAGCCGAGTCGGCGAGCATCGCGGTCGCCGGGGTGAAGCAGAACCCGGCGCCCGCCGCGGCCAGCACGGTCGCCGCGAAGACCACCCCGAGCCTCCCGCCCAGACCGATCCCGACCATCGCCCCGACCCCGATCGCCATCCCGGTCGTGTAGGGGGCGAGCCGCCCGGCGCGATCCGAGTAGCGGCCGACCACCGGCGAGAGCAGCGATTCGCAGAGCGCGCCCGAGGCGAAGCTGGCCGCGATCACCCAGCTACTGCCGCCGAGCCCGTCGAGCCGAAGCGGGACGAGGACCGCGATCGCACCGAACATCAGCGAAGGGATTGCGATCAGCCCGAGACCGATGAGGATCGGGCGGGTGCGGATCGCCGCCCTCACCCTGGCCCCGCCGACGCGCTCGCGGGAAGCAGAGTCGGGCGTCCTCACCGCGACGCTGATCAGCACGGCCGCAGCGATCATCACCGTGCCGAAGACGATCTCGGTGCCGACCAGCTTGGCGATCGCCCCCAGGGCCGGCCCGAACAGCTCGCCGGCGACCGCCATCCCGATCGCGGTGCCGATCACAGCGCCGCGCCGCCGCTCGGGGGCGCGGAGGATGATCCAGGTGAAGGAGCCCGCCCAGGCCATCGCGCCCCCGACCCCCTGGCAGAAGCGGGCGAGGTCGAGCAGCGCGATCTGATCCGAGAAGCCGAAGGCGAGGCTGGAGAAGCCGAGCACGACGAGGCCCGCTATCGCGGTGCGGCGCGGCCCGACCCTGGCCGCGACCAACCCGGCCGGCAGTGAGACGATCAGGGTCCCGGCGGCGTAGGAGGCGCTGAGCACGCCGGCCTCCGCCTTGCTCAGGCCGAGGTCGTCGACATAGCCCGGGAGGAGTGGAGCGATTGCCGCGAAGAAGGAGACGTCGAGGAAGACGATCGAGCAGGCGAGGATCAGCAGGCGGCGCACACCACCATCCTGCCAAGGTCTCCGGGATGCAGCCGCGCTACGCCGTGATCTTCCTCTGATCGTCTTCCCGCGGGCCCGTTGACGTGCCGCTCGTCAGACCTCGTAGCCGAGGCGTTCGAGCGTCTCGCCCATGATCTCGGCCATCAGCTCCTGCTCGGGAGCGGTCATGTTCTCTCGCCACAACCCCGGGGTCGCAGCCCTGAGGGCCATCGTCGGGCCCTTTGCCTCCGCCGGGTAACTCTCGAATGAGAGCGCCGAGACGGTTCGCTTGAGATCCCGATCGCTCCTCTCGACGCCGAGCCACCCGAAGAGCGGCCGTACGGTCCCGAGCGGGTCCGCGCGAAGCTCCTCATAGCGGATCGTGTGGCGGAGCTCCGGCTGGTGCGCATCGTGGGCTCGCTGTACGGCGAGGGTCCGATTGACCCAAAGGTTGGCCTGGTGGCGCACGAACCCGAGCCGCTCAGCTTCCGCTTCGGCATGCCAGGGCGCGTCCGGGCCCGACAGCCACCCTCCGCGAGATTGCGCGTGCATCAGCGAGTCGATCACGTCACGGCCGTCGCGAAGCTGCATGATCATCCTCGAGCGGGGCAGGATCGACATCACCATCTCGGCCCCATGGGAGCCGTTCGGCTCCTTGATCACGACGGGGCGGCCCTGCAGCGAGTGCTGCTGCGCAGCGAGCTCTGCCTGCGCCTGGAGGCGGACGAGGATCAGGCGGCGGACCTCGGGTCGCCACGCGTCCGCGAAGGCGTCGGCGAAGAAATAGTTCGGATCGCTCTCCCGCGTGCGGTTCAGCAGGAAGCCGGGGGCACCGGGCTCGGCGAAGCCGTCGAGGATCGGCGTCAGGTGCGAGGGAAGCAGCGGCTCGTTGATCGGAATCGCGACCGCCTGCGTTCGAGGCCCTCGCAGGCGGCCCAGCAGCGACCTGCGCGGCATCACCGATCCCGATCGCGTCTCCGAGGTCAGCTCGAGCGGGAACGTCAGGAGTTGCAGCAACCAGGTGCTGCCAGTGCGCGGAGAACCGAAGATCCAGGCGAGACGGGACTCGAACGCCGCATCATCAAAGGGCAGGCGATCTGTGCTGGCGATGGCGGGGCAGCTTACACAGCGCCCATATACTCGCCCTCGTGAGCGAGATCGCGGGACTGGCTGATCTCGAGCGGCCCGCGGGCAACTTCGAAGTCATCGAGCACAGGGGCGACAGCCTCTTCCTCAGCGGCTGGATGCTGCTGCCGGAGAGTGGCCCGTTCGACGAGGTCCGGGCTTTCTGGAACGGCGAGAACAGGGGCCCGGTGAGTCGCGACATCCGCTCCGATCTCAGCGTCGCACTGCCCTGGATCGAGGGGGCCGCAGACGGCGGGTTCTCGGTGGAGCTCGAGCTCGGATCCGAGCAGCGCGGCCTCGCAGAGCTGATCGGTTATCTCGGCGACCGGCCCGTGGCGCGGCACAGCACCCTTGCCTGGCCAAAGCCGGAGGACGGCCGCCCGTTGCCACCGACGGAGCTGATCGAGCACGTCTCGATCGCCCCCTCGATCTTCGTGGCCCAGGGCCTGAAGGCGTTCACCGACCTGATCGAGCAGGTCGACCGCCACGCCAGCCGCGAAGAGATCGCAAACACCCTTGATTGGGGCTGCGGTTGCGGTAGGTCAACCCGATTTCTGCTCGATGCCGGTCTCGGCCAGATCTACGGCTGCGACATCGACTCCGGGGCGATCGCCTGGTGTGAGCGGGAGCTGGCTCCCGGCAGGTTCGCCACGGTCGGGACCAAGCCGCCCACCGAGTACGCGACTGGATCGATGGACCTGATCATCGGGGTCTCGGTCCTCACCCATCTGTCGCGGCAGGACCAGGCAGCGTGGCTCCGGGAGCTTCACCGGATCGCCTCTCCGGGCGGGCTGATTCTGGTCACCGTGCACGGCGACTACGCATACCGCTTCAACCATGGGGGCCCGCCCTCCGGCCGCGCCGAGGGCGGGCGGGCGCGGCTGCGCCGGCTGCGGCGGGCGATGTCCCTGCGAAGCATGCGGCGAGCCAGGTCCCTGAAGAGCGACGGCATAGTCGACCTCGATCACGACCCGATGCTCGGCGGAGTCGCCCCCAGCGGCTACTACCGGCTCACCTACCAGACCCGCGACTACACGCTCCGGGAGTTCGGCAGGCAGTTCGAGATCCTCGACTACGTAGAGCGCGGCCTCTGCGGACACCAGGACCTGGTGGTGATGCGACGCCCCACCCGCTGAGCCGCGTGGCTAGGCTAGCCTCGCGCCCGGCACGGAGGGGTGGCAGAGCGGTTGAATGCGGCGGCCTTGAAAGCCGTTGGGCGTCTTCGGGCGTCCCGTGGGTTCGAATCCCACCCCCTCCGCTCCCACCCTTCGGGAGGCTTGGGTGACGGATACTGAGGCGATGCCGGAAAGCAATGTCGAGGTGGTGCGTGTCCTGATCGATGCGTGGAATGCACGCGACGAGGAGCTGGCCGCCGGCTACCTGACGCCCGACATCGAGTGGGCCCCCGCGGGACCGGCCGCCGTGGAGCGCGTCGTCTACCGCGGCCCCGAGGAGTGCGCGCGGGGGTTCGCTGCCGTCTGGGAGACCTGGGAGGAGTTCCGCTTCGAGGAGCGCGAGATCCGGGAGCTAGGTGACTCGGTCCTCTGGCTTGGGCGTGTTCACATGAAGGGGGGCACCAGCCATGTCGAGCTCGATCAGGAATTCGCGAACCTGTTCCGGTTGCGCGACCGCAGAATCGCGCGCTCCACCGCCTTCCTCGACTGGGGAGAGGCGCTGGAGGCGGCCGGCATCGGCGAGTAGAACGCGCGACCGCCCTTGCGGGACCGTGGCGGGGCAGGAAACACCGCCGCCTGGCCGAACGAGCGATGAATGGTGAAGTCGCGCAGCCCCCGCTTCGACGGCCGGCACATGGAGGCGCTCGCCGAGCGGGTCAACGACTATTACGGCGTCGTCCTGATGCTGGTCGTCGCCACCTACGTACTGGCGTCGCTGCTGCCGGACCGGGACTGGTCGGCGGTGGCGATCTCGCTGACCGCGACGACCACCGCGATCTTCGCGTTGAGCGCCTCGGGCTCGAAGCCAGTCTCGGTACGGCGCGCTCTCGGGGCCGCCCTGCTGGCGATCGGGCTGAACGTGATTGCCGCGATCACCGGCGAGCGGGGCTGGCAGTCGGCTGCCTCGCTGATCATGGTCACGCTTCTCGCGGTCTCGATGGCGAAGGTTCTCGCCACTGTGGTGATGGCGCCGCGGATCGGCGTGCGCACGATCCTCGGCGCGGTCAGCGTCTACACCTCCCTGGGACTTCTGTTCGCCTTCGTCTACGGGACGATCAACCGCATTCAGTCGGACATCTTCTTCAGCGGCGTGCCCCATCCCGACGGCAGCGACTTCATCTTCTTCAGCTACACGACTCTGACCACGGTCGGCTACGGAGACCTCGTCCCCAAGGGACAGCCGGGCCAGATGGTCTCCGGTCTGGAGATGCTGATCGGCCAGATCTTCCTGGTCACGCTCGTCGCCGGCCTGGTCAGTGGCTGGAGACCGGGCGAGGAGCGTCGCCGCGGTCGCGCCGCGGCGCCCGAAGACGCCTAGCTGTAGTTCCTAAGCACGTTGTTCCCGGTCACCTCCGTAGCGGGCAATGGGCGGTCGGTGACCGAGGGCGCCGTGTCTTCGCCGGTAGTTGTAGCGCTCGAAGCCAGCCAGAGAAGGAGGACGCCCCTGGGATGAAGCTGCATAACGGCCCCTCGGCCCGAAGGGCAGGGCGCTGATGAAGCGCTCCGCCTTGCCGTTGTTGGGGGCGGTAGAGGAGGGTGCTGGAAGAGCGGACCGCAGCTCGCGGAGGCGGCCGAGGCCGCCGGAACGTGAGCAGGGCCGTTGTCGGTCATCAGCCGCTCGATCCTGATCCCGTGTGAGCGGTAGAAGGTCAAGGCCCGCCGCAGGAAGCCGATCGCGGTCTCGGTCTTCTCGTCGGGCAGGACCGCCAGAGGCAGGTGGGTGCGCCGCGACGAGACGTGGACGCAGCAATCCGGCGACGCTCGGGCTTCGCCGTCGGAGCTCGGCGGCGAATCCCGCACCTCGACAGCACCCGATGACCGGCGTCGGGGACCGATGCCGCCCAGTGCGGCGTCGCTGCGGATGAGCCGGGCGGGAGCGCTCATAGTGGCGGATGGTCTCCTCGGGCTCCAGGCGGCTCAGCCTGCCGAGGCCGATCCTCCCGAGCATCGCCGAACTGTTGGAGATCGCGACTTCAACAGTTCGGCGATGCTGGGGCCGGCATCGGCAGCCGCCGCAGGGCGGCAATCGCCTCGACGCGGTCATCGGGTGTGCGGTGCGGGATTCGCCTCGGTGCCGAGCTCCGATCGGCCAACCCAGCCTCGCCCTCGTCACGGTAGCGGCGCACCCACTTGCCGGCGGTCCGCACGCTCACTCGGCGGGCTGGGCCGCCTCCGCGAGCGTGCGGCCCTCTTCCAGCACCATCCCCACTATGAGCGCTGCCCTCGGCCCGAGGGGAGCGTTACGGATCCAGTCAAGTCGACGTCGAAGCAACTGGGGCGGATCGGTCCTCATGGGCGCCGGTAGACGACGAGCTAAGGGCAGGCTCCGGGGTTGAAGCCTGTCGCGCTGCTTGCCGCATAGACGGCCTAGTAGATGCGCCCCCAGATGTCGCGCCGGCGCCCTTTGCGCCCGTCGCCTTCCAGTCGGCGACGAGCCGCCGGTAGGCGGCCTCGGCGCGCTCGAGCAGATCCCGCTCAGCCGGCGTTCCTTTGCCGTGGCACTGACCGGGCTGCCGCGTGGCGCTTTGGAAGTGGCGGCGCGCCAGCGTCGAGCTCTGCCCGCCGCATCTAGGCTCGCAGGAGCGAGGGTCGCGCGTAGGCGTAGTCCTCCTCCTTGCTGAGCAGTTGCCGCAAAGGCAGGCGATCACTGGAGATCGAAAGGTGCGGCGAACGGGAGACGCGGACCGACGGCCCGAAGGCGCGAAGCGGTCGCCGGATTGGCTGGGAACGCGTCCACGTCTGCGTCGACGACGCACCGCGCCTGCGCCTACGTGGAGGTGCTGCCCGTGACGAGCCGGCTCCTCCTCGGACTGGCGAACCTTGGGGTCGAGGCCGAGGTAGGCGACCAGCTTGCGAGGAGAGTCAAAGCGAGAGATGTCGCCGATTGCCGCCATCAACGCCGCTGCAGCCGTAAGACCGAGACCGCGTATCGGCTTCCGGCGGCGGGCCTCGGGGGAGGAGATTGCCACTCGCAGAGCTGCGATTGACCTTCTACCGCTCACACGGGATCAGGAGTCGAGCGGATGATGACCCGACAACGGCTCTGCTTACGTTTCGGCCGCCCATGCGACCGCCTGCCGCCGTCGCCCACTCCGAAGGTCCGAGGCGGGTGAACGTCCAGCAGGCAGCGTGAGAGCACCGCGTGGACCTCGTTCTTAGCCCTGGTGCGCTGGCGCACCAGGGCGCCCGGCGGGCCACCCTGCGCCGCAGTGCCTGCGTGGCCGGGTCGGGGATCCAGACTGCATCGAGCATGCCGGCCCCCAGCAGGCGAGCCAGGGTGCGGGCATCGAAGCGGTCGGACTTGACGCGGGCATGGGAGATTGCCCGCACCTCTTGGGCGTTGGCGACGACGACACGGGCGACGTGGGGTTCGATGATCCTGGCGATCTCCATTGCCGGGCGGTCGCCTCCATGGCCACCTGATCGTCGGCACCGAGGCTCTGGGCGAAGAGCTCGAGTTCGGAGCGTCGCGAATGCGCCGCCACATCCGCACCCGCCCCTACCGCCCCCAAAGATGCAGAAGCTCTGGTGGACGTCGAGTGCAACTGAGCGCATGTGCTTCTCCTCTCGAATTGACAGTGGGGCGCAGAGCGAGCGGCAAACGGCAAGGCGGAGCGCTTCATCCGCACGATGCTCCGTGAGTGGCGGCCGTTAGCGGCCGGGTTTACAGCTCATACGCAAGGGCGGCCGCCCTCTCTGGCTGGCTCGAGCGCTACAACTACCGGCGAAGACACGGCGCCCTCGGTCACCGACCGCCGATTGCCCGGCTACGGGAGTTGACCGGGAACAACGTTGCTGGCAACTACACCTAGCCGGCCCCGGCCCGAATCAGCCCGGCGGCCTTCTCCCCGATCATCACCGTCGGCGCGTGCGTGTTGCCGCCCGTGATCACCGGCATCACCGAGGCGTCCGCGACCCGCAGCCCCTCCACCCCGCGGACCCGTAACTGCGGATCCACGACGGCCAGCTCGTCGCTTCCGATGCGGCAGGTCCCGACCGGGTGGTAGAGCAGCTCGGTCTCCCTCCGCAGGAAGGCCTCGATCTCCTCGTCGCTCTCGACCCACTCGCCCGGGGTCAGCTCGCGGCCCCGGGCCGAGGCGAGCGGCTCGGTCGCCGCAAGCTCGCGCATCCAGCGGAAGCCGGCGACCATCGCCGCCATGTCCTCGGGCTCGGAGAGATGGTTTCCGACCAGCTGCGGCTTGACGAGCGGGTCCGGGGAGCGCAGGCGGAGGCGACCGCGCGCCCGGGGGGTGATCAGGGTGGCGCCGAGCGCGAATGCGTGCCCGTCGTAGTCGTCGAAGCCGTGGTCGTGGTAGTAGGCGGGCCCGAAGAGAAGCTGGAGGTCGGCGGCCGGCAGCCCCGGCCGGGAGCGCACGAAGGCCATCGCCTCGCCGACGTTCGAGGTGAGCGGCCCGCTGCGGCGCAGCAGCCACTCCGCCAGCGCCTTCGGCTTCTCGGCGTCCGCGAGGCTCTCGGGCTCCGTCGACTCGTAGTTGACAAGGACGAAGGGGTGGTCCTGGAGGTTCTCGCCGACCCCCGGCAGGTCGACCCTGGTCTCGATCCCGAGCCGGCCGAGCTCCTCGGCCGGGCCGACTCCCGAGACCATGAGGATCTGCGGGCTGCCGATCGCCCCGGCGCTCAGCACCACCTCGCCGGCTGCACGGGCGATCGCCTCCCTGCCCCTGCGGTCGCGCCAGCGGATCCCGGTGGCCCGCTCGCCGTCAAGCTCGACGCCGAGCACCTGGGCGCCGGTGATCACGGTCAGGTTCGGCCGTTTCATCGCCGGGCGAAGGTAGGCGTCCGCACAGCTCCAGCGACGCCCGTTTCGCTGCGTCACCTGGGTGATCGTCACCCCGTCCTGCTCGGGAGAGTTGATGTCGCGGTTGGCGGGGATCCCGGCGGCCTGCGCGGCTTCGAGAAAGCGCCGGGTCAGGGGCCTCGGCGAGCGCTGATCGGCGACGTTGAGCGGGCCGCCGGTGCCGTGCACCTCGGATGCGCCCCGCTCGTTGTTCTCGGCCCGCTTGAACAGCGGCAGCACGTCCTCATAGCCCCAGCCCGGACAGCCCCCGTCCCGCCAGCCGTCGTAGTCCAGCGGGCGACCGCGCACGTACATCATCGCGTTCATCGAGCTGGAGCCGCCGAGGACCTTGCCGCGGGGCACGAACAGCTCGCGACCGTCGAGGCCCGGCTCGGGGCCGGTCGAGTAGTCCCAGTCGATCTTGGTGCGGAACTGCTTCGCGAATGCGGCCGGGATCTTGATGTTGGGTGAGCGGTCCGGGCCGCCGGCCTCCAGCATCAGGACCCGGCTCGAGGAGTCCTCGCTGAGCCGGGCAGCGAGGACGCAGCCGGCCGAGCCGGCGCCGACCACGACGTAGTCGAAGCTCTCCTGCATCGCCTTCGAGATTATCCCGGCGCCCAGGCCGGTCGCAATAGGCTCCGGCGGGCGTGAGCGATTTCGGCGACTACTACAACGAGATCTACGCCAGGGGGATGAGCGGCGAGCGTCCCGAGCTGCCGGTCTCCTTCGCCGAGCTCGAGCGCCAGGCCGAGGAGGCGATGCCGGATAAGGCGGCCGCCTACGTGGGGGCGGGGGCCGGCAGCGAGGACACGATGAGGGAGAACGCCGAGGCCTTCCGCCGCTGGCGGATCGTGCCGCGGATGCTCCGCGACGTCGCTGAGCGCGACCTCTCGACCACGGTCCTCGGAACCTCGATGCCGTCGCCGCTGATGCTGGCGCCGATCGGGGTGCAGAAGATCGTCCACGCGGATGGCGAGCTGGGGACGGCCCGGGCGGCGGCGGCACTCGGGGTGCCGATGGTGGTCAGCACCGCCTCGCATTACACCCTCGAGGAGATCGCCGAAGCCAGCGGCGCGGGGGCGCGGTGGTTCCAGCTCTACTGGCCCAACCGGGCAGATATCGCTGAGAGCTTCGTCCGCCGGGCCGAGGCGGCCGGCTACGGGGCGATCGTCGTCACCGTCGACACCTACATCCCGGGCTGGAAGCCGCGCGACCTCCAGCAGGCCTGGCTGCCGTTCCTGCAGGGCTCGGGCAACGCCAACTTCTTCCAGGACCCGGTCTTCCGCGCCGGTCTCGAACGGACCCCCGAGGAGGACCTCGGCGCCGCCACCGGTGCCTACCTTGGGGCCTATGTCAACCCCTCGCTCGAGTGGGAGAGCCTTTGCTGGCTGCGCGAGCGGACCTCGCTGCCGATCCTGCTGAAGGGCATCCAGCACGTCGACGATGCACGGGAGGCGCTCGCCCGCGGGGTCGACGGGATCGTCGTCTCCAACCACGGCGGGCGCCAGGTGGACGGCGCGCTGGCCTCGATCGACGCCCTGCCGGCGATCGCCGAGGCGGTCGCCGGCGACCTCGCGCTGCTCTTCGACAGCGGCATCCGGGGCGGCGCCGACGTCTTCAAGGCGCTGGCGCTGGGTGCCGACGCGGTCCTCCTGGGCCGCCCCTATGTCTGGGGCCTGGCGCTCGGCGGCCAGGGTGGCGTCGAGACGGTGCTGAGGACGCTGCTCGGCGAGCTCGACCTGACGATGGCGCTTGCCGGATACACCAACCCGGGCCAGCTCAGCCCGGCGGCGCTGGCGCGGCGGCCGGCCTGAGCCCCTGCGCATAGCATCAGCGCGATGAGCGGGATCGACCGCGAGAGGCTGCCGTCGCTGCTCGAAGCCGAGCTGGCCGAGTTCATCCGCGCCCATCCCCGCTCTCGCGAGCTCTATGAGCGCTCGCTGCACTCGCTGGTCGGCGGCGTGCCGATGCCCTGGATGATGCGCTGGGCTGGGGGCTTCCCGGTGTTCGGGGCCG
Organism: uncultured Actinomycetes bacterium; assembly: GCA_963720735.1. Classification (GTDB taxonomy): domain Bacteria; phylum Actinomycetota; class Thermoleophilia; order Solirubrobacterales; family 70-9; genus JBBRHQ01. The sequence continues at coordinate 140,821 of CAVRGL010000002.1, forward strand.
AGGCGAGCGGCGCGCGGATCACCGACGTCGACGGCCACACATACGTGGATCTCTGCCTCGGCGACACCGGAGCGATGCCCGGCCACTCTCCCCCGGCCGTGGCCGAAGCGGTCGCCCGTCAGGCCGGCAAGGGGATCACGACGATGCTGCCGACTGAGGACTCCGCCTGGGCCGGGGAGGAGCTGACCCGCCGCTTCGGAGTACATCACTGGATGTTCACCCTCACGGCCACCGACGCCAACCGGGCGGCGCTGCGGATCAGTCGGCAGATGACCGGCCGTCGCAAGATCCTCGCCTACAGCTACTGCTATCACGGCACCGTCGATGAGACCTTCGCGGTCGGGACACCGAGCGGGACCCGTGCGCGAGCCGGAAACGTCGGCCCTCCGGTCGATCCGGCCGAGACCACCGTGGCGATCGAGTTCAACGACCGCGTTGCGCTGGAGCGTGCCCTGGAGAGCGAGGAGATCGCCTGCGTCCTGGCCGAGCCGGCGATGACCAACATGGGGATCATCCTCCCCGACCCCGGCTATCACGAGGCGCTGCGGGAGCTGACCAGGCGAACCGGGACTTTGCTGATCATCGACGAGACCCATACCTTCTCCGCCGGGCCGGGCGGCTGCACCGGCGCCTGGGGCCTCGACCCGGACATGGTCACGATCGGCAAGGCGATCGGCAGCGGCGTCCCCGCCGGGGCGCTGGGGCTGAAGGCGGAGGCGGCCGAGCGGATGCTCTCCCACGAGGCCGCCGACTACGAGGACACCGGCGGGGTGGGCGGCACCCTGGCCGGCAACGCGCTCTCGTTGGCGGCGGTGCGCGCCACCCTCGAGCACGTCCTCACCGAGGAGGCCTTCGCCCGCACGATCCCCCTCGCGTCGCGCTTCGCCGAGGGGATCGAGGAGGTCTCCGACCGCCACCGGCTGCCCTGGAACGTCACCCAGCTCGGCTGCCGAGCCGAGTACCGCTTCGAGGCGCAGCCGGCCCGCAACGGCAGCCAGGCGCATGCCGCCGCAGACCCCGAGCTGGAGCGCTACCTGCATCTGCACGCGCTCAACCGAGGCGTGATGCTGACGCCGTTCCACAACATGGCGCTGATCTCGCCGCAGACGAGCCAGGCGGACGTCGACCTCCACACCAAGGTCTTCGACCAGGCCGTGGCCTCGCTCGCTGCCTGACCAGCAGCTCGCTTCGCCCGCTCAGCCCTCCAGGGAGAGGACGATCTTGCCCCGGGTGTGTTCGGATTCGCTCAGCTCGTGCGCCCGCCTTACGTCCTCGAGCGGGATCCCTCCCTCGGCGAGCGCCGGGACCAGGGTCTGCGTGGTCTCACCGCCCACCGTGTCGAAGATCGGATCCATATCTCGGGCCCGCTCCCCAACGTCCTCGGAGGTGTAATCGATGTACTCGTCGGCGCCAAGGCCGAGAACGAAGTCGCGATTGCGGGCGGATCCGGTGCCGATCACCCGGGCGGCGGCGTGCTTGGCAAGCTGCACCGCGAGGTGCCCAACCCCGCCCGCGGCGCCGGCGATCAGGGCACTTTGTCCCTCCTCCAACTTGCCGCGGTCGATGACGGCCTGCCAGGCGGTCAGGCCGGCGACGCCGATCGCCGCCGCCTGCTCATGGCTGACGGCGGCCGGCTTCGCCGCCAGCGTCGCGGCGGGGGCCACCGCAAACTCGGCGTAGCCACCGCTGGAGGCGATCCCGAACACCTCATCGCCCTCGCTGAACTGGTCGGCCTGCGATGACTCGACCGTCCCCGACACATCGTTGCCGAGCACCGCCGGAAGATCCTTCTCGACTAACCCGCGCCGGTACTTCCAATCGATCGGATTGACCGAGGCGGCTCGGACCCGAACAAGCACCTCGCCCTCTCCCGGTTCGGGGCGTTCGACCTCTTCCAGGGTCAGGACATCGGGTCCTCCGGTCTCGCGGATCATCACGGCTCGCATCGGCGGCCTCCTCGGATATGGGGTGGGAAGTGGTGATCCCAACGTACCCAGGCCGTCGCGGCGCCTGTTCAGCCCTGAAGGTGAGGGTGCTAGTCGGAGAGCTCGACCTGCTCGATGCCCTGAGGCTCCAGCGGGCGGTCCGAGGAGTCGGTCTCGGTTCCCTCGATCGCGTCCACCGCATCCATCCCCTCGGTGATCCGGCCGAAAACGGTGTGCTTACCGTCCAACCACGGCGCCGCCTCGGTGGTGACGATGAAGAACTGGGAGCCGTTGGTGTTCGGGCCGGCGTTGGCCATCGCCAGAGCTCCGCGCTCGATCTTGTGCTGGTTGAACTCGTCCTCGAAGGTGTAGCCGGGGCCGCCCCGCCCGGTGCCCTCGGGGCAGCCGCCCTGAATCATGAAGTCCTTGATCACACGATGGAAGACGAGCCCGTCGTAGAAGCCATCAGCGGAGAGCTTTCGGAAGTTCTCGACCGTCTTCGGCGCGTCCTCGTCGAACAGCTCGATCGTGATCGCCCCAGCGCTGGTTTGCATGGTCGCCTCGGACATCGGCGCCAACCCTACAGACCAAGTCCTCCGACGCCCGTCTCGTCCCAGCCGAGGTGATGGGCGAGCTCGTGGCGCAGGGTCCGCTCGACCTGCGCTGCGAGCAGGTCGGGATCGTGGCCGAAGTCGCGCTCGAGCGTGTCGCGGTAGATGACGATCCGGTCCTCGTAGCGCTCGCGCGCGACCCCGTCGCCGAAGTACTGGCCGTAGGCCCTGGACTCGGCGCCGAGATCGGAGACCACCACCGGGACCTTGGCGATCACTTCCTGGAACTGCTCGGGGAGACGATCGATCGCGTCGGCGACCAGCGACTCGAACCGGTCGAGATCCCGGTCCTCCCCCGGTGGGACGTCCTTTGGCTCGTCATTCATCTCCTTGATGATGACCGCCGCCGAAGATTTAGGTGCCTGGGAAGGAACTTGCGGACCGGCCTCTGCGGACCGGCCTCAGGTGTTCCATAGTGTGGCGCGCCGCGTGGGCACCGGCTCGGGCGCTCGCGGCGAATCGTGGACCAACCCGGCGGGAGACACAGACGCGCCCAACTCCGCTGGCGGAGAGGCATGGCCCTGCGCCAGCTCTGGCTTGCCGCAATCGTGGCGGCGCTGGCGATCTCGCTCGCCGGAGTCGCCTCGGCCGCCTCCCGGCCGCTCACGCCTCCCGGCCACAAGGTCTTCTTCGGAGTCACCGACACCGGCGAGGTCTCGGGCTTCAAGTCCTTCGCCAGGGCGATCGGCAAGCACCCGGCGCTGATCGAGACCTACCACCCGTGGAACAACAGCCTGCACCAGGCGATCCCTCGCTGGGAGAAGGTGCGGGCGCGGCCGATCCTCCACATCTCCACCGAGGAGAGCGACGGGCACGAGGTGATCACCCCGCGCGGCATCGCCCTCGGTAAGGGCGATGACTACCTGCTGCGATTGAACCGCAGCTTCGCCCGACACGATTTCCCCGCCTATATCCGGCCGCTGGGCGAGCCCAACCGCTGCCTCAACGCATACGCCGGGGTCGATTGCTCCGGCAACAGGCGAGCCTCGCGTTACTCGCCGAAGTGGTACCGGCAGGCATTCCGGCGGATGTACCTGATCCTCCACGGCGGCCGGCGACGGCACCAGATCAACCGCAAGCTGAAGCGGCTGGGCCTGCCCGGGATGATCCGCCACGGTGGCCGCGAGCCGAAGAAGCTGCCGAAGGCGCCGGTGGCGCTGATCTGGAGCCCGCTGCCCGCCGGCTCCCCGGCGGTGCGGATCAACCGCCCGGCGCACTACTTCCCCGGCGCACGCTACGTCGACTGGGTGGGCACCGACTTCTACTCCCGCTATCCCTACTGGCACGACCTGGGTCGCTTCTACCGCCGCTTCGCAAAGGGCCACGACAAGCCCTTCGCGCTGACCGAGTGGGGCCTTTGGGGATCCGACGCGCCCAGCTTCGTGAGGCGCCTGTTTGCCTTCGCCCGCCACCACAAGCACACTCGGATGCTCGTCTACTACCAGGACTTCGGCGGCCGTAACCCGTTCCGGATCCAGAACTACCCGAGCAGCCTCTCGGTCCTGCGGCGAAAGCTCGACTCACGGCACTACCCGGGGGTGGCGCCCCGGCCACCGGCCCCGCCGCCGGCCACCGGGGGGGTGGGAAGGAACTGACCCGGGCGATGCGCCGATCGCAGCCTGCCCTGGCGGTGGCCGTCCTCTGCCTCGTCTGCTCGGGCGCCTGGGCCCTCTCCGGCGCTCTGCCACCGGCCGGAGCCTCGAGCGCGCACCATGCCAAGAAGGCGAAACGGGAGAACCTGCCCCCGAAGGGAAGGGTCTTCTTCGGCGTCACCGACACCGGCAAGGCGTCCGGGTTCGAGTCGTTTGCCGAAGCGGTAGGCGCCCATCCCGCCGTGGTCGAGACCTACCACCCCTACGGCAACTCCCTGCACGAGGCGCTGCCCCGCTGGGAACAGATTCATGCCCGGCCGATCCTCCATATCTCCACCGCCGCCGGCAGCGACCGCCACGAGGTGATCACCCCGAAGGGGATCGCCCGTGGTCAGGGCGACGACTACCTGCTGCGACTGAACCGCAGCTTCGCCCACCATCGCATGCCCGCCTACATCAGGCCGATGGGGGAGCCCAACCGGTGCCTCAATCCCTACACCGCGGTCCGCTGCGACGGCAGCGAGAGGGGCGGCCGCCACACCACCCACTGGTACAAGCAGGCCTTCCGCCGGATGTACCTGATCCTGCACGGAGGCAAGACGCGCCGCACGCTCAACCGCAAGCTGCACAAGCTCCACCTGCCGGGGCTGAGGCGCAAGCACGGGCGCGAGCCGGACTTCCTGCCCCGGGCACCGATCTCCGTCATCTGGAGCCCGCTGCCGAGCGGATCGCCCTCGGTGCGCCACAACTCCGCGGAGGCCTACTTCCCGGGCAACCGCTACATCGACTGGGTGGGCGCCGACATCTACTCCCGCTACACCGACTTCGGCGGGATCACCCGGCTCTGCCACCGCTACGGCCGCAGGAAACCGTTCGCGATCACCGAGTTCGGGCTGTGGGGCGCCGACGATCCCGGCTTCATCCGCCACCTGCTGCACTGGGTGAGGGCACATCGCAAGACCCGGATGCTCGTCTACTACCAGGACTTCGGCACCCAGAACCCGTTCCGGATTCAGAACTTCCCCGCCGGGCAAGCGGTGCTCAAGCACGCCCTCAACTCGCCCCGCTTCTCGCCCCGGGCCCCGGACTTCCCCCGGCCCTAGCCGCGCACGGTCACGGTGAGCGGGGCCGAGGCACCCGCCGCATACGGCCAGCCCTGCTCGGGAGGCGCCAGCGCCCGCAGGCGAATCCGCGCCACGCCGCTGACGTAGCGGAAGCGGTAGCGGGCGCGGAACAGCCCCTCGCGGCCCGTCCGGGTGAGAAGCACCGGTGCCCAGCGCCCCCCTGCGCGCTCCAGGTACTCGACCATGACGAGCTTGCCCCGCGAGGGCAGCCTCGCCGAGCCCGAGTGGACGATCCCGCTCAGCCGCAGCAACTCGCCGGTTCGAAGGGCCCGGCGCGAGGCGCTCAGCTCGACTCCGGCCCGGACCAGGAGGCGAAGCGGCGCGGCGCGGTCGCGGGCCAGCACCTCGCTGCCTGCGAACGAGACGCGGAGCCGGCGAGATGTCCCGGTGCCGAGCTCGACCCGGAAGCGGCCGCCGGGACCGGTTCGCGCGTGGAGCAGCCGAAACCCGGCGAGAGAGCCACGGGCAGGACGGATCGCGATCCGCAGCCGGCGCCCCGCCAATCCGGCGCCGGCGCGGAGCCCCAGACGGCCGGTGAGCTCCGGCCGCGCCCCGTAGGGGACTTTCAGCCGCCGCCCCCCGCGACCCCCGAGGCGCAGGCGGGCGCGCAGCCGCGTCCGTCGCTTCAGCGGCGCGTGCAGGACCATCGCGCTGCCGTTGCTTCGCCGGGTGCTGGCAGCGCGGTTGCCGGCCGCATCGGCGACCGTGGCGCGGAACCGATAGCGGCCCGGCCGGACCCGGTCGGAGGGAAAGCGGGCGAGCAGCTCGGCTTCGCCCTGGTGCTCGGGGGAGTGGCGCAGCGTGGACGGAAGGCTGGTCCAGCGCCTGCGCCCGGCCCGCCGGTAGGAGATCACCCCATCGGCCGGGCCCGAATGGCGATCGCGAACCGTGGCCGCGACGATCTCCGGGTGCGCCCGATCGCGGTGGTTCTGGAAGGTCACCGAGGGGCTGAGGTCGTCGAAAAGGAGCGCCGTCCCGGAGGAGTTCGAGGGAGACTCGTTTCCGGCCTCATCGCGGAGCCAGACACCGAGCAGGTAGGCGCCCGGCCGGGGCACGGTGAGCCTCCCCAGCGAGGTGATCCCCCGCTTCGCCCGCTGCCGCTCACCGCTGTCGAACCCGCCGGGGCCGGTGAGCCGGTACGAGGCGCCGGCGATCGGCGAGCCCGGACCCTGGTCGGGGTTCGCCCAAACGGGTTCGAAGACGTTGCGGCGCTGCCAGCCCCCTCCGCCCCGCAGCTCGAGGCCGCGGGGCGCGGCGGGGGCGGTGTTGTCTGTGCGCAGGAGGCGCCGGGCCGTGCAGCGACGGTTGCCGGCGAAATCGATCGCGCAGGCCCGCAGGCGGTGGCGCCCGTCGCTGATCCGGGCGGTGTCGACCGGCTGGCTCGCGGTTCGTCGCAGCTCGCAGGGTCCCATCCGGGTCGCCTCCAAGCCGCCGCCGATCTTCTTCTCGAAGCAGGCGTGCTCGCTCCGGGCGATGCGGGCGCCGTCGATCAACGTCTCGGTGCTGCGGACTCCCGATCCACTGTCGGTCGCGCCGATCTCGGCGCTCTGCGTGCCTCGCCTCCAGCCGCGGGCGGCGATTCCGCCGCCGAGCTGCGGGCGCGGTGACGAGTCGTCGGTCAGGGTCAGCTCGACCGACCGGATCGCCGCGAACGAGGCCGGGCCGAGGTCGCAGCGCCGCCCCTCCGGCCTGGCGCAGAGCAGCCTGCTCTGAAAGCTCCTGCGGGCGCTGCGGAGACCCGCGGCGAAGGCGCCGGGAGGCGTGTGGGCGGCGTCCGCCGTCGCGAACGGCGAGAAGTCGCCACCGCCGCCGGTGCCGAGGCGCTGCTCGAACCCGTCGCGCAGGGCGCTCCACCAGAGTCCGCGGACGTGGACGATCCCCGTGCCGGGCGGAGCTACCCAGCGCCAGCGGGCGAACTTGCCGCCTGCCACGGTGCCGCCGCCGGGGCGGGTGGTGCTGCTGAGGTGGACCCCGTCGAAGGGGTCGCTGCCATCCGGGGGGAGGCAGAACGCCTCGGGCCTGAACCTGCTGGGCGCGGCGTGCTGATCCCAATCCGCATCGGCGCCGATCCGCCAGCCGCACTGGGCCACCTGGTACTTCCCGGCCCGCGCCTCCGAGGCGCCGAACGCCAGCGCGCCGGTCGCGATCAGCGCTCCGGCGAGAACCAGACGACGGGCCCGGCGCCTCGGCTTGGTCGCATCAGTGCTGCTCGTCCGCATCCGTCTTGCCAAGAGCCGGGGGAGACGAGCTCTCCCCCTTCTGAGACAATGGGGCCATGGCATTGCCGACCAAGGAAGCGATCACCGAGAGCCTTCGCGCCGTGATCGACCCTGAGCTGCGGCGCTCGATCGTCGAGCTGGGGATGGTGCGCTCGATCGAGGTCCGCGACGACGGCAGGGTCGAGGTCGTCGTCTCCCTGACCACGCCGGGCTGCCCGATCCGCTCGCACTTCCAGCAGGCCGTTGCCCAGCAGGTCTCCGCGCTCGACGGGGTGACCGCGGTCGAGGTCGGCTTCGATGTGCTCAGCGACGAGGAGAAGGGCAGCCTGCAGCAGGTGCTGGGAAGGGGCAGCCTCCCTGAGGGGGCCCTCGCCCAGGTCAAGAACGTGATCTGTGTCGCCTCGGGCAAGGGCGGCGTCGGCAAGTCGACCCTGACCGCCAACCTCGCCGCAGCCCTGCAGGCCGAGGGGCATACGGCCGGCGCCCTTGACTGCGACGTCTACGGCTACTCGATCCCACGGATGCTGGGGGTCGACGGCAAGCCGGAGGTCAACGGCGAGCGCAAGATCGTCCCGCTGCAGACCCCGGCCGGGGTCCGGGTGATGTCGATCGGCTTCTTCGTCGAGCAGAACGCCGCCGTCGTCTGGCGCGGGCCGATGCTTCACAAGGCGATCCAGCAGTTCCTCGAGGACGTCGCCTGGGACGAGCTGGAGTTCCTGATGCTCGACCTTCCCCCGGGGACGGGCGACGTCTCGATGACGCTCGCCCAGCTGCTGCCCCAGGCGAAGATCGCGATCGTCACCACGCCCCAGCCAGCGGCGCAGTCGGTGGCGAGGCGCGCCGCCGAGATGGCCGCCAAGGTCGATCTCGAGGTGCTCGGCGTGATCGAGAACATGTCCGGCTTCACCACTCCAGACGGGCAGCGCTTCACGATCTTCGGCGAAGGCGGCGGGGAGATCCTCGCCGAGGAGCTCGACGTGCCGCTGCTCGGCAAGGTACCGCTCTCCGAGGAGCTGCGGATCCATGCCGACCAGGGCGAGCCGCTGGTCACGGCCGAGCCCGACGCGCCCGCCTCGCAGGCGATTCGCCAGGCCGCGCGGGGAATCGTCGCGGCCACCCCGCAGGAGCTGCCGGTGCTTCAGGCCGTTCCCGCCGCGGCCGAGCCGCCGCCGGTCAGCGGCACCGAGCTGCCGGTCATCCAGTAGCGCGGCGAGCCGGGCCGGCGAGCCCGACCGCGGCGGCTAGGACTTGTAGTAGGCGGAGTTGATCTCCGCGTACTTCGCCCACTCGGCGGGGAGCTGGTCCTCGGCGAAGCAGGCGTCCACGGGGCAGGCCTCGACGCAGGCGTCGCAGTCGATGCACTCATCGGGATCGATGTGAAGCATCTCGACCGCGTCGTAGTCCGGCTCGTCGGGGGTCGGATGGATGCAGTCCACCGGGCAGACCTCGACGCACGAGTTGTCCTTCGTTCCGATGCAGGGTTCCGCGATGACGTAGGTCAATTCTGGCCTTCTTCTGAGAGTCGTCCTTACGGTGCCCGCCGGGCTGCGCCGGTCAAGCCGAGCGGCCATTTTACGGAGATGCTTGGCGGATGTCGGCCTGAAGCTCCGATCGCCGGCCAGGCGAAGCCAGCGACTAGGGTTGCGGCGATGCCGCGTGCCAGCGACCGGAGCCCGATCGAGCCATGCTGCTGCTGACCGGCGCCACCGGCAGCATCGGCTCGCGCCTGCTGCCGCTGCTGCTCGAGCGCCCCGAGCCGGTTCGCTGCCTGGTGCGCGAGCCCCGGCGCCTCGGGCCGCGGCGGGTCGATGTGCAGATCACCCTCGGCGACCTGGGCGAGCTGTCGGACCCCTACCGGCTGCGCCAGGCGTTGCGCGGCGTCGACACGGTGATCCACCTGGCGGCGACAATCCGCGACCAGCCGCCCCGGCGCATCGAGGAGCTCAACGGCCTCGCCACGGTGCGGCTGGTGCGCGCCGCGGAGAAGGCGGGGGTGGAGCGCTTCATCTTCTTCTCGGCGCTCAACGCCAGCACCTTCCAGCGGACCCGCTTCTTCCGCGCCAAGGCACTGGCCGAGGTGGCGGTCAACTCGTCACCGCTGGAGACGATCGTCTTCGCCCCCTCGATCGTCTATGACCACTCCGACCCCTGGATCACCCTGCTGCGGCGATTCTCCTTCCTCCCGGTGCTTCCGGTCGCCGGCTCCGGCAAGGCGCTCTACGAGCCGATCTGGGCCCAGGATGCGGCAAGCACCGTGACCGCCGCCCTCGACCGGGACGGCCGGGAGCGCTACGAGCTCGCCGGGCCTCAGGTCCTCAGCTACGACCAGATGTCGGACCTGGTCAGCCGCATAGCCGGGCGGCCGCGCCGCCTCGTCCACGTGCCGCTCCCCCTGGTCCGCTCCAGCCTGCTGACGCTGCGCCGGATCTTCGGCGAATCGGTCTTTGCCACCTGGGAGGAAGCCGAGCTGATGGAGGTCCCGATGGTCAGCGAGCGCGGCCCAGCCGACGCCCGCGAGCTCGGCGTCGAGCCCCGCACAATGGCCGAGGTGCTGTCAAGCGGCTAGGCGGCGGGCGGCGGCCCGGCCCCGGTCGACGTCGAGTGGACGAAATCCTCTCCCCTGCTGCTGATTTCGGCCACTCGACTACTGGGCCCGCTCGATGAGGAGTTGCCGGATCGAGTTGGCGAGAAGAGTCGGCTCGGATCCCAGCTGGGTCCAGGTGACGCGCACGGTCGACCATCCCGCGAGCAGAAGACGCTGATCACGGCGCTTGTCGTGCTCGACGCCGGAAGGCGTGGCGTGGAAGCGCGCCCCATCGACCTCGACGATCAGCCGCTCCGCGGGCCAGGCGAAGTCGGGGCGAATCTCAATCCCGTCCACGGCGATCGGGACGTTGACGGCTGGCGGGGGCAATCCCTCGGCGGCACAGAGTTGGAGGAACCGCCCCTCGAGTTCGCTCTCGGTCTGGAGCTGATCCGGGTCGAACTCAGCGAGTAGGCGACGAAGCCGAACTATGCCCCGGGGGCGCGAGATCCTGCCGGCCGATCGGTGGACTTCCCGGACATCCAGCAACCGGAGGACCTCAGCCTGCCGAAGCGCAGAGCGCAGCCGCCACTCCGGCAGGGCGCCGGCGAGATCTATCAGGGTGCGGGCCACGGAGGTGCAGGGGATCCGGGAGACCTCGATGCGATCGTCGGTGGTGAGTGAGCAGGCGTGCGCACGGATGCCCTCGACGGAGCGACCCCGCCCTTTGGGGGCGATCACGTCGATGACCGCGCGGCTGTCCGACAGAAGCCCCAACAGGCCCGCGGCCGAGCGATGCGAAACCACCGCTTGCTGACCGCAGGCCCGGGCGGCGGCGACCAAGCGACCTTCCCAGCTCAGCACGGGCGCGACGGCGTAGACGCCATCGTGGATCCGGTGAAGTCTGCCGCAGGTCTCGCGCTGGACGACAGCGCTGCCGCTCAGCCCCAAAGCGATCAGCTGGCGCAGGGCGACGACGTTGTGTTGAGCGGCGGCTAGCCGTGCCACCTCCCGGTCGATGCCCCGCAGCGCAGGTCGAGTGGACGAAATCCTCTCCCCTGCTGCTGATTTCTGCCACTCGACGGGCATGGCGGCCCAGGTTGCCCCGGCGCCCGTCGCCTGTGGCGCGCTGAAGGTGAGGAGAGTGCCTCAGAACGCGCGAGAGGCCCGGGCGCACCGCCCGGGCCTCTCGAAGCCACTCGCCTGTTGCGACGAGGATGGCACAGCGTGGCTACATCATCCCGCCCATGTCGGGCATGCCACCGCCGGGCATCGCCGCCCCCTCCTTCTCGGGGGGCTCGGCGACGATCGCCTCGGTGGTGAGGATGTTCTTGGCGATCGAGGCGGCGTTCTGCAGGGCAGAGCGCGTGACCATGGTGGGGTCGATCACCCCGGCCTTGATCAGGTCGCCGTAATCGCCGGTGTCGGCGTTGAGGCCCTCTCCGGCCTTCAGGTCGCGCACCTTGTTGACTACGACCGAGCCCTCCAGGCCGCTGTTCTCGGCGATCTGGCGGACTGGCTCCTCGAGCGCGCGGTGGATGATCCTCGCACCGGTCTGCTCGTCAGGGTCGTCGAAGGAGTCGACGTCGAGCGAGTTCTGCGCGTTCAGCAGGGCAACCCCGCCTCCCGGCACCACTCCCTCCTCCAGCGCCGCCCGGGTCGCCTGAAGAGCGTCCTCGACGCGATGCTTCTTCTCCTTCATCTCGGTCTCGGTCGCGGCGCCGACCTTGACCACCGCGACACCACCGGCCAGCTTGGCGAGACGCTCCTGGAGCTTCTCACGATCGAAGTCGGAGTCGGTGTTCTCGATCTCCTGCTTGATCTGCTTGATCCGGCCCTTGATGTCGTCGCTGTCACCGGCGCCGTCGATGATCGTGGTCGTGTCCTTGGAGACGACCACGCGACGGGCCTTGCCGAGCTGGGAGAGCTGGGTGTTCTCCAGCTTCAGGCCCATCTCCTCGGTGATCACTTCGCCACCGGTGAGGACTCCGATGTCCTCGAGCATCCGCTTGCGGCGATCGCCGAAGCCCGGCGCCTTGACCGCGACCCCTGTGAAGGTGCCGCGGAGCTTGTTGACGACCAGGGTCGCCAGGCACTCGCCCTCGACGTCCTCGGCAACGATCAGCAGCGGCTTACCACCCTGCATCACCTGCTCGAGCACCGGCAGCACGTCGCGGACCGAGCCGATCTTCTGGTTGGCGATCAGCACGTAGGGCTCCTCCAGCACCGCCTCCATGCGGTCCTGGTCGGTGACCATGTAGGGCGAGATGTAGCCCTTGTCGAACTGCATGCCCTCGGTGAACTCGAGCTCCATGCCGAAGGTCTGGCCTTCCTCGACGTTGACGACGCCGTCCTTGCCGACCTTCTCGATCGCATCGGCGATCACGTCGCCGATCTCCTCATCCGCCGCGGAGATCGCCGCGACGCGCGAGATCTGGTCCTTGCCGGAGACCTCCTTCGACTGCTTCTCGCGGAGGTTCTCGACGACCTCATCGACCGCCTTCTCGATCCCTCGGCGAAGCGCCAGCGGGTTGGCCCCGGCGGCGACGTTCTTCAGTCCCTGGTGGACGATGATCTGTGCCAGCAGGGTGGCCGTCGTGGTGCCGTCGCCGGCGACGTCGTTGGTCGCTGTGGCGACCTCGCGGACGAGCTGCGCCCCCTGGTTCTCGAAGACGTCCTCGACCTCGATCTCGCGGGCAATGGTGACCCCGTCGTTGGTGATCGTCGGGGCGCCGAACTTCTTGTCGAGCACGACGTAGCGCCCCTTCGGGCCAAGCGTGACCTTGACCGCGTTGGCGACGGCGTCGACTCCGTCCTGGAGCGCCTTACGGGCCTCCTCTTGGTACTTCAGCTCCTTGTGAGCCATCCTTTGGTTCCTCCTAAATGGGAATCTCTTGCGGCGGCTTAGCCGCCTTACATGCCTGTGCCGGCGCTAACACCGCGCCGGCCAAACAGCTATCCGACCTTGGCGAGGACGTCGGACTCACGCAGCACGAGCAGGTCGTCGTCCTCGACGGTGACCTCGGTGCCGCCGTACTTCGAATAGAGGACCTCGTCGCCCTCGCTGACGTCGAGCGGACGGCGGCTGCCGTCTTCGTTGATCGCGCCGTCGCCGACCGCGACGACCGTACCCTTCTGTGGCTTCTCCTTCGCCGTGTCGGGAAGGACGATGCCGCTGGCGGTCGTCTCCTCCTCGTCAAGCGGCTTGACGATCAGCCGGTCCCCGAGGGGCTTCAGCTTCATTCGTTCTACCTCCGTCTGTCAGAAGTTTTCATGACTCTGCGCCTTCCGGCGGCTTGGCACTCTACATATGAGAGTGCCAGAGCGCAACCAAGGATAGCCACAAATCCTGCGAGTCTGTGCAGAAATCTGAGCGACGACGACTCAGGGGCGCTACCCGGCGCCCAGGAGCCGGCACCCGAGCAGCCGCGCCATCCCCTCGCCGCCTCGCGCCATCACCCAGTCGTGGTTCCACTCGAACACCGGCCTGGCGATCGGGGCCAGCAGGTTCATCCAGGCCTTGGTGGTGCGGACGTCCCAGTCGTAGACGACCGCGGTCAGCCCGTCCACCTCAAACAATCGCCAGGTGCCGGTGCCGGTCAGCTCACCCACGGCACGCCCCGCCATCAGGTGAGGCGGCTCGACCCGCTCGGTGGTCACCTCGAAGGAGATCTCGTACGGCAGCCGGCTGCGCCAGACCAGCCGCGAGACCGTCCCCACACCGCTCGGGTCCCCGGTTCTCAGCTCGTCCGCGGCCTCGACCCCGCGCCACCAGCTCGGCCAGCTCACCTGGTCGTGGATCGCATCCCAGACGGGTTGGCACGGCGACTCGAGCAGCCAGGTCGTTAGGAAGCGATATGCGGCCACGTCACCGGACTCCTACGCACCCGTCCCGTGAGCCGATCAGTTCTGCGACGGCGTCTCGCCGTTGCCGAAATGGGAGGCCGCGGGCTCGAGGATCTGCGAGAAGCGGATCACCGTGACGATGTCCTCCTCGCCGATCGCGCGGCCATAGATCTTCTCCAGGAAGCTGACCGTCTCCTCGAGGCGGCGGAACTCCGGGTTGTCGTGCTCGATGTCCCGGGGCGAGATCTCGCTGACCCGCTTCACCTCGACGTCGTCGATCACCGCCGCGAAGATCTTCTCGCGGGGGCTGTGGCGGAAGCCCACCGTGACCCAGACGACCTGGCCGCGCTCGTACTTGCGGCTCTTGTCGCCCATCCGGATCGTCGCCGTCTTGCGACCGCGCTTCAGCTGGTCCACGAAGACCGCCGAGTAGAAGTTGAGAACGTAGATGCCGCCCCTCATGGCGCTGCGAGCGTACCCGACGCGGCGTGCTCCGACAGGCGGATCGCCCGCTAGAAGCCCTCTTCGCCGATCAGCGGGACGAAGCGACAGGGGCCGATCACCGCGCTCTGAAAGCCCTCTCCCGAGCGGATGAACACGGTCAGCATGTCGACGTCGTCGGAGGAGAGCGGCACCACCAGGCGCCCATCGTCGCCGAGCTGCGCCAACAGGGCGGGCGGCGGGGCCGGCGCCGTCGCGTGGACAGCGATCGCGTCGAACGGCGCACGCTCAGGCAGGCCTCGGCTGCCGTCACCGACCAGCACCTCGACATTGGTGGCGCCGTGGGAGCGCAGGACCCCGCGCGCGCCCTCGGCCAGCGCTGCGTGACGCTCGATCGTGATCACCTCGGAGGCCAATCCCGAGAGGACGGCGGCGGAGTAGCCCGATCCGGTGCCGACCTCGAGGACCCGCTCCGTTCCACTGAGGGCGAGTGCCTGGCAGATCGCGGCGACGATCCACGGCTGCGAGATCGTCTGCCCCTCGGCGATCGGCAGGGCGGCATCGGCATAGGCGCGCGATCGCTGGCCCTCCTCGACGAAGTCCTCGCGCGGGACCCTGCCCATCGCGGCCAGGACCCGCTCGTCGACGATCCCGCGCTCGCGCAGCTGGCGATCGACCATCCGCTGCCGCTCGGCCGCGAACCCCCCGCCCTCGGTGCCGGTGCCCACGCCGCGCCTACCCCGAGAGGCCGGCGACTTCGAGGGCCTTGTCGCGCTCCATGTATGGCGCGACCCGCACGACCTTCCCGCCCTCGACCCGGTACAGCGCTGCCGTCTCGGTCTCGACCACCGCCCCGCTCTCCTTGCCCCTGCCGGCCTCGTGCCAGAAGACGACCACCTGGTCGCCTGCGTCGAAGAATTCGGTGGCCTCGAGCGTATGCGTCTCCCAGGCGCCGGCTCCCTCGAGCAGCCCGGCGATCACCTCCTCGTGACCCCGGAATGCCCGTCCCTCGTAGAGGCCCCCGACGGTCCCGTGCCACTCGACCTCGGGGTCGAGAAGCTCGAGCGCCGCCGGATAGTCGCCGTTGCAATAGGCCTCGCACATGGCCCGCACGATCTCGACGTCCCCGTGCGCCAAACCAACCCCTACTCCGCCACCCCGGCGGCGGCCAGGGCTTCGTCGCGGTCGGCGAACACCCGGGCATGGGAGATCAGACCATCGCGCACCGTGAACAGCGTCACTGCCGCGTCCTCGGTCGCGACGCCGCTGGTCTTTCCCTTGCCGCCGTGGCGCCAGAGGAGCACGACCTTCTCGCCTGCGTCGATCAGCCTCTCGCTCTCGAACCAGTAGTCGTCGAATTCCTCCATCCAGACGACCATCTGCTCGGCCACCCCCGCCCGCCCGTGGTACGGACCGGCCACGAGCGGCTGGAAGACGACGTCCTCGGAGTAGCAGGAGAGCGCGCCCTCAGCGTCCCCTTCCTGGAAGGCATCAATCATCGCCCGGACGATTTCGACATCGTTCGGCGCCACGGGGCTACCCGGAGAGCCTGGCGGCTTCCATCGCCTCCTCCGTGGTGGCGAAACCCTGGAGGCGGACGATCAGGTCGTCGCGGAACCAGAAGACATCGGTCTCGTCGAACTCCGCGGGGACATCACTGCCCCGTCCCGTGGCCCGGACCCTCGCCCGGACGACGACCGCATGGCCGAGATCGGTGAACTCGAGCGGCTCCCAACGGATCTCCGCGAAGACCTCCTGGGTCTTCTGCCAGAACCCCTTGGCCTCGTCGCGGCCGAAGTAGACCTTTCCGTCGGGCAGGTCGGGGCGCTCGTGGAGCTCGAAGCTCGGCGCCAGGCCGGCCCAGGCTTCCGGCGCCACCACTTCGGGATCGACGAACTCCTCGCCGGTGCGGCCCATCATGTTGATCGCCTCGAAGCTGCGGCGGACCAGCTCGAGGTTCTGTTCCGACATCTCCGCCGCCCCTAGAAGATGTAGTTGCGCAGCTTCGGAGCTTCGAGCACGGTCACCCTGCCGCGGCCGCAGCGAACCACGCCGGCGCGCTCGAGCTCTGCCAGGAAGCGGCTTACGCTCTCCCGCGAGGTGCCGGCAAGCTGGGCGAGGTCGGACTGGTTCATTCGGATCGTGATCCCGCCGCCGTCCGAGACCGGGGCCTCATCGGCGACCAGCTGGGAGAGGACACCGGCCACCCTGCTGGGCACCGTCTGGAAGGACTGCCGGGCGATCCGCTCGTTGGCGGCGCGAAGCCGCCTGACCAGCGCCGCGACCAGCTTCACGGTGATCCCCGGATGGCGGGCCAGGAGCGCCCGCACGTCCGCCGCCGGCAGGCCGAGGAGCTCGCCGTCGCTGAGCGCCTCGACACTGGCCGAGCGCACCTCGCCGTCGAGCATCGCCAGCTCGCCGAAGATGTCGCCCCGCCCCAGGGTGGCGAGGGTGATGGCACGTCCGTCGGGATGCTCGCGGGTGACCCGGAAGTCGCCGGAGCGGACGATGTAGCAGGCGTCGGAGCGATCGCCCTCATGGAAGACGCGGGTGCCCGTTGGAAAGGAGCGCGGCACCGCGACCCGCGAGAAGCGGACCAGCTCCTCCTCTTCGAGCTGCGTGAACAGCGGAACGCGTCTCAGCAGCTCGACCGCACTCTCCTCCGCTGCAGCCACAGCTCGATTATCGCCCACCGGGCCGCGATCCGTTCAGGCAGCCTGGCAGCGCGGACACCAGAAGGTGGTTCGGTTGGCGTCCCCCTGCCCGGCAGAGCGGATCGGGCCCCCGCAGCGAGGGCAGGGCTCGCCGCTGCGCCGATAGACCTTCACGGAGCGTTGCCCGCTCACGACCGAGACCTCCATCAGCTCACGGGCGGCGGTGATCGCCGCCTCCAGCTCCGCATCGGTGAGGCTCGAAACGGCCCGCCACGGATCGAGCCTGGCGGCGAAGCAGGCCTCGCTCTTGAAGACGTTGCCGATTCCGGCGAGCAGGCGCTGATCGAGCAGGGCGTCGCCGAGCTCGCGGCGGGGATCCTCAGCTCGAATCCGGGCGGCCGCCTCGGACGGCTCGAACTCCGCGGAGAGGATGTCGGGGCCGAGCCGGGCCAGCTTGGCGTCGCGCCGCAGCTGCTCGGAGCGCAGGACCCTGAGCGTCGGCCCTCCCCATTGCACCGCCTCGTGGCTGCTCCCCCGGAACACGGCCCAGGCGCGACCTGGCGGCTTCGCCCAGCCCTCACCGCGCCGGTAGAGATGCCAGGAGCCGCTCATCCCGAGGTGGCTGTGCAGGGTCAGCGTCCCAAAGTCGAGCAGCAGGTGCTTGCCGCGGGCGTCGGCGCCGCGCAGCACCCTCCCGTCGAGGCTGTCGACGCCGGCGGCGCGCCCCCGCGGGTTGGGCGCCTCGGCGCTGACCTGCTCGCCGGCCAGCGCCTTGGAGATCCTCCTCGCCGCCCTGAGGATCGTGTCGCCCTCCGCCATCTACGCGGTCGCCGTGAGCTTGCGGGGTCCACGGCTGAAGCCCGCGGCGATCAGGGTCTCCTCGTGCCCGGAGCCGATCACCGGCTCTCCGTCGAGCTTCTCGATCCCCAGCTTCGGCAGGTTTCCGGTGACGACCGCCTCGGTGAGCGCCGACATCGCCTCCGCCAGCTCGGCCTCCGCCAGCTCCGCCAGCCGCAGGATCCCCCGCCCGCCGCGCTCGACGTAGACCACCGGCTCGCCGTCGCGCAGGAGGACGTAGGCGCCGGGCGCCCGGGCGGGCCGGCGGCCGCCCTCGAGCTTCGGCCAGGGGAGCGAGGCGCCATAGGGGTTGGCGGGATCGGTGGCGGCGATCAGCAGGTGGGATCCATCCGTCGCGGGCAGCGAGCGCAGCCGCTCGACCGCGCCCGGAAGCGCGAACTGGGCCCCGCCGAGGCCCTCGACGAAGTAGCCGCGGCGCGCGGTCCCGAGCAGCTCCAGATTGCCCAGCTCCGCATAGAGCGTCGAGAAGCCGCCCGGCACGCCCTCGGCGAGCACCGTCTCGCGGGTGACGATGCCGTAGCGCTCGAGCATCAGCTCCGCCTGGGCGCGCAGCCTCGGCCCGATCGCCGGCGCGTCGGAGAACAGGCCGGCGGTCAGCGACCAGCGTCCCTGCACCGTGGCCCCGGCGCCGGCGCGGCGGCTGGAGAACCGCCGCCCGCGGCGCTCGGATGAGCTCACCGAGCGCAGCCGAGGGGCACGCAGCGGGGCGAAGGCGTCGTTGGTCACCTCACCTGCCCAGGCCAGGTCCCAGAGTGCTGTGTGGAGCTCTTCGGTGGGCGCCTCGATATCGGCCTCGAGGTCGAGCCAGAAGCTCGGCCCGGAGGCGAGGCGCTCGCGGATCGCCTCGTGGACCTCCCCCCCGGGCCGCTCGAGCTTCGCGTTGGAGGGCGGCGGCCCGGCCAGGCGTATGTCCTCTCGGTAATACAGCGCCACCCGGCCGTCGCTTCGGCCCAGGGCGCCGGCGCCCAGCCAGACCACCTCGCCGCTGGTGCAGAGCTCGTCCAGCCAGGCGGGGCTGTAGGCGCCGAGCCGCCTTGGAAGCACGTCCTGCTCCCAGACCTTCGGGGTGAGGACGACTCCCTGGAGGGGGATCAGCGCCTCGCGGAGGCGGTCGACGCCCGCTCCAGCGGGCCGGTAGGCGTCGAGGTTCTGCCAGCCGGGGAGGAAGCGGGCGAGCTGGCTGCGATCGGCCGGCTCGACCTCGCGCCGCAGGTGGGCGAGGCTGGCCCGCCGCACCCGCCGCAGCACGTCGGCGTCGCACCACTCGCGCTCCGTTCCTCCCGGAAGCAGCTCGCCGCGGATCAAGGCGCCCTCGCGCTCGAGCTCCCGCAGGGCCGGGGTCGGATCGTTCCCGTAACGCCGCGCCGGCTGCGCGGTGGGGAACGGCCCGTGGGTGCGCGCGTAGCGGCCGAGCAGCGCGGCCATCGGGTCGGGGTGCGGCTCGAGGAACGAGTCGGGGAGGCCGGCCGGCGGTGGCACGCCGAGCGCGTCGCGGTAGAGCCCGGCGTCCTCGGCGGCTATGTAGCGCTCCTCTCCGGCGACCCGGACTCGGGCGACCCGACGCTCCGAGACCAGCTTCTCCAGCATCGAGGCCGCCGAGTACCCCTCGGCGACTCGCTCGGCGCACTCTGCCTCGCTCAGGTCCCCGAGGTTTCGCAGCACCTGCTGCAGGGCGTCGCGGTCCTTCGCCTGCCCGGCCTCGGTGCGGTGCTGAAGCTGCGCCTCGACCTCCTCCAGGGCCTCGGGCTCGATCAGCTCCCGCAGCTCGTCCTGGCCCAGCAGCTCGCGCAACAGCTCGCGGTCGAGCGCCAGGGCCGCAGCGCGGCGCTCGGCGTTCGGCGTATCGCCCTCGTACATGTAGGTGGCGACGTAGTCGAAGAGCAGCGAGGACGCGAACGGGGAGGCGGTCTGCGTCTCGACCTCGACCAGGGTCAGCCGGCGGGAGTGAAGGCGCCTGAGGATGTCGTCCAGGGACGGCAGGTCGAGGACGTCCCTCAGGCACTCGCGGTAGGTCTCGAGGATGACCGGGAAGCGCGGATAGTCCCTGGCAACCTCGAGCAGGCTCTGCGACTTCAGCCGCTGCTGCCAGAGGGGGGTCCGCTTGCCGGGATACGCGCGGGGGATCAGCAGCGAGCGGGCGGCGTTCTCGCGGAAGCGCGCGCCGAACAGGGCCGAGCCGGAAAGCTCGGCGACGACCAGATCCTCGAGCTCGTCGGGCTCGATCAGCACCAGGTCGGACGGCGGCGGCTCGTCGGCGTCGGGGAGGTGGACGACGATGCCGTCGTCGGACCAGATCGCATCGGCCTCGAGCTCCCGCTCGGCGCGGATCTTCTGGGCGAGCGCCAGCCCCCAGGCCGCGTGCACGCGTCCCCCGAACGGCGAGAGGACACAGACCCGCCAGTCGCCGATCTCGTCGCGGAAGCGCTCGACGACGATCGACTCGTCCGAGGGCACGACCCTGGTCGCCGCCTGCTGCTCGCGCAGGTAGCTGACCAGGTTGCGGGCGGCCCTGGGATCGAGGTCGTAGTCGACCGCCAGCTCCTCGGGGTCGCGTGACACCGCCTCCCTGGCGAAGGCGCCGATCGCCTTGCCGAGCTCCGCCGGGCGCCCGATCCCGTCGCCGCGCCAGAAGGGCACCGCTCCGGGCGTCCCGGGAGCCGGGGTGACGATCACCCTGTCGCGGGTAATCTCCTCGATCCGCCAGGTCGAGGCCCCGAGCAGGAACGACTGCCCCGGGCGCGCCTCGTAGACCATCTCCTCGTCCAGCTCGCCGACCCGGCGACCGTCGGGCAGATGTACGCCGAAGAGGCCGCGGTCCGGGATCGTCCCAGCATTGGTGACGACCAGCTGCCGCGCCCCCTTTCTCCCGTGGATCGTGCCCGCGGTGCGGTCCCAGACGATCCGCGGGCGCAGCTCGGCGAAGCGGTCCGACGGGTAGCGGCCGTCGAGCATGTCGAGGACGTTCTCGAGCTGCTCTCGGGAGAGCTCGCGGAAGGGCTCGGTGGCGGTGACGAGGCGCTCGACGTCTTCGACCTCCCACTCGTCGAGCGCTGCCATCGAGACCAGGTGCTGGGCCAGCACGTCGAGTGGGTTGGCCGGGATCACCGTCTCCTCTATCTCGCCCTCGCGCATCCGCTTGGCGACCACCGCGCACTCGAGCAGGTCGCCCCTGAACTTGGGGAAGATCCGGCCCTTGGAGACCTCGCCGAGGCCGTGACCGGCGCGGCCGATTCGCTGCAGGCCCCTGGTCACCGACTTCGGCGACTCCACCTGGATCACCAGGTCCAGCGCTCCCATGTCGATCCCCAGCTCCAGCGAGGAGGTGGCGACCAGGCAGGGAAGCTTCCCCGACTTCAGCAGCTCCTCGACGTTGATCCGCTCTTCATGTGAGAGGGATCCGTGATGAGCGCGGGCGATCTCGGGGGGCTCGTCCGAATCGGCCTCGCCAGGATAATCCTCGAGGTTGAGCTCGTTGAGGCGCTTCGCGAGGCGTTCGGCGCCACGGCGGTTGTTGACGAAGATGATCGTCGAAGTGTGCTCGCGGACCAGCCGCAGCAGCTCCGGGTAGATGGCCGGCCAGATGCTGCGGGGATTCGAGGCGCCGTCGAAGTTGGGATCGACCCGGTCGGGTGAGGTGTGCTGGCTCGGCGTCCCCTCGGCCGGGCGCCCGGGGACGTCCGCGGTGCCGCTGCTGCCGGGATCGGACATGTCCTCGACCGGGACGACGATCTTGAGGTCGAGGGCCTTCTTGTGGCCCGCGTCGACGATCCGGCACTCCCGGTTGGGCCCGACGAGGAAGGCGGCGATTCGCTCCAGCGGGCGCTGGGTCGCCGAGAGGCCGATCCGCTGCAGCCCCTCTGCGGCCTCTCCGGACGCGCCATCGGACCTCTCCGCCAGCCACTCGAGCCGCTCGAGGGTGAGCGCCAGGTGCGAGCCCCGCTTCGACTGCGCCATCGCGTGGATCTCATCGACGATCACCGCCTCGGCCGAGGCGAGGATCTCCCTGGCGCCGGAGGAGAGCATCAGGTAGAGCGACTCCGGCGTCGTGATCAGGATGTCGGGGGGATCGCGGCGCATCGAGCGGCGGTCTGCCTGGCTGGTGTCGCCGGTGCGCAACCCGACCGAGATCTCCGCGGCGGCGCCCCCGATCCCGCGCAGCGGCGCCCGCAGGTTCCGCTCGATGTCGTAGGAGAGGGCCTTGAGCGGCGAGACGTAGACGATGCGGACGCCCTCGCCCCGCTCCGGCTCCCTGGTCAGGCGGTCGATCCCCCAGAGGAAGCTGGCCAGGGTCTTGCCGGACCCCGTGGGGGCGCAGATCAGCGCGCTCTCACCGCCGGAAATCGCCTCCCAGCCGCTGGTCTGGGCCGGCGTCGGGCCCTCGAAGGCGCCCTCGAACCAGCGCCGCACCGGGTCGCTGAACGGTGCCAGCGGATCCGGCGGCGTGCCGGAGCTGGGCTCGGCGCCGGGGCTCATTGGAGTGATCCTGGGGTCGCTGTTCGGCTCGATCTCAAACCCGCGATGTTACGCCTCGGACTAGACCGGTTGACCGCGCGGTCGGCCCTGTGGTACGGAATACCCAATCCGGCGTCTTGTCTTAGGCCATCCGGCGATCGAAGGAGAGGAGTGGAAATGTCCCGAACTCGGAAGGCGGCGGCCTTCCTGATCGTGGCGATACTCGTGCTTGTGACGGCGAGCGTGGCGTTAGCGCGGCACGCAAACGGCATCTACCGCACGAAACCCCCAGCCAACCGCACGACCTTTCTCGATCTGAGCTTCACCGCGACGAAGTCGAAGGTCAAGACGGTGCGATACAGCTACCGGGCCAATGGTCACTGCAGCAACGGGAGCTCGCCGGTCGGTGACGAGACGTCGTATTTGATTTCTCCGGCGTCGATCAACTCAGCGGGCAAGTTCACTATCAGTGAGGCGAATTCCGGCGGCAGCACTCTCAAAATCAGCGGCAAGGTAACGGGGCGGAAGGCATCAGGCACCTTCCGGGTCAAGTTCAGCAACCCCGGCGTGACCTGTGACACAAAGACGATGCGCTGGAAGGCATTCCATCTGGGCTAGCCACCCAAGCTTCCACCAACCCCCGGGGTCGAGTGGCCGAAATCATCTGCCATATGGTTGATTTCGTCCACTCGACTTGGGGGCGATGCGGGCGTGGCCCGTACCGCGGCGCGGCTAGCGGACCGGCCAGCCCGCCGGGTGGTGGTAGAGCAGCGGAGCCGGGGTCGGCGCGGCGAACGGCCTTGCCGCCGAGCCGCTCGAGGAGGCGCTGGCGGGACCCGCGTTCGCCTTGCCGCCTGCGAAGCGGACGTAGGCGTGCCATGAGGGCTTCGGCCTGAAGCCGGCGCCGAACAGGCCCGTGCTGTCGCAGAAGTTGCAGGTTCCGGCGAGGTCGTCGAGCGAGAACCAGTAGACCCGCTTCAGGTGCCAGGGTTTGCGGTACCTGCGGAAGACGCTGAAGGCTCCCTTGAGCTGCCTGGCCTGGCCCCTGCGGCCCTTCTCGAAGGAGTTGCCGCCGTGACCCGAGCCCCAGCCGACCTCGGTTATCCAGAGGCCGGTGCGGCCGTCGCCGTGGCGCTTCATCACGTTGCGGACCTGGTTGATCGTCGCCTTCAGGTAGATGTAGGAGCGCGAGTAGGGGTGCAGGGCGACGCCATCGAAGCTCCTCTTGATCCCGGGTGAGCGCCGGTACATCAGGTCGAGGAACGCTCTCGCCGCGTAGGCCTTGGGCGGGCGCTGCGCGGGGAGCGCGAACATCCCGCCGAGGATCACCCGCGCGTGCCGGTCGGCGGAGCGGATCGCCCGGTGGGAGACCTTGACGAGCTTTGCGTACTTGGTCGGCGAGGGGCGCTTGGTGAAGTAGAAGAAGTTCTCCTCGTTCCAGACCTGCCAGATGTGAATCGGCCTGCGCGGGATCCCGGGGTTGGCGGCCCAGAAGGTCCCCGACGGGCCGTAGCGGCGCACCGCCGCCTTCAGGAAGGAGGCCCAGGCACGGCGCTGCGTGGCGCTACCTACCGGCAGCGTGGTTTCGGTTCCCGTCACCCAGTGCGGGGATCCGTAGATCGCCGGCAACAGCTCGAGCCGGTGACTCGCCGCCCGCGCAACGGCCGTGTCGAACCCGGACCAGTTGAACGACCCCTTCGTCGGCTCGACGTTGGGCCAGGCGACCGTCAACCGGACGCTGTCGACGCCGCCGCGCTTGATCCGGGCGAAGTGGCTGCTGCTCGGGAGCACCTGGGGCACGACGCCCCAGAAGTCCTTCGGCACCCGGGCCGAGGCCGCATCGCTCCAGCAGGCGAACAGCCCGGTCGCGGCGATCAGGATCGCCGCGCAGGCACCACTTCGAGAACGCAACCTCAGACTCGAGCTCATGTGGGAACGCTCAGCCCGCGTTGGGCGTCTGGACTGCCTCGGAGTCCCCCCGCTGGCGGCGCGCCCGCAGGACGACGAAGATCACCGAAGCGATGGCACCGAGGCCGAGCCCGACGAGGATCCCGGCCAATGGCGAGGAGCCACCGCCGCCGCTGTCCGACTTGTACCCGGCGTTGGAGGCGTTCACGGTCTCCGGTCCATTCCCCTGGGTCGGGGCGGCGGTTCCGCCGCTCGATCCCGCCGACGTGCTGCCGCCGTGGTTGCCCGAACCAGACGAACCTGACGGAGCCGAGCTTGGTCCCGACGGCGGGGAGGATCCACCGCTGCCGCCGGCGGCGCCGCCCTGGGAGGAGTTGCCGCCTCCCGAGCTCTGATTGTTGGAGCCACCGTTGTTGTTCTTCTTCTGCTGCTTCTTGTTGGGGCCCGTGGCGGTGGGCAGCCTGTCCTGGTACTGGGCTCCGGCCGAATCGGCCTGGGCGATCACCGGGAAGGCGGCAAACGCAAGCACCAGGACGGCCGACAAGGCCGAGAGGCCCGTCCGCCGAGAGCGTGAACGGAGATACGCGTTTCCCTGCATCGTGCGGAAGATTAGCCGAAAAGCTGTTGTCTGCAATTTCATCCCACCTTGGTCGGGGTTCGACTGGGCTCGACGCGATCGGGGCCGCCAAGCCCCCCTGCCGCTTCGGCTACTCCTAGCCGTCCTGCCCAGATTCAAACCCGGGCCGGCCAACAACGTTTCGCGCCCCTTGTTTCGCGCCCCCTGAATTTCACCCGCCCGGCGGTCCCGAGGGCTCGACGGCTCAGTCAAGGAGCGCGCCGTAGCCGTCAAGGACCGCTCCCGCCATCAGGTCCCAGGAGAGGGTGTCGCGGAAGCGCCGGCCCTGCTCTCGGTCGGGGCCGAGCTCGAGGCCGCGCTCGAGCGCCGTCCGCAGCCCCTGCTCGCCGCTCTCCGGGGACCAGTAGACACCCCAGTCCCCGAGGTACTCCGAGGTATGGCCGTGGCTCGTCGTCACCACCCGGCACCCGGCGACGGCGGCCTCGAGGTCGACGAGCGGAGCGACCTCGAACCAGCTGGCTAGGACGTGGAGCCGCGCGACCCCGTAGAGGGGAAGGATCTGCTCGTGGTTCAGGTCGGTGAGCCAGCGCAGGTGGCGGCTGCCTTCGACGAACTTGCGGAACTCCCGCACATATGCCTGGTGGCGAGAGTTGGGGGCGCCGACGAAGATCCCCGGGACACCGAGCTGATCGAGCACCCGCGCCACGGTCAGCTGGCCCTTCCTCGCCTCGACCCGGCCGACGCTGAGGACGAAGTCCGACGGCAAATCCTTGACCGAGGGTTCCGAGTCGGACCACTCGGCGCCGTTCGGGACCACGAAGTTGGCTCGCGGTGGGGGGTCGATGTCCTCGTCGAGGGATTCCCGCTCTCCCTTGGCGAGCAGGAACCAGGCGTCGCAGGCGCCGAGGATCTCGCGCTGGCGTCTGGTCACCCCGGTCACCAGCTGGCGGGTCGCCTCGGGGATCAGCCTCGGGTTGCGGCCGGCAAGATAGAAGTTCCTGAGCCGCTCGAAGCCGTCCTGGCTGGTGATCTCTGCGGCGATCCGGCCGAAGCCGCCGCGGTCCGAGGCCGGGACCCCGCTCACCCAGCGGCGGCGATGGTGGATCGGGGAGATCACCACCCGCCGGGCGCAGCCTTTGGCGAGCTGCAGCTGGTGCGCGGTCTCGACGCTCCAATCCAGGTTGGACAGGTGTGCGATGTCGTAGCGCTCTCTCAGCGGCTCCAGCGAAGGGTGGATGACCGCCATACAGCCCGCGCGGTCGGCGAATTGGGCGTACTCGCGGAGCTGGCGCGCGGCACCACTGACCACGCCCCCGTCATCCTGAGTTCGCACGAAATAGACGACCCGGAGGTTCTCGACCGCCGGATAATCCCTGCGCGCGGCAAGCTGTTCGCCGAGAAGCAAGCTCGATTTCCTGAGATGGATTCCTCTGCGGCTGAGCGTAGTCCATATACCCGACTCCCCCCCGGACGACTCGACCGATGCGCCAGAATCAGCAGGCGCAACTGAGCGCCCACCACAGGCGCCGGGTCACTGACCCGAGAGACAATGGGAATCTCCGACTTGCCAGCCCTGAAGACACCCAGAGCCGAGGAGCACCCGCCGGCGCCGGCGGACTCGCGCCAGGGCCCCGGCTCGCCGCCATGGCGCGACCGGGCCGGCCAGGCGGTGGCGCTGATCTTCCCGGTGGCGCTGATCCTCGGGATCGCCCTGGGCGGGGGCGATCAGGGCGGCTTCGACCTCGCCACCCGCCACATCGCCGGGCTGGCGGTGTGGGCGGTGGTGGTCGTGCTGCTGCTCTTCGGGGCCGCCTCGCGGGTGCGGGTCGCAACCCCCCTCTACATCGGCGCCGGGCTGCTCGGCGTCCTGGCGGCGCTCAGCGCGGTCTCGTCGATCTGGTCGGGCTCGACCGAGCGCAGCGTGATCGAGGCCGACCGCATCCTCGTCTACCTGGGCATCCTGATCGCCGCGTTCTTGATCACCCAGACCCCCGCCCGGCGCCAGCGCTTCGCCGAGGGGCTGGCGATCGCGATGGCGACGGTCGCCGTGGTCGCGGTGGCCAGCCGGCTGCTTCCCGACGTGATCCACATCCCCCAGCCGCCGGAGTGGGGCCCGCGGCTGACCTACCCGCTGGGCTACTGGAACGCCAACGGGACGATGTTCGCGATCCTCGTGCCGCTGCTTTTGTGGGTCAGCCGCCGCGGCACCCTGGCGGCGCTTCGCCTCGCCGCGGTGGCGGTCACCCCGGTGGCCCTGCTGGGGCTCTATTTCACCTACTCGCGGGGCGGCCTCGTGGCGCTCTTGGTCGGCACCGTGGCGCTGCTGGCGCTCTCCCGCGACCGGCTGTGGCTGGGCGCCACCCTGGCGCTGGGGCTGCTGGCGGCGGTGCCGGCGGTGCTCGAGGTGCAAAGCCGCTCCGCCTTAGAGAACGCGCTCAACAGCCCCGCGGCCACCGATCAGGGCCACAAGGTGCTGGCGATCCTCTGCCTGGGGATCGGCGTCGCGCTGCTCGGTTACGCGGCGCTTCGCTGGCTCGAGCACCGCGAGGGCAAGCTGACCGTGGCGGCGCTGGCGCTGTCGCGAAACCAGGCGCTCCTGGCGGGGATCGCGATCTTCGCCGTCGTCTTCGCCGCGGTCGTCGCCTTCACCCTGGGCCCGCGGGCCTGGGATCAGTTCTCGCGCAACGACCTGCGGCTCGGCAACCAGCCCGCCAACCACTTCACCGACTTCGCCGGCTCGGGGCGCCGCGACTTCTACCGCGTCGCGATCCACGCCTTCGAGGACCGCCCCCTGCTCGGCGACGGCGCCGGCTCTTATGAGTTCAGCTGGGAGAAGCGGCGCTCGATCGACCTGCCGGTCAAAGACGCCCACTCGCTCTATCTGGAGTCCTTCGCCGAGCTCGGCCTTCTCGGTGGGCTCCTGGTGCTGGGGCTGATCGGATCGCTGCTGGCGATCTCGCTGCGGGCCTGGCAGCGGGCCGCGGGGCTCGAGCGGGAGCGATCGGCTCCGCTTTGGGCGGCGATGGCCGCCTTCGCGGTCGCCGTCGCCTTCGACTGGTTCTGGGAGCTGCCGGGACTGGGGGCGGTCTTCTTTGCGGGCGCCGGCGCCCTGCTCGCGCTCCGCTCGGCCCAGCTGGGGGCCTCCGAGCGGGCAGCGGGGGCTCCTGACGAGGGACGCCGCTACGGGCTGGTCGCGGTCGGGCTGATCGCCGCCTGGGTCTCGGCCGCGGCGCTGATCGCCCCGCTTCTGGTCGACCGCGAGATCAGCGCCTCGCAGTCCGCCGCCGCCTCGGGCGAGCTGGCCACGGCGAGGAACCACGCCGAGAACGCCCGCTCGATCGAGCCCTGGGCCGCCTCGCCCTACGTGCAGCTGGGGCTGCTCGATGAGCTGAGCGGGGACTACGGCGCCGCGACGCGGCGCTTCGGCGATGCGATCGAGCGCGAGGACGGCAACTGGCAGCTCTACTACCTGCGCGCCCGCGCCGAGCGCGAGGCGGGCCGCCACGCGGCCGCCGCCGCCGACCTGGCCACGGCGCGGCGGCTCAACCCCCTCGACCCGCTGCTGGCCGGCGGCAAGGGCGGCTAGGGCCGGGCGCGGGGGAGGTCCTGCAAACGGGGCGCAAACCGCTACGTTGAGTCGAGGAGGAGATGCTCTGACAGCCAAGCCGCAGGCGACACAGGGGGCAAAGTCGGCTGCCCCCGAGCCGCCGCCGACCCGCGCCCCCGGGGCCCCGAGCCCCGAAGCGCCGCCGAGCCCGGCGCCGCCGCGCCCTGCGGGCACCGACGGCGCCGCCGCCGAGCCTGCCCCGCCGCGGGTGCGCCGCCGCGCGGCCGGCGCCCTGGGGCTGGGGCAGGCGGGGGCGCAGGGGGCGCGGCGGCGCGGCTCGGTGCTTCGCCGCCTGCTCGCCCTGGGCGACTGGACGGTGCTGATCACCGCGCTTTGCCTGGCCACGGCCGCCACCGCGACGATCGACGTCGCCACCCTGTTCTGGGCGCTTTTGGCCAGCCCGATCTGGATCCTCGTCTTCAAGCTCCACGGGCTCTATGACAACGATCACCGCCGCATCCGCCACAGCACCCTGGATGAGCTCGGGGCGCTGACCTCAGCCTGCATCCTGGGGACGCTGGCGATCGACGGGGTGCTGGAGCTCTCCCCGGCCGGCTCGCTCACGGCCAAGGCGGCGATCGCCCTGGGGGTCGGGGCGCTGATCGGCTGCGCGGTGGTGCGGGGGCTTCTGCGCTCCTCCTGGAAGTGGCTGGTCGGACCGGCCACCGCGGTGGTCATCGGTCCCCCCGCCCCGGCGGCGCTGATCGCCCGCCGGGTGACCACCCACCCCGAGACCCACCTGACCCTGATCGGCTACCTCTCCCCCGCCGCGGCGCCCGACGTCGGCGACCTCAAACGCCTCGGAGCGCCCGATGACATCTCCCGGATCGCCCGCTCCCATCAGGTCGAGCGGGTGATCGTCACCGAGGAGAACATGACCGAGGCAGCCGCCGAGCAGCTGATCGAGGAGTGCAAGGGAGAGGGGCTGGGGCTGACCTTCCTGCCCCGCCACCACGGCATCCTGGGGCCGGGGATCGAGCTCAACCGCCTTGCCGAGCTGCCGGTGCTCGACTTCCGCTTCTCAGACCCGCCGCACTCGACGATGATGCTGAAGCGGGTCCTCGACGCCGCCGTCTCGGCGCTCGCCCTGCTCTTCTGCCTGCCGCTGTTCGCGGCGATCTCGGTGCTGATCGCACTCGACAGCGGCCGCCCGGTGCTCTTCCGCCAGCGCCGCGCCGGGCGGATGGGGCGGCCCTTCACCGTGATCAAGTTCCGCACCATGGTCCCCGACGCCGAGGAGCGGTTGGCCGAGCTGGTCGACCTCTCGGCGCTCGATGAGCCCGCCTTTAAGATCGCCAACGACCCGCGGGTCACCCGGGTCGGGCGGCTGCTTCGCCGCACCAGCCTCGACGAGCTGCCCCAGCTCCTAAACGTCCTGCGGGGGGAGATGTCGCTGGTCGGCCCCCGTCCCGAGGAGGAGGCGGTCGTCGCCCTCTATGACGAGCGCCAGCGCGCCCGGCTCTCGATGCGCCCCGGGGTGACCGGGCCGATGCAGGTCTACGGGCGGGGCGATCTGAGCTTCGAGGAGCGCCTCGCGCTGGAGCGCGACTACCTCGACAACGTCTCGATCACCGGCGACCTGGCGATCCTGCTGCGCACCCCGCGGGCGATGATCCGCGGCGACGGCGCTTATTAGGCGCGCTCAGAAGGGAAGCGACCCCGCGGCCTCGGCGAGGCTCGGGGCGGAGCGGTCGCGCTCGGACAGCAGCGGCTCCGCCCCGTCCGCGAGGGGCCAGTCGATGCCGACCTGCGGATCGTCCCAGGCGATCCCCGACTCGGTCTCCGGATCGTAGATGCTGGAGAGCAGATAGGAGACGTCGGCCAGCTCGCTCAGCACGCAGAAGCCGTGCCCGAACCCCACCGGCACGAAAAGCTGGCGGTGCTGCTCGTCGTCGAGAACGTAGCCCTCCCACTGGCCGAAGGTCTCCGACTCGCGGCGCAGGTCGACGGCGACGTCGAAGACCGCGCCCCTCACACAGCGCACCAGCTTCGCCTGTCCGGGGCTGGTCTGGAAATGGATGCCGCGCAGGGTGTTGCGGGTAGAGCGCGAGTGGTTGTGCTGGAGGAATGGGACGTCGATCCCCGCCGCGGCCCAGGAGTCCTCCCGGAAGGTCTCGACCAGGAAGCCCCGGGAGTCGCCGTGGACCTCCGGCTCGAGCAGCACCAGGCCGTCGAGCCTCGTCTGCAGGGCTCGCGGCATCAGCTGAGGGCTTTGCCGTACTGGCGCAGGTAGTAGTCGCGGTATTCGCCGGAGCGCAGCGGCTGCCACCACTCGGCGTTGTCGCGATACCAGGAGACGGTCCGCTCGATGCCCTCCTCGAAGGAAACCGCCGCCTTCCAGCCGAGGCCGATCAGCTTCTCGGAGGCGAGCGAGTAACGACGATCGTGGCCGGGGCGGTCACGCACGTGCTCGATCAGCGAGCGGTCGGCGCCGGTCAGCGAGATGATCGTCTCGACGACCTCGATGTTCGGAAGCTCGTCCGGCCCGCCGACGTTGTAGGCCTCACCCGCCGCGCCACGGTCGAGCACCAGGTCGATGGCCGAGGCGAAGTCCTCGACGAACAGCCAGTTCCGCACCTGGGCGCCGTCCCCGTAGACCGGTATCGGGTCGCCGTGGAGCGCGTTGAGGACGACCAGCGGGATCAGCTTCTCCGGGTGCTGGCGGGGCCCATAGTTGTTCGAGGCACGGATGATCAGCGAGTCGGTGCCGAAGGTGTGCTGGAAGGCCGAGACGATCAGGTCCCCGCCGGCCTTCGAGGCGGAGTAGGGCGAGGAGGGATCGAGCGGCGAAGCCTCCGTGAAGGAGCCCTCCTCGATCGAGCCGTAGACCTCGTCGGTTGAGATCTGCAGATGCCGGATCCCGAAGTCGCGGGCCGCCTCGAGCAGGACGAAGGTGCCGAAGACGTCAGTGGTGATGAACTCGCCCGG
The DNA here is from genome assembly GCA_963720735.1 of uncultured Actinomycetes bacterium. Classification (GTDB taxonomy): domain Bacteria; phylum Actinomycetota; class Thermoleophilia; order Solirubrobacterales; family 70-9; genus JBBRHQ01. The sequence continues at coordinate 172,087 of CAVRGL010000002.1, forward strand.
GTTCTCGATAGAGCGGTCCACGTGCGACTCGGCGGCGAAGTTGACGATCGCATCACAGCCCTCGATCGCGGTCCGCACGGTGGCGGGGTCGCAGATGTCGCCCTCGACCAGCTCGAACCTCTCGACCGGAAGGCCCTCGAGATTCTCGCGGCGACCCGCGTAGGTGAGCTTGTCGAGGACGCGCACATGGTCCTCCGGGTGCCCGGCCAGGCGGCGATGGACGAAGTTGGAGCCGATGAACCCAGCTCCGCCGGAGACCAGGAGCTTCATGCCTTTGCCTGCGTCGCGGACTCGGCTTTGCGCTGGGCCAGGTAGCCGGCGAGCCCGTCGCGCCACGACGGCAGCAGGATCGCGTGCTCGCGCTGGCTGGCCAGGGCGGAAAGCGCCGGCCTCGGCGCGGGGCGCCCCAGCATCTCGGTGGTCCCGGAGAGCACCTTGCACTCGATCTGCGCCTGCTCGAAGATCTCGCGGGCGAAGTCGTACCAGGAGCAGTGCCCCTCGGCGGCCATGTGATGGATCCCGTAGGAGCCGCCCTCGATCAGGCGGACGATCCCGTAGGCAAGATGCCAGGTGTAGGTCGGCGAGCCGACCTGGTCGCGGACCACCAGCACCTCGCCGTGATCGGCGGCGAGACGGAGCATCGTCTCGACGAAATTCGCCCCGTTGATCCCGAACAGCCACGAGGAACGGACCACGAAGCTGCGGTCGCTGGCCGCCGCGGTCGCCTCCTCTCCGGCCAGCTTGGTGCGGCCGTAGGCGGAGAGCGGGGCGGGCTGATCGGTCTCCACGTAGGGGGAGTCCTTGCTGCCGTCGAAGACGTAGTCGCTCGATACGTAGACGACCTTTGCCTCGACCGCGGCGGCGGCCGCGGCGACGCTGCCGGCCGCGGTGCCGTTGGCCGCCATCGCCGCCGGCTCCGACTCCTCGGCGCCATCGACGTCGGTCCAGGCGGCGCAGTTGATGACCACGTCGGGGCGCTCGCCGTCAATCCGCCGCGAGACGGCGCCGGCGTCGGTGACGTCGAGCTCGCGGTGACCGAACCCGACCACCTCGTGCCCTGCGTTCGCAGCCGCGAGAACCACGTCGTGCCCGAGCATCCCGCCCGCTCCTGTGACCAGGATCTTCATCGCCCGACCAACGGCTGTGGGGATGCTTCGCTCACACGACCTCGATCTCGGAGTTGTCGCCTACCAGCATGCGCAGCGTCTTCGGCAGCGCCCAGCGCCCGCGGGTGAGGCGGACGTGGCGACCGATCAGGCTGGCCTCCATCCTCGTGCCGAGGTCCTCGATCACCGAGTCGGAGAGGATGATCGAGTGCTCGATCTCCGAGCGCCTGATCTGGACGCCGCTGCCGACCGAGGTGTAGGGGCCGATGTAGGAGTCCTCGATCCGGGCGCCCGAGCCGATCACCGCCGGCCCGCGGATCACCGACCCCGCGAGCGAGGCGCCGGCCTCGAGGATCACCCTGCCCTCGACCTTGCAGTTCTCGATCTCGCCCTCGAGGCTGTGCTCGATCTCCTCGAGGACCAGCTGGTTCGCCTCGAGCATGTCCTCGAGCCGGCCGGTGTCCTTCCACCAGCCCCTGACCACCTCGGACTCGACCCGGCGGCCGTCCTCGATCAGGGCCTGGATCGCCTCGGTGATCTCCAGCTCGCCACGCCACGACGGCGAGAGCGCCCGGGCGGCCTCGAAAATCGACGGTCCGAACAGGTAGACGCCGACCAGCGCCAGATCGGAGGGAGGGTCCTTCGGCTTCTCGATCAGCCGCACGATCCTCTCGCCCTCCAGCTCGGCGACCCCGTAGGAGCTCGGATCGGAGACCCGGGTGAGCAGGATCAGCGCGTCGGGCTTGCTCTCGCGGAAGGTGTCGACCAGGCCGGTGATGCCGTCCCGCAGCAGGTTGTCACCGAGGTACATGACGAAGGAAGAGCCACGGAGGAAGTCCTCGGCCGCGAGCACCGCGTGGGCGAGGCCCAGCGGCTCCTCCTGGACGATGAAGGTGATCTCCGCCCCGAAGGCGGAGCCGTCGCCGACCACCTCGCGGATCTCATCCCCGGTCTGGGGAGCGATGACGATGCCGATCTGGCGCACGCCGGCCTCGACCAGGGCCTCGATCCCGTAGAAGAGCACCGGCTTGTTCGCCACCGGGACCAGCTGCTTAGCCGAGGTGTGCGTGATCGGCCGCAGCCTGGTTCCTGCGCCGCCCGAGAGGATCAGGCCTTTCATCGCGTCCTCCATGAGAGTCGCAAGGCTAGCGTTACGACGCGGAGCGGGTGGGGTTCGCGGAATCAGGGATGATGGCCTCCGGCTTTCCGCAAACCGCGCCTTCCCGTACCCTGCCTACGGCAGCGGGTCGCGCATCCCCAAGGGCTGGTGGCCGCCGGTGTGACCGATCCGACTATCTACATTCCCCACTGGAACGGAGCCGGGCGATTGCGGCGGGCGCTTGCCAGCCTCGAAGCCCAGACCAGGCCCTGCCGGGTGGTCGTCGTCGACAACGCCTCCGCGGACGGGTCCCTGCAGCTGCTCGAGCGGGAGTTCCCCTGGGTGGAGGTCGTGCGGATGGATCGCAACGAGGGCTTCGGCGTCGCGCTGAACCGGGCCACGGCTGCGGTCGAGGGCGACCCGCTGCTCTTCCTCAACGACGACGCCGAATGTGAGCCCGGCTTCGTCGAGGGCATGCTTGCCCGCGCCGACCGCAACGAGATGGTCGCCGGCGTGCTCCTCCAGGAGGAGCGGCCCGACCTGATCGACTCCGCCGGGATCATCGCCGATGCCGGCACCCTGATGGCCTTCGACTACCTGCACGGCGAGCCGGTCGAGGCGGCGGAGTGGGTGGAGCCCCCCTTCGGGCCCTCCGGAGGAGCCGCCCTCTACTCGCGGGAGGCGTTCGAGGCGGTGGGCGGCTTCGACGAGCGCATCTTCCTCTACTACGAGGACCTCGACCTGGCCCTGCGGATGCGAGCCCTCGGCGGCCGCTGCACCCTGGCCAGCGAGGCCCGGGTCACCCACGTCGGTTCGGCGACCCTCGGTCAACGGACCGGGCAGAAGTACATCCACACCGGCTGGAGCCGCGGGTACATGCTGCGCCGCTACGGGATCATGCGCAGCCCCGCCAAGCTGATCAAGACGATCTGCTCAGAGGCGGCGGTCTGCGCCGGGCAGGTGCTTCTCGACCACAGCGCCAGGGGAACCGTCGGCCGCTTCAGGGGCTGGCACGCCGCGGCCGGGCTCGACCAGCGCGAACTGCCGCCCAACGGCCTGGTCGAGCTGTCGCTGAGCGCCCGACTCGCCCGCCGGGTCAGAAGCAGGGTCCGCCGGCGCCGCCATCACTGACGGCGAGGCTGTGCAAGGGCGATCGGGCGCGGCTCGCGCGGTTGTGGCTGGCTGGAGAGCGCGACCCGCTGCGGACCTCGCTCGCTTCGGTCCTCCCGTCCGCGCCGCGGGGCCACCGTCCCGGGGTGGGTCTCGAGCCCGGCCCTTCCCTGGGCCCAGCCGACTCCGAGCCACGCCCTCGCCCGGCTGGGGTCGCCGGTCGCACGCAGCCGCCGCCGCTCCCCGAGCAGGGCCGGAAGGCGGCGGAGCGTCTCCAGCCTGCCGAACAGCGCCGAGCGCAGACGCCCGTGGGCGAGCGCCAAGAGCAGCGAGCCGGTTTCGACGGCGACGATCCGGGGAATCGAGGGAATCGGCATGAACTTGATCCTGGTGGCGAGGCGGTTGCGCGCGACCAGGCGCGCGTTCTCCGCTCCAGGCCGCTTGAAGCTCGCCCGCCAGGCAGCGTTTCCGACGTGCCAGACCTGGGCGTCGGGCACCAGGGCGAAATGCCAGCCGGCGATCCGCGCCCTGACGTTGAGGTCGACATCCTCATAGAAGGCGAAGTAGCTCTCGTCGTAGCCGTCGAGCGCCTCGAGCATCGTCCGGCGAAGGAGGCAGGCCGCCCCGCAGACCCCGAAGACCTCACGGGCCGCGATCGTCGTCTCGGAGCGCCTCCGCCCGGCGCCGTCCTCCCTCGCCCGGCCGTCACGGGTGAGCGATTGGCCGTGGCTGTAGACGATGGTGGCCGGGTCGTCGGGAGCCTGGCGCAGATCGCGCTGCAGCTGGAGGATCAGCGGCTGGACTCCCCCCAGGGCCGGGTTCGCCTCGAGCGCCGCCGCCAGCCCCAGCAGGCAGTCCGGTTCGAGCACGGTGTCCTCGTTGAGGACCATGACCAGCGGTGCCCCGGTGCGGGCGATGCCGAAGTTGACGGCGGCGGCGAAGCCGAGGTTCCGGGGCAGGGAGAGGTGCGGGACGCCCTGCTCGGCGAGGAACTCCGGGGTTCCGTCCTCGGAGCCGTTGTCGACCACGAAGGTCTGCACCTCGACCCCCTCCTGCGCGTCGAGCGAGGCGAGGCACCGCTTCAGGTCCTCCAGGCAGTTCCAGCTCGGGATGACCACGGACACCCGCGGCGACTCGGCCATGGCGGGAAGCCTACCCTTGGGCGCCACAACCGAACCTGATCCCGACTTGCCAGCCCTGAAGACACCCAGAGCCGAGGAGCACCCGCCGGCGCCGGCGGACTCGCGCCAGGGCCCCGGCTCGCCGCCATGGCGCGACCGGGCCGGCCAGGCGGTGGCGCTGATCTTCCCGGTGGCGCTGATCCTCGGGATCGCCCTGGGCGGGGGCGATCAGGGCGGCTTCGACCTCGCCACCCGCCACATCGCCGGGCTGGCGGTGTGGGCGGTGGTGGTCGTGCTGCTGCTCTTCGGGGCCGCCTCGCGGGTGCGGGTCGCAACCCCCCTCTACATCGGCGCCGGGCTGCTCGGCGTCCTGGCGGCGCTCAGCGCGGTCTCGTCGATCTGGTCGGGCTCGACCGAGCGCAGCGTGATCGAGGCCGACCGCATCCTCGTCTACCTGGGCATCCTGATCGCCGCGTTCTTGATCACCCAGACCCCCGCCCGGCGCCAGCGCTTCGCCGAGGGGCTGGCGATCGCGATGGCGACGGTCGCCGTGGTCGCGGTGGCCAGCCGGCTGCTTCCCGACGTGATCCACATCCCCCAGCCGCCGGAGTGGGGCCCGCGGCTGACCTACCCGCTGGGCTACTGGAACGCCAACGGGACGATGTTCGCGATCCTCGTGCCGCTGCTTTTGTGGGTCAGCCGCCGCGGCACCCTGGCGGCGCTTCGCCTCGCCGCGGTGGCGGTCACCCCGGTGGCCCTGCTGGGGCTCTATTTCACCTACTCGCGGGGCGGCCTCGTGGCGCTCTTGGTCGGCACCGTGGCGCTGCTGGCGCTCTCCCGCGACCGGCTGTGGCTGGGCGCCACCCTGGCGCTGGGGCTGCTGGCGGCGGTGCCGGCGGTGCTCGAGGTGCAAAGCCGCTCCGCCTTAGAGAACGCGCTCAACAGCCCCGCGGCCACCGATCAGGGCCACAAGGTGCTGGCGATCCTCTGCCTGGGGATCGGCGTCGCGCTGCTCGGTTACGCGGCGCTTCGCTGGCTCGAGCACCGCGAGGGCAAGCTGACCGTGGCGGCGCTGGCGCTGTCGCGAAACCAGGCGCTCCTGGCGGGGATCGCGATCTTCGCCGTCGTCTTCGCCGCGGTCGTCGCCTTCACCCTGGGCCCGCGGGCCTGGGATCAGTTCTCGCGCAACGACCTGCGGCTCGGCAACCAGCCCGCCAACCACTTCACCGACTTCGCCGGCTCGGGGCGCCGCGACTTCTACCGCGTCGCGATCCACGCCTTCGAGGACCGCCCCCTGCTCGGCGACGGCGCCGGCTCTTATGAGTTCAGCTGGGAGAAGCGGCGCTCGATCGACCTGCCGGTCAAAGACGCCCACTCGCTCTATCTGGAGTCCTTCGCCGAGCTCGGCCTTCTCGGTGGGCTCCTGGTGCTGGGGCTGATCGGATCGCTGCTGGCGATCTCGCTGCGGGCCTGGCAGCGGGCCGCGGGGCTCGAGCGGGAGCGATCGGCTCCGCTTTGGGCGGCGATGGCCGCCTTCGCGGTCGCCGTCGCCTTCGACTGGTTCTGGGAGCTGCCGGGGCTGGGGGCGGTCTTCTTTGCGGGCGCCGGCGCCCTGCTCGCGCTCCGCTCGGCCCAGCTGGGGGCCTCCGAGCGGGCAGCGGGGGCTCCCGACGAGGGACGCCGCTACGGGCTGGTCGCGGTCGGGCTGATCGCCGCCTGGGTCTCGGCCGCGGCGCTGATCGCCCCGCTTCTGGTCGACCGCGAGATCAGCGCCTCGCAGTCCGCCGCCGCCTCGGGCGAGCTGGCCACGGCGAGGAACCACGCCGAGAACGCCCGCTCGATCGAGCCCTGGGCCGCCTCGCCCTACGTGCAGCTGGGGCTGCTCGATGAGCTGAGCGGGGACTACGGCGCCGCGACGCGGCGCTTCGGCGATGCGATCGAGCGCGAGGACGGCAACTGGCAGCTCTACTACCTGCGCGCCCGCGCCGAGCGCGAGGCGGGCCGCCACGCGGCCGCCGCCGCCGACCTGGCCACGGCGCGGCGGCTCAACCCCCTCGACCCGCTGCTGGCCGGCGGCAAGGGCGGCTAGGGCCGGGCGCGGGGGAGGTCCTGCAAACGGGGCGCAAACCGCTACGTTGAGTCGAGGAGGAGATGCTCTGACAGCCAAGCCGCAGGCGACACAGGGGGCAAAGTCGGCTGCCCCCGAGCCGCCGCCGACCCGCGCCCCCGGGGCCCCGAGCCCCGAAGCGCCGCCGAGCCCGGCGCCGCCGCGCCCTGCGGGCACCGACGGCGCCGCCGCCGAGCCTGCCCCGCCGCGGGTGCGCCGCCGCGCGGCCGGCGCCCTGGGGCTGGGGCAGGCGGGGGCGCAGGGGGCGCGGCGGCGCGGCTCGGTGCTTCGCCGCCTGCTCGCCCTGGGCGACTGGACGGTGCTGATCACCGCGCTTTGCCTGGCCACGGCCGCCACCGCGACGATCGACGTCGCCACCCTGTTCTGGGCGCTTTTGGCCAGCCCGATCTGGATCCTCGTCTTCAAGCTCCACGGGCTCTATGACAACGATCACCGCCGCATCCGCCACAGCACCCTGGATGAGCTCGGGGCGCTGACCTCAGCCTGCATCCTGGGGACGCTGGCGATCGACGGGGTGCTGGAGCTCTCCCCGGCCGGCTCGCTCACGGCCAAGGCGGCGATCGCCCTGGGGGTCGGGGCGCTGATCGGCTGCGCGGTGGTGCGGGGGCTTCTGCGCTCCTCCTGGAAGTGGCTGGTCGGACCGGCCACCGCGGTGGTCATCGGTCCCCCCGCCCCGGCGGCGCTGATCGCCCGCCGGGTGACCACCCACCCCGAGACCCACCTGACCCTGATCGGCTACCTCTCCCCCGCCGCGGCGCCCGACGTCGGCGACCTCAAACGCCTCGGAGCGCCCGATGACATCTCCCGGATCGCCCGCTCCCATCAGGTCGAGCGGGTGATCGTCACCGAGGAGAACATGACCGAGGCAGCCGCCGAGCAGCTGATCGAGGAGTGCAAGGGAGAGGGGCTGGGGCTGACCTTCCTGCCCCGCCACCACGGCATCCTGGGGCCGGGGATCGAGCTCAACCGCCTTGCCGAGCTGCCGGTGCTCGACTTCCGCTTCTCAGACCCGCCGCACTCGACGATGATGCTGAAGCGGGTCCTCGACGCCGCCGTCTCGGCGCTCGCCCTGCTCTTCTGCCTGCCGCTGTTCGCGGCGATCTCGGTGCTGATCGCACTCGACAGCGGCCGCCCGGTGCTCTTCCGCCAGCGCCGCGCCGGGCGGATGGGGCGGCCCTTCACCGTGATCAAGTTCCGCACCATGGTCCCCGACGCCGAGGAGCGGTTGGCCGAGCTGGTCGACCTCTCGGCGCTCGATGAGCCCGCCTTTAAGATCGCCAACGACCCGCGGGTCACCCGGGTCGGGCGGCTGCTTCGCCGCACCAGCCTCGACGAGCTGCCCCAGCTCCTAAACGTCCTGCGGGGGGAGATGTCGCTGGTCGGCCCCCGTCCCGAGGAGGAGGCGGTCGTCGCCCTCTATGACGAGCGCCAGCGCGCCCGGCTCTCGATGCGCCCCGGGGTGACCGGGCCGATGCAGGTCTACGGGCGGGGCGATCTGAGCTTCGAGGAGCGCCTCGCGCTGGAGCGCGACTACCTCGACAACGTCTCGATCACCGGCGACCTGGCGATCCTGCTGCGCACCCCGCGGGCGATGATCCGCGGCGACGGCGCTTATTAGATGCCGGACTCACTCGAGCTGGAGGTGGTGATCGTCAGCCACGGGGCGGAGGACCTGCTGCGCCGCTGCCTCGGCGCGATCGGCGCCAACCCCCCCTCGGTCGCGCACCGGGTGACGGTGGTCGACAGCGGCAGCCCCGACTCGACCCCGGAGATGGTCGAGACCGAGTTCCCCGGGGTGCGTCTCCTGCGCCGCTCCAACATCGGCTTCTCAGCGGCCAACAACCTCGTCCTCCGCGAGACCCCGGCCCGATCGGTGCTGCTGCTGAACCCGGACACGGAGATCACGGACGGAGCGGTGGACGTCTGCCTGGAGCGCCTCGCCTCGGACCCGTGGATCGGGATGGTCGGCTGCAAGCTGATCACCCCCGACGGCGAGCTCGATCACGCCTGCAAGCGATCGTTCCCGACCCCGCTGGGCGCCCTCGCCCATTTCGCCGGGATCGGCCGCCGGGCGGCCGCTCCGCGGAGCCTCAGCCAGTACAGGGCCACCGACCTCGGACCCGATGACCCGGGTGAGGTGGACGCGGTCAACGGCGCCTTCATGCTGGTCCGCATGGACACCGTCGCCGAGGTCGGCGACCTCGACGAGGGCTACTGGCTCTACATGGAGGACCTCGACTGGTGCTACCGCTTCTGGCAGCGGGGATGGCGGGTCTTCTACGAGCCCCGGGGCACGACGGTCCACGTCAAGGGAGGCAGCAGCGCCGGCCGCCGGCGCCCCCGCCAGGAGATCGCCTTCCATCGTGGCATGGGCCGCTTCTACCGCAAGTTCTATGCCCCCCAGCGGCCGCTGGCCGAGAACGCCTTCGTCTATCTCGGCATCCTCGCCAAGCTGGGCCTCAGCCTGGCGATCACCGCGCTCCAGACCGCGGGCGCTTCCGCGCGGCGGCACGTCCGGTGAGGGCTCTGCTGGGGAGGTTCGTCGCCGGGACCGCGGCCCGCAAGCGGGCCCTGCTCCTACTCGCCTGCCTGCCGCTGGCCGCGGCCTTCATCGCCGGCGTCCTGCTCGGAGTCGGCGCGCAGGCGGGGGGCTGGGGGACGGTCGCGATCCTCGCCTCGATCCCGCTCGCGGTGGCCGCCGCCTTCGCGGTCGGCAGGCTGCTGTTCGGCGCAGCCCAGTCGATCCGCCGCGTCCAGGGCGCCTTCTGGCTGGTCGACAAGCTGGAGCCGCTCAACCTCGCGGTCGCCGACCGCGCCCCGGTCCGCGTCAACATCGTCCACCCGGCGATCGACCTGAAGCACTTCTTCGGCGGGTTCATCGCCGTCTTCAACCTCGCCAAGCGGCTGGCCGAGCGCGGGCACAGCGTCCGCCTGGTCGCCACCGAGGGACCCGAGCTGCCCCGGGACTGGCGTCGGCAGCTGGCGGGCTACGAGGGAATCGGGAGTTGGATCGACGACCTCGAGGTCGCCTTCACCGCCGATCGGTCCCGGCCCCTGGAGATCAGCCCCGAGGACTCCCTGATCGCGACCCACTGGACGGTGGCCCACGTCGCCGCGGCGGCGCTGCCGCATCTGCGGGCCGAGCGTTTCCTCTACCTGATCCAGGAGTACGAGCCGTTCATCTTTCCGATGGGCAGCGCCGGGGCGCTCTGCCGGCGAAGCTACGAGCTGCCGCACACGGCGATGTTCTCGACCGACCTGCTGCGGGACTGGTTCGCTAACCACCAGGTCGGCGTCTATGCGCAGGGGACCGAGGTGGGCAAGGCCGCCTCGGTCAGCTTCGCCAACGCGATCACCCCGGTGGGCCCGGTCGCCGAAGCGGCGCTGCGCCGCCCGGGAGCGAGGCGACTGCTGTTCTACGCCCGGCCCGAGGAGCACGCCGCCCGCAACCTCTACGAGATCGGCGCGATGGCGCTCGACCGCACCCTGGCAGCGGGTCACTTCGAGGGCTGGGAACTGATCGGCATCGGCACGGTGCAGGGCGGAAGCGAGCTGATCCTGCCCCGCTCGGGGCGGACCCTGCGGCTGGCGCCGCGCACCTCTCAGGTTGAGTATGGAGAGCTTCTGCGCTCCGCCGACGCCGGGCTGGGCCTGATGTACACGCCCCACCCGAGCCTGCCGCCGATAGAGATGGCCGCCGCCGGGATGCCCACGGTCACCAACACTTTCGAGAACAAGGACGCCGCGGCGCTGTCGGCGATCTCCGCCAACCTGATCGCCGCCGAGCCCACCGTGGAGGGGGTGGCCGCCGCCCTCGAGCAGGCCGAGGGGCGATGCGAGCGACTCGATCAGCGAGCCGCGGGCTCGCACGTCGAATGGCCCTCGAGTTGGAAGGACTCGCTGAGCGACGATGTGATGGCCGGGGTCGAACGCCTGCTGGGGATCCGCCGGTGATGGACGTCGACCCACATCCCCGGTCGGAAAAGCTGGAGTCCATGGAGCGAGTTCCAATAGGACGAGATCGCCTACCCGCCTGGCCCGAACTTCCGCTCTTGATCGTCCTAGCACTAACGATTGTCGGCGGTCTTGTCCGGATCCTCGTTGCCGGACAAAGCCTCTTCGGCGACGAGCTGTCGACTTACTGGATCGTCTCAACCCACGACTTCGGAGGGGTGATCTCAACGGTCTATAGCGACGTCGAGATCACGCCTCCTCTCTATTTCGTGGCCGCCTGGCTCAGCACACGGATCGACCTCACTCCTGAGCTTCTGAGAGCACCGGCGCTGGTTGCCGGGGTCGGAGCGATTCCTCTGACCTACCTGCTGGGGGCCAGAACATTCGGTCGCAACACCGGCCTCCTTGCTGCCACCTTCACCGCGTTCAGCCCGTTCATGATCCTCTACTCGGCTGAGGCCAGGAGCTATGGCTTGGCCATCACTTTCGTCCTGCTCTCGACGGTCTGTCTCCTTTACGGGCGAGAGCGTCAGGGGCTCGGTTGGTGGGCCGGTTATGCGGTCTGCAGCGCGCTCGCCGTCTACAGCCACTACACGGCCGTGTTCGCCCTTGTTGCCCAATTCCTATGGATCCTGGTCACGTCGCCCCGCGCGCGGGTCCGTGCCATCCTCGCCAATCTCGGCGCAATTGCCCTGTTCATACCTTGGCTCTGGGGTTTGAAGGCCGACCTCAACTCGCCGACCACATCGATCCTCTCGACCATCTCACCATTCAATCTGAGCTCGACGTCCACCGCGGTCAGCCACTGGGTGATCGGCTATCCGATTTCCGGAGCGGACACCCGTCTGCGGGATTTACCGGGTAGCGTGTCGCTCGCTCTCCTCGCCCTGGGGATTGGGATCACCGTGGTGGCCCTGGCGTTCCGCTGGCTGGGCGCTTGGGATTCTTCGCGATGGAGGCCGTGGCTCTTCAGCGCGCGCTCGCTGCCACCGACCTTAGCCGTCTCCACCCTCGCCGGGCTGATCGTCGCCAGTGCGGTCGGCACCAATGTCCTCGACGCCGCCCACCTCGCCGTATCTTGGCCGGCTCTCGCCACCTGCCTCGCCGCTCTCTTGCTGGCCCCAGGGCCCCGTCTGAGGCCCGCCGCTGTGACCCTGACCGTCGCCGCATTCGCAATCGCCGGCGTAAAGATGCTCCGCAGCAGTTACCAGAGCCCGGATTACGAATCGATCGCTGCCACGATCGACAGACAAGCCGCCCGCGGGGACGTCGTCATAGACGCTTCAGGGCTTACTCCGGGGCCTCTCAGCGGACTCGACGTTGCGCTGAAACGACACCTGCCGGTCTTTCGTGTCGGGATGCCCTCAGAGCGCAGCCGACCGTTCGGGCTCCTCGATTCCATCACCCCTACTCCGGAGGTGATGCACCGTGCAGTCTCGATGGCCGCGGGCGGACGCATATTTGTAGCCGCACCTCGAGGGCCGATCCAGCTGGAGGGTATCCCGGTGATCCCCTCTCAGCTCGCCAGTGTCAGGGCAGCACTACCACGTGACTATCGCCTGATCCGAAGCCGCACCTACTCCGGCTTCTACGGCGTTGGCATCGATGTTTATGCCCGTGAGGGCTCTCGAGACTCGCGCTAGCTCGTAGCGCAATCCCGTTTGACACCTTGATGCGCCCCCGTGGGTCCGTGAACGATTCAACACTCCAAGACCGCTGACTCAGGCTCCATGAGTGAATCTTCTCGATTGAGCAAGCGACGCCGAGGGTGGGTAGTGCCGCTCCCTGCTAGCACCACATATCATCGGGTATGACGTATCCGTCGTCATCGCTGATCTGAGGCCGCGTATCTCCTAGCTTACACTTGGTTCTCTACGGGCCGCGGTCCGCGCCTTGATCCCCTCCTGCTCCACGTCTAGTCCGCCGTGGTCCCAGTGACACGACTACAAAACCGTACGGCCCTTCCCTCACCCGCCGCAGCGCGAAATGCCGTGCCAGCCACGCAAGTATCCACTTCTGAATGGACACCAGCGATTGCGATTGGCCGGGAATTAGCCCAGGGAGGCGGAACTGCGCCTCCGCCCCACCTCTGCTCACCGCCTTCGCATACTTCCAGCCACCTTCCTGGACGAGCATCCGTTGCCCCACAGGCAATTGCTCGAGACCTTCTCTCAGTGCCGGCAGCAAACCGCGCCCCGCGTAGCCGTAGTAGCTGTCCTCAACCGGTTCCGTCAACCGCAACAAGTTTGACCGCTTGCTTCTTAGCAATATTTCATCTGCCAGGAACGGTGACACCAGGACCATCGATCGACCCTCGTCCGGCATATAGTCGTCCAGTAGCCGCACGCCGGCCGGTGTCCGAGCATCCAGCGCGGCAGGGTGCCAAAGCAGCCGCAGCGCACCTCCCAGCGAACTTCCCCCGGGGAATGCCATTGCCAGCGGAGTCTGAGTGACCCGCGACGGAACTGAGGACCATGCAACGCCCACCAGCAGCGTCGCAATCAACAGGCCCGACGTCAAGGCCAGCCGCCGGGCTCGCTTGACTTCACTCCGTAGTGCCACGCTTATCCATAGCGCGCCGAGGAGCAGCAAAGGCAGGCATACATACGGCAACACGAGATCCTCGGACCTGTTCACAAAGTAGCTGTATAGAGCTACCCCGTAGGCAGTCGTTCCACATATTGCGACAGCCTTCGCCGGCTCACGTTTCGCAAGCCATCGCTCCCGCACACCAAGCAGCAAGAGCGCTATGGTCGACAATGCATAACCTACCCCAGCGGGCAATCCAGGAGACCAGTCCGAGAAGTCATAGGTAAACTTTGATTCCGCGCCTACCAAGAATTCGTGGAGGTAGGCGTAATACTGTCCATAATCTGGGATGTGGCTCGTGAATATAACGGTCAGCACAATCAATGCTACGTTGGCTGCAACCGAGGCGCACACGGCCCAAGCGCATCTTTCCACGATGATTCGTCGTCGACAGTACTTCTGATGTAGCCACGCTTGACACGCAAGTATCCCGGCGAACGTTGCCAGCGTGTACACAAACGCTTCGAATGACCATACGGCCGCCAGGCCTAGCACGCCGAACTGCGCCCATTTGGCAAAACGAGGGGCTCGAACGCGCCGCCCCTCCCAGACGGCGGCTCCGATCAGTGCTAGAGGCAGGCCGAACCTCAACGGCCCGTGCTGTGGAATTGTGCCGACGGGGTAGACCAAATTGTAGATGAGTACAACTATCCCTACTCCCAAGGTGGCAGCGGCTAGCCATCGCGGGACAGCTGCGAGGCGCAGAAGTAAATAGCCGGCGCCAAAGGCAAAGGCAAACAGAGCACCGTCCAGGAAACCCAGCGTGCCGTATCCAATAGGTGCAAGCTGGAACCATCCGGCGAGGAAATAGATGGAACCCACACCGTATTGCGCAGCATTGTCGACAAGAAGGGCACGACCTGCGAGGAGCTCGTTTGTCGGCCCCAGCCAGAATCCGTGGTGGAATTGAATCACCGCCGAATCGAGGAGCTGAGCGGCGGGGCCCAACGCTGCGTGAACAATGACAAGATTGGGAGCCAATACAAGAATCAGTAGAACAACACCCGTATCGGCTAGCCGGCCCCACCGTGGCTGAAGAGATGGCAATCTCCATTGCCGATACTCGAATACGTAGAGCGTTGCTCCGGCTACGCAGACCATCAGAAGCATTGGGGGGACGCTGACGGAATCCAGCCGGACGAAACAGATAACCGCCAGGAACGTAAGTCCTAACCCGATGATCCAAGCCAGTGTGGCGTGGCGAGTTGAGAAGGCGAGGACATTCCATGGTCGGTGTCGACTCGCTCGGTAGATCGCTGCACTTGCCGCAATACTCCAGACTCCAGCGAAGACGAGTACGTAGTGGAGGTTGCCTCGCCCTGGGAGGAGACGAAGAGCGATCGTCATCCCCGCCAAGCTGGCTACTAATGCCGCCGACAGACCGGATATAGCTTGCGCGTTTGGCCCCCGGGCGATCGCGTCGGCAGATCGCGACCCCGCAATGAGTGCCGCTGGAACAATCAGAAAGAATCCCAGGATGTAGAGAAGGGTTTCGGCCTCTTGGTTGACGTGGTTATAGGATCCGAGCGAATATGCACCAAGTGAAACCGGCGTGGTCATGAGTTCCACCGCGCCGAGCGCAATTCCGAATCCACCAAGGGCGACCGTGGATATCAGGGCGAATGTTGGGCCGAACGGGGCGCGTGACACCGCCGATCGCTCGCGGCCGTGGACTTGATCGTGTTCGCTCATGCTTACCGGTTTCTGAGACCGCGATCGTAAGGCTTAGCTTCGGTGAAGCGATGAGGCCTGAGCCGGGGGCGTCCTTTCCTCGCTCCCAAGGCGCGTGCTTCTGGCTCCGAGAAGGACGTGGCCAATACGATGTCGCCGATGAGCGACATCCCGCCGAGATCGGCGCAGGAGTTGCTGGACCTCCTGCCGGAAGGCCTCTCGGGAGCGGGAGGAGAGGCGCTCGACCTGGACGACCAGCTCGATGCCGATGGGCGGAGCGAGCCTCCGCTGCCGCTCGAGGCGGGCCGCTTCGAGCTGCTCTTCTCCCTGGAGGCGTTCTCGCGTCTCGGGAACTCGCAGAGCGCCTGGCTCGGCGAGGTCGAGCGCCTGCTCGCCGACCACGGGTTGTTCGCGGCGGCGTTGCCCCGCAGCGCGCCGCGCGGGAGCCCTGATCCGGGGCGGGATTGGTTGGTGGTGGAAAAGCACGGTGACGGGCCGGGGGGCGAGGGCCTGGCCGCCCTGCTGGCCGCGCTCGACGCCGGCCGGCGCCGTGAGATCGACCGGCTGCGCGAGAGCTTTCACCGCGAGCTGATGCGGAAGTCGCTGCGGATCGCCGAGCTGGAGCCCGACACCGCGACGACCCCGGCGTCGTGGGCGATCGCCGAGCGGGTCGCCTCCAGCTATGAGGCAACCCTGAGCTGGCGCCTCACCGGTCCGATCCGGGCGGCGAAGCGCGCGCTCGCCCGCCGGTGAGTCCGCCGCGCCCCGAGCAGCCCGCCGTCGAGCTGGCCTCGCTCGCGGAGCGGCCCCTGGTCTCGGTGGTGATGCCCACCCACGAGACCGAGCGGCGCCTGCTGGAGGAGGCGATCGACTCGGTCCGCTCCCAGACCTATCCGGACTGGGAGCTGCGGATCGTCGACGACGGCTCGACAGAAGGCCGGGTTCGGGAGACGATCGAGCGGGCGGCCGAGGCCGATGGCCGCGTCAAATCGCTGTTCCTGGAGGAGAACGCCGGGATCTCGGCCGCGACGAACCGGGCTCTCGATCTCTGCGAGGGAGAGCTCGTCGCCTTCCTCGACCACGACGACGAGCTCGCCCCCGAAGCGCTCCTGCGCGTGGTCAGCGAGTTCGACGGCCACCCCGAGGCGGACGTGGTCTACAGCGACCAGGACAAGCTGACGCCCGAGGGCCAGCGCCGGGACCCGTTCCTGAAGCCCGATTGGTCGCCCGTCCACGCGCTCGGGGTGATGTACGTCGGCCATCTGCTTGCCGCCCGGAGCAGCCTGATCGAAACGGTGGGCGGCCTCGATCCCGCCTTCGACGGCGTCCAGGACTTCGAGCTTCTCCTGAGGCTCTCCGAGCGGGCCCGGGAGATCCGCCACATCCCGGAGATCCTCTACCACTGGCGGGCCATCCCCGGCAGCGTCGCCGCCGGAGAGGAGGAGAAGGCAGGGATCGGAGACCTGCAGGCGGCCGCGGTGAGCGCCCACCTGAGTCGCCGAGGCATCCCCGCCCGGGCCGAGCCACATCCCGTCATCCCCCACCGCACCCGCCTGGTCGCCGAGCCAGAGTGGCAAGCTCCGCCGGTCAGCATCGTCTCAGACGGCGGGTCCCTCCACCGCGCCCGGACCTACAACCGCGGCGCGCGGCAGGCCAGGGGCGAGATCCTGCTGTTCACCTCCGATGCGATCGAGGCACCCGAGGACGACTGGATCAGGCAGCTCGCCCTGCTGGCCAGCCTGCCCGGGGCTGGACCTGTCGGGCCGCTGATCGCACGCCCCGACGGCAGGGTCGCCGAGGCGGGCGGCGTGATCGGCCTCGATCAACCGGTGACGCCGGCGATGGAGGGCATCGATCCCCGCGGCGACGGTCATTACGGGGCACTCGCCTGCCCCCGCGAGGTCTCGGCGCTAAGCGGCAAGTGCATGATGATCAGCCGCGAGCTGTTCGAAGCGCTGGGGGGCTTCGAGGAGGCCTACCGAAGCGGCTTCGAGGACTTCGATCTGTGTCAGCGGGCGATCCGCGAGGGCAGGATGCCGATCTACACGCCCTCCCCAACGGTGATCTCTCACAGCACA
The DNA here is from genome assembly GCA_963720735.1 of uncultured Actinomycetes bacterium. GTDB lineage: Bacteria > Actinomycetota > Thermoleophilia > Solirubrobacterales > 70-9 > JBBRHQ01. Next base: position 188,943 of record CAVRGL010000002.1, read on the forward strand.
CCGGCCGCCGAGCGCACCCGCCTCGACGTGATCGACCGGGCCCTGTTCGTCGACCTCTTCTACGACGAGCTGCTCGACGGCGATCCCTTCTACAACCGCGGCTTCCGGCGGGAGCGGGCCAACTTCGAGCCGGCGGTGGCCTGATGCGTCTGCTCTTCCTCAGCTTCGCCCGGTTCGACTCCAACAGCGGGATCCAGGCCTTTCACTTCAGCGACCACCTGAGCCGGCTCGGCTGGGAGGTGACCCTCGCCTGCGACGGCGACCCCGGGCGCCTCGCAACCGCCGTCGGCGAGCCGCGGTTCGAGTGCATCGGGCACGATCGCCTCACGGAGAAGCTCGAGGAATGGCGGGGGCGGCCGGATCGGTCGCTGCTCTGCGCCTGGACCCCGCGGGAGATCGTCCGCCGGCAGGCGACCCCGTTCATCGAAGAGCTGGGCGTTCCCTACGTCGTCCACCTCGAGGACAACGAGGAGCTGCTGCTGAGCACCGCGCTGGAGCGGCCAATCGAAGCGCTGCGCCGACTCCCCCTCGAGGCCCAGGACGAGCTGGCCGAGCCCGACTTCATCCACCCGACGCGCTATCGCGACTTCGTCGGTGGCGCGGCCGGGGTAACGGTGGTTACGGAGGAGCTGAACGAGTTCAACCCGGGAGGCCGGCCGCACCGGGTCGTCCGCCCGGGAACGGACATCGAGCGCTTCCGTCCCGACCTCGAGCCTGCGCTCAGCCGCGAGCAGCTGGGCCTCTCCGAGGAGGACTTCGTCCTCGTCTACAACGGGACCACTCACTACGCCAACCAGCACGACATGCTGAGCCTCTATCTGGCGGTCAAGCTGCTGCAGCGCGACGGCTTCGCGGTGAAGTTGGTGCGGACCGGCAGCACGGTGAGGGGCGGCGTCGACCCGGCCGCGGCGCGGGCCCTGGCCGAGGGCGTGGTCGAGCTCGGGCTGATCGGCGACTGGCGCGAGATCCCCGGCTACCTGGCGCTCGCCGACGCCTTCGTGCAGCCGGGGGCGCCGGACGAGTTCAACCGCTACCGGCTCCCCTCGAAGGTGGCCGAGTTCCTGGCGATGGGGCGACCCGTGATACTCCCCCGCTGCAACATCGGCAACGAGCTGACCGAGGGAGAGAACGCGATGCTGCTCGATACCGGGAACTCGCTGGAGATCGCCGCCCGCCTGCGGCAGCTGATCGGCGACCCCGCCCTCGCCGAGCGCCTCGGCCGCGGGGGGCGGAGGTTCGCCGAGGAGAAGCTCGGCTGGGAGGGGAACGCCGCCGCTCTCTCGGACTTCTATCGCGGCCTTCTGGGAGCGGAGCGCGGCGGCCCCGACCCGGGCGTCCTGATCGCCGGTGGCTGAGCCCGAGCCCTACCTGCCCGCCCCCCTCGCGCCGGGCGACCCGCTCTGGGCCCTGGTGGACCGCTACCGGGGCAGCTTCCCGCTCGCGCCAGTCTCATACGGGACGGCGCGCGACTTCGCCGACAGCGCCGATCAGATGCCTGGCCTGATCAGCGCCAACGGCGACATGAAGGACCTGCAGCGCTGCTGGATGGTCAAGGCGGTGCTGGGCAACGTAGGGCCCGGCGCCCGCATCCTCGAGATCGGAGCCGGTGAGCCGCTGGTCGCGGCGATGCTCGCGCGCTTCGGGTTCCGGGTGACGATCGTCGATCCCTACGACGGCAGCGACGACGGCCCTACCCAGCTGGAGGACTTCCGCAGCTTCTACCCCGACCTCGAGTTCGTCCGCTCCCGCTTCCCGGCCCCGGGCCTCGACCGCGACTACTCGTGCATCTACTCGGTCTCGGTGCTCGAGCACACCGAGCTGGAGCAGATCGAGTCCGTCGCCGCGGGGATCCGCGAGCACCTTGCGAGCTCGGAATCGGCCTGCTCGATTCATGCCGTCGATCACGTGGTCGGCGGCTGGGGCGCCGATGCACACCTCGAGCGGCTCGAGTGCTGGGTCGCCGCCCTGGGGCTGCCGGAGGGGCTGCTCAGCGAGCAGCTGGCCCGGCTCGAGACCGACCCCGAGACCTACCTGGTCTCCGCCGAGGCGCACAACCGCTGGCGGGGGGACCTTCCCTATGACGACTATCCGATGCGGCGGATCGCCTCCGTGCAGCTCTTCAGCCGCCGCTAGCCCCCGCCCGGCTGGCCTGGCGGGCCTCGACCTGCCCTGAGATCCAGGCATAGGTGCGCTCCAGACCCTCGGCGAGGCTGATGCTCGGCTCCCAGCCGTATGTCTCGCGGAACCGGGTGTTGTCGCTGTTGCGGCCCCGGACCCCCTGGGGCGCGTCGGTGCGGTAGACCCGCTCTAGGCTGACACCGGCGATCGCCTCGACCTGGTCGACCAGCTGGTCGATCGTCACCAGCTCGCCGCTGCCGAGGTTGATCGGCTCGATCCGCGGCCCCTCCAGGATCTCGCGAGTTCCCCGCACGCAGTCGTCGATGTACATGAAGCTGCGGGTCTGCTTGCCGTCGCCCCAGATCTCGATCTCGCCGCCGCCGGAGACCACGGCCTCGGCGACCTTGCGGCAGATCGCCGCGGGGGCCTTCTCGCGCCCTCCCGTCCAGGAGCCGAGCGGCCCGTAGACGTTGTGATAGCGGGCGACCCTGGTCTCGAGCCCGAAGTCCTCGGTGAAATGGCGGCACATGCGCTCGCTGAACAGCTTCTCCCAGCCGTAGCCGTCCTCGGGCTGAGCCGGGTAGGCGTCCTCCTCGCGCAGCGCTGCCACGTCCGGGGTCCTCTGGTGCGCGGCGGCATAGACGCAGGCCGAGGAGGAGTAGAGGTAGCGATCGATGCCGGCGTCGCGGGCCGCTCCCAGCAGGTGGGTGTTGATCAGGACGGAGAGCATGCACTGCGCTTTGTTGCCCTCGATGAAGCCCATGCCGCCCATGTCGGCCGCGAGGTTGTAGACGTCCCCGCACCCCCCGCACGCCTGCTCGGCTGACTCCTTCAGAGCGAGGTCGAGAACGCGGTTCTCGGCGGCCTCGTGGAGCTGGAACCACTGATCCAGCGGCTTGCAGTCGACCGCCCGCACAGCCCGTCCCGACTCCAGCAGGCTGGCGGTGAGGTGGCCGCCGATGAAGCCGCCGGCGCCGGCGACCAGGGCCGGCTTTTGCTCCGGGCTCACAGCGCCTCCGCGATCCTCGGCGCCTCGCGCCTGAAGACCCAGACCCCGAGGAAGCAGATCACAGCGAAGACGGCGATCGAGATCATCAGCCGCGGCACGCTGCCGGCTGCCGAGAGCGCGCTTGGCGCGTCGGGGTCGATGATCCACTTGCGCGCCTGGGTGAAGATCGGCGTCAGCGGGTTGAACAGCTCGACCGTCCGCAGGCCGCTCGGCACCACCTCGATCGGATAGAGGATCGGGGTGCCGTAGAACAGCACGGTGACCGCGACCGACCAGATGATCGCCACGTCGCGAAAGCGCACATAGAGGGCCGAGAGGAGCATCGCCAGGGCGATGGTCAGCCCGGCGAGCGGCAGCAGCAGGACCGGCAGCAGGACCCAGGTCCACAGCGGGTCGGCCCCGTAGATGAAGATGAAGGCGAACACCGCGATCAGGTTGAGGCCGAGGTTGAGAAGCGCGGTGAGGACGATCGAGAGCGGGATCACCAGGCGGGGGAACTGCGTCTTGCGGAGGATCCCCTCGTTGCCGACGATCGAGTTGACCGCGCCGCCGGTCGCCTCCTGCACCAGGGTGAAGAGGACGATGTTGAGCAGCAGCAGGACCGGGTAGTTGGGGACGCCGCTTCCCAGCCTGAAGATCTTGGTGAACACCAGCAGCAGCACCCCGAAGAGGAGCAGCGGGCGAATCAGCGACCAGAAGTACCCCAGCACGGTGCCGAAGTAGGTCTTCTTGAACTCGTTCAGGGAGACCAGCCAGAGCAGCTCGAAGAAGCGCCGGCGCCCGCCGCCGATCGCCGACGGCCCATGGATCTCACGCAGCTGCGGTGTTGCCTCGACCGTGTTCACGGCTGATCGTCCTCGCCCGAGAGCTCGACCGTGACCTCGTGGTCGATCGAGACGAGCCCGCCCAGCTGTTCCTGCCCGTAGACGACGAAGTCAAACGCGTGCACCGCGTGCAGGGCGACGTCGGCGGGCGTGCGGTTGCGGGCGATCCAGCAGCTGACGTCGTAGCGCCCCGTCGCTAGGCGATTCAGCACCGTCCCCCTGATCCGCAGCCGCTGGCCCGGCCGCAGCCGCTCCGGGGTCCCCTCGATCCACTCGTTGGCGCCGTTCAGCCCGAACACGGGGATGCCGTTAGCGTCGGTGAAGGCGAAGCTGAAGATCGGCGCCGCGATCTCCCGGCGGGCCTCTATCACCGCGTTCAGCCTGATCTCGGCGCCCTGCTCAACGTTGTCGATACGCGAGCCGTCGGGATCCTCGAGCCAGATGTCGACCAGGGCCACCTCGGACTGCGCCGCCGTCTCCTCCCGGGTCCGGCTCCGCTCGAGCCCGTGGTCGTCGGCGGCGCGATCGAAGTTGAGGCTGAGGTAGTGGCGAGCGACCTCGTGCGGGTCACCGATCTCGATCACCCGGGCGTCGTTGATCAGCATCGCGCGGTGGCAGTACTCGCCCACCGTGCGCATGTCGTGGGTGACGAGGATCACGGTCCGCCCCGCGTCGCGCATCTCCCTGAATGCGTCGGCGCACTTCTGCTGGAAGGCCGCGTCGCCGACCGCGAGGACCTCGTCGATCAGCAGGATGTCGGTATCAGCCTGGAGCATCACCGAGAAGGCGAGGCGCACCTGCATCCCGGTGGAGTAGTTCTTCAGCTTCATGTCGATGAAGTCATCGAGCTCGGCGAAGGCGAGCACCCCGCCGATCCGCTCCTGCGCCTCGGTGCGGGTCAGGCCCATCATCACCCCGTTGAGGACGATGTTCTCCTCCGCCGTCAGCTCCGCGTTGAAGCCCACCCCGAGCTCGATGAAGGGGGCGAGCGAGCCGGCCATCCTGATCCTGCCTCGGTCGGCCTGGTAGATCCCGGCGAGCAGCTTCAGCAGGGTGCTCTTCCCGGACCCGTTGCGTCCGACGATCCCGAAGAACTCCCCCCTGTGGACCTCGAACGAGACATCGCGCAGCGCGGGCAGGGCGTGGGACTCCTGGCGGGCGAGCGGATGGAGCATCCGCTCTTTGATCGTGTCGACCTTGTGCCCCGGCAGCTGGAACGTCTTGTACAGCTCACGGACCTCGATCGCCAGGGGAGCGGAGGCCGGCCCCTCGTCGGGCGGCGCTGTGAGGAGATCCGCCTCCCCGACGATCTCCTCCTGCTCCCGTTCCGTCTCGAACGCTGCGTCGCTCATCGGTCGGGAAGTATGGCGCTACTGCTCGCCCGGACGGTAGGCAGCGGCCGGGTCGTAACCCTCGGGCAGGCTGGCGTCGTGCGGCATCCGCGGCGAGGGCCCCTCGCGGCGCACCGCCAGCAGCCGCAGGGCGTGGCGCCAGGCTATCCCGGTCGCCAGGCGGCGTTCCGCGCCCAGGGTCTCGCTGTGACCGGCAAGCCCGCGCAGGCTCCGACCCAGCAGCCACGATGCCGACAGTGGGGAGCTCTCGGCCCGGACGAAGCGCTCCAGCGTGCGCCGCTTCGACGGGCTCAGCCGGGCGGCGCAGCGGATCTGCAGGACCGTGGCCACCAGGGCCAGCCGGCAGTACTCCAGGAAGTAGGTGGAACGCCAGCCGACCGCGGGGCGCTGCAGTCGGCTGATCCTCCGCAGCCAGGCCCAGCGCCCTCCCGCCGGGGTGTTGGCGCGATAGTGCCCGAGAGCGGCGTCGGCGTGCTGGACGTAGTCGTAGAGCGGCCGGTCGACGTAGCCCAGCTCGCCGAGCGAAAGAGCGACTAGCCCCAGCCAGTGATCGTGGTAGGGGAAGCCCGGCGCCGGCGGGAAGGGCAGGGCGTACTCGAGAACTTCCCGCCTCAGCATCGACGCCGCCCCGGTGACCGTGTTGGCCAGAAGCAACGATGCAAGGTTGGTGTGGTTGTTGCGACGCACGGTCCAGTAGGTGTCTGCGACCACCATCCCAGCGGGATCGACGATCCGCTGGTCGCTGTAGACCAGCATCGCCTTGCCGATCGAGCCCCGCAGCACGGCGAGCTTGTCGCGATGCCAGCGGTCGTCCTGGTCGCAGAGAGCGATCAGCGGCGCATCCTCGGGAGCCAGGGCGAGGGCCCGCTCGAAGTTGCGGTAGAAGCCGAGGCGGACATCCGAGCGCGAGACGACGAAGCGATCGTCGCCCTCCAGCTCGGCCTCGATCCGGCTGAAGCTCGCCGGATCGGAGCGGTCGTCGCTGACCACGCAGATCCAGCCTGGATCGGTCTGCTCGCGGATCGAGGCGACCTGGCGAGCGAACAGTCCGGGATCGGGATTGTGCGTCGCCATGCAGATCGCGATCCGCTCGCGGCCATCGGCGGCGTTTGAGGGATCCGCGATCCGGAGGGGCTGGATCTGCGCTTCGGCGAGCAGCTCCAGCTCACCCAGTTGGGCCCGCGAGGCCCGCCCGTCCGCCAGCTTCGCCTCGATCACGACCTCGAGGTTGGCGCTCGCGGAGCGGGCTTCGAAGGGGACTATCGCCCAGAAGCCGCTCCGGTAGGCGGGCCGGTCCTTACGGGGCATGCCGGCGGCGGTGAGCACCACCGGGGAGCCGCCGACCAGCAGCCGCAGGTCGCGGATCGCGCCGGCGCGATGGAAGCAGCTGCCGAGCAGGAAGACGGCGTTTCCACGCCCGAGCTCGAGCCTCCTCGGCAGCGGGGTGTCGAGGCTCGCCTCGAGCTCGGGGTCGAGGACGGTGGGCGGCGCCGAAACGCTCAAGCCCCTGCGGCCGACCCTGCCGAGCCGCTTGCCATCCCGCTTGGCATCCACCGCAGGATAGGGCCTGTAGGGCCTCTGCGCGCTAGGGTTCGCGGCGGTCCGCCCGTAATGCGCCCAGCCGGGGAGAAGATCCGCACAGTCCTTTCCGACCAGGAGCGCGTCGCCTGGCTCGGGTTGGGGCTGGCGATGGCGGGGGCTGCGACCCTGATCCTCTACTTCAGCCGCGGGCTGACCTTCACGGTGGACGAGCTGGTCTGGTTCATGCAGAGCCCCCATCTCGACCTGCACACCGCGCTGGAGCCGCACGGCGGCCACCTGACCCTGACGGCGCGGGTCGTCTACAAGGCGATCTTCGAGATCTTCGGCGACAGCTACCTGCCGTTCCGGTTGCTGGTCGTGGTGACGCAGCTGGTCACGGTCGCCCTCTTCTTCGTCTACGCGAGGCGGCGGCTCGGTGGACTGGTGGCGCTGGCGCCCTGCCTGGTGCTGCTCGTCTTCGGCTCCGACTCGCTCCACGTCCTCAATGGCAACGGCTTTACGGTGATCGGCGCGCTGGGCTGCGGGATCGGCGCGCTGCTGGCGCTGGAGCGAAGGGACACGGCCGGCGACCTGCTCGCGTGCGGGCTGCTCTGCCTCGGGCTGGCCACCTACACGGTCGCCCTCGGCTTCGTCGCCGCGGTCGCCGTCGCCGTGCTGCTCGGCGAGGACCGCTGGCGCCGCATCTGGATCCCGGTCGTGCCCACCGCCCTCTACGCGGCCTGGTGGCTGTGGTCGCTGAACTCGGCGATCAACGGCGGCGACAGCACCGCTCTCTCGAACATCCTTCTCTTCCCCTCGAAGGCCTTCGAGGCGTGCAGCGCGGTGCTCGGGTCGCTGACCGGTCTCGACGGGGTGGGTGGCGGGTTGGCCGCGCAGGCCGGCCCGACCCTGACCGTGATCGCGGTCGTTGCGCTCGTCTGGCGTCTTCACCGGGGTGAGGTGCCCAGAGCGCTGTGGGCCGCACTCGCGATACCGATCGTGCTCTGGTCGCTGGTCAGCATCGCCAAGCTCCGCACCCCCAGCGACCCGCGATATCTCTACCCAGGCGCGATCGCCGTCCTCCTGGTCGGTGTCGAAGCCGCCCGCGGCGTCCGCTGGAGCAGCTTCGCGCTGGGGATCCTGTTGGCGATCGCGATCGGCGGCGCCGCGACGGGCGCCTGGCTGCTCAAGAACGACGGCGCCGCATACCGCAACGGCTACACGGCGCAGGCCAAGGCGGAGCTGACCGCGATCGACATCGCCGGAAACCGCGCCGATCCGAGCTTCGACCCGGCCGACAAGCTGGGCCTCGACTCCGCCCTGACCTACCCCTTCGCGGAGGTCAGGGCGAGGGGGATCCCGGCGACCGCCGCCTACCTCGAGGCCGCCCGCAAGTACGGCGCGCTGGGCTACGCCGACAGTCAGATAGCCGGGCTCTCCGAGTCGGCGCGGGCGCGGATCGACGCCGTCTTGGCCGACGCGCTGGGGTTGAAGCTCGTCCCTAGCTCCCGCCAGGCGTCCGGTCCCGGCTGCCGCCGCGCCGGCGCCGGCGCCGGGTTCGGCGTCACCGCCCGGCTGCCCCGCGGCGGCGCGCTGCTCGAGACGAGCGGAGCGGGAGGCGCCGTGTCGGTGCGCCGCTTCGCCTCGGCCTCGGTCCAGGTCGGCAGCCTCACGACGGGCCGCCCCGCAGAGCTGCGGGTGCCGGCCGACAATGACCCGGTGCCCTGGCGGCTCCTCACCGCAGCCGTGCCCCTGCGCGTCTGCCCCCTGCCGTGAGCGAGCGGATCGCACTCTCGATCGTGATTCCGGCGCTCGACGAGCGCGAGGCCCTCCCGGCGCTGCTCGAGGAGATCGAGCGGACCTGCTCCGAGCAGAGCGGAGCCTGGGAGGTGATCGTCGTCGACGATGGCTCCACCGACGGCTCCTTCGAGCTGGTCGAGGATCTGGCTGCCGAGCGGCCCTGGCTGCGGGGGGTGCGCTTCCGCCGCAACTTCGGCAAGTCGGCGGCGCTCGCCACCGGATTCGCCCAGGCACGGGGGGAGACGATCGTCACCATCGACGGCGACGGTCAGGACGATCCGGCCGACATCCCCGCCCTGCTCGCCGGCCTCGAGGAGGCGGACATCGTCTCGGGATGGAAGCGCGATCGCCGCGACCCGCTCAGCAGGCGGCTCGCCTCCGGAGTGTTCAACCGGGTGACGGCCCGCTTCTCAGGGATCCGGATGCACGACATGAACTGCGGGCTGAAGGCCTACCGCGGCGAGTGCGCGCGCTCGCTTGAGATCTACGGCGAGATGCACCGCTTCATCCCGGTGCTGGCGAGCCAGCAGGGATGGCGGGTGGCCGAGATCCCGGTCAACCATCGCCCGCGCCGCCACGGCAGCTCGCGTTTCGGCACCGAGCGCTACCTGCGCGGGGCGCTGGACCTGCTCACCGTCACCTTCATCGGGCGATACCAGCACCGCCCCCTGCACCTCTTCGGCGGGGTGGGGCTGGCGCTGACCGTGGTCGGGGTGGTGATCTCGATCTACCTGACGATCCTGAAGATCGGCGGGGCGGCGATCGGGCAGCGGCCGCTGCTCTTCCTCGGGGTGCTGCTGATCGTCGTCGGCATCCAGCTCCTCACCCTCGGGCTGCTCGGCCAGATGCTGGTGCTGGTCCGCCGCGAGACGTCGGAACCCGGCTTCGATGAGCCCCAGATCGAGGCGGTCGCCGGTGCCGGGTTCGCGCCGGCGCTCAGCGGACCCGGCAGTGAGCGATCAGCCAGGGAAGTGACCGGGCCACGCTGATCACTTCGAGGCGCGGCGAGAGCAGTGCCCGCAGCGTCCTGGGGTTCCAGTGGTTGACGTGCTCGGGGTGGTTGCCGAGCGTGCGCACGTACTTGCCCCGGAGCAGGCTGCCCGCCTGGAACCATGGCTCGTGCGGGACCGAGAGGACGATCTCGGAGGAGCTGACCCGGGAGAGCTCCGCCAGCGCCGCTCCCGGATCGCGCAGGTGCTCGAGCACCTCGAGGCAGAGGACCAGCTCGAAGGCGCCATCGGCGAACGGCAGGTCGTAGACGCTCTCGCGGCGGACCTCCGCGCCGGGGAAGCGCCGTCCGGTGAACTCGACCGCCTCCGGGCTCAGGTCGACCGCGGCGACCCTCTCGGGAAGCCACTCCCCGAGCCTGGCGAGGGTCTCCCCCTCGCCGCAGCCCGCGTCCAGGACCGAGCCGGGGCGAAGCTGCTCGACGATCGCGCCGAGGCGACCGTAGAAGCGATCGATCAGCCTGCGGACCACCGGGTTGGAGGTCTGGAACTTCTCGAAGTTGGTGCTGGTGGGCGTCGTCGAGGCTGTCAAGGCGACGGCCGATGCTACGACGCCCGGCCCGGACTCGCGCCCAGGGTCCGAGACTGCGTACCCTTGCGCCGATGTTCGTCTTCGGATGCCCGATCACCGACAGGGGGCTGTATGAGCACGCCGCCGGGCGCGGCCTCGAGCTGATCGCCGAGCCCGACTCGGAGATCCTCGCCTACGAGAGCGCCGGGTCGCTGTTTCGCAACTACAACCTGATGATCGACAGGGTCGCTGGGCGGGAGGACCTCGAGTCCCTGGTCCTCCTGCATCAGGATGCCGAGATCGTCACCCCGAACTTCTGCGAGGTGATCCGCGAGGCGTTGCAGGACCCCGAGGTCGCGCTGGTCGGCTGCGCCGGGGCGATCGGGGTGCGCAGCATCGCCTGGTGGGAGGGCTCGGTCACCTGGGCGGGGTTCACCCATCGCTACCAGGAGCTGGGAGGCGGCGAGATCGCCGCGCTCACCTGGGACCGGGATTCGATCCCGGCGACGGCGCGCCTCGGCGAAGTCGACATGCTCGACGGCTTCGTCCTCGCCTTCTCCCCCTGGGCAATCGAGAATCTGCGATTCGACGAGTCGCTGGGGCAGGCACTGCACGGTTACGACTTCGATATCTGCATGCAGGCCCACGCGGCCGGCCGCAAGGTGGTGACGGCCGACTTCCGGGCGATCCACCACCACTCCCTCGCCCTGGTCAGCGACGTCGAGGGCTGGGTCGAGTCCCACGTCAAGCTCTCCGAGAAATGGCACGAGCAGATCTCCGGGGCCGAGGACGGTGAGATCGACTGGCAGCGCCGGGCGAGGCGGGCAGAAGCGGAACGGGGGGCGGCGAGGGCTCAGGCAACCGCCGCGCAGCTGCTCTCCGATGCCCGTGCGCGCGAGCTCCAGCGCGAGCTCGACACCGTCAAGCAGAGCGCCAGCTGGCGCCTCACCGCCCCGCTTCGCCGCATCGCGCGGTTCCTGCACCAGCGCCGGGCCCGTCGCGGTTCAGCCTGAGGCCCTCTTCCCCTCCTCCTTCTCCTCCTCGGCGTCAGCCCGGTCCTCGGCCTCGCCCTCGGCGAGGATCTCGCTGACCCGCTGGCGCCAGGAGGCCGCACGACCGCCGCCTCGCAGGCGAGAGAGCCGGTCGCCCAGCGCGAAGGCGCTCGAGTCGAGCAGCTCCCGCAGAAGGTTCTCCTGGGCTCGAATCCGCGCCTTCGCCTTCCCGAGCTGGCGCTCCTTGCCGATCCGGGTGCAGAGATCGAAGATCCGCTCGGCCTCGAGCCGGGCGAGTACCGGATTGCGGTCCCAGGGCTCGATGATCGCCGCGACCTCGCCGGCCCACGGCGCATCGCGTCGCCAGAGGACGCCGAAGCCGAAGAAGGCGGGGACGACCGCGAGGCGCAGGTCCTCGCGCCCTTCGGTGAAGTCCTCCAGCGCTGTCAGCACACCGTTGCGGGGGCCGCCCTCCCTCGCCGCCGCCCACTCGTACTCGAGGCCATATCTGGCGATGCCGGGCTCCTCCGGGTCGAGGGCGGCGTTGTGGACGATCGGCTGGCGGTGCTCCTCCGGTATGCGGTCGGGCTCGTAGTAGGTGTCGCGTCGCGCATGGGGCCACCAGACGTCGTGGAACATCATCAGCGGGAGGCCGCCGTCGGCGGCCCGCTCGTCGATGATCTTCAGCTCCTCGCTGAGCGTGAAGTAGTTGTGGTCCCCGTCGATGATCACCACGTCGGGGAGCTGGCGCGAGGCGAGGGTCTCGTGGCTGGTTTCGGGGATCAGCTCCAGCTCGGGATGCTCGGCCAGCAGCTCGAGCAGCTCCTCGGGCGGCAGCGGGTCGATCGCCGCGACGCTGCCGCCGGAGCGCTCGGCCCACTCCAGGAGCCTCGCGGTCAGGTCCCCGCGGAAGGCGCCCACCTCGAGCACCGTCTTCGCTCCCACCACGTCCAGGCAGGCGTTGATCAGCTCCTCCACGCTCGCCAGCGAGTAGCCGCGCCGCTCGGGGTTCAGTTCATCTGCGATCCCAGACATGAGCTGCTCTCCGCCGGGTTCAGCGGGCTCGCAAGGCTATAGGGTCACGGGTCGCGATGGACGAGGGCTACAACGACGCCCGAGAGCTGATGCGGGACATCGCGGCCCGCCACCCGGGCCTCAGGGAAGCACTGCTTGCCGACGCCCGGGTGACGGCCGCGAACCGCGGCGAGCGCCACGAGTTCCGCTCGCGCAGCGACGCCGCCCTCCAGGCGCTGCGCCTGATGTGGGTCAGCGATGCCTTCCTCGCACAGACGCTCTACCGCCTCAAGGCGCGCCTCCAGGGCCTGCGGGTGCCGGTGCTGCCGCGGATCGCCCACCGCCTTGCGATGGCCGTCGCCCAGGTCTCGATCGGCGATCCGGTGATCGTCCATCCCGGCGTCTACATCGTCCACGGGCAGGTGGTCATGGACGGGTTGGTCGAGGTCCATCCAGGCGCCGTGATCGCCCCCTGGGTGACCCTGGGCCTGCGCGGCGGGGACGTGGTCGGCCCGACGATCGAGCACGGGGTCAGCATCGGCACCGGCGCCAAGGTCCTCGGCCGGGTCAGGGTCGGGGCGGGGGCCCAGATAGGCGCGAACGCCGTCGTCCTCGAGGACGTCGCGCCCGGCACAACCGTGGTCGGTGTGCCGGCACGGCCCACATCCTGATAGGCCGGCGCGGTGTTAGCGCCGGCACAGGCATGTAAGGCGGCGAAGCCGCCGCAGGTGATTCCGTCATGGCCGGCGCGGTGTTAGCGCCGGCACAGGCGTGTCAGGCGGCGAAGCCGCCGCAGGTGTTTGCACTGAGGCTGATCGGGAATGCCCTGCTAGGGTGCCCCGGAGGTTCGCCGCGGCAGAGGAGCGTGAGCACTGATGATCTTGGGTACACGCAAGCGAAGGACCGAGAAGCTCTACGAGGAGATCGCCGAGCTCGGCCGCGAGAACCGCGAGCGCCGCGACCCCGAGGTCGAGCAGCGCATCCTCGAGCTGCGCCACCGCGCCGGGATCCAGATGCTGGACCAGGCAAACGGGCGCCCACCGCTGGCCGAGCCGGCCGCAGAGACGCCGCCCGGCCCCTCCGGCGTTCCCGAGCTCGTCCCCGCCGATCTGAGCCCCGGCGGCCTGCGCGCCGCGATCCTCGACAGCGGCTGCTTGCTTATCCGCGGCCTGGTCAGCCCCGACCGGGCCATGGAGCTGGCCGCCGACATGGACCGGGCGATCGAGGCGCGTGCCTCGGGCGCATCAAACGGGGCGGGAGCGGGCCTCTACCGGGAGTTCGACTCCGATCCCCGCTTCCAGACTCCCGATCGCCCCTGGGTCACCGAGACGGGCGGGCTGCTGGTCGCCGACTCGCCGAAGCTGATGTTCGACACACTCGACCTCTTCGAGCAGGCCGGGCTCCGCCGCCTGCTCACCGGCTACCTCGGCGAGCGCCCCGCCGTCTCGGTGCAGAAGTCGACCCTGCGGAAGGCCAACCCGAGCACTCCCGGCGCCTGGCACCAGGACGGCGCCTTCATGGGCGACGTGCGAGCCATGAACGTCTGGCTCTCGCTGTCGCACTGCGGTGACGACGCGCCCGGCCTTGACCTGCTGCCGTGCCGGCTCGAGGACTACCTGCCGACGGGAACCGAGGGCGCATGGCTCGAGACCCAGGTCTCCGACACGGTCGCCCGCGAGGCGGCCGGGGACTCGGGAGTGCTGCGCCCGATCTTCGAGCCCGGGGACGCACTGCTCTTCGACGAGCTCTTCCTGCACCAGACCGCCTCTGACCCCTCGATGCCCAACGATCGCTACGCGATCGAGATGTGGTTCTTCGGACCCTCCGGGTTTCCTGAGTCATATGCACCGGTAGCCTTCTGAGCCATGGGCCTCTTCAGACGCGGACAGAAGTCAGGAAGCGCCGTCGCCGAGCCGACCGACGACCGGAGCAAGTCCTCCGCCGAGCTGTTCGAGGAGATCGACGCGCTCACCGAGCGCAACCTCGAGGGTCGCGACCCGGAGCTCGAGCGGCGCATTCGCCACCTCCGCCACCTGGCGGGCGTGCGGCTGCTCTCCGAGGCGCCCGAGAACCCCGACTATGCCTCGCGCTCCTCTGCGCCGCTGAACCTCGAGTCGGAGCTCCCGTCAGTGACCCCGGCCGAGCTCGACGCGGCGACGCTGCGCGCGGCGATCCTCGATCGGGGCTGCCTGCTCGTGCGGGGCCTGATGGAGCCCGACGAAGCGCTTCACCTGGCGGATGAGATCGACCGCGCATTCGAGGCCCGCAAGATCCTGCAGGCCGAGGAGACCCCGCCGGCCGGCTACTACGAGGAGATCGCCCCCGAGCCCGGCTTCTCGGTGATCGAGCGGCACTGGATCGAGGCGGGCGGGGGAGTCCTCGCCGCGGACTCGCCGACCGTGCTGTTCGAGTACCTGAGCGCCTTCGAGAAGGTCGGCCTCCCAGAGGTGATCGCCGAATACCTCGGTGAGCGCCCGGCGCTCTCCGCGCAGAAATCCACCCTGCGCAAGTCGACTCCCGACGTCTCCGGCCAGTGGCACCAGGACGGGCGCTTCCTCGGCGATGTGCGGGCGATGAACGTCTGGCTCTCGCTGTCTCGGTGCGGGGATGTCGCCCCCGGCCTCGACCTCGTCCCCCGCCGCCTCGACGACTTCGTCGAGGCTGGAGGCGATGACGCGGTCTTCGACTGGTCCTCCTCGCAGAGGGTGGCCGAGGAGGCCGCCGGTGAGCTGGGCATCCAGCGACCGATCTTCGAGCCCGGGGACGCCCTGCTCTTCGACGAGCTCTTCCTGCATCAGACCGCGGCCGACCCCTCGATGCCGAACAACCGGTTCGCGATCGAGAGCTGGTTCTTCGGGCCCTCGCACTACCCCGACGAGTACGTTCCGATCGCCTTCTAGAGCCGGCCGGTCTCAGTACGGATAGCGGTGCCCGCCGGTGAAGCTGGTGAACGCCCTCCACGCCGGCTTCGGGTGGAATCCCGCGCCGCGGCGGAACAGGCCCGTCGAGTTGCAGATCCGGCACCAGTGAGGGTCGCCGTCCTTCCAGGAGAACCAGTAGACCCCACGCAGTCTCAGCCTGAGGCGAGCGGCGATCAAAGACCGGTAGGCACGGCGCAGCTCGAGCGCCTGGCCCCCCGCTCCGCGCTCGAAGCTGACCACCTCGGGGTCGTTCTGGGAGCCCCAGCCGAACTCGGTGATCAGCAGGCCGGCGTCGTCGTGGTTGGTGGCGATCACCCGGCGCACCGCCTCGACCAGCCGGGTCATCCTGCCGGCATGAGCCGCGTAGGGGTGGATCGCCACGTCGTCGAAGGCCTTCCTGGTCCCGGGGATCTCGTAGAGCCTGCGGAGGTAGGAGGCTGCGCGCATCGCCTTCGGGAATGCACCCCGGGGTCGACCGTAGAGGCCGCCCAGCAGCACCCGGGCGCCGGGGTCGACGCTGCGGATTGCCTCGGCTGAGTCCGTGAGCAGGCGCGAGTAGGCGGCCGGCGAGACCGGATAGGCGAAGTAGAAGAAGTTCTCCTCGTTCCAGACCTGCCAGCGACGGATCGGGCTCAGCGGCACCGGGTCCGCGGAGAACGGCGAATGCTCGAGCCAGAAGTCGCCTCCCGGGCCGTATCGCCGGACCGCGGCCTCGACGAAGTCCGCCCAGGCGCTGCGCTGCTCCTCGCTCTGAGTGGGTAGCGTCTGCAGCGTCGTGCCGAGCCACCCCGGGGTCCCGTAGAGGAACGGGAGCACGTCGAGATCGTGGCTCGCCGCCACCTCGACCGCACGGTCGACTCCGGTCCAGTCGTAGTGCCCCGGAGTCGACTCGATCTTCGACCAGGCGAGCGGCAGGCGGACCGTCTCGATCCCACCGGCGCTCATCCATCGCCCGTCGGCGTCGGAGAGGGTCTCCTGGGGCACCACTCCGAAGAACCTCGGCGGGATGCGGGCGGAGCCCGAAGCGGGCCAGACGAGGGCAACGGTGATTCCGAGGATCAGCACGACCCGGATGCGCGACCTTCCCACGTCCGCTGAAACCCCCCGGGCGCCGGGAGGTAGCGGTGCCCCGAGCCGCCTCAGTAGGTGCCGCCGAGCTTGGAGTGATCCCAGCTCGCCGTGCGCAGGGCGTGAAACTGGATGGCCACCCGCTTCGGCGCCTGCGCCTCCAGCGCCGCCTTGGCGTCACCCTCCACCGAGGCTATGCCCTCGCTGTAGCGCACGGTCAGCTCCTCGGCGAAGCCGACCACGGTCTCGGGGTCGCGATGGATCGTCGCCTCGGCTTCGAACATCGCCCCCCGCAGCTCCCCGTACTCGTGTCCCGTCTCGATCAGCAGCGTCGCCCTCGGGTCGCGCTCCAGGTTGCGGACCTTCTGCGACTTGGCGTACGTCCAGATCCAGACCTCGCCGTCGCGCGGCACGTACCACAGCGGCATCGAGTGGGGCCAGCCTCGAGGCCCGATGCTGGAGACGATCACAACCCGCTCGCCGTCCAGCAATGCCCGCAGCTCCTCCCGGTCGAGGGTGATCTGGTCCCGGCGGCTCATCCCGGCTCCAGGGTGAGCGTTCGCCAGGGTCCCTCTCCGTCTGTCGCCTGCATCTCCCCGTTCAGCCACCGTCCCTGGAGGTCGTCGTAGTGGCGGCTTCCCGGGTGCCCGGACTGCCCGGTGAACGCCTGCCAGCGCGAGGCCGAGGGATCGGCCGCCTCCGCGACAATCCGCCAGCTCGGGGCCCACACGGCCCGGTAGGGATCGTTCGGGTCATAGGCCACCTGGCAGACGGTCTCCTGGGCCCCACCGCAGCGGAGGCGGCGATTCAGCAGGCGTCCGAGCAGCGGGTTCGCCGCTCCCAGGGGGTGGGGGAACTCCATCTCGTGCACCTCGCCCCAGCGCCAGCCGTCGGGGTCGGCCCCGAAACGCGTCTCGAGATCGTCGAGCGCGCCCCGCAGGGAGTCGAGCACGAGGTCGTCCCAGGGCCGGCCGATCAGCTCGTTGTCGGCCTCGGCCCAGAGGTCCATCAGATGGGAGTGCCAGCGCCAGGGCGAGGTGACGTGGGCGATGAAGCCGTTGTCGGCCCTGTCGAGCCAGCGCTCGGCGAGGTCGCGGTCACCGATCGCGGCCCGGGCGACCTCGCGGGCGAGCCTCAGCAGGAACGCCTGGTAGATCGAGGCGGCAACCGATTCGGGCAGCAGCCGCCCGTCCCAGCTCCTCAGCCTCTCGATCGCCCGCATCTCCCTCTGGCCCGCCGGGCGCAGGCGTCCCAGGCGGCGGGCGGCCTCGAGGCCGGGGATCGAGAGCACGTCCGTCTGCATCCGCTGGAAGCCGTCGAGGTCGTGCTCCTCGGTGCGGCCGAGCATCTGCTCGATCCGCAGGGCGCGGAAGCCGTCGAACCACTCGCTGCTGACGTGGTGGGGATAGGAATCGCCGACGACCCGGTTGTTCGCGGTGACCAGGAAGCCGCTCTGAGGATCCTTGAGGGCCGGCAGCTCCTCGTAGGGCACGGTGCCCTCCCACTCGAACTCGCCGCTCCACCCGGGCTTGGGCACGTCGGGACAGCCGCCACGGCGCAGCGGCAGGCTGCCGATCACCTTGAAGCCGATCGAGCCGCCCCGGTCGCCCCAGATCATGCTCGAGACCGGCGTCGAATGGCCGCTCAGGGAGGCGACCAGCTCCTCTCCCGAGCGGGCGTCGAGGACCTCGAACATACCGGCGTGGGCCGTCGGCTCCTGCAGCGAGACCCAGCTCAGCGCCAGCGGCTCCGCGGCGTCGGCCTTGAGCGCCTCGTTGACCAGCGGTCCGTGGTGCGTGGAGCGCACCGAGAGCTTCACCGGACGCTCCCGGCCCTTGACGGTGATCTCCTCCTCGCGCTCGGCGAGCGCCAGCCACTCTCCTTCGAACAGGTAGCGGTCCCCCTCGATCCGCTCGATGAACAGGTCCTGGACGTCGGCGACGGTGTTGGTGAAGGTCCAGACGACGTCGTCGTTCTGGCCCATGTAGATCCCCGGAAGCCCGGCCATCGATGCGCCGGCGGCGCGCCTCCCACCCTCGCTGAGGCTGACCTGGTACCAGATCCCGGGCATGCTCGGGAAGAGGTGGGGGTCGCCGGCGACCAGCGGGCCCCCGGTCGAGCTGAGCGCTCCGCTCACAGCCCAGTTGTTCGAGCCCCCAGCCTCGACCGACATTCCCAGCGCATTGCGCACCGCGTCTATCTGCTCGACCAGGGCGAGCCCGTCCCCGCTCCAGCGGTCCTGGGTGGCGATCGGGTTGCCGGCCGGATAGGCGGGGTCGAGTCGCACCGCCAACTCTCCCCCCAGGGCGCGCACCATGTCGGCGCGCAGCAGCTCGCGCTCCCAGTTGGTCGAGAGGCCGAAGGCGAGCAGCTTCCCGAGGCTGAGGATGTCGGCCGGACGCCACGGCTCGAACTTCAGCCTGAGTATCTCGAACTCGAAGGGAAGCCCGCGGAGGGAACCGTGGGCGGCGTTAACCCCGGAGCAATAGGACTCGAGCTGGGCTCGCAGCTCAGGGTCGAGGTCGTCCTCCTCGCGCTCGGCGAGATCGCGGATGCCGAGGGTGCGCATCAGCCGGTCGCTCGGCAGGCCTGCCTCGGCGGCGATCTCCGAGAGGCGCCCGCAGGCCGCCCGGCGGTAGAAGTCCATCTGCCAGAGCCTGTCCTGAGCATGGACGAACCCCTGGGCGAACCAGAGGTCCGGGCGGCTCGACGCGGTGATGTGGGGTACGCCCCAGCGATCCCTGGCGATCCCGACCGGCGCGCCGAGGCCGGCGGCGCGAATGCTGCCCTCGAGCTGCGGCAGCGGTCGGCGCAGCAACCTTTGCCAGACCGCGGCGGCGGCAGCGGCGCTCAGCGCGGCACCTCCAGCGGCGATCAGCAGCCCGGCGCGGAGGCCGCGCCGGATCGCGCCGGGGCTCACGCGACTCCCTCCGGCAGCCGCCCCTCTGCCTCGAGCTTGCCCAGGTGCGCCCGCATGGTCAGCTCGGCCGCGGGGCGCAGCTCCGCCGGGACGTCGTCCCAGACCTCGGCGAGCAGCGCCTGACGCGAGCGCTCGCCGCGCTCGAGCGCGGCGAGCAACCGCCGCTCGCGCATCATCCGGTGCTCGACGTACTCCTCCAGCTTCCTCGCGGGGTCGGTGACCCAGGGGCCATGGCCGGGGCAGATCAGCTCGATCTCCTCCTCCTGAAGGGCTCGCAGGGAGGCCATGTAGGCGGCGAGGGAGCCGCCGTCCGGCGGGACGAAGGTGGAGCCGTCGCCCAATACGAGGTCGCCGCTGAAGCAGACCCCGTCGCCGCTGATCAGGCAGACGTGATCGGCGGAGTGCCCCGGGGTCGCCAGGGCCCGCAGCCCGCCGCTGACGTCACCGGGGGCCGGGGCGATCGCCTCGGCTCCCAGCCTCGGAGCCCCGGCCGCGTGGTCGGCGTGGGAGTGGGTCAGAAGGACGGCGCCGATGCCGCCCCGCCTCTCGGCCGCAGCGCGAACCGCGTCGAGGTGGGAATCATCGTCGGGGCCGGGATCGATCACCAGGCAAGGGCCGGAGCCGTAGAGATATGTGTTGGTCCCGGTGAGCGTCATCGGCCCGGGATTCGGCGCGACGATCCGCTCGACCTCGGGGTGGCCGGGGGCCCTTACCATTCTTCGCATCGGGCCAGGATAGGCGCAGGGTACGGACCAAACGGATGGTGATGAGCCAGATGGCGCTGCGAAGAAGCCGCGGGCGAACCGCGTGGCTTGTCCTTCTCGCCGCGATGGCCGGGACGGCCGCCCTCATCCTCTGGCTGGGTCGGGATATCACCTATTCGATCGACGAGCTGTTCTGGTTCGAAGACACTCCGAACCTGGGGATCGGGGGGGCGCTGCAGCCGCACGTCGGCCACCTGGTTCTCACCGCCCGACTCGCCTACGCCTTCGTCTTCGAGACGCTCGGTACCGGCTATCGGCCGTTTCAGCTGCTCACCGTGGTCAGCTTGGTGTCGATGGTGGCCCTGTTCTTCGTCTATGCGAGCCGACGGGTGGGCCCGGTGGTCGCGCTGGCTCCCAGCCTGGTCCTGCTCTGCTTCGGCTCTGACCCCGACCACCTGCTCCAGGGCAACGGGTTCACGGTGCTGCTCTCGATTGCCTGCGGGTTGGGGGCGCTGCTGCTGCTCGAACGGGGAGGTCCTCGTCGCGACCTCGTCGCCTGCGCGCTTCTGTGCCTTGGCGTCGCCACCTACTCGGATGCCCTCGCCTTCCTCGTCGCTGCCGCCGTCGCAGTGCTGATCTCCGGCGATCGCAAGCATAGGATCTGGATCTTCCTGGTTCCTGCCGCCCTCTATTTCGCCTGGTGGCTCTGGGCGCGGAACTCGCCGTGGAGCTCGGGAGAGCAAATCGCCCTCTCGGAGCTGCTGATGATGCCCTCCTGGGGTTTCCGGTCCCTGTCGGCGGTACTCGGCTCTCTCTCCGGCTTCGACTACCCCTTTCTCGGCTCAGCCCAGCCGACGCCCGTCGGCGTGACCCTGGCCCTCGCATCGATCGCCGCCCTCGGCTGGCGGCTGAGCCGTGGCGCGGTTCCACGCACGCTGTGGCCCGCCATCGCCGTTCTGCTCAGCCTTTGGGTCATGCAGGACGTCGTCCAGAACGCCGCGCGTTTGCCCTGGAGCCCCCGCTACCTCTATCCGGTGGCGATCGCCGTGCTAATGGTCGGCGCCGAGGCTCTGCGTGGCCAGAGCTGGTCGCGATGGTCCCTTGTCGCCCTCTATGTCGTCGCTGCGGTTGGCCTGGCAACGAATCTCAAGCTCCTCCACGACTCGGCGATCGGGCTGCGAGAGGGCTACTCGCCTCGGCTGCGAGGGGAGCTGACCGGGATCGAGATTGCCGGGGCGAGAGCAAGCCCTGATTACATCCCGAACTCGCCGGCCGCAACCGTGACCCGGCTCGACGATGTCTTCACCGAGTTCGCGGCTCGCGGCCATCCGCCCACAGCAACCTATCTCGCCGCGGTACGGCGATACGGAAGGCTCGGCTACCCGGCCTCCGAGCTGCACACGCTCAGCCCCCATGACCTCGGGATCGTGCGATCCGCGTCGATCGCCGCGTTGAAATCGCGTCATTGACCGGGGGGCTACCCCCAGCTTCCCGCTCTGGAGCACCTCAAGCGGCCAGCTCCTCGGCGATCGCCTCCCGCGCATCGGTGGGCTCCAGCACGACCAGGTCGCCGGCGCCGCGAAGGATCTCCCTGACCAGCCAGGAGGTGCCGGCGTAGGGGAGCTCGACCACGACGGCGCCGTCGGCGAGCTCCTCGACGACCGTGCGCTCCTCGCGCAACCACCTGGCCCGTTCCGGTGAGACCCAGACGCGGGCGACGCTCGCGGTCGGCACCTCCCCATCGGTCATCCAGCCCTCGACCCCGGCCATCTCCTCGACCTCGGGGCGGGGGTCGAACGACTCGCCGGAGACCTTGGCCTCCTTGACGCGGTCGAGCTTGAAGTGGCGGATCGCCTCGCGCCCGAGGTCGTAGCACTCGACGTACCAACCCTCCTTGCCGTTCTCCAGGCGGTAGGGCTCGACCGCGCGCTTCGTGAACTGGTCCTCGTTCTCCTTGTAGTAGTGGAGCTCGAGCAGCCTACGCTCGGCGATCGCCTGGTTGACGATCCGCGCCACCTCGCTGTCGGTGCCGCCCTCCTTGGCGATCTCCAGGCCCTCCTCGGAGGGATCGTGGCCGAGCGCCTCGACGATCTTGCCCCGGGCACTCTGCAGCCCGGTCTGCGGCAGGTGGTCGCCGAACAGGTCGATCGCGGCGATCAGCGCCTTCGCCTCGAGTGGCAGCAACCGCGCCGGGCGGGCGAAGTTGTCCCCGTAGGGCTCGGAGTCGACCTCGATCTCATCACCCTGGATCTCGGCGTAGAGCACGTAGGTGCCGCCCCCGAAGTTGACGACGTTGAGCACCTCGATGTCCTCCGCCAGCTCCTCCTCGCTCAACTTCAGCCGCTTGGTGAGGTCGGCGACCCGCAGCCTCTCGCCCCGCTTCGCCGACT
This sequence comes from uncultured Actinomycetes bacterium, assembly GCA_963720735.1. Classification (GTDB taxonomy): domain Bacteria; phylum Actinomycetota; class Thermoleophilia; order Solirubrobacterales; family 70-9; genus JBBRHQ01. The sequence continues at coordinate 211,094 of CAVRGL010000002.1, forward strand.
CGATCAGCTGGCCCGCAAGGGTGACCAGCCGGGCGAAGCGCTCGGGCCGGATCGCCGCCTCTCCGCGCCCGTTCGACCTGGCACGTCGGGGCCCGCCGGACCGCAGCGGGCGCTCCACCGTCTTCGCCGGCTCGAAGCCGTTCGCGTGGCGGTCGCGGAGTAGCGCCAGCCGGTGCTCGGCCCTCTCGCGCAGGTCGGGCGGATCGAGCACCCGGGCGTTCTGGCGCCAGCGCAGCACCCAGGCGATCAGCTCGCGCTGGTTCGCGTAAGAGGTCTCGAGGATCTTCCCCTTGCCGGGCGCCTTGTCGGCCTTGACCGCGGGACGCAGGCTGCCGTATTCGCCGAAGTCGCGCTCGACCAGCCAGGCGATCCGCTCGCGGATCCAGATCTTCGCCGTCCCCTCCAGCTCCCCGAGCTGCCAGTCGGCGCGGTGCGCGTAGTCGCGGCGGTCGAAGTCCTCCGGCGGGGTGAAGTCGTGTTCCGCCTTGGAGGCGTAGCCGACCTTGCCCCGGATCCGCGAGAGCCGGAAGACCCGGACGTCATCGCGCTCGTGGGCGAAGCCGATCAGGTAGAACTGGCCGCTGCGGAAGACCAGGTGGAAGGGATCCACCTTCCGGGCCGCGGTGTCGTCACGCTCCATCGTGTAGTAGGTGAACTCGATCGTCTTGCGGCGCGAGATCGCCGTCTCGATCTTCGACAGCCGCTGCGAGAGATCGCGGCCGCCGGCCGAGGCGGTCATCGCCATCTCGACCGGCGCCCGCTCGGCCTCGCTGAGCGGGTTGGGGTGGCCCCAGGCGACCTGCTGGAGGGCGAGCCGCAGCGGCTCGGCGTAGGCGAACCCCCCCTCCGTCAGCAGCGAGAGGGCGGTCCGCAGCGCCGCCAGCTCGTCGTCGGAGAATTCGATCGCCGGCAGGTAGAAGTTCTCCGGCGGAAGCGAGTAGAGCTCCGCCTCGAAGAAGCCCTCGCCGGGCTTCTCCACGCCGAGCTCGATCCCGAGGCTCTCGAGCTCGGCCCGGTCGGCGTAGAAGCGGCGGGCGAAGGCGTCGTCGTTCATGTCGCTGTATCCCTCGACCTCGCGCTTGATCTCCAGCGCCGAGACCGGCCTTCCCTGAGCCATCAGGAAAGAGATCAGCGAAAGCTGGCGGATCAGCTTTTCGGTGTCCTTTGCCACGAGGAAGCAGGATAGTCAGGGCGCCCTGGTGATCCCTCCACTCGACGGCCCTAATTCCCGCATTTTGCGCGTCCGCGGCAGGCTCCGGCCCAGAGTCGGCGAAGACCCAGCCGGGAGCGCGGCTACCCTGCCCGCGGCACGGCTTCTCCGACGCAAAGCCCGACGGCAGATCCCGTCGGCCCCGACGAAGGAGGTTCGTGATGGAGATCAACCTCGACCTCGGCGCTGTTGAGCGCTTGCGCGGGCGCCCGGCGCTGATCGCCTATGTGGCCGGAGCTGCGATCGGCTTCCTGGTTGCGCTGCCGATCCTGGTCGCCCTGTTCGGCTTCAGCCTCCCCTTCACATAGGCGTCCAGGTACGCCCGGTGGATCAGGCCAGGGGTCGGATCGCGCCGATACAGTCGCCCACATGGAGCTGATCAGCAACCTCTTCGGCAACCTCGCCTCGGGGTTGATCCGCCTGGCGGTCGCCGTCGGGATCATCGCCGCCACCTACTTCTTCCTGGTGAAGCCGGTCCTCCACACCACCGACAACGCGATCAACCGGTCGTTCGGCCCAGGCGGGATCGGCGGGATCCAGCGTCAGATCGACCACGCCATCAACTCCGCCAACGGCCAGGTGCAGCATGCGGTGCGACGCTCCTTCCACCAGTCGAAGGCGAGAGGCAGGCACGATCCCGAGAAGCTGCTGCGCTGCGTCCAGCGGGCCAACGGCAACGTCAACCGGATGCAGGTCTGCGCCAACCGCTTCTGAGCGGATCAGGCGGCGGCGCGGCGGCCGAAGTAGGCGGCCCCCTCGATCGCGCGGTCGAAGCGGGACCAGGCCTCGCCCTCGGGGAGCTGGCGCTCGAGCCGGTCGAAGCTCCCGAGGCGCCCACCGAGGTTGTCGATCATGTGGACGAGGACCGCCTCCCGGGTACAGGGAGCGACGGGTGAGCCGTGCTCGAGGGAGCCGTGGTGGCTGAGGATGATGTGGAGCAGGGCCTGAGCCAGCGCCGGGTCGAAGCTGGGGATCTCCTCGATCCGGCGGCGGACCATGTAGTAGCCGAGGGGGATCTCGCCCTGGAGCCGCCCGGCGTCCGTGAGGTCGATCGCCAGCGGGTCCCGGTTGTAGGCCTCGGTCTTGCCGATGTCGTGGAGGAGCGCGCCGGCGACCGCGATGTCGCGATCGATTCCCCCGAAGAAGGCGGCCGCGGCGCTCACCGCCTGGGCGACGGAGAGGGTGTGCTCGAGCAGCCCGTGACGATAGGCCTGGTGGTAGACCTTGGCGGCCGGCGCGTCGCGGAACCGGGCGAACACCTCCGAGCCGGGGCCGAAGAACGCCTCGAGCAGCTCCTTCAGCGCCGGATTCTGGATCGTGCCGATCAGCTCGCGCAGATCGCCCTCGAGGCGCTCGAGCGGGACCTCCGGGCCGGCGGCCAGGTCCCCGGGCTCGAAGCTGCCCGGCTCCGCCGGCCGCAACGCTGAGAGCTTGATCTTCGGACCCCAGCGCTCGCTGAGCTCGTAGATGCCCGCGGCGCGAACGGCGGCGCCGGGCTCGGCGACCGCGTAGCGCTCCTCGGCCTCCTCCCAAGAGATCGCCTCCAGGGTTCCGCTGCGATCTCCGAGGACAAGGCGAAGCCAGGGCTCGCCGTTCTTCTTGCGGCGCAGCTCGCGATCGCGAACCACGTAGACGGCGTCAACTTGCTGGCCGCCGTCCAAGTCACGCAGGTCAGCACGCCCCGGAGCGCTCTCGATCAGTGGCTGTTGAGCGGGCTCTTCCATCTGCGGATCAAAACTAGAGTCGGTTGCGGACGCTGCCGGGGCCGCGAATATCGTTCCCATCGAGTTGAGGGTCGGCGAAGACGGAGTGGATCTGACCATCCGGGTGACCTCCCGGCTGGAGGCCCCGCCGCAGGCTGTCTGGGAGAGGATCACGACCGAGGCCGGGATCAACGACGAGATGCGGCCGATCATCCGCATGCGCTTCCCGCGGGCGATGCGAAGGCTCGATCCCGAGGCGATCGAGCTGGGCGTGCCGCTCGGACGCTGCTGGCTGCTGCTGTTCGGCCTCCTCCCCTTCGACTACGACGAGCTGACCCTGCTCAGGCTGGACCCCGGTCGCGGCTTCCTCGAGCGCTCACGGATGCTGAGCCAGCGCCTCTGGGAGCACGAGCGCACCCTCGAGCCGAGCGGCGCCCAGGGCTGCCTGATCACCGACCGGGTTCGCTGGCAGCCGCGCCGCGGTGTGCCCGGCGCGGCGCTCCGCCCGCTGATCGGCGCATTCTTCCGCCACAGGCACGCTCGCCTGCGCCGACGCTTCGGCGGGCGGCCGGCGTCCTGAGTCAGGCAGCCAGCGGCACGTAGCCCTCGGGGAAGGCCGAGACCCCGAAGAACCAGCTCTCGATCGCGAAACGCGGCCGGGACATCGCCGGGTCCGAGCCCGTCTGGTGCAGGAAGAGGCCGTCGAACAGCAGCGCGTCGCCGGGCTCGAACAGCGGCCTGATGATGCCCGCCTCCCCGGCTGCCTCCCGGGCCACCTGGTCGGACACCTGGGAGGGGATGTCGGTGCCCTCGGTACGGGTGGCGACGAGGCGCTCGAGGCGGCGGGGGACGATGTCGAGGCCCGGTGCCTCCTCCCCGCAGCTGGTCAGCGAGAGCCAGACGTTGAATGCCCTTGTCGAGCTGGACCCCTCCGCCTGCTCGCCGGCGTTGACAGCCCGCATGAAGGAGCCGTCCTGGTGCCAGGCACCCGGCACCGACGGATCGGCCTTGCGCAGCGTGCACTTCTGCGCCGAGACGGCGATCGGCTCGCCCAGATATCCGCGGATCAGGTCGCGGAGCCCGACCCGGTCGAAGGTCGTCAGCATCTCGAACATCAGCTTCGGCGAGTCGACCGCGAGCGCTCCTCCACCCTCCTCCACCCAGGGGCGCTCGATGATCCCGAAACCGAGCTGGGGCTCGAACTGAACGTAGTGCTCGCCACCGTTCTGCCGCCCGCCGGCCTTCGCCTCGCGCTCGGCCAGCGTCAGGTCGATCTCCTCGGCCAGCAGGGCGGCCATCTCGGGTTTGACCAAGCCGCGGACCAGCACGCAGCCGTGGGTCAGCATCCCGGCGCGGAGCAGCTCCGGGGTGAGCTCCTCGATCGAGAACTCGGGCAGGCTGGATGACTCCGGCAGCCGGTCGAAAGCGGCCGGCGGGTAGTCGGGGCTCGCGCCAGCCTCCCAGATCAGCCCGGCGCCGGCGACGTGGCGGAGATCGAGGATGCGGCGCTCGGTCTCCGGGTCCCGCCGCTCCCTGTTGGAGCGCTCCAGGTCGCCGATCTCCCCCAGCAGCTGCTCGACGCTCGGATAGCGATCGGGGAGCTTCCCCGGCGTCCCGTTGCCGGGGTCCGCCACGGCGGTCTCGGCACTCTTATCTTTCCTCGAGCGAAAGATCATTCCTGCGGGCCGGTCGGCGAGAGACCGTAGCACGGCACCGCCGCCGTGATCAGCCACCCGAGCACGGTGACACTCCTGAAAGCCAACTCGAAGCGGACCGCACGCGGCTTGTGGACGTCGGCGCCCGCGGCGGTCTCGATCCGCGCTGGGAGCGTTTCGTCGGATGGCGTCGCGGGTCCGGCCCGAGCCGCGCGGCGGACGGGACGGGCGGGCAGATCGTCTCCGCCGACGCGCTCTACTGGAACCGCGGGCTGATCGAGGCCGGGCTCTCGCAGGCCCGCGAGCTGAAGCTGCTCGTGATCCTCGCCGCCTATCTCCAGTCGGACCTGATCAGGGACCGGCTCAGGGGGCCCGGGTCCGCTCGCCGCCCTGTCAACGGATGAGCTCTCCGAGCTGGAGAGCTTCCTCGTTCCCAGGCCGGGACTGGGGCGCCGTATCGCGCGCTCTGCCCTCCGCCACCTCGACGCCGAGCGCCGCCGGGCGATCGCCGACTCCATGCAGCCGGCGGGGCGAGCGTCTGGCACGATCCGCACTACTTCTAGAACGGAGGCCGGCGCTCAGGCTGCGACGGGCTCGGCCGCCCTGCTGGCCGGGTCGATCAGGATCTTGGCGTGCGTCTCGGGGTCTGCCAGGGCGCCGAACGCCGCCTCGACCCCGTCGAGCCCGACCACGCCGGTGACCATGCCCGAAGGGTCCACCTTGCCCTCGGCGAGCATCTGCAGGGTGTCGCGGAACTCGAGCGGGGTGTAGCTGACGACGAAGCGCAGGTCGATCTCCTTGTTGATCGCCATCTCGGTCATCACCTCCGCGAGCTCGTCGCAGTGGCGCCGGGCATGGAGATCGCAGCCGCATATCCCGCAGCGCAGGACGTTGATCAGCAGCCGCCATTGCCCGAAGTCGGCGTGGGCCGCTCGATCACGCTGATCTCAGCGTTCTTGCAGCCGACCGACCTCACCGGTCCACCCTAGCCCAGCGGATCCACCGCCGGCAGCCGTGCGAAGCGGGGCCGGATCGCGCGCCTCGCGCGACCGGCCGGATCAGGCGGCGGCGCCCACCTGCTGCATCGGCGGACCGTGGTTGTTCTCGCCCGGGTCGCTCTCCTGGAGGTAGAAGATCAGCAGGACAATGAACCCGATCAGCGGGATCAGGCCGATCAGGATCCACCAGCCGGTGCGGTTGGTGTCGTGAAGCCGGCGGATCGAAACCGAGAGGTTGGGCAGCAGCAGCGCCAGCCCGACTATTCCGCTGACCACGTAGATGCTGCCGACCAGGAGGCCGATGATGTCGGCGACGATGCCGACCAGGAACACGAACAGGGCCCACCACCAGAAGGCAGGCCGCGACGCACGACCGCTGAACTCGGTGTAATGCTCGAACCCGGAGCTCACGGCTTCGCCAAAGGTCATCTCTTCCCCGATCGTCGCTGACGGTTTGAGGGCACCCTAGACCCAGGGTCAGACGGCGGCGTGGGGTCTAATGCGAGGGCCAGGATCCAGCGGCCGACGGCATCCGGCCACGCGGCACGGACCGCCGCTCAGTTCGGGCTCAACTCGGCCGTGATCTCGAGGGGGGCCTCCGCGGCCGCCATGTCGTCGGCTGTCTCGAAGAGCTGGATCACGACTGCAGTGCGCTGGTCCGGGTCATGGCAGATTTGAACCGTCTTGGCGGGAATGTCCACGGGCGGCCCGTCGCGGTCCTCGGCCTCGGCTGTGCGCTCGGCCAAGTGATCGGGATCGACGTCCGTGAACCTGACGATGCGTGCGTACATGACGCCTCCTATTCGATTCGCGGGGGTCGAGGGCGAACGTACCATCGCCGGGCCACGACCGTCCCCGGAGGCTCGCGTGACCATGGGCCGGATCAGCGGGTCCCGCCTATCTGCGGGAGGCTCGGCCGACTCTGCGGTGGAGAGGCGAGATACGGCGCAGCGATGTCGCAGGAGAACGTGGAGATCGTCCGGCGGTGGGTGGAAGCCGTGATCGATAGCGAGGATTCCACCGACCTCGGCGATCTGTCGTTCTTGGACGAGCAGATCGCCTACGAGGACAACATCCTTCCCGACCACGTTGGCGAGACCTACCACGGGCACGAGGGGTTTCGCAAGGCGTGGGCCCGGGCGATCGAGCCATGGGAAGACATCGATACCCATTTGGAGTGGGTGCGAGACGCCGGAGATACGGTGGTCACCTGTCACCGCTCGCGAGGGCGTGGAAAGGGGAGCGGGATCGAGATCGAGATCAAGTACGCGTATATCTGGACGTTCCGGGAGGGCAGGGTGATCTTCTGCAAATCCTTTGGTGATCCGGCGGAGGCCCTCGAAGCCGCCGGGCTCGAGGAGTAGCGGCCGGTCGAGCTTTGCTATGCGATGGCGAGGGCCAGAATCGAACTGGCGACACCACGATTTTCAGTCGTGTGCTCTACCAACTGAGCTACCTCGCCGAGCATGCCTGGGGGCGGCCGTGGCCGCCGCCGGGCAGGCGAAGGCTAGCGCCACCGCGGGGCGCTTGATCCCGTGCAACCGCCTCGAGCGGGCCCAGGATCCGAAATTCAACCCCCACTCCTTGAACCTACTGGCCCCGGGGGTGGCACCGCTAGCTTGCAGGCGTGGGCCGGATCCTCAGTGCAGCGATCGGTCTCGGCTCGGCCGCGGCGCTGGCTGCGAGCGCGCTCTCCGGTGGCTCGACCGCCGACCCGCGGACACCGCCCGCCCTGAGTGGCCTGCCGCCGCCCTTCCTCGGCTCCGGCGTGGTCGGCAGCGGTGGGCTCACAGCCGCGATCGACGCCTACGGCGACGTCGTCGATCTTCGCGCCCCCGGACCTGCGGGACGCGGCCTGATCTCCAACCCTTCCGATCGACAGGCGGCCGGCAGCGTGCCCGCCGACACCGGGATCGTCGCCCGGGTCTCCGCGGGCGGCAGGGCGCCGCTTCCGCTGTGGCGCGGGCGCCAGGTCACTCAGAGCTACCTGCCGGGGACCAACGTGCTTCGCACCGTCGCCTGGCCGGCAGGGGCGCGAGTCACCCTGACCGACGCAGCGCTGGGACCGGCTCTGGCGCGACAGATCGAGGTGCGCGGCGGACCCCGAGAGCCGCTGCGGCTGCTCCTGCGTCTCAACCTGACCCGCTCCCGCGTTTGCCGCCCGGCCGGCGAATCGACGCCGACCCGGGGGCCGGGAGGCGGGTTCGAGTGGAGGGGCCGCGGGCGGATCGAGGCCGGGATCGTCTGCGACCCGGGGACCTCCCGCGCGCCGCGATCCTCGGCGAAGCTGATCGCCGCCGCGGCGCGTGCTGACCGCGGCTGGCTCGCCCGCGCCCGCTCGCTCGGCCCGGGTGCCCCAGGCTGGGCCGAGCGGATGCAGCGGCGCTCGCTGCTCGTCCTGCGCGCCCTCACCGACCGCCGCAGCGGTGCTGTGGCGGCGGGGATTCGCGATGGCTGGGCCTATGTCTGGCCTCGCGACGCCGCAGCGACGGCGATCGCCCTCGCCGACGCCGGATTCCGGGCGCGGGCCCGGCGGGTTTCGGGCTTCCTCGCCTCGCTCCCGCTCGCCGCGGCTGCCCGCTTCCGCGGCGACGGCTCGGTGGTGGGCGGACGCGGCGCGCAGGGGGACGAGGCGGGCTGGGCGCGGGCAGCGGCGGCCGCCTCCGGACAATCGCCCGCCGGCGCCCCGAGATCGTCCTGGAGGTCGATGGCCGACTACGGCGAACGTGGCGCCGACAGCGGCGACTACCTCGGCAACGCGATCGCCGCCGGCGTGCCGGCTGCCCGCCTGCGGGCGCTTTTCAGCACCCCCGCGGGCCTGGTCCGCCGAGCCGGCGATCCCTCCTCGGGGCTCGACTCGGCCGCCGCCTGGGCGGTGCGACCCTTTCCACGCCCCGCCCTCGCCCCCCTCGTCCGGCGCTCCCTTCGGAGCATCCTCGCGGGCGCCGGGCGGTTTGGGATCCAGCCCTCGCAGGACTGGCCGGGGGAGGATCCGTGGACCGCGCCGACGGCCTGGTCGGCCTGGGCGCTCGCGGCGCTCGCCGATCGACGCGGGGCCCGGCGGCTGCTCGGCGACCTGCGCCGCGCCGCGACCCCGGCCGGACTGCTGCCGGAGCGGGTCGGCGCGGCGAGCGGCATCCCCCGCTCGACGACCCCGCTGGGCTGGTCGCATGCCTTCTCCGCGCTGGCGCTCGAGCAGCTCTTTCCCAGGGGGCAGATTGGGGGTTAACTTCCATACATGCGGAGACCGGGCCCGCTCGTGCTGCTCGCATTCGGCGCCATCGCGCTGGCCGCTTGTGGCAGCTCGGGGCCGAAGAGGACGGTGGATGCCCGGGCGGAGGCGCTGCGCTTCTTCCCCGCGGACACGCCCCTTGTCGCCCTGCTCGATACCACGCCGCAGATCGCGCCGGAGCGCACCGCCCTCGCGGGCCAGCTCAGCGGCATCACGCCCTGGGAGAGGATCCGCTCTGGCCTGCTCGCCCGCCTCGCCGCTGCCGGGATCCCCGCCGGCGCCCTCGCCTCGCTGCTGCGCTCCGATGATTCGGAGTCGGTGGGCGGGCTGCCGGCCTCGCAGCTGGCGGTCGGACTTGCGCCCGGGTCGGGCCCGGTTTCGCGCGTGCTTGCGGTGCTGGTCACCGACAAGCCGGACGAGATGCGGCGGCTGTTCGCTCGGGCCGCGGCGAGCGGGCCGCTGCGAGCGGTCGGACGGGAAGATGAGGCCGGCCTCTACAGCTCTGCGCGGACCTCCTTTGCGGTCCGCGATGGGGTGATGCTTGCGGCCGATGACCCGGGGCTGCTGCGGACCGCGATCGAGCGCCGCGATGGCACAGACGACAACCAGCTCGACGACGGAGAGGTCAAGTCGCTGATCGACGAGCTGCCCCGCGAGGAGCCGCTCGAGGTATACGCCGACCTGACCGAGCTGCGACACGACGATCCCAACGCAGCCGCTATGGCCCGGGCGGAGCCGGCGATCCGAGCCCTGGGAAAGACTGCCGCCTCCCTCGGTCCCCGCCGCGGAGGGCCGGTTCTCGACCTGTTCTCGAAGCTCGAGCCGAGCGCGGCGGGCGACCAGGTCCTGCCTGAGGATGAAGGCCGGGCCAGCTTCTCGGTCTCCTCCGCGGCGATCCGCCGCGCCTTCCGCCGGGCCGAAGTTCGCGCCGGGCGGGTCGGGCGGCTCTCGATCTCGGCGGCGCCACTCGCCGCCGCCCTGACCGTGACCGGTGACGAGCTGCGAGCGAAGCTGAGGCTTTCGCCCTAGACCGGGTCGAGGGCGGCGCGCACCGCGGCCACGGGGTCAGCCGCGATGATCAGCCCAGGGTCACCGGCCATCGTTCCCGGGGGATCGATCCGCCAGCTTCCCAGGGCGACGACGGGCCGCCCCAGCCGCCGGGCGAAGGCGATCTCGGCAAGCGTCCCCCACCCTCCACCGACCGCGATCGCCGCCTCACCGGACGCGACGACCGCGAGGTTTCGCCCCTGGCCGATCCCCGTTGCAACGACATAAGTGCAGTGGGGGTTGGCCTCGCCCGGGGATTCCCTGGGGAGGATCCCGATGACCACGCCGCCCGCCTCGGCGGCGCCCCGCGAGGCGGCTTCCATCACCCCGCCGAGACCGCCGCAGACCAGCACCGCTCCCGCCGCGGCGAGCAGTCCGCCGACCTGCTCGGCGTGGGAGGCGAGATCAGAGTCCTGCTCGCAGCTTCCCGACCCGATCACGGCGATCTGCCGGGCCGGGCCCGGTTTCGAAGTGTGAGCTGCGCCAGGCAAGCGGCGATGGATGATCGCAGTCAGGCAGCGCCGGCGGCGATCGCAGGGGCGTGGGCGCGACGGTCTCGCCGGCCTCCGGCGCCGGCCCCGACACAATCCGCGCAGATCTCGCCACAGCTGAGCGGACCTGGGACCTTTCAGCCGTCTCCCTGGCGGTTCAAAGGTCCCACGTCGCTTGGGGGAGGGTTGAGGCCGGTGGTTAGACCGATGCGCGCATCGCGCCCATCATCTCCAGCGCTCCGGCCTTGTGCAGCGGCTCGTTCAGGTTTCCGCACTTGGGGCTCTGCACGCAGGACGGGCAGCCCGACTCGCAGCCGCACTCCCCGATCAGCCTCTCGGCGTCGCCGAGCAGGCGCTCGAACTGCTCGTAGCCCCGCTGGGTGATCCCGACCCCGCCGGGGTGGCCGTCGTAGATGAAGATCGTCGGCCGCCCGGTCTGCATGTGCACGTTCGTGGAGAGGCCGCCGATGTCCCAGCGGTCGCACATCGCGATCAGCGGCAGGACGGCGATCTGCCCATGCTCGGTGGCATGCAGCGCCCCGAGCAGCACCTCGGGCGGGAGAGGTCGCGTGATCGACTCGCCGATCACGTACCAGAGCGCCTGGGTCGCGAAGTTCTGCTCGGGAAGCTCCAGGGCGACGATGTCGAAGGGCTCCTGGTCGGCGATCGAGACCCGCTGGAAGGCGGTCACCTGCTCGGTGACTGACACCTCTCCGTAGTGGAGCGCGACCCCCGCCACCTCGCGGCTCCGCCCGATCCCCTCGATGTAGATCTCGGTCTCCTTGCGCGGGCGCGTGAACCAGTCCTCCTCGAAACGGCTGACCACTGCCCGGCGAGCGTCCAGGTCGAGCTGCTCGACCTCGTAGGAGCGGCCGAGGTGCAGGTAGACAGCCCCCGGGTGGACCGTCGTGAAGGCGCGCTCGGCCTCGACTAGGCCGAGCATCTCGCCGGAGTCGCGCTCGATCACGGCAACCGCGTCTGCCGACGAGGAGCGCAGCGATATTCCCGATGCGACGAAGCCGCTTCGCCGCGGAAGCAGCCGGTCCCCCGCCCGGCGCAGCTCGCCGGCTGCGATCAGCCGCTCCGCCCGCTCGCGCCAGCCCTCGCCGAAGACCCCGGCGTCCTCCCCGGTGAGCGGCAGCTCGTAGGCGGCGGCCAGAAGATGGCGGGCGGCGATCTGCTCGCTGGAGTGGTCGAGGATCGCCGCCTCGACCGGCCGCTCGAGGAACTCGGCGGGGTGCCGGCAGAAGAACTGGTCGAGGGCGTCCTGGCCGGCGACGTAGACGGCCAGCCCGGTTCGCCGGCGTCCCGCCCTCCCCCACATCTGCCTGAGGCTGGCGACCGTGCCGGGGAAGGTGACGCAGATCGCGGCGTCGAGCTCGCCGACGTCGATCCCCAACTCCAGGGCGTCCGTCGCGACCACCGCGAGTAGCTCGCCCTCGGCGAGCCGGCGCTCGATCTCGCGGCGCTGCTGCGGCGTGTAGCCGGCCCGGTACGGGGCGATCCGCTCCGCCAGGGCTGGCTTGCCTCGCGCCCGGAGGTTGTCTCGGGCAAAACGCTGGATCAGCTCGATCCCGCGGCGGCTGCGCAGGAAGCAGATCGTCCTCACCTCCTGCGCCACCAGGTCGGCGAGCAGGTCGGCCGCCTCGGAGAGCGCCGACCGCCGGGTACCCGTCGCCTCGTCGACCAGCGGCGGGTTCCAGATCGCCACCTCGCGCTCCGAGCGCGGCGCGCCGTCGTCGTCGATCAGCCTGAAGCTGGTGCCGACCAAGCGCTCGGCCAGCTCGCGCGGGTTGGCGATCGTCGCCGAGGCGAGGATGAAGCGCGGCTCGGCGCCGTAGGCGTCGGCCACGCGGCGCAGGCGGCGGATCACGTTGGCGACGTGGGAGCCGAAGACGCCGCGGTAGGTGTGAGCCTCGTCGATCACCACCCAACCGAGGTTCGCGATGAAGTCGCCCCACTGGCGGTGATGCGGGAGGAGGCTGAGGTGGACCATCTCGGGGTTGGTCAGGACCAGGTTGGAGCGCCGGCGGATCGCCGGGCGCTCCTCGCGCGGGGTGTCGCCGTCGTAGATCGCCTCGCGCAGCCCAGGCGGCCGCAGCGCCGAGAGCTTTCGCGCCTGGTCCTGGGCCAGCGCCTTGGTCGGGTAGAGGTAGAGGGCCCGGTGCTTCGGGTCGGCGGCGATCCCGCCGAGCACCGGCAGATTGAAGGCCAGCGACTTGCCGGAGGCGGTGCCGCTGGTGATGATCAGATCGCTTTCCGCGGAGTCCTCCAGGGCGGCGAGCTGATGCGAGTAGAGGCGCTCGATCCCGGCGGCGCGCAGAGCCTCCGCGAAGCCGGGATCGAGACGGTCCGGAAGCGGGACCGTGCGCGCCGGGCGCTCGGGCTCGGTGGTCTCGGCGACGACCCGCCCGTCGCGGCGGGCGGGATCGAGGGGGATCGCCCAGGGCGTGCCGATCAGCGAGCGCGCCGGGGAGCTATGCACCAGCGCCCGCCGTCCTGATCCGGCCGGCGACCCGTACCGCCTGGAGAACGCTGCGATCGTGGATGCGGAGGATCGCCGCACCCGCGGCCACCGCCAGCGAGGCCGCCGCAGCGGTTCCCCACTCGCGTGCCTCGGCGGGGAGGCGACCCTCCCACGAGCCGGCCAGCACGGCGCCGATGAAGTCCTTGCGCGATAGCGAGACGTACAGCGGGCGGCCGATCTCGGTCAGCTCCTCCAGACGGCGGAGGATCTCGAGGTCATCCGCGGTGGAGAGGTCGAAGTCGAGACCGGGGTCGATCGCGATCTGCTCCGGGTCCACCCCGCGCCCCACAGCCGCCTCGATCCGCTCCGAGAACCAGCGCTTCAGGTGCTCGACGACGTCATGCGTAGGAGGGCGTCTCACGGTCCCGGCGCGGGGGCCCCTCGATGTGCATGAGGACGTAGCCGCAGCCGCTCGCTGCAACCAGGTCGAGCATCTCCTCCGAGCCGCCGCCGATGTCGTTGATCGCCACGGCCCCCGCCTCCAGCGCCTCGGCGGCCACCTCGGCCGAGAAGGTGTCGGCCGAGATCGGCGCCCCGGCCGCACGCAGGCCGGCGATCGCCGGCAGCAGCGCCTCCGACTCCCGCTCGGCCGGCACCGGGGGACCGCTGCGGGCGGCTACGGCGCCGACGTCGATCATCTCGAAGCCGGCGGCGAGCAGCTCGCGGCCGTCGGCGATCGCCCTCTCCGGGCTGCCGCTTCGCGCCCCGGAGAACATCGAGTCGGAGCTGACGTTGACGATCCCGGCAGCCAGGGGCTGGCGCAGCTCCAGGTTGCGATCGGCGAGCCTCCAGGTCACGTCGGCTACCGTAGCGGCCGCGTGACGCTGCGCTGTGTCTACACAGATCTCGACGGAACCCTTCTGGGACGCGGTGGATCGCTGTTCGCCGACCACGAGGGCGAGTTCTCGATGATGCAGGCGCGCGGGCTCGAGGCCTGCCACCGGGCCGGGGTCGAGGTGGTGATCATGTCCGGGCGCCGGGAGCCCCAGGTGCACGAGGACGCCCGGCTGATCGGCCAGAGCTCCTACATCTACGAGGCGGGCTGCGCCTTCGTGATCGACGGCGAGACCACCCTGCTCACCGGGGAGATCGTTCCCGACGAGACCGGCACGATCTACGAGCAGATCGAGGCCCGGGGGATCCCGAAGGCCCTTTTCGCGCATTTCGATGGCCGCCTCGAGTATCACTCCCCCTGGCACACCGGCCGCGTCCTCTCCCACCTCTTCCGCGGCTTCGTCGACGTCGATGAGGCGAACCGGCTGCTCGGCGAGCGCGGGGACGACGACCTTCGCCTGCTCGACAACGGTGCGATCGGCCGCGAGATGGAGGGAATCGAGGTCACCCATGCCTATCACCTGGTCCCGAAGCTGGTCAGCAAGGCGGGCGCGGTCGGCGCCCACGCGCGGGCCCGGGGCTACGAGCCGGCCGAGTGCATCGGGGTCGGCGACTCCGTCGAGGACCTCGAGGTCGCCGCGGCAGTGGGATCCTTCTTCGTCGTCGCCAACGGTCCGGAGCGCGATCGGGGACTGCGGGCAGCGATCGGCGGCCGCGACAACGTCACCGTCACCGAAGGGCGGAACGGCGACGGCTTCTACGAGGCGGTCATCTCCTCGCTGATGGCCGCCCGATGAGTGCGCCCCGGCCTCAGTCGCGCCGGGGGGCCGCGGAGCCCCCGCGCACCGCGGCCAGCAGGCGGTCGAGCAGCCCTGGCGCGACCCCGTTGAGGCCGAGCAACCGCACCTGGCGGGGCAGGAAGACGGCCCGGCTGTCGCCCTCGACCCCGGCGATGATCGCCGCGGCGAGGTCCGAGGCGGGCAGCTCGTCGTCGTTGGCCCGCCAATCGGGGAGCCGGTCGCGCTGGTGGGCGTGCAGCTCGGTGGCGATCTCGCCGGGGAAGACAGTGGTCACCGAGACGCCGGTCCCCGAGAGCTCGTGGCGGAGCGCCTCGGCGAAGGCGCGGTCCGCCGCCTTGGTCGCACCGTAGACCGCCCCCCAGGGGAAGGCGCGCAGGCCGGCGCCCGAGGAGACGACGACGATCTGCCCGCGGGCTGCGTCGAGCATGTGGGGAAGTGCCGCCTTCACGGTGTAGATCGTCCCGAGCACGTTGACCATCACCATGTGCTCGGCGTCGGCGAGCGGCTGCTCGGCGAAGGGCGCGTAGTGCAGGACGCCTGCATTTGCGATCAGCAGGTCGAGCCCGCCGGCTGTCGCCGCGAACTGATCGACGGCTGCGGCCACCGCGTCGGCATCGGCGATGTCGGCGGGGTGGGCCGCCGCCCCGATCTCCGCGGCCCGCGCCGCCAGCTCCCCCTCGCCGCGGGCGATCATCCCGACCCTCGCCCCCCGGCCGGCGAGGGCCCTGGCGCTGGCCAGCCCGATCCCGCGCGAGGCGCCCGTGACCAGCGCCCGGGTGGTCGAGTCGATCAGCACCCTCGCATCCTCTCACGGGCCCTGCTGCCGCTCTGCGGAGAGGCTCTAGTATCGGAATCGGTCAACGCCCGCGAAAGGAGCGCCGGTGTCGCACGATCAGGCGACCATCGCCGAGGAGGAGTACCTGCAGAGCATGTTCTGGCTGATGGAGGCCGGGCTGCCGATCACCGGCGCCAACATCGCCCGCGCGATGCAGCTCTCTCCCCCACGGTGCACGAGATGATCGGGCGGCTGGAGCGCGACGGCTACGTGACCCGGGCCGACGACAAGTCGCTGGCCTTCACCGAGGAGGGGCGCCAGCACGCCGAGCAGATCTCCCGCCGTCACCGGATGATCGAGCGCTTCCTCACCGACGTCCTCGGCATCCCCTGGGACGAGGTCCACGAGGAGGCCGAGCGGCTCGAGCACGCGATGTCGCCGGTGCTCGAGGAGCGGATGCTGGCGGCGATCGGCGACGCGAAGACCTGCCCGCACGGCCACCCGATCGTCGAAGGGGCACGGGAGCAGGGCGCCCTGCTGGCCGACGTCGAGGTCGGCGCGAAGGTCGTCGTCCTGCGGTTCGAGAACGAGGCCGAGGAGCTGCTGCACTACCTGAAGCAGGCGGGCCTCGACCCCGGACTCGAGGGCACGGTCGACAGCTCGGACGAGGAGATGGTCGTGATCGGCTCCGAGGACGGCTCACACCGGGTCTCACGCAGCGTCGCCGAGACCGTCTCGGTCCGGGCCGAGCCCTCGCCACCGCCGCGCTCGGCCCTGCCCGAACAGCTCGTCCTCTCCAGCGACCGCTACGGCCGCTGAGGCGCCGGCGCCCGCGCGGCCAGGTCGAGTGGACGATTTCCTCTGATGGGGAGATGATTTCGTCCACTCGACGGGTTCACCCGTGCTATACTTGAGTTAGTTAGTCAAGATAGTCCAGTTTATCTCGACCCCAGGGGGTGAACGATGAGTGACAGTGCGATGCGCGAGCCAAAGACCGAGGAGTTGCCGTTGGACGCCCGGGAGAGGCGCGTGGCCGAGCGGCGGCTATCGGCCCTGGCGGCCGCCGTCCGCGACCACGAGCACCAGCTCAGCGCGCGTCCCCATTCGGTCCGCTACGCCGACCTCAGCCTCTACCGGCGGCTGCGCCAGATCTCCGGGGGCGCCTTTTGAGCCTCTGCCGCAGATGTGGCTCGCTGCTCGACGGGCCCCGCGAAAATCCCAAGACCCGACGCTTCGCGCGCAAGTGCCCCGAGTGCCTGAGGTGGCAGCCACTGCGGGGCGGGCGACCTGGCGATCCCGCCCAACCCAGGCGGAGGACCTGAGCCGCCCGTCTAGCGCTCGCCGCAGATCTGGCGGAGGCGACGGTAGAGGTAGTCGTCCGGCGCCCTCATCCCCAACGGTCGGTTGCGCCGGATCGAGTCCTCGTGGTCGCGGATCGCGGCGGCGAGGTCGGCGAGGCGGCGCTCCGCGTCGGCCGGGGCGGGTCTGCTCTTCCTTGGGTCCATGGCCTCACCGTAGGGCCGCTCACTGAAGCCGCGGTAAACAACTCGTAATTTGCGATCGGTCTTCGCGCGGCTCAGGCCGGCGCCGCAGCGCGCACCCGCTCCAGGGCCGCCGCGATCCTCCCGATCCCCTCGCCAATCTGCTCGCGTGGAACGCTGGCAAAGGAGAGGCGAAGGCTCGCCTCGCCGCCGTCGAGCATGAAGTCCGGCCCGGCGACGAAGGAAGCGCCCGTCGCCTTCGCCTCGGCGAGGAGCGCCCGCGTGTCGGTCCCCTGCTCGAGGTCGAGCCAGAGGAAGTAGCCGCCGCCGGGGATCACGAAATCGGCTTCGGGGATCTGCTCTCCCAGCGCATCGACCAGGGCGTCCCGCCGCTCGCGCAGCGCCCCCTTGACGAACTCGATGTTCCGCTCGAGAGCGCCCGAGCGGCAGAGCTCCAGGACCACCGACTCGGCCAGCATGTTCGGTGAGATGTAGGTCTGGTTGGCGCGCTTCGCGAGCTTGGCGATCTCCTCCTTCGGACCCGCCAGATAGCCGACCCGCACCCCCGGGCTGACCGTCTTCGAGAAGGAGGAGGCGTGGATCACCCGGTCGGCGCCGTCCTGGGAGAGCATCGTGGGCAGCGTCTCTCCCTCGAAGGGGAGCTCGCGGTAGGGGTCGTCCTCGAACAGCCAGAAGCCGTGCTCGGCGGCCAGCTCGACGAGGCGCTCGCGCTTCGCGGCCGAGAGGGTGCAGCCGGCGGGGTTGTGGAAGTTGGGGATGACGTGGGCGAGCGCGATCGGGCCGTCCCCGAGCGCCGCCTCGAGCGCGCCGACGTCGAGCCCGTCCGCCTCCAGTGGCAGGGGGACCAGCTCGGCCCCGAGCTGGCGAAGCAGAAGCAGGGTGCGGTCATAGGAAGGCTGCTCCACGGCGACCCGGGCGCCGGGCTCGACCAGCTGAGCGAACAGCATCGCCGCCGCCTCCATCGAGCCATTGGTGATCATCACCTGATCGGCATCTATGTGGCCATGGCGCTCGGCCACCCACTGGCAGAGCCCCGGATGGCCGATCCCGATGCCGTAGGAGAGGGCCGTCTCCCAGTCGCTCTCGAGCGCCCTGGCGGCCGCCTCCCGCACGGCCTCGACCGGCAGGATGTCGGCGCTCGGCGCCCCGCGGGCGAATGAGATCGTGTCGGTGGGCATCGCCGACCGAGCCTAGCAACGGCGCGGGCGACCGCTCCGCCCGCCAGGCGAGCTAGGGCTCGTAGAGCTGGAGCTGATTGTCGCCCTCCTGGAGAGCGGAGGGCGGGATCAGGGTCGTGAACCTGGTGCCCCCGTCGACGCTGTATCCGACCGCCGCGGGCCGGCCGTCGACGGTGGCGATCAGCCGGGTCCCGTCCTTGATCCCCGCGGTGAGGATGCGGCCGTAGACCAGCGAGGGATAGCCGCCCGAGGCGGGGTCATAGGTGGTGCCACCTGGGTCCTCGAGGGCCACCCGGAGCGGCGTGGCGCCCTTCAGCTCCCGCCGCAGCTCGGCGGGAGCAGCGCTTAGCGTGAACGGGTCGCCGCCGCCGAGGATCGCGTTCCACTGGGCGATCGCGGTTTCGAACTCCCGGGTTACCTTCGACCGGCGGATGCTGAATGCCTCGTCGCGACCGCTCAGGTAGCTGTTCGCTCCGACGGTCGAGGGCGGTCCGTAGAGGCTCCGTCCGTCCACCTTCCAGGGGATGTGTATCCCGAGGAGATCGGCGATCGTCGGCAGCAGGTCGATCGTCCGCACGGGCCGCTCGATCGTCCTGCCGCGCAGTTGACCCGGCCGCTTGACGAACAGCGGCACCCGCAGGATCGGGCCGGCGTTCACCGGATCGAGGAGGCGGCGGGAATGGGCGGGGATGAAGTTGGCTCCGTGATCAGCGATCACCGCGAACAGGGATCGATCGTAGAGGCCGACCTGCTTGAGGCGAGCGACGATCCTGCCCAGGACCCGGTCCGTGTACTCGAGCTGGAGGTGCATCCGTTGCAGGCCCTGGACCGCCCAGCCCGGGGACGAGGACCACATCTCCGCGTCGGTGCCCAGTGGCGCGTTCGAGATTCCGATGCTCGCCTGGTCGTAGCGCTTCCCGGCGGGCATGAACTGGTAGGGAATGTGCGGCAGCTGCACGTGGAGGACGTTGAGAGAGGGCCCCCCGCCCTGGAGCGATGCCGCGAAGGCGTCCGCCTGCTGGTCGGGGCGGGGGAAGAACTCGAACCAGGAGTCGAGCCGGCCGGCGATCCGGTGCGGCAGGTCGAGCGGCAGCGAATCGGCGGTGAGGACGCCCTCGTAGATGACGTGGGCGATCCGCTCGGACAACGAGTTGCGCCCCGGGCAGATCGCCGGCGGGCAGAGGGAGGTCGCCGACTCGGAGACGTTCATCCGGTAGGAGGACGCGTCGAAGAGCGTGAACAGGTTGCGCGGGTGGTCGGAGACGGTCGCCGATCCGTTCGGCGTGGCGAGGTCACCGGAGAGCAGCGCCGGCACCGCCTCCTCGGTGGTGTCCGCAACGGTGACGGCGTTGCGGAACCAATCGGATCCTCGCGCCAGGGCGGCGAAGTTGGGGAAGCGCCTGGCGTCGATCTGCCCGTGGTCGTTGAGCAGCGCCGCCAGGGGAAGCTCGTCGAAGACAATCAGGACGACGGGCGTCTGGGAATCGATCTGCGCCGCGGGGACATCGGGCACCGACGCCAGGGTGAAGGACTTGAGCGGGGCGGTGAACAGGAAGATGAAGGCGAGGACCGGCGCGGCGAGCGCCAGGATCCGCAGCAGGGAGCGGGCGAAGTCGAAACGCACGTAGAGCAACGCCCCGAGCAGCCCGGCGATGACCACGGCGAGCCGGACCAGCGAGGACGTCTCATGCGGCCCGTCGATCCCCTGCCAGGCGAAGATCGCGACGAGGATCGCGATCCATCCCAAGTGCACCCAACCCCTGAGCGTGCGAGAGACCAGCCCGGCGAGCAGTTCGATCACCAGCATCACCAGTGGGGGGATCAGCAGAAGGATCGCGGCGAGCAGGACCATGTCGATCCCTTCCAGCCGCTCCTCGGCGAACACGAACGTGCTGCGCTGCAGGGCGTCGAAGATCGGCTGGGCGATCGCCAGCGCGGTCAGTCCCAGCAGCTCGGCCCCGGCAAGGGCCACCCCCCTGCGTCCGGGAGCAGCCTCATAGACGCGCTGCCCGACACCGCGGAGCCACGGGATGGTTTTGCTTCCCCGGCTGGCCAATGCGGCCAGAATAGCCCCGGCCCGGCTTCAGAGGCCGGCTGCTATCTGGCGTACAGCTGCAGGCGGTTCTCGCCCGGCCGGAATGCCTCGGGCGGGATCAGCAGGATGAACCCGGTGCCGGCATTGACGGATTGGCCGACGGCGACGATGCGGCCGTTCATCTTGGCGATCAGCGAGTCTCCGTCCCCCACTCCCGGCGAGAGGATGCTGCCGTAGATGAGCGAGGGGTAGAAGCCCGCCTTCGGATCGGCGGTCGTGCCGCCGGGGCTTTGCACCGAGACGTCGATCGGGCTGGCCGCGCGGAGCTGCCCTCGCAGCTGGGCGCGGGAGGCGCCAAGGGTGTAGATGTCACCGTGCCCGAGGAAACCGTTGCGGACGGCGAGGGCGGAGAAGAACCCCCGACTGGCCACCGATGGCGGGATGTGGAGGATGTTCTCGCGGTAGCTCATGTAGGTGTTCAGGTCGACCCGTGACGGCCGGCCGAGAAGGGAGCGCCCGTCGACGTGCCAGGGGATGTGGATCCCGAGGACGTCGGCGATCGCCGGCAGCAGGTCGATCGTCCGCACCGGGCGCGAGATGATCCTGCCTCGGCGCTGGCCGGGCAGCTTGATGAACAGCGGCACCCGCAGGATCCAGCCGGCGTTTGCCCGGCTGACCAGCCTCCGCGACTGGCCCGGGATGAAGGCGGCGCCGTGATCGGCGACCACGGCGACCATCGCCTTCTCGTAGAGGCCGTAGTTGCGAAGGCTCTGGACGATAACCCCGAGGACGCGATCTGTGTACTGAAGCTGCAGCAGCTCCCGCTGCAGGCCCTGGATCACGTAACCGGGGGAGCGTGACCACGTCTCGCTGCTGATTCCCAACGGATAGGTCCCGGTCTCATAGGTCTTCCCGGACGGCGTGTAGCGCCAGGGGACGTGCGGCAGCTCGACGTGGATCATGTTCAGCGAGCCTCCCTGCGGCGGCGCCTTGATCTGATGGAGGAAGGTCTCGACCTGATCCTGGGGCGGGTGCCCAAGCGGGTAGTGGCGGTTGAGCTCGGTGGCGGCCTTGCCCGCCAGGTTGAAGGGGAAGGAGGTGCTCGCGGTTGAGAGACCTTCCCCCAGGACGGGGGCGAGGCGCGAAACCAGGGACGAGCTGCTCGGACAGATACCCGGCGGGCAGAGATGCGTCTCCGACTCGGAGATGTTGGTCGGATAGGAGGAGCCGAGCAGGGTGAAGAGGTTGTCCGGGTGGTCGGTGTAGGTGGCGACGCCGTTCGGCTTGGGGAAGTCGCCGGAGAGGATCGCCGGGACGGCCTGCTCGGTCGAGTCGGCGACCGTCCTGGTGTTGCGGAACCAGTCGGACTGCTCCTGCAGGGCGGCGAAGTTCGGGAACCGCTTGGCATCGATCCCGCCCTGCGAGTCGAGCAGCGCGGCGAGCGGGAACTCGTCGAGGACGATGAGGACCACCGGGGTGCTCGATTTGACCTGTGGATCGGGGATGTCGGGATTGGCCGCGAAGGTGAAGTCGACGATCGGCGAGGTGAACAGGAATAGCCCGGCGATCACGGGCGCGGCGAAGCCGAGGATGCGGCAGAGGCTGCGGGCGGCGTCGAAGCGCAGGTAGAGGATCACGGCTGCGATCAGGGCGATCGCCGGGATCACCACGCGGACGAAGGCCGAGCTCTCCCCACCCTGCGCCACAGCCTGCCAGCAGAGCAGGGCGACGAGCAGGCCGACCCAGGCGAGGTGCACCCAGCCGCGCGCGACCCGCGAGACCAGCCCGGCGATCAGCTCCACCGCCAGCAGCAGGGCGGGCGGCACCAGGATCAGCAGCGCGGCGAGGACGGCCAGGTCCCAGCCGCCGATCTTCACCGTCGGGAAGGCGAAAGTGCTTCGCTTCAGCCCGTCGAGGATCGGCTGGGCGATCGCCAGCGCGGTCAGTCCGAGGAGCTCCGCGGCGGTGAGCGCGACACCCCTTCGCCCGGCGATCAGGTCCCCGGCTCGCCTTCCTCCCGATCCCAGCAGGGAGAGGGCCGCCAATCCCGCAGTGCGAAGCCGTTTGGCGCTGCTTCCCTGGCTTGCCAAGAGCTCAGCATAGCCCGGTGCCAGGGATCAGGGCGCGAAGATCCGCAGCCGGTTCTGGTCGGCCCGGAAGGCGGCGGGGGGGATCAAGACGGTGAACCGGGCGCCGCCGTCGACCGACTGGCCGACCGCGACGATTCGCCCGTCCAGTCTGGCGATCAAGGGCTCCCCGTCGGGGACTCCGCCACTGAGGATGTCGCCGTAGACGAGGGACGGCGCAGGCGCCACCCCCGGCTCGGCGGTGGTGCCGCCAGGACTCTTCACCGATACCTCGATCGGATGACTCTCGCGCAACCGCTCGCGCAGCTCGGCGGGGGAGAGGCCGAGCGTGTAGATGTCGCCGCGGCCGAGCAGGCCGTCACGGATCGCGAGCGCCGAGCGAAAGCCGCGCCGCACGGTCGCCGCAGGGATGCGCGCCACCTCCCTGCCGTGGCGCACGTAGGCGTTGAGCCCAGCCCGGGAGGCCGGGCCGAGAAGGGAGGGGCCGTCCACGTGCCAGGGGATGCGGATCCCGAGGACGTCGGCGATCGTCGGCAGCAGATCGATCGTCCGCACTGGGCGCGAGATGATCCGCCCGCGGCGTTGGCCGGGCAGCTTGACAAACATCGGCACCCGCAGGATCCAGCCGGCGTTCGCCTCGCCGAGGAGCCGGCGCGACCTGCCCGGGATGAAGGCGGCGCCGTGGTCGGCGACCACTGGGAGCATCGCCGAGCGGTAGATCCCCAGCCTGCGGAGGCGCCGGACGATCGCCCCGAGGACGCGATCGGTGTAGCGGAGCTGCAACAGCTCCCTCTGCAGACCCTGGATCGCGTAGCCGGGCGAGCGCGACCAGCGCTCGACGGTCAGGCCGAGCGGGTAGAGGCCGGCTCGATATGTCCGCCCGGACGGCGTGAAGCGCCAGGGGATGTGCGGCAGCTCCACGTGGATCGCGTTCAGTGATCCTCTCGCCGGCCCCCGGATCCCGGCGCGGAAGCGCTCGACCTGGGCGCGGGGCCGGTAGCCGACCGGGTAGTGGCGGCTCAGCTCGCGAGCCGCGCTGCCCGCCAGCCCGAACGGGAAGGAGTCGGAGGCGGTCGTCAGCCCGGGCGGCAAGCGCCGGGGCCAGGCGCTCGGTTAGGAGCGAGGAGCTGGTGTGGCAGAGGTCCGGCGGGCAGAGGTAGGTGCCCGACTCGGAGATGTTGGTGCGGTAGGAGGAGCCGAGCAGGGTGAAGAGGTTGCGGGGGTGATCCGTGTAGATCGCGACCCCGTCCGGATCGGGAAGGTCTCCGGAGAGGATCGCGGGACCGCCTGCTCGGTGGAGTCGGCGACCGTGACCGTGTCTTGGAACCAGTCGGAGTCCCTCTGGAGCGCGGCGAAGTGCGGGAAGCGCGTCGCGTCGATCTTCCGTGGGGAGCCGAGCAGGGCGGCGAGCGGCAGCTCAGGAGGCTGCGCGCGGCCTCGAAGCGAAGGTAGAGGAGCACGGATCCGGTCAGGCCCGCGGCCGGAACCGCGATCCTCGCCAGGGCCGCGCCGATCCCGTCGAGGGCGACTGCCTGCCAGCAGATCAGCCCTGCGAGCAGTCCGATCCACGCCAAATGCACCCAGCCGCGCGCGGCGCGTGAGATCAGCCCCGCGACCAGCTCCACCGCCAGCAGCAGGGCGGGGGGCACCAGGACGAGCAGGACCACGAGGACGACCATGTCCCAGCCGTCGATCTTCAGCGTCGGGAAGGCGAAGGTGCTGCGCTGGAGCCCGTCGAAGATCGGCTGGGCGATCGCCAGCGCGGTCAACCCCCCCAGCTCGGAGGCGGCGAGCCCCGTGCCCCACCACCCGGCCAGCAGGGCTCCGACCCGTCCGCCGCCCGCCCGGAGCCCGGCGGGGAACCCCGATCCGGCGGAGCGGCCCGATCCCCCGGGTGTCGAGGAGCCGGCAGCTAGCCTCCCAGCACCTCGACCGCGATAGCGGCGGCCTCGGTCGGGCTCTCGCCGACCCGGACGCCTTTCGCCTCCAGCGCCTCCTTCTTCGCCTGCGCGGTACCCGAGGAGCCGGAGATGATCGCGCCGGCGTGTCCCATCTGCTTGCCCGGGGGGGCCGTGAAACCGGCGATGTAGGCGACCACGGGCTTGCTCATCTTCTCGGCGATGAAATCCGCCGCCCGCTCCTCCGCGTCGCCGCCGATCTCCCCGACCATGACGATCAGCTCGGTCTCGGGGTCCGCCTCGAACAGGGTGAGGATGTCGATGAAATCCGAGCCGACGATCGGGTCGCCGCCGATGCCGACGATCGAGGAGTTCCCGGCTCCAGCCTGCTTCAGCTCGTTGCCGATCTGGTAGGTCAGGGTGCCCGACTTCGAGACCACGCCGATCTTGCCCGGGTCGAAGAACTGGGCCGGAATGATCCCGACGTTGGCCTTCCCCGGGGAGAGCACCCCCGGGCAGTTCGGGCCGATCAGCCGCACCCCCGCCTCGCGGGCCTTCCAGTAGGTCTTCAGCATGTCGAGGACCGGGATGCCCTCGGTGATCGCGATCACCGTGTGTACGCCGGACTCGATCGCCTCGCCGATCGCCGCGGCGGCGAAGCGCGCCGGGACGAAGACCATCGAGGTGTTGGCGCCCCGCTCGGAGACCGCCTCCGCGATCGAGTCGAAGACCGGCACCCCCTCGACGTCCTGGCCGCCCTTGCCGGGCGTCACCCCGGCGACCAGGTCGGTCCCGTAGTCGCGGTTGCGGAGCCCGTGGAAGGACCCCTCGCGCCCGGTCAGGCCGGAGACGACCAGCTTCGTCCCTTCCCCGACGACGATACTCATGAGGCAAGCTCCACGACCCGCTTCGCCGCGCCCAGCATCGTCTTCTCGACCTCGAGACCCGGGATCTCGGCCTCGGCCAGCAGGCCGAGGCCCTCCTCGGAGTTGGTGCCGTCGAGGCGCACCACCAGGGGCAGCTTCAGCCCGATCCGCTTCGAGGCCTCGATGATCCCCTTGGCTACCTCGTCGCAGCGGGTGATCCCGCCGAAGATGTTGAACAGCACCGCCTTCACCTTCGGGTCGGAGGTGATCACCTCGAGCGCGTCGACGATCGCCTCGGCCTTCGAGCCGCCGCCGGCGTCGAGGAAGTTGGCCGGGGCGCCGCCGGCCTGCGCGACGACGTCGAGAGTCGACATGCAGAGGCCGGCGCCGTTGCCGAGGATGCCGATGTCGCCGTCGAGCTTGACGTAGGTGAGGCCCCGCTCCTTGGCCATCGCCTCCTGCGGATCCTCTGCCGAGACATCGGTCAGCCCGGCGAGGTCCTCGTGGCGGAAGAGGGAGTTGCCGTCGATCGTCACCTTGGCGTCGAGGGCGAGGACCTTGCGCTCGGCGGTGACGATCAGGGGATTGACCTCGATCAGGGTCGCGTCCTCCTCCGTGGCGACCTCGTGCAGCTCGATCAGGAGCTCGGCGACCTGCTCGCGGACGTCCTCGGGAATCGCTGCCTCGGCGACGATCGCCCCGGCGTGCTCGGGGCCGAAGGCGGCGCTCGGGTCGATGTGCCGCTTGATCACCGCCGAGGGGTCGGCTTCGGCGACCTCCTCCACGTCCATCCCGCCCTGGGCGGTGACGATCGCCAGCAGCTTCTTCTCGGAGCGGTCGAGGATGATCGAGGCGTAGTGCTCGGAGGCGATCTCGGAGGCCTCCTCGATCCACAGCTCGTGGACCGTGAAGCCGCGGATGTCCATTCCCAGGATCGCCCCGGCGTGGCTGCGAAGCTCGGCCTCGTCCCCGGCGACCTTGATCCCGCCGGCCTTGCCCCGCTTGCCGATCGCGACCTGCGCCTTGACCACGCAGGGATAGCCGACATCCTCCGCGGCGGCCACCGCTTCGTCGACCGTGGTCGCGTGGCGGCCGTTCGGGACTGGGACGTCGTGCTTCGCGAACAGCCGCTTTCCCTGGTATTCGAGCAGGTCCATATCCGGCCGCGGCAGCCTATCCCAGCGGCTCGCAGGGGGATGCCCAGCCCGATCCGGCACGAAGCCCGTCCACTCCCTCCTTGCCATAATGCCGCCCCCTTGCCATGGCCCTGCCAAGCCTGAAGAACATCAACTGGGTAACCACCGACTGCTACGGAACCCTGATCGACTGGGAGAAGGGGATAGCGGATGCCTGCCGCAAGGAGGCCGAGAAGGACGGCTTCAGCTTCGACGAGGAGCCCTTCCTGGAGCGCTTCTTCGAGGTCCAGGCCGAGATCATGGGTGGCTCGTACGAGCTCTACGCAGAGGTCCTGAGGCGGACGATCGTCAAGGTCGCAGGCGAGCTCGGCTGGGAGGTCGAGCCCTCACGGGCCCAGTTCCTGCCCGACAGCGTCGCCTACTGGCTGCCCTTCCGGGAGGCCAACGCCGCGATGGACCGGCTGGCGAAGCGCTACGAGGTGGGGATCGTCTCCAACATCGACGACAAGCTGCTCGGCATCTCCCGCCGGCACCTGCGCACCGACCTCGACCTGGTCGTCACCGCGCAGCAGGTCCGCAGCTACAAGCCGGACCCGACGCATTTCAAGGAGTGCGCCCGCCGGATCGGCGGCAAGAAGGGCTGGCTGCACATCGGCAGCAACTACACGAACGACATAGCGCCAGTCTTGAAGATGAACGTCCCGGTGATCTGGGTCAACCGCCACGGCGAGAAGCTCGACGGCCGCAAGGCGCCGAGCGCCGAGGTGAAGACCTTCCGCGACGCGGTCAAGAAGCTGGGCGCCGGCGGCTGAGCGATCTAGGCCAGGCGCTTGGTCAGGTAGAGGTTGCGCCCCCCGTCCCATCGCGCAGCCGTGCCCGACTCGAAGCCGAGCGACGCGTAGAGGGCCGCCGCCGGCCCGTTGCGCTCGTTGGAGTCGAGCTGGATGCGGGCGCAGCCGCGCTGCCGGGCGCGCTCGACGCAGGCCTCGGCGAGGGCTCTGCCGAGGCCGCTTCCGCGAGCCTCCGGCTCGACGAAGAGGTCCTCGAGCCAGGCGTCCTCGACTCCGGTCCACACCGAGAGGCGGAAGCGGAGCTGGGCGACCCCGCGGGCCGGCTCGCCGGCAAGCAGGAACTCGGTGGAGGGATCCTCGATCAGCCGCCCCGTGGTCGCGCGGATCGCTCCGTCGCCAGGCTCGGACTCGCCGTAGTAGTCCCGGAAGCCGCCGATCAGCCGCGCCACCTCCTCCGCCTCCCGCGGGGGCGCGATTCTCACCGGGATCTCAGGTCCCAAGGGTCCACCGGGCTCGGCTCGGCGCAGACACGATTCGGATCGTAGAACCGCGCGACCGCACCCGCCTGCCACCCGGGCCTCCCCGGACGCGGAGCGGAGTCTGCCGACAACCCCGCCGCCCCGGACGCGGAGCGGAGTCTGCCGACAACCCCGCCGCCCCCGGACGCGGAGCGGAGGAGGCGGCGGGAGTTAATTCCACTAGCGTGTCGAAACTCGCGCAGGGATGCAGGTTTAGATGGCGAGTGGCGATGGGCAGCGCTCTGAGGGAACAACGCACCCCGATCTTCGCGGCAGCACTGCTGGCGCTGCTGGTCGTGCTCGGTTCGACCGGCGCCGGCGGAAGCGCCACCGCGGCGCCCGACGAGCGCCCCAACATCGTCGTCATCCAGACCGACGACCAGACCCTCGCCGAGTTGCGCGCGACGAGGATCACGCCGCTCGGCAACCGGGTCCGGGCGATGCCGAAGACGCTCGACCTGATCCGCAAGCACGGGATCTCCTTCAGCCGCTACATGGCCTCCTACCCGCTCTGCTGCCCCTCCCGTTCGACCCTGCTCAGCGGCCGCTACTCGCACAACACCGGCGTGCTCAGCAACTCCGCGCCGCGGGGCGGATGGGTCGCGTTCCGCCGCCACCAGATCTACAGGCACAACCTCGCCGTCTGGCTGCACCGGGCCGGCTACCGCACCATCCACCTGGGCAAGTTCCTCAACGAGTACGGCGGCCCGGGACCCGACGACCCGACGACGACGGTGCCGCCCGGCTGGGACGAGTGGCAGACCGACGCGACCGACAATTCGACCCGCCTCTACTACGGCTACACCCTGAACCATGACGGCGCCATCCGCGGCCCCTTCGGCAGCCCGGACTACGGGGATTTCAGCGGCAAGGACCCCCCTGGCTGCCCGCTCGCTCCTCCCGCGGTTGGGAGCTGCAACTACCAGGAGGACCAGCTCACCGACCGTGCGGTGCGCCAGATCGACCGCTCCGCCCCGGGCGGGCCGTTCTACCTGCAGCTCGACTACAACGCCCCCCACGGCGACTACGCGCCGCCGATCGGGCCCGAGCCGGCGCGCCGCCACTACGACTCGGCGATCGACACCCCCCTGCCGAGGCCGCCCGGGTTCAACGAGGCGGACATCTCCGACAAGCCCAGCTTCATCCGCGATCGACGCGGAGCCGCTGGGCCCCACCGACTTCCGCCGGATGCGGATCGAGTACCAGAAGAGCCTCGAGTCCCTGCGCTCGGTCGACGAGGGCGTCGGCCGGCTGATCGCCGCGCTGCGTCGCAGCGGAGAGCTCTCCCGCACCTACGTCTTCTTCATTTCCGACAACGGGTTCTTCTTCGGCGAGCACAGGTTGGACCGCTCGAAGTTCCTGCCCTATGAGCCCTCCATCCGCCTTCCGCTGCTGATCAGGGGACCCGGGATCCGCGCCGACTCGACCAGCAACGAGCTGGCGGCCAACGTCGACCTAGCGCCGACCATCGTCGAGCTGGCGGGCGCCCGCGCCGACCGCTCGTTCGACGGGCGCACCCTGGTCCCGTTCTGGATCCACCCCCGGCGGCGGACGCGCCGCGCGATCCTGCTCGAGTCCTTCGCCAAGGCGACCGACATCACCCCGGGCGAGAAGCCGCGCCGGCGACGGCAACGGGGGGCGAGCACCTCGATCTCCGCGCCGATCGAGAACTACGTCGGGGTGCGCCTCGGCCACTACAAGTACGTCGAGTACGCGACCGGCGACCGCGAGCTTTACGACCTGAAGCGGGACCCCTACGAGCTCCAGAACAGGTTCACCGACCCGCGCTACCGGCGGGTTCTGGCCTTCCTGCGGCGTCAGCTGCGAAAGCTCGAGGACTGCCACGCGAGGCAGTGCCGGTTTATGACCGCCAAGCCGCCCGAGCCGCTTCCCCGGGGCTCCTAGTTGCCGCCCAGCGGGGTGAGGCTGTTCCCGGGACCGACCTCATAGACGCCGATCTGGTTGCGCCCCGGGGTGAAGGAGCTTGGAGGCACGACCGCCCCATACTGAAGCTCTCCGTCGAACAGGAAGGCGCGGCCGGTGGCCTCGACCGTGCCGTTCACGCTGACCGCGATCACCGCGCCGGGCTTCACCCCGTCGAGCTCGCCCGGCGATGAAGGCCGGGACCTCCTGCGCGCCGGGGTTGACGTGCTCGAGGGCGTCGCCGTTCTCGACCGTGGCCGAGGTCCCGGGCCGGATCCCGACCGAGAGCGGCGGGGCGGCGGTCCCGATCAGCTCCGGAGCCGGGCCGAGGTGGTATAGGGCGCCATCGCCGAGCCGGAAGAAGGCCTGCTTGACCACGGCGTTGCGCTGGAGCAGGACGCGCGAGAGCGGCATCCTGATCACCTCGCCCTGGCCGTTGGTCACGGCGACCTCCCCGCCGCGGCCGTCCTCGCTGATCGGCACCCCCTGGGTCTTGTAGAGGTTCTCGATCCCGAGCTGCTGGGCGATAGTCGGGACGATGTCGATCGACTTCGAGTGGATCGGCGACGTCCCCCCCTTCGTCTGACCCGGGTACTTGATGAACAGCGGCGGGTTGGAGACCCCGCCGAGGTTGGCCGGCTCGGCGATCCGCCGGTAGACGGTCCCGCCCTTGAACGAGATCCCGTGATCGGCGGTGACGATCACCATCGCCCGCTTCCAGATGCCGAGCTTCTTCAGCCTCGCCATCATCAACCCGACCAGACGGTCGGCGTAGCCCGTCTGGATGTAGTGGCGCGCTTCGGCCGAGGCGATCCCGGCGTTGCCGACCGCCCAGCGTGCTGCGCTCGCGCGTGCCCAGGTCCGAGACCGAGGTGTCGAGGTAGTTCTGGCCGCTGGGCAGGTAGCGCCAGGGCTCGTGGGGCAGCTCCATGTGGATCAGGCTCAGGGTCCGGTTCCCTCTCGGGATCCGGTTGAGGAAGTGCTCGAACTCGCCCGGCGAGGGCGGCGTGAACAGGTCCTGGGCGAAGCGCCCGGCTCCCTTGTCGCCGGCGCCGCCGCCGTTGTTGCCGAAGTTGCCGAAGGTGGTGCTGACGTTCGGCAGCTCGTTGGCCATCGACGGCGGCAGGATGATCCGCCCCTCGACGTAGCGGAGGTCGTCGACCAGGCTCTTCAGCCGGGAGAGCTGGCGGGGGCGCTGGACCTCGCCGCACAGCGACGCCGCGCATACCTGGGTGACCACCTCCTTGACGTGGAGGCGGTAGGCGCCCCCGAGCAGGCTGAAGATGCTGTTGGGCTGATCGGAGGCGATCGGCAGGGTGCTGCCGCTAGGGTTGTTGCCGGTCATGATCGCGGGCACGGCGCGCCCGGTGAAATCGGCGACGGTGGTGTTGTTCGGGTACCAGGTCGCCTGCCGGGCCAGCGCCGCGAAGTGAGGGAAGCGCCGGGCGTCGATCCGGCCGCGCCGGTCGAGCAGCGTCGCGGTCGGGAACTCGTCGAAGATCACCTCCACGACGGGGGTCTTCGAGGGCACCCGGACTCCGAGGGCGCTTGCGTTGCTCTGCGGGAGGATCAGCTTCGAGGTGTCGCTGAAGAAGAAGAAGATGACCAGGAAGACGACCGGGGCGACGGAGAGCACGTCGAGCAGGCTCGGGACGAATCGCGTCCTCAGCAGGCCGTAGGCGAGCGCGGCGCCGCAGGCGAGTGCGATCAGGATGATCAGCGCCGTGGGGCTGGTGAAGATCCGCTTCTCGATCTGGACGAAGAAGACTGCGGCCATCGCCCCGACCAGGACCAGGTGGAGGACCCGGTAGGCGGTCCTGCTGAATACCGCGACAAGGGCCTCGAGGGCGAGCAGCGCCAGCGGCGGCAGCAGCATGAAGCAGAGGGCGAAGATGAAGATGTCGCCCGCGGTGTTGCTGCGCGCGACGAAGAAGTCGGGGTTCTTGCCGAGCAGGTCGAGCAGCGGCCAGGCGAAGGCGAACGCCCAGAGCGCCCCGAGGTGCGCGCCGCCGACCAGGAGCTCGCGCAGCCGCGGACCGCGGAAGGTCTGACCGAGCCTGCTCATCGGAGCTTGCCGGATGCGGCTCTCAGGGGTGCACCCGGTAGAGGACACGGGTGCCCGACGGCAGCGCTTCGGTCTTCGAGATCTGGAAGCGCTTTGCCAACTCGCTCTCGAAGACATCCAGCTCGTAGTCCGAGTTCGACCCCGTCCTCTTGCCCGACAGCAGCCTCCTGACCATCGGGTCGTCGCGCTTCGGGAACTCGATCACCATCTCCGCCTCGAGGCTCCTGACCCAGTCGAGAAACTCGGCGATCGGCACGTTGGCGGTGATCGAGACGTGATGGATCAGGGCCAGCGCGAGGATCAGGTCGGGCTTGCCGCGCTGCTCGAGCGGCCGGCGCTCGAGGCCGCGCCATCCCAGCCCGGGGGAGGGGTCGGCGAGGTTCGCGACCAGCGGCAGGATCCGCCGGTCCTCCTCGGAGCGCAGCGAGCGGTAGAGCGCCTCGACCGTGGCGTGGTCGTAGTCGAAGGCGACGACGTATCCGGCGCTCTCGGCGGCGATCCGCGAGTAGGCGCCGTCGTTGCAGCCCATGTCCCAGACCAGCGCCGGCTTCGCCGCCGCGGCGGCCTCGCGGACGAAGGCCTGCTTGCGCTCGGCGTCCTCGTCGGTGTAGGTGTTCTGCTCGCGGTATCCCGTCCACGCGGTGTCACCGGCCTTCCAGCTCAGCCCGGAGACCAGCTTGCGCATCCGCTGCACGTTGGCCTTCACGTAGGAGGTCTTGAAGTTGGCCTTCTTCAGGTCTTCCTTGACCTCGCCTCCCTCGCGCTCCTCGTAGCGGCGCTCCAGCCGGGCGTGGAGGGCGACATGGGTGAAGACCCCCTTGCGGAAGCGATCGCGAAGGGTGAAGAAGCGGGCCGCCTCGCGCGGCGTGATGCCGTCGATCGAGCCCCGCAGCCAGGGCTGGAAGGAGATCTCCCTGTAGGCCTGGAGCAGCAGCGGGTAGAGGTAGAGCATGCAGAACTGCCGGTAGCCGGCCCACGGCTCTCCCTCCCGGAGTTGCTCGAAGGATCCGACGTCGATGAACACCGGCTCGGAGCCCCGGAACTGGACGTTGTAGGGGGTCGCGTCCTTCAGGGTCAGGCCCTGCTCGAGCGCCTCGAGCTCGAGGTCGAGCTGCAGGAGGGCGGCGTCCCGGAGCATCCCGAAGGTCCACTCGTACGGGTAGGAGACGAAGGGGATCCGCTCGTGGCGAAGCACCGCCGCGACCCCGTCGGGCAGCAGCGGGACGTCCGTTCCGAGGTCGGAGAGGGTGGCCTCCTCGGTCGCCACCAGGGAGCCGTCCGAGGTCAGCCGCTCGAGCAGCTCGGAGGAGGCGAGGGCGCGCCAGTCCTCGGCGCCGCGCTCGCTCAGAACCCTGAACACCACGCCGCCGGCTACGACCACCCGGCTGTCGCGGTCACGGAAGGATCCAGTCTCTACGGAGGCCTCGGTCGGCATACCCTGGTCCGGCCAGAGGCCCGGGAGAAGCGGGCTAGACGGGCTCCTTGGCTGCTTCCTTCTCGGAATCGGCCTCCGAAGCCTTCACCGGCTCGGCCTTCTCGGGCTCGTCCTTCTTCCAGAAGGCCAGGGTCCGGAACACCTTCTTGCCGAACATCTTGATCGAGACCGCGACTGCGGCGAGACCGCCGAGCAGCATCTGCAGGATCATGCTGCCGCTGCCGGGGTCGAGGTATGCAAGCGTTCTCATTACTCGTTGACTCCTCTCGTCGGCCGTCCGGCCTGACGACTATTGCCAAGCTCCAAGCCGTTTCTACGCGCCCTCCCAAGGGTCTCTGCCCCTATTTGGGAGACGGAGCAGGGTAGCAGCAGAATGATAAGCGCTACCAAAGGCGGACGGCTGGCTAGGAGATAACCGCGATCACTTCCCCGCTCGATACGGAGCCGCCCTCGGAGACCCCCAGCTCAGTGACCTTCCCGGAGCGGTGAGCGGTGATCTCGTTCTCCATCTTCATTGCCTCGATCACGCAAATCAGCGCGCCTTCCTCGACCTCCTGGTCCTTCTCCACCGCGACCCGCAGCACGGTTCCCTGAA
The DNA here is from genome assembly GCA_963720735.1 of uncultured Actinomycetes bacterium. Lineage (GTDB taxonomy): Bacteria > Actinomycetota > Thermoleophilia > Solirubrobacterales > 70-9 > JBBRHQ01. Next base: position 244,395 of record CAVRGL010000002.1, read on the forward strand.
GCGGCGAGGCCAGCGATTCGCTCGAAGCGGCCGCCGCCGCACCTCCGGCCCGCTCGCGGCGCGGCGGCCTGCGGGGCCCATCGGCGCTGTTTCGCCCGCCGGGCCCGGCCTCGCCGATCACCTTGACGTCGAACAGCTTCCCCCCCACCTCGACTTTGTATTGGCGTTCGGCAACCTCGGAATCACTGCCCGGCACGTCCTCGGAATCACTGCCCGGCACCTCCTCCGCTTCGCGTCCGGGGGTGCCGGGGTAGCCGGCTGACGGCGGTTCCGTGCTTCGGAGCCAGTCGCGGTTCTCCATCAGGTCGCGGCAGGTCTCGCCGGCCTGCCACTGCTCGCTGGCGAGCAGGGCCTGGTGAAAGGGGATCAGGGTCGTCAGACCGCCGATCTCGTACTCGCCGAGCGCCCGCAGCATGCGCCGGGTCGCCTGCTCGCGGTCGCTGTCCCAGACGATCAGCTTGGCCACCATCGGGTCATACATCGGCGTCACCTCGGAGCCCGCCTCGACCCCGGAATCGACCCGCACCCCGGGACCGGCCGGCTCCCGGTAGGAGAGGATCCGCCCCGGCGCCGGGGCGAAGTTCTTGTGCGCCGCTTCGGCGTTGATCCGGCACTCGATCGCGTGCCCGCGCATATCGACCTCGTCCTGCGAGATCGAGAGCTCCTCGCCGGCGGCGACCCGCACCTGCTCGCGGACGATGTCGACCCCTGTGACCATCTCGGTCACGCAGTGCTCGACCTGAACCCTGGTGTTCATCTCCAGGAAGAAGTAGTCGTCGCCGACCTGCAGGCCCTCGATCGTCCCGGCAGAGCGGTAGCCGACCGCGCGAGCGGCGTCGGTCGCGATCTCTCCGATCCGCTCGCGCATCGCCTCGTCGACCCGCGGGCCGGGCGCCTCCTCGATCACCTTCTGGTGGCGCCGCTGCACCGAGCAGTCCCGCTCGCCCAGGTGGATGACGTTGCCATGGGAGTCGGCGAGAACCTGGACCTCGACGTGCCGGGGGTCCTCCAGGTAGCGCTCGACGTAGACGCGCGGATCGGAGAAGAACTTCTCGCCCTCGCGCGCCGCGCCCTCGAAGGCCTCCTCGAGGTCGTCCGGCCCCTCGGCAACGCGAAATCCCTTCCCCCCTCCGCCTCCGGCCGCCTTGCAGGCGACCGGGTATCCGGCCTCGGAGGCCTGCGCGCGGGCCGCCTCGAGGTCCTCGGCCGGGCTGGTCGCCCCGGGCACGATCGGCACCCCGGCGATCGACATGATCTCGCGCGCCCGGGTCTTCGAGCCCATCATCTCGATCGCCTTCGGCGGGCGGCCCGATGAAGACCACCCCCGCCTGCTCGCAGGCCGTCGCGAACTCGGCGTTCTCGGCGAGGAAGCCGTAGCCGGGGTGGATCGCTCCGGCCCCGGCCCGGGCGGCCGTCTCGACGATCTTCGGGATCGCCAGATAGCTCTCGGCCGGCACCGCGGGCCCGATCAGGAAGGCCTCGTCGGCCTCGCGCACGTGGGGAGCGTCGCGGTCGGCCTCCGAGTAGACCGCGACCGAGCCGATCCCCATCTCCTTCAGGGTGCGGGAGACCCGGACCGAGATCTCGCCGCGGTTGGCGATCAGCACCTTCTCGAACATGGCGCGGGAGTCTATTTGGGGCTCAACCCGCCCGGCCGCCCCACGGCGGGCGCAGCTAGGCTGCCGCGGCATGCTGATCGAGCTGCAGGCCCACTCGACCGTCTCCGACGGGCAACTCGAGCCCGCCGGGGTGGTCGGGGCGGCCGCCGAAGCGGGGGTGACCACGCTGGCCCTGACCGACCACGACGCCGTCGCGGGGGTGGCCGCCGCGGCTGCGGCGGCCGAGCCCGCCGGGATCGAGCTGGTGCCGGCGGTGGAGATGTCGTGCGTCCACGAATACGCGGACGATCTCCACGTCTGCGGCTACTGGGTGGACACCGGGGCGCTCGCACCCGCCTGCGAGAGGGCGCAGGCGGAGCGGGTCAGCCAGGGCGGAGGAGATCGTCGAGAACCTCCGTCGCGAGGGCTTCGAGCTGAGCATCGAGGACGCGATCGCCGAGGCGGGCGACGCACTCTCGATCGGCCGGCCCCACATCGCCCGCGCCGCCGGGACCGCCGAGGAGGACATGGGATCGTTCTTCGAGGAGTACCTGGTGCCAGGGGCCAAGGCGTTCGTGCCCCGGCGCTGGCCGACGGCCGACGAGGCGGTGGCGCTGATCCACGAGGCGGGGGGCGCCGCGGTCGTCGCCCATCCCTACTGGGACGTCTCAGATCCGGGAGAGGTGGAGGAGCTGATCCGGGCGCTGGACGTCGACGGGATCGAGACCTTCTACCCCTCGCACACCCGCGAGCAGACCGCCCACCTGCTGCGGCTGTGCGAGGAGCTCGGCCTGGCCGCGACCGGATCGTCGGATTACCACGGCCCCACCCACAAGACCTTCTCGCGTTTCGGCGCCTATCAGACCTACGGGCTGGGCGAGCCGGAGGTGCCGGCACCGCCGGCCTGAGCCCCTCTAACCTCAGAGGCGCCAGCGGGTCGCCGTGCCCGGGTAGTCAGCCTCGATCCAGCTGAGGACGACCTGTGGGCGCATGGCCAGCACCGGAGCGCCGGGATCGTCGACGTCGGGGCGCAGCTCGTATTTCTCCTCATAGGCCTCCGCGAAGCGGCTCAGAAGCCCCGGGTCCGACGGCCGCTCGACTCGGCCCTCGAGGATCGCGACCCGATCGCCGCTTTCGAGGTGGATTACCGCCTCGGCGTCGCGGGTGATGTTGCGGGCGCTGAGCGAGCGGGCGCTGGTCGAGAAGATCGCCGCGCCGTCCATCCAGATGCCCCAGACCGGCTTGGCGTGGGGCCGGCCGTCGGCGCGGGTCGTGCAGATCCAGTAGTTGCGCGAATCGCGCAGCCACGCCTCGACCGTCCCCCAGCCGAGCTTCTCGCCCGGCTGGGAGCCGTCGGGCACCGATCCCGTAGCTGGCGGGTATTCCGGGGCGCTCGGCGGCCGGTGGCATCGCCGCCGAGTCTAGGCCCGGCTTCGATCAGGCACCGCTCCGCGCCGCCGCCGGCTCTCTATTGAGCTCCACGTGGGCGCGGCTGTCGCGGCCGCGGATCAGCACCAGCACGCCGATCAGGCCGACGATCGCGAACCCTGCGCCTGCCAGGAAGGCCGAGTGGAAGCCGTCGGTGAGGGCGGCCGGCAGTGCCGACTTCGCTCCTCCGGCGGCGGCCATCGCATCCGACGTCCGGGAGGTGGCGATGGTCGAGAGCAGCGCCAGGCCGAGCGCTCCGCCGACCTGCTGGGCCGTGTTGATCAGCCCGCTGGCGAGGCCGGCATCGCGGTCGGTTGCCCCGGAGACCGCTGCGATCGTCACCGGGACGAAGGAGAACCCGAGCCCGAACGCGGCCAGCAGCGAGGGACCGAGGATGTCGGTCTCGAAGCCGCCGTCGACCGAGACCCGCGAGAACCAGAGCAGCCCGGCGGCGATCAGGGCGAGGCCGGCGGCGAGCACCGGCTTGAACCCCACCCTGGTGACGAGCTGCGAGGCGATCCCGGCGGCGACGATGATCGAGAGCGCCAGCGGCAGGTAGGAGAGCCCGGCCTTGATCGGGCTGTAGCCGAGCACCTGCTGCATGTAGAGGGAGATGAAGAAGAACATCGAGAACAGCGAGGCTCCGACCAGGAGACCGACCACGTTCGCCCCGGTCCGGGTGCGGTCCGCGAAGAAGGAGAACGGGACCAGCGGCGCATCGGAGCGCCGCTCCGCCAGCACGAAGCCGCCGAGCAGGACGACGGAGAGCGCCAGCAGGCCGATCGTCTGCAGCGAGCCCCAGCCGGCGCTGTTGGCGTCGACCAGCGCGTAGACCAGGACCGAGAGAGCGGCGGTCACGGTCACCGCGCCGGCGAAGTCGAAGGTCCTGGTCGCCGACGCGGCGCGGCTCTCGGCGATCAGCGAAGGGGTCAGGAGGGCGGCTCCGATCGCGACCGGGACGTTGACCCAGAAGACCCACTCCCAGCCGATCGTGTCGGTGAGGATGCCGCCGAGCAGCACCCCGGCGGCCCCGCCGGCGCCGGCGACTGCGCCCCAGACGCCCAGCGCCTTGTTGCGCTCGGCGCCGTCGCGGAAGGTGGTGGTGACGATCGAGAGCGCCGCAGGCGAGAGGATCGCCGCGCCCAGGCCCTGAACGGCGCGGGCGGCGATCAGCTGGCCCTCGGACTGGGCCAGGCCCCCGGCCAGCGAGGCGAGCGCGAAGAGGATCAGGCCGCGCGATGAAGATGCGGCGGCGGCCGAGCAGGTCGGCGACCCGCCCGCCGAGCAGCAGGAAGCCGCCGAAGGTGAGCACGTAGGCGTTGACGACCCACTGCAGGTTGCCCTGGGAGAAGTCGAGCGCCCTGCCGATCGTCGGCAGGGCGACGTTGACGATCGAGGCGTCGAGGACGACCACGAACTGGGCGACGGCGAGCAGCGCCAGGGCGATCCAGCGCCTCTGCTCCGCAACTCTTGCCTCGGTCATCTGGGTCTCCTTTCGGTCGGTCCGGGAAGTCTTTGACAATCGGAATCGGAATTCCGGTTAGAATCCGGTTATAGCAAATACCGGAACTATGATTCCGTTTACGACCGAGAGTGTGAGCCCCCTCACATGACGACCAAGACAGTCCCGAGATCCCCCGATCGCGCCATGCGCGCCGATGCCCGGCGCAACCACCAGCGGGTCCTCTCCGCGGCCCGGAAGTGCATGGCGCGCGACGGCCTCGAGGCCCAGATGGAAGAGATCGCACGCTGCGCCAAGGTGGGAGTCGGCACCGTCTACCGCCACTTCCCCAACAAGGAGGACCTGGTCGATGCGCTCGCCGCGGACCGCTTCGAGCGCCTCGCCGGGCTCGCCGAGGCCGCCCTGGAGCGGGAGGACCCCGGCCCCGCCTTCGACGACTTCGTCCGCGCCTCCGCCCGGATCCAGAGCGAGGATCGCGCCCTCTCGGAGGTGCTCACCTCGCGACCCGAGACGATGCGCCGCGCGGCCGACGGGGTCGGGATGCTGGGCCTGGTCGCCGAGATGATCGGCCGGGCGCAGGAGGCCGGGGCGATCCGCGGCGACGCCCGTCCCGAGGACATCCCGATGCTGATGTGCGCGCTCGCCGGCACCTACCGCAACCCGAACGCCGATCCGGAGCGCTACGTCGCGATCGTCCTCGACGGCCTGCGCGCCCCGGGCTCGACGCCGTTGGGCTGACCCCGTCCGTCAGTCGTTCGGGCTGGGGGTGCCGCGGATCCCGCCCCCTGGGGCAGGCCCTTGCTGCCCGGCGGCGGCTTCGGACCGCACTTGCCTCCGTGCAGGCGGTAGACGACGACCATCGGCCCCGGCCTCCGGTAGGGCAGGGCGTAGAAGTTGAAGCTGAGGTCGGGGTTGTAGGCGACGTCGTCCTCGCCGGGGCCGCCGGGGGCGTGCGGGGCTCCCCAGGGGCTCGACTTGAACACCGGGGTGGCCTGGCGCTCCAGCGCCCGGTAGTAGGCGGCGGCGCTCGGAGCCTGGTCGGCATCGTCGAGATAGGGGCCCCAGAACTGCGAGCTGGCGACGATCCAGCAATAACCGCGCTTGCGGTAGATCGGCAGCAGGTCGGGATCGAGATAGCGGGCGTACTCGTTCTCGCGGAAGTCGGTAGGCACCTGGAACAGCTGGTCGACCGAGTTCGGCCAGGGTCGTGGCCAGACGTAGTTGCGCAGCGGCTCGACGACCAGCTTGGTGTTGGCGGGCAGATTGCGGACCAGCCATGAGCGAACGACGTTGTAGGTGTGCTTCTGGGCCAGGACGTCGTCGTTGTGGACGACGTAGATCGAACCCTGGGCTAGCAGCAGGACGATCGCCGCTGTCGCGGCCGCCTTCGGGACCCAGGCCCGCGGCTTCGAGGGGACCAGCTCGACCAGGCGCCAGACCGCGTAGGAGGCGATCATGCAGAGGATCGGGTAGGTGGGCAGCATCCAGCGGCCGAAGTGGCGCGCCCGCAGGGCCATGTAGATGAAGAACAGGGGCAGCACCGGGATCAGCACCCAGAAGATGCGGCGGTCGCGGAACCAGAGCCAAACTCCGCCGGCCAGTGCGGCGATCGAGGCGAGATAGCCGAAGCCCCAGCCGAAGGTCGAGAGGTAGTAGCGGAAGCCGTTGGGGTCGCCGCCGCCGATCTTGTCCCGGGCGGCGACCTTGCCCTGGAGCGTCAGGTCGGCGTGGAACTCGGAGAAGTGAAGGACCGCGTAGGGGTTGAAGACGATGAAGGTGAGGATCCCCAGCCCAACCGCGATCGCGGCGTCCTTGAGGCGCTGCCGGGACTCCCCGGGGGTGAGCAGGGCCGCCGTCAGCAGCGGGATGAAGACGATGCCGTCGGTGTACTTGGTCACGGTCGCCAGGCCGGCGCCGACGCCGGCTAGGACGTAGTCGCGCCTTCTGCCCTTGGTCAGGATCCCGGCGGTGCCGACCAGCGAGAGCGCCGCGAACGCCATCGCAGGGACGTTGTTGAGCGCCGCGTGGGCGTAGAAGACCGGCAGGAAGCTGACCCCCATCAGCGCCGCCGCGAGCAGGGCGACCCGGCGCTCGGCAAAGAAGCGCTGCGACGCGAGATAGGTGAACCAGACGGCGAGCGTCCCCAGCAGGGCGCTGATCACCCTGCCGATCAGGAACAGGTCGCCGCGCGCCGGCAGCTCGTTGAGGAGCGTCGCCGGCTCGTTGCCCGGGTGAAGGACTGCGAAGGCGGCCCGCAGCATGTAGGTGTAGAGGGGCGGGTTCTGGAAGTAGTGGGGATCGATCCCGCCCTCGAAGGCCATCCGGGCGGCCCCCTTGACGTAGACCCGCTCCTCGTCGGTCAGGTAGGCGAAGGGCAGCCCCCACTTCGCCCCCCAGAGCCGCAGGATCAGCGAGAGGAGCAGGATCAGGCCGAGAACGGCCATCCACGGCTCGAGCGTGAACCGCCCGAGCTGCCATGATCGCCCGCCAGATCGCGCCACGGGACGCGAGTCTATGGCCGCCGCCGCCCCGGCAGAGGGTGCTCCTAGGAAGCCGCCGCGGCTTGCCGGGCGGGGATCAGCTCGCGCTCCTCGAGGTAGGCGATCACGTGGCCTGCGGACTCGTGCGGCTCCTCGGCCTCCGTCTCGAGGGTGATCTCGGGTCCCTTCGGCGCCTCATAAGGGTCCGAGACGCCGGTGAACTCCTTGATCTCGCCGGCGAAGGCCTTCTTGTAGAGGCCCTTGACGTCGCGCTCGGCACAGGTCTCAACCGACGCCTTGACGAAGATCTCGATGAACCGGGTCCCCATGATCTCCCGCGCCTCGCCGCGGATCGCCTCGTAGGGGGAGATCGCCGCGGTCATCACCGGGACGCCGTTGCGGGAGAGCAGGTCGGCGACGAAGGCGATCCGGCGGATGTTGGTGTCGCGGTCCTCCTTGGAGAAGCCGAGCCCCTTGGAGAGGTTCTCGCGGACCACGTCGCCGTCGAGGATCTCGACCCTCGACCCCCGGTCGCGCAGCTCGTGCTCGACCAGCTTCGAGATTGTCGTCTTGCCGGCTCCGGAGAGGCCGGTGAACCACAGGCAGAAGCCCTTCTCGTGCTCCGCGCCGTGGCCTGGGGTCGAGTCCGTCATCGGTTGTCTTCCTCCTTGTAAGCGTCGATCAGGATTTCGGCGACCTCGTCCCTGGAGAACTCGTGCGGCGGCTTCTCGCCGTTGCCGAGCATCTCCCGGACCTTCGTACCGGAGAGGAACAGGTGCGCCTCGGCGTCGTGCGGGCAGGTCTTGCCCGAGGCCATGCCCTCGCACTCGTTGCACCAGAAGGTGTGCTCGAACATCAGCGGCTCGATCCCGAGCTCGGCGAGGTCGATATCGTCGAAGATCTTCTGCGCCTCGTAGGTGCCGTAGTAATCGCCGACGCCGGCATGGTCGCGACCGACGATGAAGTGGGTGCAGCCGTAGTTGCGGCGGACGATCGCGTGCAGGATCGCCTCACGGGGACCGGCGTAGTGCATCTTCGAGGGATTGACCCCGAGGATCACCCTGTCCTGCGGGTAGTAGTTCTCCATCAGCACCTCGTAGCAGCGCATGCGCACGTCGGCAGGGATGTCGCCGGCCTTGGTCTTGCCGATCAGCGGGTGGATGAAGAGCCCGTCGCAGGTCTCCAGCGCCGCCTTGGTCAGGTACTCGTGGGCGCGATGGATCGGGTTGCGGGTCTGGAAGGCCACGATCCGCTTCCAGCCGCGGTCCTCGAAGGCCTTGCGGGACTCCTCCGGGGTCAGGTAGCGGCGCATGAACCCCTCCTCGTGGTCGGGAAGGGCGTCGGCCTCGATCGGTCCGGCGACGCAGCGGTCGCCCTCCTCGTAGATCGCCGCCACACCCGGGTGAGCCTCGTCGCCGGTGCCGTAGACCTGCTCGGCCTCGCGGCGTCCGTCGCGCTCGAAGATCTCCTCGACGGTGAGGCGGCCGAGCGGCTTGCCCTCGTCGCTGGACAGCGCGACCACGTCGCCGGCGGCGCACTCGAGATCGGTGGCCAGGGTGATCGGGATCGGCCAGTATTCGCCCCCGGCGGTGCGCATCTCGGCGCAGACCCGGTTCCAGTCCTCGGAGCCCTGGAAACCGGTGAGGGGGGCGAAGCCGCCGTTGGCGATCATCTCGAAGTCGGCGGTGTGGCGCTCGGAAAGCGTGTGTGAAAGATCGGTCATCGTCTCGCTTGAAAATGGGGTGCTTGTTGACAGGGAAGGTTCAAAAGAGCCGGCGGACGTTAGCCGCTCGGCTCGAATCGTGCCGCTTCGCCGCTCAGCCCCGGCTCAGTTGATCCCGCACTCCTGCTTGGACGTTCCCACCCAGCGCCCGTCGCGCGGGCCGCCGCCGGGACCGACCGGCTGGGTGCAGTGGGTGCACCCGATCGAGGGATAGCCCCGATCGTGCAGGGGGTTGTACGGGATGTTGTGCTCACGGATGTGATTCCAGACGTCTCGCTCCGACCAGTCGGCGAGCGGGTTCAGCTTCCACAGGTCGAAGCGCTTGTCCCAGGCGAACTTGGGGGCGCTGGCACGGGTGCTCGAGTCTTCGCGGCGGATGCCGGAGACCCAGCAGTCTACGGAACCTAGCGCCCGCCTCATCGGCTCGACCTTGCGCAAACCGCAGCAGGCATCGGGATCGCGCTTCCACAGCTCCTCGCCGTGCAGCCTTGCCTGCTCGGTGATCGAGAGGTCCTGGAAGCGCTCGAACTCGACTCCGAAATGCTCGGCCAGGCGATCGCGCGTCTCGTAGGTCTCCGGGAAGAGGACGTCGGTGTCGAGGTAGAAGAAGCGCGCGTCGGGGTTGATCCGGGTCGCGAGGTGAAGGGTCACCGAGCTCGTCTTCTGGAAGGAACAGGCGATCAGATGGTCCGAGCCGAACTCCCCGAACATCCACTCCAGGGCCTCGGAGGCGGTGCGGTCCTCGAGCTGGTCGGCCACCGCCTGGGGGTCAATGGCAAGGGTGGCAGGGTTCAAATTGCGCACTCCCCCTCGCCGCGCTCGACCTTGTAGGGGTCGGAACGGCTCCAGTCGATGAACTCCTGCATCGTCTCCAGGCTGAACTCGGCGGGCATCGCCAGCTCCGCCACCTCTGCCTCGAAGCGCTTGCTCCCGACCCGCTCGGCGAAGTCGTTGAACTCCTCGCCGTCCGTGGCCTCGGCCTGGAACATGCGGATCCAGCGCTCGACCGCCTCCGGGACGCGCTTCGCCGGAAGGCGCGACTTCAGCCGCTGGCCGTAGATCACCTCGCCGCCCTCGTAGTTGCCCCCGATGTGGGCGATGTAGGCCGGCATCTGGCGGTCACCGAGCTTCAACGAGGCGCCGTAGAAGCCGATGTTCGAGATGTGATGCTGGCTGCAGCCGTTCGGGCAGCCACTCATCTTCACGTGGATGCGCCTCGCCGGCCCCTCCGGCAGGTCCATCAGCTCGAGGCGCTCCTGGACCGCCTTGTTGAGGCCCATCGAGCTGGTGATGCCGAGCTTGCAGCTGTCGGTCCCCGGGCAGCTGACCACGTCGGTGGTCTCCCGCGGGCCCGGCGCCGCCAGCCCGATCCCCTCGAGCCGCCGCCAGACGTCGTACAGGGACTCTTCCCGGACCCAGCGCAGAACGAGGTTCTGCTGCACGGTGGTGCGGGCGTAGCCGCCGGTGAAGTCGCGCATGATCGTCGCCAGGCCGCGGAACTGGTCCGAGGTGAGGTCGCCACGGGTGATCTTCACCTCGACCGTGGAAAAGCCTTCCTGGCGCTGCTGCTGGACGTTGCGACGGCGGAACTCGCGGAACTCCGAGGAGTCGCCGTTCGGCGAGCCGGCCGAGGAGGCCGGCGGCGGCGCCGACTCCTGCTCCTCGTCGTCGAAGCGGAGGCGGTCGACGTCGAAGTCGCGATCGGCCACCCAGTCGCCCTCGAGCTCCTCGTCGACCATCCGGCGGAACTCCTCGATCCCGATCTTGTCGATCAGCACCTTGATCCGCGCCCGGGCGCGGTTGACCCGCAGCCACTCCTGGCGGTCGAAGATTCGCAGCGCCGCTTCGGCCCACATCAGGTAGGCGCCGTCGTCGGCGGTGGCGAACTCGGTCAGGGTGGGAGCGACGCGCGGCATGATCGAGGTGCCTCCGCCGACCCGGATCTCGAAGCCGCGGACCCCGTCGCGGATCCGCGAGATGAAGGCGATGTCGTGGATCCCGGTGATCGCCCGGTCGGCATCGGAGCCGCTGAAGGCGGTCTTGATCTTGCGGGGCATCAGCTGGGTGGTGGGGTGGCGGACGAAGTAGCGAACGTAGGCCCCGGCGTAGGGGGTCGGATCGAAGATCTCGTCCTCAGCCACCCCCGCCCATGGATCACCGGTCACGTTGCGGACCGTGTTGCCGCAGCCCTCGCGCGAGGAGAGGCCGGCCTCGGAGATCTCGCGGATCAGGCTCTCGGCGTCGCGCAGGGGGACGTGATGGATCTGGACGTTCTGGCGGGTGGTGATGTGTCCCTTGCCGAGCGGCGCGTAGCGCTCGACCACGTCGGCGAAGGCCTCCATCTGCTCAGGCGTCACCCCGCCGTAGGGGAGCTTCACCCGAATCATCTGCACGTCGGGCTGGCGCTGCCCGTAGACGCCCTGCTTGAGGCGGAAGCCGATGAACTGGTCCTCGGGGATCTGCCCGTCGAGGAACTTCTCGGCCTCGGTGTCGAAATCATCGAACTCGCGCTCGATGATCGGAATCACGTGGCCCGGCACGTTCTCGTAGGTCTCCGGATTCTCCAGGGATCCCGGCCGGCCCTTTCCGCGCTGCTCCTTGCCGACCGCCTGGTCGAGCTCGGCTTCTCTCGGGGGGGTGGAGACCGGTTCCATGCGCGCGCTGCCTCGCTTCCTTTCGGGTCCGTCAGCGGTCGCCGCAGCGACCATCGGGGCTTCAAAAAGAATAGTACAAAACCTGACCGGGATTCGGGGTATTACCCCGGCGTGGCTCTGCGCCGGGCTTCCAGGACAGCAGCCGCCTCGCCGGACTCGGCCACGTAGGCCCCATCGGGGTCGAGCGGCATGCCCGCCTCCGACCAGGCGGCCAGCCCGCCCTCGATGTTGTGGGCGTCGAAGCCGGCTTCGCGGAAGGCCTGTGTCGCCATCGCCGAGCGGTTGCCCCCGCGGCAGTAGAAGACGATGGCGCGGTCGCGGTCCAGCTCCCCCGCCCGCTCGCCCAGCTCTCCCAGCTCGATCCTCGTCGCGCCCGCGATCCGCCCCGCCTCCCACTCATGCTCGGTGCGGACGTCGATCAGCTGCGCCCCGGCGGAGATCAGCTCCCGCGCACGGGCCGGGGAGAGGTGGATCTCGTCTGCCTCCGGCTCGCCCTCGCTCATCCGCGGAAGGCTAGCGCCGGAGAGACCGGCCTAGTCGACGTCGGAGCCTTCGATCAGGAACGCGACCCGCACGTGGGCGCGGTACTCATCGAGGTTCTCGCCACGGATGCCTGTCGAGACGATGTCCACCGCCCGGATGTTCCGCAGCGAGCCCGAGGCCTGGTTGAGGGCCTGCTTCGCCGCGTCGTCGGTCGAGGTCTTGGAGCTGCCGACCAGCTCGATGATCTTGACTACCGCCACTTCTCCTCCTTGCGTCGGGTTCCTGGGGTTCCAGTTCTATCCCCTCAGCCACGAGGAGGCAAACTGGCCGCCGGGGACACCCTGCTTGGCACTCACCCCCTCGATCAGCGCCGCCCGTTGCCAGGGGCTTGCCGCCTCGACCGCCTGCGGGGCCGGCGCGGTCTCCCCGAGGAAGCGCTCGATCGCGGCGGCGATCGCGGCGCTCTCCTCCTCGCTGGCGCTCGCAGCCGCGATCTCTATCCGGGGACGCGGGGGGCGGCGGCGGCCGTTGCCGGTCATCCGCCGCGGACACTAGCCGAGCCACCTCGACCCGGTTCCGTAAGACTGGCGGCGTGATCCCGGTGATCGGCTCGGAGGCCGTGCTTGCCGCCGTCTCCCCCGGCGAGGCGATCGAGCGAACCCGGCTCGCCTTCGAGCGGCACGCGGCCGGCGAGTGGGAGATGCCGGCAAAGATCTACCTCGACAGTCCCCCGGGCGACTTCCGGGCGATGCCTGCCCGCGGCGACGGCCTGGCGATCGTCAAGTGGGTTACCTCGTTCCCGGCCAATCCCGATCGCGGCCTGCCGGTGGTGGTCGGCGTGATCGTCGTCTCCGATGCGGAGACGGGAGAGACGCTGGCGGTGATCGACGGGCGCTCGGTCACCTGGCTTCGCACCGGGGCTGCGGCGGCGGTCTCCGCTCTCGCCCTGGCGTCGGCTCAGGACGCTGCGGTCGGGCTTGATCGGCGCGGGCGTCAACGGCGCCTGGGCGGCTCGCTGCCTCGCCGCGGCCGGCTTTGGGCCCGGCATCTGCCACGACCCTCGGGCCGAGGCGGCCGAGGCGCTTGCGGCCGAGCTCGGTTGGCGGTCAGGCATCCGCGAGGAGGCCGCCGCCCAGCCGGTCGTCGTCACCTGCACTCCCGGCGAGACTCCGGTGATCCTGGGCGGCGACCTGCGGCCCGGCCAGCACCTTGCAGTGCTCGGTGCCGACGGCCACGGCAAGCGCGAGGTCCAGACCGAGGCGATCCGCCACTGCCGCCTGTTCTGCGACGAGTGGGAGCAGGCAAGCGCCGGAGGCGAGCTCGCCGCGCAGGTCGCGGCAGGCGGGGTGCGGCGAAGCGACGTGACCGAGATCGGCGCCGTGCTGAGCGGCGGCGCGCCGGGCCGCCTCGACCCCTTCGAGGTCACCCTGTTCGACTCGACCGGCCTGGCGATCCAGGATCTGGGGATCGTCACCGCGGTGTACGGGGCCTGGAGAGCGGGAAGGGTCGAGGCACCGGCCGTCGCTCTCTGAGTCCACGGCCCGCGTGGAAAGGGCAGCAGGACCGGTTGGGTAGATATCTAGCGGGGTCGCGCTCGCTCTAGTGCAGACCTCGATCGCCCCGGGCGTCTTGAGCTGAAGATGCCACGAGGCCCTCCCCGCGTCCGACGGAACATGGAGGCTGCGCTGGGATGCCTGGCTTCAGCTCACCCAGGACCACGGGTGCGCCATCGCTGAAGCGTCCCAGGGCCACCGGGCGCCGAGGGGCGAGCGAAGTTGAAGTGTGCCGCCTCCCGGGCGGAGCGGTAGATCCCCCTCCTCCTGCCTGGCTTGGAATACTGTCGGCATCCCTTGGCCGGAGGTTCTTGATCTGCGTTAGGTGGATCTCCAGAGCTGCGGCCAAGACACGGTCCGCAACGGCCCGCACGGTCTCCGGCTGTCCCATCAAGCTCGGATTCCGAAAATCCGGGCGTGCCCCCGTACCGCCGTGTCACATGCAAGGTAGCCACCCGCCGAAACTAGAATCTTTGCCTCACCGCGGCGGCGGTATGAAATGCGGATTGACCCTTCCACTCGCGAGATCGAGTGAGGTGAAAAGAGCCCTGGTCGGGGCAGAATACTCGTTCCTGAACCAGGCCGCACCGTCTCGCAGAAGAGCGAGGTTCGTCGCAACGGAGGCGCGGTGACGACGTACAGGGCAAGCAGTCCTGCTCGGGAAAGACGCCTGCCGTTGAAAACCGCGGTCGCGAGAAGAAGGACCATCACGGCGCCTGGATACATGTAGCGGGTCTTCTCCGGAACCCGAAGAGCGCTCGAGGTGATAGCGCCGAGCGCCCAGTAGGTGAGGAGGATGATTATCGCGACCCACACTTGGGTCGGCACGCGGGCGCCACGCCGAACCAGGTACCAGCCTAGGCCCAGGATCACGCCGACCGCCAGTACCTGGCCGGGACCCGGAGTGATAATGACGAGAGCGGCCGGGTCGGTCGAACGGATAGTCGAGCCCGGTCAGCGAGGCAAGCACGGCCGAGAGCGAGTCGAACGCCCAGCCGGGCTGAAGCAGCAGATTGGAGAGATGGCCCTGATGCGAAGGGGCCGATGCACCCGACCCGTGCGCCCAAACGAACCAGACTGCGTAGAGGGCAAGGGGAATCAGGAAGATCCAAGCCCGTCTCCAACGATCCGGTCGAAGCAGCACCGAGACCGCGACCCCCGCAAGGAAGGCAAGGCCAACGCTGAAGCTTGCCACGGAAAAAATCAGGGCCGCGCAGCTCCCTGCATCCCCAATTTGATCGTCTCGCTCCAGCAGTAGCAGGCTGGCGAGTCCCCCGGTGATACTCGCGAGAACCGTGAATCCGAGCGGCGTTGCGATGTGCCCCCAATCAGAACCAAAGACGAGCAGCACCAGAGAGGCAGCAAGCGCGGTGGGGGGGCCCACCCTGCGCCTCATCAGCACATAGAGCAGCGTCGCGCTCGCGGCAAGCGGAACGAGATGAATGATCCTGAAGGGCAGGAACCCAGTCCCAAACGCCCCAAGCAGGATCTTGTAGGTAAGGGTGGTGGTTAGTAGAAGGTTTCCGTTCTGAGGCTCCAGCAGACCATGCAGGTCGTAAGTCGGGCTGGCAAGAAAGAACCTGATCTGATCAACGTTGTAGGTGGTGCCGCGATCGAGCCAGAGGATCAACGCCGCTGCCCCGACGAGTGCCGCCACGAAAATCCGTCGCAGAGGCGATCGGGATTGCTCCACAGATGCTGAGCGGCGACCCCCTCGATCGAGCGGCGGCCTCTCACCCGGTCACAAGGGGATGTTGCCGTGCTTTCGCTTCGGCTGCTCGACCCGCTTGGTCTGCAGGGTGCGCAGGGCGCGGATCAGCTTCGGCCGGGTCCGCCGCGGCTCGATCACGTCGTCGATGTAGCCGCGCTCGGCCGCCGAGTAGGGGTTGGCGAAGTGGGCCTTGTAGTCGTCGATCAGCTTCTGGCGGCGCTCGTCGGGGGTGGGCGAGGTCTGCAGGTCGCGGCGGTAGATGATGTTCACCGCTCCCTCGGGGCCCATCACCGCCACCTCGGCGGTCGGCCAGGCGAAGTTGAAGTCGGCCAGCATGTGCTTCGAGTTCATGACGTCGTAGGCGCCGCCGTAGGCCTTGCGGGTGACCACGGTCAGCTTCGGCACCGTCGCCTCGGTGAAGGCGTAGAGCAGCTTCGCCCCGTGGCGGATGATCCCGCCCCACTCCTGGCTGGTCCCCGGCAGGAACCCGGGGACGTCGGTGAAGGTGACCAGGGGGACGTTGAAGGCGTCGCAGGTGCGGACGAAGCGCGCCGCCTTCTCCGAGGACTCGATGTCGAGCACGCCCGCGAGGTGCGCCGGCTGGTTGCCGACCACCCCGACCGGGAAGCCGTCGAGGCGGGAGAAGCCGCAGACGATGTTCTTGGCGAAGTGCTCGTGGACCTCGAAGAACTCGCCGTCGTCGACGATCCGCGAGATCACCTCGCGCATGTCATAGGGCTTCGAGGGATCGTCGGGGACCACAGTGTCGAGCTCGGGGTCCTCGCGCTCGGGATCGTCGTAGGGCTCGACCCGCGGCGGCATCTCGAGGTTGTTGAGCGGCAGGAAGCTCATCAGGTGGCGCACGTCCTCGAGGCAGCTCTCCTCGTCCTCCGCCGCGAAGTGCGCCACTCCCGACTTCGAGTTGTGGCTCATCGCCCCGCCCAGCTCCTCGAACTCGACCTCCTCGCCGGTCACCGTCTTGATCACCTCGGGGCCGGTGATGAACATGTGCGAGGTCTCCTTGACCATGAAGATGAAGTCGGTCATCGCCGGCGAGTAGACGGCGCCGCCCGCGCAGGGCCCCATGATCAGGCTGATCTGGGGGATCACGCCCGAGCACTGGACGTTGCGGACGAAGACGTCGCCGTAGGCGCCGAGCGAGACCACGCCCTCCTGGATCCGCGCCCCGCCGGAGTCGTTGATCCCGATCACCGGCGCCCCGACCTCGGCGGCGAGGTCCATCACCTTGCACATCTTCTCCGCCATCACCTCGCCGAGCGAGCCCCCGAAGACGGTGAAGTCCTGGCTGAAGACGAACACGGTGCGGCCGTCGATCGTCCCGTAGCCGGTGACCACGGCATCGCCCCAGGGCCGGCGCTTCTGCATCTCGAACTCGTAGGTGCGGTGGCGGACGAAGGTGTCGAGCTCCTCGAAGGAGCCGGGGTCGAGCAGCTTCTCGACCCGCTCGCGGGCCGTCAGCTTGCCCTTGGCGTGCTGCTTCTCCACCGCCTCCTCGGAGGCCGAATGCACCGCCTGCTCGCGCAGCTCGCCGAGATAGGCGAGCTTCTCCTCGTGGGTGACCGGATTGCGCTCCCGCATCGCGGGGCGATTCTATGGCGGCGGCTCAGGCGTTGCTGAACGGCCGCTTCTGGGGCTCGGCGAGCTGATCGAGGAGTTGCTCGAGGTCGGCCTGCTCCAGCCCGTTGCCGGCCTCGGCGACGATCGCCACCCGCGTCCCGAAACCCTTCTCGACCATGGTGACGTCGACCCTGCTCGTCCTTCAGCCGCGGCTCGCGCGCAACCAGCTCGGCCAGCTCGGGCTCGGACTTGACGACGGTGCGTGAGACACGGATTTCCGGCCCTGGTGGCGGCACTTCCGACGCCGCTTCTTCAGGAGGCGTTTCAACCGTCGCATCCGGAGCAGTCGGCATGAGTTCGGTCGAGTTCCCGATCTCGCCGGGCGGATCGGGTGGTTCGGGAGTCTCCAGGCTCTCGACCACCCCGCCGAGGGGCTCTTGCCGGCTCGCTGCACGCCTGAACAGCCTCATCGCCAGCCGTCTTCCATCGACGGGTAGCGGTTCCTGCTCCGTCCTGGCGCCTGGGCGCAAACCTTCACCGATCGGCCCGGCCGGATATCCGCCGGGCAGCGCCCCAGCGGCGTCCCGGAAGGGTCCGTGGCCGCTTTGCGGGCTAAGCTTGCCTCCTGATGGCGGACCCGTCGACGGCTTCGCGCGGCAACGGCGCGCCCAGAGTCCTCGTGTTCGGCGGAACAGGGATGCTCGGACACACGCTGTGGCGAGAGTGCGCGGAGCGGTTTGAGGCAACCGCGACCGTGCGCTCCGATCCGCCCGCCCCGGTGGCGGTCGGGGCTCTCGCCCCGAACCGCATCGCTGCCGGTGTCCGGGCGGAGGATCTGCGCAGCATTCAGCGCGCCTTGGATGAGAGTGATGCAGAGGTCGCGGTCAACTGCATCGGCCTCGTCAAGCAGATCGCAGGGGCCACGACCCGCGGAGATGGTCGGGCAAACGCCCTCTTCCCGCACCAGCTGGCGGCGGCCTGCGCAGAGCGGGGGGTGCGGCTGATCCAGATCTCGACGGATTGCGTCTTCTCGGGCCGTCGCGGCGGGTACGCGGAGTCTGACCTGCCGGATCCGGTCGACCTCTACGGGCGATCGAAGCTCGCCGGCGAGCCGGAGGGCGGTGCGATGCTCACCCTGCGGACCTCGATGATCGGCCGCGAGCTGGCCAGCTCGCACGGGCTGCTTGAGTGGTTCCTTGCGCAGGAGGGCGAGGTGCGAGGCTTCACCGAGGCTTTCTTCACGGGCCCGACGGCTTCCGTCCTCGCGAGGGTGATCTGCGATCTGATCGAGACATCACCCCCGGCTCGAGGGAACCTGGCACCTCGGCGCCGAGCCGATCTCGCAAGCACGATCTGCTGCTTCTGCTCCGCGAGGCGTTCGAGCATGATGTCGAGATCGTTCGTGACCCGACCATGAAGATCGACCGCTCGCTCGACTCCTCCCGGCTGCGCGCGGCGATCGGGTGGGAACCGCCGGCCTGGCACGAGATGGTCGCGGAGCTGAGCGCGAGATCCGACTCCGCTGATGGAAGCGAGGTAGACCGGGTGCTGGACGGCAAGAAGGTCGTGGTCACAGGGGGTACCGGCTCGCTGGGACAGGCTCTGGTCCGCCGCCTGCTCGAGGGGGAGATGGGCCTGCCTGCCGAGGTCGTCGTCTTCTCGCGCAGCGAGGCGCTCCAGCACGCGATGCGGCTTTCCTTCCAGCATCGGCGGGTGGCGACCGACGACATCGTCTACGACGAGGAGCGCCACCACCGCCTCCGGTTCCGGATCGGCGACGTCCGCGACTACGCAGCAGTCTGCGCCGCTGCTCGCAGGGGCCGACGTCGTCTTCCATGCCGCAGCGATCAAGCAGGTGCCCACCTGCGAGTACCACCCGATCGAGGCGGTGAGGACCAACGTGCGTCGGTGCCCAGAACATCGTTCGCGCGATCCGCGAGCTCGAGCTTCCGGTCGAGATGGTGGTCGGCGGTCTCAACCGATAAGGCCTGCAAGCCAGTGAACGTGATGGGGATGACGAAGGCGATCCAGGAGCGGATCCTGATCGAAGCCGGCCTTCATGGCGGCCGACCACGTTCGTCGTCGCCCGCTACGGCAACGTGATCGCCTCGCGCGGATCGGTCGTGCCGCTCTTTCACGGAGCAGATCGCGCACGGCGGACCGGTCACTCTGACCACCCCGGAGATGACGAGGTTCCTGCTCAGCCTCGACCAGGCCGTGGACACTGTCTTCGCGGCGCGTCCGCTCCGGCCGCCCCGGCGAGACCTACATCCCGCGACTGCCCGCCGCTCGCATCCCCGACCTCGCCCAGGCGATGATCGGCGAGCGTCCGATCGAGATCACCTATACGGGGATCCGGCCCGGCGAGAAGGTGCACGAGGTGCTCGTATCGCGAGGAGGAGGCACCCCGCACCTACCTTCGGGGCGACCACCTGGCGATCATGCCGATCCTCCCGGAGCTGCGGCCCGAGGACCCCGGAGGCGAGCCATTCGAGGATCGCGAGTACAGCTCCGCCGATCAGCTGCGTCGATCCCGAGCTGGTCCTCGACCTGCTCGGCGAGTACGGCGTCTCGGCGCGCGGCGCCGGCCGATGAAGATCCTCGTCGGTGCTCGGGACGAGGCCGGAGATCATCCGGCTGAGCTGCGTGATCGAGCGCCTCGACGGCTCTGCGAGCTGGTGCTGGTCCACACCGGCCAGAACTTCGACCCGACGCTGAGCGACGTCTTCTTCGACCAGCTCGGGGTGCGCGCGCCCGACCGACCCTCGGCATCTCCGGCGGGGGCTTCGCTGCGCGGGTCGGCCGGAGTCCTGGAAGGCGACGCAAGCGGTGTTCGAGGAGGAGCGGCCCGACCGGCTGCTGGTCCTGGGCGACACCGACAGCGCGATGTCGGCCTATGTCGCAAAGCGCATGGGGATCCCGGTCTTCCACATGGAGGCCGGCAACCGCTGCTTCGACGACCGCGTCCCCGAGGAGGTCAACCGCCGGGTCATCGACCAATCGAGCGACGTGCTGATGCCCTACACGAACCGCAGCCGCGAGAACCTGCTGGCCGAGGGCTTCCACCCGAGCCGGGTACTGGTCACCGGGCAACCCGATCAAGGAGGTGCTCGACCGCCACGAGCGAAGCGATCGCGGCATCCGCCGGTCCTCGACCGAGCTCGGCGTCGAGCGCGGCGACTACCTGCTGCTCACCCTGCACCGCCAGGAGACCGTCGACCTCGAGAGCCGGCTCCGGCCGTTGCTCGACGAGGTCGAGCGAGGTCGCCGAGCGCGCTGGGGCTACAGGTCGTCTTCAGCCTCCACCCGCGGACCCGCGAACGCCTCGAGGACTTCGGCCTCGATCTCGAGGGCGGGCCGCTGCGCCTCTTCAAGCCGTTCGGCTACTTCGACTTCGTCGCCCTCGCGCGCGAGGCGCGCTGCGTGCTGACCGACAGCGGCACCGTGCAGGAGGAGTGCTGCATCCTCGGCGTGCCGGCGTCACCGTCCGCGACACCACCGAGCGGCCGGAGACGATCGAGTGCGGCAGCAACGTGCTCGCAGGCGTCGGGGGCGGCGAGCTGCGGCACTGCCTCGAGTGGGCCTGCGGGTATCCCAGAACCTGGCAGCCTCCTGCGGAGTATCTGGTCCCCGACGTCAGCGCCACGGTGGCGGGAATCGTCCTCGGGCATATTCCGACGGCACTCCCGGCGGGCGTGCCCGTGCTCGGCGCCAGCCCCTCCGCCGGCGCGGCGTGAGCCCATCCTGCCCGGCTTGACCGAATCCCACGACCCAGGCAAGGAGTGGCGCAAGGAGCGCGGGATCCCGATCGTCGCCTCCTTCGACGCCTACCGGGCCCTCGCTGTGATCGGCGTCGTCCTCTTCCACATCTTCGAGGTCTGCGGCGTGGTCGCCAAGGCGGGCGACTCGTTCGGCGGGATCCTGATCTGGGGGATCCTGCCGCGGAGCATCATCGTCTTTTTCGTGGTCAGCGGGTTCGTGATGTACCTGCCGACCGCGGTCCGCGGCGGCGACTTCGGCAGGGTGAGCTCGTTCGCGATCGGCCGGGTGGCGCGGATCATCCCCGCCTACTGGCTCACCCTGGTCGTCGCCCTGATCCTGCTCGGTCGCCCTGGCCGAGCTGCCGCCCGGCCTGGTCAGTCCTCGCCCACTTCACGATGTTCCAGACGCCGGCGCTGCTGATCGACGGGCCGGTCCTCGTCCACGGAAGCCAGGTCGGGTCCTTCGCGCTCGGCTTCGGCGTCGTCCCGCCGGTCTGGACGATGTCGGTGGAGACCGCCTTCTACCTCGTCCTACCGCTGGTGGCGGTGGCCTTCTTCCGCCGTCCCTTCATCGGGCTGGCCTGCGCAGCCGGCTTCCTCACTCTCTGGCAGGTCGCGGCACGCCACGCCGGCGACGTCGGCTCCTTCTTCGGCATCAACCTCAGCGCCGCCGACCGAGGCCCGCTTCGCAGACTTCTACGCGAGCCAGTTCCCGAGCTGGGCCTTCGCCCTCGCCTGCGGGATGACGATCGCCTGGCTCTACGTCTGGCTGCGCGACCGGATCCCGCCCGAGCTGCTGGAGCAACGCGCGCTCTGGGCGGTGCTCGCCAGCGTCCCGGTCGTCGCGCTCGTCGTCTACCTGACCGGCCGCGACGCGGTCAGGGACCCCAACGCCCTCAACGGCCTCTTCGCCCGCCAGCCCCTGCTGCTCTCCTTCGCCTATCCGCTGGCGACCGCCTCGGCGATGCTCGCCTTCTCGCTGGCGCCGGCCCGGGTGCAGCGGCCCCTCGCCAACGAGCCGATGCGCGGGCTCGCCGACATCAGCTACAGCGTCTACCTGATCCACTTCGCGGTGATCTATTTCGCGCATCCAGGAGTTCGCGATCCCGACCACGGGCACGCTCTGGTCGGCGGTAGCCTGGTCCGCCCTCGTGTTCCCGGTCTCGATCGCTCTACGCGTGGCTGTCGGCCAACCTGCTTGAGCGACCGATCCGGCGCTGGGCCAACAAGTTCCGCCGGCGGGGCGCGGCCAGGACCGCCGATCCCGCCCCGCAGTCGGCTGCTCCCGCGACTGCGGCGTCGGGAGGCGGCGGCGCCAGAGCCGGCGCCGAGGCTCCGCCGGTCTCGATCGTGCTCTCCACCTACAACCGCCCCGACTGGCTGCGGGGGGCGATCGACAGCGTTCTCGCCCAGGATTACCCGAACCTCGAGCTGCTCGTCGTCGATGACGGCTCAGGCGACGAGACTCCGGGGCTGCTGGAGGAGTACGCCGGCCGCCAACCCGAGGAGCGCTTCCGCTTCATCCGCCAGGAGAACGCGGGCCAGGCTCGGGCGCTCAACAACGGCAACCGGGCCGCGCGGGGCGAGATCCTCGGCTACCTCTCCGACGACGACGTGCTGACCCGGGGAGCGGTCAGCCGGCTGGCCGGTGAGCTGATCGCCGATCCTGGGGCCGCCGTCGCCTATCCCGCCTACCTGACGATCGACGAGGCGGGGGTCGAGATCGACACGGTGCTGCCGATCGAGTACTCGCCGCTTGCGGCGCTGCGGCTGCACGATACGATCATCGGTCCCGGTGCATTGACGCAGGCGCTGGGCGCTCGAGTCAGGCGGGCGGCTGGGATCCCGGAGCTTCGCTTCATGGGCGACCTGGTGATGTGGATGGGAGTCGGCCTCGCGGGCCGCGCGATCCGGGTGACGGAGCCGCTTGCCTCGTGGCGGCGCCACTCCGGCTCGGCGACCGTGCAGCGGAAGGTCGAGCACGGCGCGCGAGCACCTGGCGATCGTCGGGCGGGCTGCAGCCACCACGGGCTTTCCTCCGTTGTCGCGGGGCCGACTACGCTGAGGCGCTTCGCAACGCCTGCCTGTTCGCCTCGCTGATGTGCGGCGACAAGGAGGAATGGCCGGAGCGCTTCGCGATGTTCGACCTCCACCCGAAGCGGATCTCGGCCTTCGGCTCGGGCTACGGGGCCGGCGCCAGGATCGACTGGGCCGACGTCGCCGAGAACGCCCGCCTCTACCGCGAGCTCGTCCTGCTCACCATGCAGCGGGCGGAGGCCAGGGCGGCGCCCCGACGGCGACGGGGGACCGCCCGGGGGCGCCGAGGTCGCGCTCGCGCGGCTGCGGGAGGTGGGAGCGCTGCCGCGCGAGGACGGTTCCTTCGCGGAGGGGGTCGGCGAGCGGGAGATGCGCCTCGGCCTGCTCGAGGCCGCGCTCGCCTGCGGCACCGAGGTCGATCCCGAGTCGATGCGTTTCTTCCTGCTGGACCGCGACCGGGTGGATCTCTCGGAGGCCGAGCAAAGCCGGGTCACGCGGCTCGGCTACTGCTGCACGGTGCCCGAATTGCAGGCGGCGATCGCGGATCTCGCCTCGGGTGTATCAGCCGCCGCCGACGAGGATGGCTGATTCGATCAGTCTGCTGAGGCGGCAGTGCAGGTCTGAAGCTCGCCAGAGCTCACCGAGGCGAGCCAGGGCTCAGGCGCAGAATCCCGGGGGAGCTTGATCAATCCGGCCTTGCCCGGTGCAAGGGTCCCGGCGACGATCGCCGGCTGATCGGCGAACCGGCGCAAGCTCACCGTTCCCCCATCCTTCGACTTCAGCGCGGTTCCGGGCGGGGTGAGCTTGACTTCGGGACGCCCGCGATCACATTTGAGCTGGGTCGCCTTCACGGGGGTGATCTTCGGCGAGACGATATTGCCGAGCGTCTCATCGGCTGCCCGTCGAACGTATGCAGGTGCAGCTCTCAAACCTCCCACGGAGTAACCGAAGC
Source organism: uncultured Actinomycetes bacterium (assembly GCA_963720735.1). GTDB lineage: Bacteria > Actinomycetota > Thermoleophilia > Solirubrobacterales > 70-9 > JBBRHQ01. The sequence goes on from CAVRGL010000002.1 coordinate 267,815, forward strand.
TTCCGAATCGGTCGACCGCGGCAAGGTAGTCAGCGGCCGGTGTCGGAATTGCACCTCCACATACGAGGAGGTGACAGGTCTGCAGCGCTTTCTCAGTGGGCAGCGCCAGGTATCCAGGTGGCACCAAGCTGCGCTCGAGTTCCATCGCGGTCAGGCGCGCTCGCGCGAGAGACGACTCGGCGCGGATGGACTTACCGCGCTCCTTCAATTCCCAGAGGTTCACGGGAAGTGCGAGCACCACCAAGCCGAGTAAGACGAGCAGACCGCGGCGCGACGGCCTCCAACCCCGAAAGCTCGCGGCAAGAACCAGTATCAACCCAATCGCGACGGGATACGCGTAACGATCGAGATCCGGGGTCCGCCTTGTGAAGGTCGACCCACTGTAGGAAAGGCCCTCCGCAAACCACAACGCAATGAGAAGGCCAATGGCGCCCCAAAGCAACGGTGAGGAGCCCCGGCGGCGCACTCCGAAGATCGCCAAGCCGATGCCGACGGCGGCGATGACCCGGCCCCAGCCAAGCGCGACGGTGAACAGATCCGGTCCTCGGGTCAGGTCGACACCGACCCCGCCTATCACGGCAGCGCCGGCGGCGAGCGAGTCCACGGCCCAGGCGGGTGTGAGCAGGGCGTTCGAACCGGTCTGGAAACCCTGATCGAACTTCAGCGCCCATATCCACCAAGCGCCGTAGAGGGCGAGGGGCACGATCGCAACCCAGATCCGCCGACCGCCACGCTCCGCGACAATCCACGCTGCCGCTCCGATGGCGAAGGCGACGCCGACCGAGAACGCGCTGACCGCAGCGATCAGGAGGACACAGGCGAGCACATCCCCGCGCCGGCTGCGGGCGTCCAGCGCAAGGAACGCGCCCAGGCCGGCAGCGCTTGCCTGCACCCACATCGTCGTCCAGCCGTTCAGCACCTCGGGGGTCGAGCCGAGGAAGAGAATCACGATCGCCGGCGCCAGCGCTGCGAGCGGGCCGACCCTTCGCTTCACGAGCACGAACAGGAGGACAGCCACTGTGGACACGAGCACGATCACGAACAGCTGAAACGGGAAATGGGTCGGCCCGAACAGACGTAGGCTGATCTCGTAGAACAGGCGCGTGACGGCGGTCAGGTGGCCACCGAAGGGGGTGGCGAGTAAATGCGGATCGAACCCGTGACTCTGCCCGACGTAGATGAACTCTTCGAACGTGAAGGAAGCGCCCCTGGTCACCCGGAGCGCAACCATCACATAGACGAATACCGCTGCCGCGAGCACCAGCCTCGCGACCTGCTCGGAGCGGTCGGGTTCCAGGAGCCGATCCGAGGCGGTCCGTGCCCTGGCAAGAGCCCTCTGACCGTGGCTCACATCCGACCCCCGCATGACCTTGGGTTTCCCGGGACCACTGGTTGCCCCTCGCCGGCACCCATTCGCGCCGTTAGTCTATTGTCAGGGCTGCGGCTGGTCACGAATCTCTCAATTCGTTGTGAGGGGTTGGCCCGGTCTCCGAGACCCGAGGATGTCTCTGAGGCGGCGGTACTTGAGGCGAAGCAAGGGTCGCTCCAGCAGGTAATAGCTGAGCGCAGCGATCGGGATCGAAGTAGCCAGGGTGACTACGAGGACCAGCAGGAACGGCCTTCCCGCCTGGTCGAGCTGGAGGGTCACCACGTAGTGCCACAGGAAGATGCCGCAGGAGATCAGGCCACGCCGGCGATAAATCGGTTGCCGAGAATGCGGCGCGGAAGACCTTGGCCCGTTCTGCCGAATACCGCGGGCGCGACCAGCAGAGCCGCGATCAGCGCGAATCCGACGTGCCCGGCAATCAGATAGCCCCGGTCCAGCACGAACGTGGTCACGCCCCGGGAGGTCGAGGTGTGAACGAGAAACGGATTAGCCGGCATCCAGAGAGCCAACCCAAGGTAGATCGCCCCGGCGAGCAGCCAAGGGAGCAGGGGCCGGGAGCCGACAAAGGCGCGGGAGCGGGGCCGAGCGCCAGCTCTCACCGACCGCCACCGATACCACTGCGAGCCCCATCCCGAGAGCGAACCACAGCACGCTCCCAAGAACGGTTGCGTCTATCCAGGGGGTGGAGATCGGTATCAGGTCGGTAAAACGCACAACTATCGACAACGCGGAAAGCGATCCGAGAAGGGCGAGCTCGGCCCGCAGCCAGGCGCGCGTCTCAAGGCGCCTGAACAGCGAGGCTGCCAGCAACGCGTAGAGCGGCAAGAGCAGGTAGAAGGTGACCTCGATGACGAGGCTCCATGTCTGTGCCAGGCCGCACTCGAGCGGAGCCCCGGAACAGCCGAGGCCGCTGTGGAGCGGGAGGGTGTCGAGGATCGCGTACTGCTGCCACCAATTGCCATCGATCACGCCAGTCACGCCGGGGAGCAGCGTCAGCACGGTGAGAACCAGCCAGTAGGCCGGATAGATGCGAAGAAAGCGACGCTTGGCGTATTCCAAGACGGCCGGCGCGTCGGCGCCACCCGTCCGGTGCGCGATGAATGGTCGGTAGAGGAGAAAGCCGGAGATGACGAAGAAGATCGTCACCCCGACATTCAGGTGGGAGAGGAAGTGATCGGCAGTCGAGATGCCGACGGCACCGCTGGCTGCGAGATTGGCATGGACTGCGACCACGCACAGAACCGCTATCGCGCGCAGTCCGTCGAACAGGGGAAAGCGCGGATGCCTCGGTGGAGGTGCGACCGCATCCGGAACGGTCGCACCAGCAGTTCCCGCCATGCCGGCCATGCTAGTCGGAGAGCTCCTCGATCCTAACCATGGTCCCGCTCGTCGAACCTATTTGCGCCGCATCAGGGGACGTTCCAAGAGGTAGTAGCTGAGAGCAGCACACACCAGCGTGATGGCCAAGGTCAGTCCGACCAGAATCGGGTACCCCATGGCCGGCCACCAATCGAGTACGCCATGGCGGGTCAGCTCCAGGATGATCGGAAAGTGCCACAGAAAGATCCCGTAGGAGACGAGACCTAGCCACCCAATGGCGGGGTGGGCGAGCACCCGATGGGGAACACCGGGGCCGATCACCGGAGAAGACGATCGGCAGCAGGACCAGCCGGCGATAACCCCCACCAACACGTATTGGAATACGTACATCGAGCGATCCCCGACCGGGCCGGCGAGTGATGGCGCGGGCTCGAGGATGAAGAGGGCTGCGACGAGATAGAGCAGGATTGCCAGCATCCATGGAGCCCACGGAAACCTGGAGATCCACTCCGCGGCCTTCGGCTTGCGACCGCGCTCCTGGAGCCATACCGAAGCGGCCGCGAGTCCCATGCCCCCGGCGAACCACCAGGCCCGCCCGAGCGGAGAGAAGAACAGCCACCTATACAGATCAGGATGCCCGGACCCGGTCCCGTTCTGGATCGCCACCGATGACCACCGAGAGAAGCCCGAGAACGACCAGCTCGATCCCGAGCCAGGGGAGCGCGCGAAGGCGCCTCGTGAGCCAGGCCATGGCAAAGGCGAAGATCGGCAGAAGGAGGTAGAAGAACACCTCGAGGGCAAGGCTCCATGTCGGAGCGATGCCGCATATGAAGGCGCGAGCCAGGGCATCCTGGCAATCGGGGCTGGGCGTGTAGACGGGATAGTTGGAAAGGAGCCCGTAGTAGACCCACCAGTTGCTGGTGAATACGCCATTGAGGCTGACCACGATTGTCAGCACGGTGAGCGCCAACCAGTAGGCCGGAAAGATGCGCAGAAATCGCCGTTTCGCGTAGATATGAAGGCGGGTGGCCGGCGTGCCGAGGACTCTTGCAGCGAGCATCGGCCGGTAGAGCAGGAAGCCCGAAAGCAGGAAGAAGACCGGCACCCCGATGTCGAGGTGGGCGACCAGGGGCCAAAACCAGCTCCCTGATGCCTCGGCGAAGATTGCCGCGTGGACCAGCAGGATCGAGATGGCGGCGATCGCCCGCAGGCTGTCGAAGAGGGGGAAGCGCGGATTGCCCGGCGGCGGCTTGACGACGTCGGGGACCTCGGCGCTTCGCTGTGCGGGTGGCGCTTCTAGCATCGAGGGATGCTGACTGTAGCGGGGAATCGAGAGCCCGGCCCGCCTTTGCGGGCAGACCCCCGGGGCGCTTGCTCGGGCGTCATGCTTCGCTTGCTCGCGCGTCACGCTTTCGCTGTGCCAGACTCCAAAGAAGAGGCGAGGCCAGGGGGTCGCCGCCTTTCGCATCCGCAAATGGCCAGCCCCACGGCTGACACCCGACGCAGGCCAAGGTCTCCCAGAGGCTGGCTGCTGGGGCAAGACGGGAAGACAGCGGAGGCCCCGTCTGGCCCGACTTTCGCCCTGGTGACATTATCGCGCTGGCCGGGTTCGCCGCCCTCATGGGGGCAGTGCTCCTCCTCGACCATCCCACCCCGATCGGCCCTCCCTTCCCCGCACAGAATCAGGATGCGGAGACGCTGCTCTACCTGCTCGCGTTCCTGCTCGTTCTGCCCCTGGCGCTGATCATCCGGGACCCGCATGGCGGATCGGATTGCGGCTGGGGCAAACGCCGCCGGGCTCTCGGCACTCGTCGGGCTCCTCGCCGGGGCTTCGCCGGCGTGATCCTCCTCGTCAAGCTCTCCAGCATCCTTCCCTGGGGGGGGGGAGTCGTGACCTTCTCGCTGGCCATGGGCTGCTGGTGGCTGGCGGCCATCGTCATTCTTCGCCGCTCACTGCGGCCCCGCTGGCCGGCACTGCTCCGGTTGGCGGCCCACGACACCGCCATCTGGACCCTGGCAGGGGCGCTTCTGATCGGTGATCCTCCTGTGCCTCACGTTTCTTCGCTCAGTCAGCCCGATCGGCCTGGCCGTTGCCGCTTTCCTGGCGTCGGTCGCCTACCTCGCGCGAGAGTGCTTCCTCCGGTGGCCGAGGATCTCGCGCCCGTGGAGAATCGCCTTCGACGCGCTCGTGGTCTTGCTCATCCTGCTGGCGGTACCCGACCTGATCGTCGTCGATCCCGAGCAGGCCTCCGGAAATCTGGCTGATCTCGATACAGGACTCGATCATCCAGTTCCACCAGAACTTCCTCCTGGGGCCGGCCAACGAGGTCCTGCACGGGCGGGCGATGCTGGTCGACACCGCCTCTCAGTACGGCGTCGGCAGCATCTACCTACTCGCCGGCTGGTTCAACCTCGCGCCGATCGGATACGGGACCCTCGGCTTCCTCAGCGGGGCGCTCAGCGCGCTCACCTTCGCCGCCGGCTACTGCGTGATGCGCTTCGCGCGGACTCCGCGCAGTGTCGCGGTGCCGGTGATGCTGGTCGCGGTGGTCGTGCTCGCGTTCAACCTTCCCTTCCCGATCGATTCGATCCCCCAGGATGCCGCCCTGCGCTTCGGCTTGCCGATGGCCGCACTGCTGGCGCTGGTCGCGGCGGAGAGATGGCCGCGGATCCGAGTCCCCGGGCGCGCGGTGGCTCTGCTGACCGTCGGGGTGTCATCGATCTGGTCGCTCGAGGGCTTCGCCTACACCGTCGCGACCTACCTCCCGATGATCTGCCTGCTGGCCTGGTTCCGGAGGCCGGCATGAGGTTGAGATGGCTCTGGCGCCAGGTCCTGATCGCAGTCGCCGCCTGCGTTGCGGTGCATGCCCTGTTCGCCGCCGCGACTCTGCTGCGGCAGCGGGCACCTGCCGGACTGGGGTCAGTATCTGGCCTATCTGCAGGCATTCCTCTTCGGCCGGCTCGGAGACCTCACATATGACTACGCCCGCTGGTCACCGGGACTCGCCGTAGGAGCCGCATACCTCTCCTCCGCCTGTGTGATCGCCGTGCTCGTGACACGCCGCCCCGGGCTCGTCCGGCGGGAGCGGATCGCGATGCTCGCCCTGGTCGGGATGACCGCCTACGGAGTGGCGATCTACAGCTACTTCAACAACCGCTCGACGGCCAACACCTTGATCAATGTCGCTTTGCCCGGGTTGATCTTGGGAGGCATGTGGCTCGGCCTTCTGCTGCGGTCGAAGCCAGACACGTCGGACGCAGCGCGCAGAGGCGGGCTCGGCTTCGCGCTCGCGGTCGGCGGTGCTTCTCGTCGCGGTCGCCTGGTCATCGATCGGCGATCGCTTCCCGCGGTCGGCGCTGGGCTACGCGATCCCGGGAGGGCAGTCGCTTCGCGGAGCCACTGCAACGCCTCTGGCATCTGCCGGCTCTCAACTCCCTGACCCCCGAGGGTGAGCGCCTTCTTACCCGGTACATGCCGGGGGATGGCCGGGCCCTGGTCGTCGACGACTCCCGACCTCGCGATCGAGATCCTGTTCCGGAGCGGCCGCGGGAACGTCCTGCCCGCTTGCCGCCCCCTGGCAGGACAGCTTCGTTCCTTCTCAGCGCCTGCCGGGCCTGCGCAAGGCCGTTGACGAAATCCGCGCCGGCGATCGGATGCTTCTCGACGAGGAGGCGCGGAAGGAGTTTCGTCGAGCTGCAGACGCATCCCTCGATGAGGCCGTTGAGGCGGTCTTCGATCCCAGGGACGCTCGCCCCCTCGGCCAGCCCCCTCGCCCCGCTCCAGGCTTGGGCGCTGAAGGCGCTGGGACAGCGCTTCGATCTGCGAACCGTCCACGATGACGGCTCGGGACTGATCGTGGTCGAGTTGGTTCCCCGCAAGGCGAGCGAACGCCCCGAGCGCGGGCGAAGCCCTCTTATGCCTTGAATTTTCGAGACGGGACCAGGCCGGCGCGGTGAAGGATCAGCCGGAGCCCCGCCCAGAGAGTCTTCAGTCCATAGACCGCGCCTTTGAGGAAGCCGACCGAGGAGGCCTCCTCGAAGTAACGACAGCGGGCCGGCACCTCCTTGATCGTGAAGCCGAAGTAGGAGGCCTGCATCAGCAGCTCGGAGTCGAAGGCGAAGTCGAGCGAGTTGCGGAGGAAGGGGACGGTGAGGAGCAGGCGCCGCGAGTAGGCCCGGTAACCGGTGTGGGCCTCGGAGAGGTGTGTGCCCATCATCCGGTTTTCGATCAGGGTCAGGAATCGGTTCGCGATGAACTTCCAGCGCGGCATGCCTGCAGCCAGCGCGGCGCCTGGTATGAGCAGCCTCGATCCGAGCACCAGGTCCGCCTCGCCGCGGAGGATCGGCTCGACCATCTCCGGGATCAGCCCGGGCTCGTACTGGCCGTCGGGGTGGAGCATCACGACGACGTCGGCATCCCGCTGAAGCGCCTCCATGTAGCAGGTCTTCTGGTTTCCGCCGTAGCCGACCTGGTGGGGGTGCCAGACCAGGTGCATCGGCAGCCTGCGGGCAAGATCCACGGTCTCATCGGTCGAGGAGTCGTCGACCAGGATCACCTCGTCGACCTCGTCCTTGGGGATCTCGGAGAAGGTGCGCTCCAGGGTCGCCGCGGCCTGGCGCGCCGGCATCACGACGATCACCTTGGGCTTGGCGTCGGGCTCAGGCACGCCGCGCTTCCACGTAGACGGTTCCCGAGCGGCCGAGCGCTATCTCGATAGCCGCGCAGACGAGCGCGGCCGGGAGCAGAGCCACGCCCGCTGCTATCGCGGCGACGCGCTGCCCGCTCGTCATCTCGGCACTTCGGGCGGGGGCCTGGCGGAGCGCCTGGTAGAGGCGGAGGTCACCGGGAAGCAGCCCGACCAGGCCATCGAGCCATCCGATCACGATCTGGGCCCCTCTGACCTGGGAGATCCGCTCGACCCGAAACCCGTTTCTCTCGAGGCCCGAGCAGAGCGCCCGCTGAGAGAGATGGACGAGGTGGCGGGGCAGATCGAGGTGAAGCCAGCGGTCGCCAAAGGCCCGGGCCTGAAGGCTGCCGCTGTTGGGAACGGCGACGAGGATCACTCCCTCTGGCCTCAGCAGTCGGGCGGCCTCGCGGATCGCCTCACCTGGCGCCGGAAGATGCTCGAGGGCGTGCCAGAAGACCACCCCCGACCACTCGCCGTCGCCCTCGATCTGATCGAGCGACGCGTCGCGGACGTCGGGGCCGGTCGCGTCGCGCTCCAGGCCCAACACCGGACGACCGCGCCGCTTCAGCGCCGCGATCAGCACCCCCTCTCCCGAGCCGACGTCGATCACGGGCCCGGGTGGAGCGATCTCGTCGATTCTGTCCGCGATCAGGGCCCTCGAGCGACTGAAGAAAGCGTCGCCTAGCAGCGTGTAGCGCCGCCCCTCCGTCGGGCGATACCAGGTCCCGTAGGCCCGGTCGAGATCCTCGGGCGAAGGCCAGGGGTCGGTGCTCGCCGCGCCGCACTCCGGGCAGAGAACCCGCCCCCGGAGCCTCCTCGAGCCGGCGCCAAGTCGCGCTCCGCACCAGACGCATTCCTCGGTTGTCGCGCCCTCTCCCCAGACCACGGGGAACCGCTCGGCAGCTCGGGACGCGGTGATCATCTCGATCCCTGGGGACGGCGGCAAATGGCGCAGAGGTCGAGCGCCTCCTCAAGGCGCGTCTCGCGAAACTCGAAGTCACTGACCTCGATCGCCTCGGCCCGCGGGTCACGTTCGTGCCGGTAGCGGCGCAGCATCAGGTCGTAGAACCACTGCCTGCCACGCATCCCCAGCAGGAGTCTGAGACGGAGAGGGTCGAGTCCGAGCAGGCGATCGAGCTTGCGGCGCTCCTCATCGAAGAGTTCCATATAGCGGGGCGAGCCGAACAACCCCCGAAGCTCGATCTCCTGGAACGCCACCTGGCAGATACGGCGCAGCTCGTCGGGGTCGAACTCGATGTAGTGGTAAGGGTCGATGATCTCGTCCGGCCGCCCAAGCGTCAGCCGGTTAGGCGTGACGAATATGGCCACACCGCCTGGCTCGAGCACCCTCGCTGCTTCGACCACCACCCTCTCCGGATCAGGGACGTGCTCGACCGATTGGACCGAAAGCACCGAGGAAAAACTGCTCTGTCTCGAAGGGCAGGTCCCGCATGTCGGCGACGACCGTCTGACGATCCTGACCGGCCAATGCCTCCGAGTCGATGTCGACGCCGACCGTCTCGCGCGGCGCCAGCAGGTGGTAGCTGTGGCCGACCCCGCAGCCGAGATCGAGAACCCGACCGGGGCCGAGATGGGGTTCGGAGAGTGCATAGGCGGCAACATGCCGTTGCCAGGTCGGGTTGAAGCCTCCCTCGGGGCTGACAACCCGTTCGCCTGTCACCTTCACGGAAAAGCTCAAGAATTCGCGGAGTGCGGGGGGTTCATCGGATTTGAGGCTGGCATCTTGGCAGTCTTCGAGCCTGGCCGCTCCACTTATCGCCCAGCAATTAGGATCGCGGGCCGATGTGGGAAGGCAAGAAAGTCTCGGTCGTGCTGATGACCTACGCCGAGCGCGGGTCGATCCGCAGCGTCATCGACGGGTTCTTCGACTCGGGAGTAGTCGACGAGGTCCTCGTCGTCAACAACAACGCGGAACCCGGGACCAGTGAGGAGGTTGCCAAGACCCGCGCGGTCGAGGTGTTCGAGACCCAGCAGGGGTATGGCTTTGCGACCCGCCGGGGCCTGATCGAGGCAAGCGGCGACCTGGTCGTCTTGGCAGAGCCCGACGGCACCTTTCTCCCCGAGGACATCAACAAGCTTCTCGTCTACAGCAACGAGTGTGACGCGGTGTTTGGAACCCGCACTACCAGGGAGTTGATCTGGCACGGCGCCAACATGAACTGGTTCCTTCGCTGGGGCAACTGGGGCGTCGGAAAGCTGGTGGAGTTCCTCTTCAACACGACCCATCTCAGCGATGTCGGCTGCACGTACAGGCTGTTCAGGCGCGAGATGGCCGACAGGATTGCCGCGGAGATGACCGTCGGTGGCAATCATGCCGCGGCGGAGATCCTGCTCCTGACGATCACCTCCGGCAGCCGCTACATCGAGGTGCCCGTCAACTATCTGCCGCGGGTGGGAGCGTCCTCCGTTACCGGCGACCCCATATCGGCGCTCAGCGTCGGATTGAGAATGATCCGCCTGATCCTCGGCTGGCGTTTGCGGTCCCCGCGGCGCCTGCCGAGGGCTGACCCGATGTTCCAGGCCCAGTCGCAGGACGGCCCCGGCGAGGACGCCCGCGATTGATCAGCCGCCCCGCTGCCGAGAGCCTTCGTGTCCCGATGTCTCGAGGACGAGCAACCGGACCGGATAGAGGCCGCCGTAGACTTTGCGGCGCGCCAAGGTGAACGAAGGTCGGAGCAGGCCCAGGACCGCCTTCATCGTGGCCCAGTTCGGCGCCTCTCTGCTGCCGACGACGAAGATGTTCCCTCCCGGGCCGGCGGCGGCTTCCGCTTGTCTTGCTACCAGCCGGGGGCCTGCGACCCGGTCGTACGGGGTAAAGGGATGGTCTCGTTCCTGCGGCGCCCCGACCCGGACGATCGGGTAGCGGCTCCCCAGCACGGTGTCGAGTGCGCTCAACGGCCCCGGGCTGAACACCTGCTCGACGATCGCGTCCGATCGACCCGCTCTTTCGGCGATCGCCCGCCCGGCTGCGCCGTAGTCCGGTCGCTGGGCGCTGTCGCCGAACATCTTCACCGTCCCGATCGCAAACCCGGAGATCACCACGGCGCTTGAGAGAACCCAGACGATTCTCCTTGGCGAGCTGGTCAGGATCGCCGCAAGGAGAAGCGCGCAACCGGGCCAGGCGGCAACCAGGTTGCGAGCGCCGAATAGATTGGTGGAGACGGCGCTGACCAGCGCTTCCCCGACCGGCGTCGCCAGTGCCAAGGCGAGGATCAGCAGCAGGCCCCGATCCACCGCACGCGATCCCAGGCTTGCTCGCCGTCGATCGACGGCGAGCGCGACGATCGCAAGCACGGTGCCGGCTCCCATCAGGGCGATTGCGGCGTGGCCCGGAAGCGTGCTGAGCGACGTGGTCGGGTAGGCGTAGCCGATCGACCAGTGCCCGAGCGAGGTGCGAATACCCGAGACGGTGAACGGTTGTAGCGCGGAGAGGATGTCCGTGGTGGGCGAGTTGAGGTCGGCCACGAAGCCGGAGATCCAGGGGAGAAACGCGAGAGCTGCCCCGAGGTTGGCGAGCAACACGGCGCGACGCGCCGACCGGTGGGCCCAGAGCGCCCACACGGCCTGTGCGGCGAGCGCGAAGGCGACCGTGTAGTGGGTGTACATCGCGGCACAGGAGAAGGCCGCATAGGCGATCCACCAACCCGCCCTCCGGCTCTCGATGCCCCGCAGCAGGGACATGCTCGACGCCAATAGGAGAGCGACCATGAGCTGATAGCCCCTCGCCTCCGTCGAGTAATAGATGAGGAACGGGCTGAGCGCAACCAGGGCCGCCCCGATCGTCCCTGCCCTCCGATTCAGGGTCCGAGCTCCAAGCCAGTAGGTCATCGGGATGGAGGCCGTACCGGCGATCAGCGACGGCAAACGCAGCATCTCCGGGCTGACGGCGAGGTACGTCGCCAGCTTGGCGAGAAGGAAGTAAAGGGGGGGCGTGATCTCGGCATCGCTGTGGACGGTCTTCAGCACGCCCCACATCGAGTGAGTCGTTACATCCCAGTACGTGGCCAGCTCATCACCGAACAGGCTCTGGTGGAGCAGGCTGAGCCTGATCACGAACCCGACGGCAGTCAAGCCGGCGACGAGCAGCGCGCCAGGCGTCGCGAGCGCGGACCCGACCGGTCGAGCCGCTCGCGCTCTGCTCGAGGTTGCTTTTGCTAGTGCAGCGTCAGCCACCGCTGACGTTGCCCT